>JAQTXA010000019.1 GCA_028689025.1 Aliarcobacter sp.
AAGTTTTAGATAAAAAGTTCACTGAGAATTTACAGAATTTAGTAGATGCAAATTCAAATAAAGAATCAAATGAGACATTAAATAAAAATGCTAAAGAAGTTGAAATGGATGCTTTACGTATTTTTGGGAATTTGAATGATGTTAAGAAAGTGGCTTGTAAAAAATAAATTTATATTTGTTTTTTCTATTTAAAGAGAGGTATTTACAATGATAGATTATGTTTTTTTGGAAAAATATGCGAAAGATATATCTATCTTATTTGTAGAAGATGATAAAGGAATTTCCAAAGAGATGGAACTTCTTTTAAATGAAATTTTCTCTAAAGTCAAAGTCACTTTTGATGGCGTTGAGGCGCTAGACGAGTATCATAATTATTATAGATTAAATGGTCAATATCCAGATTTGATAATCACTGATATTCAAATGCCAAATATGAATGGTATAGAACTTATTAAACATGTATATAAAGAAAATCCAAATCAAAAAATAATTGTATTATCAGCTCATAATGAATCTGAATATTTAATGGAACTAGTTAATTTAGGCATATATAGATTTATTCTAAAACCAATGCATTATGATAATTTCATTGAAATAATATTTAAAATATCAAAAGAGATATATAAAGAAAAAAATGAAGTTTCGAATGAAAAAGAGATTAATATAAAACTAGCTAAGGATTTAATCTGGAATAAAGAGCTTAAGCAATTATATTTTAATGATAAGTTATTTAAGCTCACGATGAAAGAGTTTCTTTTAATAGAGTTATTAATAAAAACTCCTGAAAAAATCTTTGTAAATGAAGAGATAATTTCAAATATTTGGAACAAGGAGTTTGATAATCCAGATATTTCAAATTTAAAGAATCTAATTTCAAGATTGAGAAATAAACTTCCTTCTTTAAAGATAGAAAATATCTATGGATTTGGTTATAAAATAGTAATTATTCCAGAGTAATAATTTTTGTTAAAGATTATATAAATAAAGCATTAGTGGAATATAAAACAGTGAAACTAGGGTTGAAACTAAGACTGCTAGTGACATTTTTTCTGGTTTTACATTTAATAAAGTAGCAACTGTAACTGTGTTTCCTGCAAGTGGAACTATAGAAAAAATAAACATTACCATATAAAAATCTTTATTTAAAAAGTGGATAAAAGTATCATCAATATATATAAATATTAGAATTAAAACAGGCCAAACAATAAACTTAACAAATAGAGCTAAAGAGATAAATAATTTATCAAATGAACCATCATTTTTTATCTTTTCCATACCCATTCCAAGTAACATCATTCCTAAAATTGCATAAATACCTTTTAGATAATTTGTATAATCCAAAAACATTTCAGGCATTTTAAAACCTAATAAATTTACAACAACTCCTAAAATAAAAGCGTGTAAAACTGGAAGTTTTATTACTTTTCTTAGACTCTCCATTGCTGTGAAATTTCCTTTTGCAGTTATATAATATCCAACAGAATTTTGATATAAAAGTGAAGCTAAAACAGTAAAAATGAAAACATCAACAAGTTTTGGTTCTAAAAATAAAATAGCAAGGGGAATTCCAATATTCCCAGTGTTTCCTGTTGCTATACTAAAGGCTAACAGATTAGAAGTATTATCACTCCAGATTTTTTTAAAGATGGCTAATGAAATAAAGGCAATTATTGTACTTAATACAAAAAAGAAAATAGGAAGGAATACAACTGAAGCATCAAGTTTAACACTAATTGTTGCATTAAAAACAATAATTGGCGCAAGAATAAATAGAAGTATTTTTGCAATACTTTCTTTATCACAATTTAAAAAAGCAGTTGAAAATATTCCCAATAAAATACTTAAATATAAAGGAACAATTTTCCCTAAAAGTGTTAAGAATACGCTCATATTTAGCCTTGAAGATTTTTACTTTGATACTAGCATTAATATATGTAAAAAGTATGTATAAAAAGGATTATTTATATTCAATATTTCCTAATAATTCAGAGCTTAGAAGTGAAGCTTCTAAATTGTTATGGTTAAAATAATCTCCACAAATACCCAAGTTTTTTTCTTCATTTAAAAAGTAGGGCATATCTAAAGAGGTTTTTGCAAAGGCATATTTCCATAGATGTGGAATGATTGTAAATTCTTCTATAAGTTCTTTTGTATCATCATCAAAGTTATCTAAAAAAATTTCACAAATTTCATCCTTTGATTTCTCATTTACACAGTTTGCAAACTCTTTTGATGAATGAATCACGTAAGAGCTAAAATCTTTATATAGATATTTTTTTGAGTTGTTTATAATATCTTTAATATCTGGATTTTCGTAAAGTTTATTTTCATTTAGTTTCAAATCTTTATTTGCATATAAAATCAAAGAAAAAATAGAGTCATATTTTATAAAAGAAAGTTTTTCTTTAAAATTATTTGGAAGTTCTATTTTCATTTGTAATATTTGAGGTGCTGGAATTGTGATAAACAGTAAATCAAAATCTTTGTAAATATTATGATTTTCATCTTCTAAAAGCCATCTGTTTGCGCTATTTAATGCTTTTGTGATTTTTGTATTATTAAGTAAATCTTTTTCATCTATTAAAAACTTACAAATTTCATTTATTCCAGTTTTAGGTATAAACTCATCATATTTTGCTTTTAAAATACCATTTTTAGCCAAATCTAAACAAAACATTTTTAAATCATCAGTTATTGGAATCAAACTTGAAGTTCCATGGTCTATAAACTTATCTTCAATATATTTAGTGCTAAGTCTTCCTCCAACTCCCTTTGATTTCTCAAAAATAGTAATATCTTCATATTTTTCTTTTAAATTATTATATAAATTACAGCCAGAAAAACCAGCTCCAATAATGGCTATTTTCATAAAAATCCTTATTTATATAGTAGTCTTATGATTGCTGCAATAAATAAAACTAAAGCCATCTGCTTTAACTCTTTATCATATAAAATCATAAAAATCGATGTAAAAATTAGTCCGAATGATAAAATAATTGGTCTGATAAAATCTTTAAGTTCTTTGGAAATAAATTCAAGTTGATTATTTGATATTTCAATTTGAAGTTCATTTGTATTAGCTTTTTTTATTACTGATTTTAAATCTTTTAGAATAAATGGAATATCTTTTATCTCATCAACAATTGTTTCAATAATACTCTCTTTTGCCCCAAGAGCTTTTGGAAGATTCTCTTGTAGGATTGGCAAAATGTCTTTTATACCATTAAAATTTTCAATATAAGTAGTTCCTAGCCCTTCAATAATTGCACTAACTCTTAAAATATAAATTGCATCACTTGGAAGTTTGAAAGGCATATTTCTTGTGCCTTCTAATACATCAAATGCAAGTTGTTGCATAGACTCACTACTTAGATTATCATTTGAAAAAATATCAAACATTTTACTTGTAAACTCTGCTAATTCACCTGTTGGTGCTTCATAAGCAATAGTTCCTAATCTTTTACTCGCACTTATATAAAGCTCATAATCTCGCTCATTTGCTGCTTTTATTAGCTCAATAATTGCAATTCTAGAATTATTTGGAACAGTTTTTACCATTCCAAAATCTAGTAAAATAATTTCACCTTTTTTTGTGATTAAAAGATTACCTGGATGTGGGTCAGCATGAAAATATCCATTTATTAACATTTGTGTTGTATAAAACCCAACCAATGTTCCAATAATTTTTTTAAAATCAATATTCTCTTTTAAAATACTCTCTTTATCATCAAATCTATATCCCTCTTCAAAACTCATAACTAAAGCATCATCACAACACAAAGCAGGATAAGCAAGAGGAAATTTAACTCCACTATCTTTATAGGTTTGAGAGAATTTTGTAAGATTTTGTAACTCTTGACTTAGGCTAACTTCTTGTAAAATCATTGATGAAAACTCTTTTATTACAGCTTCAATAGAGTTTTTTGTGTAGTGTGAAAATAGGGGATTAAATAAAAAGTTAAAAAAGTTTATAATTTTTATATCAGCAATTACTCTTTTTTTAATGCCTTTTCTTCGAAGCTTAACAGCAACTTTTGTATCATCATGTAAAAATCCAATATGAACTTGTCCAATAGATGCACATGCTATTGGTGTTTTATCAAAACTTTTAAAACATTTATCTGTAAATGCAATATTAAAAATCTCTTCAAATTCATCTTTATTCATTGGTGGAAGTTTATCGTGAAGCTCTCTTAATTCATCCAAATAATCAGCTGAAAAAAAGTCAGCTCTTGTTGCTAGAACTTGTGCAAGTTTTATAAAACTAGCTCCCAAGGTGATAATAGAATCTTTTAATTTTTTTGGCTTTAGTGGTTTGATTCCAAGAAAACTCTGTTTTTTCTTGATAACCAAATAAATAGTCAATAAAAATAAAAAGACTTTAAATACTCTTCCAAAAGAGTATAAAGATAAGTTTTTAAAAAAGGTTTTTATTTTAAATCCTCTTTTAGTTTTTCTAAATCTTCTTTAGTTGCAAGTCCTAGTTCATCAATAATCTCTCTTAGAGTTGATTTTAACTCTGCTTTGAATTTCTCATCGCTTTCTTTACCTTTTTGCTCCAATGACTCTAAAAAGCTTTTTACATCTTTAGTATCAAGTTTTCCTTTTTCTTCTAGTTTTTTTAGTTCATCTTCAATTTTTTCTTTTAAAACCAAAGCTCCACCAAGTCCTGTGAAAATAAGTTCTTTTATCATGAAATATCCTTTTTTGTTTTATATAATTAATATATAACTTAGGAAGGTTTTTTGGTAGTTGTTTTTTGTCTTTTTGTGGTGTTTAGAGTAAAGGAGTATTTTATTCTATAGTAATAATAACTACATGAATTTAAAAATATTTTCATTTTCATTTCATTTATCTTTTTTAAACTTCTATTATATAAATTAAATTAGGAGAAAGAAAATGTTAAAAGTTACATTATTAGGACTAGGGTTATTTGTTGGAAGTTTATTTGCACAAGACAATTTAAACAAAATTTCATCAACTTCATTAGGTGGGTATTCAGTTTCTCTTTCATCACAAAATAAAATAGAATTAAATACTACAAATCCAGTTTTAGTCTCAGTTTATAAAAAAGGAAAAATATTATCTGTAAGTGACCTTGATTTAACATTGTATACACCAGATAATAAAACAATTGAATATAAACATATTAAAAGTGTAGATAACAGTAATTTAGAAAATATAAAATTTTCGCAAAAAGGTGATTATAGATATGTGGTTAAATTTAGTAATCAAATTGGTGGAGTGTCTCATTATTTAAGAGGTGATTTTAAAATATAAGAAATATTAAAAGGATATTTATGGAAGAAATAAATCAAAACTTATTTTTAAAATTAAATTCATTTGTAGGAATTAATCATTGGATTGATTCCTTTGGAATATTATGTGCTGAATATATGCCAATATTATTTATATTAGTTGAAGTTTATCTCTTTTTCATCTTAAAAAAGAAAAATATTGCAATTTTTACTTTTATGAGTATGGCTCTTGCTTTAGGTATAAATCAAGTTGTAGGTTTGCTATATTTTCACAATAGACCATTTATTGATGGATTAGGTCATACTATTTTAAATCATCTACCCGAAAACTCATTCCCTTCTGATCATACAACTTTTATGTTTTCAATTGCAATTTATTTGTATATAAAACTTGAGAATAAAATAATTGGGGAGAGTTTATTAATATTATCTTTAATTGGTGGATTATCAAGAGTTTTTGTTGGTATTCATTATCCTTTTGATATTTTAGGTTCTATTTTTATATCTTTGATTACTTTTTTTATAATTAATAAATTTGAGTTTAAATTACAAGTAGTTAATGATTTCATATTTAAAATAGAAGAAAAATTCATTATTAAATTACAAGGAGAATAAATGATTGAAAAAAGTTTGACATTAAATAGAGTTGCTGGCTTAATACTATTTTTTTGGATAGTAAAAATACTCTCAACAACAGTTGGTGAAACTGCAGCTGATTTTGTGGCAGTAGATATGAAGGTAGGATTACTTGGAACTACATTATTAATGGGATTTATTACAGTAGGTGCTGTTTTTTGGAATTTTAAATTAAAAAAATATTTTGCACCTGCATATTGGTTTTTAATAGTAATGATGAGTATAGAAGGAACTTTAATAACTGATATTTTAGTTGATGATTTTAATATTAGTCTTATTACTTTAGATATCGTATTTACAATCGCTATGGCTTTAGGTTTTTTTATATGGTACAAAACTGAAGGTACTTTATCTATTCATAAAATCACAAATAATAAAAGAGAAGTTTTTTACTGGCTAATTGTTTTAATTACATTTGCCCTAGGAACTGGTGTTGGAGATACAGTATCTGAGCATTTAGATTTTGGATATTCTAATTCTTTGATCTTATTTGCAGCTATTTTCTTAATTGCTGGCGGTTTATTTTATGCAAAAATATTAAATGGTATTACGGCATTTTGGATTGCATTTATTGTTACTCGACCAATAGGAGCATCTTTAGGTGATTTATTCATTCAAGCCCCAGCAGATGGTGGTATGGGAATTCCTGCTGAAAGTATAAATATTACATTTTTTACTATTATTTTAATTGTTGTAGCTTATTTAACTATAAGTAAAGTAGATGTAATAAACGAAGAAGATTAATATTAATAATTTAGATTTAAAAACTTTTATTTTGTAAAGATATGTTAGGATTAAATCTAATAGTGAAAAGGTATATATAGTGAAAATTTTACTAATTGAAGATGATACAAATATAGTTTCTTTTTTACAAAGAGGATTAATAGAAGAAGGACATTCTATTGATACCTCTTTTGATGGAGAAGAGGGTGAATATTTAGCTTCTATAAATTCTTATGACTTAATAATCTTAGATTGGATGTTACCAAATAAAAATGGAATTGAAATATTAAATAGTTTAAGAGAAAAAGATATTTCAACATCAGTTTTGATGCTAACAGCAAAAGGTGAGATTGATGATAAGGTTTTGGGTCTAAATAGTGGTGCTGATGACTATTTGTCTAAGCCTTTTTCTTTCAAAGAACTAACAGCAAGAATTGATGCTATTTATCGTAGAAGTTTATCTGATGGTAAAAATATAATTATAGTAAAAGATTTGAATATTGATATAAATAAAAGAGTAGTAAAAAAAGAAGATAATGAAATTCTTTTAAGTTCAAAAGAGTATGAACTTTTACTTTTTTTAATAAAAAATAAAAACTCAATGGTTTCAAATGGAATGATTGAAGAGCAGTTATGGAACAATGAAGAGTTTACAAATAGTAATGTAATCCAAGTTACTATTTATAATCTAAGAAAAAAAATAGGTAAAGATTTAATAACAAGTTTTAGAGGACTAGGATATAAAATTGAAATTTAAAAGTTTAAAAACTCGTATACTATTTTGGTTTGGAAGTATTACTTTATTTATTCTACTAATATTTAGTTTTTCATTTTATTATATGTTTGAAAATAGCACTTATAGTTCTTTCCAAACAAAACTATATAAAGAAGCTATTTATGTAAAAGAGGGTTTTTTAAATAGTAAAGATAATATTATAAAAAAAGATGAGTTAATTTCATCAAATATAGCAATATTAAAAAATGATGAAGTTCTTAAAAAAACTGTTAATTTTGATTTTAACCTTATTCGTTCTTTTATTAATAAAAAATCGTTTTCATTAATAGACAATGGTGAAACAATTTTGGCAATATACTCTTTAAAATTGAATGATAATCAAAAAATAATCGTATATCAAGATAATGTTGATGATAAGTTAGAAGATATTGTTGACATTATGCTCGTAATTGAGCCTTTACTTTTCTTGGCGCTACTTTTTTTAGGAAATAAAGTTATAGATAAGATATTAATTCCTATAAATAATATTTCAAAATCTGCAAAGAGTATATCTATAAATAATTTTTCAAATACTATTGCCAAACACAAGCATGATGATGAGATTTCAGAGTTAATTGATTCCTTTAATACTATGATTTTAAGGCTTCAAGAGGGAGTTTCAAATTTAGATAGATTTAATAATGATGTTTCCCATGAGCTAAAAACACCATTAACTGTGATAAAAGGTGAAATTGAAATTACTTTAAATAAATTAAGAGAACCAGAATATTATATCAACAGTTTAAATACAATTAATTATGAGCTAAATCAAATAGAAAATATTATAGAAAATCTACTTTTGCTTACAAAATATTCAAAGGAAAATATTCAAAAAACTTTTGAAATGAGTAGTTTGGATTCTTTATTATTAGATACTATTTATTTTTATGATACTAAATTTAAAAACAAAAATATTAATCTAATTATTGATAAAATTGAGTCAGTTAATATGGAAGTTAATCCCTTATTATTTAAAACAATTTTTTCAAATCTTATTGATAATGCCATTAAATATTCTAATTTTAATACTCAAATAAATATTGGATTATATAAAAATAATAAAATAGTTTTTTATATAAAAGATCAAGGAGTTGGTATATCAAAAGATAAAATCCCTTTAATTACAAATAGATTTTATAGAGTTGATGAATCAAGAAATAAGAATATAGAAGGCTTTGGTTTAGGTTTGTCAATAGTTAAAAATAGCGTTGATTTACATAATGGAAAACTAGAAATTAATTCTGAACTTAATTTTGGAACTACCATAAAAGTTATACTTTAGAAAACATCCTTATATTTTTCTCTAATAACAAGAAATTTATCCAAATTTTCAAATAGAATATCTATTAATTTTGGATCAAAATGTTTTGCTTTTTCATCTTGTAAATATTTAAAAATATCTTCATCAGCCCAAGCTTTTTTATAACATCTATCACTTTCTAATGCATCAAAAACATCACAAATAGCTGTTATTCTTCCATAAATGCTAATCTCTTCTTCTTTTAATCCTATTGGATAACCTGTTCCATCCCATTTCTCATGGTGTTCTTTTGCAATGATTGCAGCCATTTTTAATAAAGGTCTATCAGAACTTTTTAGTAATTCATAACCTTTCGTTGCATGGGTTTTCATTAGTTCTATTTCTAATTTATTTAATTTATCAGTTTTATGTAAAATTGAGTCAGGAATAGCAACTTTTCCAATATCGTGCATAGGACTTGCTTGTTTTAGAAGTTCATACTCTTCCTCTTTTAATCCAGATAATTTTGCCAATAAATAAGAGTATTCAGCAACTCTTCTTACATGATTTCCAGTCTCTTTGCTTCTACTTTCACCAATAGTACCCATTGTAAAAATAATTTCTCTTTGAATATCTTCAATATCTTTATTTGCTGTTATATCTTTTCTTACCGCACTATATCCCACATGCTTGCCATTTAAATCAAAGTAAGGTCCAAATTCAGCTTCAACCCAATAATAACTACCATCTTTTTTACGATTTTTTACTTCTAAACTAACTTTCTCACCTTTTTCTAAACAATCCCAAAGATATTTAAAACTCTCTTTTGGCATATCTGGATGTCTTATAATATTGTGATTTTGTCCTATAAGTTCTCTTTTTGTATAACCACTAATTTTGCAAAAAGCTTCACTTACATGAAAAATAACTCCCTTTAAATCAGTTCTAGAAAAGATTACATTTTTATCATAGATTTCTAAAAGAGATTTTAAATACTCTTTTTGTTTGTGGATTTTGATAGTTTTCATTTTAACTTTGCTATGTAAGTATTTCACATAATTTCTATTGATTAAGTATAAAATTGTTAGAGTTATTATAATGATAAAAGTAGTTATTATAAATAAATAATTTACTTCCATTTCGCTAATTGTTGAAGTATCAATAGTATCTTTTTTTATAAAAAATAAAAAATATGCCATATCTCCACCATGAATATCTTTTATTTCATCTTTTATTACAAAATAATCTTTAAAAATCATATAGTCTTGCATTTTTAGAAATTTTTCTATTCCAAAATTTTCTACTTTTTTCATAAGTTCTTTATTTGCATTTTGGTTTGCAACATAATTTTTACCTATAAAAAGTCCTGTAAAAGGTTTTATAAATCGATTTGTATAATCTTCATGTAAAACAAAAAGAGGTTCAATATTTTTGTTTTTAAACTCTTGTGCTATTGAATTAAATTTTGAAATCATCTCAATAATTCCAATAAAGTTTTTATTCTTGTCATAAACAGGAAGCATTGTCTTGAAAGTCATATCAAATCTTCCAGTACTAATTGTTGTCATTTCCCTTGGATTTTTCATCATATCAACTATATCTAGTCTTGCAAGTGCAGCATTATCTCCAACTTTATCTGTCCAGCTTCTATAAAAACTAAAACCATCTTTATCTATAATTTGAATCCATAAATTTTTATATTCACTAAAGTGTTGGATGTTTTTTATTAGTTCTTCAAAGTCAATAAGGTTTTTATCCTTTTTCAAAAGAGCTTCATTTATTGAATGATCTCTACTTATAAGGTAAGTCATAGTTGATGTGTTACCTTTTTTTTTGGAAACTTCATCAGTAAAGAATTTTTTTATTTCGGTTGTTTTTGAATCATAGATTTCAAAAGTAAGTGAATCTTTTTTATTTTTAAAAAGAAAAAATAATAAAAAAGTGGCAAAAAAGAGTACAGTTAATGTCAATAAAATTTTTTTCATTAGGTAATTATAGCCTAATTTATAATAAAAATATTTATTACCAAGGACCTTGGAATCTAATTACTTTATGAGTTAATTTCTTTTTATGTTTTGTGGCTTTTCCTTGAACTCTTTTTCTCCATAACTTAAAACTACTTTTTTTTAGTAAAGTTCTCATCTTTTTTTTAACTTGATTTTCAGTTAATCCATAAAGTTCAAAAATAGTATCAAAGGTAGTTCTATCCTGCCAAGCCATCTCTATTAGACGGTTTAAATCATCTTCTTTAATTTCATCAAAATTCTTTATCTCTTTTTTTGATTTTTTTGTAAAATCTAGTTTAATACTATCTTTTTTTTAAAAATACATATTTATTCCTGAATAGTCCAAATTAATTTAGAAGTATCAAATCCTAAAGTAGGAAGTTTTTGCAAAATCTCATTTTTTATTTTTTCATCAAGTTTTGAATTTCTAGCTAAAATCCATAAATATTCCCGTGATGGTGTTCCAACAACTGCATATTCATATTTTTCATCCAGCATTAAAACCCAATAATCCCCATAAAATGGTCTAAAAAAACTAACTTTTAGTTTACTGTTTGTAGTATCTGTTGCATATGCTCTTCCAAGGGCTTCTTTTTTTTCATTAGTTGTAATTTTTGTACATCTATTGATTACCTTTATGGTTTCTTCGTCCATCATAGAGTAGTTTGCACTTACATTTTTACAATCTTTTTCAAAGAAGTGTTCATATCTTGCTATTTCATACCAAGTTCCAAGATATTTCTCTAAATCAACTTTTTGTACAGTTTTTAGTGGTGGATTTTTTGATGAACAAGCTGTAAATAAAAATAGTGTTGAAATAATAGCTAGGAGTTTAAAAATATTTTTCATAAACTTAATCCTTTTTATTTTAGTTTATAAAAAAAAACATTTTTTTAATAGGTCTTTTATGTTATTTTATGAAGTTTTGCTGTTTAAAAAGTCATATCATTTTGAAATATTACATTTTGTATATATGGATAAATCTATTTTGAAGAGAATATTAAATTAAAATCTGATGTTTCAGTTTGTTGTGTCATTTTGAAAATACAAAATAAACTGTATAAGTTTATTTGTATATAAGTATTACAAAAATTTATTGTAGTTTATTGCGCGAGTATAAAATCTTTGTATTGTTTAGCAGTGTTATAACTAATTGCAGCAGTTTTTGCAACACTATAAACAGTAATATCTTTATCTTCAAATCTTAATAGATTAACTGCATTTGTTATTGCATTTCTACTCTTTTTTCTTTTTGCTATATTTGCTTTATTTGTGGCTTTAATTTTCTTTGGTGTACATGATAAAATTGACTTCTTAAATTCTTCATTAAATCTATTATATAACGACATATCATTTTGAACTAAAATTTTCTGAATATGGTTAAATTCTTCATTTGTTATTGTTATTCTCATACATTTCCTAACTATTTTTTTGGGTTGGAATTATACAAAAATAAGCTTAAATATATCTCAATATGTTATAACAATTTGAAATATTTTATAAATATGGGATTAATAATATAGTTAAAATTGTTTAGATGTATTGGTTATTATGGATATAAAAATAATGTCTAAAAAACAGAAAAAAATATCTATTTTATCTTGGTACAATTTTCTTTCAATAAGCAACTCCTATACCAAAAAAGATTATAATGACATATATGTCCAAGAGGATGAATAATAGTAAAATTAATAATGAAGGAAGGTTCAAAATGAATATAAAAATATTTATAATAAGTGCTTGTAGTATTTTATCTTTATATGCTAATGAGAGTGTAAGTAGTGAAGCAAGTCACTTTGTAGGTGGAGCTGTAATGGCTGGTGGAGTAACTGCTATTGTAGATCAATATTATCCTGAGTACAAATCTGACCGAGGAATAATTGGATTTGAAGTGAGTAGTATTGCTATTATTGCAGAGCAAAGTATAGAATATGCCTTAAATGGAAATGCTCGTGGGCAGTTGCTTGATGCCGCATCACATATTGTAGGTTCTGCACTAGGTGCTTTTATTACAGATAAATATATTTTATTACCTGTTGTAAAAGATTCAGCAAGTGATGGAAAATATGTAGGATTGACTGTTCACCATAGTTTTTAGAAAAAAAAAGAGAATGGCAACTTTTTTAAAATTTAAAATTGACAAAAAAATATAAAATCTCTTGTCATATTCTCTTTTTTAATGTTCAATTTTTCTAATAATCTCGGCACTTGGTTTTGCAAAATAATATCCTTGTGCATAATCAACGCCTATCTCTTTTATCTTTTCTAATTCATAGGGCGTTTCTACTCCTTCTGCTAATATTTTAATATTATTATCAACACAGATTGTTCGTAAAGCTTTATATATTGATTGTTTCATTTTATCTGTTTCAATATTTTCAATTATATTTCTATCAACTTTAATAATGTCTGGTTTTATATCAATTATCATATTTAAAGAAGAATATCCTTCTCCCACATCATCAAGAGCGATTAAAAAGCCTTTTTCCATATAATAATTTAAAATAGTTTTTAAATGTTCTTTATCTTTTACTTTTTGCGTTTCAACAACTTCAAAAACAATATTTTTAGGATCAAAATCCAGTTGTTTTGCCCATTTTACTGTTGAAGCCAAACAAAATGCAGGGTCATAAATAGAAGTTGGAATAAAATTTATAAAAACTTTTGCATCAATTTTTTTAACAGCAGTTGTTTTTAGAGCTATTTCTCTACACATTCTATCAAGGGTAAAATCCATATCATTTCGTGCTGATTTTGAAAATAAATCATCTGGATACATAAGTTCACCATTTGGTAAAACCCCTCTTGTTAAGGCTTCGTAGGCAAATATTTCATTTGTTTTCATATCAACTATTGGTTGAAAGTGAGCTGTTAAACTATGGTTTTCAATAATATCAAAGAAGCTTCTATCTTCTATGAAATGTAAATATCTATTCATTGGTTTCGCAAAAAATATAGTCCCAAGGGAGAGTTCATTATCAACATTTTCTATAAATATTTTTATTTCGTCTTTTTCTAAATCATTAAAATTTGTTTTAAAATAATCAAAATTTTCTTCAAAAAAAAGCTTGGGATTTTCTATTTCAAGAGTAACAATTCCTGGTATTTTAGTAGTTTTTAATCCTAGTTTCTCTAATAATTTTGAAGATTTTGTTATTAACTCATTTACTTGAGTGATAAAATGAATTTTGCTATTTTTTTCACTTATGAAAAATATATCTTTACATTTACATGACATTTCTAATCCTTAATGATTGTAATTACTAACTCACCAACAACAAAGCCAAATTTTTTCATTTTAGAGTGATTTATTATAACACCATCTTCTTGTAAATGAAGCCAATCTTTTACGCTAATATCAATAGTTGAGTTATTGTATGGTATTCTCATTACATAATCTAACATCACTGTATTACCGTTTGCAATCATTGATGAGGGTCCAACTATATCATTTGCTGTTGCTATGAATTTTTTATTTTCAGTTGGTTTTAAAATCCAAGTTCTTTCTAGTTTTTCTCCATTGTTATATACAAAAAACTCTTCAAGTTTTCCTACTCCATCTTTATCCCAAGAACCTATCATTGTTCCTTTAAAGCTTCTAGTGATTTTTCCACTTCTATCTTTTACAATCCCATAAGCTCTTAGTTTTCCATTGAAGTAATTTTGGGGTATAAACTCTGGTTTTGTGTCGTTAAAATCTTCTATTTTCATTCCGGTACATCCTGTTAGTAGTATTGTTGTTAAAAAAGCAAGTATTAAATTTTTCATGCGATTAATCCTTTGTTTAAATCAATATTTTGATCCCTTGTAAAAACAAGTTGATGTAAATTGATATTTCTTGTTAAAAAAGCTGCCTCACAGTAGTTTAAATACATTTTCCACATTCTTATAAAATAATTATCAAAGCCTAACTTTTTTACTTCATCTAGTTTATTTTCAAAATTTTCATTCCAAATATTAAGAGTTTTTGCATAATCTTCTGTAAATTCTTCAAGGTGATTTAGGTTTAGTCTTGTGTGTTTGGTGGTGATTTCTAAAACTTTTGAAACACTAGGAAGGTGACCACCTGGGAATATGTATTTTTGTATAAAATCAGTTCCTTTTGCGTAGGCTTTATATCTTTGGTCTGGCATAGTAATTACTTGTAAAACTAAAACACCGTTTGGTTTTAGAAGTTCTTGGCACTTTTTAAAAAAGATATGAAAGTATTCACGTCCAACTGCTTCAAACATTTCAACGGCTATAATTGCATCAAAAGTGCCATTTAAATCCCTATAATCTTTTAATAAGATTTCGATTTTATCTTCAACACTATTCTCTTTAAATCTATGCTCGCATAGTTTTTTTTGCTCAGTACTTAATGTAACTGTTGTAACTTTACATTTTTTATCATTGGCAAGATGCAAAGCCATAGCTCCCCAACCAGAACCAATTTCAAGGACATTTGAGCCTTCTTTTAGATTTAATTTACTAGATAATTTTTCTAATTTATTTTTTTGTGCACTGTATAAATCTTCGTCTTTATTGGAAAATACTGCACTTGAATACATCATCGTTTCATCAAGCATGAGTTTGTAAAAATCATTTGATAAGTCATAATGAGCAGAGATATTTTTTCTTGAATTGGTTTTTGAGTTTTTTCTCATAGTGTGTTTTATTTTATTAAAAATAGGCATGATATTTATAAATTTATTGTTTTTTTCATTTTCACTTGTAGTGCCTAAATATTTTGAATTTAAAAGTGCTAATTGTATTAATTTTGTTAAATCAGAAGTTTCAAAATCTTCATCTATATAACTTTCACAAAAACCAATATCTCCATAAAGTGCAACTCTGTAAAAGAATTTACTATTTTTTATAATAAGAGTTATTTTTTCATTCTCTTTTTTTTCTCCATAAAGTTTTTTATTTCCATTTGCATATATAACTTCTAGTGTTCCAATTTTTATTTTTGAAAAAAAGTTATCTCCAAATTTGTTCCATAGTTTTTGCATTTTAATATCTCCTTTCTTTGTCTTCAACTCTTGGTGCATAGATTTTTAAGCCTTTTAAAAATAGTTTGATAGCTTGAAAATAAGTTCTACCTACTACTAAAAAAGTGCTAAACATATATTTTAAAAATATATTTAAACAACTTTTTGAATTAAAATCTTTGGCTTTTGAGTTAAAAATAGCAGTTAATTTATACTCATTGTCTTCAAATAAATCTATTTTTAAAAACAGTTTGTTTTCATCATATTTTAGTTCAAATTCATATACTCCCTTTGGTTTGAAAAAAGGAGAAACATACATATCTTTTTTTACAATTCCTGTGTATGAATTAGCTTTTTTTTCTAAAACTATTGGATAAATAACTCTTCCATTATTGTAATTATGAACTTCAGCTAAAAGATGAGTAGGCTGATTGTTTTCATCAAAAAGCACCAATGCACTTATAGGATTAAATACAAAGTTTAAAACTCTAGGAAGGGTGATAAATCTCATATTCACAGTTTTTTTAATATTTAATTTCTTTAACAACTCATCAACATTTTGTAAAAAATCATTAGATTTTCCAAAATGGTCTTTTGTTTTAAAACTTAAAAAATTCAAGCTATTTATTGAAAAAAAACTATTTTTTAGATTTTCAAAACTATTTAAATCAATATCTAATAAATAAAAATCATATTTAAAATCATGAATTTTTGGAAGAAATCTTTTATGGTAGATTGTTCCTTCATAAAATCTATGATTTATTAAATTTTTCATAAACGGCATCCTAAGAGTTTTCCAACTTCATTTGCACTTAAAAGCCCATCTTCATGGAAGCCATATCTCCAATATGCTCCTGCATAATAAGTATTATTTTGTCCACTAATCTCTTTTTTTCTTTTTTGCATCTCTATGGCTCTTAGATTAAATTGTGGATGTTCATAAGAGATTTTTTCAATTACATTATTTAGATTTTGAGTTTCATTTAGTGATACAAAATAGTCTTTTTTTGTTTTTAAATTTTGTAGAGTATTTATCCAATATGTAAGTGTTACAGCATTACTTTTTGTATTTGTGTTTGTATAATTCCAAGCCGCATACATTTTTTTACTTGGATATAAAATATCATTGTCATTATGTAAAACAGCGCTATTTTCTTTATATTTAAAAGCACTTAATATCTCTATTTCTTTTTGTGTTGCATCTTCTAATATTTTTAAAGCTTCAGGTGCGTGCATTGCAAGAACTACTTTGTCATAAAAAGTTTTTTCACCATTTTCATGAATTAAATAAACACCTTCTTTTTCTCTTCTTATTTTTATTACATCTGAATTTAAAAAGATTTTCCCAGATATTTTTTCTTTTCTTTTATTTACATAATTTATACTTCCATTTGAGACAGTAAGCCATTGATGGTGTGAGTCAACTCCTAAAAGTCCATGATTTTTAAAAAAAGTTAAAAATGTTCTTGCAGGAAATTCACCCATTTCATCACTAGGAGTTGACCAAATAGCAGCACCCATAGGAAGAATATATCTTTGTTTAAATGCATTTGAATATTTTTTTATATATTCTCCCAAAGATTTATCCAAATCTTTACTATTGTAATATAAATCATTAGTTGCTTTTTCATTAAAAGATAAAATATCTTTTATCATTTTATAGTGAGATATTGAAAATAGATTTCTTTTTTGAGCAAACATTCCTTTAATTGATGAACCATTGTAAGCAATATTTTTGTTTTTATCCCAAAAAGCAAAACTCATATCTGAGTTTTCAATCTTTACATCAAGTTGTTTAAATAGTTTTGTCAAAAGAGGATAGGTTGGTTCATTAAAAACTAAAAAACCAGTATCAACTCCAAATAGTTTTCCTTCATCTTGAATTTGAGTAGTTCGTGCATGACCACCTAATCGAGAATCTTTTTCATAAACATCAACTTCATACTTTGAGCTTAAAATGTAGGCACTTCCCAGACCACTAATTCCTGCACCTAAAACTGCTATTTTCATTTGTATCTTCCTTTTGGGTCAAGTTCTGTAAATACTAATTTAGAAGTATCCATCTTGTTTTTTAAATTATTTAATATTTTTTCTAATTCTTCTTTTTGTATATTTGGAGTTCTGCTCATAATCCAAAGATTTGAATAATCATCATTTGTCACAACTGCAATTTTATAATCGTTTAAATAACTAACTTCATATTCACTTGTAAAAATATAAAAATATCTCATTTGAAGTTTTATATTTTGATTTTCTTCAATCTTTTTTGCACTTCCTGTATATTCAATCAGTTTTCCATCCAATGATGAATCAAAACATCTATTTAATACTTGGTAAGTGTTGTCTTTTTGTAAATCATATTCAACACTTGATGCAACACATGAAGTTTGAAAAGAGTTTTCAATTCTTGCTATTTCATACCAAAGACCTGAAAATTTTTTCATATCAAAATCATTTTTTAAAGAGCTATTAGCATAAATAGTTGAAAAGAAAAAAAATATCAAATGTAAATACTTCATAAAGTAACCCTTTATTATTTATGATAATTTATTATAAAAAGATAGATGTTTGTAGTTAAATTATGTTAGTTCATACTTTGATAACAAAATAATAGATATTAATTTTAATAAAATTGGAACAATTGAATATAAAACAATAAGCGCAATTAAAGAAATTTCATTTATATTTTGTATATCAAAACCTGTAAACTCTAAAGTAATAAATGAAATAGCAACAGCAAGTGCAAGTGAAAATTTTGTAATCATTGCCCAAAAACCAAATAAAATACCAGAAATATCATTATTCGTTTTTTTACTTTGTTGAGCAACATCAGCTTGAATAGAAGAAGGAAGCGCCATATCTGCACCCAAACTCATGCCAGTTACAATACAAATAATCAAAAAATACAAAAAATCTTTTTCTTGTAAAAATGGCACAAAGATAAATGCACAGCAAGCTGTAATCATAGATAAAATCCATGTAGTTTTTTTTGATATTTTTATTGAAAGTTTAATCCAAAGAGGAAAAGTAACAATTGCACTTATGAAATATACAATCAAAAATAGACCTGTTTTTTCTTCTAAATCTAAAACATATTTCACATAAAATAAAAAAAGAGTGGCAGGAAGTGCATTTGCAAGATTATTAATTAAAAAAGCAAAAAATAATTTTTTATTGTGAGGAAATTTTTTAAAAAATATATTTATTGATTTTAAAAATTCTTTTTCTTGAATTCTACTTTTTCTATTTTCAAAATGTTTTAATTTTAAATAAAAAATTATTGAAAAAATAGGAAAAATTATCAAACATGTATAAAGTAAAAGTTCTAAACTTTTTTTAGAATCATTAGCAACCATAAAAATATAAGGGAAAAGTAAAGAGATTAAAACTCCAAAAACAATAAATAATTCTCTTGAAAAGGCTAGTTTTGTATTATTAATAGAATTATCACTTATTTGCGAGTTTAAAGTAAGATAAGGAATCATTACAAAACTGTAAGAAATATAAGTAATTATTGAAAAACAAAATAACCATAATGAGTTAAAATAAAGAGGTTTAATTAGAAAAAATAGACCAAATAAAACAAAAAATGTTGATATTATTATGATGTTAAATTTATTATGTTTATCTGTAAAATTACCAATAAATGGATCTAAAATCATATCTAATAATCGAGCGATTAATAAAATTATTCCAACTGTTCCTACACTTAAATTTACATATTCTACATAAAAAGTTGGCAAATAAATATATAAAGGAAAACCTAAAAAAGCAATAGGAACTCCTAATATACCATATAGGAAAATCTTATTGCTTTTTAGGATATTATTATTCATATTAATCTAGTTATCATATATTTCACATATTTTTTAACCATAATCATTTTAAAAACTTCTTAGTTATATAAAAACTCAATTTATAAGGCACAAGGGATATAAATCGTAAAAATTTTGACAAAATAAAAGGAAACGAAATCTCAAATTTATATGGTTTATTTAATTGCTCAAATATCTTTTTAGCTGCAATATTTGGCAACATTAGTTGAGGCATGTCAAAATCATTTTTTGCAGTCAATCTTGTTTTTACAAAACCATGATTTATTATTTGAACATAAATGTTTTTTCTTAATAACTCAGGTTGTATTGACTGTGCAAGATTTACTAAAGCTGCTTTAGATGCACTATAAGCTCCCCCCATAAGGCAATCCGAAATAGCTTGATAAACTCGCATTTAATATAATTCTTGATTCTTTTTTTTGTTTTTCTAAATAATTAACAAGTGGTTTTAAAACTCTAACGGCACCTAAGTAATTTGTATTTATCATTGATTCAAAATTTGAAATATTCCATTGATCTATACTCATTGATTCATAAACACCTGCATTAAAAAAGCAAATATCTAAATCATCAAAAATAAGAAATGCCTCATCCACACTTTTAAAAACATCTTCATTACTTGAAACATCAATATTTAATAACTCTAGCTTGTTTGAATTAGTTGATTTTAATTGTAATAGCTCTTTAGAGTTTTTAGCATTTCTTGAACTTGCTATTACTTTATAATTACTTTGTAAACAAAGTTTAACTAACTCTAAACCAATTCCACTGCTAGAACCGATAATCCAAATTTTTGTCTCCATGATAAAACCTTTGTTAAAACAAGCTAACAATTGCTAACTTGAATGAATTATATGTAAATAAAAAGTTTCTTTGTATGCTTAATATGTTATTTGATACAAATAATTTAAGATATAAAATGCTAAAATATAATATATAATTGAATTAATAATAATTAAAGGTAGAGGATGAATAATCTCGCAGAAGTCGAAAAGTGGCTTAAAGACCATTCAATAAATAATTATCTAATTTCAGAAGATTTTTCTGTGACAGTTCAAGGTAATGTTAATTTAAATGAAAAATTAAAGGTTAAAAAATTACCAGTTAAATTTAAAACAGTAGATGGATTTTTTGATATAAGTAATAATGGCTTAACGTCACTTGAAGGTTGCCCCAAAACTGTAACAGGTGGTTTCTTTTGTTCAAAAAATAATCTAGTATCATTATTTGAAGGACCAACTGATGTTGGAGATTTTGATTGCTCTTTTAATCAGTTGAAAAATTTATCTTATGCTCCAAAAGAGGTTAAAGGAAATTTTGATTGTTCTAATAATGAAATAAGTTCTATAAAAGGTATGCCAAGAACAGTTAAAGGTTTTTTTAAATGTTCTAATAACAAATTAACTACTTTAAAAGGTGGTCCAAAATATGTTGATGCAAGTTTTGATTGTTCAGATAATCAGATTGAAAGATTAGCAGGAGGGCCTGTTTCTGTTGGAAGAGATTATATCTGTTGTAGAAATAACATAACAGATTTAGATGGTGTTGCAGATGAAATTGGTTTTGATTTAGTAACTGATATTAGATTAAACCATGTGGCAAGTACTTTAAATGAAGAAGAAAGAACTTGGAGATATAAAGGCTCAGACGTAATTTCTCACATTTATAAACCAATAGTTGCACTTACAAATGTAGATGATATTAGTAGATGGCTTAGAAAACATGAGATAAAAAACTTTACAATTTTAAAAGATAATTCAGTAAATGTTCATGGTGATGTAAGACTAGCTGATAAGTTAGCAAACTTATTAAAATTACCATTGAATTTTAATATTATTGAAGGTGATTTTGATATTGGGGATAATGAATTAACTTCGCTTGAGGGTAGTCCTAAAAAAGTTTTAGGAAGTTTTATGGTACATAAAAATGAAATACATTCATTAAAAGGTGGACCAAAAGAGGTTGGTGGAAGTTTTGTTATTTTACATAATAATATTACATCATTAGAATTTTCTCCTACTTTAGTTAAAGAAGATTTTATCTGTTCTCATAATCCTTTAGAAAATTTAGATGGAGTAAATACTGTACTTGGATATATTTTTACAGGAGTTCATGTTCCAAATATAAAATGTCAAAAGTATGTTTATAAAGGTGTTACAACTTATAAATATCCAGCTGATTTGGTTATGAAATATTTAGAAAAACAATACATCTCTTTAACAGATGAAGAAAAAGCTTTTGAAGAAACAAGAAAAAATCTTGAAAATGTTATTTCAAAAATGCTTGAGCAATCTACTTTATCACAAGAGATGATTAATGATAATCTTATTAAAAACTTAACAAAATATCGTTTAGATGAATTAAAAGAGAGAGTGTTATTGGTTAAATATCCCCCTGAAGATGATACGAGAGCTAAGCATTTAAGTGAAGATGAAATTATGAGACTAGCCTTTGAAAAAGAGATTTAAGAGCTTAAATTAAGTCTTAAATAGATTTTTTAAGATATAATCGCGAAATCAATACATGAATAAATAAAATAAATGGAGAGAATTATAATATGGTTCAAACTGTCAATCTAAAAAAAGCTTTTGGTGCTAGAGTTTTATTTCAAGACATAAATTTAAAATTAGACACTGGTAAAAGATATGGTTTAATCGGTGCAAATGGTGCTGGGAAAACTACATTTTTAAAAATATTATCAGGTCAAGAAGATGCAACTGAAGGTGAAGTACAAGTTCAAAATGGTAAAAAAGTAGGAACATTATCACAAAATCAATTTGCCTATGAAAATAATACAATTTTTGATGCAGTACTTTTAGGAAATAAAAGATTACATGACGCAGTAAAAGAAAAAGAAGAGCTTTATATGAGCCCTGAGTTTACTGATGAAATAAACGACAGACTTGCAGAACTTGAAATTATTTGTTGTGAAGAAGATCCAACTTATGAATATGATGTAAAAATCACAAGAATTTTAGAAGATTTAGGTTTTCCTGCTGCTGAACATCAAGATTTGATGAGTACTTTAACTGGTGGTAATAAATTCAAAGTTTTATTAGCACAAGTTTTATACCCAAAACCTGATGTTTTATTCTTAGATGAGCCTACAAATAACTTAGATATTGCAACAATTGGTTGGTTAGAAAATCAATTACAACACCACGATGGAACAATGGTAGTTATTTCTCATGATAGACACTTTTTAAATGCTGTTTGTACGCATATCTTAGATGTAGACTTTAAACAAATTAGAGAATTTACTGGAACTTATGATGACTGGTATATTGCTTCAACATTAATTGCTAAACAAAATGAGAAAGATGTTAATAAAAAACTAAAAGAAAAAGATGAACTTGAAAAATTCATTACTAGATTTAGTGCAAATGCATCAAAAGCTAAACAAGCAACTTCAAGACAAAAACAACTTGATAAACTTGATATTGGTTCGATTCAAGTATCAAGTAGACGTGATCCATCTATTATCTTCAAACAAAAAAGAGAAGTTGGAAAAGAGTTATTAACAGTTAAAAATATTTCAAAATCTTATGATGAAAATGTAGTTTTAAATGATATTTCATTTACAATTGAAAAAGGTGATAAAATCGCTCTTATTGGAACAAATGGTATTGGTAAAACAACTCTTTGTGAAATTTTAGAGGGAAATGTAAAAGCTGATAGTGGAGAAGTTTTATGGGGCGCAACTATTCAAAACTCTTATTTCCCACAAAATGCAACTGATATAATTGAAGGTGATATTACACTTTATGATTGGTTAAGAAACTGCGATAGAGATGCTGATATTTCAGAAATTAGAAATTGTCTTGGAAGAATGTTATTCAACGGTCAAGAACAAGAGAAAAAAGTTAACTCATGTTCAGGTGGAGAAAAACATAGAATGATGCTTTCTAAAATCATGCTAGAGCAAGGAAATTTCCTAGTTTTAGATGAACCAACAAATCACTTAGACTTAGAAGCAATTATTGCTTTAGGTGAAGGATTATTAGAGTATCCAGGTTCTGTAATTTGTGTATCTCACGATAGGGAATTATTAGATGCATTTGCTAATAGAATTATTGAAATCCAACCAGGTGGAACAATAATTGATTTCAAAGGAAGTTATGAGGAGTATATTGAGTCTAAAGAGGCTTAATATATTTCATATAAAGTTTGAAATAAAAAAGGGGAAGATTTTAAAATCTTCCCCTTTTTTTTAGTTAAAAAATGATTATTTAGAGTGTCTTGAAGACATTCTTGTTTCTCTTCTAGCAATAGCATCATTGTATCTTCTTTTATCATCTTCAGTAACTAAATCTAATTTTGGAACTGGTGCTGGTTTACCATCTTCATCAACTGCAATCATTGTAAAATAACAAACATTTGTATTTTTGATTGTATGATCTTTTATATCTTCAGAAATTACTTTAATACCAATTTCCATAGATGTTCTTCCTGTATAATTTACAGAGGCATGGAATGTAACAAGTGAACCGATTTTAATTGGATCTTTAAATAAAACCATGTCAACTGATAATGTTACTGCATACATACCTGTATATCTTGCTGCACAAGCGTATGCAACATGGTCTAACATTTTTAAAATTTCACCACCGTGAACATTTTTTCCAGAAAAGTTTGCTTTATCTGGAGTCATTAACATAGTCATTGTAAGAGATTTTTCTCTTTTTATTTCTTCACTCATTTTTTTACCTTATACTTATTGAAATATTAGACATTATAAAACAAAATAGTAGGAAGAACGTAGCAATTTACTAAAATAGGGAGATTGTTTATAAAAATATATAAAAAAGTAACATTTTTTATATATTAAAAACTTTTTTTAAGTATTTTAAAATAATCAACTCTACTTATTTCATAAGCTCCCAAACTTGCTAGGTGGTCATTATAAACTTGACAATCGATAAGTTCTATACCATTTTCTTGGGCTTGTTGACAAAGATGATAAAAAGCAACTTTTGAAGCATCTGTAACTTTCGCAAACATACTTTCTCCACAAAAAACATTACCTATTAAAAGTCCATAAAGTCCACCAACTAATTCCTCATCTAAATAACACTCAATACTAAAAGCAATATCTAACTTATGCAGATTAGTGTAAGCTTGAATAAACTCCTCACTTATCCAAGTGCTGTTTTCATGTTTTCTTTTTATATCAGAACATGCACGAATAACCGCTTCAAAATTTTCATTTGATTTTATTACAAAACCTCTGTTTTGTATTGATTTTTTAAGGCTTTTTGAAATTTTCATTTTATCTGGTCTTAAAACCATTCTTTTTTGTGGACTAAACCAATGAATATAATTGTAGTCATCTATATACCAAGGAAAAATTCCATTTTCATAGGCATTTAGTAATCTTTGAGGATGAAAATCACCACCAATAGCAACTAAATCATCTTTCATCATATCAAGAGTTGGAAAATCAAAGTTATCATCGTCCAATAAATAGACGGCATATTTTTTATCAATTAGTTTCATATTTGTATTTTATATGAAAAGATGTTAATATCCAAACTAATTTAAAAAAAAAGAGATTTTAATATATGCAAAATAGTTATAAAAGAGTTGATGCACATCTATCAAGTTTAGGATATTGCACAAGAAGTGAAGCGAAGAAATTTTTGAGAATTTATGAACTTTATGTAAAAGATACAAGAGTTTTTGACCCTTCAATAAAAGCCTATCATAATGATATAAAAGTTAATAATGAACCATTAGACCCAGAAACAATTACAGTTTTATTAAATAAACCCTCAGGATTTATCTGCTCACATAATGATGCTGGAAGTTTAATTTATGCTTTGATTCCTAATAGATGGAATAGAAGAAATCCAAAAATTGCAACTATTGGAAGACTTGATGTTGATACAACGGGAGCAATTATTTTAACTGATGATGGAGCTTTAAATCATAAATTATCAAGTCCAAAAAGTGATGTTTCAAAAGTTTATGAGGCAACTTTAGCAGTTCCCTTAAACGGTGATGAAAAAGAGATTTTTGCAAGTGGTGAAGTTATGTTAAATGGTGAAAAAAAACCACTACTTCCAGCAACTTTAGAAGTTTTAAGTGAAACTCATGTGAGATTAGAAATTTGTGAGGGAAAATATCATCAAGTAAAAAGAATGTTTGCTGCTGTTGGAAATAGGGTGCTAACACTTCATCGGGTGAGTTTTGGTGGATTTACAGTTGAAGATTTAAAAGAGGGTGAGTATAAGTTCATAGAACTTTAACACTCCTCTTTTTTTGTAACACTTAAACCTTCTTTATTCATTCTATCTATTTGTTTTTGGGTTAAATCTAAATATCTCATGATTTTCCCATTCCAAACAATACAAGGAAAAGTTTCTTTTATAAATAGTTTTTTGATTTTTTTAAACATTTGTTAAACTTAATAAATTTTATTTGAATTTATCAAATATTCTTTTTTCTAACTCTTCAACTGTTTCAATAGCGTCTTTTTCATGGTTTGAAAAACCCCAATTTACTAAAACAGAATCAACACCTGCTTTTGTGGCAGCCATTATATCTTTGTGTGAATCTCCGATTAATTGAGCATTAAAATTTGAAATATTATGAATATCTAAAATCTTATGTACCATTTCAGGATGTGGTTTTGGATTTTTTACGCTGTCATAACCTAAAATTGTTTTAAAATGATGTCCAATTCCCACATGGTTTAGCATTTTGTGGGCATATTGTGAATTTGCATTTGTGGCAACTGCTAAAACAAAATCATTTTTTAAATCATCAATTAGCTTTGAAATCCCATCATAAAGGAGTAAATCACTTAAACAATGTTTATTATAATACTCTTCAAAAAGTTTTGTTTGTTGTGGTGTAAACTCTTTTGTTCCATAAAAAAACTCAGCAGAATTTATAGATGGGTCATTTACTTTTTCTAAAATATAGTTTTTTTCTAATTTCTCAAAACCCAGATTAACTCTCACATAATTTATAGTATTTGTTATAGCATAACCGCTATCTATGAGTGTTCCATCCATATCAAACATTATCAAACGCATAAATATTAATCCTTAATTAGTATATTAATTTGTATTATATTCTTTAAATTCTAAAGTAAGATTAAAAAAAATGAAAAAAAGTAATTAAAGAGGATAACTTTTATCTTAATTTAATAATTGAATTGCTAGAATTGCTTCTATAGGATATTTATATTAAATCCTCCTACTACTAAATACATTTATTTGGTATCCTATACACTAAAATAGATTTAAAACACGGCTTCGTAAATTCCCGTACGAAGCCTTTTTTTTGCCTTAAATAAACTAAAATTTATATTCAAATGACTATAATACCTATTCTATTTTGGAGTTTCAATGAAAAAAATCTTACCCTTTATCACATTAATCATAATAATCACAATAATAATTATAATATTTTTATCCATGTCAAATAAAAAACAGATGGTTGTTTTAAAAGAAGGAAATAGTACTCACACACCACTTGAGATTATTCTTGGTAAATATCAAGATAGTGATTGTGGAATGATTATTGATAAAATGGACTTTGTATCACAAGTTGTGGCACTTGATGGAAAAACTTGGTTTTTCCATGACCATGGTGGAATGGCAAATTGGCTAAAAGATAAACCTTTTAAAGATAGTGCAAAAATTTGGGTTATGAGCAAAGATACAAAAAAATATATAGATGGAAGAAGTGCATGGTATTCGAGAACTGACCTAACACCAATGGGTTATGGATTTGGAGCTTATGAAAATAAACAAGATACTTTTATAAGTTTTGATGAGATGGCTTTAAAAATGTTAAGAAATGAGAGTCTTAGAAATCCTTATATTAAAAAAGAGTTGTTAGGAAATAATGGAAACAATTAGTATAATAACAATTATTTCAATTGCCTTTTTGGGTTCATTTGGTCACTGTGTTGGAATGTGTGGTGGAATTGTAATAGCCTATTCTAGTACGAAAATAAAAAGTCATTGGACAAAACAAGTTCAAGCACTTGCTCACTTACTTTATTCATTTGGAAGAATATCAACTTATATGATTTTAGGTGCTTTATTTGGTCTTGTTGGTGGAGTTGTAACTTTTGATAATATGACAAGTGGAATATTTTTATTAATTACAGGTTTTTTAATGATTCTAGTTGGACTCTCACTTCTTGGAAAAATTAAATTTCTAACTATTTTGGAGCATACTTGTTCAAAATCACCACTTTATCAAAGTACATTTAAAGCACTTTTAGGTTCACAATCGCTATTTAGCTTTTATCTTTTAGGAATGTTAAATGGTCTGCTTCCTTGTGGTTTTGTATATGTTTTTGCAATTACGGCTGCTAGTACTGGAAGTGCATTTTGGGGAGCTTTTGTAATGCTAATATTTGGTTTAAGTACAGTTCCAGCACTTTTTTCACTAGGATTTTTTGTGGGATTGTTTAAACAATCAAATCTTAGGGATTTATTCATAAAACTAGCTTCTGTTTTAGTAATAGCTTTTGGATTTTATATAGGATATTTAGGCTATCAATATTTAGTTGATCCTACAAAATCAATTTTAAGTTGTCATATTTAAAAAATTAAAAAATTAAATTTTATAAAGGAGGAAATAATGATTAGTAAAACAAGAAAATACTTTAGTCTTTTTGGAATATTAGCTGCAACTGTTAACAGAAAACTGCAATCTTTTAACTGTATGATTCATGCTATTTTATCAAATACGATGCCAAAAATAACTAAATTAATGCTATTAAAGCAATTAAAACCAAGCAAACTATATTCAACAAACAACATATAAAACATAAAAATTAGGAAAAATTAATAATGCAAAAAAAAATATCTACAAGCTTAGTTGCAAGCTTACTTCTGGCAACAACAAACCTTTTTTCAGCTCAAAGTTTAGAAACAATTACAGTTACAAGTGCTACAAAATCAACTCAATCAATTAAAGATGTTACTTCAAATATTGAAGTTATAACAAAAGAAGATATTGAAGAACGACATTTCTCTGGTGTTAGTGAGGCTTTAAATAGCTTAGCTGGTGTAAGTGTTATAAGTAATGGTGGAGTTGGACAAACTGATTCTTTATTTATTAGAGGAGTTGATTCTAAAAGAATTTTAATATTAATAGATGGAATAAGATACAACGAACCAGCTGGTTTAAGTGGTGCTCCATTAGCTCAATTATTAATTGATGATATTGAACAAATTGAAGTAGTAAAAGGTGCTCAAAGTGGTATTTGGGGTGCAGATGCAAGTGGTGGAGTTGTAAATATTATCACAAGTTCAGCTAAAAAAGGGTTTCATGGAAATGCATCTACTGAAATGGGAAGCTTTAATACTAAAAAATATTCAACAACTATATCAAATAGAACAGATTTAGGTTATGTGAAATTAAATGCTAATAGAACAGATATTAGAGGTTTTAGTGCATTTGAAGCAAAAAAAAATAGTGTAAATTATGGTAAAAGATGGGATGAATTAGGTTATGAAAGAGATGGGTATAATAATAATACTTACTCAATTCAAACAGGACTAAATTTAACTGATAATGATGAAGTAAATTTATCATATAAAAAAATTAATGCAAAATATGCTTATGACTCGGCAACAGCAGATGATAGAACAAAAAGTTCTGATTTAAATCATTTTATTAAATCTGCAAATTATATTCATACTGCAGAAAAATATAATATTAAATTAAATGCACAACAATCAAAATTTGATAGAACACAAGATACTTTTAATGCAAAAAGTTTAGTAAATGAATTTGGAATACAATCAACTATTAATTATATGGATAATTCAAATTTAGTCTTGGGTGTAAATAAACAAAATTTTGAATATAAAAATAATGCATTAAAATATCAAACAGAAGGTTTATTTGTTTCCAATACAAATACTTTTTTTGAAAAATTAGTTTTTTCAGAAGCACTAAGATATGATAATAATACAGATTATGATGAAAAAGTTACTGGTAAATTAGGCGCTAAGTATAATTTTACTGAAGATTTAAGTATGGGAACAAATTATGGAACAGCATATAATGCTCCGACTTTAAGTAACTTAAGCTACACATCTACTTTAAAACCAGAAAATACAAAATCTTTTGATATTAATACTGAATATAAGAATTTTAAAGTTACATATTTTGAAAATATAATTAAAGATATGATTAACTATAGTTTTACACCTGCTTTTCATTATATAAATGAAGATGGAGAATCTACTTTAAAAGGTTATGAACTAGCTTATAAAAAAGATATTTTAGAAGATACTTTTATTAATTTAAACTATACTCAGCTAAGTGCAAAGAATGCGAATAAAGAAGATTTAGCAAGACGTGCAAAAAGAGAATTAGGTTTTGGCATTGATTATTATGGAATTAGTAAACTTCATTTTAATGTAAATGGACAATATGTAGGTGATAGATATGATGCTGCAAATAAAACAGGTGCCGAAACTGGAAATTATGCTGTTTGGAATTCTGTTGTAAATTATGATATAAATAAAACTTACAAAGCATATTTTAAAGTTGATAATTTATTTGATAGATATTATCAAACAATTGATGGATATGCTACAGCTGAAAGAAGTGCTTATTTAGGATTAAAGGCTAGTTTCTAATATGAAAAGATATTTATTTATACTAATTTTTTGTATAAATTTGTTGGCGGAAGAGAGAATTGTAACTCTCTCTCCATCAATAAATGAGATAGTGTTTGCTTTAGGTGAGGGTAAAAATGTAGTTGCTAATACTAAGCATTGTGATTTTCCTGATGAGTCAAAAGATGTTTTAAAAATTGGCGGTTATAACAATATTTCACTTGAAAAAATTATTGAAACAAAACCAACTGTGGTAATTGGACAAGATTATGATGAAAAATTAAATTCAAATCTAAAAGCTTTAGGCATAAAAACATTGATTTATAAAACAAATACTTTAGATTCAATAAAAAATACTATTAATGATTTAGGAAACTATTTTGATAAAAAAGAAAGAGCAAAAGAGCTTATATCAAATATAGATAAGGAACTTAATTCTATTAATTCAATAGTAAAAGATAAAAAGATTTTAATAATAATAAGCCCTAAAAAATCCCTTTCAAATCAGATTTATGTAACAGGAAATTTTTTATATTTTGAAGATATCATAAAAGCTAGTGGAAATCAAAATGCATATAACTCTTCAAATCCAGCACAACCTGTTGTAAATACAGAAAAAATAATAAATATGAATCCTGATATTGTTGTTCTTTTAGCTCCATTTTTAGATGGAAAAGAAGAAGAGCAAAAAGAGATTATAAATGCTTGGAAACAATTACCAATAAATGCAGCAAAAAATGATAATATTTATGCAGTAGATAAACTTTATGCAGGAATTCCAAGCCAAAGAGTAGAGTTTTTTATAAAAGATTTTAGAAAGATTTTAGAGAATGTTAGAAATAAATAATTACAGCAGTTCCATTTTACATGATATTTCATTCTCTTTAAAAGAGAATGAAAACTTGATAATTCTAGGTGAAAATGGTGCTGGAAAATCGACCCTAGCAAAGGTTTTAATAAATTTAATAGCAAATGATAAGGTAAAACTTTTTGGAGAAAACATAGCTAAAATTGGTGATTTAAGAAGAGCAAAACTTATAAATTATATTCCTCCAAAACTCTCAATTTTTGATGAATATATTACTTTAAAAGAGTTTTTAGAACTTTCAACTATTGAAAATGTAGATAATGAAAAAATAGAAAAAATAATCTCTTTATTAAAACTAGAGAAATTAAAAAATAGATATTGTAAAGCTTTTAGTTCAGGAGAAAAACAACTTTTACTTTTAGCTTCAAGTATTATGCATGATGCACAAATAACAATTTTTGATGAACTTACAGCCAATCTTGATATAAATAGATTAAAAGAGGTTTTTGAGATTTTTAATTGTGATTTATTAAAACAAAAAATTATCATCACTCACAATCTTGATTTAGCTTATGCACTAAAATATAAAGTTTTATTTATAAAAGATGGAAAAATTGAGTTCTTTGATGAACATGAGAAGTTTTTCACAAATGAAAATTTACAAAAGTTTTACAATAACACTATTTTAAAATTAGAAAATCATTTGGTGGTGAATTTATGAAAATAGCTTTATATGTAATAGCTTTTATAATTCTTGCAATTTCACCATTTTTTGGGGAAATAACATTAAATCTAAAGGATGTATTAGACCCAACAAATAGTGCTAATATGGTTTTTTGGGATTTAAGAGTCTCTAGAGTTTTGTTAGCCTTTTTTGTTGGTGGAATTTTGTCATTGGGCGGTTTAATTTTTCAAATCATTTTTAAGAATGAACTAATTACTCCTTATACTTTAGGAATTGCCAGCGGAACTACACTTTTTACAGCTATTGCAATAGTGTTTTTTCCTATGCTAAATATCTCTGTTTCTTCTGTTTTTGGCTCAATTGTTACTATTTTGATTTTATATTTTATTTCAAAAAGAATAAATAAAAATTCAGTTGCTGTTTCTACAAACTCAATTTTGCTTATTGGAATTTCTTTATCATATTTTTATGGTTCAGCTTTGATGTTAGTTTTTTATATGAGTAATCTTCAAGAAAACTACTCAATTATTAGATTTACTCTTGGAAGTCTTGATACTGTTGGTTTTACAAATGGTTTAATTATCATGGTTGTGAGTGCAATTTTTTATTTTATTGTACGTGTTAATAAAGAAAAAATTAAACTTCTACTTATTTGTAATGATACAGCTTTTCTAAAAGGTCTAAATGTAAATAAGATAAGTTTACTTCTTTTAATTGTTGTGTCTTTAAGTGTTGGAATTAGTATTAGTTTTGTAGGACCAATAGGTTTTATAGGCCTTGTTATTCCTCATATTATCAAACTAATCTACAAACAAAGTGCCGATAAACTATTTTTCCCTGTATTTTTCTTTGGGGGAATATTTTTGGTGTTTTCAGATTTAATTTCAAGAAATTTAAACACAGATTCAAGTTTGCCAATAGGTGTGGTAACAGCGTTTATTGGGGCACCATTTTTTGTTTATTTATTGATTAGAAGAAATAAAAAAGTATAAATTATTTATACTTTTTGGGATACTCAAAAGAGATTAATTTTGAGTTCTCTTTTGAAATATCACGCCAAGAATTAGTTTGGAAATCTATTTCTACAATTCCACAAGTTGGAATATTTTCAAATGATTCTTCACATAAAAAGTTGGCTAAATCACAAAGTCCAGGATTATGACCAACTAAAAACAAAATATCAAATTGTTCATCTACATTATTTACAACTTTTTTTAAGTTTAAATAGGGTGCTTCGTAGATACTTTTATCATAAATGATTTCATTTTTGTAATCTAGTTCTTTAAGTAAAAACTCCAGAGTAAGTTTTGTTCGAAGAGCTGGTGAACTTATTATCAAATCAGGAGTGATATTTTTATCTTTTAAAAGTTTAGCCATAAAAGGTGCATCTTTTAAACCTCTATTATTTAAACCTCTATCAAAATCATCAAGTAAAGCATTACTCCAATCAGATTTGGCATGTCTTATTAAAAATAGTTTTTTCATTTTATTTATTCCTTGTATGGTAATTATTTTACTACAGAACTTCTTAATTAAAATATTTACAGAAGTAAAACTAGGATAAAATCACAAAATTAAAACAGCATTAAAGGATTCAAAATAAAAGCTATATGTATAAGTGCAATCGCATCAAATCAAGGAAAAACAACTTTAACAACAGCACTTTTATATCATTATAAAAAATCTGTTCGACCGTTTAAAATTGGACCTGATTTTATTGATCCACTTTTTCATCAAAAAATTTGTCAAACTCCTAGTATAAATCTTGATACTTGTATTATGAACGAAAGCCAAGTTAAATGGCTTTTTAACAAATATAGTGATAAAAATATCTCTATTCTTGAGGGTGTTATGGGTTTTTATGATGGTATGGATAAAAATGCTTCTGCTTATGATGTAACAAAACTTTTAAATATTCCTACGATAATAGTTTTAGATGGAAGTGGCTCATACATTACTTTAAGTGCCATAATAAAAGGTCTTAAAACTTATCAAGAGGGAAATACTATAAAAGCGGTGGTTTTTAATCATATTTCATCACTTGGGCATTTTGAATTAATCAAAAATCAAGTTGAAAAAGATTTTGATGATGTTGTGGTTTTAGGTTGGATTCAAAATAGACTTGATACTTTAGATTCAACTCATCTTGGACTTGATTTAAAAGATAATAAAATTGAAAAACTTGAACTAATGTCAAAAGAGGTTCTAAAACATATAGATTTAGAAAAATTAGAATCAATTGCAAATTTTGAACTCCAAAAAGTAGAAACATATCCTTTTGAAAAAGTAGAAAGTTATGATAAACATATAGCTTTAGTAAATGATGATAATTTCTCTTTTTTATACCATGATAATTTAGAGTTTCTAAAAGAGAGTTTTTCAAAAGTAACCGTTGTAAATGCTATTAATAATGAAATTATTCCATTGGATGCTGATATTGTTTTTATTGTTGGTGGATATATAGAAACAAAAGAAGCTTATGAAAAAATAGAGAATTCAAATGATTTTAAAAACTCTTTATTAACTCATGCAAAACAAAAAAAAGCAATATATGGCGAGTGCGCAGGATTGTTGTTTTTATCAAATAGAGTTGATAATAGGAAAATGATGGGATTATTGCCTTTAGATTTCACTTTAGGAAAAAGATTTTATCGTATGGGATATTATGAAAATGATTTGGGAATAACAGGACATGCTTTTCATTATACAAGATTAATAGATGAAGAAAAAGTAGGGGAGTATAAACTTTACAAAAAAAACAGCAGTGATGGAACATATGCTGCTTTTAAAAATGATAATATTTTTGGAACATATTTACACACGATGTTGAGAAATAATTTTAATAAGATAAAAAAATATCTATTATAATTTCCAATGTTTTATTTTATTTTCATCTAAATCACTTTTTATTTTTCTAGTCAATTGTGGAAAAAATTCTAAAAAATCTTTTTCGAGCTCATCTATATTTTTCACAACACTATCAAAATAACTAAGAGCTGTTTCCCTTTGTTTAAGTCTTGGAGATAATCTTTTATCCATTCTTTCAAAGGAAGTTTTTAGTTGTTCTAAATTGTGATATTTATTTAATAAATCCCTATCAATCATATTATAAATTGGAATATTTGCATGATTTGGCAAAACTTGAGTTCTTTGGTTTGCCTCATGATAAAAAACTTTTGAAAACTCTTTTATTGGCATATGGCAAAAATCATCCCAATTTTTTGTCAAAAAGTAGTCATAAGTTAAGTCAATAATTACAGGTTTTAGTAAACCTTTTTCTCTTAATCTTCTTTTGCTACAACTTACGATTTCGTGGGAATCTGTATATGAATCTATGATTTTATGGGTAAACATACCTTTTTTCATATCAATAGTTGCATCTTCCCATAATCGACCCTTTAAAGGGTCAGCTAGGAAATTGCCTATTTGGAAATCAATATTTTGTTCTGATAAAAAAACATGTGCTAACCAATTCATATATTGTAGCTTTGAGTTGAAATTCTATTATTTCTTTTTATTTTTTTTCTTTGCAGCTTTAGCTAGTTTTGCATTCTTTTTTTTCTTAGCTTTTTCAGCCTCTAAATTTGCAGCTTTTCTTGCATTTATTACTTGATCTTTTTTGTCAGCTGCATCTGGAGCAAACCCAGCTTTTAGAATGTTTCTTTTTTCATTCATTTTTTTTGCTAATCTATCGCCTTTTGTTGTGTCAACACTTGAGTTATTTGCTCTTCCCATTATTTACCTTGATATTTTTTTGCTATTGTATTGAATTTTCACTAAAGTTAAGTTTTAGCTGTTTACTAAATCATTTCTTTTCTTTAATTCATTGTACACAATAGTAAATCTTCTGAAGTATTCTTTACTATAATTTGAGCTTTTAAAACCGGTATTGTAGCTTTTAATCATACTTGAAAGATTATTTTTAGATTGTTTTTTCCAATAAATCAACTCTTTTAATGCAAGAATTGAGCTAAGATTTTTATTTTTTCTAACTTCTTCACACAACTGTTTTGCATTTCCATTGCTATTAAGTCTTTTCATAGCTACATTAGTATTGATTTGATGCATTCCACAAATATAGTTATTACGAGATTTAAATTTTCCTAATCTTGTCTCAACTATTCCAATTGAAGCTAGCTCAAGTCCTAATCCATAAGGTTGACCAATTTTTATAAGTGTTTTTGTTAAATCTGTTTCATTTTCTGAAAGTTCGTTGTACTTGAAATCCCAAGCAAATAAACTTACACAAAATGTCAAAGTTAATATTATTAATTTCATTATTATTTATATTCCTGTTACTAAATTTATTAATATTATATTTAATTAAACGTGTAAAATTGTGTAGTCTTTGAATTTTTGAGTTTTTTAATAAAAGAATTATAATTTAAGTTAATTTAAAAATCATAAGTTATAATTATGAAAATAATTAGAAAATATGTTTAAGAACTAGGATTTAATTTAGCTTTTAATTTTTTTGGTAAGTGGGCAAATACCATTGTACTATTTTTGATAAATTTATCTTTTTCATAAATTGCAATATCTAAGCTCATAGTTTGTGTTTTAAAAGACAATAGTTTTATAGTTTGATTTCTCTCTTCAAAAAAGAGATTTTCTTTACTTAAATCAATTGTAGCTTTTTTAATTTTTGCCAAAACTTGCCTTTATGAATTTTTTTCTAATTATATTAAATTATTCTTAATAGGATTTAATAATGAATGAAGAGTCAATTAAATCAATTCCTTCAAATAGACTACAATTTTTTCCAATAATGATGTTTGCAACTATTATGGGACTTGCAGGTTTAACTTTGGTTTATAGAAGAGGAAGTGAAGTTTTACAACTGCCTGCTTTTATTTCAATAATCATGATGGCAATTACGACTATTGTATTTCTGACAGTTGTGTATATGTATATTTCAAAAATAATAAAACACAAAGATGAAGTAAAAAAAGAGTTTTCACATCCAGTTAGAATTAACTTTTTTGCAGCTTCATCTATTTCAACACTTCTTTTATCAATGGTTTATAGACACAATATTGATGTTGTATCTCAAAGCTTATTTTTTATTGGAGCAATTTTACATATATTTTTCACTTTTTACACTATAAAATTTTGGATAAACAACAATCTTGAAATGCAACACTCAAATCCTGCTTGGTTTATTCCAATAGTAGGAAATTTAATTGTTCCAATAGCTGGAAAAGGTTTTGTAAATGATGCAGTATTGTATTTTTATTTTTCAATTGGTATTTTCTTTTGGATAATTTTGTTTGCAATAATTTTAAATAGAATCATTTTTCACGCGCAGTTTATGCCAAAATTTATGCCAACACTTTTTATTCTTATTGCACCACCTGCCATTGGATTCATTTCATATATAAAACTAACAGGAAACTTAGACTTTTTTGCACAGATTTTGTTTAATCTTGGACTATTTTTTACGATTTTAGTTTTTGTAATGTATAAGAATTTTATAAATATTAAGTTTTTTATCTCTTGGTGGGCATTTACTTTTCCAATGGCTGCAATTACACTAGCTACTATTTTAATGTATGAATTAACAAATTATTGGTTTTACTCATTTTTAGGTTATTTTTTAATGATTGTTACAACTATAGTAGTTTTATTGGTTGCAAGACAAACTTTAATTCACATGAAGAAAAAAGAAATTTGCATAATGGAGTAATATTTAATTTGTATTTTTCTTAAAATAGTTATAATTTATCTTTATAAAAATATGAAGGAAATATTATGGATTTTAGATATATAGGAAGAAGTGGACTTCGAGTTAGTTCAATTTGTATGGGAACTATGACTTTTGGTTCAAGTACGTCAAAACAAGAAGCTTTTAAAATTTTAGATAAAGCATATGATAGTGGAATAAATTTTTATGATACAGCTGAGATTTATCCAGTTCCACCAAAAAAATCTTATGAGGGAACAACTGAATTAATCGTGGGAGAGTGGTTAAAAACAAAACCAAGAGATTCGATTATTCTTGCTACAAAAGTAAGTGGTGCAGCATCAGGTTGGTTTGTTCCACCAACTCGTCATGGTTTAACTGCAATTGATTCTTTTCATATAAAAAGAGCAGTTGAAGGAAGTTTAAAAAGACTTGATACTGATTATATAGACCTTTATCAAATGCATTGGCCTGATACTATTGTGCCTATTGAAGAGTCATTAAAAGCTTTTGATGAGTTAGTTCGTGAAGGAAAAGTACGATACATAGGAAGTTCAAATGACACAGCTTATGGTCTTACAAAAGCAAATGAAACTTCAAAAAATAAAAATCTAGCTAGATTTGAATCTATTCAAAACAATTTTTCACTTTTAAATCCTAGATTTTTAGATGAATTATCAACAGTTTGCAGAGGTGAAAACATCTCATTACTTCCATACTCTCCAATTGGTGGAGGAGTTTTAAGTGGAAAATACAATAATGCTTTTTATCCCGAAGATGCAAGATTTACAGCTTATATGAGACATGAAAGTCCAAGAGTTCAAGCACAAGCAACTAGATTTGTAAATGATAAAACAATTGCAGCAACTGCAAAATATATAGAACTTGCACGTGAATATGGAATTTCACCTGTAACATTAGCTGTTACATATTCAAAACATTTTGATTTTGTTGCTTCTACAATTATTGGAGCAAGAACTTTTAATCAATTGGATGAATCATTAGCAGCATTTAAATTCAAAATAGATGATGAACTTTTTTCAAAAATAGAAATTATCCAAAAAGAAATATTATATCCTATGGGATAAAATTATTTTTTCCTATTTTATCATTCATTTAATCTTTAATTTTAAAATAACATAATAAAATATTCGTTATTTTTGCAGAAGGATAAGAATGAAAGACTTAACAATAGGGAAAAAGTTCACTTTAATAAATATTATAGTGACTATATTAGTTTTAGTTATAGGTTATTTTATATTAAATAAATATAAAAATGATTTAACTAAAGAAGTTTATAATGATGTTAGAATAGAGTTAGATACATTATCTAAAATTAAAATCAATGGTAAATTTGAAGTAGGAATTTCAAATGCAATTTCTATTTCAAGTGATTCTTCAATTAAAGAAGCTCTTGCTACAAATAATAGACAATTAGCTATAGATGTATTAGCTACACTATCTGATAATATGAAAAAATCAACTCCTTTTCATAATATTCAAATTCATCTCCATACAAAAGATAACCACTCTTTTTTAAGATCTTGGAAACCTGAAAAATTTGGGGATGATTTAAGTTCTTTTAGACCAAGTGTTGTAAAAGTAAATCAAGAAAAAGTTGCTGTTAATACTTTTGAAGTGGGAGATGCAGGATTAAGTATCCGTTCAGTTGTTCCAATATTTGATGAAAATAAAAAACACGTAGGTTCAATGGAGTTCATGCAAGGTATCAATTCAGTTGCAACTTCATTTGATGAAGAAGGTAAAGCTTTTTTACTTTTAATGGATAGTAAATTAGCAATTTCTGAAGTAAAAGCAGAAAATAAACTAAATGATTATCTTATCTCTCAAAAGTTTATTAATAAAGATTTTTTAGAAGATAGCAAAAAAATAGATTTTAATAAACTGTTTAATGACAAATACTTAATGTCAGAAAAATACTTTTATACATATATGGATATAGTTGACTTTAATGGTAAAAAACTTGGAATCGCTCTAATATCAGAACCAAAAGAAACTATTCAAATTGTTATTGATCATGCTTCATATATTATTTGGGTTGCATTAATTATTTTAGTTGGTGCTTTACTAATTACAATGATTATTTCTCTAGTAAATATGAAAAATAATATTTTAAGTCCAATATTCAATTTAAAAAACTCTATAGATGCAATTAGTTCAAATAGTGGCTCTGAAAGTTCACGAATAGAAGTGAAATCAAATGATGAAATAGGAGATGTTGTAAATAGTTTTAATAACTATTTAGATTCTATAGAAAAAGGTTTAATTCAAGACCAGATTGTAATTGAGGAATCAAGACAAATAATTGGAAAAGTAAATGCTGGATTATTAAATGATAGAGTAAAAGGCAAAGCCCATTCAGAAGGTGTTAGTTCTTTAGTAAATGAAATTAATAGCATGATTGAAAGAATGCAAAAAAATCTTACAATATTAAGTGAAACATTAGTTGCCTTATCAAATGCAAAATATGATTATCAAATCCCACATATTGAAAATCTAACAGGAATGGTAGCTTCTTTATTAAGTGGAGCGAAAGTTACTCAATCTTCAATTAATGAAGTAATGTGTTTAATAGAAAAATCAAATAATGAATTAACTTCAAGTGCAGGTGAGTTAGAAAATGCATCTAAAAAATTAAGTAATTCATCTAACATTCAAGCAGCATCGCTAGAAGAAACTGCAGCTGCAATTGAAGAGATTTCTGCAACAGTTTCAAGAAGTAGTGAAAATGCTGTTAAAATGGCTTTATATGCTACTAATGTTACAAAATCAAGTAATACAGGAAAAGAATTAGCTTATAAAACAGCCACTTCTATGGAAGAGATAAATAATCAAGTAATTGCGATAAATGAAGCAATTTCAGTAATTGATCAAATTGCTTTCCAAACAAATATTCTTTCACTTAATGCAGCAGTTGAAGCAGCAACTGCTGGAGAAGCAGGAAAAGGATTTGCTGTAGTTGCAGCAGAAGTAAGAAACCTTGCTTCAAGAAGTGCTGATGCAGCAAATGAAATAAAATCTATAGTTTCAAATGCAACAATAAAAGCAAAAGAAGGAAAAGAAATTACTTCAAAAATGATTGAAGGATATAATGACTTAAATGAAAATATTGTTATTACTACAAAATTAATTGAAGATGTTGCAAATGCTTCAAAAGAGCAACAATTAGCAATGGCTCAAATTAATGATACAGTGAATTCTCTTGACCAAGCAACTCAACAAAATGCAGCATTAGCTTCAACAATTAATGATATGGCTACAAAAACATCAAATTTAGTGACACATTTACAAAGTACGATAAATCAAACAAGTTTTGATAGAAATGCACATAAAAGAGTTTGTGATACAAATTTAATAATTGATATTAATAGATTAAAATCAGATCATATTAATTTTAAAAATACTAACTTTGCATTGTGTAAAGAAGGGTTTAAATTTACTGTTAAAAATAATCATGAATGTAATTTAGGAAAATGGATAGATTCAAATGAAGATAAAGATTTTGCAAAAACAAAAGAGTGGAATGATTTGAAAACTGCTCACAAAAATGTACATGAATTTGTACAAAAAACTGTTGATTTATATGCAGAAAAAGCCGATAATGAACAAATATTTACAACAACAAAAGTGATTGAAGATAATATTGAAATAGTATTTGATTTATTAAATAAAATCAGAGAAATTAATTGCTCTAATTAATTAGAAATATATTTCTATAAATAAACATTTTAAGATACATAACTATTAAAATAGTGTGTATCTTAACTTTTAACTCCTTTCAAATTATTATAATTTTAATTATAAAATATCAAATTCAGATTTTATTATTGTATAATCACTATAGTAACTAAATAAAATAATTATTATTTTATTATTTCTTTGAATAAGGTACAAATATATGAATCCAACTCTCCAAACAGATAATTTTTTAAAACTTATTTCAAAACATCTACCAGATATGTTATGGGCAAAAGATTTAGAAGGTAAATATTTATATGCAAATGATTCTATTTGTAAAAACTTTCTAATGGCAACACCTGATGAAGTAATTGGACAAGTTGATGTTTTTTTTGCAACAAGAGAGAGAAATAAACATCCAGAAAATAAACAATGGCACACTTTTGGAGAGTTATGTTTTAACTCAGATTATGTAGTTCTTGAAAATATGAAACCAATGAGATTTGAAGAGTATGGAAATATAAAAGGTGAACTGGTTTATTTAGATGTAAATAAAGCACCTTTACATGATGAAGATGGGAAATTAATAGGAACTATAGGAAGTGGAAGAGATATTACAGCTCAAGTTCTATTGAAAAAAGAGAATGAAAAACTTGCATATTTTGACCAATTAACAACTTTACCAAATAGACAAAAAATACTTTTTGATATAAATATGAAAGCACCAACTGCTTGTGTTATTTTCAATATTGATGAGTTTAAAGAGGTAAATGATTTTTTTGGTACAGATAATGGAGATAAAGTTTTACATGATATCGCTCTATGGTTTCTAAAGTTAGATTTAGAAACATATAGAATTGATGGGGATGAGTTTGCTATTTTATATTATGAAGATATTTCTGTTGAAATGATAAAACATAATGTAGAAAATCTTTTATCACTATTTGAAGAAGAGTTATTTCATATTGAAGATGAAAATATTCATATCCAACTATCTGCCGGAATTGCAAAGGCAAAAGATAGACTTCTTACAAAAGCAGATATTGCTGTGCATTATGCAAGAGAGCAAAAGATAAAAATCGCAATTTATGAAGAAAATGCGAACATAGAAGAAAAATATAAACAAAATATTGCAATGGCAACTTCGATAAGAGAAGCACTACTTGATAATAGAATTATTTGTCATTATCAAGCTATTATGGATTTAAAAACAGGTGAAATTGATAAATATGAAACTTTAGTTAGAATGATTGATGATAATAATGAAATAGTTCCACCTTTAAGTTTTTTACCAATTGCAAAAAAAATGAAACTTTATTCTCATATTACAAAAGAGGTTATTCATCAATCTTGTAATACCTTCAAAGATAGATCTGAGACTTTTTCTGTGAACTTATCAATAGATGATATAAAAGATGCAAATACAGTTCAAGAGATTATAAGTACAATCATAAAAACAAATACCGCGTCAAGAATTGTTTTTGAGATATTAGAATCTGAAGGAATTGAAAACTATGATGAAGTTGAAAGTTTTATTACTCAAATAAAATCATTGGGAGCAAGAATTGCCATTGATGATTTTGGAACGGGATATTCAAATTTTGAACATATTTTAAAGTTAAATGTAGATTATATTAAAATAGATGGTTCTTTAATAAAAAATATTGAGGGGAACAAAAAACATCAAATTATAGTTGAGACTATTGTGGATTTTGCTAAAAAGATGGGTTCTAAAACAATTGCTGAATATGTGTGTAATGAAAATATTTTTTCAATAATAAAAGATATAGATGTAGACTTTTCACAAGGTTTTTATATCGGAAAACCTGATATATTGGAATAAGTTTTAGAAGAGGAAGTTAATATTAAATAAGAGTCTATTATGATTAATTAATAATAATTACTCTCCAAAATTAGTAAAAGCACCTTCAATACTTGGAATACTTTTGTAATGAGTTTTTGTTAGTCTTACATTACTAGTTTTAAGATTACATATGGCAATTCTAAAACTAGAACCCATAACTGGTTCTACAACACAAATAATATTATCTTCAATCTGTCGTGTGGCGTAAATAGTACCTTGTAGAGTTGTAAAAAAATATTTTGGATAAGTTAATGGCGTTATTTCAACAATATCTATAGATTCTTGATTTTCAAGAGTTTGCATTATATCCATAGCATCTTCATAACTCTCAAATTGAATACACCAATCATCAAATTTTTTATTAAAATTTTCTAAATCTTCATCTAGAAAACCACCAGCTATTGATTGTAAAGCAAAAATAGACACAAATACACCTTGAAATATATGAAATTTTAAAAGCTAATTTTAACATAATTAACTTTTAAATCTAAGAATGATGGGAAAAATCAATATGTTTGTTAGAAAATATTAACATCATCTTTACACTTAAGAGTGTAAAATAAACCTAATTGTTAAATATATGGAGTTATTGAGTGAAAATACGAGTCTATTATGAAGACATTATTTTTCTCTTATTTACTGTAAAGTAGGGTAATATATTTTATGATTTATTGCAATTTCCTATAAAATAAAAGATTAATATTGATTTTTGGTCATTAATTTGGTCATTCTTTGAATAAGGTAGCAAGTTAGTTTTTTAGTTTTTTAGATATAATTTCAACAATACAACAAAAAGATATATATGACAAAAAAAGAACAACCATTAATTAAAAAATTGCCAATACATAAAAAATACTTACCCATTGTTGAACTTATTTCAAAAAATGAATTTTCTATAAATAAATGGGATATACCTTATACTATTAAAGAATTATCATATTTAGTTCATAGTCATTATAGATATTATGGGAAATTTCCTCCTGCCGTTGCTGGTCAAATTTTAGAACAATTACCTCCTCCTTCAAATGAACATTATGTTTTAGATAATTTTTCTGGATCAGGTACAACAATGGTAGAGGCAAAATTAAGAGGTATAAAATCTTATGGTACAGATATTAGTTGGTTATCAGTTCTTGCTTCAAATGTAAAAGTTTCTCATATTAATTTAGATACTATTCAAAATTTATTAAATGAACTTATTACAAATTTTAATGTTTTTAGAGATCAAACAATAGCCCCTGAAGATGATTTTGTTTTGAAATGGTTTGACAGTAAGACAGTAAAAGATCTAACAGTTATTCGTAATTTTATTTATAATCTAAAAGGTGGACTAGAAAAAGATTTTATTCTTCTTGCCTTTGTTGGTATATTAAGAAGGGTGTCCAAAGCATATAATGCTGAAGTTCGTCCTCATATTGATAAAAATAAAAAACAACGAGATGTATTAGAAGCATTTACAAAAAAAATAATTGATATGTCTAAAGATCATTTGGACTTTATGGAATTATCTTCAAATGAAATTGAATCAACTTGTTTTCATGCCAATAACCTTTCTCTTCCTAAAGAAGTAAAAGATAAAAAGTGTTATCTTGTTATAAGTCATCCTCCCTATTTAAATAGTTTTAATTATGCTCCAATATTTAGTATTGAATTTTACTGGGCAAAGATTTTCGAACCTCAATATACTTCAATAGATCAATTCCATAAAACTGAATTAAAAGCACATCCTGCTAATGAAAAAATCACAGCTGAATATTTTGAACATCTAAAAAAATGTTATACTGAAACATTTAACATTCAAGAAAAAGGTTCTTATCTAGCTATTGTTATTGGTGATTGTACAAGACTGGGGAAAGTTATTCCTGTATTAAATATTTTAATACAAATAGTTGAGAATATAGGATATAAAACTATTGAAGTAAATTATAGAACAACTCATTATGGATTGGGTAAATATGCGTATAAAGACCGAGCTGACTACCATAGTGACAACTCGGAGAAAAAAGAAGGAATCTTGATTTTTAAGAAATAAAACACAAAGAATTGTTTTCTAAATCATAAGATAATTCTTTATAAACTTGACTGTTAATTTCTCTAAATATTTTACCTTGATAATTATTAACAATATTTAATGCAATATTCCTAACTCTTTGGTTATTTTCAAAATTTTCTTTTGTTATCATATTATAAAAATCTTCACCAAATTCATGCTCAAAATTTTCGAATGCTGTAATTATTAGATTATCATCAATTATATAATTTTCATCAATACAAGAAGAAATCATATTTTGACTTTTTTCTTCCCAATGTGAGAATTCTGTAAGTATTAAAACACTTACACATTCTCGTTCATTTGGTCTCTTATCAAATTGTCCAAATCTTCTTTTTCTAACATCTAAGGCAACAAATGAAGATTGCTTTGCTTTTTCTGGTGTTTGAGGTCCAGCTAGACAATCATTTAATAATCCAATGACATGGTCATTTTTTAATTCATTTATCTCTAATATTTTACAATTTCTTAATTCGTAGTCGATATTTCTAAGACTTTGATTATTATGAAGAACATCTGACTCATAATTTTCTCCAAGTGTAAAAATAATTCTACTTCCACCTTCTAAAATTTCACTAAATGTAAAATCATCATCATTTTCTTTTGTTATAGTTAGAGTTACAATATTAGCATGATTATTAATGTTAAGTATATATTTATGAGAGATATCAGTATCTCTAGGATTAAATAGTATTGGAATATTTGTATTCATATTTATTTTGTATTTTCTATCAGAAACTTTTGTGAAATTCTTTTTAAAACTACTATTAATTGTTTGCTCTACCCCAACTTTTTTGCATTCAATGAATCCTTTTAATCCAGTAACATCTTCTAAATTTCCACCATTAATAATACATGGCTCCCCTTCATCTGTATAATTAGGTATTTGATTTATTGCAAATTCTACTTTATGTCCTGCTTCTGAAAATCCAAATATTTTTGGCTCAACTTGTAATCTTGGATATAAATTTTCATTCCTAACTATTGCTGCATATGTTAAAACTTCAAGCATATCGCCAACTTTTCTTCCAACCTGATGACCTGCATGTCTAAAATGCGAAATATATTTAAAGACTTTTGATAAATTAGCCATTTTTATCCTCTAATAATTCATAAATTTGGATTTCAAGGCCTTTACAAAGTTTTAATAAATTCAAATAAGAGGGATTACGTTTACCACGTTCTAACATACTTATATAAGTTCTATCAAAATCACATTTGTGAGCAAGTGCTTCCTGAGAAAGACTTAATTCTTGTCTGTATTTTTTTATTTTTTCACCAAGTTCTATTAATTCTTTATTTTCCATATTTAATATTATTATGATGATGTCAATAAGTCTACGGACAATATGTCACATTTTGAAGTATTCTTTTAGTTATTTAGTTTTATTTAAGTCCGAAATTGCTTCATTGTTATAAGTATTATCTTCGATTTCTATAAAAAGTTTTTTATCTTCATTTGTACAAGCATAAATATTTTTAATATAACCATCTTTTATAAACTTCTTATCAACATCTTTTGTATATAAAGAATGTGTAATAATTCTATATCCATTATTTTTTTTGTCTTTACAATTAATTATTCTATTAAAAGGAATATCTTCTTCTTTATTTTCAAATGTCATTTTAAATGTTTTATCATTGTAATTACAAATTGAAATTTCATTTTTATTCATTGTATATTTGTGCTTTTCAGGGCAATTTTTAATTTGATTTATTGGCACAATAATTTCATTTTTTACTGTCTGAACTTCTGCATTTAATGATGTAGCAAGTGTTGTTAATACTAATAATTTTGTTAAATTTCTTTTCATATTTTTCCTTTTAATTTTTCTGCTTCTGTAATATGATAAATATACTTAATTTGATTTTCATTCAATAGCTCTAAATTATTGATAATTTCTTCTTTAAAATTTATCTCATTTTTTATAACTTTATTATCTGTATAAATTTCATTTAGATTCAGATTTTCTGTAATACATAACTCTAATATTTCATTGTGAGGTATTGAATTAGTTCTTTTTCTTTCACTAAATGTATTTGTTTTCATATTTAATCTTATTGATAATTCTTTATCTGAGCCTATTTTGAGGGCATCTTTAAGATTTAATATAATTTTTTCAAAATTATTCATAATTTCTGTATTTCCTATTGACATATATTCAGATAATCTGTATAATTAGAGCAATTTATTACTTGGGGTAACAAAATGCAATCAAACAAACAGTTTAACTCACCATTTTATCAAAATAAAACAAATATTCAAAATTTAACTAATTCAGAATTAGATGATTTATATTCAACTGTTTACGATTCATTAGGTGAAGCAATTGAAAATGATGATTTAGAATTACATGATGAAATTTTACCAGTACTTAGAGCAATTAAAACAGAGATTCAAAACAGAAATAAAGTTACACCAGAAAATGAAATACAAACAATAGATAATCAAATTCAAGTTACTCAAACACAAATTAATAGATTCAATAAATTAAACTCTTTTGCAACATTTTTACAAAAAAAATCAAATAAAAAATCTTTCTATAAATATAGACAAATACTACTTTCAATCAGAAATAAAATTGACTTGAAACAAAGAGTTTTAAATCTTTTAGCATGGGAAAAAGAAAGACTTATTAACTTTGCTTAATAACTCTCTATTAAGTCCAAAAATCAATCTTGGATTTAATAGTGGGTTTTCATATTCACTCGCTAGTTTAGTACCCCTAATCTAGCGTTATTGGTTCATGGGGTAAAAAATATATTAGTCGTAGCCGTAAAGGTATAAATCGATTAAAAAAATAAGGAAAATAAAATGTCAATAGAAAAACCAACAACTTCAAATTCAAACTCAGTTAAACCAATTCAAGTAATCGAACATGGTAACTTCTTATATGGAACATTAGACGGTATAGACTTCACAGCAAGTGGAATTATGCAAGATACTAAAAGACCATACGGTGCAAGTATTAGACTTAAATTTATTATGAAATCTACAATCTTAAAAGACTTAAACGGTATCAAAATACCAGTTCAAAGAGCAACTTCTCAAATTGTTAAATTAGCAAGTACAGATGATAAATTACCTCAATTAGTTCAAAAATATAATGAGTTAGTAGGTAAAGATTTATTTATAAATTATAACTCTAAAGATGGCGATATTTTAAATATCCAAGATGAAAATGAGATTATTGAAATAAAGTAATTTCATAACTGGTGGGCATAGAATCCGTACCTCTTGTAAGTCCCTACCACTCGATTTTAAAAAATACAGAAGATATCTTAATTCGTTAGATATGTAAGACTGTAATTTTTTAAAATGAGTACACAAACGAGAGTGCGTGAGGCTGTAAATGACAAATAAGAAAAGGCTAAATATCTGCCACTAGACGGATATATATGCGATTAGAAAAAGAAAAAAATAAATATTATTGAGTACATGATTTGTGTATTCAATATACTTTATTTAGGAGAGAGATATGCCAGTTTTAACAGCAACAGATATTGACACAGCGTCAGTTTTAACAAACCTTATGTTTGCAGGTGGAGCAGTTCTAGGGGTTCAATTAGTGACATTCGGTTACAAAAGAATCTTAGGTTTCTTTGGTAGATAATCCAAAGTTCAATTTTTACTAAATCCCTTTGATTGATTTCATAGGGATTTTTTTTATTATAAAAGGTTTTAAATATGTCTGGAATTTTTATCAGAGGTGAATTATTAAACAAACATTTTAAAGCACCTACTGAACAATCAACAGCTTATCACATCTATCAATTTCAAATTAAAAATAATGATGGTTTGTATTTAATTGTAAATGTATATTCTAAGATAGAAATAGAATCTATTGAATTAAATAAAGAAGTTGAATTACAAATTTCTGTTTCTTTATTTAATAATCAAATTATCTATGAATATAAAAAGGCTTAATTATGTCTTATGAATTTGAACCTATATCTTATGGAGATATGATAAAAAATGCAAGAGAATCTTTAGACTGGGGCACTAAAGAATTACTTGAAGATTCAGAAGATTTTTTTGATGATGATTTAGATTATGGTTTTGAAAAAGATGAAGATGGATTTTATATTATTCCTGATAATCCTGATTATGAAATGCCTTATCAAAATAATTTATCTTATGAAGACACAACTGAATTTGAAAATTATTTTGATAGAGATTCATCAGAAGAATCAAGTGAATTTTTTGACGGTGAATCTTTTAATTTTGATTTGTATGATGAAGAGATATTTTAATTATTATGAAAACTCTTTTATTAATATATATTTTTGCTTTGTCTCTAAAAGCTGAATCAATGTATCAAGGGAAATGTGTAACTAATGTTATGGGTTATGGTAATACTTCTTTTGTTGTTCTTTATTCTAATGGTTCAGCTGATAATTTTACAAATAATACTATTTTGTCACAAATTATGGATAATTTTAATAAATTTGAATTTGATTCTACTACTGGATATTGTATTCCTAAAACAACAAATTATAACTATCTAGGTTTAACAGAAGAACAATTTAATATCTCAATGGCTTTTTATGGAATCTTTTTATCTTCTTTAATTGCCTTTGGTTTAATAAAGGCTTTCTAATGGAATTCTTTAATTTTGTAATGCCTACAACTCTTATTGTAACTGTTGTTTTAATTGGTTTTATGGCTGTTATTAGGATTTTTAAATAATGAAAAAAATATTACTTTTATTAATTTTAATTGCTTCGTTTTCATTTGCTGGTACTTGTACTAAAATATCTATTGTAAAAACAATTATGTCTTATTCTGCTTGTCAGAGTAATCTTCAAACTTATTCAGGTACTCAATGTATTAATGATCAAGTTCAGGGTTATACTTATTTTGTTCACCCTTTTGGTGAGAATGTTTCTTGTCCTGTTGATGGTGTCCCAGTTTTAACTCCACCTGAACCCGTTGGAAATTCTCTTTGTTCTCCTAATGCTAATGGTGATATTACTTGTGTTGCAAACCCTGACCCCATTGGTGGTGGTCGATGTCGTGAGTTATTTAATAAAGATGGTGTTATAAATGTTTGTAATCCTAACACTAATGAGTCAAGACCTGAGCCTGATTTACAACTTATTCCTAATGCTGATGGTGTAGTTGAACCCTCTTGTATGAATGGAAAAACTTATGTTTCTCAAAATATGATTGGTTCTAATTCTGATGGTTCTCCATTTATAAATTATACTGATAGAGGCTGTACTACTCCAACTGGTGTAGATAATAATAGTGGTCAAATTGTTCCTGATTCTGGAACAACTCCAACAGTTACAACAAACGCAAACGGCTCAAAAACTTGGGTTTCTCCTGACGGTAACACATATAACCTAGAAACAAACGGAACATTAACTACAACTTATGCCGACGGTTCAACATCAGTTAAACAAGTGGGTTCTAATTATGGAGCTGGTTCTTCATCAGGTGGTTCAGGTTCTTCAGGCGGTGGAACTTCAGGAAATACAACAAACGAAGATAATGCAATAACTCCCCCAACTGATACACCAATTGATAACACACCTGTGGCAAACTCTTGTAATGATTCAGCATTAACTTTACAAGAAAAAATGCTTTGTGAACTTAATGCAGGAATGAAAAAACAAAATTCAGAAACTGCTCCCGAAAATTCTCTTAATCAATTACTAAAAGATTTAAAAACAAGTAATCAAACAGATAATACAGCAATGAACACTAATTTAAAAGATATTAAATCTCTTAATGAAAATCAATTAAACAAGCAAACTCAAGCTAATGCAACTTTAGAAAAAATAAATGATAGTGCAAATGCAACAGAATTATATAACAAAGTAATGACTGAAGATTTAAACAAACTTGTTAATAATACTCAAGACGCTGAGGGAAAAAGTTATCTAGGCACTATTACAGATTTTGTAAAAACTTTAACTACTCCAGTTAGTGGTGATGATAAAAGTTCTTATTCTAATCAAATTAATTCTAATGTTAATAGTTCTTTAGGTTCTACACTTTCTAAATATTCTAATGTTTTAGGATTTGGTTCTGCATATGCTAATCGTCCTGAAAATATTACTATGACTATTTTTAATCAACAATATACACTTATTGATTTCTCAATTTTAGACTCTTATATATCAATGATTAGAAGTTTATTTTTAACTCTAGCTTATTTATATGGTTTTATGAATTTAATTAGGAGTTCAAATTGACAGCTTTAAACCTTGTAATTAAAATTGCACTTTTTGCAGTATTTCTAGGATTATTATATTTAGTTTTAGATTTTTTTGTAGGACTTATCCAAACTAATTTAAATATTCCTTTCTTAGATTTATTAAGCTATCTAGGCGTTACTCAAGCCTTACAAGTTTTAATCGCTATTTCAATTGCTTCTTATGTTGCTAATCAAGTTATAGCTTATTTTAGGTCTGCATAATGCTTACTTTATTAGTTGGTCCACCTGGAAGCGGTAAAACACTTTTTGCAATAGATAAAGTTATAAAAATTGCAAATAATGCAGATGATGAATTAAAAAATATTCAATATGTTTATACCAATATCGGCGGTTTCAATTTTAATAAATTCAAAGATAATAAAGTTAAATTTGATAAATTAATTTTTGATTCTTTTTATGTTCATTTAAAAGTTTTATTTTCTTTATTTCTTCAAAATGAAAATAAAGATGATTTAGACATTATTTTACAAGCTTATTGTAAAGAGCATAATATTTTAAATGCTTATTTTATAATTGATGAAGCTCACAATTATTTTGATAATCAGGACAAAGTTAAAAATTGGTGGTTTACTTATCATAGACATTTAAATCATGAGATTCTTTTAATCACTCAAAATAAATCTTTAATAAATACTCAATATAGAAATATCCCTGAAATATTTGTGAAAGCTCAACCAAGAAGTAAAGCAATTTCTAAAAATATATTAAGATATTTCAATTATACAGAGTATAGAATGACTCAAAAATTCTCTACAACTGAAATTACTATAAATGATACTTATTTTGATTTATATACAAGTGGAAATAAATCTAGTCAAAAATTAGTTGGCTTAAAATATATTTTCATGTTTGCATTATTCATTCTATTTTTTATTACTTTATTTTCTATGTTTATCTATAGAATGTATTTTACTAACCCAGCTCAAGCAAAAGTACAACAAACTCAAACTACTCAACCTATTAATAATCAACAAATGCAAACTTCAACAACTCAAATAAATCAACAAATGCAAACTCAATCTAATCCAGTTATTGAAGATACAACAAATTTAAAATTATTTAAATTTAATTGCTTTGACACGCTGTGTTATTTTCAATTTGAAGATAAATCAACTTTTGAGATTCCTCAAAACATTCTAAAAGTTTATTTAATGGATATTGAAAATGATAAAAAATATTTAGAACTAAAAAACAATAGATTAGTAATTTATGTTCTAACTAATGAAACAAAATTTAACTTTATAGAACAAGGGGTACAAAATGAAAACAAAATTGAAACTGGTGCTTTTAATCTTCTTACTAACACTAAATAGTTTAAAAGCAGAAACACAAGAGATGAATTTAGCAACATTTGCAACGTATGCAAGTGAAGCAAACAATTTAAATATATTAATAGATGATAATTTAAAAGATGAAAACATCATTTTTATTATCAATGGTAAAGATTCTTATATGCTTGAAGCATTTAGAAAAGCTGTGGCTATGAAAGGCTTAGAACTCGTTCAAACAGAATCATTTTTCTTTGTTAGAAAAAAAGATTTATACTTAGAAGATGACAAATACAGAAGTATAAAACTAAATTTTGTTAAATATGAAGATATAGCAAACTTCTTAAAAGTATATGAAGACAAAATTAAATATGAGTTCATATCTACTTCAAAAACTCTACTCATTAAATCAAAAGAAAATGAATTTCAATCTATCTATGAAATGATTAGTTCTATTGATGTGCTACCAAAACAATTAAAATTAAAAGTTACTATCTTAGATACTAACTTAGACAAATTAAAAGAGTTAGGTTCTGATTCATCTAGTATAAATTTACAAAATAACGGTAACTTCTTTTTTAATCTAGTTTCTTATCCTTTTAGTGTTAATAATTCAGTTCCTACAGCTCAAAAAGATAACTTCTATACTTTCCTTAAATATTTAAATTCAACTGGTACAAGTGAGTTTATGTCAAACCCAGTTCTTACTCTTTCAGATGAAAAAGAAACTAAATTTAATGTAGTTACTAATGTGCCTTATAACATGGGTACAACTACTATTAATGATACAGCTCTTAGAACTTCTAATTCAACAGAGTTTCGTGATGTAGGTTTAGAAATCACAGTAACACCTCATATTTATGAAGATAATCAAGTTTATTTAGATTTAGAATTGAGTGTTTCAAACATACTTTCTAATACTGATAATTTGCCTATTACATCTAAAAAATATATTAAACAATCTTTCCAACTTCCAGTTAATAAACTTTTAGTTCTTACGGGAATAAATAAAAAAGAATTAATCACTTCATACAATGAAATTCCAGTTCTTGCAGATATTCCCTTTCTAGGTTGGTTCTTTAAATATGACTCTAAACAAGAAACTAGAAACAATTTAACAGTTGTGTTTGAGTTGATCAATGAAAATGATTTTGACACTAAAAACTTTAATGTAATTGTTCCAAATAAAATAAATTAAATAGGATAAAAAATGAAAAATTCTTCTATAAATAATCATGCTGTTACTTCTACTCATGATAATGTTTCTGGTATCTTAGGTCTTATTGGTGCTGTTGTTATTGCTAAATCTTTATTTAGTGGAATTAATTCGAAAATAAAAAAAATAGATACTCTTGAAGAGGAATTAAAAGATTTACATATAACTGAAATAAAAATAAAAAGATATAAAAATCGTGCTGCAGTTTATGATAATTTGATTGATAAATATAATGTAACAAAACCCTCAAATGTTCTTTCTATTGATTTTATGAATAGTTTAATTAAAAAATCTCTAGATAGTCATGATTCTTTATTACATTATTTAGAATTAAAACAAATTATTCTTAACAACATTCAAATTTTAGAATCAAAACATATTTAGAGATAGGAAAACTTTTATTTCAATTGCGTAGCGTCAGCGGAGCAATTAATAAAAGTTTCTTGATTACTTTTAAAAAAGTTACTACACCCAAAAAAGGAAAAAAGAAATGTACGGAATTTCAACTTATGACATACAAACAATAGATACAAAATTAGAACTACAAAGAAAATATATTCAAAGTAGATTCTTTGATTTTGGTGATGAAACTAAATCAGCTATTGAATTTACTTATTCAGCAAATTTAAATCCTAAAAAGTATTTCGCAGAAATGAATAACAGAATTAATTCAATTTTTGAATATTCAAAACAACTAAAATTAAAGCCTGTATTTGTAACTTTAACAGCTCCTACGAAATACCATAAATTAAATGTTAATGGTGATTTAAAAATAAATCCAAATGAAACAGCAAAAGAACTTACACAAATATTTAATAAATTTACTAATCTTAGAATCTTTCAAAAAATGAAAAAAGAGTTAGGACATGGACTTATTTATTTTAGAGTATATGAACCACACAAGAGTGGAGTTCCACATTTACACGCAATGCTTTTTCTACCTACAGATTACATTTTAGATATTAAGAAAAAATTCTTTTCATACTTTACAGACAAAGTAAAATGGGGAAATAATAGAAAATCAATAGATTTTAAATACACATGGTATAACTCAGCAGGTGGGGCAATAGCTTACATTATGAAATATGTAACTAAGACTTTTAAAAATGAAAATTCAAAAGATATTCAATATGCTTCTTATTGGTATATTAAACATAATATTAGAAGATTCCTTTGCTCTCGAACTTTAGCACCTCTTTTAATTTACAGAAAAGTAAGACACTTTTTTAAAAAACATGATCATGATTATTTGAAAGTTACAGAACTAATTAGAAACAATCAAATTTATAAATTATTTGACAATACAACTTATGCGTATATGAGATATAACCACGAATTAGGCGAAGTTGAAGATATTACAATATGGCAAAAATCTACAGATTTAATTCTTCAATCAAGAATAAGAACAAATGAAACTTTCAAATTAGAGTACAAGAAAAAAGAGTATAAAAAGGCACTTTCTGTATTTGTTAATGATTTCGAAAAATATGTACATAGTGAAACATTAAATAAATTTGTATTACTTCCAGTAGTTCCAAGCAAATTAAAAGATTACCAATTAAACAACTATTACCATATTTTAGAAAATACTGATATTGACAGCCTTGATTTAGTTCATTATGGAATTGTAAAAAATGAAATGATTAAAAGAGGTTTCTTGAAAGAAAGTATCACGAATTTAAATGATTATAAGGACTCTTTTCCTTTCGACAACTGCAAGGCGTCAGCACACGTTCCCATGACATTTATTGCTTTAGATGAGCCATGCTATGACGTGCCTTTTATATCACAACAAAATTTATTTTAAAGGATTAAAAATGACTATAGAACAAAGATTTGATAATATTCAAAATCAACTAAATACTGTTTGTGAACTTTTACAGCTTTCTATTACTTCATTAAATACTAAAAAAGCTGTTGCAAGATTTTTAAATAAAAGTGAAAAAACTATTGATAACTATATTAACAATTATACATTTATTGAAAATAAACACTATTTCATAAATGAAAATAATAGAGTTGAATTTATACCTTTTGCAATAGTTGAATTTAAAAAGAATCCAAACCATAAAATCAAAATGATTGAAGTTAAAAAAGAAGAAAAAATCACACTTAGTGAAACTTCATCTAAAATTTTAAAAGGTCTTATCTCATGAGTGAATCAATAAAAGTTGTATATGGCGATTTAAAAATAAATATAAAATCTATTAATAATAAATGGTGGTTAGACTTTTATCATAATAATAAAAGAGTAAGAAAATCAACTTTATTAATTGCAAATGATGAAAATTTAAAACATATAAAAACTATTGTAATTCCTGAAATTGTAACTGCATTAACTGGTAATAAAGAAATAGAATATTTTAAAAAAGATTTAACATTAAATGAATTTTCTGATAAGTTTTTTAATGTTTATGAAAATACAGTTAGAGATCATGTATTTAAATCTAGAAAAGCTCATTATGAATTAAAAATAAAACCTTATTTTGGAAATAAAACTTTAAATTCAATTTCTCAATTAGAACTGGAAGAATGGCAAAATCTATTATTAAAAAAATATGCTTCAAGAAGTGTTGTCAAATATCGTTCAGTCTTTTATTCTATTCTTGATAAGGCTCTTGTAAATGATTTAATAAAATATAATCCTTTAAATCGTGTAAAATCTCCATTAACTATAAATAAAAAGTTTAAAAAATTAGTTGATAATGAAGATGATATAGTTAATCCATTTAATAAAGATGAAATATTAAAGATTTTAAATAATACAACTGGAAATCTTCACTATTTTATTTTTATAATGTTTTATACTGGAATTAGACCAGGGGAATTAATCTCACTTACATGGAATGATATTGATTTTAAGAAAAAAAGAGCTGCAGTTGATAAAACAACAGTTAATGGTAAAGTAGGGGATGTTAAAACTCAATCTAGTGTTAGATATATCGATATTTTACCTCAATTAGAAATAAAATTAAAAGAATTAAAAAATATAACTGGCAATTATGAATATTTGCTTTTAAATCAGTCAAAAAAGCCTTTTTATTCTCATGATATATTAAACCTAAAATTTAAAAAAATATTAAAAGAAATAGGCATTAAAGAAAGAAGCATATATAATCTTAGGCATACTTTTGCAAGTCATATGATTTCAAATATCCAAAATGGTGTAGATATTCTTTGGGTTTCTAAAATGTTAGGTCATAAAGATGTATCTATAACTTTAAAAGTTTATGCAAAATTTATTAAAGAAGATGATAATACAAGAATCAAAAAAATAAATGATTTAGACATTATTTTGGACATTAATTAAATAAAATATTTCCAAAAGTCTATAAAATAGGGGTTTTACATTGATAATAAGAGTCTATTATGAAGATACAGATTGTGGTGGTGTTGTTTATTATGCAAACTATTTAAAATTTTGTGAAAGAGCTAGATCTGAGCTTTTTTTCCAAAAGGGTTTATCTCCACATAAAGATAATGAGTTTTTTGTGGTAAAAAGTGTACAAGCTGATTATCTTAAATCTGCAGTTTTTGGGGATATTTTAGAAGTTAAAACAAAATTAGTTGAGAGAAAATCAGCTTCAATTATTATGTATCAAGAAGTTTTTAGAGATGAGGAGCTTTTATTTAAAGGTACATTTAAATTGGCATTTCTAAAAGATTTCAAACCATCAAAAATTCCTCCAGAATTTTTTGAAATATTCTAAAAGGAAAAATCATGTTTAAAATAGTTTTTATTACACTTTTTTTAGTTCTTAATCTGTTCTCAAATGAGGTTTATATTCTTCCAAATCAAGGTGAAGTTATAAAAGATAAGATAAGTGAATCAATCATAAATTCAAAATCTGAAATATTGGTTGCAATGTATAATTTTTCATATAAAAAATTTGCAAAAGATTTAGTTGATGCCTCAAAAAAAGGCGTTAAAGTTACTGTTTATCTTGATAGTAAAAAAGTAAAAGAGGATTCTGAAATTTCTGATTTCCTTACAAAAAATAATATAAAAGTGGTTCTTGTAAAAGATAAAATGCATTTAAAAGTGGCGCTTATTGATTCAAAAACTGCTATTTTTGGAAGTACAAATTGGACAAAAGAGTCATTTGAAGAAAATTATGAGTTGATTTATATTAGTGAAGACAAAAATATTGTAGATACTCTTAAATCTTTTATTAAATCTCTTTAGCCCATAAAAAGCAATAATTTTACATATTATCAAGCATAAAAGTAGTATGATAATGATAGAAAATATCATTAAAAAAGGATTATTACTTTGCTAGAAATATTTATTATAGCTTTTTGTTTATACTTCGCATTTAACATTTATACATCATTTATGCAAATTGGTTACATAAAAAATGCAAAAAATTTAAAACCTATTATTTTAGACGCTTCAAAATATCTTGAAGCTGCAGATTACTCAATTGAAAAAGAGAAACTGGCTATTTGTTCATCATTTTATGATTTTATACTATTTATTTTTTGGATTGGTTTTGGTTTGTCATTTTTAGATTCATTGGTTCAAATTGACTCTTTTTGGCTAAAAGCAGTAGTTTTTGTTGATTTATTTATTATTATAAATTGGTTTTTGACTTTACCATTTGAGCTTTATTCAACATTTAAATTAAACAAAAAATATGGTTTTTCAAATATGACACCAGCTTTGTTTATTAAAGATACTATAAAAACTGGAGTTCTATTTTTAGTTTTTGGATCAATTGTAATTGCAGGAATTTCGTTTATTATAAATAGTTTTTCAGCTTGGTGGATTTGGGGATTTGCTTTTATTTTTGCAGTTATTATTTTAATAAACATGCTTTATCCAGTAATTAGAGATAAAATGTTTGATAAATTTGAGAAATTAAAAGACAAAGAGTTAGAAGCAAAAATAGAAAATCTTTTAGATGGTGTAGGATTTAAAAGTAGTGGAGTTTTTTCTGTTGATGCTAGTAAAAGAGACAATAGATTAAATGCTTATTTTGGAGGACTTGGAAGTACTAAAAGAGTAGTTTTATTTGATACTTTAGTTGAAAAATTGTCACATAATGAACTATTGGCTGTTTTAGGACATGAATTAGGACACTTTAAAAATGGAGATATTATAAAAAACATTGGAATTATGGGTGTTGTAATGTTTGTATTTTTTGCAATTTTTGGAAATTTGCCAGATGAACTATTTCTAGGTTTATCTTTAAACAATGAACCCTATGCAATTATTGCTGTGTTTATGATTTTTTCACCAATCTTATCATTTTTTCTAATGCCATTGATTTCAATGATTTCAAGACATAATGAATATGCAGCCGATGAATTTGGTTCAAATTTATCAACAAAAGAGGATTTAGTAAGCGCCTTGTTAAAATTGGCAAATGAAAATAAATCATTTCCTTTATCACATCCTATTTATATTTTCTTTTATTATTCACATCCACCACTTGTTGAAAGATTTAAAGAGTTGGGTTATGATGTACATGCAATGGATTTAAAAAGTGCTTTAAAGGGAGAATTTAATGTTGAGTGAAGGGCTAATTGAGGTTAATTATTTAACAATAATTATATCATCAATTGGAATTTTGTCTGGATTATTGGTAATATTGCAATTTTCAAGACAAAAATATGAAAATCAACTAAGAAATTTACAAGATGAAGCTTTATTAAAATTAAAAGCTTTAAATGAAAAAATAGAGTTAAATCATAGCTCTTATGAGGGGCAAATTAATACTCTTAATAGTTCAAATAGAAGATTAGAAGAAGAGAAAAAATTAATTAAAGAGAGTTTAGAAGATAAGATAAAAGTTATTGAAAAACATTCTTCTCAAATGATTGATAATACAGTAAATACTTATGAATTAAAGTTATCAAATCTTACTAAACTTTCAGAACATAAAGAGCATCAACTTTTAAGAGAGTTTGAAATAAAAGAGTCAAATTTTAATGAAAAAATCACTCTTTTAGAAGAATCAAAACAACAGTTAAAAATAGAGTTTGAGAATCTTGCAAATAAACTTTTTGATGAAAATCAGAAAAAATCAAATGTGAATTTAACTCAAGTTTTAACTTCATTTAAAGACCAACTTGATTTATTTGGAAAAAGAGTAAATGAAATTTACAATGAAGAGACAATACAAAGAACAACACTGTTAACTGAAATTAAAAACCTAAAAGATTTGAATAATCAAATATCTACAGATGCAATAAATCTAACAAAAGCACTAAAAGGTCAAAATAAAACTCAAGGTGATTGGGGTGAAATGATTTTATCTTCAATCTTAGAGCAAACGGGCTTGAGAGAAGGGAAAGAATATACTGTTCAAGGTTCATTTAACGATGAAGATGGAAGACGATTAAAACCTGATGTAATTGTGCATTTACCATCTAAAAAAGATATTATTATTGATTCAAAAGTATCTTTAAACGCATATTTAGCATATTGTAAAACAGATGATAAAACACATAAAGAGAGTGCTTGTAAGGATTTAATAAAATCAGTTACTTCTCATATTAAAGGCTTGAGTTCTAAAAAATATGAAGCTTTAGAAGGTGTTAGTACTTTAGATTTTGTTTTATTGTTTATTCCAATTGAAGGAGCTTTTATCTTAGCTACTTCAAATGATGATACACTATTTAAAATGGCTTTTGAACACAATATTATGTTAGTTTCTCCTTCAACTTTATATGTAACATTAAGAACTATTGAGAATATTTGGAGAAATGAACATCAAAATGAAAACGCTCAATTAATCTCTAAAAAAGCAGCAGATTTGTATGATAAATTTGCAGGTTTTGTATCTGATATTGAAGATATTGGTGTAAACTTAAATAGAACACAAAAATCTTATGATAGTGCTATGAATAAGCTAAGCACTGGAAATGCAAATTTAATAAAAAGAGCTGAAGAGTTTATTGAACTAGGAGTTAAACCTAAAAAATCAATTACTACTAAAGCTTTAATGGAGGAATAAATGGAACATTTTGAACTTTTAGCAAATAATTTTTTAATACTTTTAAATGCTATGTCTATATATTTATTGGTTGGGTTATTATTAGCTGGAATTTTAAAACAAATTGTTCCTGATGATTTTATCTCAAAACACTTAGGGAAAAGCTCTACGGGTTCAGTTTTTAAGGCAACTATATTTGGTATTCCTCTTCCTGTTTGTTCATGTTCTGTTATTCCATTGGCACAAAGTTTAAGAAAAGAGGGTGCTAGTAAAGGAGCAGTTCAAAGTTTTTTGATTTCAACTCCAATAACTGGTGTTGATTCTATTTTAGCAACTTTTTCTTTTTTTGGTTTAGTTTTTACTATTTTTAGAGTTATCTCATCTGTAATAATTGCCATTACTGTAGGATTAATTCAAAATTTTATGGAAAAAGATGATAAAAAAATAGAAGAGATAAAAGAAGAATCTTCTTGTGGATGTCATTGCTCTTGTGGTTCTGCTAAAAAAGAAAAAAAATCTTTTTCTATAAAAGAAGCATTTATTTATGCTTATGTAGATTTAGCTAAAGATATGGTAAAACCTCTATTTATTGGACTTATTTTAGGTGCTTTATTTACATCTTTTGTACCAAAAGAGTATAGTTCTTTATTATTTGAGAATCAGTTTTTAACTTATATTGTAATTATTCTATTCTCTATGCCTTTATATGTTTGTGCAACAGCTTCTTTGCCCCTCGCAGCTGCTTTAATGTTAAATGGAATGAGTGGTGGAGCTGCATTTATATTTCTAACAGCAGGACCTGCAACTAGTGCTGTTACTATGAGTGTTGTATATAAACTTTTAGGAAAAACTTCTTTAATAATTTATATTACTACAATTGCTTTATTATCTTTGATTTTTGGTTTTTTCTATGATATATTTTTTTCAGATTTAAATATTTTAAAATTTAGTTCAAATAGTGAAGAGAGTTCAATATTAACACAAATTTCAAGTTTAATATTACTAGTTTTAATGACATATTATTTAGTAAAAGATAGATTGAGTAAAAAGTCAAGTCATGAAAAATAAATTATTACACTTGTCAGGGTTAGAATGAAATGTTAGTTGAAGTTTAAAAGCATTTTCTTTGATTAAGCCCCATTTATAGGGGCTTGTAGTTATTTATACGTGTGGTTGTAGAAATGTATGTGTTGCTTTTTTTTCCC
>JAQTXA010000020.1 GCA_028689025.1 Aliarcobacter sp.
ACAGAAGCTCCAACAGAAGCTCCAACAGAAGCTCCAACAGAAGCTCCAACAGAAGCTCCAACAGAAGCTCCAACAGAAGCGCCAACTGAAGCGCCAACAGAAGCTCCAACAGAAGCGCCAACTGAAGCGCCAACTGAAGCGCCAACTGAGGCACCAACTGAAGCGCCAACTGAGGCACCAACTGAAGCACCAACTGAAGCACCAACTGAAGCACCAACTGAAGCACCAACAGAAGCTCCAACAGAAGCTCCAACAGAAGCTCCAACAGAAGCTCCAACAGAAGCTCCAACAGAAGAACCAAAAGACAAGTCTGAAAAAGAGAAATCTGGAAAAGAAGAACCGACTGAGGCTCCAACAGAAGCTCCAACAGAAGAACCAAAAGACAAGTCTGAAAAAGAGAAATCTGGAAAAGAAGAACCGACTGAGGCTCCAACGGAAGAAGTGACTGAAGAACCAAAAGACAAATCTGAAAAAGAGAAATCTGGAAAAGAAGAACCAACTGAGGCTCCAACAGAAGAACCAAAAGACAAGTCTGAAAAAGACAAGTCTGAAAAAGACAAGTCTGAAAAAGACAAGTCTGAAAAAGACAAGTCTGAAAAAGACAAGTCTGGAAAAGAAGAACCAAAAGACAAATCTGGAAAAGAAGAACCAAAAGACAAATCTGGAAAAGATGACAACAAAGACAAGTCTGGAAAAGATGACAACAAAGACAAATCTGGAAAAGATGACAACAAAGACAAATCTGGAAAAGATGACAACAAAGACAAGTCTGGAAAAGATGACAACAAAGACAAATCTGGAAAAGATGACAACAAAGACAAGTCTGGAAAAGATGACAACAAAGACAAGTCTGGAAAAGATGACAACAAAGAATCAGCTAATGTTAATCATTTAGTTGTTGCAGCTGAGAATAATGGTCATGGAAATGGAGACCAAGATGCTCCTGGAAATTCAGAGTCAAATAATAACGCTGAAAACAGTGAAAACTCTGGTAATGGTAATTCTGGAAATAGCAAAGAAAATGATGATGATTCTTCAAAAGCAAATAATGGTCATGGAAATGGAGACCAAGATGCTCCTGGAAATTCAGAGTCAAATAACAACGCTGAAAACAGTGAAAACTCTGGTAATGGTAATTCTGGAAATAGTAGTCATGAAGATAACTCTTCAGCAAAAGGAAATAATGGATTTGGAAATGGTGACCAAGATGCTCCTGGAAATTCAGCTTCTAATAACAATGCTGAAAATAGTGAGCAATCAGGAAGTACGAACCCATCGAGTTCAGAACAAAATGAGTTAGGTGATCCACAAATTTTAGATTTTGGTAACAAAGGTGTGATAGAGTTAGATTTAGATAATATCCCAGACAATACAGTTATTGATATGGATAATAATAAATCTAATAGTTTAGATATAAACCTTGATGATTTACTTCAAGACAAAGATTCTGGAATGATTACAATTCTTGGAGATAATAAAGATGAAGTAACAATTTCTGGTAATACTGAAGGGTTTGAAAAATCTTCAACAGTTGATGATAGTGGAAATTGTTTTGATGTTTTATCAAATGGTAATTTAACTATCATGATAGAAAATGGTCTATTAGATGATGGAAATAATGGTTCAGAGGGACATGGTCATTAATATTAAAAAAATGTATAGAGATTTTTCTCTATACATTAAAAAAGTGGTTTATAAATCGTGAATAAATATGAAATAATTAAAGAACTTGGTTCAGGTGTAGGTACTATTGTTAATTTATGTAAAAGTAACGATAAAAATTGTGTTATAAAAGAATTAACTGATACAAAATATTATGATAATTTAGAAGATGAACTAAATATTTTATCAGCTATCCCAAAACATAATCATATTATCAATGTTCAAAACAGTTTTATTTTTGACAAAAAAATATATATCGAATATGAATATTGTAAAGATGGCGATTTATACGATTTCATTAAACAAAAGGGCACATTAGATGAAACAAAATCCCTTTTATTACTCTCTCAAATTAGCTCAGCTTTAATACATGCTAAAAATTCTGGATTTTATCATTGTGATATAAAACCTGAAAATATTTTACTAAGAAATGATAATGAATTTGTAATCTCAGATTGGGATTTAGCAAAAAACACAAATACAAATAGTATTAGTTTAAATCATGGTTCAACACTAACTATGGCACCTGAAATTATGTTAGGAGAGCTTAGTGAAAACTCGGATGTTTATTCTCTTGGATGTTTGTTATATTTTTGTCTATTTGGAAAAAGAGTTTTTGATTTAAAAACATCAACACCACAATATGAAAGAGTATTAACCCATTTAGAAACTAAGTTTATCTTACCACAAAATAATCTATCTATTGATTTCCAAAAACTACTTATCTCAATGTTAAATAAAAATCCTAAAAAAAGAGCATCTTTAGAACATATTCATAGTTTCCTAAACAAAAAAGAGTTTCTTTTAAAAGATGATAATGTAGATGTTTATGACTCTTTATCTGATTTTATATGTGAAAAAAGAGTTGAAGAGAATAAAAAAACATCATTAAATAAATTTAATAGATACAAAAAAGAGTACGAAGAGAATAAAAATGAGTCATCAAAAAACTCAATGTTAACTCATTTAATTATTCTGGCATATTTAAAAGATAAAGATAGTCAAACAATACTCTCTTCATATTACAAAGATGGAATATTAATAGAAAAAGATTCAAAAAAAGAAGAGACTTGGAAATCAAAAGCGCTAGGATTTGAGCCAATATCAGGAAAAAGAATCTTTATAAGTTTGGCTGCTTATTGTGATGAGATGTTAGAATTTACACTAAAAAGTGCTTATAAGCACGCTAAGAATAAAGATAATATCTTTTTTGGTGTTGTTGATCAAAACTATGAAAATCAAAGGGAACGACTTCAAACTTTGGATTTTTCAAAACAGATTAGATATTGTCACACTTTTCCAAATGATACACTTGGTGTCTCTTGGGCTAGACATTTGGTTTTTTCTCTTTATGATAATGAAGAGTATTTTTTACAAGTTGATTCACACACTTATTTTGAAAAAAATTGGGATGAAAATCTTATTAATCAATATGAAACCCTATTAAAAAAATCTCAGAAACCAATTATTTCAACTTATCCTTATGGCTTTAATATTGATGAAAATGGCAATGTTGTTTTTAAAAAACCTAGTGGAAAATCTATTTTAGTTTTAAGACCAAAAGATGAGTGTACTTTAAGCCAAGATAATTTTGTATTACAATTTAGAGCCCAACACATAATATCTGATGAAGCAATTGCTGGATGTCATATTGCTGCTGGTTTTTTATTTGCAAAAGGTGATTTTATAGAAGAGATACCTTATGATCCATATTTATATTTTCATGGGGAAGAACAAAGTTTAGCTTTACGAGCTTATACTAAAGGTTGGGATATTTATCATCCAACATGGATACCGTTATATCATTTATATAAAAATATGGATACCTCTTATAATACTCATCATTGGCATGGTGAAGTTTCGAAACAAAGAGATTTAGAGTGGACACATTTGAAACAAAGGTCAAAAGAGAGACTAAAAAAACTGATTAAAGGTGAATTAAACAATAGCACTTATGGATTAGGAACAACAAGAAGTATGGAAGAGTATATTGAATTTAGTGGAATAGATTATTTTAACTACACAATTAAAAATAGCGCTAAAGCTTAATAATTTGGAAACAAGTAAATAAAACAACTTCCTTTATTTACTTGTGATTCTACTTCAATATCAACTCTATTTTTAACACAGATATTTTTAACAATACTAAGCCCTATTCCAAAACCACCCGTAATTTTATCACCTCTATAATATCGCTCAAAGATTTTTGATTTATCTTTTATTCCAATACCTTCATCTTTAAACATAAGTTTTATTTTATTCTCTTGTATTTGCAAAGATATTTCGATACTTGAGCTATCTTTTGAGTATTTGATTGCATTTGAGATGTTATTATCAATAATTCTATAAAGCTCTAATTCATTGAAATTTATATGAATATCTTTTTGAATATTTATTAAAAATTTGATATTTTTTGAGATTACTAAGTCATTAAAAAACTCAATTCTTCTTTCTAAAAAGAGTGAAAAATCTATATCTTTTTTTTCATCTTTTACAATATTTTGTTGCATGTAATATTCTAAATCCTCATAAATAACTGTCATATTTTTTAAAGCTGATTTTATTCGTAAGATATATTTATCATTTTTTAGTCGCATTTGTAACATATCAACATTAATTCTGGCAACTCCAATGGGAGTTTTTAGCTCATGCATTGCATCTTTTAGGAAATCATCTAAGTATTGATTTAATCTTTTGTATGGTTCGATACTTTGTTTGATAATAAAAAAAGAGGATAAAAACATAAAAAAGCTAATCAATAAAATCAAAATGATTGCATTATAAATTACTTGTGAATTATCTACATCTTTACAAACTACTAAAAACTTAGCATCTAAAATATTTTGTTCTAGATAGTTTTTATAACAAATCTCATTTTTACTTATCAGAAATTCATCAGAAAAATCTAAATCATTTCTCCTTAACAAAGAGAAAATTACCTGATTATTTTTATCAAAAATTCCAGAAAAATAGATATTAGAACGTGGATAATAAAAAGTAGAACTATTCTCTTTTTCAAAAGAGCTTATTTTTGAGATTACAGAAAAAGCATGATTTTTTAAATCCATTTTATCTTTTATATTTTGATTTTCAAAAGAAGAATCCAAATAGAAATATATTGGAATAAAAGCTATTAAAAGTGTCAATAAAACTTGAATTAATATAAATTTAATCTCATATTTACTACTTATCAATTTTATATCCTACAAATCTTTTAGTTTTTATAAAATCCTTACAAGTTTTTTCTCTAATTCTTTTTATGCACATTCTAATATCAGAGTATGAAATCTCTTTATTTTCCCAAATTCTTTCATGTAAAGTTTCAATTGAGACAAAAAAACCTCTATTTTGAACTAAATAAGAGACAAGTTCACTCTCTTTTAAACTCAAATCTATTTGCTCTTTTTCTTTATACAAAATATTTTTTTTCACGTCAAATTCATAATCAGGAACTACTTGTATAATATCATCCAAAGTTTTAAAACAGCTATTTTTAATTAGTTGCTCTATTCTAAACTTTAATTCAATCAAATCAAATGGTTTTCTAATATAATCATTACAACCCAAATCATATCCACGACTAAGATTTGTTATATCTGTCAAAGAAGTAAGTATTATAATTGGCGTATTTAAGCCCTCTTTTCTAATAGTTTCAACCAATGTAAAACCATCCATTCCAGGAACTCTAATATCTAAAAGAAGTAAATCATAACTATTTGTAAAAACTGCATCTAAAGCATCATCACCATTTTCAAAATCATCTACAATAAAATCAAGTTCTTGCAAAAACTCTTTTATGGATACTTTATATAAATAATCATCTTCAAGTAGTAGAATTTTCATATTTTCACTTTATAATAATCTCTTTTTTCTCTTTTAAAAGATGGTTTTTAAAATTTGTATCTTTTGCATTTATTTCACCCATATATTCATATTTTGGTAAATAATTAAAGTTCTGTTCATTTTTATCAAAAGAAATCATCAAAACTCCCACACTTTTTGAATCAATATCACCTAAAGGAATTTGAGTAACTATTTTATTCTTATTTTTATAATAAAACTGTTCATTTAACAAATACTCTTTATTTAAAGCAAGATAATCATAAAACTTTTTATCATAATCATTTTGTATAACCACAAAATCGTCTAACATATTGTACTCTTGATAATATGTAGCAATTGGCAAATACTCTTTTTTCAAAAGAGGAATAATATCTATTCCCATATATTTTAACCTATTTTTCAAATCACTATAATCTACTATAACTTCAATACTTCCAATATATTCCTCTTTTTCATTAAAAATTGGAGAAATTGCTTTTATATTAAATCTTTTTCCAAGTTCATTTGACACAAAAGGTTCTTGTGTCTGCTTTACTTTTACAACTCCTTTTCTAAAACTCTCTAAACTCAAGCCCATATCTTTATCTTCCCAGCTTCTTACAAAAACTTTTAAATCTTTTGTGTGAACTTGAATTTGCATATTATTTATATTTGTATAGTTTTTTATATTTTCAAGGGAGTTTAAAAGCTCTTTTTTCAACTCAATTGGTTTATCATTTTCTAAAAAACTAATAACATTTTGATTCTTAGAAAATAATATAGCCAAAGATAAAGCGTGATTTTTTTGATTTGTTAACTCATTTTGTACAATTTCAACTCTATTTGAAACTAAAATATCAACTTGATTTTGTTCTACTTTATTGTTGTATTTGTATAAAAAGTATAAAAGAATAGAGATTATAATTATAAAAAGTAATATGAAGTTTTTGTATGTTTTATTCATAATTTAATAGGATCTAAAAATAAAGGAGAATATGAAATCATATTCTCCTTTTTATTATTTGATAATTTTACCAAAAGGTCCAACTTGATGCTCTTTTGTTTCAAGACCTGGTCTATAAACATCAGGAGCTTTTACAACAGCATCTGGGAAATCATTATTTCTATTGATTTTTTCAGGTCTATAGTGAGAATCCATATTTATAAAAGCAGCTACATTGTAAGCTTCTTCATCTGTTAAAACTGAAGCTTCTTTTGTTGCACCTAAAGGCATATTACTTTTAATAAAGTCAGCAGCTTTTAGAACTCTATACATTCCTGCACCTTTGTTATATGTATCTTCTGTTCCCCAAAGTGCTGGGTACAAATAACCATTTGCACGACCTTCATTTTTAACTCCTTCACCATTTGCACCATGACATGCTGCACATTGTAAAGCATAAACCGCTTCTCCTTTTTTCGGATCTGCTGCTTGAGTTTTAATCATTTTTCTATCGATTTTTGCTAGTCCTCTTCCCTCAAGTGCCATTGTACCAACTGGAACACCTTGACTTAGCCAATGCATGTAAGCTTGCATTGCACTCATCTCTTTACTATCAAGTGGCAATTTATATCCATTCATACTTCTTTCCATACAACCATTAATTCTATCAGCTAAAGTACCAACTTTATCTTCTCTTGGTCTATATTGTGGAAAAGCTGCAAATACTCCAACAAATGGAGCAGAATATGCTTTTGTACCAGCATCTAAGTGACAGTTTTGACATTGGTTGTTATTTCCAGCAAATCTCATTTTTGGATCTTCAACCTCTGGACCTATGTACTTTGAAGTGTGAACAATTAGCTCTTTTCCATATTTAACAAGTTCCCCATACTTGTTATTTGGAATGTTTTTTTCATCTGGAACTTTAAACTCAACTTTTACATCTGATTTATATCCATTGTTTGAACGAGCACCTAACTCTTTTGCATCAAATGAGAACAAAGAACTAACACACAATGCAGATAAAGCTGCAATCATAATAATCTTTTTCATAAATAATTTCCCCCTACTATTTAACTGTAAAATTATAACATTTATATATAACTTGAAAGTAACAAATAGGTATTTATAACTCTATTTAAGAGTTTGTTTTTTGATTTTTTTATAAAATTAAATAGATAATAAGTATTTCATCAAATTTTTAGTACCATTCCGTTTAAAAACTAAAAAGGAAGTAAATGAAAAAATTCTTAAAAATAGGATTGTTTGTAATTGCAACATCTATTTTTTTTACTGCTTGTGCAACTAAACCAGTTGAAAAAACTGTTGAAAAACCAAAAACAAAAACTACTATTAATGATGTTTTAAATGATTCATTTGTCTATGATTCAAATCAAAAACTATATAGAACAAAATCTCCAATAATTAAAACAGAAGAGAGTAATGCTTTATTCTCAAAATTTGCAAATTTTTGTTCAGAAAAAAAAGGTAAATTAGTTTATACAACCTATTATATTAATAAACATTACTCTAATTTATATTCTAAAAATATTGCAAATGTTTGTGAAATAGATAATGAGCCTTATTTTATAATACATCGAGCAAATGAAAATTCTAACATTTATTATTCTGTAAGTATGGATGCCGTAGCAAAAAGAATTTATTTAAATAAAAAACAACCCGTATTTGAAAAACCAATTATGGCAAGTACAGAACAATCTATACAAGAAAGAAAAGAGATTCAAAAAAGAGAAATTGCAAGAGAGCAAAAAACTAAAGTCTTATTAGGTAAAAAAGATCAAAGAACTATGACTTTTTTTAATTCGTGGAGATATTCAGGAAGCGAAGCATCATGTTCTAAAAAATGTACTGACATAAACCAAAGAACTACTGGTTTTAGAACACTTAAAGATGCTCTTAGTAATAACTGGCAACTTGTTTCTAAAGGTGATGACATAGAAGAAGCAATAGATGACAATTGTACATGTTCAGGTTCATCTGTTTTAGTAAAAAAATAACTCTTTATTAAGCAATCAAATATTTCGTTGATTGCTTAATCTTCACAAAAAATTAATATTCACTATTTTTTTATCTTTTAATTAGAACAACACAATTATTACATACATTTATATACTCTCTTTCATCTGTAGTACATACAACACAAGGGTTTTTACTAATAATATCTCTCTTGATTTTACTATCATCACAAAACTTATTAGCAACATATGTTACATTTAATGAAGGGTCTGTACATAATCTATCTAAAACTCTTTTTGGTACTGAAAAATTCTTAGCTACACTTCTTCTTACAGAAATATGCATTGATTCAGCTAATTGTTTTAAGATATTTTCATCTTTTGTCATTTTGGCTAAAATTATTTGTTCTTGTTCAATCATATTTGTTAAATACATATTTATCTCTCCTGATAATATTTATAGAATAATACAAAAAAAAAGATTACATTTCAATTACAAGAAAAATAAATAATTTTTTTATGTGAATATTTTATTATCATTTACTTTAAAAATAACTAGTAATTCTAAGTAATTTAGCATATCTAAATATAAAAAAAAGAAATATACTAATATGATAAAAATAATTATCAATTTTAAATAATGTATTTTAAAATTATTGTATAGCTGTAGGGATTTTTGTTTCATAAATTTCCTTTTGGGTTTATTTATGAAACTATAAAATAAAAGTTTGATTTTTATGTGGTAAAAAAAGTTCTTAAAAATTTACCACTTTAACTGTTTTTAACACCAGTTATAAGTTCTTTATATCCTAACTCATCAATAAAATATTTCATTTTATCTCTAATTTTTCGTAACATATCTTCTTTATAGGGAACATCATTTTCAACTTCTAAAGCTACAAAAATATCTTTATCAGTTTTTTCTTGAGTTTTTTCATATTTCCAATAATCATAAATATAAAACCAATCAGCATAAACTGAAGCTTTTGGCTTTTTTGGATTTTTTTTATTGTCACTTTTTTCTAAAGTTTCTCCTAATAATTCTAATGGTGTTTTGATAATAGAATTATCTTTGTCATATTCATCTTTTATTTTTGAGATATATGCTATTAGTTCTTCTTTTGGTAGTGCAAAGTTAATATCTAAATTTACTTGCCTTTCTTTTTTTAAGGGAATTATATTTCTTTTAAAATATGGTTTAATTTCTTTATAGTGTTTATACTGTCCTGTAATAACTAAAAAAGGTGGAGTATTTATTTCATTCAAATCATCAAAACACTCAATATATGCATTTTTTAAAGGTGTTAGCCATGTTGTTGAATTTAATTTAAAACCATCATAAATATCATCTTCAATTGGTTGTCTAATTATTTCAAATTTGCCGAGATAATCATTTTCATGATATTCTTGCATTGATTGTTCATATTCTTCAAGTGTATAATCATCTTCATGAATATCTATTGGATTACAATAACCTCTACCACCATTCAACTCTATAATAAGAGAATCAATACTATCTTCTAAAAAATATTTTTGATTATCATTTAAAAATGGTAGATTTTCCAAAAATTTCAATTCTTCAATTTCTTCATTATTTATACCAATATCAAGATACTTTCCTTTTATTTCATCTTCAATATTTGATTTAGATTCTATTATTTCAACTAATTCTTTATCTTTATTCTCCAAAAGACTAATATTATAATCAAAATTCAAGTTTTTAAAATAATTTAATTTCATATTTAACACATAAATATTATTTATAGTATTTTTTATTTTTTTTATATATTCACTATCTCTAACCATCATTTCATAGGCAATACAATTAGTTAATTCATAATCCTGAAACTCTTCAATCACTTTATAAATTAAATCATCTCTTTGTGGCAAATTATCCATCAAAATTCCATTTTCTCTTGCCCAATCCTATAAAGCGAAAAATCATATTTTATAGGGTCAAACTCATCAAACTCTTTTAGCTTATTTGTAATCATCAATGCTGATTTTAAATCATAACTTTGTCTATCTAAAAGTCCTAGTTTTTGTGATACTTTAAAAGTGTGAGTATCAAGTGGAAGTATTAAATCTTTTTTATTTATGCCACTCCAAAGTCCTAAATCTAGATTATCATCACGAACCATCCAACGCAAAAACATATTCCATCTTTTATATGGAGCATTTCCTAACTCTTTTATAAGTCCTTGTTTATCCCTTTTAAATGGGCTTGAGATTAAAAATGTAAAACCTTGTGATTTATGATTTGCTGTGTTGTGGATTTTTTGAATTAGGGCATCAATTCCCTCTAAAATATTGTTCTCTTTTTTGTAGGCATTTACAAATATTGAGTTTAAACTATCTTCATTTTTTAGTCGTTTAAAGGTTTTAAATACTGTTTTTATATCTTGGGCATTTTGAAATCTATAATAGTGATTATTTAGTTCTTTTTCTATTATTTCATCACTTTTTTCAAGAAGTGAAAAATCCAAACTATCTAAAAACTTCACTATTAATTTTGCATTTCCATAGGCAAATAAAGCACATAAAAGGATAATAAACTCATCATCATATCTGCTTGCAACCATTAAAGGATCGGGTTTGTCGTAGTTTAGTTCGGTGTTATTATTTCTTTGAGATACTTCCTTGTCCAAAAGCTCTTTTATCTTTTTATCTTCTGTTGTCATAATTTCCTATTTTTAATAAAATTTTCTATATCTTGCTCTATTTTTTCATAGGCTATATCTGCATTTTCATAATAAATTTTTGTAAAACACTCATCATAAATAGCATCACTTGGTTCTAGATTATTCAAAATCGAATAATCAGCATATTGGGTTAAAAAACTCACATCAATCACTCGCCCACTTGTTCCTATTACCACCAATAAACCACAATCTTTTAGAATCTTATGCATAGTTTCATATTTGGGAGCAAGCTCACCAAAAAAGACTATATTTGGTCTCATTTTAGAATTGCACTTTTTACAAGTTGAGTTTGTTTCATTTTGAAGTGAATATGAAATATCAACAATTTCCTCACACTTCATACATCGAAGCTCTTTTAAAAATCCATGTAAATGCAAAACATCTTTACAATTTGCTTTTTCAAGTAAATCGTCTATATTTTGGGTGATAACTTCCACCTTTTGTGGATATTTATCTTTTAGTTTTGCTATCATTTTATGGGCATTATTTGGAAACTTATCTTTTATATCTTCTCGCCTTAGATTATAAAAGTTTACTGTTGCTTCATAATTCCAATCCAAACATCCGACACTGCAAATCTCTTTTACATTGTGTCTTTCCCAAAGACCATTTTCATCCCTAAAAGTAGAAATCCCGCTACTTGCACTTAGCCCTGCTCCACTTAATATTACAATTTTTTCATCCATTGCTTTATTACCTAAATCTTATCTATATTTTTTTTGATTATAATACCATTTCAAAAATTTATATGGATTAAAATTATGCAAAATATATTAATAACGGGTTGTTCTTCGGGAATTGGACTACAAACTGCCCTTACATTAAAAGAAAACAATTATAAAGTTTACGCAAGTGCTAAAAAACAAAAAGATGTTGAAATGTTAAAAGATTTAGGTTTTGAGACTTTCAAAATTGATGTGAGAAATAAAGATGAAATAAGTTTTGCACTAAATAAAATCTTAGAAAATGATTTAAAACTTGATGCTGTTTTTAATAATGCTGGATATGGACAACCAGGAGCTGTGGAAGATTTGAGTGTTGAAGTTTTAAAAAAACAGTTTAACACAAACTTTTTTGGGCTTCATGAGGTAACCATTCAAGCCATGAAAATATTTAGAACTCAAGGTTTTGGAAAAATCATCCAACATAGTTCAGTTTTGGGAATCATCTCTTTAAAATATAGAGGTGCATATAATGCTAGTAAATATGCAATTGAAGGAATCGCGGATACCTTAAGACAAGAAGTTATGGGAAGTAATATTTTTATTAGTACAATAAATACAGGTCCAGTTACATCAAAATTTAGAGAAAATGCTCTTAAAAAATTCAACAAAAACATCACAATTGAGGGAAGTTTTTTTGAAGAGACTTACAAAAAAGAGTTGAAAGCAAGACTTGAAACAACTGAAGATAAAGCACCTTTTAATCTTCCAGCTTCAAGTGTAGCTGAAGTAGTTTTAAAAATAATGCAAACAAAAAAACCAAAACCTAGATATTATGTGACAATGGCTACTCATATTTTAGGATTTTTAAAAAGAGTTCTAAGTACATCGTTAATGGATAAATTGCTAAATAAGATTTAAGACTTTTTCATCTGTAGAATCAATCTAGCAATTGTTTGTCTAACAGCTAAATAAGTGGCTTTTTCTAAAGCCTCTCTTGAACTTATAACTTCACCTTCTGTGTAAATAAACTCTTTTGTATAAAGCTCATTTACTTGAACATCTTCATAAACTACATCACCAAATTTATTTAATATTCTAATTTCTATAAAGATTTTAATTTGACCTTTTGGTGAAAACATTAAAGTCTCAAAAGTATATTTTGGAACATATAAATGAATCACAAAATCACTTCCAAAGGGTACAAATTTATCTTTATACAAAGAATCATTTGTCATTTGAGCTTTGAACTCGTTTTTTATTAACTCTTCTAGTGAAAAATTATTCAAAGCATAAGCTCTTTGTAAAGCAAAAGCTTCATTGTTTGAAAGTTCAGGTCGAAATGAAGTTCCAACTCCAATTCCCACATTACTAGAAATCGGGCCACCAATTCCTAATCCTACACTTACAGGACTAGGAACAGTTCTTGGAGTATTTGCGATTAATACTTCATCATATAAAGAGATAGAGTTTATTTTTTCATTAATGTTAAATTGTTGTTTTGAAGCACAAGAGCAAAAGAAGATTGATATAAGTATTAAAAAAAAGTTATTGACATTTTTCATGCCAAAATCTCTTTTGAATTTGCAAGACTTTGCAGATAATCACTAATTTGTATTAAAGAAAAAGTAATTAGAAATATTAAAAAACCTGGGAAAAAACTAACCCACCAAGCAATATCAATAACAGCTTTCCCATCACTTAAAAGACTTCCCCATGACATTTGAGGTGGATTTATTCCAAGTCCTAAAAACGAAAGTCCTGATTCTGCCAAAATTGAACCACCTACTCCAAAAGTAAATGAGATTAAAAATATTGGCGCTAGAAGTGGAGCAAAATATTTAAAAATGATTTTAAAAGTAGAAACATTCGCAACTTTTAAAATCTTAATAAAAGGTTTATTTCCAATGGCAAAACTCTCACTTCTAATCATTCTAGCCATTCCCATCCAACCAGTAATTGAAATTACAATAATTAAAATTACAGCTGAAGCTTGAATATATGAAACCAAAGCTAAAAGCAGGAAAAAAGTAGGAAATGTTAAAAATAAATCAATAGTAATCGTAATTGACTTATCAATATTACCTTTAAAATACCCTGCATTTATTCCAATAAAAAGTCCAACAATAGAAGAGATAGAAGCTGCTAAAAATCCAATAATCAAAGAAGTTTGACCACCATTTAAAACCCTCGCTAATACATCACGACCAAGTCTATCTGTTCCAAATAGATGTTCAAATGAAGGAGCTTGTAAAATTCTTGAAGGGTCTAAAGTATATGGAGAAACTGTATATAAAAAAGGCAATAAAAAAATTGCTAAAATAACTGCTATTAATAAATATAAAGCTACTTTGAACATATTTTTTACTTCTACTCTTGTGTATAAAAATAGTAAGAAAGAGAACTTTTACCAAATTGTTTAGTTTTATTTAGTGAAAAATTACCTAAAATTTCAGGCATTTCTAAAGCTGAAACGTGCTCAACTATAATCATATAAATATTATCGACATCTATATTTTTAATCATAGCGAATGATTTTTCATAAATATCATCCATTCCATCTCTATAATCAAATGGAGGATCCACATATAAAACTATCTCATCCTTTGAATTTCTTAAAAAATCAATAAATAAAGGAGTTTGTACAAAAGTATTTCCTTGCACAGTTTGACATTTTTCCATATCAACAGCTTTACAATTTTTTAGTAAAATCTGATATGAATTTCTATCAAGTTCAACAAAATATGCTCTTTTTGCACCTCGACTAATTGCTTCTAATCCAATTGAACCACTTCCTGCAAAGGATTCTATAAAAATTTTGTCAATTATATCAAACTGTAAAACATTAAACAAAGACTCTTTTAGTCTAGCTTTTGAACTTCTTGTTACATCTAAAGATGGAAGTTCTAAGATTTTCCCTTTGTATTTACCTGCAATTATCTTTGTTGTTGGTTTTTCAGTTTTCAAATTTGCACCTTTATTAAGATTTGTTTATCTAGCGTAACTTTCAGCTCTTACTTCTCTGATAACATTAACTTTAATTTCACCAGGATATTGAACTTTTTGTTCAATCTCTTTTGCAATTTCAGTAGCTAATAATACAGCTTCATCATCATTTACAAGCTCAGCTTTTACTATTACTCTTACTTCTCTACCTGCATTAATAGCATATGCATTAATGACACCTAATTTACTTGTAGAGATATTTTCAACCTCTTCAACTCTTTTTAGGAAACTCTCTAATACTTCTCTTCTAGCACCTGGTCTGGCTGCACTTAAAGCATCAGCAGCACATACAGAAGCTGATTCTACATTTATTGGTTCTTCATGTCCATGGTGGGCATAAATTGCATTTATAACTGTATCACATTCATCATATCTTTTGCAAATATCTGCACCTAAATGTACATGAGAACCTGGCATTTCATGAGTTAAAGCTTTTCCAATATCATGTAAAAGTCCAGCTCGTCTAGCTAAGATTGCATCTCCACCCATTTGAGCTGCTAATAATCCAGATAAATGAGCAACTTCTAAAGTATGAGCTAAGGCATTTTGACCGTAAGAAGCTCTATATCTTAATCTTCCAACAAGTTTTACAAGCTCAGGATGCATAGTTTTAATTCCCAATTCTAAAACAACATCTTCACCCTCTTTTTGGATGTTTTTATCAAATTCTGATTTAACTTTTTTATAAATCTCTTCAATTCTAGCTGGTTGAATTCTTCCATCTTCAAGAAGTTCTTGAATAGTTTTAGTAGCAACCGCACGTCTATAAAGATTAAAAGATGAAATAGTAATTGTATTTGGCGTATCATCAATAATAATATCAACACCCAATAACATTTCAAGAGCTTTAATATTTCGCCCCTCTTTTCCAATTATTTTACCTTTTGTCTCTTCATCATTAATTGGCACATTATTAATAAGTCTTTCAGCCGCAAATTCACCAGCATATCTTGTAACTGCATGAGAAAGCATATTATTGATTTCATTTTTAGAGTTTTGTTCTGCAATTTTATATTTTTTTCTAAAAATTGAAGAAATCTCTGCCCTTGAATCCTCTTTAACTTTTTTAAGCATTAACTCTTTTGCTTCAATTAAAGTCAAACCTGAAGCATTTTCAAGTATTTTTATAGCTTCTAAAGTTTTCTCTTCATAAGTTTTTTTCTGTTGTTCTATTCCATCTTTTAAAGTTGTAATTTTTCTATTTTTTTCAACTATCTCATCTTTTTCTTGTTTGATGATTCTTAACTCTGATTCTAGATGGTCGTTTAACTCTCGCTCTTTTTTCTCTATTTTAGAAAGCATAATGTCATACTCTCTTCTTGCGTGTTTAAACTCTCTGTCACATTCAAACTTCGCTTTTAATTGAGCATCTTTTAAAGCTACTTCAGCTTCATGCTCAATCACTTTTGCTTTTGCTTTTGCTTGTTCAATAAAAACTTGAAATTTAGCTTTATCTAACTTTTTTACAATAAATATGCTCATTGCAGAACTTATTACTGCTACAACCGCACTTACTATTATGTATTCCATATTCAAAACCTTAATTTGTTATTATATAATCAGCTCGAATATCGTAATTATCAGATAGAATTTTTTCACTTTTACAAAGTATTAACTGGGTAAAAACCATTGTTGGTTTGTAGCCTAAATTACCAAAAAATCTATCATACATACCTTTTCCAAAACCTATTCTTTTTCCTAGTTTATCTATTCCCACAACTGGAACAATGGCTAAGTCTATTTTTCTAGCTTTAAAAAATGAGTTATTTGGTTCTTTTATTCCAAATCTCTTTTTATGTAAGGGTAATCTATATTTAACAATTTTAAAACTCTCCCCTTGCATAAATGGCACATATACATTTTTGTTTTTTGTTTTTCTTAAACTTCTTATTAATGGCTTTACATCAACTTCTATACCCAAAGGTATATACAACAAAATATTTTTTGAATCACTTCGTTTTATAAAGTCTTCTAATTTTTTAACAATTATTTTATTTTTGTAATACTTTAAAAAAAGGCTTGTAAACTCTAATCTTTTGATACTCGATTTTCTAAAATCACTTTTGTGATCGTTTTTCATATTTAAGCCTCACTTGGGTAAAATTTCTACCCAACAAATAATTTTACCCAAAGGAATTAAAATGCAGTTTAAAACTTTAGCATTTTTGTCAATTTTATCTATTTTATTATTTACAGGGTGTGATTCAAAAGATAAAGATAAAGAATCAAAGGAATCTACTAGTGTTCAGAAAGTTGAAAGAACTACAGAATTCCAGCTAAAAACTACAAATGATGGTATAATAAATATTAGACTAGAAAATGAAAAAATAATACTAAAGGATTATCCAAATAAAATTGTTTTATTAAACTTTTTTACAACATGGTGTCCAGCTTGCAAAGCAGAAATCCCAAATTTAATTCAATTACAAAATGGTTATAAAAATGACTTTGTGGTTATCTCAGTTTTACTAGAAGAGATGAAAACAAATGAGCAAATAAAAGAATTTATAAAACTATCTGATATAAATTACGATGTAATAAATTCACCTGAAAGTATTGAACTTGCAAGAAGTCTAGGTGGAATAAAATCTATTCCAACTATGTATTTAATTGATAAAAACAATGTAGTATTCCAAAAATATGTAGGATTAGTTCCTTCTGAAATGATGGAAATTGATATAAAAAAAGTATTAGAAAGATAAAGGTTAATTAATGTTCAGTTTTTTTAAAAAGAAAAAAGAAGAAGAGAATTTAGAAAAAAAAGAACTTTCACAAGAGCAACTAGATGAAAGTCAAACCCATGCAAATCCTATAGATATAAAAGTTGAAGAAATTAGCGAAAAAGTAGAAATTGAAAAGAAAAAAGAAGAAGATCAAAAAGGATTTTTTTCAAGAGCTTTAGAAAAAACTTTTGCAACAATTAAAACTGTAGTTCCACAAAAACAAGAAAAGATATCTTTTGATGATATTCAAGAACTTCTAATTGAAGCTGATATGGAATATGAAATCATAGAAAAAGCGATGGATGGACTTCCAGCTGAAATTACAAGAAAACAGTTAAGACACAGACTTGTAATGCTTTTTGAACATGCCCCTGAAGTTGATTTATCAAATTTACCAAAACCATTTGTAAGACTTATAATTGGTGTAAATGGTGCTGGAAAAACTACAACTATCGCAAAATTAGCAAATATCTCTAAAAAAGAGGGGAAATCTGTTATTTTAGGAGCTGGTGATACATTTAGAGCAGCTGCTATTGAGCAACTTTCAACTTGGGCAGCAAAACTTGATGTTCCTATCATTAAAACAAAACAAGGACATGATGCTTCAGCAGTTGCATATGATACGATAAGTGCTGCAATTGCTAGAAATATTGATAATGTTATTATTGATACAGCAGGACGTCTTCAAACTCAAACAAATCTAAATAATGAACTTAAAAAAATAGTAAAAGTTTGTAGCAAAGCAATGCCTGACGCTCCCCACCAAAAACTTATGATTTTAGATGGAACACAAGGAAATACAGCAATTGCTCAGGCACGTGCATTTAATGAAATGGTTGGAATTGATGGAATTATTGTGACAAAACTTGATGGAACAGCAAAAGGTGGAGCACTATTTTCAATCTCAAATCAACTTGAACTTCCAATTTTTTATGTGGGAATTGGTGAAAAGCAAGATGATTTAATCAAATTCTCACCTGATGAATTTGTTGATAGTTTACTAAATGAAATCTATACACCAGAAAATAACTAAAGGAGATAAAATTGAGGGGAAAAACAAAATCTTTTTTTGAAGATACATTTATACTTATTTTTGTTGCAGTCTTAATATACTTAATTTATAGCTTTTTCTTCTCTTCAGAAGAAGAAGTAAAAGTTCAAGAACCTAAAACTTTTGTAGAAAAAAGAGTTGATATTAACGATAACAAAGAACCTGTTATTGATGAAACAAAAGTTCTTAATGGTATAAAAGATGAATCTATCAACTCAGAAAAAACAGAAGAGAAAGTTATAGAATTACCAAAAGTTGAATCTATTCAAAAAGAGCAAATTGAAGACGTAAGTAAAAATAATGAAAGTTCATCAGTTGAAAGAAAAATTGAAGAAAAGATTGAAGATATCAAAGTTGAACCTCTTAAAATCGAGAAGAATACAATAGAAGCAATAGAAAAAACGACTCAAGATAGTGATGAAAAAATTAAAGTTGAAGCTTTTTATTCACCTATTAGAGAAAAAATCTATGCAAATATAAATAAAAATGTAAATAAATCTTTAATAAAAACTGGTGAATTTGTAAGTATAAGGCTTACAGTTTTAAAAGATGGAAGTTATGAACAATTAACTTTTATTGATGGAAATAAAGAGTATTTTGAGCTTTTTAGATCTTCAATTAAAGAGGCTTATCCTGTAAGAATTGATGACTCTTTAAGAAATAGCTTCCCAAGATATTTTAGAATGAAAATAGAATTTTAATAATTCTATTTTTACAAGCTACTTATTCTATTTAAATTTATCCAAAAACTTTTTATATGGTTCTTCCCAACAACAGTTATGTGTTGCATCAAAATATAAATAATTAATCTTACCTTTTTTCTTAAACTTAGAGTAATAAGATAAAAATACCTCTTTAGGAATAATATCATCTTGATTTCCTATTAAATGATATTGCTCAATATTTTCAAGATTTCTGCTAAAATCTGCTGGATTTAGTGATTCATCTAATCTAGAGATGTTATGCATTGTAGTCCATTTTTCAGTGTCTACATTTCCAGCAACAGTTATTAACTTACTTACATCTGTTCTTTGTGCAGAAACTAAACTAGCAACTGCTCCACCACCTGAATAACCAATTAGTGTAAAACTTCTATTTTTATAACTACTTTTGAGTTTATTTAAAGATTCATCATAACTCTTTATTACATTATTATCAAATCTATTACTAGTCCAATATTTTTTATTACATTGGGATGAAGTTATATATTGGCAAGGTCTTGCTAGATAAATTTTACACTCATATTTATCTTGATTCATAAGTTTTAATGCAGTAGGATTCACAGGCGTTGGGTCACTAGATATTGTATTTCTTGTAATCCAAGCTAAACCATCACCTTCAATATAAACTCTTAAATCCTTATCTTTACAATTTTTCTGATTTTTTTGCAAAGATAAAAAATTAAAAGTAGAAGTTTGAATATCAACTTCTGCAAATTCTTGATTTTTTAATAACAAAAGAGAATCTTTTCTCTCTTGTGGAGTAGGAATTGAACTTAAACATCCAGAAACAATAAATGCCAATGAAAAAGGGAAAAGATATGAAATAATATTCATTTTATTTTAACAGTAAATTTATTTCTTGGACTAATGCTTTTCTCTTTGCAAGATTAATCAAAGCCTCTTTTGATTCTTCAAAAGAAGCATCTTTTTCTGGAATAAATTTCTCTATAAGAATAATTTGAGTACCAATATCTTTTAAATTAACTTTTACAATATCACCTTCATTTTTATCTTTTAAAGCTGTACTTATTTCTAAATTTAATTTATTTATATCAACTAAATCACTTAAACCATCTTTTTGTTTAGATGCTAAATCATTTGAAACAGATTTTACATATTTGACAAAAGAGTCTTGTCTGTCTTTTTTAGTTTTAGATTTGTTTAAAGCACTTATAATTTTGTCAGCGTTTTCTTCATATGTAACTAAGATATTTCTTAATTCGTATTTTGCAACAACCCTTGGTTTTTCAGCTATGTATAACTCTTTTAGTTCAGAATCTGTAGGAATATAACTTCTTAAAAACTTTTCACTCCAAATATCTACTGTCATAATATTTTTTGCAGTTTTTAAATTTATATCATTTTTCATTTTATCTTTTTCTAGAATTTGTGCTAATCTTGCGATTTTTTCATACTCTTTTGATAAAACTTCTTTTACATTTGATTCTTGTTTATAAAAATCCACTTTATGTTTTTGAGCTGTGTAAGAAGCAACTTCATTTTGGTCTGAGAATAAATTAACATTAAATAAAAAACTACACAATGACAAAGCTAAAATTTTTTTCATTTTCTTCCTTTTTTATATAAATACTAGAAACTAAGTCTAAAAGATGCATTTCCTGAATATCCTTGGAAACTACCATCTTTACTTCTATCATAATCAACACCTAACATTAAACTTGTTGATTGAGATAATGTTGTTTTAATACCAATTCCTGCTTTATACATAGTATCAGTTAAATCTTGTGTTGGAGTAACAAATTCATTTCCACCACCTGTATATTGAGCTTTAATATCAGCATTTTTATCACCAATTGCATTATAAACTCCAAATTTAAGTTCAGGAATAATTACAACATTACCAAGATTTAGATTTGCAGAAATTTTCGTTCCAAGACCAATATTACCTTTAGTAATTTTTGTATTAGCAACTTTTAAAGCATCATTTTGATATACGCTACCTTTTTCAGTATATGCTTTTTGATTTAAAGTTCCATATTCAAATGATGCAAATGGAGTAAAAGTTGCAATATCTTCTAAATATACTCTATATCCTGTCTCTACTTTTGCAGATAATTGATCTGCATCTACTGAAGAGGTCAATTTACCTGAGTTTGCAGTTCTAGATCCCTCTGTAGTATGTTTTGCATAAGAAAGCACTCCATCAACATAAGCATCTCCTAACTCTTTTGATGCGTATGCTGATAATTGAATACTTTTAGTGTTAGAACTATCACCAGCTCTAAAATCCGTTTGATTTATTTTAGTATCGGAATGAGCAAAAGCAATACCAATTGTTGTACCATCTCTTAAAGTTTTATCAACTCCTGCAACTAAACCATAAGTAGATGTTTCATATCCATCATAATCTTTTACTTTATTTTGAGTTGCTTTTGCTCCCATAGCTTTTATCCATAAGGCATAATCTTGCATATAATCCCCAGATGATAACCCTGAGTAATCACCACCCCAAGGAATAAAATCCATACTAGAAGAGACTCTAATATCTGATATCCTATCACTAATAGTTGATAATACTGTATTTGTAGCTACTAAAGAAGATTTAATTGTTGAATTATTTGCAATTGGTGTTAATAATTTTTGAGTTCTAATCATCTCTTCTTTTTTAGCATTTGTTAAAACTGTTCCTCCATCTAACTCTTCTAATCTTCTAATTACATCCGATAAAGCACCTTCCCTTTGCGCTTCATTAGCATATCCGGCAAGTGCTTGAGAAGCTCCATTTGAATAATGATTTCCTATTTCTGATTTTACAATATACAAATCATTAGGATTATAAGCTCCACTACCTGTTCTATCTGCAAATAAAGTAAGATTTGTTCCATCATTTTTTACAATAGAATCTATAATACTATTATCACTTACTAATCCATTTAATTCTGTACCATAATAGGTTCCTGTTGAACTAGTTGCATTAATTAAATTATATTTTCCAGCTCCATACCAACTACCATCATAAGTTATATTAATTTTTGTATCACTTGATAATATAATACTATTAGCTGTAATACTTCCTGATTTTGGATTTTCAACTGCTTGACCTGCACTAATATCAGTTGTATATACTTTAAATTTAAGGGTTGAATTAGATGCTATATTTAAATTATCTGCAACCGTTAGATCATAATCACTAACATTTAAAATAGAATTATTTTTTACTTCTAAATTTCCACCAAAAGTAATATTATCTGTAATATTTATGCTTGTATTATTTAAACTATTTCCAATATATGTATTTTGTGCATAAATATTTTTACTTAAATCCATAACATAACTATCAGAACTAGTACCAGCTGAAGCAAAAGTTACATTTTTAAGTTTCTTACTAGCTGTTCCTATATCCGAATAGAGTGTTGTTGTACCTAAAAAGTTTAAAGTACCTACATTATCTGTTTGAGTTTTAACTGCAACTGGAACAGTTGAGACAATAATTGATTTACCATTGCTGACATTAACTATACCATCACCAAGATTATCATAGATTAAATCTCCTATTAAATCTCCCTCGAAATTAACAGTACCTGTTCCACTTACATGAAATGTTGTATCATTACTCTCTTTAACATAAACATCATTTTTAAATGTAACTATTGAGCTGTCAGCACCTGCATTAATTCTTTCAAAAGTACTGTTACCAGCTGTATTTCCACCTAATGCTCCAGTTACAGTTGAACTTCCATTAAATGTAAGAATTGCGCTGTTTGCATTTAAAAATTGAATTCCTGATGTTCCTGTAGTTAAATTCACATTATCACCAATCGCTAAAGTGCCAGTAGTATTATTTAAATCTACAGTTCCAACCATACCTTCTGCCGTATTAGCTACAGTATCTCCATTTAATGCAACTTTACCATTGCCAGAATATTTTAAAGTTGTTGCATAAACCATATCATTAAAAGTAACTATTTCTGCCGTTGCACCTGCATTAATAGTATTTAAAACTTTATTACTTTCTCCTACTTCTCCTGTAATATTAGATGTTCCTTGGAAAGTTAATGTTCCTGTATTAGTAACATCTGTAGTAACAAGAATATTATCAAGACCCGTATTTGTCATATTTGCATTATCTGAAAGTGTTAAAGTTGCATTATTTCTAAGCCCAACAACATCAGCATAAAGTTCTCTACCTAAGGCATCAAACGTAACTAATACACCATCTGTACTATTTTGATCATTATTAGTATTAATATTAAGTTCTTTAATTCCTAAACCAGAAGTTCCAATATTACCTGAAATAGTTCCATCACCTTTATAATTTAAGATTCCTGTATTATTGGCAAGAGTTTGAACAGAACCTAGTATACCTTTTCCATCTGCAACATTTACAGTTGCATTATTTCCTGAAAAATTAATATCTCCAGTTAAAGTACCATTTAAATTTACAATTCCATCACCTGTTAAGTTTAGGTTTGTAGCATACACATCTGAGCTAAATGTTGAATTGGAACTATTTACTCCTGTATTTATAACTTTTAAACTTTCTGTACTTGTTCCTACTTGTCCACTAATAGTTGAAGTACCATTAAGAGTTAATGTTCCTTGATTATCTATTGCAGTCGTTATTGGAGCATTTATATTTGAATTATCCGCTAATACTATTGTTCCATCACCTGAAAAATTTAAATTATCAGCATTTACTGATGAATTAAATGTAACTGTTTTTCCAGTAGCTCCGGCATTTATTTGTGCTAACTTTTCTGTATTTGTTCCAATTGTTCCTGTTGCAGTTGAATCACCTAAAAAAGTTAAAACACCTTGGGTATTATTTGAAGTTGTTATAGTTGAAGTTATATTTTTTCCATCTATTAATTCTAATGTAGAATTATTTGATGTTTCATTATTTAAAACTGTATTTGTTGCATATACATTTCCATTTATTATCGTCTTAGAGTAATTACCCGTTCCTCCACTCTCTCCAATATTTAAAGTATTTATTAAATTACCTGAACTTCCAATATTTCCTGTAACATTTTGAGTTTTACCTAATGTATCCCCAACAAAAGTTATAACTCCATTATCAGAAGTTAAAACAATAACATCACTTGTTAAATCTGACTTAAATTTTATTTCACCTGTTCCTGTTACATTTAGGTTTGTAGCATACACATCTGAGCTAAATGTTGCTGTCTTCCCTGTAGCTCCTGCATTCACATTTGCTAATTTATTACCATTTGTCCCTACTTGTCCACTTACTGTTGAAGTCCCTGCTAGGTTTAATGTTCCTGTATCATTTGTAGTTGTTGTTACAGCTGCTGTTATATTCTTTGTATCTGCTAAATTTACAGTTCCATCTGCATTATAATTTAACGTTGTTCCTGTATAACTTCCATTTAAATCTACTGCTCCTGTTCCTGTTACATTTAGGTTTGTAGCATACACATCTGAGCTAAATGTTGCTGTCTTCCCTGTAGCTCCTGCATTCACATTTGCTAATTTATTACCATTTGTCCCTACTTGTCCACTTACTGTTGAAGTCCCTGCTAGGTTTAATGTTCCTGTATCATTTGTAGTTGTTGTTACAGCTGCTGTTATATTCTTTGTATCTGCTAAATTTACAGTTCCATCTGCATTATAATTTAACGTTGTTCCTGTATAACTTCCATTTAAATCTACTGCTCCTGTTCCTGTTACATTTAGGTTTGTAGCATACACATCTGAGCTAAATGTTGCTGTCTTCCCTGTAGCTCCTGCATTCACATTTGCTAATTTATTACCATTTGTCCCTACTTGTCCACTTACTGTTGAAGTCCCTGATAATGTCAAAATACCCATATTTGCATCAGCTGTAGTAATCGTTGAAGTTATATTTTTCCCATCAGCTAAAAGTAAAGTTGAACTACTTGCTCCATTATTGAACACTGTACTATTTGCAAATATGTTTCCAGTTACTGTCACTGTTGAATAATTAGAAGAAACTCCACTCTCCCCTATATTCAAAATATTTACATCTGTTGTTAGTGAACTACCAATATCCCCATTTATTGTTTGCGATTTTCCTGCCACATCACCTACAAAAGTTACTGTACCTTGATTATCTAAAGTTGTTAATATGTTTCCAGTCAAATCACCATATAAATTTGCTGTTCCAGCACCACTAAAAACTATATTTGAAGTTGTAGCACCTGATACTGTATTAAAATTACCTATTCCCGATGTTATGTTTGTTGATGTAGCTGTCAAATTCTTTTCAAAATTTGTTGTTCCTGCATTTACATTTACAGTTGTTGCTGTTACATCATCTTGAAATGTTGTACTACCCGTACCAGTATTTGTTACATTTACAGTATTTACTGTTCCTGTAAAAGTTGAAGTTGATCCTGTTGCACCAGAATTTACCTCAGCTAGTTTTCCTGTTGAACCTACAGTCCCTGTTACTGTTGAACTTCCTTCTAATGTTAAAATACCTTTATTTACATCTGCAGTTGTAATTGTTGAAGTTATATTTGAGCCATTTGATAGAAACAAAGTTGAACTATTTGTTGTTCCATTATTTAAAACAGTACTGTTTGCATAAATATTCCCATTTACAACTGTTCTCGAATAATTTGATGAAACGGTATCACTTCCTATATTCAAAATATTTATATCAGATAAAGTTGATGTTCCTATATTCCCTGTGATAATTTGTTCTTTTCCACTACCATTACCTACAATTGTTATTGTTCCAAGATTATCAGAAGTTGTAACATTACCAGTAAAATCATCACTTAATAGTACAATACCTGCTTGACTAAAATTCATTGCATCTGTAATTCCTGCAGATAAATCTACTGCTGAATTAAATGTTATAGTACTTGTAGTATTAACATCTATAGAACCTGCACTTACAGCTCCAGCAAAAGAAGCAGTTCCATTTAATTGGATATTTCCATCATCAATACTTGTTGTTCCTGAAACAGTATTTGATCCAGTAAAAACCAAGTTTGCAGTATAACTATCATTTTGAATAGTATAAGTAGCGGCATTGTTTACATAATAATAATCTGAAGTTTGTTTGATTATATTATTTACTGTTGCAGATGAATCTAATGTAACTGTAAAAATATTAGTAGGCGTAAAAGTTTGGTAATAAGCTAAATCATAATTTGTTAAAGTTGACGGAGTATTGAAATAAGTTCCATCTGCTATATTTTGAGAAGAACCTGTTACTGTTCCCATGCTACCTTGTAAAGTTGAATTCTCAGTAGGTAAAGAACCTGTAACCTCATAATCTGCAACACCAATATAAGAAGATACTACTCTTTCTGGTTTGAAAATTATACTTTCTGTCGAAGAAACAATAGAGTAATTAGCAGTAGAAATACCCGTATCTGATTTAGCTGTTGCTGATATATCTCCAGAAGTATATGTAGTACCATTAGTTACTCCATCAAAAAAAATTTGTGAGTAAGCATTGGTACTACCAAGCGTTAACATTCCAGCTATCAAAGCAATAGACAGTGATAAACCTATTTTTCCACCTTTTAAGATACGAAATCTCGTATCCACAACTCTGAATGAATTCATTCTTAGAGTTCTCCTTAGTTTTTCAATACATCATAATTGTATTTATTATATCCAATTAATGCTGAAATATCAGGTGTTGAGAAGTTATTTTAGTTATAAAAAAAGCTATTTATTTTTCTAAAGTATCTTTCTATTCCATCAAAAGAGTGTGTTCCACCCTCTTCAATAATAAGTTCTGTCTCTTCTAGTTTTAATGCAGCTTCAGTAAAATCTAAAACCTCATCCTCTTCTTGTAAAAGTGTTATAAAATTTGAAGGATTTTTTATATAATCTACTTCATAATTTTTTAATGATTTTATATGATTTTGATTAAATTCAAATCTTGAATTATCATAAAAATTTGTTACAAAATCAACACCCTCATATCTATCTAAAGTTCCCCAAGGATTAATTGCTGGATTAATTAAAACAGCCTTTAAATCATACTTATTTGCTAAAAATAACGCATAAAAACCACCTAAAGATGAACCAACTAAATATACAGGTTCTTCTTTACTTAAAAAAGCTTCAATTATTTGCTCCAAGGTATCAATAGCCAAATTTGGAATTGTTGAAAGTGAAATTGTTATTATTTCATCTTCAAAGTACTCTTTAAATTTTTGTGGTTTTGAACCAAAACCTGAACTTGCAAATCCATGAATATATATTATCATTTTATTTTTTTCCAATTTTATTATTATATAATTTTGGAATATTACAATAAAAGGATTAATAATGAAATTATTTCTAAGGATTTTTTCAATTTGTCTTTTGTCTTTAAATTTAAATGCGCAAGTAGTTTCTGCATTTATTGAAAATGATGTTGTAGATGGACAAGACAAACACTATACAAATGGTATGGCATTTACATATTTAAGTGATAATGATACAAATAACTTAAATAAATATAACAATAGTTTTTTTGATTTAATATCAAAAATTCCTACATTTAACAATAATACTAAATATCAAACAATGGGAATGACAATTTCTCATCTTACCTTTACACCAAATGATTCTGAAAATCACAATAAAATAATTGGAGATGTACCATATGCTGGTGTGGTTACAGTTGATTTTATTTTATATAAATGGGAAGAAGATTTTTTTCATCAATATATGATAACTTTAGGAATGGCTGGACCTAGTGCATTAGCAGAACAAGCTCAAAATACTTATCATCAAATTACTGGAAATAAGAATACAAATGGTTGGAATAATCAATTAGCCGATGATTTTTTATATAATTTCTCTTACGCTTATGGTTATAGAGCATTTCAACATAATTTTTCTTATGGAAAAATGGATATTGTAAACAACTTTAGAGTTGATGTTGGAAATTATAATAGAGCTTTAATGGCTGGAAGTATGCTTAGATATGGAGATAATTATCCAAACAATTTTAATACTATTGGGAGATTTATAGGAGCAAATGAAAATAAACTTTTAAATCTTGACGCAAAAAGAAATAAAGATTTTGCTTGGTCAGTTTCTTATGGCTTAGGTTACTCTTATACCGATTATTTTTATATAACTAACTATGATAAATCTTATCAATTAGATAAGTTAAAAGATACATTTATTCATTTGTTTTCTATTGACACATACTTTGATGATTTTGTTTTATCTTTTACTTATAAAACTTCAAAATTTGTATCAGTAGATCACAAAAGTGAATATGAGAACTGGGGTGGAATAAATTTAGCTTATCTATTTTAGATAAGCTAAGTTTTCTCGTAAGGCATTTCGTGAAGCTTTATCTACAAGATTAAAAATTTCATCAATATTATCTTTTAAACTACTTTTTTTATGCCCTTTTACTTTTATAAAAATTAGATTTAATTTATCAATTTTTTCAAAAAAAAGTTTATATAACTCATGATTATTCATCAATTTTCCTTTTGATGATTTGTAATCATTTGACTCTAATCTTTTTCTTCTATCTTCTAAACCAATTATATTTTGACAATCTGTATAAACTTCAATAAAAGAGTCTTTTCCTATTTCATCTAAAGCCCAAAGTAATGTTTGAAGCTCTACTTTTGTTGAACTTGTATCTTCAAATCTCTTAGTTTTTATATTTTTTTTCATATCTTCAATAGATTTATTTTCATCTAAAATTAATAAATATGCACCAAATCCAATTTTTTCTTGAGGATTTACACTTGAGTCTGTAAATAGTTTTATTTTTTTCATAAATGATTGTATTGTATTTTATATTACAAAGTGTAATATTTTAGAAAGGCTATAAAAAATTTGATTATAATTGCCCAATAGAATTAATAAGGCTTTATTATGGCAAAAAAGAAAATATCACTTTTTGAGTGTCAACACTGTGGAGAACAAGCTACAAAATGGCTTGGTAAATGTCCAAATTGTGGCTCATGGGATTCATTTATTGAGTTAAATCAAGAACAACAAGAGGTTTTAAAACATACTTCAAAACTTGTAAATACAACTTCAAAAGCCGTACCAATTACTCAAATACAACAAGATAATGTAACTAGATTTTCATCTTTTAATGATGAGTTTGATTTAGTTCTTGGTGGTGGAATAGTTCCAGGAAGTTTAACTTTGATTGGTGGAAGTCCAGGAGTTGGAAAATCTACTCTACTTTTAAAAGTTGCAGGAAGTATTGCAAAATCTGGGAAAAAAGTTCTTTATGTTTCAGGTGAAGAGAGTGCTGGGCAAATAAAATTGAGAGCAAATAGATTAGATGCAAATCATGATAGTTTATATCTATTAAGTGAAATAAAACTTGAAGAGATTCAAGATGAATTATTAAGAGAAAATTATGAAGTTGTAATCATTGACTCTATTCAAACTATTTACTCTTCAAATCTAAGTTCAGCGCCAGGAAGTGTGAGCCAAGTGCGAGAAATCACCTTTGAACTAATGCGTAAAGCAAAAGAGTCAGATATTGCTATGTTTATAATTGGTCATATTACAAAAGATGGAAGTATTGCAGGGCCGAGAGTTTTAGAACACATGGTTGATACGGTTTTATATTTTGAGGGAGAAGCCAGCAGGGAACTGCGAATGTTAAGAGGTTTTAAAAACAGATTTGGTTCAACTTCTGAAATTGGAATTTTTGAAATGACAGCTGAGGGATTAATTAGTGCTAAAGATATTGCCTCAAAATTCTTTGATAAATCAAAAGCTCAAAGTGGTTCCGCTTTAACTGTTGTAATGGAAGGAAGTAGAGCTATTATTTTAGAAGTTCAAGCACTGGTGACTGAAAGCACATATCCAAATCCAAAAAGAAGTGCCACAGGATTTGATGCAAATAGACTTACAATGCTTCTTGCACTTCTTGAGAAAAAAATTGATTTACCATTAAATAATTATGATGTATTTATAAACATAAGTGGCGGAATTAAAATCAAAGAGAGTTCAGCTGATTTAGCTGTAATTGCAGCGATTATCTCTTCATACAGAGATAGACCAATTTCAAAAGAGTCTGCTTTTATTGGAGAAGTTTCGTTAACTGGTGAAATAAAAGATGTTTATTCTATTGATATAAGATTAAAAGAAGCCCAAGCTCAAGGAATGAAAAAAGCAGTAATTGCTCAAAAAACAAATTTAAAACTTGATATTAAAACATATGCTGTGGATGAAGTCTCTAAAATGATAGAATTATTTTAATTAAGAGTTTGATACAATCGCGCTTTTAAAAGGAACATAATGATAGATTTAGAAAATAATACAGAATTTGAAATAGATATTTCAATTTTAGAAAAAATAGCAAACTCTCTTACAAAAAAAGATATTGAGCTAATGGTAGTAAAAAATGATGAAATACAAGAGTTAAATAAAGAACATAGAAAAATAGACAAAGCAACTGATGTTTTAAGTTTTCCTATGGATTTTGATTTTGTTAATATGCCTTTGGGTTCTATTGTAATTTCAACTGATTTTGTGCAAGAGAAATCAAAAGAGTATGGTCATAGTTTTAATGAAGAGTTTTCACTTCTATTTATTCATGGAATTTTACATCTTTTAGGTTATGACCATGAAGTTGATGATGGTGAACATAGAGATAAAGAAGAGGAACTAATAAAAGAGTTTAAACTACCAGATAGTTTGATAGTTAGAAACTCTTAAATAAAATAGCCTAGTATCAACTAGACTATTTTGAACAATGAGGACAAAGACCGTTTAAAACCACATTTGTTGAGTCAATTTTAAATGAACTTAATTTTGAAGCTTCAGTTAAAATAGATGAAGTATCTAACATAACGTCTTCTATATAACCACAAGAAGAACAAACTAAATGAGCATGTTCCATTTTAACTAACTCATAAACAGATTTAGTGTTTGGGATTTTTACCTCTGAAAGAAAAACTTTTTCAACCATTGCATTTATATTTTTATAAATTGTTGCCAATGATACTGATGGAAATTTAGATAATAATTTTTTATATAAATCATCAATATTCATATGCCCATTTTTGTAAAGTTCTTCAACAATTGCTACTCTTTGAGGAGTAACTTTTAAATCATATTCTTTTAATAAATTTGTATAATTTGTCATATAAACTCTCCCTTTTGCGGAATAATACTATTTTAATATTTATTTCCACATAAATTATCAGTAGTTTAAAATATATTTCAATTTTAAATTGACATAAGGAATTATAACATAAATTTTTCTCAAAGGATAATAATTTTCTTTTAAGTTTAAATATTTTATACTTTCAAATAATAATTATTATCCTTTAATAAAATATATTCTATTTTATACTGGAATGATTTTTATAAAATGCTATAATAAAAACAATTTAATGTAGGAGTTAAAAATGAGAAAACATGAAACTTATAAATGTAATAAATGTGGGAATGAAGTAGAAGTACAAAATGTTGGTGGAGGAGTTCTACACTGTTGTGGAGAAGCAATGGAATGTATTACAACTGACTTAACTTCAGTTATATTAATGAAAGCTTTTGCTGGTGAATCAATGGCAAGAAATAAATATGAATATTTTGCAAAAGTTGCTCAAAAAGAAGGTTACAGAGATATTGCTGAACATTTCCAAAGAGCTGCAAACAATGAAAAAATGCATGCAAAACTAGAATTCAAAGCTTACAATCTATTAAATTATGACAGAGAACTTGATACTACAAGTGGAAATCTTCAATATGCAATTAATGGTGAATCATATGAAAATACAACTATGTATCCAGATTTTGCAAAAATAGCTAAAGATGAAGGTCATGCAGACATAGCAAGAATGTTAGAAATGATTGGGAAAATTGAAATTGAACATGAGAATATGTACAAAATGTTAAAAGATAGACTTGATTCTGGGAAAGAATTTGTGAGCGATGAAGAAGATGAGTGGATTTGTGAAATCTGTGGACATGTGCACAGAGGTAAAAAAGCTCTAAAAGTTTGCCCAGTTTGTAAACACCCTCAAGAGTATCAATCAAGACTTAACTCTAAAAAATAGTTTAACCTCTAAAAAATAATATCTTCGATAATATTACGAAAAAATTATCGGAGATATTTTTTGTTAAAAATTCTATTCTTATTTTTATTTGCAATAATCCTAAATGCTAAAACTTTTTCTGTTGCCACATATAATGTAGAAAATCTTTTTGATTTAAATAAAGACGATGATGAATATAGTGAATTTGTACCAAATAGCCCATCAAATTGGAACGAAACAAATTTTAATATCAAAATAAATAACTTAGTAAAAGTTATAAAAGATATGAATGTTGATATTTTAGCTCTTCAAGAGATTGAAAATAGAGAGTTAATGCAACTGCTTTTAAAAAAACTCCCTGAATACAAATATTATTCTTTCATTAAATATCCTGATTCTGCAATAGGTTTAGGAATTTTGTCAAAAATACAAATAAAAGAGAATACAAATTTAGATGTAAAATTTAGAACTAAACAATTCAGACCAATTCTTGAAACAACTTTTATATATGAAAACACAGAATTTAAAGTTTTTAATAACCACTGGCCAGCAAAAGCAGTTGGTGAAAGCTACAGAATAAAATATGCTAAAAATCTACAAGATAGAATAAGTTTACTTCCAAAAGATTATGATTATATTTTAATAGGCGATTTTAATTCAGATTATAATGAAATGCAAACTTTTAGATCAAATCAAAAGCTAAATAATACAAGAGGAATCACAGGAATAAATCAAATTTTAAATACAGTTATTAATAATAATATATTTGTAACTTGTGATGATATTTTAAAGAATGAAAAAAGAGTTCATTATAATTTATGGCTTGAACTATCTAATAATGAAAGATTTTCAAGTAAATATATGGGACAAAGTAGTACTCCTGATAATATTTTAATTCCACCTGCTCTATTTGATTCAAAAAAAGTATCTTATATCCCAAACTCTTTTACTGTTTTTAAACCTAATTATCTATATGAAAATAATGTAGTTAAAAGATGGCAAATGAGTAATGAAAAATTTTATAAAGTTCATAAAGGTGAAGGTTTCTCTGATCATCTTCCAATATATGCAAAATTTTCTGTTGATAAAAGTGATACTAGTCCACTTAAATCATTAGAAGAAAATCATAATAATAAACTAACAACCATTTCTGATTTGTATACAAAAGAGAAATTAATAAATCCTATTGTTTTAGAAAAAGCAATTGTTATTTACAAAGATGATGAAAAAGCAATTATAAAAAAACCAAATGATAGGGCAATATTTATCTATTCAAATGCAAAAGAGTTAAAATTAGGATATTCTTACAATCTTCAAATAAATCAAATTTTCAATTTTTATGGTCTAAAAGAGATAAAAGAGTTTGCTATTTTGGATGAATTAGAAAAAGTAGAAAATTTTAAATCATTATATTTAGATGGAAAAGATATTGATATTTTTGATTTTAAATATGAAAATGAGATTATTACAAACCTAACAGGTGTTGTGAAATATTCTAAGTTATATTTAGATGAAAATAAATATATAAAAATATACTCAAATAAAAGAAATTTATTACCAAAAAATGGTGAAACAATTACAATTACAAGTGGTCACTTAGCTTCGTTTAAAGGGAATATGCAAATAGTTCTTTATTCTCCATCAGATTTTAAAATAGGATTTTAATGTTACTCAAATCAATCTTTACAAATAGTTCTGGAATCTTAGTTTCTAGAGTTTTAGGCTTTATAAGAGACCTTTTAACAGCATCAATATTAGGTGCAAATATCTATTCAGATATATTTTTTGTAGCATTTAAACTTCCAAATCTATTCAGAAGTGTATTTGCAGATGGAGCTTTTACACAAGCATTTATTCCATCATATGCAAAATCAAAACATAAAATTAGATTTTCATCTGTAGTATTTTTGCAACTATTTGGATTTTTAATTATATTATCTTTATTAGTTATGACTTTCTCCCATTTTGTTGCAAAAGCAATTGCCATTGGATTTGATGAAAAAACCATAGATTTAGCAGCACCACTATTTGCCATAAACTTTTATTATCTGCCTATAATTTTTGCGGTAACCTTTATGGCTGCACTTTTACAATATAAACATCACTTTGCAACAAGTGCATATTCAACTGCACTTTTAAATATTGCTATGATTATTTCTCTTTTAATCTCAAGAAATTTCGATAAATATGAAATTACATTTTATCTATCTTATGGAGTAATTGCAGGAGGAATATTACAAATATTAGCCCACTTATACTCTATAAGAAAACATGGTTTATGCAAAATATTTCACTTTAAAAAACATGAAAAAAAAGAAGAGAGTAAATTTTATAAAAACTTCTTTTCAGCAACTTTTGGTTCTTCTACGCTTCATATTTCAGCATTTATTGATACTTGGCTAGCCTCTTTTTTAATAAGTGGTTCAATCTCTTATTTATATTATGCAAATAGAATTTTTCAACTTCCCCTTGCAATATTTGCAATTGCAACATCAATTGCCCTATTTCCAATGGTGGCAAAGGCAATAAAAAATAAAGATGAAGATAGAGCTTTAAGATTAATGAAAAAATCTGCTTTAATTTTATTTGGACTTTTATCAGTTTCAACTTTTATAGGAATAGTTTTTAATGATTTTATAATAAAACTTCTTTTTGAAAGAGGACAATTTACAAGTAGTGATACACAAAATACTTCTTTAATTTTAGCTATGTATTTAATTGGATTATTACCATTTGGTCTTTCAAAGATTTTTTCTCTTTGGCTTTATGCAAAAGAACAACAATTTTTAACTGCAAAAATATCTATGTACAGCCTAAGTTGTAATATCGTATTTTCTTTAATACTTATCAAACCATTTGGAGCAGCTGGACTAGCATTTGCAGGAACAATTGGTGGGTTCGTACTATTTTTTTTAACAATAAAAGCTTTTGGATTTAAAAAATTTATTGAAATGTTTAAAAAAGCATAAGCTAAGCTCTTCATTTAATAGTTCTAGTTTGTATTTAGTAAGATTTAGCTATAATCTAGGCTTTATTTAAACATTCAGGATTATTAATGAGAGACTTTTTTAGACAATATTCACCCTATTACAAAAATTATAAATCATACTTTTTTTATTCATTCATAGGAATTATTTTAGTTTCAGCCTCAACATCTGGAACTGCATATGCAATTCAACCTTTACTTGATGATATTTTTATAAATAAAAACAAAGAGATGCTTTATATGATGCCCTTTATCATTATTGCACTTTATACAGCAAAAGGTTTTGGAAGATATATACAAACTTACTATATATCTTTTATAGGTCAAGATATAACAAGAATAGTAAGAGATAAACTATTTTCTCATATCTTAACACTTGATATGGATTTTTTTCAAAAAAAACACGGTGGAGAACTAGTAAGTAGAATCACAAATGATATAAATAGAATTCAACAAGCAATTTCAAATAGTGTTGCTGAATTTATTAGTGAATCTTTAACAATTGTAGGACTTATCGGATTAGTAATTTATCATTCACCTGAACTAGCATTTTATGGATTAATTGTTTTACCACTTGCAATATATCCTTTATCAAGACTAGCAAAAAGAATGAAAAAATTATCTTTTAAATCTCAAGAGAGCAATTCAGATATTACAACATCATTAAACGAATCTTTTAATAATATTGAAATAATAAAAGCAAATTCAAGTGAAAAAATTGAAGCTACAAAATTCTCAATTCATAATATGATTTTTTTCAAATACAATATGAAAGCACTAAAAACAAATACATTAACTTCTCCATTAATGGAAATAATAGGTTCATTTGCTTTTGCTTCTGTTATCCTTGTAGGTGGTTCAAAAGTAATTTCAGGAGAACTATCTACTGGAACTTTTAGTTCATTTATTGCTGCACTTTTTATGCTTTACACACCTATAAAAAAACTATCTTCTTTATATAATAAAATGCAAGATGCACTTGCGGCAAATGAAAGAATTAATGATATGTTTGCACAAAAAGCAACTATCGAAGCAGGAGAATTAATTTTTCCAAAGAATATTCAAACTATAAATTTCAAAGATATTTTATTAAAATATGATGATTTTACAGCACTAAAAAATATAAATCTAGAAGCAAAAAAAGGTGAAACTATCGCTCTTGTAGGAGATAGTGGTGGTGGAAAATCTTCTTTAATAAATTTAATAATTAGATTTTATGATACAACAGCTGGAGATATTTTATTAAATAACAGTTCTATAAAAGATTTTGATATAAAATCTCTGAGAGAAAACATTTCAATAGTAACCCAAAGAGTTTATATTTTTAATGACACTGTTGCATCAAATGTAGCTTATGGTTATGAAGTAGATGAGATAAGAGTTATTGAAGTTTTAAAACAAGCTCATGCCTATGATTTTGTAATGAGTATGAAAAAAGGCATAAATACACTTTTAGATGAATTTGGTACAAATTTAAGTGGAGGACAAAGACAAAGAATTGCAATTGCAAGAGCTTTATATAAAAATCCACAAATACTAATTTTAGATGAAGCAACTTCTGCTTTAGATAATGAAAGTGAATCAATCATTAGTGAAGTTATTCAAGAAGTTAGTCAAGACAAAATTACTTTCATAATTGCCCATAGATTAAGTACTATAAAAAAAGCAAATAAAATTGCTGTTTTTAAAGCTGGAGAAATTGTTTGTATGGGAAGTGAAAGTGAACTTTTAAACTCTTGTAAAGAGTACCAAAGATTATATAATCTTGCAAATATGTAATAATTTTATTTATAAAAAACCATTAAAACCTATATTTAATGAATTTTAGATAAAATGCAACAATTTTAAAAAAGGGATAAACTTTGATTAGCTATGAAACACTGAAAAAAATCTTATTTAAGTTTGAACCAGAAACTGCCCATAATCTTGCAGAAGTTGGTTTAAGAATTTTAGGAAAATGTTATATCATGAAAAGTTATATGGAAAAGAAAAACTATATAGCAAATCCTAAATTAACTCAAGAGGTTTTTGGTGTAAAATTTGAAAATCCAGTTGGACTTGCTGCTGGTTTTGACAAAAATGCCACAATGATTAAAGCTATGAAATCTATGGGATTTGGATTTACAGAGATTGGAACAATGACACCAAAACCTCAAGATGGAAATCCAAAACCTAGAATGTTTAGATACCCTGAGCAAAAATCAGTTCAAAATGCGATGGGATTTAATAACAAAGGTGCCCACGAAGTTTTAAAAAACTTAAAAAAAGTTTACCCTTTTTCAATACCTGTTGGTGCAAATATTGGGAAAAACAAAATAACACCTGAAGAGTTTGCCCTAAGTGATTATAAAAGTTTAATTAAAAAATTTGAAGCTAGCAGTGATTATTTAGTAATAAATATTTCAAGCCCAAATACTCCAAATTTAAGAGATTTACAAAATGAAAAGTTTATAACAGAGCTTTTTACAATGGCTAAAGAACTTACATTAAAACCAATTTTATTGAAAATTGCGCCTGACATGGAAGTTTCTATGGCTATTGATTTATGTAATAGTGCAATAAATGCAGGAGCCGCTGGGATAATTGCAACTAATACAACTATTGATTATAGTTTAGTTCCAAATTGTCAAAATTTTGGAGGACTTTCAGGTGCTTGTCTAACTGAAAAATCTGGGAACTTATTTAAAGAACTTGCTCGTGAATTATTTGGAAAAACTATTTTAATTTCAGTTGGTGGAATTTCAAATGGTGCACAAGCTTATGAGAGAATCAAAAATGGTGCAACACTTGTACAATCCTATTCAGGAATGATTTTTGAGGGACCTTCAATGGTGCGAAAAATAAATGAAGAAATACTAGAACTAATGGCAAAAGATGGATATGAAAATATTTCACAAGCTATTGGAGCTAATTTAAAATAAAAGGAACAAATAATGAATAGCAAAAGAAACAATAATTTAATTAAAATATTCATTATTCAATTTTTTTTATTAATTACAATTTCGGGAGAATTAATGAGCAATAGCTTACCAAAATATCATACAAAAACTTTAGAAAACGGTTTAGAAATAGTTGCAATTCCAATGAAAAACAATTCAGGTGTAATATCAACTGATGTTTTTTATAAAGTTGGAAGTAGAGATGAAAAAATGGGTAAAAGTGGAATTGCTCATATGTTAGAACACTTAAATTTCAAATCTACAAAAAATCTAAAAGCTGGTGAATTTGATGAAATAGTAAAAGGCTTTGGTGGTATGAATAATGCCTCAACTTCATTTGACTACACACACTATTATATAAAATCAGCTTCAAAAAATATGGATAAATCTTTAGAATTATTTGCAGATTTAATGGAAAACTTGACTTTAAAAGATGAAGAGTTCCAACCTGAACGTGATGTTGTGGCAGAAGAAAGAAGATGGAGAACAGATAATAATCCAATGGGATATTTACAATTCAGACTTTTCAATAACACTTTTATTTATCATCCATATCACTGGACTCCAATTGGATTTATGAGTGATATTCAAAACTGGTCAATCACTGATATTAGAGATTTCCACAGTACTTATTATCAACCAAAAAATGCAATAGTTGTAGTTGCTGGTGATATTGATGAAAAAGATGTTTTTGCATCTGTTGAAAAACATTTTAAAAATATCAAAAATACAAAAGAGATTCCTTCACTTCTTCATACGGTTGAACCAGTTCAAGATGGTGAAAAACGAGTTGTTATAAATAAAGAATCAGCTGTTCAAATGTTAGCAATTACTTATCATATTCCAAACTTTGAACATAAAGATCAAGTTGCACTTTCAGCTCTTAGTGAACTATTAAGTAGTGGTAAAAGTTCAATTTTACAAAAAAAACTTGTTGATGAGAAAAGATTAGTAAACACAATTTATGCCTATAATATGGAATTAAAAGACCCTGGAATCTTTATGTTTATGGCTGTTGCAAATGAAGGTGTTGATGCTAAAGAAATAGAAAAAGAAATTTTAGATACAATTGCGCAAATCAAAAAAGGTGATATATCTCAAAAAGATATTGATAAGATTAAAATAAATACTAAAGCTGATTTTATTTTTTCACTAGAAAGTTCAACAGAAGTGGCTTCTTTATACGGTTCATACTTTGTAAGAGGTAATATAAAACCTCTTTTAGATTATGAAAAAAATGTAGAGAAACTAACTAAAGAAAATTTAATAGAAGTTGCAAATAAATACTTGAATGAAAATAATTCTACTACAGTTATTTTAAAACAGGAAAAGAAATAATGGATTGCCCAATTAGTAAAACAATATTTGGTGAAAAACCAGATTTTGAATATCCTATTCCACTTTTTTTAGAAGAGATGGGAGAAGATAGATTAAAAAAATTATTTAGCGATTTTTATGATTTAGTTGTAGATAGTGATATTGGAAACTTTTTTCCACAAGATGAAGAAGCCCTTGAAAAGATAAAAGCTCATAATGTAAAGTTTTTTATTGAAGCTTGTGGTGGTGAAAAACATTACACAAAAGCTGTTGGACATTTTGATATGTTAAAAACACACGAACAATTCTCAATAACTGATAAAGCTAGACGAGAATGGCTTGGATGTATGGAAGAAGTTTTAAAGAAAGTTGATATTTCACAAGAAGCAAAACAAAGTTTTTGGAACTTTTTAGAAACTTTTTCAAAGCATACAGTAAATGTTGATGAGAGATTAGAATTAGAAGATTTAGTAGTAAGTAAAGGATAGAAAGAGATATGGAAATTATTACCGGTTCAATGACCGCACTTGTAACACCATTTAGAAATGGAAAAGTTGATTTAGTTAAATATGAGTCTTTAATTAAAAGACAAATTGCACAAGGTATAAATGCCGTTGTACCTGTAGGAACTACAGGAGAGAGTGCTACACTTTCATTTAATGAGCATAAAGAGTGTATTGAAGTTGCAGTTGCTGCTTGTAAAGGAACTAACACAAAAGTAATGGCTGGTGCTGGTTCAAATGCTACACATGAAGCTTGTGAATTAGCAAAACATGCACAAGATGTTGGAGCTGATGGAATTTTATCTATTACTCCATATTATAATAAACCAACTCAAGAGGGTTTATATCAACATTTTAAAGCAATCGCAAACTCAGTAGAAATTCCATTTATGCTCTACAATGTACCAGGAAGAACAGGAGTTGATTTAGAGTCAGCTACAACTATTAGACTTTTTGATGATGTTAAAAATATTTATGGGGTAAAAGAAGCAACTGGTTCATTAGAAAGAGCTATTTGTCTTTTATCACAAAGAAAAGATTTCATAGTAGTTTCTGGTGATGATGCAATTGACTTTCCAATGTTAGCAAACGGTGCAAAAGGTATTATTTCTGTAACTGCAAATCTACTTCCTAATTTAAAATCTCAATTAGTTGATTGTGTATTTAAAGGTGATTTAGAAAAAGCTAGACAAATAAATGAAGATTTATATGCTTTAAATTCTGTATTATTCTGTGAAAGTAACCCTATTCCAATTAAAGCAGCTATGTATTTAGCTGGTTTACTTGATACTTTAGAATATAGACTTCCATTAACTGCACCAAGTGCGGAAACAATGAAAAAATTAGAAAAAACTTTAGAAAAATATGAGGTAATAAAATAATGAACGAATATATGAAGGGTAAAACTTTAGTAATTTCTGGTGGAACTAAAGGTATAGGAAAAGAGTGTGTTTATAAATTTGCTAGTAATGGTGTAAATGTAGCATTTACATATAATTCAAATCAACAATTTGCAGAAGATATTTGTAAAGATATTGAAGAAAAATATAATGTAAAATGTAAAGCCTATCCATTTAATATTTTAGAACCTGAAAAATATAAAGAGTTATTTGAAGAGATTGACAAAGATTTTGATAGAGTTGATTTCTTTATTTCTAATGCTATGATTTACGGTCGTGCAGTTGTTGGTGGTTATGGTAAATTTATGAAATTAAAACCAAGAGGTTTAAATAATATTTATACAGCAACTGTAAATGCATTTGTTTGTGGTGCTCAACAAGCAGCAAAAAGAATGCAAAAAATTGGTGGTGGAGCTATTGTTTCTTTATCATCTACTGGAAACTTAGTATACATTGAAAACTATGCAGGTCATGGAACAAACAAAGCAGCTGTTGAAGCAATGGTTAGATATGCAGCAAATGAACTTGGTGAATTTGGAATTAGAGTAAATGCAGTTTCTGGTGGTCCAATTGATACAGATGCACTTAAAGCATTTACAAACTATGAAGAAGTAAAAGCAAAAACAGCTGAATACTCTCCATTAAACAGAATTGGTCAACCACAAGATTTAGCACAATCTTGTTTTTTCTTATGTACAACTGATGCTTCTTGGATTACTGGTCATACTTTAATTGTTGACGGTGGGACAACTTTTAGATAATGTCATCAAAAGCACTAAATCTTCCAAATATTTTGGCACTTTTTAGAATAGCATTAGCTCCGCTAATGCTATGGTTTTTCATAGATAGAAATAACCCTATTTTCTCTTCTTGGCATCCTTCTTGGTTTGACTATTTCGCTGGACTTATTTTTGTTATAGCTTCTGTTACAGATTTTTTTGATGGTTTTATTGCTAGAAACTGGAATCAAATGACAAAATTGGGTGGAATATTAGATCCACTTGCAGATAAAATGTTAGTACTTGCTGGTTTCATAGGGCTTATTGTAATAGATAGAGCTTCAGCTTGGGCTGTGTTTTTAATACTTTCTAGAGAATTTTTCATTACAGGATTAAGAGTTGTAGCTGTTAGTGAAGGAAAAGATGTAGCCTCTACAATGGCTGGAAAAATAAAAACTGTAATTCAAATGATAGCTATTGGATTTTTAACAATGAATTGGCCATTTGCAACAGAGATTTTATGGTTAGCTGTTATTCTAACAATATATTCAGGATATGAATATACAAGAGATTATTTCAAAAATTAAAGGCTTTTCTTGGGTACTATTACTTTTTTACTTGTTTTATCATTTTTAGTTTTTTTCCATGAACTTGGACACTTTTTAGCAGCTCGTTATTTTGGTGTAAAAGTTTATGTATTCTCAATTGGTTTTGGTAAACAATTATATGCAAAAGAGTGGAAGGGAACAACTTGGCAATTTGCCTTAGTTCCACTTGGTGGCTATGTAAAAATGAAAGGTCAAGATGATTCAAAACCCTCTTTAGTTGAAGAGGGGAACGATTCATACAATACTAAAAAACCTTGGCAAAGAATAATAATATTATTTGCTGGACCTTTTGCAAACTTCATATTAGCAGCTATTTTATACTTTTGTATTGCAATGATGGGTGCTACTACTTTAGCTACTCAAGTAGGAAAAGTTCAAGAAAATTCACCAGCATTTCATGCAGGAATTCTTCCTAATGATGAAATAATAAGAATTAATGATACAGAAATAAAAGCATGGGATGAAATTGCAAAAACAATTGTAAACTCAGATGGTGCTTTAAACTTTTATATTAAAAGAGATGGTTTAATTATTACAAAAATAATAAATCCTCACATTTCAGATAGTGAAAATATGTTTAGAGAAAAAATCAAAAAAAGAATGATTGGAATTTCACCATCAGGAAAAACAATCAAACTTGATTTATCTTTTGGTGAATCTTTAGTTTTTGCTTATGAAAAAACTGTTTTAGCTTCTAGTATGATTTTTCAAGGTGTTCAAAAACTAATTCAAGGTGCAATTCCAAGCAGTGAAGTTGGTGGTGTAATCTCTATTGGAAAAGTAATTTCAGATGCTAGTGAATCTTCAATTATTGCTTTATTTGCAATTACAGCTTTGATTTCTGTAAATCTTGGAGTTTTAAATCTTCTTCCAATTCCTGCACTTGATGGTGGACATATTATGTTTAATCTATATGAAATGATTACAAGAAGAAAACCAAGTGATCAAGTATTTATGTTTTTAACAATCATGGGTTGGGTAATTTTAGGAAGTTTAATGCTTCTTGGAATTTATAATGATATTAACAGAATCTTTTTAAATAATTAGGTAAATCAAATGAATAAATTAGCAGCAACAAAAAATTTAGATGAAATAATTACAAAAGTTGAAGGTGCAAGACTTAGAATCTCTGAACATCATATTGTAAAAATAATTGGTGTTTCAAAATACTCAACAGCAAATGATGTAAAAACTTTATATGAAGCAGGACAAAGAGCTTTTGGAGAAAATAAGGTTCAAGATTTAAAAGAAAAATCTGAAATTTTAGATGATTTACCAATAGAGTGGCATTTTATTGGAACTTTACAAAAAAATAAAATAAATAATTTAATTGATTTAAATCCTGCTTTAATTCAATCTTTAGACTCTTTAGATTTAGCACTTGAATTAAATAAAAAACTTGAAGCTAAAAACAAAAAACTATCTGCCCTACTTCAAATAAATTCAGCTTATGAAGAGACAAAATCAGGTGTAATGCCAGAAGTTGCAATTGAAGTTTATAAACAGATTCTTGATACTTGCCCAAATATCAACCTAAAAGGTGTTATGAGCATTGGTGCTCATGTTGAAGATGAAAAAGTTATAAGAGACTCTTTTAAAACAACTAAAAAAATCTACGATGAATTAGTTCCTTTTGGAGCAAAATATTGTTCTATGGGAATGAGTAGTGATTTTGAACTAGCAATTGCCTGTGGTTCAAATATGATTAGAGTTGGTTCTTCTTTATTTAAAGAGTAGATTTTCTACTCTTTAAAATATCTTCTATTTTTTAGATTCACTTCTTATTTGCGTTATTGTTTTTCCACCTATCGCATAATTATCAGTACTAACTTCTTCAATAATCACAACGGCACTGTTTGCTCCGCGACCATTAAATATTTTTGCAAAAAGTTCAGTTATACCTTTTGCTAACTCTTCTTTTTGCTCTTTAGTTGCTCCTCCATCTTCATGGGTCATTTTTACATTTATTAATGGCATTTTTATTCTCCTTTTAATTTAAATATTTTTGTTAATAGTAATAATACAATTCCACCAAAAACTATTAATGCTGTTAAATATAAAGCATAATCATAAGTTTTAAAGTGTTCAATTAAAGCTACACTATAAAGTGGTGCAGTAACTTGCCCTATTCCATAAGCTGTAGTTAATGCTCCCATTAACATTACTGGATTATTTCCAGCAAGTTTTCCACCTAAATTCATAAACAATGCAACAAGTCCCACAAAAGTTCCACCATATAAAACTCCTGAAAATAGATTTAGATAGACATTATTTGTTAAAGCTGAAATCATAATTCCTATAACTTGCAAAAACATTGCTAAAATAATTATATTTACACTTCCATATTTATGAGCTAACATCATCCAAATTATACAAGAAGGAATTCCAGCAAGTCCAACTAAAGTCCAAGTAAAGCTTCCAAATCCTTCAAGTCCTTTTAAAGAGTTGATAATATCAGGTAAAAATGTTCCTTGAACAACCATTCCCACACCCTCACAAAAATATGCCATAATTAAAATTATAACAAAAGGTGAAAAAAGTGATTTATCAATATGATGTTTCACACTATTTTGTTTTACCTCTTTATCATAAGATAAAATGTACATAGAATAAAACGATAATACAAAAGCAAAAAGTGCTAAAACAACCCAAGCAAACTGCCATGTTCCATTAAAATGAAATACAATTCTTACTATTATATCACTCACTAAAATAGAAAATCCAATTCCAGAAAAATGTATTCCCATGGCTTTAGTTTTATTTTGAATATTAAGTTTATTCATAACAATTGCAGATCCCACAACCAAAGCCATAGCAGCTCCAAATCCTGCAAGAACTCTTGATATTATCCACAGAGTCTCAGAAGTTGTAACTCCAAGTATTAGGGTTGTTAAAACCGCTAAAAACATACCTAATCTAAAAAATTTTACTTTAGCATTTATATCTTTTATAAAAACAGCGAAAATTGAACCTGCTAAATATCCTACATAATTAATAGAAGCTAAAACTCCTGCGAAACTAATAGTTAAATAATTCTCTAGCATTGGAGGCAATAATGATGTAAAAACAAATCTTGCAACTCCCACACCAATAATTAGTGCAATAATTCCCGCAAGTAAAATAGCTACATTTGAATTTTTATCTAATAAATTTATTTTTTGCATACTCTCTCTCCTTAGTATTTCAGTATAATATCACTATAAATGATATTAAGTCAAATATTAAATCATGATTGATGATATAAGGAAAGATGATGGATTCAAATTTATTAAAGGTATTTGTAGAAGTTGCCCGTGAAAAAAGTATCACAAAAGCTGCAACAAAATTGGAATTTGCCCAATCAAATGTAACATCAAGAATAAAACAACTTGAAAAATCTCTAGGTTTTTCACTATTTCATAGAGTTCCAAAAGGTGTAATTTTGAGCAAAGAGGGAGAAAAACTCTATCCTTATGCTGTTGAAATTGTAAAAAAAGTAAAAGAAGCTACCTATGATATGAAAAATATAAATAAGCAAGAACATCTAATTGTTGGATCAACTGAATCTAATGCATCAACTAGAATTGTGCCTTTTTTACTTCAACTTCATAGTTACTTTCCAAATATGAGTTTAGAATTAATCACAAATACTACAAGAGAAATCACAAAAGAGTTACTCGATTATAAAGTAGATATTGCATTTATAAGTGGTGAGCCAAAACATGAGGATTTAGTAGTTTTAAATAAAATTGATGAAGAGATTGTTTTAGTAGAACCAAAAAATGAAAATTGTCCAAATGTTTTTTTATCTTTTAAAAATGGTTGTGCCTACAATGAATTTGGACAAAATTACTTAAAAGAACTCTCTGATGAAAATTTTAAAAATCTAGAATTTGGAAATTATGAAACTATTTTAGGTTGTGTTAAAGCTGGAATGGGAAAAAGTTTATTACCATTAAGTATAGTAAAAAAACTAAGATATGAAGATGATTTAAAAATAATAAATCTACCAAAACAGTTGGCAAATATACCAACTTGTTTGGTTTGTAGAAAAGATAATATTCCAAAAATAGAAACCTATTTAAAAGAGTTTATCTTTTAAATAAAGTTCTTACTTACAAGCATTTTTGAATTTTTTCAATTCATCTTCAATACTTGGAACTCTCATAAAATGTTCACCAATTAAAAAGGCATCAGCTCCAATTGAGTTTAATCTTTTTATTACTTCAATATCAGAAACACCTGATTCTGCAACAATGATTTTTCCATTTGGAATTAAAGGAATTAATTTATCACATAAAGTCATATCCATTTCAAAAGTATCAAGATTTCTATGATTTATTCCAATAATTGTAGCCCCTGATTTTATAGCTTTTGTTAAGTCTTCTTTATCATGAATTTCAACTAAAACTTCAAGTCCTAAATGAATAGCATATTCATAAAGTTCTTTTAACTCTTTTGTGCTTAAAGCTTTTGCAATAAGTAAAATAAAATCAGCCCCATAAACTAAAGCTTCAACAATTTGATATTTATCAACGATAAAATCTTTTCTTAAAAGTGGCGTTGGAACAAATCTTCTAATTTGAGTTAAATACTCTAAATTTCCTTGAAAATAGTGAGGTTCAGTTAATACAGAAATTGCATTAGCTCCATTATTACTATAAGCTTGTGCAATTAAAATTGGATCAAAATCCTCTTTTATTATTCCTTTACTAGGACTGGCTTTCTTAACCTCAGCAATAATTCTAATTGGCTCTTCTTTTGTAGATCTTAAAAATGGTTTTACATCCCTTGGAGCATATGGATTTGAAGATAATGTTCTTCCTAATAAATCCAATGTAATCTCTTTTTTTCTAATCTCTAAATCTTGTTTTGTCTTTTCTATTATCTCATCTAAAATCACTTTTTACACTCCTTAATTTTTTCCCAATGTAATTTTATCTCTTCATCATTTAAGCCAATTTCATCAATAACTCTTTTCATTTGTTTATAAGCTTCTTGACAATTTTTTAATTTATATTGACCCCATGCCAAAGTATCAATATAAGCCATATTATTAGGTTCTTCCATTAATGCTTTTTTTACAAGAGTAACACCTCTTTGTGCACTAATATTAAAATCTATTAAAATATAAGCTAAATAATTTTCATAAACATGATTACTTTCAGTTTCTAAAACTTTTTCAAATTTTATAACAACATCATTTAATACTTTAGTTTTGTCTTCTGCCATTTCAAACTCAAGAATCGCTTGTTGAGCAAGATAATCTAAATTATTAGATTTTTTATATAATCTATCTAATAAATCATAAGCTTTTTGTGGTTGATTTGTTATCTTATATAGGTTTAATAAAATATCATCTTCTTCATTATTTTGTTCTAAAAACTCAATTGCATTTCCAACATTATCTTTTGCAATATATTTTACTAATAAAAGTTTTGTTTTACCTAACATTAATAGTTCATTATTTTTCTTATAATCAAAATACATCTCTTTTAGAAAAGGAACTAATTTATCTATTTTTTGCTCTTTTTCATAAAAAGACAAAAGTTGTATAGATAGATTAAAGTCATATCCATTTGATTTAATATACTCTTCAAGTTTACTTATTGCTTCATTTTTTTGTTCTAAATTATAATATTGAATATTTGTTAAATTAAGAAAAGTATTCGGTGATTTATTCATAGTATAAGCTTTATCAAAAAACTCATAAGCTTTTAAATAATTTTTTTGTTGTAAATAAATTGTTCCTAAAAGTTCATAATTAACATCATTTTTAAACATAGTTACTAATTTTTCACCACTTTTTAAAGCTTCAACAGAGTCTCCTAATTTAAACAATGAAAAAGTATATAATCTTAAAATAATCTCTTCTTGTTTTATATTATCCATATAATATTTCATAGCATTTACTTTTACTAATTCATAATCTTTTAAATTAGTAGATAATGCTAAATATTTTACAAAATATTCATAATTGTTTGTTTCTTCAAATAACTTAAAATATAAATCTCTTGCATCATAATACATTCTTTGATTTTCTGATTCTAGTGCTAATATTATATATTGATTTTCTGATTCAAAATTTTTGGTTTTTACTTTAATAAATTCTGTTTTTTTTGGTTCTTTATTTTCTAAATCTAATGTTTTATTACTACACCCATTAAAAAGTAATAATAAGAAACAAAGGACTAAAGATTTTTTATAGCTGGGCACTCTTTGTAAACCTCTTCTTCATTTTCTTTAAAATAATCCCAAAAAGGGAAAGTCCTACATTGATTTGGTCTTGCATCATAAATAGAACACTGTCGTTTATCCAAATCAAAAAAACAACAAGCATAGTTATTGGGAGCTAATTGTATCTCTTTTATACTGTATTTATAGGCAATTTTATTTAAATATCTTTTTTTTAAATCTTCACTAGAAATTTTTTTATATAAAGCCAAAGTCTCTATTTCTTGTGAATTTATCCAAATATATCCACTTTCGCCAATACAACAATTACCTATACAACTATCACAGCCACTTGGCTCAAAAGCAAAATTAAAGCCATCTTTTTTAACTAAACTACTCAATATCAACCTTTATACTATGTGTCGAAGATTTTTTATATATCTCTTGAACTTCAGAACTGAACTCATTATTTTCATCAAAAACTATTAAAGGCTTTAATATTTTCGTTAAAGATTTAGAGTTTCTTTTTGCATAAACTAAAATCAGAGTTGCATCTTTTGAAACTTTCGGATGTACAAATTGCAAAGCTTCTAAATTAAATTTATATTTATTTAATAATAACAATATTTGATTAATCTGTTTTACATCATAACAGAAAAAAAACTTACCTTCACTATTTAAAATAGATGCAGTTTTTTTTATGAAAACTTCTAGAGGTAAAGAATCATTATATCTAGCTATTTTCAAACTTTCATTGTCACTTTTTATTACATCACTATGATAAAAAGGTGGATTAGAAACACAAATATCAAATCTTTTATCAAATTCAATATTAGAAAAAGAACCTTCATATAAATTTAAATCTATCTTATTAGTAATAGAATTCTTTTTTGAGAAAAATTGAAACATTTTTTGTATTTCGCACTGATTAAGTCTTAACTTTTCAAACTCTTTTGCTACTAATAGACCTAATATTCCACTACCACTTCCAATATCTAGTAGTTCGCCTTTAATATTCTTATATTTTTTAAAATTCTCTATAATAAAGTTATATAAAAAATGTGTATCACTATTATAACAATAGCCATTTGTTGGCTGATATAAAACCAAAAACAATCCTTCTTTAATTTAGTACAATTATATCTAAGTTAAATAAATCTGAGTTTTAATTGAATTGTTAACTTAATCTTTCATATTAAAACTAGATAATTGTCTTAAGTCAAATTATAGTTTATAATCCCATTTAAAATAACCTTATTATCTTGTAGCAAAATGTAACAAGAGTAAAATTCAACTTATAAATTGCAAAGATTAAATAATCAATAATACTATTATAGGCTATTATTTGACGATAATATATTGAGTTTATTCAAGTATTGATATTAAAATAATTTAAGGAGAAATTATGTCTAATATGGAAGCTCCTGCAAATACTCCAGTTTGGGTTGATGAAGCTAGATGTAAAGCATGTGATAAGTGCGTTTCAGTTTGTCCAGCTGGTGTACTTGCTATGAGACAAGAAGTTCATTCTACTTTAGGTTCAATGATTAAAGTTGTTCACCCAGAATCATGTATTGGTTGTACTGATTGCGAATTATCATGTCCTGATTTCGCGATTTATGTTGCTGACAAAAAAGAGTTCAAATTTGCAAAACTTACAGAAGAAGCAAAAGAGAGAAGAGAAGCGGTTATAAAAAATAATTATAGAGAACTAGAGGCGTAAGGAGAATTAATGGCAAGAGAAATAATTTCAACTGGTAATGAACTAGCAGCAAAAGCTGCGATTGACGCTGATGTTGAGTTTTTTGGTGGATACCCTATTACTCCTTCAAGTGAAATAATGCACGTACTTTCTTCTGCATTACCAGCTAGAGGACATGCATGTATTCAAATGGAAGATGAAATTGCAGGTATTTGTACAGCAATTGGTGCTGCAATGTCTGGAAAAAGATCAATGACAGCAACTTCTGGACCTGGTATTTCTTTAAAAGCAGAAAACTTAGGTGTTGGATATATTTCTGAAGTTCCTTTAGTAGTAGTAAATGTTATGAGAGGTGGTCCATCAACTGGTCTTCCAACAAGAGTTGCTCAAGGTGATGTTTTACAAGCAAAAAATCCAACTCATGGAGATGTAAAATCAATTACTTTAGTTCCTGGAAATTTAAGAGAATGTTATACTGAAACTGTAAGAGCATTTAACTTAGCAGATAGATTTATGCAACCAGTATTTGTTTTATTAGATGAAACAATTGGTCACATGAGTGGAAAAGCTATACTTCCTGATTTAGAGCAAGTTCAAGCAGAAAAAATCTCTAGAAAAAGATTTGATGGAGATAAAAAAGATTATAAACCTTATGGTGTTGGTGCTGATGAGCCTGCTGTATTAAATCCAATGTTTGAAGGTTATAGATACCACTTTACTGGTCTTCACCATGGACCAACAGGTCATCCAACTGAAGATGCTGATATGTGTGATGCTTTAATGAAAAGATTATTTAATAAAGTTGATGCACACTTAGATGAATTAGAATTAAATGAAGAATATATGTTAGATGATGCTGACATTATGATTATTGCTTATGGTTCTGTTTCATTAGGTGTAACTGAAGCTATCAATAGATTAAGAAAAGAAGGTATCAAAGTTGGTATGTTCAGACCATTAACAATTTGGCCAAGTCCAGCAAAAAGAATTAAAGAGTTAATGGATAAATTTAACAAAGTATTAGTTGCTGAGTTAAATATGGGTCAATTTGTTGAAGAAGTACAAAGAGTATCTGGAAGATCTAATTTTGATACATTATTCAAAGCAAATGGAAGACCATTATCTCCACTAGAAATTATTGAAAAAGTGAAAGGAATGTAATTATGGCTTTTAATTATGATGAATATTTAAGAACAGATAAAATGCCAACACTATGGTGTTGGGGATGTGGTGATGGAGTTATTTTAAAATCTGTAATTAGAGCCATAGAAAAACTTGGTTGGAATATGGATGATGTTTGTGTTGTTTCAGGAATCGGTTGTTCTGGAAGATTCTCTTCATATATCAATTGTAATACAATTCATACAACTCATGGAAGAACTTTAGCTTATGCAACTGGTGTTAAATTAGCAAATCCAGATAAAAAAGTTATCGTTGTTGGTGGAGATGGTGATGGTCTTGCAATTGGTGGAAATCATACAATTCATGCTTCAAGAAGAAACATTGACTTAAACTATATTATTATCAATAACTTCATTTATGGATTAACAAACTCTCAAACTTCTCCAACTACTCCTCAAGGTATGTGGACAGTAACAATGAGTAGAGGAAATATTGATCCTACTTTTGATGCTTGTAAATTAGTTGAAGCAGCAGGAGCTTCTTTTGTTGCTAGAGAAACTATGCTTGATCCTAAAAAACTTGAAAGAGTTTTAGTTAAAGCTTTTGAACATAAAGGTTTCTCATTTATTGAAGTATTCTCTAACTGTCACGTTAACTTAGGAAGAAAAAATAAAATGGCAACTGCAATGGCAAACTTAGAATGGATTGATTCTATTTCTATGGGTAAAGCTAAATTTGACAAATTAGAACCAGAAGAACAAAAAGGTATTTTCCCTACTGGTATTTTAAAACAAGATACTGAAGCAATGGAATATTGTGAAGCTTATGAAAAAGTAAAAGAAGCTCATAAAAATAAAACTATGGTTCAATTATAAGGAGATACACATGGCAACAAATAAAACATTAATGAGA
>JAQTXA010000031.1 GCA_028689025.1 Aliarcobacter sp.
TTAAAACAAGATACTGAAGCAATGGAATATTGTGAAGCTTATGAAAAAGTAAAAGAAGCTCATAAAAATAAAACTATGGTTCAATTATAAGGAGATACACATGGCAACAAATAAAACATTAATGAGATTTACAGGTGTTGGTGGACAAGGTGTACTTCTTGCAGGTTCAATTTTTGCAGCTGCAAAAATTAAAGATGGTGGTTACGGTTTAAAAACTGCAACTTATACATCTCAAGTAAGAGGTGGACCAACTGTTGTTGATATTACTCTACAAGATGACGAAATTTTATATCCTTATGCAAATGATGGTGAAATTGATTTCATGCTTTCAGTTGCACAAATCTCTTATGACCAATTCAAAAATGGTGTAAAAGAAGGTGGAGTTATCGTTGTTGAACCAAATCTTGTTACTCCAAGTGAAGCAGATAGAAAAAAATGGAAAATCTATGAGATTCCAATTATTACTATTGCAAAAGAAGAAGTAGGAAATGTTATTACTCAATCAGTTTTAGCATTAGCTATGGCTAACTACTTTACAGGTGAAACTGTATCTAATGATGTATTAAGAGCTACAATGCTTTCAAAAGTACCTGAGAAAGTACATGCGATTAATAATAAAGCATTTGATTTAGGTCTTAAATACGCAGCAGAAGCAGCTAACGCTTAATAAAATATCAAAAGGTCTTTAGTGACCTTTTGAGTTTTTATTTACTAATTTTTAATCAATATACTTATTGTAATTTTCTATCTTCTCTTTTAATCTTTCTGCTAAATAAATATTTGAATTTCCTAAACAAGATAAAATAAGACTTGCCTCTTTTTGATATTTTTTCATTTTCTCACTATTCCAATGTTTTGGAGGAGTTCCTAAATTTGTAATTCTATCAGCTAATTTAACCATTTGAACTTCATAAGGTTGAGCAAGTAATCTTTCAATACTATCTCTCATTTGTTCTTGTTTTGATTCTTTTGTTTTATCTTTTGTTAAAGCTTCAACTCCATTGGCTACTTTTTCTCCAAATTTAACATATAACTCATCATAGGTAATATTTGTATCTTCAATAACATCATGTAATAAGGCGCAAGATATGGCTAAATTAGCTTTTTCTTCATCTAAAGATGACTTTTCACAGGCATTTATTACTTCCATTGCTACACATGTTATATGGGCAAGATATGGTAATCCTTTTGGAGTTTTTTGATCACCATGTGCAAAAGCTGCAAAAGTAAGAATTTCAATATAATTTTCTTGGTTAAACATTTTTATTATCTTTCTTTTGATTATTTATCACATTATCACTTTTTGAATATGCTATTAAATCTTCAACTGTTTTTATTTTTAAACTATCAATATTTGATAAACTTTTTTCAAAAACAATGGTTGTTGTTAAAGCATCATAATAAGCTCTATGGTGATTATCAACTTCAATATTAAGCAATTCTTTTAAAAAGCTCAAACCATATTTTTCAGATTCAATTGTTCTTTTTGCTAAATCAATTGAACAGATTTTTCTATTTAATAATTTCCCTAAATGAAACTTTTCAAAAGAATCTGAAATAAATGTATAATCAAATTTTATGTCATGGGCTACAAAAACATCATCTTCCAAAAACACTTTAAACTCTTGTAATACTTTTTCAAGTCTTGGAGCATTTTCAAGCATTTTAAGATTTATTTTTGTAACTTCTTGAACATAAGGGGGAATCTCTTTTGCATAAACTAAAGATTCAAATTTACCAACTATTTGGCCATTTTTGTATTTAACAGCACCTAGTTCAATAATCTGATAACCTTTTTTTGCACTTCCACCATTTGTTTCAATATCAACAATACAAAATGTTTGCTCAGTAATTGGTGTTTTTGTAGTTTTTAGAAAAACAAAATCTCCATCAAACTCTAAAGGTAAACCATTTGATAAAAGTAATTCAAATTCAAGCTCAGGTGTTTCATAAAAAGTATCAGATGCCTCTTCTAATAATTCTAAAAATTCTATATATAAAATTGGTTCCTTTAATAACCTTTGTAGAATATTTTGAAATTTAAACTGAGGTTTAGGAATTATCCTTTTATTTGATTTCATTTGCCTCATTTACAAAATCTATCATTTTTTGTTTAGACTTTTTCCCTTTACTCTCTTCAACTCCGCTACTCACATCTACACCATAAAAACCATATCCATTTATCTCTTTTAAATTATTTGAAGTTAAACCACCAGCAATAATAAATTTAGAACAATCCATATCCTCAAACCATTCCAAAGCTACTCTTTTGCCTTCACCGCCAAAACCATCTACAAAAGCATCTACTAAATAATAATCCTTATTTAAGTTTTTTAAATCTTTTTGTGATTTAGCTCTAATTACTTTTATATATTTAGTAGTAAGTAACTCATAATTCAATATCTCATTATCATCAATAATTTGTGCTAATTGCATTTTTGATTCAAAACAAACTTCATTTATAAAATTTTCATTTTCATTTACAAAAAGTCCAACAGCTTGTATAAAAGGAGGCAGTTTTTCAACTATTTCTTTAGCTTTTAAAGGTGTAATATATCTTGGAGAATTAGCATAAAAAACAAAACCTAAAGCATTTGCTCCTGCATTTATTGCATCAAGGGCATCTTGTAAGTTAGTAATTCCACAAATTTTTACTCTCATTTTTTAAACCTGCAGACTTTTTATAGCTTTTGAATAATCAGAGTTTCCAAATACATAAGATCCAGCAACAACAACATCAACACCTGCATCTTTTAGTTCATGTATATTTTTATCATTTACTCCACCATCAACTTCAATAAGACAGTTTGGATTTCTTTTATTTATTAACTCTTTTAATTTTTTAGCTTTTTCAATAACTGAAGGAATAAACTTTTGTCCACCAAAACCTGGATTTACTGACATTAATAAAACCATATCTAAATCTTCAAGTAAATACTCAATAGCTTCAGGTGGAGTGTGAGGATTTAAAACAATTGCTGGTTTGATTCCATAATCTCTTATTTTTTGAATAAGTCTATGGGGATGATTTTCACTTTCTATATGAAAAGAAATATATTCAGGTTTACATGGTGCAAATAACTCTACAAAAAATGCATTATCTTTTACCATAAGATGAATATCAAGAGGTTTTGTTGCAACTTTTGCAACAGGATTTACAACAACTGGTCCAATTGTCATATTGGGAACAAAATGTCCATCCATTACATCCACATGAATTAAATCACATCCACCATCACAAATTGCTTTTATTTCTTGAGATAGATTTCCAAAATCAGCTGATAATATAGAAGGTGCTACAAGCATCTTTTTCTAACCTTTTTTCTAAATTTTGGCCGATTATATCATTTAAACTCTTTTATAATGTATAAAAATATACATATAATATTTTTTGATGTAAAATGTAAGAAAAAAATAAATTGGTGAAACATGAAAAAATTTTTACCCTTACTTTTGTGTACTTTTTGTTTTGCTGAAAGTGTAGATAAACTTTATAAAGAAGCCCAAGATTTAGAAAATCAAGGAAATTATAAAGAAGCGATGCTTTTATATAAAAAAGCAGCCAATTTAAATATTTCAAAAGAAGATAAATATATACTTGATTTATCAAAAAATGATGATTATAAAGTTGAATCCTTTACAAATATGAAAAAAGCCTTTTATCAAAATCAAATTGATAAAGTAAATGATAAAGAGACTGATGAAAATTTAAAACAACTAATCACTGGCGATTTTAGCCTTTACCCTTATAAAAAAAATTATCTATTACCTGCAACATATGATTTTAATCAATCTGAAGATAGAAGCTCTTTTGAAACTGCCTTTCAAATAAGTGTTGAAAAACCTATTGTTTACAATTTCTTTGGTTTAAATGAATCAATAAGTGCTACTTATACTCAAAAATCATTTTGGCAAACTGTAGAACACTCTTCACCTTTTAGAGAGACAAATTATGAACCTGAACTGTTTATTCAGTTCCCATACAAAAATACAAGTACTCTAAAAGGTTATAAAGTTGCCTTTAATCATGTTTCTAATGGGAAAAATGATACCCTATCAAGATCATGGAATAGAGTATATCTAGAAGGTTATTTTCAACTATCAAATCTTTTCATAATTCCAAAAGTTTGGTATAGAATTCCAGAAAATAAAAATAATGATGATAATCCAAATATTGAAGATTATTATGGAAATGGTGATTTAACTTTTCTTTATGCTTATAAAAAACATACCTTTGAATTAGCATTACGAAATAATCTTAAATTAACTGATGGAAATAAAGGTTCAACAGAATTAAATTGGACTTTTCCTTTACCTGAATTTTTGTCTACACATGATTCATATGGATTATTTCAAATATTTTCAGGTTATGGAAATAGTTTAATTGATTATGATAGAGAAATAAATAAAGTAGGACTTGGAATTGCTTTTTCTAGATAAAATAGCTTAAGCTATTTTATATTTTGTATATAATAAAAGATAGCTTCTATTTCCTCTTCAACCAAGAAATAGGTAGGCATTACATTTGCATAATATATCAGTTTTTCACAAACTTGCTCTTTTTCAAATTTTAAATTTGGATTCTTTTTAGAATTAACTTTTGTTGAGAAAGTTTCATAATCAATATTTTTTATATCAGGAATAACTAAACTGCAATTATAAACTCTTTTATCCAGAAGTTGTTGTTTAAAATCAACCATCTTTTTACCTCTTGCATCATTTCCATGACAACTATTACACCCTATTCCTCTTGGATTATTATAAAGCATTTTTCCGTACTCATATTTTGTAATAAAAGAGTTATTTATATCTAATTGATCTTGTTGTGCTTTTGGCTCTATTATTTTTTGTTCTAATTCTCTTAATTCAGGTTGTTGATTCTCTTCTGCATTTGCAGCTTGAGAAAATGAATATACAAACAATAAAATTAAAAATATATTTCTCATATAAGCCCTAATTTATCACTATTTTTTAAAAACCAATAAAAACCAAACATTAACCCAGGTGTTTTTGCCTTTGACTCATCAAAAATAAACTCATCACTTTGTTCTATTGGTAAAAATGAAAGTTCGATTTGTTCATCATTAATTCCACCACCATCATGAATTCTCATTGATTCATCAATTTTAGCAAAAAATAGATGTTGACAAGCACCACTAATTCCAACACTTGTATAAAATGAAGTTATTTTTAGAATATCATATAACTCCACATGATAACCACACTCTTCATCTATCTCTTCTTGAGCTATCTCTTCTAAAGATTTATCTTTATCAACTAAGCCAGCACATAACTCATATGTAAAAGTTTTAGAGCTGTCATTTAAATAAACTGGTACTCGAAATTGTTTTACAAGTAAAAAGGCATTTTTTTGTGTGTGATATAAAAGTATTGCAACACTATTATGACTTTGGACAGCTTCCCAAGTTTTGCTTTTCCCATTTTGATTATATGTTACTTTTACAGGATGAATAAATTTTGTATCTTTTAATTCGCTAATCTCTAAATCTTCAATCACATTTATCATTTAATATCTTTATAATTTTTTCGTATTCTAACAAAAAATTAATTCAATTTACTTTTTATTTACTATTGAAGAAAAATCCACACTAAATATGGTCTCTTTGTCCGTTTGAGATTTTAAATTTAAAAGTAAATTATATTCATTACAAATTCTTTTTACTATATCTAAACCTATTCCAAAACCACCTTCATTATTATTTCCTCTTTTATATCTTTTAAAAATCTCTTCTTGTTCTTCTTTACTTATTCCTATTCCAAAATCTTTTACAGATAAAATATTTTTTTCTAAAGTAACTTCAATATTTGAATCTTTGTAACTATATTTAATTGCATTTGAAATTAAATTATTAACTAATTTTTGAGTTTTTGTTCTATCCATTTTTATAAAACAACTAGAAAGATTTGAATTTATTTTAATATTTTTTGTAATAGAAATATCATTAAAATAATCTGAACTTTCTCCCACTAAATCTTTTAAATCGAACTCTTCAAAAACGTCTTCATTAATTTCATTAAATGCTGAAAAATGAATATCATTATATATTTGAGAGATTTGTTTACTACTGCTTAATATGTATTTCATCATCTTTTCTGGATTTTTTCCACCTTTTAACATTGAAACTGAAGTCATTAAAACAGAAATTGGAGTATTTAATTCATGGGCTGAATCTTTTATAAATTTATCCATCGACTCAACTCTTTTTCTCGCAGGATTCAATAAAATTCTTGACAATAAATATCCAATGCAAGCTATAAAAAGAGAACTTATTATTAATTTAATTACAATTAAAACCTTTATATTATTCTTATCACTTGCAACCTGACAACTTTCCATTACAATATATTTTATTGCAATATTTTCTTCATCTATTGTTGTAATAAAATAGTTATAAGAACTATTTTCATATAGAATTTTTGAGAAATCAATATCATAAGTTTCATCTAAATCTGAAAAAATAACTCTTTTGTCTTTATCTAAAAGTGCATATCTGATATTATCTTTTTGCAACTTCTGAGCAATAAACTCCTTCTTTTTCATATACTTATCTAAAATATCTGCTTTTATTTGCATAGAAGCATTTTTCAACTCCATATTACAAGTTTCACGAGCCATTTTTAGCTCATTTCCATAATAAATATATAAAATAACACTAACTAAAAAAAGTGTTGAAGTTACATATATAAATAAAAAATTTCTAAGAGCTTTTTTTTCATCACTATTCAAATTTATATCCTATTGAGCGTATTGTTGTAATTTTTTCTTTTCCTATTATTTCTCTAAGATTCTTAATATAAACTCTAATTGTTGCATCCGTTGGCATTTCATCATAAGCCCAAATATTTTGTAATAACTCATCACTTGAAATTACCCTATTTTTATGTGTGCAAAAATATTTTAAAATATCTCTCTCTTTTTGAGCGATACTAATGATTTCATTTGATTTAAAAATTTGGCAAGTTTGTGGTTCAAAAAATAGAGTTTCATCAATTTTTATTTTATCTTCTTGTTCAATAAAAAATTGTCTACAAAGTTTTAAAATCCTTTGATCAAGTTCCTCTAAATCAAAAGGTTTTTTTATGTAATCATCAACTCCACTTTCAAAAGACTCTTTTAAATGTTTGGTATCTTGATAAGCTGTTAAAATTATTGTTGGAGTATTATTCTTATACTCTTTCCTAATCGTTTTTAAGACATCTATTCCACTGATTTGTGGAGTATTAATATCAAGTAGTGCAATATCAAATTTTTGTTCAATCAAGGCCTCTAAAGCATCTTGACCATTCGTACATAAGGTTACATCAAAACCTTTATCTATTAAATGTTCATTTAACAAATCACTCAAAGCTGCATCATCTTCTAGCAATAAAACTTTCATATAAAATCCTAATGTATAATTTTGATTATATTCAAATTTCGTTTACTTACTGTGTATATTCTTATTTAATCAATTTAAAGTATCTTAAAACCTTACCTTGAATAATCACATATAAAACTGAACAAATAAAAGCAATAATTGTTCCAAAAACTATACCAATTTTTGCATAGGCAAAATAAACAACCAAAGAGTAAATAACAACTGAACTTAATCCATAAGGAGTGTTTTTAATTATTGTTCTTGCTTGAAATCTACTATGTCTAAAATGAATAATCAACATCAATGGCAATAACACTGTTGGAAAGGAAGAAAATATCCCTGCAATATTTGATGGAACATATTTGGGTAAACTGGTAATTATTAAAAAAATTGATATTGTTAAAAGTGATCTAAAGAAAATATCTGGAATTGATATTTTTATTTTTTTATCAATTGAAAAATTCTCTTTTTTTGCAAAATAAATTGTTGCAATTATCATTAATGTTATAACAATTAGTGGTGTCAAAATTACATGAGGTGGAACATAGGCTAAAATAAATGCAATAATTAAATATGAGATAAAAGAGATTAAAAGACTCAAAAATATCTCAAATTTTCCTTTATAAAAAGTACTAATATAATAACCTATTGAAAATGCTAAAGCGGCAAAAAGTCCATGAATATTATATAAAGCAACTTTTGTTACATAATCAACTCCATTTTCTATTGCAAAAAAAAGTAGTGTTACTGCACTTCCAATAGGAAGCCCTGACAATATTCCAGAAACTTTTGGACTAAGTTTTTCAGCTATAAAACTAAGTAGTAAAACTAGAGATACAACTGTGATTGATTTTATAATTAAGAGTTCTATAATTCATCCTTTTATCTAAAGAATGAATTATATAAAAATTACATATAAATTATATAAATTTAGTTTGGTTTTTATCTAAAATTATCAAATACTAAAGGAGCTTTAAAATCAAGTGATTTTAAATGTTTCATGATATTTTGTAAATCATCAATATTTTTTCCAGTTACTCTAATCTCATCACCTTGATTAACAGCAGATACTTTTAATTTTAGATTTTTTATTTCAGTTTGAATTCTTTTTGCTTCATCTTTTTCTATACTATCAATAATTTTGTATGAATATTTTCTATTTCCACCACTTGAGTCCTCTTTTTTTAACTCTTCTAATGAATTTATAGAAATTCCTCTTTTATTCATTTTTGAAATTAAAATATCTCTCATTGCATCTATTTTATTATCACTTGAAGAGATTAATGTTAAAGTTTTAGCTCCAACATTTAAATCTAACTCTTTTGAAATACCTTTAAAATCATATCTAGTGTCAATCTCTTTTTGTGATTGTATAACTGCATTTTTCATCTCTTGCATATCTAATTTTGCAGAGATATCAAATTGATGTTCTTTTACTGCCATAGTTCTATCCTTTTAATAATTAATTATTTTATTGATTTCTTAGATTTTAACATTTTTTTATAAAGCTTTTGGTAAAACAAACTACATTAATTATAAATCAAAAATTAAATGCATCAAAATATTCATAATTAAATCCCAATTTTTCTATTTTTGAACCATCAATTATTCTATTTATAGAACCGTTATTTTCCAAAAAAATTGGCCTATCAAAACTATATTTATCTGCATTAAAACTGTATAGTTCCTCTTTTGTAGGATGTTGAAATGAAGATAAATTAAATATTCCATTAATATCATTTTCAATAGAAAAAAGTGTTGCATTAATTACATCATTTCTATGAACAAAATTAATTTTTGTTTTTGGGAAATCTACAATTTTATTTGCTAATCTAAAACCAGCAACTCTATTCTCACCTAAAAGTGCAGATACTCTAAAAATTATATTACTTTTATTTAAAGCAATATTTTCACCATCAAAAACATTTTTTTTAGTTGGATTTTTAATAATAAAATCCTCGTTAAAAAAACCTTCAATATTAGGATAGATTGACGTTGAACTAATAAATATAATTTTTTCTATATTTAATATTTTTTCATGTTTATAAATTTTTTCTAAAAAACCTAAATAATCATCAAATTTAGAAGGAGGATAATTAATAAATAAATAGTTTGTATCTAATAATTCATCTAAATAAGATAAATTATATTCATTCAAAATATATGAAGAGAAAGCAAGATTTGTATAAATATTTACTTTTTCTTCATTTCTAAGTGAAACTTTTACTTTATACTTATCTTTTAATCTAATTGCTAACTCTAAACCTAACCATCCTGCACCTAAAATTGTAAAAGTTTTCATTTAATCTTTTAATATTCCATAAGTTAATAAAAGCCAAGCAATAATGAGCATAGTTCCACCAATTGGAGTAATTGCTCCCAAAATTGGCATTGATAAAATTGCTAAAAGATATAATGAAAATGAAAATATGCACATTCCAATAATTATAAGCCATAAAGAAATATATATTTTTTTAGATTCTGGTTTTAAAGCATAGATAAATGAAGCAGCAAAAAGTCCTAAACTATTATAAAAATGGTATTGAACACCTGTATTATAGATTTTCAACATATATTCATCAAGAATTGCTTTTAAAGCATGGGCACCAAAAGCACCAAAAGCAATACCTAATGCCATCATAAAAGAGGCAATTGCTAAAAATATTTTTACTTTATTATTTAATATCATCTGTTTTCCAATTTTTTAATTTTGGAAAGTATATCAAATTAAACTTTATTTCTTTAATTTTTCTTTTGATGATTTTTTCTTAGAAAAACCAGCACCTTTTTTCTCTTTTTTTTCTAATTTTAAATCAGAAATAAGTATTTTAAAATCAACTCCATCCTTATTCATTTTTGCAAAACATGCAGCAATTGAAGCTATTGTATTAGGTACTTCTTTTTTCTTTTTGTACGCTTGAATATTTTTTTCACTAACTTTTATAAGTTCAGTGAATTTAGGAATAGTAAGTTCTGCATCTAAAAGTAATTTTTTGAAATCAATAAAAGTCATGATATACCTTATTTTTAGTTTTTTTATTATACATAATTAAATGTATTTTTTTATTTAACATCAACTTCCCAAAAGAAATCAATCCACTCATTTGCTTCTCTTACGCTAAAATCAGGTTTTATTAGAGCTGTACTTTTATAAAATAGTGTTGCAATTTTAAATTCTACATTTGGAAATTTTTCATTTAAAATAATTAAAATTTCTTTCATTGTTTCACCTGAATCAATAATATCATCAATAATCAAAACTTTTTTTGCATTAGATAAATCAGGAATATTAAAAATATTAAAAGTATCTAATTTTTGTTCTTTTTCATAATGAATAGAATTTAATGTAAATAAGTTTCGTATATCTAAAGCCTGTGCCATTAAATGAGAAAGAGTAACACCACCTCTTGCAATTGCAAGCAAAATTTCAGGTTCAAAATCTCTACATTTATCAACTAAAATCTGAGTATCATTTTTAAATAAATCATAACTGTAATAAAGTTTTTCCAAAAAATATCCTTAAATAAAATGAAGTAGGATTATACAGAAAAAGTAGATAAAAGGAAAGAAGCAACCGAGAATAAGGATACAATAAAATATAAGCATATAGAGCAAGGACATGGAGCTCGCAAACGGACTTGAACCGATAACCTCTTCCTTACCATGGAATTGCTCTACCGTTGGAGCTATGCAAGCTAAAAGAATAAAAAAGGAACTAACTGTTAGATAGATAGAATAA
>JAQTXA010000021.1 GCA_028689025.1 Aliarcobacter sp.
GAAATATTTTTTAATCAGAATAAATTTACATCTAAGCAATATTTAGATTCAGTTATCAAATTCGATGAAAATAGAAAAATTGATTTCGTATTTTATTTTGCACCTTTTATTTTTTCAGATTCACAAGAAATTATTTATGATAGTATAAAAGGATTTATTTATAATCAAAAAGAAAATATTGTAAATCTTGAAGAGATGGTTGATTATAATGCAAAGTTTCTAAAAATAGTTAAAGAAGATCCAATAATTAGAGTTTCTGAATTAGAAAAAATGTTAACAAAAGATACAAAATCATATATTTTTTACAATTTAGCTTTATCTTGCGCACAAATAAATGATTTTAATAATGCATATAAATATTTTGAAAGAGCTTATAAATTAAATCCTGGAAATAAACTTTATTCTACAATGTACCTAATTACTGCTAATAGAATAAATGTTAAGATAAAAGACAAAGAGTATATAGAAACAAATATAAAGAGTGATAATGGACTTTATAATTATTTTTCTAAAGAAATTTATAAATTATTTATAAATCCACAATATACATCAGCAGACAAACCTTTAGAATATGAAAGTACAATATTTTACAAAGCTCTGGATTTTCTCAATGCTATGCAAAAAGGTACTGTGACAGATGGACATATGTTATTGGATGAACATTTTAAAGATCCTTTGACATTTTTAATTAAAATGGTACAAAGGAAAAAAGGCGAAAGTGATTATACTTATCATGCAAGATTACAGGATTCAATACCTTTAAATCTAAATAATCAATTTTTAGAAGGACCCTTAATTATTACAAGATATTATGTAGATATTTTAAAAGGTTTGGGGATTTTCTCAAAAGCTGATATGAAAATTTCAGGTAAAACAACTCCTTCATATTTACGAACAAAAGCATTACGAGATTTACATTTTAATTCGCCTGATGAAGCAATAAAAACTTTAGAATATTTACAAGCAGAATACAAATTAGAAGATAAATATACTATGTATTTAATGGTTGCAGGATTATTAGAAGCAGGAAGATATAATGATGCTTCTATTCAAATATCACTTATTAAGGCAATATTAAATGACCAAGATGCTGACTTTTTAACTGCAATTCAATTAATACAAGAATTAAAAATATCAAGTGCTAAGCAATTTCTACTTCGACCTTATTTAGATTCCTTAATAGATTTTAAATTAATTGGATTTGATGAGTATTTAGAATCTTTATAGTTTATACTGAAATCTTAAATAATTTAATTTTTTTCTGCTATAATAATCTAAAATTGTTACTTTTTAAGGAGGATGTTATGGAAATTGGAAGAGTTGCAGAGATGGATAATTCTAAACTTAATAATTTAGAAAAAATTCAAAAAGTTAGTAATGTTGATGAAAAAAGTAAAGTAATCCAAGAAGATGAGTATAAAAAAGCTTTAGGTACTCAAGGAACAGCGGATAAAAATGAAGTAATTTTGGATAATGTAAGATTTGGATATAACAAAAGTTCAAAGGACTTTTTTGTAAAAGTAACAAGAGGTGATGCTGAATATAAATATCCAACAGAAGATATGATGAAAGTAAAAGCTTACATTTTACAGGAATTAGAAAATCCAAATAATAATTAAAGGTAGTATTCATTGACATCAGATTTATCAAATATATTTAAAGAAGAACTCTCAAATACATTGGAACAGCTGTTATCAAAAAGTTCTCAAATTGAGGCTATAGTAGCTTTAGTTAGTGATAATTATGATTCAACACAGTTGGTTGAGTGTATTGTTAAGTTTGACTTTAAAGGAATTTCATCTAAAATTACTTTTTATATACCAACACTTAGTGCAACAAAATTTGAATATTTAATGCTCGGTGGTATGGGTGATTTAAAAGAGCATATTGATGATGAGATAACTGATGCCGTAAATGAAATAGTTTCAAATATTTGTGGTAGTTTTTGTACTTCTGTTAACGCTCAAGGATTGCCTGATATTGGTTCAATTAAGTCAGAGGTAAAAAGTTCAGCTATTGTTGAAGGTTCATTATTATCAGGTAAAACAAACATATATGAGATAGTTTTATCTTTAGATGATGAGAAATTACCAATTATTATTCATTATGATGATATTTTATTGCCATTTTTTTCTTCAGTTACTGGAGTTACATCTGAGGAAAGTGAACATAAGAGTAACGAAGCGCCAACAATAGTTCCAAGTAATTATTATAATGCTCCTTCTAGTCCAAGTGTACAAACTCCAAAAAATTTAGAACTTTTATACAATATAAAACTAAAACTTAGTGTTCGATTAGGAACAAAAGTTGTTCTTTTAAAAGATATTTTAAGATGGGATGTGGGAGAAATTATTGAACTTGAACAGATGGTAAATGAACCTTTAGAAGTTTTAGTTAATGGAGTGAAGATAGGAGTTGGTGAAGCTGTTATCGTTGAAGGAAAATTTGGACTTAAAATAAAAAAAATCGGAAATGAAGATTTTAGATTAAATCATATAGGATTGTAGTTTATGGATAAAAGTACAGTAGGAGGATTAGGTGGTGGATGGGTACTTATTGCCATTGCCATAATTTTAGGGGGAGTTGGTTTTGGTCCCTATGTAGATGTACCTTCTGTAGTAATCGTTATTGGAGGAACAATTGCTGTTACTGCTGCTCAATTTGAAGCAAGTGATTTAAAAAGAATTATGCCAGCTTTAAAAATTGCCTTTAACGAAGTAAAAGTTGAGCCATTACCTGAATTAGTTGAAAAAATTGTTTTTTATGCAACAGAAATTAAGAAGCATGGGGTTATGCAAATTGAACAAAAAGTTATTCAAGAAACTAACCCTTTTTTTAGGGAGGCTTTTCAGCTTTTAGTAGATGGAACAAAACCTGATGTCTTACAACCTTTAATGGAATTGAAATTAGAACACATGGAAAAAAGACATTCTACAATGATTTCAATATTTGGAAATATTGGAGGAACTGCAGGTGCTATGGGTATGATTGGTACTCTTGTTGGACTTGTTGCAATGCTTGCAAATCTTTCCGATCCAGCTGCTGTTGGACCAGCTATGGCAGTTGCATTACTTACGACATTATATGGGGCATTAACTGGTACTTTATTTGCTGGTATTACTGAAAGTAAACTTTCTCAAAAACATTCAAAAGAAGCAACTGCTTGTGAGGTTATTATTCAAGGTGCAACAATGATTGCAGCTGAAGAATCAATTGGGAACATTAAAATGCAACTAAATGCAATTTTAGTTGATGTTTCAGAATAAAGTCGATTAATGGCAAAAAATAAATGTCCTGAATGCCCTAAATGTTTACCTGGTTGGCTTGTACAATTTGGTGACTTAATGTCATTATTACTTACATTTTTTATTTTATTATTATCTATGGCTGTTATGGATAAACAAAAAGTAGAAGAGTATTTTAATATTATGAAAAAGGCAATGGGATTTATTGATGCATCAACTGATGTTCAAACTCAAAGTGATTCATACTCTACTCAAGAAAGTAGTTCTGATTCACAAGATAATAATTCAACAAGCGAAAGTTCTTTTGATAGTAGTGCACAAGACGTAGCCCAAGTAGTTCAAGAATTAAATTCAAATCAAAATGCTGAAAGTCAAGAAATTAAGATGGAAAAAGGCAAAAATGAGTTTGTGTTAGATATCCCATCAAGTATTATGTTTGAAGAAGGTCAATATGAATTAACTAATTCAAATGCAAAAATATTTATTTCTAAGATTGCAAGGGTAATAAGAACGATGCCTCAAACTTTTAACATTGAAATAGTTGGACATACAGATACAAATAGAGTTTTAAGTGGTACAATTCCAAGAGATGCTTGGGATATTTCAGCATTAAGGTCTATTTCGGTTGTGAAAGAGTTGATAAAAAATAAAATTGATCCCTCAATATTAAAAGTTTCAGCTTATGGTTCATATCATCCTAAAAGTGATGTTGCTGCTGATAATAGAAGAGTTGAGATGAGATTTTTTTCTCAAGATAATCAGCAAGATATTTTAAGCCAAGAAAATTTCTTTGATAGGTTAGAATAATGAATATATCTAGTAGTAATTTAATAAACAAAGATCTTTTGCAAGTTAATAATATTAATAATGTAAAAGAAGAAAATTTAAAGAACAGTGGCGATGAACAGTTAAGAAAAGTTTCAAATGATTTTGAATCATTTTTTTTAAATCAAATTATGGATGTATCTTTAAGGTCTACTAAAATTGCAGGAGAAGGTGCTGGTTCAGATATTGTAAAAAGTATGTATATACAATCAATAGCTGATAATTCTACTGGAAGTTTAGGAATTAGTAACATGTTGTATGAATTTTTAACAAGAAATAATAAATAAGGCTTTCCATGATTGAAAATACTATAAAAAATATGTCAGAATTGATTGTTAAATTAAAAAATTCTATAACACAAGATATTGAAGATATAAAAGCGGCTAAACACGAAGAATTACTCAAAAGAAATGATGAAAAACATATAATGATAGAAGATATAACTCTATTAAAAGCCCAATTAAATAAAGAGCTTATGTCAAAAATTCAAGAGGGAATAGATGTTAATATTTATAGGAAAAGTGTAGATGCTTTAGAAATAGAGTTAAAAGAACTTTATGAATTAAATAGAAAATTAGCATCAATAGTTTTACCTGTTCAACAAATGTATAAAGATTTAGTTTCAGAAATAAGTGCTGCTAATGGAGGGAATTTCTTTGATATTAAAGCTTAGTTTTGTAGTTTTTCTATTAAATATTAATCTTTTTGCTGTTAGTGTGCTAATTTCAAAAGAATCAATAAATTATGAAGAAAAACTCAATACTTCAAAGATTCTAGTACAAAATGTAGATGAAATACATAAAACATGTATACCTTTAAAATTAAGTGAACTACAGAATGAAGAATATATAACACTTCATCATATAAATAAGAATACAATCATATGTTCAAAAGATGTGAAAAAGTATGAAAATGAATCTATTATATTTAACTTTGGTGGAGTTAAAATTGAGAAAAAAGGTAAAATTATTTATGAAAATAAAGATTTTATTCGTTTGAAAAACACTGATGGAACAATTGAACAAATATACAAAGACGGAAGAACAAAATGAATATGCTCTCTTTTTTAGGAGAAACACCTACTATTGCACTTAGACAAGCACAAGAAGAGTGTGGTGAAGAAGCAATAGTTATCTCAACAAAGAAAATATCTAATTCACAACAAAATGGCAAAGATATTTATGAAGTTGTAGTAGCTATTGAAGACGAACACAAAAAGAAAAATTTACAATATACAAAAGCAGCTATAAGTAAAGCAACACCTACCTCTGCGCCAATAAAAACACAAGTTTATGATTTTAAAGAAGAAATTTTAAAAATGCAAAGTGTTTTAGAACAAGTTCAAAAATCTATTTGGAATCCCAAAAGTCAACTTTATGATTTAACAATTCCTCCTGAATTTGCATCTATGTATAATATTTTTGAACAAAATGAGTTTGATCAAGAGATGACTTATACTATTATGAAAAAAACTATTAAGCAATTGCCAATTGCCTTAAAATCAAATCCAAAAAAAGTCAATGATTTTTTTAAATTAATTTTAAGAAGAGTAATTCCAATAAAACACGAAGTTCCATTAAGAAAACATCAAAGAAAGATAATTATGATGGTGGGACCTACAGGAGTTGGAAAAACAACAACTATTTCAAAACTAGCTGCAAGATATGCATACAAGTTAGGTCAAAATTATAAAGTAGGAATTGTAACTCTTGATTCATTTAGAGTTGGAGCTATTGAGCAATTACAAGCTTATACAAATATTATGAGATTACCTTTGGAAATTGTGAAAAAACCTGAGGGTTTATCTGAAGCTCTATTAAGACTGAAAGATTGTAATTATATTTTTATTGATACAGCAGGTTCAAGTCAATATGATATTGATAAAATTGAACTTATAAATGAGTACCAAAAAAGGGTTGAAGAGTTACCTATTGAAAAAATTTTAGTACTTCCCGCTAATGTAAAACATAGTGATTTATTAGAAATTTATAAAAATTATTCGAGACTTTCTATTGATTATTTAACATTTACAAAATTAGATGAGACAAGAAGTTTTGGAAATCTTATCTCTTTTGCACATAAAACAAAAAAATCTATCACATATTTTTCTATTGGCCAAAATGTACCAGATGATTTAATTGTTTCAGATTCAACTTTTTTAATTGATTGTTTTATGAATAAACAATGTATTAGGAGATAGAATTGTTTGATACAATTTCTTCTCAAGCTAGCAAGTTAATAAAACTTACTAGTAGTGTAAAAAAAAACTATTCTAAAACAAAACTTATAACAATAACATCAGGAAAAGGTGGAGTTGGTAAGTCTACATTTACTGCTAATATGGCATTTTTACTTTCTCGAAGAGGTTTTAATGTAGCCGTTTTAGATGCTGATATTGGTTTGGCAAATATGCAAGTTTTATTTGATGTAAAACCCCAAAATACTCTTTTTGAATATATAGATGGAACGAAGACATTAGATGAAGTTATAACTAAAACTATTTATCCAAACGTTCATTTAATTGCAGGAAGAAGTGGTTATCAATATGGAACAAATAAGAATACCTTTGTGTTTTCTAGAATAGTAAAGGATATCATTTCTTTAAGTAAATTTGATATTTTACTTGTTGATACGGGTGCTGGTTTAAATGAATATGTAAAAGAATTTTTATCAATTTCTGATAATATTTTAGCAATTACAACAACCGATCCCAGTGCATTAACTGATGTTTATTCTTTAATGAAAATGCTTTCAGTTGATAAGAATAAATTAATGTTAAGTTTTAATCATACTAGGAATTATCAAATAGGTGAAACAATAGCCAATTCTTTGGTAAATTTAGGAAAGAAAAATAGGTTAAATAATGATTTTATGGTAGAATATGTAGGAAACGTTTCAACTTCTGCAAATATTTCTACAACAGGAAGACTTAGAAAATTATTTGCTAATGAATTTTCATTAGATGAAACAACAAAACAGTTACAAGTAATTATCGATCAATTATTAAAAAATATTCATTAAGGTTTGTTCTAGGTGCTAAAACTAAGTTCAATTAATTCTATTTTTATTGTTTCAAAGAGTAGAGAATTATGATAATAGAGCGATTCTCACAAACTGTAATAAATAGTGGAATATTTAGATTTTATATTGCAGCTGGTTTTTTTGCAACACTGATTTTTTTTACAATTAATGCAGAGTTATTTACTCCAATGGAAATGATTTTAGGTATAATTTTAATAACTATATGTTTAAAAGGTATTTGCAATATGATGCTCTCTTTAATTATAAGTCTTTTTAGTCTTGATAATAAAAGAAATGAGTTTGATTTTAAATATAATGAAGAGAAAATTCAAGTTATGTTGAATGAATTAACAGTAAAAGATGTGATAGATGCAAATAGCAAAAATCAAAAAAAAACTAAATAAGAGGTAAGTTATGGATATATCTTCAATATCAAATTCGATAGGCTCTTTAAGTTTAAATACTAATAATAAGATTGCACAAACTGATGATAAGTCTTTCCAAAATATGTTGAACAATGCAATTTCTGATGTTAATAATCAGCAAGTAAAAGGTTATGATTCAATGCAAGGAATTGCAACTGGAAAAGTTACTAATTTACAAGAAGCTGTACAAAGAATTGAAGAAGCTGACTTATCAATGAGATTAGCATTGGAAGTAAAAAATAAAGCTTTAAATGCATATAAAGAAATTATGAGAATACAGGTTTAGTTAAAGGATAATGCATGGGTTTTTTTGATGGATATAACGTATCAACTTCTGGTATGAGTGCACAAAGAACAAGAATTAATGTTGTAAGTGCAAATATTGCAAATGCAAAAACAACACATACTTTAGAAGGTGGCCCATATAAAAAACAACAAGTTGTATTTGAAGATGTGCTAGTCGCTAGTGGTAAAAAAACTAATACAAATGATATTGAAACTACAAATAATAAAAATTCAGATTTGTCATTAAGAGGTGTTGGAGTTAAATCTATTATTCAGTCTGATGCAAAGCCTGTTATGAGATATGAACCAGCACATCCAGATGCAGATGAAAAAGGTTATGTTGCATATCCAGATATTAATCCTGTTGTTGAAATGGTTGATTTAATTGAGGCAACTAGATCTTATGAAGCAAATTTAGCTTCATTCAATACTCATAAAAATATTGATTCTAAAACGTTAGATATAATAAATGGTTAATAAAAATGTCAAATTTAATAAATAATCTACTTACAAATGAAAAGACTACAGCAACAAATGCATCTAGCATAAATACAGATCAATCAGTTAAAGATAAACCTTCTTTATTTGATTCTTTATTATCAAACAATGGAACAACTGAAGAGACAAAAGTAAATACTGAAGTAAAACAAGAAATAAAAGAAGTAAAAGTAGAAGATCCTGCAGTTGTAAATGATAAAGAAATAAAAGCAGATAATAAAAAAGTAGATGAATTAAGTACTGAACAATCATTAATAGTAGAAGAAGCAGATAATAAAGGGCAGAAATCAACAGGAACAAGTTCTTTATTAGATAGATTAATATTAGAAGCAAAAAATAGCGCTAAAGAAGTAGTTCCTATTTTAAATGAAGAAGTTAATAAAATTGAGAATAATTCATTAACAACTGAAGAAACAAAAACAGATGTAGACATAAACTCAGAAATAAAACCTGAAGAGATAAAAATAAATACAGAAGAAACATCAGAAATAAAACCTGAAGAGATAAAAGTAAATACAGAAGAAACATCAGAAATAAAACCTACAGAAACAAAAGTAAATACTAAAGAAGTAAAAATAAATGAAAATATAGTAGATAACTTAAGCACAGAACAATTAAAAGTAACAAAAGAAATAGATGTTCCTGTGCAAAAAGAAGCAGAAACAACTTCTTTATTAGATAGATTAATTTTAGATGTAAAAAATGAAGTTAAAGAAGCAAAACAAGAAGAAATTCCAATTATAAATAGTGAAGAAGTAAAAGAAGAAGAGAACAAACTAGATATTAAAAAATCAAAAATAAAAGAAGAAAAAATTTCTGTTATAGATTTACTTGAAAAAACTGATACAAAAGTAGAAAATATTACAGTTATAAATGAAGACGAGACAAAAAAAGTAAATGATGTTTTAAATAATGGTATCGTAGAAACAGAAACAACTTCTTTATTAGATAATATCTCAAAAAAAGTTGAAGAAAATTTTGTTGATTCTAAAGTTGAAAATATAGCCACAGCTTCAGAGATTATTGATAAATCAATAAATACTAATTTAGGCATAGTAAATAATAGTCCTATTTTAACAAGTGAAGTCATTCCAGATACTAATGTTGAAAAAATAGAAAATATTGATGTTAAAAAAGATGTAAAAATATCATTAATGGATCAATTAATTCAGAAAAATAGTGAAAAATTAACATTAGATAATATAAATGGTATTAAAGAAGATATAAATACACCATTTAAAGATGTTGTTACAAAAGATTTAATATCGAATATATATTTAGGTTCACAAAAAAATAAAATAACTAATCAAAATTTATTTAATCAAAATGAAGCAATTTCTTTATTAAAAGATGGAAATTCGATACAAGCAGTAAAAACTAGTGCAGAAATGTTAGATTTGGGATTAGAAAGTATAAATGTTGAGCAAGATATTGAAACTATGAATATTGATGTAAAAAAATCTAATATCGATTTATTAAATAGAAAAAATTTAATTGATAACTTACTTTTTAAAAATGATATCAGAGGTGAAGAAGTAAAAGATTTAATTACAAAATCTGTTGTGGCAAGTAATGCTTTAATAGATAATACATTAACTGTAGCAGATGATGTAACGGTTAATGTAAATTCACCATTATCTTATAATATTCAATCAAGAATAATTGGTGCAAAACAACAAATGTCTGCAATGATGTCAGATATTGCAAAACAAATGTATGAAAATTACAAACCGCCAGTTACTGCTTTTAAAATAAATTTAAATCCTTTAGATTTAGGTTCTATTGCTATTTTAATGAAAAATGATAAGCAAAATGGATTAACTATTAGTATGAATGTTTCAAATACTATAACTCTTGATACATTAATTGAAAATCAAAATGTACTAAAAAATTCATTGAACAAAACATTTGATGAAAATACTAAATTTAATTTAGATTTCAGTTCTTCAAATCAAAATAATAGTAACCAATCATCAAACAATGGTCAAGGAAACAATAGACAATTTGAACAACAAATGGATACTAGGTCTATTTTACAACTACAAGAAGAGAATAAAGATAGAGAAGAAAAAGTTATCGATTATATGTAATGGAAGCATTTTTATCTTTACTTAACGAAGAAGTTTTATATCAATTTCTTTTGCTACTAGCAAGAATATTGTCTTTTGTGGTATTTATGCCAGTTTTTGGACACACAGCAATTACTTCAACTATTAGAATTGCTTTCGCTTTTTATATAACAGTTTTTATTTTTCCACTAGTAGATGTTTCGTCAAATATAAATGCAGATAATTTTATAATGAGTTTAATATCTGAGATAACTTTAGGATTAGTGGCTTCAATGCTAATTAATATTATTTTTTCAGCGGTTAAAATTATTGGTGAATTTGTTGAATATTCAACAGCTTTGTCAATGGCCTCAATGTTCGATCCTTCAACTGGTAGTCAACAAGGAATTGTTGCAAAACTACTTTTTTGGATTGCATTAATGCTTTTCTTTCAAACTGGGATGTATGAAATGACTTTAGTTATTTTAGTTAAAAGTTTTTCGATGATACATTTAGGTAGTTTTGATATTTTTTCTTATAATGGAGTTCAATTAGCAATAGATGAAATAAAAAGAATGTTTGCATTTGCATTTGCATTTGCTTTACCTCTATTCTTTATCGGATTTATTCTTGATATTTATTATGGTTATGGAACAAAATCTATGCCATCATTTTCTCCATTTGTAATTACTTTTCAATTAAAATTTGCATTAATATTTATTTTTTTAATACTTGGTATGGAAATGTTTACAGAAGCTTTTGTAGATTATTTTATTTCAAAATTTCAATGATTTAAGGTTTTAATATGCCAGATGACGATAAAACAGAAGAACCCACCGATAAGAAAATAAATGATGCAAGAAATGATGGAAATGTTGCAAAATCAGCAGAAGTTTCTGGTGCAATTATATTAACTTTTGGGACTATGTACATACTCTTTTTTTCATCATATTCTTTGATGGAAATTAAAAAATTAATGATATTCTCTTACAGTTTTATCGGACAGGAATTAGATGGTCCATTATATTATGCAATAACTTTTCAGGTAACAATTGCACTTCTAAAAGCTCTAGCTCCTTTGTTTATATTGGTTATACTTTTGGCTTTTATTAGCAATATATCACAATTTGGTTTTCTTGCTGTTCCTTTAAAGTTTGATTTACAGAAGATAGATCCAATAAAAGGTTTAAAAGGTGTTTTTGGATTTAAAAAACTTATTGAAGCTTTAAAATTATTTGCAAAATTATTTCTAATAATGGTAGTTATGTTTCTTCTTTTTGCATTAACTTATCAAAAGTTTTTAGCTATGATGAATCAAGATACATCAGATACCATTGCTACAATGTTTGAGTTGACAGTTTATTTTATTTCGGCAATTCTTTTTATTATCATAATTTTTGCTATAATAGATTTTTATTTTACAAAACATTATTATATGAAATCTTTGATGATGAGTATACAAGATATTAAAGACGAATTTAAAAATATGGAGGGAGATCCTCAAGTAAAAGGGCGTATTAGAAGAATTCAAATGCAAATGGCACAAAAACGTATGATGAGTTCTGTTCCAGATGCAGATGTTATTATAACAAATCCTACTCATTATGCTGTAGCTTTAAAATATAATAATAAAGTAGATTCTGCACCTAAAATAGTAGCTAAAGGAATTGATTTTATAGCAATAAGAATAAGAGATATTGCGAAAGAAAATAGAATCCCAATTATAGAAAATCCTGCACTTGCAAGATCTTTATTTGAACAAATTGACGTTGATAGAGAAATCCCCAGTGAATTTTATAAGGCAATGGCTGAAATATTTTCTTATGTATATGAATTAAAAAAGAAAAGGTAAAAATTGAAATTATTAATAATTATGTTTTTAATGTTAAATATTCTGTATGCAAAAAAAGATTTTTATTATGGATTTATTGATTCTTCTGGAATTCAAATATCAGAACAAAGAAAACAGTCAATTACTGATGGATTTGATATTTTGCAAAATGCAAGATTATTGGCAAAAGATGGTAAAATTGATGATGCCTATAGCCAAGTAAAAGATTTTAAAGATAAAAACAAAGTTAATATACTAACATCAGATACAATGCTTTTATATGCAGAATTATCTTTAAAGAAACAATCAAAAAGATTAATATTGGAAGCTTCAACTGAGTTAGAGATAGCAATTAATTCATCTAAAATTAATCAATATGATTTACCTAAAGCTTATATGGTCTTGGTTGAATTAAAATTGGAAATAAATAAGATTGAAGATGCTAAATATTTTGCACAAATTATAATAGATAATTTTGATGATGAATTAACTAAGACATATGGAAAAATATCATTATCAAAAGTTTATAAATATCAAAAAGATTATCCAAGAGCTATCAAATATTTATATGAGATATTAACTGTAACAAAAGATAAAATGGTGGCAACTGTAGTTGCAGATGAGTTATTTGATATTTATATTTTAGATGAGAAATATGATAAAGCAAATGAATTAATGTCACAAGTTTTAAAAACTAATATAGTATTCTATACAGAAGATTCGTATCTTGCAAATAAAAAAATTAATCGATTAATTAAAGCGGGAATGCCTGAACATGCTGCAGAAATATTAAAAGAGCTATTAAAAAGAACAACAAAAGAAGATGTAATAGAAGATTTCAAATTTAAACTTGCAAATACATATATGCTTATGTATGATAGAACAAATTATTATTTAGAAAAAGCAAAAGAATTGTATAAAGACATTATAAATGATTTTCCACAAGGGATACATGCTAAAGATTCAAAAATGTATATTGATGAAATTTTAATGAGACAAGGCTTTTTAAGTCCACCTGTAGTATCTGCAAAATATCAAGATAATGAAGCAATGCAACAAAAAGCTCTTCTACAAGAACTTATGAATGATAAAAATGATAAGAAATATGATCTGATATTAAAAGCGGAAAAAGTTTATAATAAAATTTCAAATGAAATTGTAAAAAGATTCGGATATCAAAGTATTGCAGAAATTTATGATGAAATAAATATTGATTTAATAAAAGATTATTTAGCAAAAGGGAAATGTATAGAATTAAGTGATGTTTTGAAAACATCTAGAAATGAAACTTTAATTAAATTAATTGAAGATGAATCTATTAAGTATGCATTTTTTGAATGTATGGTTGAATCTCCATACGAAAGAGCTTATCAACAAATAAAAGAAACATTTGATAAAACAAGGGATGCTAATATATATTTATATTTGGAAAAAATGGCTTTCAATCTTGGATATGTAGATGAAGCTTTAGAATTTTCTGCAAAAGTTGATATGGTTGATGATAAAAACGTTTTAGCTAATGAATTTTTATATAGATACCAAATATTAAAACAAAAAGATGATAATGTAGGATTAGAAAAGTTTTTTTCATATACAAATTTAAACCCAACTTTTATAAAAATAAATGAAAACAATCCTATAATAATTGATTTTTATCATGATTATTATTTAGATTTATTGAAAAATAATAATATTTCATTAGCAAATGAAATATTAAATAAACTCTATACAAAAGAAAAAGAGTTGAAAGCTTTTGTATACTCTCCCTTTGTTGAAATGGAGTTATCACGAAATGAAAAAGATGCAAATAATAATCAGAAATCAGTTGACTTATTGCTTGAAGCTCTAAAAAATACTAGAAAAATTAAACCCAATGATGAGGTTAAAATTTATTATGATATTCTAAATTTATATGATGTATTAGGAAATAAAATTAAAAAAGACGAATATATTTCAAAATGTAAACAAGTAAAAGATAGTGTAGATAGTTTATATAAAAAAATGTGCGATGAGATGTAATGGATATTGAAGATATATTAAGTAGAATTGACTCAACAAATCTTTCTATTCCTTTTGGAAGAATAAAAAATATTTCATCTACAACCCTCACTGCAACTGGATTAGAAGTTGCTGTTGGAGATATTGTAAAAATAGAATCAGTGCAGCATTTATATACTGTTTTAGGAATGGTAGCTTCAATTGATGCAAAGTCATTTACAATAGTTCCTTTCTCATTTATTGAAGGGTTTAAAATACATGATAAAGTTTATGTACAAAAAGATGGATTAACTGTTAAATGTGGTTATGGACTATTAGGAAGAGTTATAAATGCATTGGGTGACCCAATTGATAGTAAGGGTAAGATTACAGATTTAGAAGAAAACGCACCAATAAATAAACTATCTATGCCAGCTCTTGAAAGAGGAATTATAGATCAGAAATTTGCAACAGGTGTAAAAGCAATTGATTCAATGCTTACAAGTGGAAAAGGTCAAAAAGTTGGTATTTTTGCAGGTTCTGGGGTAGGTAAATCAACTCTTATGGGGATGATTGTAAGAGGCTGTGAAGCTCAAATTAAAATTGTTGCTTTAATTGGAGAAAGAGGACGGGAAATCCCTGAATTTATTCACTACAATTTAGATAATAATTTAGAAAATACAGTAATAATTGCAGCAACTTCAGATGAATCTGCACTTATGAGAAAGTATGGTGCATTTACAGCAATGGCAATTGCAGAATTCTTTAGAGACAAAGGACATGATGTTTTATTAATGATGGATTCAGTTACTAGATTTGCTATGGCACAAAGAGAAATAGGATTAAGTACAGGAGAACCTCCTGTGAGTAGAGGATATCCACCTTCTGTATTTGCACTACTACCTCAATTAATGGAGCGTGCAGGAAATAATAAAAAAGGTTCTATTACTGCTTTTTTTACTGTTTTGGTTGATGGTGATGATATGAATGATCCAATTGCTGATCAAAGTAGATCAATTTTAGATGGACATATAGTTCTTACAAGAGAGTTAACTGAACAAGGATTTTATCCTCCTATAAATCTTTTAAAATCAGCTTCAAGGGTTATGGATAAGGTCGTAAATAAAGAGCATTATAATGATTTTTTAAAGTTAAAAAGAGTATTATCACTAATAAAAGAGAATGAAGTGTTGGTTAGAGTTGGTGCTTATAAAACTGGTATGGATCCAGAACTTGACAATGCAATGGCAAAGAAAGAACAAATAAGAGAATTTCTAACTCAAGATACTCAAAAAATTTTTGAATTTAATGAGATTGTAGCAATGTTTAGAAAGGTTTTACAATGATAAATCAAACAGATCAAATGACATATAGATTGAGTCTTTTAGATACTCAATACCAAAGAAACTCTTATCAAACTAGTTCAGGGAATAAACTTCAACAAGGAAGTGATGATTCTATGCTGTATTCAAGAATAATCTCTGTTGACGATAAAATAAGAACTTTTGAGGGACTAAAAACTCAAGTTGAAAGAACAACAATTCAAAATAATGCAGCAGATTCTAGTATGAGTGAGATAAAGAAAGTTTTAGAATCTATGAAATCAGAATTAATAAAAGCAAATACATCAACAACTACTGGAAGTGGACTTGCAGCAATTGTAGCAAATGTTTCTGGACTTAAAGAAAATCTTTATCAATTAGCTAATACTCAAGTTGAGGGTGAATATGTTTTTGCAGGTTCAGACTCTTCAATAAAACCATTTGAAAAAGATATTAATGGAAAAGTAACATATGTTGGCGATAATCAGTTAAGAAAAGTAGCAGTTGAAGAGGGTTCTTATAGAGATAGGGGAATTACTGGATTTGATATGATGATGTATCCAACTGCAACTGCTAACAAAGGGGAAACTTTAAATTTTAGTGAGGCAGATCGAATTATTGATCAAAATGGTAATGAATGGAAATTAAACTCTCCAACTAATGACACATTAATAAAATATGATTTACAAGGTAATGTAACAACTGAAACAATTACACCTGTAACAAGTGATGGACTGACTCCTCCCACATTTAGTGCTACTATGCCAACTACAGATGGTACTAAATTTGAAGCAAAAACAAATATTTTTAATCTTATGGATGATACCTTAAATGCATTAAAAAAAGTTGATAGTGTAGGTAATCCTATCTCAGATGATCTATCACGTACATTAATAGGTAAAAGTCAATCAGAACTTGATAAAGCTTATGATGGAGTTAATATAGCTCATGCACAACTTGGTGGAAGAAATCAGATATTTGAAACATCTCTTGAGAGAGTGACGTCAAAATTAACTCAATACAATATTTTATCTCAACAAATTGGTGCTGCAGATTTAGCAAAAGTTGCAATAGAAGCAAAAGCTTTAGAACTAACATATACAGCACTTTATTCAACTATTAGTAAAACTAATCAATTGTCGCTAGTTAATTTTTTAAATTAACTAGCTAAATATAATTAATATATGAATATAAAAAAGATATTTTCAAAAGATTTAATAGTTGTTGCACTATTTGTTTCAATACTATTAATCATAATAGTACCTCTACCAAAAGGAATCTTAGATTTCTTCTTGGTAATATCTTTATCTATATCTGTACTTATTTTATTAATATCTTTATATATTCAAAAACCTTCTGATTTAACTACATTCCCAACACTTATTTTGATATTTGCACTTTTTAGATTATCTCTAAACATTGCAACAACAAGATCTATTTTAAGTGAAGGTCATAATGGACCCGATGCTGTAAGTTCAATTATTTCCGCGTTTGGTGAATTCGTTGTTGGTGGAAATATGGTTATTGGTATTATTATATTTATTATATTAGTACTTATTAATTTTATGGTTGTAACTAAAGGTGCTACAAGAGTTGCCGAAGTAACAGCAAGATTTACACTTGATTCAATGCCTGGTAAACAAATGGCAATTGATGCGGATTTAAATGCTGGTTTTATTGATGATAAAGAGGCTCAGGCTAGAAGAAAAACTCTGATTTCAGAAGCAAATTTTTATGGAGCTATGGATGGATCTTCTAAGTTTGTAAAAGGTGATGCAGTTGCTGGGATTATCATTACAATTGTAAATTTAATTGGTGGAATTTTAATAGGACTTTTTCAGCATGATTTAACAATTTCTCAAGCGGGAGAAGTATATACAATTTTAACAATTGGAGATGGATTAGTAGCTCAAATTCCAGCTTTAATTTTATCAACTGCAACCGCAATTATTATCACACGTTCAAATATGGATGAAGAAAAATTTGCAAGTCAAGCTATTTCTCAATTGGTTAAAGATAGCAGATCATTAATTTTATTAGGAATTGGTTTAGTATTATTTGGTTTTATCCCTGGTTTCCCTACAGGTATTTTAATGGTTATGGGTATTTTAATGATATTTATTGGCTATGTAATTACAATGATAAATGACAAACAAGATAATGCAATAACTAGATTCTTTAAAACACCTGTACTTAAAGCAAAAGTTGATGAAGATATAAATACTTTAAAAGATAGAAAGAAAAGTATGGCTGTTGCTGATGAATCTCAAACAATAGAAAATATTATGAAATTAGAAGTTTTAGAATTAAAACTTGGAATTAGATTATTACAACTAGTTCAGGGAAATTCAGAGTTACTTGATAAAATTAAAGCTATTAGAAAAACAATCGCAAGTGAATTAGGTTTTGTAATACCACAAATTAGAATTTCAGATGATGCAAATTTATCACCTAATGAGTATCAATTATATTTAAAAAGAATACCGATTGTTAAAGGAAAAGTTGAGGTTGATAAACTTCTTGCTATGGGTGGACTTGCAAATGAAAAACTTGTTGGTTTAAAAGTAAAAGAGCCAGTATTTAATCTTGATGCAACATGGATTGCATCAGACTTAAAAGAAGAAGCATTAATGAAAGGATTTACTGTAGTTGATGGTCCTACGATTATCTCAACTCATATTTCTGAGATTATTAAAAAACATGCGGAAGATATTATTACTAGACAAGATATTGTTGATATTGTTGATAGATTGAAAAAAGATTTCCCAATTGTAATAGATGAAGCTATGAAAGTAACCTCTTATGGTTCTTTATTAAAAGTGTGTAAAGATTTATTACATGAAAAAATTCCAATTATTGATATGTTAACAATTATTGAAGCAGTAGCAGACATTGCAGAGTTCACAAAAGCTCCAGAAATCCTTCTTGAACATGTGAGAGCAAAACTTTATAGGCTTATTACACAAAAGTTCAAAGATACAGATGGTGTTTTACATATTGTTACAATTAAGCCAGATCTTGAACAGCAGTTTATTGGAAAACTTCAAGAACATCATGGTGTTTCACAGCTTATGATTTCAATTGCAGAAATTAATAATCTTGTGACAAAGACAAAAAAACTTTTAGATGATGTAGAAGCAAAAGGTTTCTCAAAAGTAACAATGGTTGTAGATCCTGTTTTAAGAAAAAGAATATCAGAAATTTATGAGAAATTTGGTTTACAAATTTCAGTTTTATCCCATGCAGAACTTGATTCAAAAGCAAACTTTGCAATAGAGGGAACTTTAGAATTTTAAAAATATAAGGAAAATTTATGAAAATAATATGGATTTGTTTATTAACAATTTCTTCAATATTTGCAAATGAATATTATGCAAAATTAGAACCGATAGATAGCTTTCAAGTTAAATCAGCAGTTGCTGGAAAAATAATATATTCTAACTCTAAAATAGAAGGATTACAAGCAAATAATTCAACTATCATTGAAATAGATTCTTTAGTTAATAAAGTTGAACTTGAACAATCAAAAAATAAATTAAAGTTTATTGATGAAATGTTAGAAATAGAAAAAAATAATTATAAGAGATTAAACCAAGTTACATCTAAATCAGAATTTGAAAAAGATACACAAAAATTGAAAGTTATCAATTTAGAGTCTTCAAAAGCTGACATGATAATAAAAATCGAGACTTTAAAAGATAGTATTTCTAATAAAAAATTAGTAGAAAAATCAAACTATATTTTTAATATTGCTGTAAAAGATGGGGATTATGTTAGTCCTGGAACACTGCTTTATGAATCAAAAGATTTATCAAAAGGAAAATTAGAAATTTTTGTTCCAATAGCTCAAATAGATGAAATTAAAAATAAAAATATTTTTCTTGATGGTGTAAAAAGTAATGTAAAAATATCAAAAATTTATGATGTTGCAGATGCTACAAATATCTCTGCATATAAAGTAGAGTTAATAATTGAAGATGTAAAAGTATTTTCAAGGTTGGTAAAAATTGAATTCAAATAATAAAGTTGCATGTCCCTTAGATTGTTATGATGCTTGTCAAGGACAAATTATAGATGAAAATATCAAAGGTTCAAAAGAGCATAAAACTACAAATGGAAAACTTTGTGTAAACTTTGCAAATTTATTAAAAGAAGAGAATTTAAAAAATGCTTTTTTTGAAGGTAAAGAAATTTCATTAGAAGAATCTTTAAATATTTTAGTAGAGAAACTGAAAACTACAACACCAGAAAAAACACTTTTTTATAAGGGAAGTGGAAATATTGGTGTTATGCAAAGTGCAACTAAAAACTTTTTCACTCAATTTGGCTCAACTTTAACAAGAGGAAGTTTATGTGATGGTGGTGGCGGTGCTGGAATTGAAGCAGGTCGTCAAAATGTAATTAATCCACCAATTCAGAAATTAATTGATGCGGATATTATTATTGTTTGGGGAAGAAATTTTACAGTTACATCATCACACATGTATAATCTTGTAAAAGACAAAACTTTTATTACAATAGATCCAATATCTACAGAAATTGCAAAAAAATCAAAAATACATATGCAAATAAATCCAAAAACAGATTATGAATTAGCTCTGTTATTTACTAGATTTGCACATATGCAAGATTTAGAAGATAGAGAATTCATCGAAGAGTTTGGAAATGGAGCAGATTGGTTTTTTGATATATCAAGAAATAGACCAGTTATCTCTTATGAAACAACAACTGGAGTTCCACTTGCTCAAGTGAATGAATTTTTTGATTTAATTGAAAACAAAAAAGTAGCTATTATTTTAGGTCTAGGCGTTCAAAAATATTTTGAAGGTGCACAAATAACTAGATGTATTGATTCTTTTGCCGCGTTTATGGGATTTCATAAAAAAGATGCAGGGGGAGTTTGGTATTTAAGTGATTCTGCTTATGGATATAAAAAACAGTTTGAAGCAAAAGGTAAAAATAAAAAAGTATCTATTCCAAAAGTTGATTTTGGCTCTTATGATTTAGTTTTTATTCAAGGTGCAAATCCTGTTGTTTCTGCTCCAAATACAAAAAAAGTAATTGAGGGTTTAACAAAATCTTATGTAGTTTATTTTGGAACAACATTAAACGATACTTGCGAATATGCAGATTTGATAATTCCATCAAGTTCTTTTTTGGCTAAAAAAGATGTTAGATTATCTTATGGACATGAATTAAAAGCAATCTCTCAACTGGTAAAAGAAAAAGATGAAAATAGTATTAGTGAATATGCCTTAGCAAACTATTTATTAGAACAGTTTAGCTTTGATAAATTAAAAGATGAAGATGAAATTATTTCATATTATGAAAATACAAAACCAGTTTTAGATGATTTTGAAACTTTTGATTTTGTTGAAGAGCTTGATATTGAACCTCTTTACAAAGAAAAAACAGCAGATAATTTTTATTTAATTACTGCAAAAAGTAAAACTTCTTTAAACTCTCAATTTGCATCAGATAATTTTGTTTATTTAAATTCTAATACGAATTTTAAAGAGAATGATGAAGTTCTAATCTCTTCAAAAAATGGAAGTGCAAAATTTATTGTAAAAATAAATGATGATATAAAAAGTAATTGTGCTTTCTTTTTTGCTGGAAACAAAAATGTAAATTATTTAACACCAGCTTCTGAAGATGAAAGTTCATTTTCTGCAATGTATCAAGAGGTTTTAGTAGAAATTGAACTATCGTAAACTTTTTGCTGAACACAAAATTATAAGGGATTTATCTCTTGTTCAATTTATTGCATATTTTGGTGCATGGTTTTCAAATGTAGCAATTTATACTATGCTTGTTGATTTTGGCTCAACTGAATTTGCAATTTCAATTGTAACTGCTATGCACTTTTTACCAGCAGTTTTAATTGCTCCTTTTTCAGGTGCAATTATAGATAGAGTAAAAATAAAGCCTCTAATGATTTCACTTCTGATAACTGAATTAATAATGACAATTCTGTTTTTAACTATTGATAATAAAGAGCAAATCTGGTTTTTAATGATTCTGATTTTTATTAGAATGAGTGCTGCCTCGATGTTTTTCTCAACTGAAATGTCACTTCTAGCAAAACTTCTAAATGGTAAACCTCTTCAAATGGCAAATGAAATACACTCAATTATTTGGTCATTCACCTATGCAGTTGGAATGGCAATAAGTGGTTTTATCGTAAATTTTTATGGTGTTAAAGCAGCTTTTATAATTGATGCCACAATTTTTACTATAGCTTTAATAGTTTTTATTAGAATTGATTTTGTTGTGAAAGCAAGTATAACAAGCGATAAAATATTTCAGTTAATAAAAGACGGATTTATCTATATTAAAAATGACAAGATTATGCTTTATTTGATTTTCTTGCATTCCTGTGTAGGTTTAACTTCTTTTGATGCTTTGATTACAATATTAGCAAAAAACGAATATAAATATGTCATTTCAGTTCCTCTTGCAATTGGTATTTCAAATGCAGTTAGAGCAGTGGCTTTAATGTTTGGTCCTATGATTATTTCAAAATATGTTACAAAAGAGAACTTACACTATTTATTAATTTTTCAAGGAATTGCTATAATTTTATGGGGATTAATGCAATCTAATTTTTATATTTCATTGATAGCTTTATTTATTGTAGGTCTTAGTACCACCACATTATGGTCATTTACTTATGCTTTATTACAAGATAAATGTGATGAAAAATATATAGGACGGGTAATTTCTTACAATGATATGTTCTTTATGATTTCATGTATTACAACAACACTGTTTATTGGCTTAATGGCAAGTTTAACTTCAGTTGATATAATAACTATTCTTTTAGGAGTAGGGTTTTTATGCTTTGCTTTTTACTATACAAGGATTTTAAAATGGATATAAACGAAAAAGTTTTATTGCTTGCAATATTAAAAAAAGAGTCGGAAGAGTCTTTAAATGATATTGTTTTAAAACTAGAAAATACAGGTCTATTCTCTTTAAAAGAGGGAAAAAGATTGTTGAAAAAACTTAAAAAAGAAGAGTTTTTAAGTGATTCATTTTTAACTTTAAAAGGTGAAGCAATAGCAAAAAATGTAGAGCAAGAATTTAAAATATAAAAAGGGAAATAATGATTTTAGATTACAAAGATATTGACGATTTAAATAGATATAAAATTATGTCAGGAACAGTAATTCCACGACCAATTGCATGGATTGTAACAGATGATAATGGTGTTTTAAATGCAGCACCTTTTTCTTATTTTATTCCAATTTCTTCAAATCCAGCGCTATTACTTGTGGCAATTGGAAAAAAAGATGATGGAAGTCCAAAGGATTCATTGGCAAATATTTTAAAAACAAAAAAAGCGACTATTTGTTTTGTAAATAAAGATAATGTTGATAAAGTGCAAAAATGTGCAACACCTCTTGGAAAAGAAGTTAGTGAAATTGAAAAATTTGAAATAGAAGTTACGAATGTTATGGATGGATATCCACCTATGATTTCATCATCTCAAAGTGCAATGTTCTGTGAATATTATGATACTTATGAAATTCCAGGAGATACAACACCTGTTATTTTAGAATTGAAATATCAATTTATTGAAAATGAAAGAATTAATGAGAGAAATCATATAAATGTGGAAAACATTGGAAGATGTGGAGTTACATTTAAAGCGTTAGTTGATTTATAATTAAAAGGCATTTAGCCTTTTAATTTTTTGTTTTAAACTGCTGTATTTCCACAATGTCCACATTTTTTTGCAGCAACTGGAATCTCCATTGCACACTCACTACAAACTTTAGTTTTACTAACTACAACATCCTCTTTTTTTAACTTATTATATGATTTTATAAACATAAACATTACAAAACCTAAGATTACAAATGAAATTGTATCATTTACAAATAGACCTAATTTAATAGCAGGTGCTCCTGCTTTTTCTAAATCAGCAAGTGTTGCATAAGAGTTTCCATCTAAAGAGATAAATAGTTGTGAAAAGTCAACTCTACCAAGTAATAATCCAATTGGAGGCATTATTACATTTGTAACAAGTGATTTAATTAATGTTGCAAATGCTGCTCCAAAAATAAATCCAACAGCCATATCAACTACATTTCCTTTTATAAGAAAATCTCTAAACTCTTTTAACATATATTACTCCTAATTATTTCTGAAATTATAATCTAAAAATCTTCATCAATAATAAAATAATGAATTTTCCCATTAAAAGTTTAAATAAATAACATAGAAATAATCAGGAAATTACAAATTGATTACAAATAAATATTAGTAACCAAATTGTAAGAAAACAAAGATAAATTACAAAAAATTTAAAAAGGTACAAAATGAATAATTTGAAACTGCGAAATAAGATATTTTTGATATTGCTATTACCAATTGTTGCAATATTAATTTTATCTTCAAATTCAATTTATAATAAATATGAAAAAAATGTAAAAATGAATGAGAGTTTAGATTATCTTTATTTTTTAGAGAATGTTTCATCTTTAATACATGATTTACAAAAAGAGAGAGCTCTTTCAACTCTTTTTTTAGAGAGTTATGGAAAAGAGTTTACTAATGAATTTAAAATTCAAAGTACAAAAAGTGATGAATCAATTAATAAGTTAAATGAATTTCTTAAAAAATACTCTTTTTCTAAAGATGAAGAATCAATTAAAAAGATTTCTGATTTTGATAAGAGTATAAAAGAGCTTATACAAATTAGACAAAAGTGTAATAATCTAGAAATTAGTAAACAAGATTTAGAAAAATACTACACTTTTGAAATAGACAATTTAACTTATTTTATAGATGATTTAATTTCTTACTCAAATATTGGAAATTTATCTAAATATTCACAATCATTTATTGCATTTAATAAATTAATTGAAAAATCATTTAATGAACAAGAGTATATTAGAAATATTTTAAATATTGGAAATATTATGGGTGATGATTATAATAGTTTTTTAAATTCTGTTTCGAAACAAAATCTATATTTAGAAACTATAAAAGATAATATTTTTGATGAAGATTTAGAAAATCTAAAAAAGATATATTCAACAAATGATTTTTCTGAGATGGAAAATATTAGAAAAGTGATATTTTTAAAGAGCCAAAAAAATGATTTTATGTTAAAAATAAAAGAGCTTAGTGGTTATGGTGGATTAATTCATCTTTATAAAGATTTTTTAGAAACAAAAGATGATAAATTGTTAAATAAAATGCAATCAAAACACTCTTCCCTTTTAAAAGTAATAAAATATTATGAAAAATTCGAAGGAACAACACCAGAAGAGAAAGAGTTATTAAAAACATTACGAGATACATTTGATTTAATGATTTCAAATGCCTATGATTTTTCTCAATCTGAAAATAACGCTTCTAAAGGTATTGAAAAAGTTGATAATAAAAATGCAATTAATGCAATTGATAAGCTGTCAAATAATATTTATGGCGCAAACATTGATTGGAAAGAGAAATCAACTAATAAAATCAATCTTCTAATTGATTCTGAAAAAATACTATTCAATAATTTAATTTCATATGTAAATGGTGATATTAGTAATTTTAGAAATCAAATTATTTATGAGTTAATTTTTATAACAATTCTATTTTCATTAACATTTTTAATTATATATTTTATGACAAAAAAAATAGTTTCTTCAATAAATAAATTTCAAGTTAATTTAAATGAATTTTTGGCTTATTCTATGAAAGAAAAAGATAGTGTAACTTTACATGATTTAGAAGGAAATGATGAATTTGCTATTATGACAAGAGATATGAATGGCCAAATTGAGAAAATCCAAGAGATACAAAAACAAGATAAAAAAGTAGTTTTAGAAATTTCAGATGTTATGGAAAAAGTGAACAATGGTTTCTTTGAATACTCTATTAAACAAGTTGCAGTAACAAAAGATATTGAAGATTTAAGATTAATTATAAACAAAATGCTAAATAGAACAAAATTAAAAATTGACAATATAAATCTTCTATTAAATAGTTATACTCAATCTAATTATGTATTTAAACTTGATGAAATACAGAAAAAAGGAATGTATGGAGATTTTGGTACTTTATGTACATCAACATCACTTTTAGGACATTCATCTTCTGAACTAATTGCAATGATTACAAATGCAGGAATAGAACTTGAGAATAACACTAAAACTTTAGCAACTTCATCTAATGAATTAGCTCTTTCTTCAACACAACAAGCAACTTCATTGGAGCAAAGTTCAGCTGCACTTGAACAAATAACTTCGAATATTAGAAATAACAATGAAAATATGAATAAAATGATGAACATTGCAAATGAAGTAAATGATGCAGCTAATGTTGGAAGTAAATTTGCACTACAAACTTCAAGTTCAATGGATGAGATAAATGAAAAAGTAAAAGCAATAAATGAAGCAATTTCTATAATTGATCAAATTGCATTTCAAACAAATATTCTTTCACTTAATGCAGCCGTTGAAGCAGCAACTGCTGGGGAAGCAGGGAAAGGTTTTGCAGTAGTTGCTGCAGAAGTGAGAAACTTAGCAAATAGAAGTGCTGATGCTGCAAGGGAAATAAAAAATCTAGTTGAAAGTGCAAGTGTTAAATCAAATGAAGGTAAAAATATTGCCCAAGATATGATAAAAGGGTATGAAAGTTTAACTTCAAAAATTACTCAAACAAAAGATATTATTCATAGTGTTACTCAGTTTAGTAAAGAGCAAGAGGTTGGTATCATTCAAATAAATGAAACAATATCAAGACTAGATGTAGCTACTCAAAAAAATGCATTTACATCTTCAAATATTGATGTTTTATCAAAAGAGGTTTCTAAATTATCTAGTAGATTATTACAAATTACAGCTCAAGCAAAAATAGATAAAAAATATTATGAGATGGTTGAAAATATTGATTTAATGAAAGAAGTTTCAAAATACAAAAATGACCATATAAATCTTAAGAAGAAATATTTCTCAACTTTAGATAGTTTTGAGAATTGCACAGTTGTAGATTGTAAATCTTGTAATATGGGAAAATGGATTACACTTTGTGAAACTGAGAAAAGAGATTTCACAAAAGCAAAAGAGTGGGAAAGCTTAAAACAAAACCACGAAGATGTTCACCAAAAAGTCCAAGTTTATATGGATAATAATGCTAAAAAAGCTGAGAATAAAATCTTAAGAGAAATATCTGCAAGAATTGAAGATGCAACAATAAATGTATTTGATAGTTTAAATGATATTTTGTTTGTTGATTCGAAAAAAGTTTAAGAAGAATTCTCTATAATTATATATACTTATATATAACTCTATATAAATATGTAAAACAAAGCAAGAGCTTTGTTTTATTGTACGATTTGGTGAAGCTTAGAACATTGTCCTAAATAAGTATCCATTCCACACATGTCATTCATAATATCTACGAAACTGTGAGCATGGGCATTGTAAACATACACAAAAATTTCATCACCTTTTTTTAAAAAGTTCTTTTTCCCAAAATCTGTATATGCAGTTGCACCTGCAGCTATTAAAATACCTTTTGAATTTTTGGCATCAAACATAAATTGTGTTAATTCTTCAAGTGGTCCACAATCTTCTTGAGTATTTAATTTATTTATCATCCAATCTTTTAATTGAAGAAAAAAGTAGCTATATGATTTTACAGCACTTGTTGTTCCATAATCATATACAATACCATCTCTTTTTATAAATGAAGAGATATGATATTTACTCAAAATCCCTTTTTCTGTAAAGTTATCAATCTCTATAATATCTTGAGAAATACCTTTTGTATTTGTTCCCCAATTTTTCTTTGTACTTAACTTCTCTCCATTATTTACTCTAATAGAGCAGTCGTTAAAGGCAGAAAAATACTTAGGAATAATATCAACTACTTTTCCATCTTTATATTCAAAATCACAAATTAATGCAACTTCAGCTTCAACTTGAAGATTTTCATTTTCTCTTCCATGTGTTAAAATAATTTCATCACATATTGGATAAGTTCCTAAAAAACTATTATGTCCTTTTATATAAAAAGGAAACATCCCTTTTGGAGCATCTTTTTCTTCGGTTTTTATTACTGCAAATTCATTTGCTTCACCAGCTTCACCAAGGTGATTAGCAAAATTTCCAGCAACAGCAAAACCCAAATAATCTTTTAAATCATCTAATAACATTTTATTATTTTCCTATGTATTATATTATTGCTTGAAGAATAGCATTTATTGTATTTTCTTAAAGTCAAAAATTGAATATAGTTTATCGGTATAAGAATTATTTTAGAAAAGAGTTAATACAAAGTTATAAATTAAGCAGAATCACAAAAGGCAAAAGCCTTTTGTAGATTATTTAAACTAAATTGTTCTCCATTTAGCAGGACCAGTTGTGTGAATAGAAGTACCTTCTGTATCAACAGCCACAGTAACAGGCATATCTTTTACTTCAAATTCATAGATAGCTTCCATACCAATCTCTTCAAATGCAAGAACTTTTGCAGATTTGATTGATTGAGAAATTAAGTAAGCAGCTCCACCAGTTGCAATTAAATAAATAGATTTGTACTCTTTAATTAAATCAATTGTTGGTTGTTTTCTTTCAGCTTTACCAATCATTCCCATGATTCCAATTTCCATCATGTCTTTTGTAAATTTATCCATTCTAGTTGATGTAGTTGGTCCCGCAGGTCCTACTGCTTCATCTCTAACTGGATCAACAGGTCCAACGTAATAGATGAATCTGTCTTTTAAGTCAACACCATTTGGAAGTGGTTTACCAGCTTGTTTGTACTCAACGATTTTTTTGTGAGCAGCATCTCTTGCTGTTAAAATTTTCCCTGAAAGTAATAATGTATCACCTGATTTAAATTGAGATAAGTTCTCTTTTGTTAAATCTGCAATATTTACTCTTTTAATTGTATCCATTGGTAATTCAATATCTGGCCAAATATCTAATGAAGGTACATTAAATATAGCTGGTCCATTTCCACCTTTTAATTTAAAGTGAATATGTCTAGTTGCAGCACAGTTAGGAATCATCGCAACTGGTAAAGATGCAGCATGACATGGGTAATCTAAAATTTTAACATCTAAAACTGTAGTTAATCCACCTAATCCTTGAGCTCCAATACCAATTTTATTAATATCTTCATATAATCTTAATCTTAATTCTTCTAAAGCGTTTTGAGCTCCTCTAGCTTGTAGTTCATGAATATCAACATGACCCATTAAAGACTCTTTTGCTAAAAGCATAGCTTTTTCTGGATTTCCACCAATACCAATACCTAAAATTCCAGGAGGACACCAACCAGCACCCATTTCTCTAACATTTGCCATAACCCAGTCATAAACTGAATCTGATGGATTTAATACTGCAAATTTAGATTTGTTCTCAGAACCACCACCTTTTGCAGCAACAGTAATATCTAATTCATCAGAATTATCAACAGTTACATGAATAACAGCTGGAGTATTGTTTTTTGTATTTGTTCTTTTTCCTGCAGGATCTGAAACAACAGAATATCTTAAAGTATTATCTGGATTAGTATAACCTTTTGCAACACCTTCATTTAATACATCAACTAACTCTTTTGTTAATTCAAGTTTAGCATTTAATCCAACTCTGATAAAAATGTTAACACTTCCAGTATCTTGACATAAAGGTCTGTGACCCATAGCACACATTTTAGAGTTTATTAAAATTTGTCCAATTGCATTTTTAGCAGCTTCTGATTTTTCAACTTCATAAGCTTCAACCATACCTTTTACGAAATCTTCTGGGTGAAAATATGAAATATACTGACATGCATCAGCAATACTATCTATAATATCTTGTTCTTTTATTACTTTCATTTTTTTCCTTTTACTTTAGAAATTCAATTATTATACCAATGCACAGATGAAAGAAATCTTTTTTTATTAAATAAAAGAGATTTTATTCAATATTAGTGTGAACTTTTCTCATTTAAAAAAAAGTTTAAATTTAGAAGAATAACTTAAGACTTAAAAGTCTTAAGTTAAAAGGCTTAAGAGAAGAATCTTTTTACTACTTCATCTTGTAATTTTGTTCCAGAGAAGTTTGCTCTTTGAACTAATTCCCAGAAATATCTGTAAGTTGCTCTATCGTGTAATTCACCATCATATTGAATTGGTCCCCACTCAGCATCTTGTGCAGCTAATAAAATATTTTGTGCAGCTTCAAGTTCTGTAAAGTCTGGTTTCATTGCATCAACAATAGCTTGAACTTGAGTTGGGTAAATTGACCACATTCTCATAAATCCGAACTCATTTCTTGCTTTTTCAGCATCTTTATAAGTTTGGTATGGGTTTTTTAAATCAAGTGTAACATTATGTGCAGGAATAATGTGATTAGATAGTGCAGCTTGAACAACTTTAGCTTTTGCAGCAGCAATTAATCTATGTTCAAATTGACCTGGACTTCTCATATTAGAAGCAGGAATTGCACCTTGGTAACCAGAAACGAAGTCCATTAATCCAAAGTCTAAAACTTGTACCCATGGTAGTGTAGCAGTTTTTTCAACATCTCTTAAAGCACCATGAGTTTCAATTAAAACGTGAATTGGGATTTCTCTTTTAATTCCAGCTTTTTTCGCAGTTTCTTGGATATATTCAACTTGAGTTTTTGCATCTTCATAAGAAGTTGATTTTGGAATTGTAATATATGCTAATTTTTCTCCAGCACCTGGTACTAAAATATCAATATCTTGTCTCCAATCTGGATGGTCAAAATCGTGAATTCTAGTTCCAGCCATTCCATAAGGATTAGCATCAGAATTAACAACTCTTACGATCATTTCAGCATGTGCAACTTCTTTACCAGTTTCAGCTCCATCTTCACAGTCACAAGTAATATCAAAAACAGGTCCTAATTTTTTTTGCATCTCAAAACCTTTTAAGATTAGCTTTTCGCTACCTGCAAAGTGCTCACAAGATGGGATGATTGGTAAGTTGTCTCCAGAACCAAATAGTGCTTCATTAGGGTGTGTCATATTATTTTCCTTTGTTTTAAATTTAATTTTTTTGTATTATTTTTTTTCAGTTTTTTTCTTTGGAATTACAACTGTGTAATCCAAATCAAGAACAACATTTGGTAAATATTTACCATCTTCACTTTTTGGATTCTCAATCTCTTTTGGAGTTTGATTTTTAAGAGCAATAGTTCTTAATCTTAATAATCCAATATCTTCTCTATTTACTTCAATTGTTTCAACAACTTCAGTATAAGCATAAACTGTATCACCAGCATATGTTGGGTTTGCGTGTGCTCCACTGTTAATTGCATACATCCATTGAGCATTTTGTAAACCATTAAATGAAATAGCTCTTGCCATTGAAATAATGATTCCACCATACATAAGTCTTTGACCCATTGGAGTGCTTTTCATCATGTGGTCGTTGAAATGTACTTTTGCATTGTTTTGATATAATTTTGTTGCTAATGTATGGTCACTATTATCAATAGTAATACCCTCTGGGTGATTAAGTCTCTCACCTGTTACATAATCTTCAAAGAAATATTTTCCACCAGTTGAATCTGTATCTACAGTTTTAATTGTTGGAATATTAATAACATTTGCAATTGGTGTTGTTTTTGCAAAAGTTGGAACTTCATTTACTCCACTTAAAGTAGAGTGGTCTTTTTTATGAACCATTACCCATCTTTTGAAGTTTAAAACTTCAGCACCATTTTGGTTAACACCAATAGAGTGAACATAAACAACTCCACTTTTACCATTTGAATTCTCTTTTAATCCAATTACAGTTGATGTCATAGAAACTGTGTCACCAACGTAAACTGGATTAGGAAAAGACATCTCTGCATAACCTAAGTTTGCAATTGCATTTAAAGAAACATCTTGAACAGATTTTCCAAATGTAAGATGGAACATTAAAACATCATCAATTGGTTTTTTATCATAACCCATTTCCTTTGCAACTACATCAGAAGAGTGTAGGGCAAATCTAGAACCAGTAAAAGCGATGTATAAAGATACATCACCATCACTTATTGTTCTTGGAAGTGGATGAATGATTTTTTGACCGATTGAAAAATCTTCAAAAAAATTACCCATATTTATCTTAGACAAATTTTACTCCTTATTTATTAAATAGGTTTTGACCTAAAGCTTTATATGTTTCATATAAAGTTATCATCTTTTTAGCCCATTTAATTCTTGATGAATCAACTAATTTATCGTTATGTAAAATAACTTCTTTACCTTCTTTTGCCGCTTCTTCATATTTAGCAATCATTTTCTCATAATCTTCAACTTCAGCTTGTTTTGGAGTGAAAATATCATTGATATATTCAATTTGAACAGGGTGAATTAGTGATTTACCGTCAAATCCTAAATTAAATGCATCTTTTGTTGAATCTTCACAAGCAAACTCATCATTTACGTCAAAGTGAGGTCCATCAATTACAGTTTTTCCATAAGCTTTTGATGCTAAGGCAATTTGCGATAAGTAGTTAACCATCGCTTTTGACCCTTTTTTAATATCAATTTGAAGTCTATTTGCAAGTTTATTAGATCCTACAACTACCACTTCAACTCTTGATGAAGCTGCACAAATTTCATGAATATTTAAAACAGCTAATGGAGTTTCAATCATAATCATTAAAGATAAATTAGGATTTAGACCTTCTATTAATTTTGCTGCTTCTAAAACATCCTCTTTTGATTGAATTTTAGAGAATAATAGACCATCAATTTCAATCTCTTTAGCTAATGCTAAATCTTTTGCTAAATCTGCACTTCCTAAGTTATTGATTCTTAAAACTCTTTCTGATTCACCAAATTTTGAACCTTCAGTAAAAACTTCTTTGATAACAGCTCTTGCAGTTTCTCTTTGTTCTTGTAAAATTGCTTCAAGATCAAAAATTACAGCATCAGCTAATACAGTTTTAGCTTTTTCAACATTGTGTTTATTATAAGAAGGTACAAATAACATTGATCTTCTTGCTTTATATTCAACAACTTTTGTTCCAGTTTCAATTGCATGATATTGTTCATGTAATTGTTTAACAAGTTGTTTTCTTAATACTTTTCCATTTTTAGTTCTTGGGTAATCAAGCATTGCAAAAATCTCTTTTGGAGCTTTATATTTTGCAAGATTAGCTTGAGCAAATGCTAAAACTTCTGCTTGTTTTTCTGCTGATAACTCTTCGTGACCAATAACTGCAATTGCAACTATTGTTTTATCTTTACCAATATCTAAACCAAATGCAACACAATCAGCAACTGCATCGTGAGTTTTTACAACTCTTTCGATTTCATGTGGAGATACTCTAAATCCAAAAGTATTGATAATATCATCTTTTCTACCTATGAACCAGATATATCCATCTTCATCTTTTTTAGCATAATCACCTGTAAAGAAGTATCCATCATGTCTTGATTTTGCTGTTTCTTCTTCTAATTGCCAATACTCTAAGAATAATCCTGGATCATCTTCACCAATACAAATCATACCTTCTTCACCATCTTCAACTTCTTCTAAAGTATCAGGGTCAAGTAGTTTTACTGTGTGACCTGGTTGTACGAATCCTGCAGATCCTGGTCTAATTGGGTTGTTTTTAGAGTGAGAAATATAATAAGAACATTCACTCATTCCAATTGCTTCATAAATATCTTGATTAAATTTTTCTTTCCATAATCCTAACATTTCATCAGATAAATGCTCACCAGCAGACATACAATATCTTAAGCTTGGGCAATCAGCTATTGTAAAATCAGTTTTTTGGATAATTTGTCTATAAATTGTTGGAACTCCAATAAATATTGTACATTGGTGTTTTTTAATTAAATTAATCCAAGTTGATGCATCATTTGCACCTTCATAAGCAATAACAGTATGACCATTAAATAATGGATCCATTAAAGCTGATCCTAAAACATAAGTCCAGTTAAATTTACCAGAGTGCATGATTCTATCATTCTCTTTAAAATCAAACCAAAATTTAGTTGCAGGAGTTCTTCCAACAAGTGATCTATGAGAATGTAAAACACCTTTTGGATAACCAGTTGTTCCTGATGTATATACTAAATATGCAGGTTCACCAGATTTTGAATTATAATGATTTGGTGTTTTATCAACTGTATTAAAAATCTCATTTAATGCATAAATGTTAATATCTTTTGGTTTTTTGATATTTTCAACACTATCAATTCCAGCAATAACAATAGTTTTTAAATTATCTAAGTTCTCTAAATATGGAACTAAGTTCTCATACATAGAAGCTGATAATACAATTGCTCTTGCTTGTGAATCTTCAGCTAAATATTTAACTTCGCTACCACTTAAAAGTGTAGAAGTTGGAACTGCAATGATTCCAGCTTTCATAGTTCCAAAAAACGAAATAGGGTAAGCTAATGAGTTTTTTAAACATACTAATACTCTATCTCTTGGCTCTAAACCAATTCCTGTAAAGAAATTACAAACTTGATCAGATTTAGTTGCTAAATCTTTATAAGTTATTTCATCTGTACCTAATTTATCATCTTCAATTACCATTGCAATACTGTTCTCTTTTGGTGTTCCAACATGAGCAGAAGTACAAGCAAACCCGATGTTTAAAAATTCAGGTATTTCAATTTTAACGTTTGAACTCATAATATAATCTCCTTACTAAATTTGACCGTATGGCCAGTTTTCTTTAAATGTGTGAATTGGCATTCTGTTTAATACAGATAATGCAAATATTTCATCCTCTTTTGCTAAAGATCTTAATGCATAAGCTCTTAAAATATTTTGTAAAGATTTACCAAACATTGGTGGATCTAACATTTCACCTTCGTATCTAATTGCACCACTTAATAGTGCATCAGTTTTAATTGCTTCTCTTAAAATAGCAACATCTTTTGCAATTTCATTTGGAGATGGAGTAAATGCAACTTTACAGATATTGATATGATTTGGAGTAATGATTTGTTTACCAGTTAATCCCATTGCATTTTCTCTAATTGCATGAGCATAAACATGTCTAGATGCATCATCACCATGTAAATCTAACCATCTTCTAATATCTTTTTTCTCAACACAAGAATCAGGTAATGAATGTGGTGTTAACATAACTTCAACTCCACCAATAACTCCTTTACCTTTAATTCTAGCTTCCATTGTAAGCATATTAAAGAAAGTTTCTAACTCATTAATCCATCCTTGAGGAGTGATTTTATAAGCCATTGCTTTTGAAAAATCGTGGATACCAAAAACAACGTGTTTAACAGTTGAGTGTTCCATTAATCTATCCGCAATTTGTAAAGATTTTGGATGTTCAATAATTGGTTGAATTGTTAATTTACTTCCGATTGAAATTAACCAAGAAGATAAATCTCTAATTTCTGCACTTCCATAAACTTCTCCAGCTTTTGCAAGAACAATAACATCAATATATTGATGAATTTGTTTTAACATTTTTAAATCTTCTTCATATTCATCAGTTCTAAAAGGATTAAGTCTTACTGCTATTTGAAAAGTTCTTTCAGGAAATTTTGGTAATTCTTGAATTAAAAGTTCTCTACTCATAGCTTTTTGTCTACAACCATCTTCTAAGTCAAATAACACTGTATGTGCTTTTGTTTTATAAGCATGTTTTTGTAATCTTAATTTTGCTTGCTCCATACTTTCATATGTTCCATCAAGTGGATTAAATTTGATTGGTGGGTAATATATTTGAATACCAGGCCAATATCCACCAAGAACTGGTGTTAAATCGTCATTTGCTGTTAACTTAGATAAATCTATTGCAGAAGTCATTTTATCTACCTTTCATTTTATTGAATTTTATACATTGTTTTTTTATTTTCGTCGTTATTATTATACTTGAAAACTAACAGGAAAGTTATACACCATTTAAAATGAATTGTTTTAATGTGTTTTGAAATAGCAAATAAATTTAAGTTTAAAATCAGAAATCATTTGCAAAGCCCATAAATAAGGGAAACTAAACTTAAATTTATAGTGAAAAGTGCTTTAAAATATGCAATATTTAGTTAAAAAAGAGTGTTACAAAATGAAAAAATAAAAAAAAATTTGGAAAATTTTACAATTTTTCCAAATCTTCTAGGAAATTTAACTTTTTGAAGTAGTCAATTAAAAATGGTTTTGATACTTTTTCAAAGCTCTCAATGTCTTGATATAAATTTATAAATAACTCAAAATCTATGTTTTTTTCTTTTAGAGCATTTACTGAAAGTAGGGTGTCATTAATGCATCCTAGTTTTGAAGGAGCTATTAAAATTGCACTTGCTTCAAATATTTTTATTAAATCTATAATAAACAGATCTTTTTCAATTGGAACCATTAATCCACCAGCTCCCTCAATTATCAGTAAATCACAAAATTGTTCTAAATATTTTTTCTTTTCTTTTAGAAACTCTATATCTATGATTGTATTTTCTTTTGCAACATATGGAGCTGCTGGAAGTTTGAATTGATAAGGAACAACATCATTTATTGTTACATTAAAAGAGGGATTTAGAGTTTTTACTAAATTTAACATTTTAGTTCCATCAAGGGGAAAATCAACAACGCCTGTTTCAAAGGGTTTGAAATATCCAACTTTGAAACCTTTTTTTGCATAATGTTCTAGAAGTTTTTCACAGGCATAAGTTTTGCCTACATCTGTATTTGTTGCACTTACAAATAGAATTTTTTTCATACTTTCTCTTTATATTTTATTGGAGAAGTATAACAAAATAAAAATAGTGTAACTTGAAAGTCACACTATTTCATCTTCAAAGAAATTCATTAATTCATTTTTGTCAATTTTATTGTTTGTTTTTTTATAAAGATTCTCTTCTAGTTTATTAAGAGTATCAGTAATTATTCCACTTTTTTTACTATATGGTAAAAGTAATTCAAATAACTCTTTATCATTTTTAGCTTTTTTTATGGCTTGCACAATATCTTTTTCAACTTTTGTTGTTGATTTTTTTCTAAAAAATAGTAATGAAGTCAATATTATAAGTAGAACAATAAGAGCTAAAACAATGTAAATCTTATTTTTATCCTCTTTTGTATTTTCAATATTTTCAACTTGAGGTTTTTGTGAAACCGTAGAAGTGTTATTTGAAGTCTCAATTTTTACAGCTGAGTTGTTTGGATTATTATTTATAACTTTGATATTGATAGGTTCTGAATGAATTGTTTTAACTTGATTTGTATTTTTATTAAAATAAGTTAACTCAATTTTTGGAATGGTGTAATCATTTTGGGCAACAAAAGCTATTTTTTGAGTGAAGTTTCCTCCATATTCATCTGTTTGAAAAGTTTCTTCAATTTTTGGTTCATCTGCATAACTTACAACATTTGGAATGGTTAGATTATATTTTTGAATATCATCAACATTCCCTTTTCCTGTAATACTAATAGTTAGATTAACAGGCTGATTTGCATCAACTGAAGTTTTATCAACAGTTGAGGTTATTGAATAATCTCCAAAAAGCTCCAAATTATTCGGTAGTGGTTTAACAGAGATATGTAAAGCATTTGAATAAATCTTTTGCCAACTTAATCTATTTGTAACTGAATCAAAAAAAGAGTCTCTAAAAAAAGAGTTTTTAAACGCAGGGTCATCTAATATATCATTAGAAATTCTCTCTTTTACAATTTTCCCTATATCAGCTTCTAATGAACTAAGGTCATATTCCCCCGATTTTTGAGGAAATAAAAGATATTTTTGTTTAAATACAATGTAATCTTTTTCACTTGTTTTTTCAACATCATCAACTTTTTTTATCCAAAAATTTTCAAGTTTTGGCTCAGAAAGCTGGAGTTTATCTATTTTTGAATCAATTTTATATTTAAATAAAACAGTTAGATTTATTGATTCCCCAACTTTTACCTCTTGTTTGTCTGCTTTTACTTCAATTACAAAGTTTTCACCATCTTTACTGGCACTTGGTTGTAATACAGAAATCTTCTGAGCTTCTGTTTTATAGGTTTTCCCATCTGCTTTTATTTCAAAAGAGGGAATTGTCACATCTTTTGTTGGGGAAAAACTGTAAGTTCTTGATATTTTTCTAGAATAATTTCCATTAATAATTGTTGTTGAAGATGATGAAGAACTTTCTTCAATATTGTAAGAATCAATACTATTGATTGTTGGAAATTTAATATCATCACCATCAGATGTGATTGTAAAACTAGCCATTTCTCCTGCATAAATTGCAGGTGTATTCAGGCTTAATTTAACATCTGCAAATAATGCACTTAAAAAGATTGTACAAAGTATAAATATTTTACCAAGGTTGTTTTTCATTGTTATCTCCTTTTGTTAATGGAAGTAAAAGAGTATTTATCTCTCTATCATTTAGAAGTTTTTGCCATTTTCTCTCTTCCATATTACTAATTGTTTGTTCTTTTTGTGGTGTTTCTTCAGTTTGAGCTTGTTTTTGCTCTTCTTGCTCATTTTTATTTTTTTGTTCTGTATCTTTTTGATTCTCTAGTTTTTTAGAGTCTTGACTATTTTGTTGCTGTTCAGGTTCTTGTTTATTTTCCTTTTTATTTTCATCTTCTTTATTATTATTTTGCTCATTTTTAGGACTTTGTTGATTTTCTTGTTTTTGATTATCCTCTTTATTTTGTTGTTTGTCCTGATTTTGGTTTTGAGAATTTTGTTGTTTGTTCTCTTCATTTTGTTTGTTTTGGTCACTTTTCTTGTCTTGATTATTCTCTTCGTTTTTATTATCTTGATTCTTTTTTTGTTCTTCTTTGTTCTTCTTTAAAACTTCCAAATTATGTTTAGCATCTTCATCATCTTTTATTTTTAGAGCATCTTCATAACTTTTTATTGCTTTATCTGTATCTTTTAAATGAGCATAAGAATTTCCCATATTATAAAGTTTGTCAAACTCTAAGTTTTTATTTGAAATAGATGAATAAGCTTTTAATGCTTCATCATATTTTTTTGCTTTGTATAAAGAGTCAGCTTCATTAAACTTTGCTTCATCACTATTTACCTTTGAATATGAATCTGCTGCTTTTTCATAATCTTTGCTTTCATAAGCTTTTTTTGCATCATCTAAATGTCTAAAATCAAAAACCGAAGCCCATGAAAAAGAAAAAGCAATAAAAATTAGAAATATAAATATTCTCATGATACTCTCCTTGGAAGTGAAAAAATTCCCATAAAAAATAGGATTAGTGCTAGAGTTAATGGATAAATAAACAACTCTTTTTCATCTTTGATTACATCTTCTTTGCTCTCTTGAGCTTTGTAATTATTATTTATAATTTCACTTAATTGTTTTATATCATCTTGATTTAATGATTGTTTTAAATATGCTCCATTTGTGTCTAAAGCTAATTTTTTAATATTTTCATTTAGTTTTACTAAAACAGCATTATCATTGTCATCTTTGATAATTCCACCTTTTTCAGTTCCTACATTGTAAACATAAACAGTGATATTGTGGGTTTTTGCATAAGCAATCTCATCTTGAAAATTATCTTCATTTCCACCATCTGTAAAAAGAAGAAGAATTTTATTTTTTTCATCTTTTAATAAATCATCTGTAACTTCTAAAACTGATTTAATATTTGTACCTTTTAAATTTAGATAATCAAATCTTAGATTTTTTACTAAAAACTTTAATGAGTTAAAATCTTCAGTCAAAGGTGAAATCAAAAAAGTTTGAGAACTAAATCCCACAAGTCCAAGCCTAATATTTTTTAACTCATCTAAAAATGAGAAGAGTTTATTTTTTTCAAATTCAAATCTATTTGGATAAATATCATCTGCCATCATTGATTTTGAAATATCCACTGCCACTAACATATCCACAAAACTTGATTTTATTTTTATCTCACCATTTTGCATTACAGGTCTTGCAAGTGCAAAAATTAAACAAACAAAAGAGAAAATCAATATTACAGCTCTTGTTTTTTTTGAGAACCTGTTGTTTTTAAACTCTATTCTTTTAAATACTTCAGCTGAAAATTGTCCTAAAACAAACTCTTTTCTTTTGCTTATTAGATAAATCAAAGGAATAATAAAAAGAAGTAGATATAAAAACTCTATATTTTTAAAATAAAACATCCTTACTCCTTATTTGACATATAAAAATATGCCATGAAAAATAGCATTGCTAAAGCTAAAAAGTATTGATAGAAGTATGTTTTTTTCACATATTTTTCAGCTTTTATTTCGCTTTTTTCTAATTTATTAATTGTTGAGTAAATATCTTTTAATCCTTGGATTGTGTTAGCATAAAAATATTTTGCATCGGTTTGATTTGCAATTTCTTGCAGTACTGCTGGATTAAAATCTCCAGGAGTTCCAACACCAATTGTATAGACTTTTATTCCATATTTTTTAGCTGTAGAAATTGCCACATCTAAAGGAATTGTATTTGTGTTATCTATTCCATCAGTTAATAAAATTGCAATTTTATTTTTTGATTTACTTGTTTTAAAAAGATTTGAACTTAAAAATAGAGCTTCATTTAAAGCTGTTCTTTGTCGTCCAGCAATTCCCACTTCTATTTTGCTTAATAATCTTTTTATACTATTTTTATCATAAGTCAAAGGAATTGCAACATAAGCAAAGTCTGCAAAAATACTTAAACCCAAACGGTCATGTTCTCTTTCATTTACGAAATCTGTCACTATATCTTTTACAATAGCAAATTTATTAGCTTCTATCATTGAACCACTTGCATCTAAAATTAATGATATTTCATAACCTTCATCATTTTTAATATTTACATCATCCTCTTTAATTGGTGAACTCAAAGCTATAACTAAAAATAAAACAGTTAAAAACTTCAAGCTATTTATTAAAAGCATTGAACTTTTTGAGGCTTTTTCTAATAACGCAATATTAGGAAAATAAAAAGAGATACCTTTTGTTTTACAAAATTTTAAACATACAAAAAAGAGTATTAAGATTAAAAAAGCATAAGGGTATTCAAATGTATAGTTTAAAAAATTCATTTAATCTCCTTTATCATGCTTTTTATTCTATTTCTTTCTTCATCTGAGAGTTTTTCTATCTCTTTTTTATATTTAAATATTTCCAACTCTTTTTGTAATTTTTCAAAAGATTCTTTGTTTTTTTCATCTATAAAGTATTGGAAATTTTCACAAAAACTGTAAACTGCACCTTTTGTATCATCAAAATCTATCTCTTTTAAATTTTTCATTGCAATTTGTTTTGATGTTAATCTTTTTCTCTTTTTTCTTCTATTTTTAAAATAATAGATTGCAAAGATTAAACAAAGTAATAAACCTGCAATTATGCTTAGTAAAATCCAAAGGGAATAATCAGGAACTTCGATGATTCCCTTTATATCTTTTAACTCTTCCACATTTATCCTTTTATGATTTGTGATAATCGCAGGAAAATATCATCGTCTGTGTATATTTTTCCGTGGGTGATTCTGTGTTTAAGAAAATGCTCTTCAAGTTGCTCATCTTGTAAATCTAAAAGTTCTTTATATTTTTTTGCAACATTTTTTGTAATATTAAATTCACTACTTTTAAGATTTGTAGCATTTACAAGTTCAAATTCTCCATTTAATAAAGGGTATTCTTCTAATCTATCTCGTACTATTAATGCATAAACATCATTTGTATAAGCAATTTCACTCAAATTCACATCTCCATAAAAATCACCAATTACAAAAATAACAGAACGCTGTTTCATTGTATTATTTACATAATCACAAAAACTTTTATAATCTACTTCTTTTTTTATACATTTAATCTCCAACGCATCTTGAATGAGTTTATACATAATTGTCTCATCGTAGGTTGGTTCATAAAATATTTCACTTTTATTACTAAAAAAAATAGGAAAAAGTAAATCATGATTATAAATAGATGAAAAACCAAGTAGGGCGATAATTTCAGTTGCAATATCTTGTTTCATATTAACAGAACCAAACTCTAAACTTCCATTTATCAAAAAAGCCACAATTATATTTAACTGTCTACTTTCATCAAATACATTTACTTTTAAAGAGTTACTTTTAGCAGTTGCTTTCCAGTTGATATTTTTAATATTATCACCATAGCTATACTCTTTAATCTCTTTAAAATCTAAACCATCACCTTTTAGTGAAGTTAGCTGATTTCCAAGATTTGTATTAAAAATATTTGTTTTGGCTTTTATTATTATCTCTTTTGCTTTATCATACATTTTATTGCTCCTTTTACTTAAGGAGTTTTTATTTTTTGGATAATTTTTTCAATGATATAATCAGTTGTAATTCCGTTTGCTCTTGCTTTGAAATTAAGAATTAATCTATGTCTTAATACACCTTTTAAAACATAAGAAATATCTAAAGGAGTTACATAATCTTTTCCTCTAATCAAAGCTGTTGCAATACTCGCTTTATATAAATCAATAGAAGCTCTTGGACTTGCTCCAAACTCTATATATTCAGAAATTTCATGTAAATCATAATCTTTTGGATCTCTTGTTGCAAAAATTAGTTTTGTCATATAGTTTTTTACAGCAGTATCAACATGTATTTCCTTTAATGACTCTTTCATATTTATAATATCATCAACACTTGCAACAACTTGAATTTGTTCAAAGCCTTTTATTGCAACTCTATTTACGATTTCCATTTCTTCATCAAAAGTGTTATATCCCACTAATACTTTCATCATAAATCTATCTAGTTGTGCTTCTGGAAGTCTGTATGCTCCCTCTTGTTCAACTGGATTTTCTGTTGCCATTACTAAAAAAGGACTTGGAGATTTAAAAGTTGTATCTGAAATAGTAATTTGTCTCTCTTGCATTACTTCTAAAAGTGCAGCTTGAACTTTTGCAGGTGCTCTATTTATCTCATCTGCAAGTAATAAATTTGTAAAAGCCGGTCTTTTTTATAGAAAATTCCCCACTCTTTGGATTATAAATCTCAGTTCCAGTTATATCACTTGGAAGTAAATCAGGAGTGAATTGGATTCTTTTAAACTCTATTCCTAAAGCTTGGGCAAGGGCATTAATAGCAGTTGTTTTGGCAAGTCCTGGAACACCTTCCACTAAAATGTGTCCATTTGCAATAAGTCCTATAAGTAAAGAGTCAATTAATTCCTCTTGACCAACAATAACTTTTTTCATTTCATTTTTGATGTTATTTATTAGGTTATTCATTTAATACCTTTTTATTTAAATTTGATTTTAGATTTGCAAGTATAGATTGCGTGGGTAAATAGAGTATTAATAGTATGATAATCTTTCATTAACAATTGTATAGTATAAATTTTAGAACATTTTTTATTTTAATTATTGTAATTTTATTATAAGATAAGCACATTAATAATTGATTATAACAAAGGTTTGAAGTGAGTAATGAAATAGAAATAGAATTAGAAGATGAAATAGATTTACAAGAGCCAAAAAAATATAAAGTTTTTTTACTGAATGATGATTTTTCAACAATGGATTTTGTAATTGATGTTTTAGTAAGAGTATTTCGAAAATCAGTAGATGAAGCAACAACAATAATGATGAATATCCACCACAAAGGAAAAGAGTTGTGTGGAACTTATACATATGAGATAGCTTCAACAAAAGTTGCCCAAGTAAAAACTATGGCAAGAGAAAAAGGTTTTCCCTTAAAAGCTATAATGGAAGAAGAATAAAAAGATGATAAGTAAAGAATTAAGAAGCATTTTTACACAAGCTGTAGGATATGCAAAAAGTAGTAAACATGAATATCTAACATTAGAACATATTTTTTTAATGTTAATACATGATCAAACTATAGAAAACCTATTTGTAGATTTAGGTGTTGATACAAATAAATTATTTAGTGATACAAAAAAATATATAGATGAAAATACACCAAGATTACCAATGGATATAATTGATGAACCAATGGAAACAATCTCATTAACTTCTACAATAGAGTATATGGTTTCACATGTTCAAACAAGTGGAAAAACAAATGCAAATGTTGAAGATATGTTTGTTGCAATTTTAAGAGATGATAAATCGTATGCTAGTTATTTACTAAAAAAACTGGGAATTCAAAGGGTTGATATTTTAGAAGAGATTGCCCATAAAGATCCAGATGAAGATAGTGGTTTAGAAAATGATAATGATTTGGACAATAAAGTATTAGATAAAAACTCAACAGAGTTAGTTACAGTTGCTAAAAAAGGTGATATTGATCCAGTTATAGGAAGAGAAACTGAGATTTCAAGGGTAATTGAGATTTTAAGTAGAAGAAAAAAGAATAATCCTGTTTTAGTTGGTGAACCAGGTGTTGGTAAAACAGCAATTGCTGAAGGCTTAGCTTTAGAAATAGCACAAGAGAAAGTTCCCGAATTTTTACTAAAAGCAAAAATATTTTCGCTAGATATGGGGTCAATGATTGCAGGAACAAAATATAGAGGTGATTTTGAGAAAAAATTAAAATCACTTTTAAAAGAAGTAGCAAAAATACCAAATGCAATTTTATTTATAGATGAAATTCACACAATTGTAGGAGCTGGAAGTGTTGGTGGAAGTGCCATGGATGCTTCAAATATCTTAAAACCAATGTTAGCAAATGGAAAATTAAGATGTATTGGAGCTACAACTTTTAGTGAATTTAGAAATGATTTCTCAAAAGATAAAGCATTAAGTAGAAGATTTGCAAAAGTTGATGTAAATGAACCCTCAATTGAAGACTCAATTACTATTTTAGAAGGTTTAAAATCAAAATACGAAGAGTATCATGGTGTAAAATATTCAAAAGGTGCAATAACAAGTGCAGTTGAATTAAGTAAAAAATATATTACAGATAGATTTTTGCCAGATTGTGCAATTGATGTAATTGATGAGGTTGGAGCTTCTAAAAAAATAAGTTTAGCAACTGAGTTAAAAACAAAAACAACAAGTAATATTACAATCACTACAAAAGATGTAGAAAGTATTATTGCTAAAATGGCACATATCCCAGAAAGAAGTGCTACAAAATCAGATTTAACTTTATTAAAATCTTTAGAAAAAAATATGCAAAAAAGAGTTTTTGGACAAGATAATGCAATTACAACAATTGTTCAATCAATAAAAAGAAACAAAGCTGGTCTTGGACTTGATAAAAAACCAATTGGAAGCTTCTTATTTACAGGACCAACAGGAGTTGGAAAAACAGAAGTAGCCAAAGAGTTATCAGCTCAACTTGGAATTCATTTTGAAAGATTTGATATGAGTGAATATATGGAAGCTCATACAATCTCAAGATTGATTGGAGCACCAGCTGGTTATGTTGGGTTTGAACAAGGTGGACTTTTAACAGAAGCCATTAGAAAACATCCTCATACAGTACTTTTACTTGATGAAATTGAAAAAGCACATCCTGATTTAATGTCAATTTTACTTCAAGTTATGGATAATGCTGAATTAACTGATAACAGTGGTAACAAAGCAGATTTTCAAAATATTGTTTTAATTATGACTTCAAATTTAGGAGCAACAGAAGCAAATGTTATGGGATTTGCAAAAAATGAGAAACTAAATGAAAACAAAGCAATAAATAAATTTTTTGCACCGGAGTTTAGAAATAGGCTCGATGCAGTTGTTCCTTTTGATTCATTAAGCATAGATGTAGTTACAAAAGTAGCAGGTAAATTTATAGAAGATTTAGAAAAACAATTAGTAGATAAAAAAATCAAAATCGAAATAAGTGCAAAAGCGAAAAAAGAACTTGCTACTTTAGGTTATGATAGAGCTATGGGTGCACGACCACTTAATAGAGTGATATCTGATAAAATTAAAAATCCATTAACAGATGAAATTTTATTTGGTAAGTTAAAAAAGGGTGGATTAGTAAAAATAGATTTCGAAAAAGAGTTTATTTTTGAATTTAAAGCTTTGTAACACAATCATTATACAAATCTTTAGATACAATTCGAAAATTGTTTTTTATATAAAACAAACAAGTTATTATTTTATTTGACAAAGGAACAAAAACATGAGAAAACTTTTATTAGGTTCTGCTGTAGCAGTTGCACTACTAACAGGTTGTGGAGATGAGAAAAAAGAATCAACACAAGCTACTGAAACTAAGCAAGAAATTAAAAAAGATGAAACTACAGCTGTTGTAAAAGAAGAACAAACAGCAAATACTTCAGCAGCAGTAGAAAAAGTTTCTGAGCAAGTTAAAGAAAATAGTGAAAAAATCGAAGAGCCTAAAGAGACAACTACAACAATAGTAGAAACTAAAGAGAATGTAGTAATTGCTCCTGATAAAGTAGATGGTGAAGTTAAAGAAGTAGTTGCAGAAGCAGCTGTTGATGCAACAACATTATTTGCAACATGTGCTTCATGTCATGGACAAAAAGCAGAAAAATCAGCTTTAGGAAAATCACAAGTAATTGCTGGTTGGGATAAACAAAGACTTATTGATGCTTTACATGGATATAAAGCTGGAACTTACGGTGGAGTTATGAAAAATATAATGACTGGACAAGTAAGTAATAAAACAATTGCAGAAATTGATGCATTAGCAGACTTAATCTCAAAAATGTAATACAAAGTAAAAGATGGAGTAAGTCTCCATTTTTTATAAAAACCTCAAAAAATATACAACTTTTTCTCTTTATAAACTTCAAATAATAGTTAAAATTTAAAAAAAATCAAACAAATACGTAAAAACCCAATAAAAAGTAAGCAAAAACCTTAAAAACCGTAAAATCCGAAACATTAAGCGAAATTTAAGCGCTAACCCCTTGACAAAGAGATAAAAACCTATTATAAT
>JAQTXA010000004.1 GCA_028689025.1 Aliarcobacter sp.
TTCCTCAGTTTAATTGTAATTGCCATAACTGTAAAGGTTATAGAGAAGGAAAAACTACAATTAAAAGAAGAACACAAAGTTCAATAACTATTAGTGAAGATGGACAAAATTGGGTTTTATTTAATACTTCACCTGATATTTTAGAGCAAATTCATAATTCACCATTTTTACATCCACAACAAAGACGTGAGACAAAAATAAAAGCAATAATTTTTATTGATGCTCAAATTGACCATACAACTGGACTTTTGATGCTTAGAGAAGGTTGTCCCCATCCTGTTTATTGTACAAAAGAGGTTCATGAAGAACTTAATACTTCTTTCCCATTATTTAAAATGCTTGAACATTGGGATGGTGGTGGAACTATTTATAATGAAATAGTTTTAAATAAAGCCTTTGAAATTCCAGTTATGCCAAACCATGAGTTTTATGCAATGCCTTTAATTTCAAATGCTCCACCATACTCTAAATATAGAGATAAGCCAAGGGATGGAGATAATATTGGAGTTGTTGTTGTAAATAAAAAAACTGGAAAAAGACTTTTTTATCTTCCAGGACTTGGAGTTGTTCAACAACATATTATCGATGAAATGGCAAAAGCTGATGTTTTATTAGTTGATGGAACTGTTTGGACTAATGATGAAATGATAAAAAATGGTTTTTCTTCAAAACTTGGAACTGATATGGGACATTTACCTTTAAGTGATAAAGGTGGATTGATTGAAATATTAGACAAGTTAGAAAAACCAAGAAAGATATTAATACACATAAATAATACAAATCCAATCTTAGATGAGGCAACACCTGAATATAAAGAACTTATATCCCATGGTATTGAAATATCTTATGATGGCATGAGTATAGAAATTTAATTTAATAGTAGGAGAAAAAAATGGCTGAGCTTTTAAGTAAAGAGGACTTTGAAAAAAAATTAAGAGATATGGGAAGAATGTATCATATTCACCATCCTTTTCATATTAGAATGTACAAAGGGGAATGTACAAAAGAGGAGATTCAAGGTTGGGTTGCAAATAGATTTTATTATCAATGTATGATTCCTATAAAAGATGCCGCGATTATGTCAAATTGTGATAGTTTAAGCGATAGAAGAAAATGGATTGATAGAATCACAGACCATGATAGTGTTGGTGGTGGAATTGAAGCTTGGTTAGAGTTAGGTGAAGCAGTTGGTCTTAAAAAAGAGGATTTAATTTCTCATAAATTTTTATTACCATCAGTAAGATTTGCTGTTGATGCTTATGTGAATTTCGCACGTCAGCGACCTTGGAAAGAGGCTGCAATGTCATCTTTAACAGAGATGTTTGCCCCTGAAATTCATCAACAAAGATTAAATACTTGGCCAGATAATTATCCTTGGATTGAACAAAAAGGTTTAAGATATTTCCAAAAAAGATTAAGTGAAGCAAGACGAGATGTTCAACACGGTCTTGCAATCACACTTGAAGAGTTTAATACACCAGAACTTCAAGCAAAAGCAGAAACAATTTTACAGTTTAAATTAGATATATTATGGACAATGTGTGATGCTTTATATTTAGCATACGAATTAAAAAGACCACCATATTTTAATTGTAAGTAATAAAATGAAAAAAATAAAATTAAATCCAAATTTCCAGTTTCAATGGGAAGAAAAACAAAACTGTTATGTATTGTTATATCCAGAAGGAATGGTTCAATTAAATCAAAGTGCAGGAGAAATCCTGAATCTTTGTGATGGAAATAATAATGTAGAAGATATAAATAAAATCTTGTGCAAAAAGTTTGAAATAGAAGATTTAACGCAAGATATAAATGCTTTTTTAGAAGAAGCACAAAATAGAAATTGGATAAGTTATGAATAATGAAATAAAACCACCTTTATGGATTCTTTTGGAGTTAACTCACAAATGTCCATTGGAATGTGCCTACTGTTACAATCAATTAGATTTTGCAAATACAAAAGATGCTATGAGTAAAGAAGATTGGTTTAGAGTAATGGAACAAGCAAGAGATTTGGGCGCTGTTCAGCTTGGAATCTCAGGTGGTGAACCTTTATTAAATAAAGATGTAGTTGAAATTGTAAAAAAAGCAAATGATTTAAAATTTTATACAAACCTAATAACTTCAGGTGTTGGAGCTCCAAAAGGTGTGGTTGCAAAACTAAAAGAAGCAGGACTTAAAACTGTACAACTTGGTGTTCAATCTCACGATAAAAATACTATGACTTTAATTACAAATAATAAAAGTGCCTATGATGAAAAAATTGCCTTTGCAAAAGAGGTAAAAGATGCAGGTCTTCAACTCATTGTAAATACTTGTATCACAAGACAAAATATTCATCAAGTTGGTGAGATTATAGAGTTTGCTGAAAGTTTAGGAGCAAATTATCTAGAGATTGCAAATATTCAATATTATGGTTGGGCACTAAAAAATGTAAATGCACTTTTACCATCACAAGAACAAATTAGCGTTGCAAGAGCAGTTACAAATCATTATAGAAATGAAAGAAAAGATATGAAAGTATTTTTTGTAGTTCCTGATTATTTCGCAACTCGTCCAAAAGCTTGTATGAATGGTTTAGGAACAACATTTTTAACAATAAATCCAGATGGAATAGCCCTTCCATGTAATACAGCAAATACTTTACCTTTAGAGTTTCCAAATGTAAAAGAGTTTTCAGTAGAGCAAATCTGGAATGAATCGGAATCTTTTAACTATTTTAGAGGTGATAAATGGATGAAAGAACCTTGTCGAACTTGTGATGAAAAAGAGAAAGATTTTGGTGGATGCAGATGTCAAGCCTATGCCCTAACTGGTGATATGAATGCCACTGATCCTGTTTGTATAAAATCTCCAAATCATGGACTAATAAATAAAAAAATTGAAGAGAGTGTAATTCATGGAGATGATAAAATCATCTATAGAAATAGATTGAACTCTTTGACTTTTAGTAACTAAAATTTAATAAAAAAATGAAAGACCTCACTCAGGTCTTTCTATCATATAACCACTTCCTCTAATATTTTTAATAAAATCTTCTCTTAGAACAGTTTTTACTCTATTAACTTCAGCTCTAATTGTTGCATTATCAATATAATCATCATTCCAAACATAGGTTCTAAACATATCATATTGAACTACTAAACTTCTGTTTAGTGCTAGAAGTTCGATGATTTGGAGTTGTCTTTTTGGTAAAATATGAGGTTCATTATTATATAAAAGAGTCATGTTTTCAGAGTCAAAACTATAGTGTTTTGATAATCTTTTATGTCTTTGGGGAACTATTCTTGTTTTTAAAATTTTATTGATTCGTAAAGTTAACTCTTTTAGATGAAATGGTTTTTTCAAATAATCAAAACATCCCAAATCAAATGCCCTTGAAATCTCTTCAATATCTATAAGTGCAGAGATATAAATAGTTGGAACCATTCTTTTTTGTTCATGTAATCTTTCTAAGATTTCAAAACCATCAATATCAGGAAGATTTATATCTAAAATCAATAAATCAAATTTTTCTTTTTCTAAAATTGCTAATGATTCCATTCCTGTTTTTGCGCTTATTATCACATGTCCTGTTGAGGCAATATATTCTGTAATCATCTCATTTAACATAATGTCATCTTCAACTAATAAAATTTTCATAATACTCCTTTAAAAGTGTAAGTGAATGAAGCCCAATTTTCACCAGATTCTAGTTTTATTCCAACATTCTCTTCACTACAGATTCTTTTTACTAAATTTAATCCAAGTCCAAAACCTTCTTTTGAAACTTCTTCTCTATAATACTCTTCAAATATTTTTTGAGGATCTAAAATTTGAGCAGAACGACTCTCTATTATAAAATCACAATCACCCTTTGAAACTCTAAGAATTACATATATTGTCTCATTTGGCAAAGTATATTTAATTGCATTTGTAAGATTGTTATCTACGATTCTTTGTAGCTTTATTTCATTGAAATTTAAAATTACTTCATCAAAGTTGCAAATAAATTCAAATTTAGATTTAAATTTAATCGCTGTTTGTGTGTAAAAATCAATTCTGCTTCTCATAAAGTCTTTAAAATTTATTTTATGAGTTGCATGATTTACTTGGTCTTTTTTTACAAGATAACTTAAATCATCATATATACCAAAGATATTTTTCATGGCTATTTCAATATTTGTTAAATATTTATTTTTTCCAAATTGAATCTCAAACATATCAATATTTCCCATTATAATTGACAAAGGAGTATTTGTTTCATGGATTGCATATTTTAAAAACTGTTTTTGAGAAGCTATTAGATTTTGTGCATAGGTATTTCCAATCTCTAACTCTTTTGATTGTCTATTATAATCTTGTTCTGATTGTTGAATTAGATGTGTAAGGGCTTGTAAACTTCTTGCATGATCACTAAGTGCTGTATCTTGTAACTCTTTATCATTCTCTTCATCTTCGTGTTCAATCTCTTTTTCACTAAGAGCCAAAACCGTTAGAGTTTGATTTAATAACTCATTATGGTCATGGTGATGATAAAACTCTCCATAAGTAAAAAATCCAGCTGTTGTAGCAATTTGTGAAAAAGGACTAATCTCAATATCTATTAAATTTGGCATATATCTTCGTCTTGCCATACAAGCGTAGATAAAAAATGATTCAGTGTTTTTTATGGCGCATTTATTAAACAGGGATTTTAAAGGATTCTTCATCATTAGTTCAACATTACCAAAACCTAATTTTACAATATCTCCTTTGTGTAAATTTCCTGCAAAACTCAAACTTCCATCTTCATGTTTTGCAATAACAGCACGTGCTAGGGGAATATTGTTTTTTTGAACAATTAGTGGAAATTCAATTCCAGTTGCTGGAAGTGACCGTGCTACATACTCTCCTAAATACTTTTCATAAAATTCTAGGGGTTTTAAACCAGAGATTTTATATACTCTATTTCCTTCAACTTCTTCAATTTCATGTTCTATTCCAATTGGCGACCAGTTGAAGTTGTAAGCATTACAGACTTTTAAATGATCTGAATTAAAAGAGACTCCAACTGAACCTCTTGTTAGAATATTATTTTGTGATGAAATAAAAGTTTGTGTAAAGTGAGCATTATCTCCAGCCATTCCCCCTGAAACTAAAACATTACTATTAATTGAAGCAATACCATTTAAAAACTCTTCCCCGTTTGTTGTTTCCCCATCTGTGAATGTTAATAGCAGTTTTGTATTCTCGCAACATAAAGCTTGGGCCAATAAAACTCCATTTTTAAAAGAGTCCTCTTCATCAATATGAACTGTTTTTAATGTGGTCTTTTCAAAAGTAGAGATTGATATTACTGTTTTAAGTGTAGTGATCTCAGCATTGTTTATCTCTCCATCTGTAGAAGAACCAATACAAATAGCATGTGGTAGTTGTTTTGTAAGAATATTTAATATCTCTTCTAGGATATTTTTTTTATCTCCACAAAATATTTGAACTAAGATATTCTTTTCATTCTTAAATAATGAAAAATCTATCAATTCATTTAATGGTTTGTTACTTAGTGTGTAATTATATGTTTTCATAAAAAAATTGTAGCAGATATTTTAAAAATTTCAAAGAAAAAAAATCATTAAAAAGCTCGAAAATACGGTATTTTGTAACAATTCTTATCACCGCTATACTCATGCTATACTAAGGCTAAACTTACGCTATAAATCTCGTGTAGAATTTCACTAAGAGAAAAGATAAGTTAATAAATTTAACGACTTTTTCCAAAAAATAAATAAAAATAAAGGGTATAAAATGATCTATAGTAAACCAACATATAAAGCACAATATGAGAATTTCATTGGTGGAGAATGGTTAGCTCCAATTAGTGGTGAATATTTTGACAATATCTCTCCAGTTGATGGTGAAGTTCTTACAAGAATTCCAAGATCAAATGAAAAAGATTGTGAAGCTGCTATTTTAGCTGCTGATAAAGCATTTCAATCATTCAAACATACTTCAGTTCTTGAAAGAAGTACTTTATTAAATAAAATTGCAGATGCAATTGAATCTAATTTAGAAAATATTGCAATTGCTGAAACTTTAGATAATGGAAAAGCGGTTAGAGAAACTTTAGCAGCTGACGTTCCTTTAGTTGTTGACCATTTCAGATATTTTGCATCTGTAATTAGAGCAGAATCAGGAACAGTTTCTGATTTAGATGAAAATACAATTTCTCAAGAAATTCATGAACCATACGGTGTTGTTGCTCAAATTATTCCTTGGAATTTCCCATTATTAATGGCTGCTTGGAAACTAGCACCTGCAATTGCTGCTGGAAATTGTGTTGTTATGAAACCAGCATCTGCAACACCAATGTCAATTCTGATTTTAATGGAAACAATTCAATCAGTATTACCAGCAGGTGTTATTAATATCATTAATGGTGCAGGTGGAAAAATCGGTAAATATTTATCAACTCATGAATTAGTTAAAAAAGTTGGATTCACAGGTGAAACTACAACTGGTCAATTAATTATGCAATATGCAACTGAAAATATTATTCCTTCAACTTTAGAACTTGGTGGAAAATCACCAAATATCTTCTTAGAATCTATCATGGACGCGGATGATGAATTCTTTGATAAAGCAATTGAAGGTTTAGTATTATTTGCATTTAACTCAGGAGAAGTTTGTACTTGTCCATCACGTGCATTAATTCAAGAGTCAATTTATGAGCCATTTATGGCAAGAGTACTTGAAAGAGTAAAAGCTATTAAATTAGGAAATCCATTAGATTCTGATTGTATGATGGGAGCTCAATGTTCTTTAAATCAAAAAGAAAAAATTATGGAATATATTAATATTGGTAAAGAAGAGGGTGCTGAATTATTAATTGGTGGAGATGTTTACCAATCAGAAACTAATCCAAATGGTTTCTATATTCAACCAACACTATTTAAAGGTCATAACAAAATGAGAATTTTCCAAGAAGAAATTTTTGGACCTGTACTTGCTGTTACAACTTTTAAAGATGAAGATGAAGCATTAGCAATTGCAAATGATACAATTTATGGTTTAGGTTCAGGTGTTTGGTCAAGAGATGCTCACCAATTACATAAATTCTCAAGGGGAATTGAAGCTGGTAGAGTTTGGGTAAATTGTTATCACTTATATCCATCTCATGCATCATTTGGTGGATACAAAAAATCAGGTATCGGAAGAGAAACTCACATGATGATGTTAAACTCTTACAGACATACAAAAAATATTTTAACTTCTTACAGTAAAAATAAATTAGGATTCTTTTAGGATTTAATTCTAAAAGAAAATTACAAAACCCATAGAAAGTTCTCCTCTATGGGTTTTTTTCGTTGTGTAAAGGATATAAAATGTCAACACAAAGATTAGATGTAACACCAGCAGCAGCTGAGGTTATAGAAAAGTTAAAAGAGTTACATGGTGAATTGGTTTTTAACCAAAGTGGTGGTTGTTGTGATGGAACGGCTCCCATGTGTTATGAAAAAGGTGATTTTCATGTTCCTAGTCGTAATGTAAAAATGGGTGAAATTTGTGGTTGTGAATTTTTTATAGATAAAGATCAATTTGAATATTTTAAACACTCATTTATCACAATAGATGTAAGAGCTGAAAAGGCTGCTTTTGGAAATTCATTCTCTCTAGAAATAGATTTAGGTTATCAGTTTATTACAAAATCAAGAATTTTTACTGATGAAGAATATGCGAACTTAGAAATAAAATAGATTAAAAAAAAGGGAAAGAGTAAAAACTCTTTCCCTTTTTAAATAGTAAAGCTAAAATTATAAAGCTGTTACGTTTTCTGCTTGAAGACCTTTTTCACCTTGACCAACTTCAAAAGTAACTTTTTGACCGTCATTTAATGAAACTCTACCATAACCTGAATTGTTGATGTTTCTGTAATGTACGAATACATCTTTACCACCATTTTCTTGCTCGATAAAACCATAACCTTTTTCGCTATTAAACCATTTAACTGTTCCGTTTACTAATGTTGCCATTGTAACCCCTTTTTTTTTAAAATATACTTCATTTCTAAAGTGTTGAAAATATAAAATCGAGAATTCTTTAGATTGAGTGTGTACTTAAAACTAGCGTTACAAGAAAAACATAAACTATAGATGAACCCTAAACCATCTTTCAATGCAGACATTATAGCACAAAAATAAAAAAAAAGACTCTTTTATTAAAAAATTGTTAAATTCTTTTATTTTGACTAGTTTTTCGCCTCTTCATTTGTAACAAGTGCAAGATTTGTAAGGCTATATTTTTGTAATAAATCTAATACTTTTACTACTCTTTCATACTCTACTTTCTTATCAATCCTTACTATCACGGCTTTCTCTTTGTTTTTTATAGCTTTTAGATTATCTTCTAAAGAAGCAAAAGATACTTCAATACCTCTAATTGCTAATTTATCTTGATTTAGTTCAATAAAAATTTGATCTTCATCAATTTTCATTTCTTTAGCATTTGAAGCAGGTAAATTTAGAACTAATGCTAATTCTTCCTTCTTAAAAACAGAAGAAACAATAAAAAAGATTAAAAGAATAAACACAACATCTATAACAGGTGTTAAATCTAAACCTAAAGATTCTCTTCTTTTCATCTTAGTTTTGCCCAACTAACTCTTTTTTTGCTTTTAATTCTATAGAGTCAATCATTGAAATAAAATGATTGTAAGCAATTTGGTGAGGAATTGCCACAATTAGACCAGCAATTGTTGTGATTAAAGCTATTGAAATTCCATTTGAGAAAATAGTAGGATCTCCTAAACCATTTTGAGTTATAGCTTCAAATGATTTATAAACTCCAATTACTGTTCCTAAAAGTCCAAGAAGAGGAGAAATAGTTGCTATATTTTTTATAATAGTTAAACCTGATTCTAGTTTTTTTACTTCATATTCAATTTGAGATAAAATTGATGCATTAATTGTTACTTTGTTTTTTATTTTACTAATCATTGCATTTTTTCTTGGAAGTGTTAAAAATTTCCATAAAATAATAGTAAACCCAATTATGTTTAATACAATTAATATATAAACAATAATTCCACCCTTATCAATATAACTCATTAAATCCATGTAAACCCCAATTATTTTTTTGTATTGTACAAAATTTTTGTTAATAGATGGTACAATTTTTTCCATGAACTACACAAATTCGCCAATTCAAAAAATCACTTTTAATAATCAAAAATATTTTATAAAAAGAGATGATTTATTACATAATGATTTTTCAGGAAATAAAGCCAGAAAATTTTACTACTACTTAATCAATGATTTTCCAAATATAAAAAAAATTGTTTCTTCGGGTTCTGCCCAATCAAATGCCATGTATTCGTTATCTGTTTTATGTAAGATAAAAGGATTAGAGTTTGATTATTATGTTGAACATATTGCGTCATATTTAAAAGAGAATCCTATTGGGAATTATAAATTTGCCCTTGAAAATAAAATGAATATAAAAGAAGAAGAATTACCACTTACTTTTGAAGAAGATATTTTATTTATAAGTGAAGGTGGAGCTGTTAAACAAGCTTCTGTTGGAATTGAAATTTTGGCAAATGAGATAAAAACTTGGGCAAATGAAAATAAAATAGAAAAGCTAAAAGTTTTTTTACCAAGTGGCACAGGAACAACTGCTCTTTATTTACAAAAGTATCTTCCCTTTGAAGTATTAACTTGTGCTTGTGTTGGAGATGAAGATTATTTAAAAAAGCAGTTTCTAGAACTTGAAAAAGATAATTTTCCAACAATAATACAAAGAGAAAAGAAATATCATTTTGGCAAACTTTTTAAAGAGTTTTATGATATTCATAAAGAGCTATTAATTCAAACAAATATTGAATTCGATTTACTTTATGACAGTTTAGGTTGGATTTGTTTTGAAAATTATGTAAATAGTCATAAAAATAGAGATTATACTTTTCTTTATATTCATCAAGGTGGAGTAATTGGAAATATCTCAATGTTAGAGAGATATAAATATAAATATGATAAATAAAATATTTATTTTATTTTTAATAAAAAAAAGATAGTATCCGCCCATGTTATCAAAAAAAGAAATAAAACTTATAAAACTTATTAAATATACTCCTATTTTTATTGTTGGAATTGTTTGTTTAATTATTACTATACTTTTGTCAGTTGAAAAAAATATCTCATTAAATAAAGAGTTGGAATCTCTAAGAAAAGATTATTTAGAAAGAAATAGAGAAATAATCAAAAATGAAGTGGACAAAGTTTACGATTATATTTCTCATCAAAAAATAAATAGTGAAGATGAATTAAAACGAAATATAAAAACTAGAGTTAATGAAGCCTATGCTTTAACTAATTATATTTATGAAAAATATAAAAATAAAGAGAGTAAAGAACAGATTATTACTAGAATAAAAGATTCTCTGCGAGCCATTAGATTTAATGATAATAGAGGATATTTTTATATAAATAGTATGGAAGGTGTAAATATATTACATCCTATTAATCCTGAACTTGAAAATCATTCCCTTTTAGATTTAAAAGATGACTTAGGAAATTTTGTATTAAGAGATGTAATAAAAAATTCAAAAATTTCAAAAGAGTCATATACTACACTTTATTGGAATAAACCAGAAGATTTAAAAAATAAATATAAAAAAATCACATTTAATAAAGTTTTTGAACCATATAATTTTATTATTGGAACGGGTGAGTATCTGAATGATTTTGAAAATATTGAAAAAAAGGAAATTTTATCTTACATTTCAACTATTAGATATGATAAAAATGGTTATGTTTTTGTAATTGATGAAGAAGGTGTTTATTTAAGTCATGTAGAAAAATCTTATGTAGGATTAAATAGAATTAATTTAAAAGATCAAAATGGATTTATGATAACAAAAGAGATTTTAAATGTAGCACTTAATGGAAAAGATGGATATTTAAAATATATTGGGACAATAAAACCTGAAACAAAACTTCCTTCTGAAAAAATCTCTTATGTAAGAGGTTTTAAAGATTGGAATTGGGCAATATCAACAGGTTTTTATACAGATGAATTAGAAAAACAGATTTCTGAAAAAGAATTTAAAATTAAAGATGAATATACAAATAAATTAAAGAATTTACTTTTAATAAGTTTATTATTAACGTGTGTTTTTTTAGTTGTCTCTTTTTATATCTCAAGAAAATTAGAAAAGAGATTTTACAGATATAAACAACAAGTACTTAATCATATTAAACATGACAGGGAAAAAGATACTATTTTAGCTCAACAAGCAAAAATGGCTGCAATGGGTGAAATGCTTGAAAACATTGCCCATCAATGGAGACAACCACTTAGTTCAATTTCTACTATTTCAACTGGAATTAAAATACAGTACGAGTATGCTGATGTGAATAAAGAAGATGTTATAAAATCTATGAGTATGATAGCCACAACGACAAAATATTTATCTCAAACTATTGATGATTTTAGAGATTATTTTAATCCTCAAAAAGAGCCTACTTATTTTAATTTAAAAACTATTTTTGAGAAAGTTTCTGATTTAATGGAACCACAGTTACATTTAAAAAATATTCAAATAATAAAAGATATTGATGATGTTTATATTTTTGGAATGGAAAATGAGTTTTTACAAGTAATAATTAATCTTTTAAATAATTCAAAAGATGAGTTTGAAACAAAAGAGTTTGAAAAAAAATATATTTTTATTGATACAAAAGTTACAGAAGATGAAATTACAGTTATTTTAAAAGATAATGCTGGTGGAATTGATGAAAAAATAATTGATAAAGTATTTGAATCATATTTTACAACTAAACATAAATCAAAAGGTACAGGAATAGGTCTTTATATGTCAAAACAGATTGTTGAAAAACATATGAAAGGCTCTATTACTGTTTCAAATGAGAGTTATATTTATAAAGAAAAAAGTTATACAGGTGCAGTTTTCTTAATAACTTTTGTTCAAAAAAAGCAAGAAGAGATTATTTAAAGTTTCTTACAAACTCTATAAAATCTTCTTCTTTTAATGCTTTTGCATAAAACCAACCTTGGATTTCATCACAATTTTCTAGCTCTAGAAACTCTTTTTGATTTATCTTTTCAACACCTTCTGCTATAACTTTCATTCCTAATCCTTTGGCTAAAGCAATAATTGTTTTGGCAATAGCTATATCTTTTAAACTGTGGGGAATTTCAGCTATAAATGATTTGTCAATTTTTAGTTTATCTATTGGAAATTGTTTTAAATAACTCAAAGATGAGTATCCTGTTCCAAAATCATCAATTGATAATTGAACGCCAATTTCTTTAAGATTTTTAAGAATCATTATAGATTCTTCAATGTTTTCCATAATAAAACTTTCTGTTAATTCTAATTCTAAATAATTTGCATCTAAATTTGTTATTTTTAAATTATCAAGTACAGTTTTATAAATATCACTGTGTTTAAATTGAATTGAAGAGATATTTACAGCAATTTTCCCATCTTCTAATAGATTCATTTCATGAAGTTTTTTCATAAATGAACAGGCAGTTTTTAATACAAAATCACCTAAAGGAATAATTAGTCTGCTCTCTTCTGCATGTGGAATAAATTCATCTGGAGTAATAACTCCCAAGCTTTTATGATTCCATCTTAAAAGGGCTTCAGCTCCAATAATTTTATTTGTTTTAATATCAATTTGTGGTTGATAATAAACTTCAAATTCATTATTTTTAATAGCATCACTTATCTCTTGTTTCATAACTATTTTTTCAAATATTTCACTTGTCATCTCATCTTTATAGAATTGATATTGATTTCTTCCTGCATTTTTTGCACTATACATTGCCGTATCTGCATGTTTAATTAAATCTTCACCATTTAATCCATTATTTGGAAAAATAGAGATTCCCATACTAATTGTGGTATCAAATAGATACTCTTCTAGCTTTATGGGTTCTAGAAAATCATTTAGTATTTTTTTTGCAATCTTTTCAATATCTTTTCGCTCAAGAATATCTTCAATAACAATGATAAATTCATCTCCACCAATTCTTGAAATTGTGTCATTTTTTCTAACATTTTTTTGTAATCTTTGTGCTACAAGATTAATTATTTTATCACCAATTGAGTGACCATAAGAGTCATTTATTATTTTAAAATTATCAATGTCAATAAAAAATATTGCTAATCTTTGAGATAATTCATTACATTTTTCTATAGATTTATTGAGTCTGGCATTTAATAATAATCTATTTGGCAGATTTGTAAGTGGATCATGGTGGGCTAAATAATCAATTTTTGCAGTTGAGTTTTTTATTTTTGTAATATCAGAAAACAGGGCTACATAATTTAGCACTTTTCCATTTGAATCTTTTGCAACACTTAAATTTAGCCATTCAGGATATATCTCTCCACTTTTTTTTCTATTCCAAATTTCACCTTTCCATGAACCTTTTTTTTCTAATTCATGCCATAATTTTGAATAAAACTCTTTGTCGTGTTTTCCTGATTTTAATATTCTTGGATTTTGATAAATTATTTCATCAAAAGTGTAACCTGTGATATTTGTAAAAGCACTATTTATAGAGATGATTTTTCCTGTTTCATCTGTTATTATAATTCCCTCAGTTGTATTTTCAAATACAATATCAGATAGTTTTAATTTCTTTTCTATTATCTCTTCTTGTGTTATATCTTTAAAAATACAGTGGGTTCTAATTTCATCGTTTATATTAGAAATATTTCCTGTGAAACTAGCTAGGAAAACTTCATTATTTTTCTTTTTAATTTTTATATGTTCATTTTCAACATGTTTTTCTACTAGAAAAACTTTAAATATCTCTTTTAATCTTTCAAATGTTTCATCTGAAAAATGAAAGAATTTTTGACCAATTACTTCATCTTTTTCATAACCAGTGATTTCAAGCCATTTTTTATTAACATTACACACAACACCTCTATCATTTAATGATTGATAAGGGTAAGGAGCTTCATCATATAAAAATTTAAACTTGCTCTCTATCTCTTTATTTTTATTTGCTAGTTCTGTAATATTTGTAAATAGGAGTTTTATTATTGAGTTTTCTAATAAAACTGTATTTAAAACAGTTAATTGAAATTGATTATTTTTTATTTCAAATATTTCATTTTGATTAAAAGTATTTGTTTTTATTTTTTTGTAAATATCTTCCCATTTTGAATGAGGAATTATTGTTGTAATATTTTTATCAATTTCTATATCAAATAAATCTGAAGATTTTTTATTAAACCAATAGATAATTTGTTCATCATCATTATCAAAAAGTTCAATAACTGCTTCGTTTAATGAGTTAAAAGTATTTTTAACATCTTTTAGTTTTGATTCTAAAAATAGATTGTAGTTTCCTTTTATATTATTTAAAATATCTTTTGAGGTAATTACAAAATACTCTTTTTCTTTTTTATTAAAAATTACAGCTCTTCTTATCTCATTTTCTTTCATTTTAGTTACAACATCAAATAAAAGCTCTTCTTCATCAAAACAGATTAGATTTTGGTGCATAAATTCTTGAATATTTAGGTTTGAATCGATATGTTTTTGAGCAAGATTTATAACATCACTCTCTGTTAAAATCCCGATAGGTTCATTTTTATCAAAAATCAAAACAGAACCAATATTTTTTTGAGTCATTAAATCTATAACATTTTGAATATTTACTTCTTTTTGAACATGAACAGCTTTTGAATTATTTTTTATTAACTCTTTTGCTTTTATATTAGTTTTGAATAAATCCTGCTCAAATTGGAAAATTATTTTTTCTTGAATAATACAGCCTAAATAGTTATCCTCTTTATCTACAACTAAAACTCTTCTAACATTATGATTTAACATTAATCCTAAAACATAATCAATTTTTCTACTTTGTTTACTTGTAATTAATCTCTTATTTGCAAAATCAAAAGCTTTTAAATTTAAATTTTCATGTTTTGCATATAAAAATAAAATATCTCTTTCTGTAATAATTCCTACAGGTTTTTTATCTTTTAATAAAACAGTATGTTTTGTTCTGTTTTTTATCATAAAATCTAAAACTTCTTGTAATGTAACATCACAATTTATTGAATCATCAATTTGTGAAATCAACTTAGTTAAGGCCATTTTTATCCTATGTATAAAGAGTTTTTAAGGCGTTATACTATCTAAATTTAGCCCAAATTAAAGTAAATGAGCTAATTCTTGGTATAAAAATTTACATAACTTTAGATATAATCCCAAACTATGAAAAAGAACAATATAATATTAATAGGTTTTATGGGTGTTGGTAAGGGTACAGTTGCACGTGCTTTGGTTAAAAAATCAAATATGTTTGCAATTGATACTGATGATTTAATAGAAAGTATGGAAAACAGAAGAATCAAAAAGATTTTTGAAGTTGAAGGTGAACCATATTTTAGAGCCTTAGAAAAAAAGACTGCTTTATGGTTGGAAAAAAGTGTAAATAACACAATTATTTCAACTGGTGGTGGATTTTATAAGCAAGAAAATATAAACAAAATAGGAAAGGTTGTTTATCTAAAATCATCATTTCAAGGTATCTTAGACCGAATTAATGCTGCCCCAAATGCTGCAAATAAATTGAAAAAAAGACCACTTTTACAAAATATGGAAGAGGCAATAAAACTTTATAATTTAAGAGCAAAAGAGTATGAAAAAGTTGCAAAAATTATAGTTGATGTTGAAAATAAAGATATAAAAGATATTGTAAAAGAGATTTTAGGACAAATATAAATGAAAATAATTAATACAAAAGATGTAAATTTTAAATCAGAATTTGATGGAATTTTAGCACGAGCTAAAAGTGACATCAAAGGTGTTTCAACAATTGTTATGAATATTATTGATGAAATTGTTCAAGAGGGAAACACAGCTGTAAAAAGACATATTGAAAAATTTGATAAATGGGAAGTTAAATCAGATGAAGATTTAATGATAAATCCAGATGATATGAAAAAAGCCTATGACAATATTGATGAAAAACTAAGAGATGCTTTACATATAGCTTATAATAGAATCAAAACTTATCACGAAAAACAACTTCCAAAATCATGGATAGATTTTGAATCAAATGGAACAATTCTAGGACAAAAAGTAACTCCTGTTGACAGAGCTGGTCTTTATATTCCAGGTGGAAAAGCTGCATATCCTAGCTCACTTTTAATGAATGCAATTCCAGCAATTGTAGCAGGTGTAAAAGAGATAGTTGTTTGTACTCCAACACCTGATAATGAAGTAAATGAACTTTTACTTGCAGCTTGTCACTTATGTGGAATCAAAAAAGCTTATAAAGTTGGAGGGGCATCTGCAATTGCTGCAATGGCTTATGGAACGCAAACTATTCCAAAAGTTGATGTAATTACAGGTCCTGGAAATATTTTTGTTGCAACTGCAAAAAAACTTGTTTTTGGTGAAGTAAATATTGATATGATTGCAGGGCCAAGTGAGATTGGAATACTTGCAGATGAAACAGCAAAACCTCACTATTTAGCAATTGATTTATTATCTCAAGCTGAACATGATGAGATGGCAAGTTCTATTATGATTACAACTTGTGAAGAAGTTGCACAACTTACAAGCAATGAAGTTGAAGAGTATTTAAAAAATCTAAGTAGAGAAACAATTGCTAGAAAATCAATTGAAGATAGAGGTGCAATTATAGTTGCCTCTTCAATGGAAGAAGCACTTGAATTAATGAATGAAATAGCTCCTGAACACTTAGAAGTTATGACTAAAAATCCTTTTGAATTATTGCCATTTATTAAACACGCAGGTGCAATTTTCTTAGGTGAAAATACTCCTGAACCAATAGGTGATTATTTAGCTGGTCCAAATCATACACTTCCAACAGGAAGCACAGCTAAATTTTATAGTCCTTTAAATGTGGAAAATTTTATGAAAAAAAGCTCAATTATTAATTTTTCAAAAAATGCAATAAATGAATTGGGTGAAGCATGTGCATTACTTGCAGATACAGAAGGTTTAACAGCTCACGCAAAAGCTGTTAGAGTTAGATTAGAAAACAAATAATAAAAGAATAAATAAAGGAATAAATATGTCAATGTTTGGTGATTGGTTTAGTGAAGATGAAGATGATATTTTTATGGGAAGCCCAAAATCTAAATTTTTTGATGTTTCAAGACAAGCTTCAAAAGAAATAGTTGAAGAAGAGACTGATAAAATAATTGAAAAATTAGCTGTTTTAGAGATGATAATTAGTGAAAATAAAGATGAAAACTTTGATATAAACGAATATATTAAAGAATATACTTTAGAAAACTATGAAAAAGTAAAAGCTATGAAAAAAGGTCTTTATGTTGAATTCACAGGTGAGATAATCTGTAGATTAGATTCGTAAGGTTATAAAGTGGAAGAGTTACAACAAGTAAAAGAACAAATAAAGAAATTTGTAGAAGTTTGTAATCATAAAAAAAGTTTAGAACTTTTAGATAAGTTAGCAACTGGAAAAATGTTACGTTCAAAACTTATTTTGAAAATTGCTGGAATAAATGAAGAGAGTATTAAACTTTGTGCTGTTGTTGAGATGATTCATGCAGCTTCACTTTTACATGATGATGTAATTGATGATGCTGATACAAGAAGAGGTCAACCATCAGTTAATGCAATTTATGATAATAAAACTTCTATTATGTTTGGAGATATTTTATATTCAAGAGCATTTACAGAACTTTCTCAAATGGATAAAAAAGTAGCATATACTATCTCAAATGCTGTAACACTTCTTAGTATTGGTGAAATGATTGATGTTGATTTGACAAATAGTTTCAATAAATCTTATGATTTATATCTTGATATGATTTATAAAAAAACAGCTTCTTTAATAGAAGCATCTGCAAAAGCAGCTGCAATTCTAGCTGGACTTGATGAAAACAAATATGCTTTATATGGTAAAAATCTTGGACTTGCTTTTCAAATGGTAGATGATATTTTAGATATTACTCAAGACTCAGCAACTCTAGGAAAACCAGCAATGCTTGATTTTGTCGAGGGAAAAGTAACAATTCCATATTTATTACTTCACGAAAGAGTTGAAGATAAAACAAAATTAGAATCTTTATATAAAAAAGAGTTAACGCAAGATGAGAGTAATTGGATAAAAGAGCAAATGAGTATTACAAATGCTTTAAATGATTCAATTTTACAAGCAAAAGCTATTGGAAACGAGGCGATTAATGCTGTAATTGATGAAAAAGATAGCCAAACTCTTGTGATGATTATGAAAGCTATGATAGAAAGAGAGTTTTAATGAGTTATTTAGTAATTAGTTTTTCTCATAAAAATATTGACATAAAAATGAGAGAAAAACTAGCTTTTAATAGCGAAGAAGATAAAGAGAGATATTTAAAACAAATATTAGAAAATGAATATACAAAAGAAGCTGTAGTTTTATCAACTTGTAATAGAGTTGAGATAGTTACTAGATCTTTAAATGTAAAAAATAGTGCAAAAAATATTATAGAAAAATTATCTACATATTCAGGTTTAGATTTTGATACATTATATGAAAGAGCAGATATTTACGATAATGATGGAGCAGTTCATCATCTTTTTTCTGTTGCATCTGCTTTGGATTCTTTAGTAATTGGTGAAACACAAATCGTTGGACAATTAAAAGATGCTTTTAGATTTTCACAAGCAAAAGGACACTGTTCTACAAATATTACAAGAGTTATGAATTATGCTTTTAAATGTGCTGCAAATGTTAGAAATGCAACAAGTTTAGGAACAGGTTCAGTTTCAGTTGCATCAACAGCTGTTGCAAAAGCAAAAGAGATAATTGGAAATACAAAAGGTGTAAAAGCACTTGTTATTGGTGCTGGTGAGATGAGTGAACTTACAATAAAACATTTGATTTCATCTGGTTTTGATGTAGTTCTTACAAGTCGTGATATAAAAAAAGCTCAAATTTTAGCAGATACTTTCGATGTAAATGTAAGTGTTCAACCTTATAGTGAATTATCAAATCTACTTGCAACAACTCCAGTTATGATAACAGCAACTTCAGCTCCATATCCAATAATCACAAAAGAGAATGCTCCTAGTTCTTCAATAGCTAGATATTGGTTCGATATTGCAGTTCCAAGGGATATTGATGAAAATATATCATTGAGTGGATTAGAAGTTTTTACAGTTGATGATTTACAAGATATTGTAAATGAAAATATGAGTTTACGAGCAGAACAAGCAAAAACTGCATATGGAATAGTTAGCCGTATGTCAATGGAATTTTTTGAGTGGTTAAAATCTTTAGAGATTGAACCAGTGGTAAAAAATCTTTATTTAAAAGGTGAAACAATCATCGATAAAAAAGTTAAAAATGCCATAAAAAAAGGTTATATCAGAGCTGATGAAGAAGAGAATATTAGAAAACTTTGTCAAACAGTAATTACAGAATATCTACATAATCCATCAAAACAATTAAAAGATATTTCAAAAAATATGGAGTGTGATGTTGTTGTTTCAACTGTTCAAAATATGTTTGGATTAAGTAACGATTCAAATGTCTCAAATAAATATAAATGTGATCATATTACAAAAAATTAAAATAGGAAAATAATCAATGAAATTTAGCAGAATGTTTATCCCAACTACAAAAGAGACTCCAAATGATGCCTCTTTACCATCTCATCAATTTTTAATTAGAGGTGGATTTATAAATCAAGTTGGTGCTGGAATCTATAACTTTATGCCATTAGGGAAAATTGTTCTTGATAAAATAAGAGCAGTTGTAAAAGATGAAATGGATAAAGCAGGAGCAAATGAAGTTCAATTAGGTTTTGTAACACCAACTTCTTTATGGGAAGAATCTGGACGAGCGAATACTATGGGTTCTGAGATGCTAAAATTTAAAGATAGAAAAAATACAAGTTTTGTTTTATCTCCTACAAATGAAGAAGCAATTGTTGATTTAGTTAGAAATAGAATTACTTCATATAAAGATTTACCAGTTAATCTTTATCAAATAAATACAAAATTTAGAGATGAAGCGCGACCTAGATTTGGTCTTATGAGAGGTAGAGAATTTTTAATGAAAGATGCTTACTCTTTTCACTCATCAACTGAAGATTTAGTTAGAGAATTTAATCTAATGGAAGCAACATATAAAAAAGTTTATACAAGACTTGGACTTGATTTTAGAGTTGTAGCTGCAGATTCAGGTGCAATTGGTGGAAGTGGTTCTAAAGAGTTCCATGTTTTAGCAGATAGTGGAGAGGATACTATTGTTGTTTGTCCTGATTGTGAATATGGTGCGAATATTGAAGCAGCTACTCGAAAACCAAAACATGTTTCTGCTTGGTTTGAAAATACTAATTCTCCTGTTTCTATGGAAAGAGTTTTAACACAAGATTTAAAAACTATTGAAGATGTATCAAATTTTTTGAGTATTTCAAAAGCACAAACAATTAAAGCAGTTATTAAAAAAGCTATTTTTGAAAATAAAATACAAATAGTAATCTTTTTTATAAGAGGAAATGATGAGCTTGAAGAAACAAAAGCTTGTAATGCTATAAATGCTTTAGAATTAATTGATGCAAGTGAAGAAGATATAAATGATGCTGGATTAATTGCTGGTTATTGTGGACCTTTTCATTTACCATCAAACATTGATTTTGTAATTGATTTAGAAATAAAAGATGAATTAGGATTAGCTTGTGGAGCTAATGAAGAACATTATCATTTAATAAATACAGATTTATCAACATTAGAAAAGGCAAAGTATTTTGATTTAGTTGCAGTTCAAGAAGGTGATAGTTGTCCTTGTTGTGGTGGAACTTTAAAATATACAAAAGGGATAGAAGCTGGACATATTTTCCAATTGGGAACAAAATATTCAGAAGCTATGAATGCAAACTTTTTAGATGAAAATGGAAAAGCAAAACCATTTATTATGGGATGTTATGGAATTGGAGTTTCAAGATTAGTAGCAGCAGTTATTGAGCAAAATCATGATGACAAAGGTTGTATCTGGACAAAAGAGACTGCACCTTTTATGGTTGATATTATTGTTTCAAACTCTAAAAAAGAGGAAGAAGCACAAGCTGGTGAAGAAATCTATTCAAAACTAAAAAGAGCAGGAATTGATACTATTTTAGATGATAGAGTAAATGCAAGATTTGGTTTTAAAATGGGAGATTTTGAATTAATTGGTTTTCCTTATGCTGTAGTAATTGGTAAAAAATTACCAGAAGGATTTGTTGAAATCATAGATAGAAAAACATTAGAAAAAACTGATGTTAAAATTGAAGATGTCCTTTCTAAAATAGTAGAATTAATTAAACAATAGGGGTGGATTTTGGAAAAAGAATTAGAAAAAAATATTGAAGTTCTTACAAAAGATATAACATCTTATATTCCAGACAATATTGTAGAAATATTAAGTGGATATACTTTTTCATTATTAATGGCATTATTGATTTTTGTTATTGGAAAGTGGGCAGTTAATAAATTAGTTGCATTATTAGGAAAAGTTTTACGAAAAGTAAAAGGTATGGATGAAACTCTAATTAAATTTTTAGAGAATATTGTTTATTACGCTTTAATGATAGTAGTTCTTTTAACATCTTTAGGAAAACTAGGAGTTGAAACAACTTCATTTTTAGCAATACTTGGAGCTGCTGGTTTAGCTATTGGTTTAGCATTAAAAGACTCTTTAGGAAACTTTGCCTCAGGTGTTATGATTATATTATTTAAACCTTTTAAAGTTGGTGATTTAGTAACAGCAGCTGGAGTTACAGGAACTATAACTGAAGTTGGTATTTTTAACTCAATTTTTTTAAGTGCTGATAATCAAAAAATAATCATACCAAATGGTGCAATTACAAGTGGTTCAATAATTAATATAAATGCAAATGATACAAGAAGAGTTGATTTAGTTGTTAGTATTGGATACAGCGATGATATTAAAAAAACAAAAGATGTTTTAAATAATATTTTAACTTCAAATGAAAAAGTTTTAGTTGATAAAGGAATTACAGTGGCAGTTGCAGAACTTGCTTCATCATCTGTTGATTTTGTAGTTCGTGCTTGGGTTAAAACTCCTGATTATTGGGATGTTAAATTTGCTTTAACAGAAACAATAAAATTAAGATTCGATGAGGAAGGTATCTCTATTCCATTCCCACAACAAGATGTTCACCACTACAACAATATTTGAAATACCAAAAGTATTAGAGGATATTTTAAAAGATTTACAAGAATTAGGAGCAACTCCAATTCTTGTAGGTGGCTGTGTTCGTGATTATTTTTTAGATATTCCAGTAAAAGATTATGATGTTGAAATCTTTGGAATAGATTGCTTTGAAACTATTGAAAAATCCCTACAAAAACATGGTTCTGTTAAATTAGTCGGAAAATCATTTGGAGTTTTAACTCTAAGGGTTGATGAGTACGATTTTGATTTTGCACTTCCAAGAACTGAAAAAAAAATTGGAAACACCCACCAAGACTTTGAAGTAATAACAAATGCCAAACTAAGCTTCAAAGAAGCAGCTATTAGAAGAGATTTTACTATTAACTCAATAGGTTATGATTTTTTTAAACAAGAGTTTTTAGACCCCTTTGATGGAATAAATGATTTAAAAAATAAAACTATAAAACATATAGATGATAATACTTTTATCGAAGATTCTTTACGAGTTTATAGAGCAGTTCAATTTGCTTCTAGATTTGGTTTCCAAATTGAAGAAAATACAAAAGAGCTTTGTAAACAAATTGTTTTAAATGATGAGTTAAAGTATCTTCCAAAAGAGAGAATTTATGAAGAGTTTAAAAAACTATTTTTAAAATCTTTAAAACCCTCAATTGGTTTTGAACTTCTTCGTGAATTAGGAGTTTTAAAATATTTTCACGAATTAGAAGTTTTGATAAATTGTGAACAAGATAAGGAGTATCATCCTGAAGGTGATGTTTGGATTCATACCATGATGACACTTGATGAAATGGCTAGAATCCTAAAAGAAGAAAAAATAGAAGATGAATATAGAAAACTATATTTATTTTATGGGATTCTTTGCCATGATTTGGGAAAACCATTTTGTACTCAAGAGATAAATGGAAAAATCACTTCCCACAAACACGAATCTTTAGGAATTGAACCAACAATATCTTTTTTATCAAAACTTACTAATGAAAAAAAATTTATAGAGATAGTTTGTTCATTAGTAAAAAATCACTTAACACCTTTTCAACTCTATTTGGCAGAATCATCTTTAAAAGCAATAAAAAGGTTATCTCTAAAAGTAAATATTGAAGATTTATGTTTAGTTTGTTTGGCCGATTGTTTAGGCAGAACCATTCTAGATAAAGAAAAATGTCCAAAAGCAACTTCTTGGCTTTTAGATAAAGCAAAAGAGTTAGAAATACATAATGAACCTATAAAACAATTAGTTTTAGGAAGAGATTTAATAGAACTTGGATTTAAACCCTCAAAAGAGTTTAAAGAGATTTTAGAGTTTGCTTTTGATTTGCAACTTGATGAAAATATGAAAAAAGAAGAGATAATTAAAAAGATTAAAGAAAAATTTCTTTAATCTTTTTATGGTCTATAAATTCTATTTTGGCTTGCATTTACCACATGAAAAATATTTATATCATATTTTCTTGAATAGTATTTTAGTAATAAATGTTGCAACGTTGGTTCAATTGATGGAATAAACCAAGCATTATTTGAAATAACAATCATATATTTTGTATCAGCTAAATTTTCAAATATTTTATCTGTTGTAGCTTCATAACAAATTGCATTTCTAAATTTTTCACCTTTGATTGTAAAATCAGTTGGTGCAGTTGCTTTTGAATAATCTTGTGCGCCATTATAAAAAATCTTATTTATGAAATCAACAAGAAACTTAGGAAAAGGAATCTCTTCACCAAAAGGCACAAGAACTACTTTTTTAGCTATTTGGATTTCACCTTTTGAAAAATGATAAGAAGCATTATAAATTTGATTATCTTCAACATATAAAGCGCCTGTGATAATATCGATTTTATATGACAATTCTTTTAATCTTTCAAGAAGTGCAGTATTTCTATTTAAAACAGTTGTAAATGCAGTTTCTGGTAAAACTACTAAATCTTTTTGTAAATTTATACCATTGTTTATCTCTTCAAAATTTTGTTCATCAAGGGTTGATTTGTATTTTTTATCCCATCTTAAATCTTGATTTACATCCATTTGTGGCATATAAATTTTTGCATTTGGGTTTTGAATATATAAACCTTTTGGAAAAGTTAGTGTAAATAAAAGTGGAATAAGTGCTAATATTTTAAATCTTTTGAGTTTTATCATAAAATAAAAAGATACTAATACAAGAAAAAAATCTACTTTTCCAATACCAATATATGAATCAATGAATAATAATTCAAATTTCATCCAGTTAAAACCAAAAGGTGCAAAAAAAGTAAAAGCAAAAATTGCTAATATTCTAAAAGTTAATCTATCAAATAAAGCAAAAAAATAGAAAATGAAACCAAAAACAGTTCCAATAAATATTAAAATTATAGGTGTTAAATAAACTAAATCATAATATTGTAAGCTAACAGCCATCCAATTACACCATAAAACACCTGTTAAAAATCCACTAATAAATAGTGCTTTTTTGGGAATAATTAATAAAAAATATAAAGCAAATAGTGCCAATACAGTATTTAAAATCTTAATTTCTATATTGAAATAACTTAAATATATGAAAGAACTTAATAAAATTGAACTAATGAAGCCTTTTATTATGAAGTTTTTGTTAGAATAATCGCGTTTTAGTAAAAACATAATAAACTACTTTTTAAAAGGAAATTTGATGAATACGGATTTAATAAATTCATTGCTACCTCTAGTTGCATTGTTTGCAATTTTTTACTTTTTGATTATCAGACCACAACAAAAACAAGCGAAAGCTCATAAAGAAATGGTTGCTAATTTGAAAAAAGGTGACAAAATTGTAACAAATGGAGGCTTAATAGTAGAGGTTGCTAAAGTAGAAGATACATATTTTCTAGTAAAAAACAGTGACAATACTGAAATGAAACTAATCAAAGAGTTTGTAGCAAAACTTTTAGAGGAATAATAGCCTTCTTAAAACTTAAGATATGTAGAAATTACATATCTTATAACTTCAAATGACGAACCTAACTAAGGAAAAAGAATTGAAAATCTTTAATTATAGACTTATAATATTTGTATTAAGTATTATTTTTGGTGTTGTCTTCTCAATCCCATCTTTATTACAAACTGATACCGGAAAAAAAATAGCTTTAGGCCTTGATTTACAAGGTGGATTACACATGCTTTTAGGTGTTAATACTCAAGAAGCAGTAACTTCAAAAATCAAAACTATTGCTACAACAGTAAAATATTTTTCAGATGATGAAGAATTATTAATAGATGGACTTTCAATTGAGAGTGATGCTGTTGTATTTACTCTGTTGGATAAAGATGAAATGCCAAAAATGGATGAAATGTTAAATCAAATAAAAGGTTTAGTTATTTCAAAAGATGATTTAAAATATACTTTAAAATTAACTACTGAAGATATAGCTAAAACAAAAGATTTAGCTGTTGTTCAAGCTGTTGAAACTATTAGAAATAGACTTGACCAGTTTGGTTTATCAGAGCCTTCTGTTTTAAGACAAGGAGATACAGACATTGTTGTTGAACTTCCTGGAATTAAAACAGCACAAGATGAAAAAGCAGCACGTGAGCTTATCTCTAAACCTGCAAATCTTGAATTAATGGCTGTTGATGAAGAAAGAGCTGATCAAGTATACACAATGACATCTTCACAAGCTGCCTCTTATGGGAATATAATTTTAGAAGATACAAAGAATTCTAATATTAAATATCTTGTAAAAGAGATTCCTGTTTTAACAGGAAGTCAAGTAATCGATGCACAAGTTGCTTTTGACCAATCTAATCAAGCGATTATTAACTTTACTCTAAATTCTACAGGTGCTAGAATCTTTGGTGATTTTACAGCAAAAAGTGTTGGTAAAAGATTAGCGGTTGTTTTAGATGGCAAAGTTTATTCAGCACCAAATATTAGAGAGCGAATTGGTGGTGGAAGTGGACAAATTTCAGGTGGATTTACAGTTGCTGAAGCTGGAAATGTAGCTATTGCTTTAAGAAGTGGAGCTTTACCTGCCACAGTAACATTACTTGAAAAAAGAAGTGTTGGACCATCTTTGGGAGCTGATTCTATAAAATCAGCTTCAATAGCATTGATTGCTGGGTTTGCCTTAGTATTTTTATTTATGATTTTCTATTATAGAGGGGCGGGCGTTATTGCAAATGTTGCATTAATTGCAAATGTATTTATTATTATTGCGGTAATGGCAATGTTTGGAGCAACTTTAACACTTCCTGGAATGGCTGGAATTGTACTTACAATTGGTATGGCAGTTGATGCGAATGTAATTATTACTGAAAGAATAAGAGAGTTATTAAGCGAAGGTGCTTCTGTTGCAAAAGCTATAGAAGATGGATATTCAAATGCAATTAGAGCAATTTTAGATTCAAATATTACAACTTTATTGGTTGCAGTGATTTTATATGCTTATGGTACAGGACCTATAAAAGGGTTTGCAATTACAATTTCTATTGGTATTTTAGCTTCTATGTTAACTGCAATTTTAGGAACACATGGAATGTATGAAGCCTTGTCATCTAAAATAAATAGAGATAAAAATCTAAGAAAATGGTTTGGAGTTAATTAATGGAAATTTTTAAAACAGATAAAACTTATGATTTTATGAGTAAAAGAATACCTTTTTTAGGCCTTTCTTCTTTTTTAGTAATAGTATCAATTATTTTACTTCTAACAAGAGGTTTAAATTTTGGTATTGACTTTGCTGGTGGAACTATAATTCAAGTTAAATATGAACAAGCAGCACCTATTGATAAATTAAGAGAAATTTTAAAACCAACAAAATATTCAAATGCTGTAATTACTGAATTTGGGAATCCAAATGAAGTTATTATTAGAATTACGGGAAGTACTTCCGATTTGACAAATGATATTGGTGACGAAATGCATACACTTTTATCTCCAAGTGGAAAGTTTGAGATTAGAAGAGTAGATATGGTAGGACCAAAAGTTGGTGGAGAACTTAGAGAAAAAGGTTTAATGGCTTTAGGTTTATCTTTAATTGTAATGCTGATTTATGTTTCATATAGATTCGAATGGAGATTTGCAGTTGCTTCAATTTTGGCACTACTTCACGATGCTACTATTGCAATGGGTGCTATTAGTTTATTTCAAGTTGAAGTTAATTTAGATATTTTAGCAGCAATTTTGACACTTCTTGGATACTCGATAAATGATACTATTATTGTATTTGATAGAATTAGAGAAAATTTACAAATAACAAAAGATACACTTTTAGAAAATGTAATAAACTTCTCAGTTAGTAAAACTTTATCAAGAACTACACTAACTTCTTTAACAACATTATTTGTTGTTGCAACGTTATTGTTTTTTGGTGGAGAGATTATTTACGGATTCTCATTTACTCTGTTTGTAGGAATTATTGTAGGAACTTATTCTTCAATTTTCGTAGCATCAACTTTTTTAGTTCAATTTAAATTTTCAGTTGAAGATTTTAAAAATAAAGAGGCTGAGAAGATGAAAATAGCAAAAGAGAAAGCTAGAAATAGAGCTATGTATGAACAAGGTACAATTTAAAAATAGATAGTTTTTAATAAATTAAAATTTATGTTTTTATAAAGGAGAGAGTTTTTTGACTCTCTCCTTTTTTTATTGATTAGTTTTACGATGGATATTGTGGATTTGTTTGTTGTGATGCTTCTTACTTTTTCTTTTTAGTAAAGAAAAAGTAAGCAAAAAGAAAAGCGTATCGAAAAATGTACTTTTGGGGATTTTTTTCAATCGTCACTAAAATTTAAAAACTCGACTCCGTACCTCCGTCTCAAACAGTTTAAATTTCTTAACGCTCCTCAATCAAAAAATCTAATCCCAAAAATACAAATCGATACAATTTTCTGTTCATCCATACTTTTAAATTTTTAACAATTTTTTTGAATAAAGAAATATTGGCGTATAAAAATGTGAGCATTTTCAAAATAGCGTTAAGAAAAATCTATATAAATTCGTAAAGAAATTTGAACTGTTTGAAGACGGAGGAACGGAGTCAAGTTTTCAAATTTTAGAATTTGTATAGATTTTTTAGCTATTTTGAATCCCTGTGAACGCTTTTCTTTTGCTAACTTTTCTTTACTAAAAAGAAAAGTAGAATCCTCAAAGAATAAGAAATGTATAATCTTATTAAAAAATAATCAATAAACGAGATTTTATGTGTAAATGTAGCCAAAAAAATTGTGATTTAGAAGTTTTTGAGAATAATGATAAATGTATTTTACATTGTGAAAAAGATGAATGGAAACTAGATGCTAAAGAGAATCAATATTTTTCTGATTGTTTAAAAAATTTAATTTCTGAATATAAAAAAACTGATGATTATAAAAATGGATATTTACTTGAATTAGAAAGTTTAGTTTATCCATTACATAATTTTGCTTATTTTAAAGAGATTGAGGTTCATTTTGAGGATAGTAAGTTTATTAATGATGTTGTTCTTTCTTCAAAGGATACAAAATTTATTCAATTTTTTAATTGTGATTTTTATTCTAATTTTAGAATACTTGGTAATCTAGGTACTTTTGATAAAGAGTTAATTATTCGGGAATGTATTTTTCACAAACTAGAAGATACAAATGTAATATTTAATCTTAGTGGTACTAATTTTGAAAAATATGTAGATTTAAGAGAAACTAAATTTTATAGAAAAACAGAATTTGATGATTCATCTTTTGAAGATAATGTGTTTTTTAATAATTGCTACTTTTCTGATAAGTTAAATTTAGAAAATACTATTTTTTATGAAAAGGTAAATTTCTTTAATATTAAATTAGATAATGGAATATCAAACCGTGAAACAGCAAGAATAATAAAAGACTCTTTTGAAAAGCAAAACAACATAATAGCCGCAAATGAATTTTATGCTTTAGAGATGAAAGAAAGAGAAAAAGAGTTAGAAGAAGATATTAAAGAAGGTAAAAACTTTTTAGAATGGTTAGTTTTCAAAATTCATGGGATATCTTCAAATCATTCACAAGATTGGTTATTAGCTCTTTATTGGATATTTATAATTGGTTTTATATCTTCATATTATGATTTTAATTTAATTCAATATGAAGGTAAATATGTACATTATGAATTATCATTAATTTTTAAAACAATTGGATTAATATTTGTTGTGTTGTTTTTAAATAGTATATGTAAAATAAAAGATAAATTAGTAAATGGTTCATATTTTATAATATGTTTTTATTTAGTTTATATATATTCAACAGAAGATTATTTACTAAGCTTATTTTCTAAAACAATTAATCCTTTTTCTGTAATGAAAACTAATGATGCAATTAATGGTATTCAATTATTCTTTAAAATAATTATTGCATACTTAATCTACCAATTAATAATCTCAATAAGACAAAATACAAGAAGAAAATAATTTTAAAAAGGCTTGAATACAAGCCTTTTTTAAGAGGAAGTTTTGATATAATAAAATTTCGTGTTTAATAAAAAAATCTTATTAAAAGAAGGTCAGATGCAAGTAGAAAATAATAATATTTCTTTATACCAAAAAGTAAAAAATAGATTTGATTTAATAACTTCAAATAATGGAACAAATTGGCTTTTGGCATTAAATTGGATTTTAGTAATAGAGTTTTTTTCTGCGGTTTTAGAATATTTATTTATTGATAGTGCTAAAAATTTTGTTATATATATTCCCGATGGGATGTTAAAAGAGTTGTTAATTGCAGTGATGATTGTAGTTTTTATTTGGTATAGCATTTATAATTTTGTTTTTATGAAAAAAGAACAGTTTTTCATTTTCACCCTTTATATCTCTTTATGTATTTATCTTTTGATTACAAATGACTTATCTTTTAATCTTTTAGCTCATAATCTAAACTTTTTTGAAATGACAATCGATGGATTTGGCTTTTATTTGATATTTCAATTACTCTTAAAATTTATTATTTTTTATCTAATTTATAAGATGTTGCTAGCTTTTAGAAACAGAAATAGGCTTTCATAAGTAGATACCCAAAAAGCAATCTTTTATCATTTTTTAGCTAATATAATTGCCTTAACAAAAGCAAAAATTATAATTAAAGGATAAAAATGGATTGGGGTAAAGTAATTTATATTTTCTTTTCACTAATGTCTTTAACTACAACTGCTGGATTTTTATACGAACCTAATGCAATCGCATTATTTATAGCAGCTGGTGTTAATGTAATCTCAACAATACTTAAACTTGGGGTTAAAAATTTACTCGCAGCAGAACTATTAGCTAGTTCGTTAGTTGCAGATTTACATCTAATCCCTTCATTTATGGTACTTACATTTTCAAATGATTTACCTTTAGCTATTTCTTTAGCAATCGGTGCCGTTGTTGCTAATATTTTCTCTATAGCATTAGCTTTAATAGAGAGTTCAAAAAGTCAAGAAAAGGATGAGTTTTAATGGAATATGTTTCAAAAGAGATTGAAAAAAAATGGCAAACTTTTTGGAGTGAGAATCAATCTTTTGAGCCAAGTGATGATTTAACAAAAGAAAAAAAATATATTTTAAGTATGTTTCCGTACCCAAGTGGAAGAATACACATGGGACATGTTAGAAACTATTGTCTAGGCGATGCTTTTGCTAGACATTTTAGAAAATCTGATTTTAATGTTTTACATCCAATTGGTTGGGATAGTTTTGGAATGCCAGCAGAAAATGCAGCTATAAAAAATAAACTTCATCCAAAAAAATGGACTTATGAAAATATCGATTATATGAGAGATGAATTAAAAGCTTTAGGTTTATCTTTTAGTGAGACTAGAGAGTTTGCAACTAGTGATGAGCTTTATACAAAATGGGAACAAGAGTTCGTTATAAAAATGTATGAAGCTGGAATCATCTATAGAAAATCTTCAGTAGTAAACTGGTGTGAAGAGTGTCATACAGTTTTAGCAAATGAGCAAGTTGAAGAGGGTTGTTGTTGGAGATGTGATAATGAAGTTAAACAAAAAGAGATGCCAGGATATTATGTAGGTATTACAAAATATGCTCAAGAATTACTTGATGATTTAGAGTTATTAAAAAATGATTGGCCAAGTCAAGTTTTAACAATGCAAGAAAATTGGATTGGAAGAAGTGAAGGTTTAGAGTTTAAATTTGAGTTATCAATAGATTCAAAAGCAAAATTAGAGAGACAATTTTCTAAATATACAGTATTTACAACAAGACCTGACACTATTTATGGAGTTTCTTATTCTGCACTTGCACCAGAACATCCAATTGTTAAATATATAGTTGAAAATAATTTATTGCCTGAAAACAAAATCAAAGCAATTAAAGAGATGCAAAAAGTAAGTGAAAGAGATAGAGCAACTCATGATAAAGAGGGAATATCTTTAGAAATTGATGTTATGCATCCATTAACAGGTGCAAAAGTTCCTGTTTGGGTAGCAAACTTTGTATTAGGTTCTTATGGTGGAGGTGCAGTAATGGCAGTTCCTGCCCATGACCAAAGAGATTTTGAATTTGCAAAAAAATATGATTTACCTATAAAACAAGTAATTATTGGTGAGACTGGAATAATTGAAAAACAAACTGAAGCCTTTACAGGTGAAGGTAAATTAATTGATAGTGAAGGTTTTACAAATCTAGCAAATCAAAAAGCAAAAAAAGCAATTATTTATCATTTTGAACAAAACTCTTTAGGTGTAAAACAAGTTAATTTTAAACTAAGAGATTGGGGAGTTTCAAGACAAAGATATTGGGGAGCACCAATTCCTTTTGTTCATTGTGACTCTTGTGGATTAGTTCCTGAAAAAACTGAAAATTTACCAATTGCATTACCTGAAGATGTTGAAATTACAGGTGAGGGAAATCCACTTGATAATCATCCAACTTGGAAACATTGTGCTTGTCCAAAATGTGGAAAACCAGCTCTTAGAGAAACTGATACTTTAGATACATTTGTTCAATCATCTTGGTATTTTTTAAGATATGCAACTAATCCAAAATCTTGGAATGAAGTTGGTATTTCAAAATCTGATAGTGATTATTGGATGGATGTTGACCAATATATTGGTGGAATTGAACATGCGATTTTACACCTTTTATATGCGAGATTTTTCACAAAAGTATTAAATGATTTAGGTTATACAAATTCAAGAGAACCATTTAAAAAACTACTTACTCAAGGTATGGTTTTAAAAGATGGGGCAAAAATGTCTAAATCAAAAGGAAATGTAGTTGACCCAGATTTAATTGTTGAAAAATACGGAGCAGATACAGCAAGACTATTTATGATGTTCGCTGCACCACCAACAAAAGAGCTTGAATGGAATGATAGTGCAGTTGATGGAGCATATAGATTTATTAAAAAATTCTATGAAAGAGCTGCTAATGTAACACCTCTTGGATTAGAAAAATTTGCTACGATTGAACATTCAACTTTAAATAAAGATGAAAAAGAAGCAAGAAAAAAAGTATATGATGCTTTAATTAAATCAAATGAAGTATTTAACAAAACTTATACTTTTAATACTCTAATTGCTTCTTGTATGGAAGCTTTAAATGCTTTACAAGCTCAAAAAAATGAAGCAGTTTGGGCAGAGGGTTATTCTATTTTAACAAATATTTTAGAGCCAATTATTCCCCATGCTTGTTGGGAATTATCACAACAACTATTTAATCTTGAAAATTTCAATAAAAAACTTGAAATTAAAGATGAAGTTTTTACATTTGATACTATAATTTTAGCAGTTACTGTTAATGGTAAAAAAAGATGTGAAATCGAAGTATCACCAGACACTTCAAAAGATGATATTTTGGCACTTGCAAAAGTAGCAGCTGCAAAATGGCTGGGTGATAGTGAGTTAGTTAAAGAGATAGTTGTTCCAAATAAACTTGTAAATTTTGTTATAAAAGGATAATACTAATATGAATATTTTTAAAAAAGTACTATTTGTACTTTTTACTTTTACTATTTCATTTTCATTTTTAGGATGTGGATATAAGCCTTCAAGCTATTATGCAAAAGAAGAACTTTCAGGAAATGTATTTGTAAATGTACTTGTTGATTTACAAGATCCCAAAAATAGTGTTTTAGTAAAAGATTCTATAAATCAAATTTTAATTCAAAAATTAGATTCTCAACTTGTTACTAAAGAATCTTTAGCTGATGTAGTATTGAATCTATCTGTAAACGCTGTTAGTCTACAAGTTTTACAATATGATATTTCAGGATATAACAAATTATATAAAGCTGTAATTGGTATACATATATCTTATTTTAAAAAGAGTGAAAATAAAAGAAGGTCATTCTATTTAGATGGAGAATATGATTTCTCTATAGATAATGGAACTACAATATCTGATAGTCAACGATTTGAAGCTATTAAAGCTGCTTCTGATAAAGCTTTAGAAGAGTTTATATCAAAAGTAGCAGTTTCAGCACATAAAAAATAGAATGCAATTAAACCTAAAGAAGACAAACTTAGAAGAGTTTTTGAAATATAAGACTCTTTATTATGACAAGATAGATTTTACAGTTGTAAAATCTTCTTGGGAAAAACTATCAAAAAAAATAAAACTCCCTTTTGTAATTCATATTGTTGGAACCAATGGAAAAGGAAGCACGGGAAGATTTTTAGCTCACTATTTACATAAAAAAGAATTCAAAGTTTTACATTATAGCTCACCTCATATTATGAAATTTAATGAAAGAATCTGGATAAATGGTTTTGATGTAAGTGATGAAGCCCTAGAAACAGCTCACAAATTTTTACAAGATTTATTTGAAATTGAACTACTTGAAAAATTAACATATTTTGAATATACAACTCTTTTAGCTTTTTATCTATCAAAAGATTTTGATTATTTAGTTTTAGAAGCTGGACTTGGTGGAGAGTTTGATGCTACAAATGTGGTTGAAAATAATCTATCATTAATCACAACAATTGGCCTTGATCATCAAAGTTTTTTAGGAAATACAGTTGAAGAAATAGCTGCTACAAAAATGCGCTCAAGTGATAATAAAATGCTTATAGGTTATCAAGTTTTTGATGAAGTTGTAAAAACTACCTATAAAGTAAAAGAACAAATTTTAGAGCAACGAAATAGAAATATTGAGATTATCGAAGTAAAAGAGTTTGATAAATACTCAATAAATGATAAATTTGCTTCATATTTAAAAAGAAATTTGCATTTAGTAATTACTTGTTTACAAGAGTTGAAAATTCCTATTGATACAAAACTTTTTGATGATGTTAAACTTTTTGGAAGATGTCAAAAAATAGCTTCAAATATAACTATTGATGTGGGTCATAATCCCTTAGCAGCCACTGTAATTGCAAAAGAGTTTGAGAATAAGAAAGTAACTCTAATCTATAACTCTTACGCTGATAAGGATTACACTGAGGTTTTAAGAATCTTAAAACCAATTATCAAAAAACTTATAATAATTGAACTTGATGATAAAAGAGTTGTAAAAAAAGAGGAATTGTTAAAAGTTATTAAACAATTAAATATAACAAATGAAGAGACAATAAAAATAGAAGAAAATGAAGAGTATTTAATTTTTGGTTCATTTTTAGTTGTTGAAAAATTCTTATCTTTTATTGGCTACAATGAAAACTCTTGAAAAGCAACTTGAAAATCTTTATATTCAAAAGAATAAAATAGATGAAGAGATAGAGCTTTTAAAAGAAAAAATAAAACTTGAAAAAGAAAAAGTTCTTCTAAAAAAAGATTTCACTAAAAATGAAAAAATAGAACTTTTTAAATCTTTATTTGTAGCTCGATTTGATATTTATGCGAAAAAGTGGGTGAGTCGTGATGGAAGTAAACAAGGTTTTTATCCTGTAACTGCAACTTTTCAAGGTGAAGATTATTTACCTTTGACAAACTATCAAATTGAAGAGCATTTAAGAGGAAATCTATTTCTAGCTACATATTGTATTGATTCTAAAAATATCTCTAAATTTATTGTTTTTGAAATTCTTGATGAAGATAAATATAAACTTCAAATAACATTAAACTCTTTAAATATTAGAGCTTATTATGAATTAAACTCTTACAATGCGGTTTTTGCATGGATATTTTTAGAAGAGGAATTACCATCAAAAATAGTTTTTAATTTCGCACAATTTATTTTAAAAAAAGCAAATATAAGTGCAAAAATATATCCAAATAAAGAGTTTGCAACAAAAGAGAGTTTGGGAAATAGTCTTGAACTTCCTTTGCATTTAAAACTAAGAGATAAAAATAAAACAGTTTTTATAGATGTAAATACAAATAAAATTTACGAAGACCAATGGATGGTTTTAAATTCAGTTCAAAAGGTTTCAAAACAGATAGTTTATAGTTTTAATGAAAATTCAGACTCAGTAAATTATGAAAAAGATTTTGAGAAAATAAGTTTCCCTATGGAAAAGCTAGAGATAGTTTTATCTGATTTTATTTATATTCCAACACTTAATTTATCAAAATCATTTCTGAATAAATTAAAATCATTTGCAACCTTTGAAAATCCTCAAATTAAAATTCTTTTGAATTTGAGAAAACCCTTGTACAACACTCCTAAATATATAAAATCTTTTGATGAAGATGATAAATATTTGATGCTTCCAAGGGGTTTAAAAGAGAAAGTTGTTGGTTTTTTTAATGTTAATGCTCTTAAATTCTCTTTTATTGATAAAAGAAATTTTAAAGAGATTGAAACTAAAAAAGTTACATTTACTTTACGACCAGAACAAAGCGATGCAATAAAAGAGATTAAAAAAACAGATTTTTCAATTTGTGTTGCGCCTCCTGGTTTTGGAAAAACTTTGCTTGGTGCTAAGATTTTTGAGCAAAGAGCATGTACAACAATGATTGTTGTAAATAAAAATATGCTTTTAAATCAATGGATTGAGAGATTTGTTGATTATTTTGGATATGAAAAAAAAGATATTGGATATTTAGGAAAAGGTCACAATAAATTAAATGGAATAATTGATGTGGCAACAATGCAAAGTCTAAAAAATGACCCCGATATAATCAATAATTACTCTTTTGTAATTGTTGATGAATGCCATCATATTCCAGCAATTACCTTTGAGCAAATTATTAAAAATTTCAAAGGTAAATATATCTTAGGTTTAAGTGCAACACCAAATAGAAAAGATGATTTACAACCTATTTTATATCAGCAATTAGGTGAGATTTCTTATGAGTATAAGAAAAAAAGAACCCATACAAATAGACTTCAAATCATCAGAACTGATTTTGAAAGTACAGCTGATAATTATGCAACAATCATAAATGAATTATGCCTTGATGAAAATAGAAATAATTTAATAGTTGAGGCTATAAAAACTAATATTGAAAGAAAAATTTTAGTTTTAACTGATAGAATAGAACATATAAATAATCTAGAAAATCTCTTGCAAAAAGAGAATATAGATTATATTTGTGTTCATGGAAGTCTGAATAAAAAAGAGCAAGTTGAAAATATGGCTTTGGTAAATACAAAGTCATTAATAATTGCAACCACTTCATATTTTGGTGAGGGAATTGATTTTCTACACTTAAATACGATTATGTTTGTAACACCAATTTCATATTATGGAAGACTTGTTCAATATCTTGGACGAATAGGTCGAGGAAATCAAGAGTGTTTAGCTATTGATTTCTTAGATTCAAAAAATGCGATGTTAAACTCAGCCTACAAAAAAAGGTTAGAGGGATACAAACAAATGCATTATAAATAAAATAAAGGTAGTTAAATGTTAGGGATTATAGTTGCAACAACACTTATTGCATTAATCTTAAATCTAATTTTAAAAAAAGTGCATCTACCAACAATTATTGGTTATATATTAACAGGTACAATTATTGCTTATGTTTTTGATTTACATCATGCTGTGGATAATCATTCATTAAAAGAGATTGCAGAGTTTGGTGTGGTTTTTTTAATGTTTACAATTGGACTTGAGTTCTCTTTAAATCATCTAAAAAAGATGAAAAGAGAGGTATTTGTTACAGGAACTTTACAAATTGTTGTAACTACAATAGTTGTATATTTAATTGCAAGATTTATTGTTGGATTTGATACTCAAACAGCTCTTATTATTGGAACAGCACTTTCTTTATCTTCAACTGCAATTGTATTAAAAACATTTAATGAAACAAAAGAGATAAAAAAACCACATGGTAGAAGAGTTCTAGGAATTTTAATTATGCAAGATATTGCAGTTATTCCAATACTTTTAATGATTTCGTTTTTTTCAATGACAGATGATGGAGCTTTGGTTTTTACAATTGGTAAGACAATTTTGGCTGCAATTGTACTATTAGCACTTTTATATTTTAGTGGAAAGTATTTATTAGAGCCATTTTTAAGATATGTTTCTTCTACAAAATCTGATGAATTATTTGTGGCTTCAGTTTTACTTTTAGCTATGGGATCTGCTTATTTAGCTTATTATTTTGGATTTTCATATTCACTTGGTGCATTTATAGCAGGAATGATGATTTCAGAAACTAAGTTTAAACATCAAGTTGAAGCAGACCTTATTCCTTTTAGAAATATTCTTTTAGGTGTATTTTTTGTAACGGTTGGAATGCAAATTAATTTTACAGTTATCTATGAGTATGCTTGGATAATTGCAATAATATTGCCTTTAGTAATGGGTTTAAAATACATAGTTATTTATACACTTATTAGATTTGAAGATAATAAAAGAGTAGCTTTTAAATCAGCACTTTCATTGATTCAAATAGGGGAATTTTCACTAGCAATCTTAGAATTAGCACGTAGTCAAAATTTAGTTGATGTAACTTATTCTCAAATACTAATTGTTACTATTGTAATATCGATGATTTTAACACCATTTATTCTGAAAAATTTATCAAAAGCAGCGGCAAAATTAATTCCAGAAGATGTAATGATGATTACAAATACATACAATGTTTCTGAAGATACAGAAAATCATGTTGTTGTTTTAGGATATGGAAATTTTGGACAAGCTATTGTGAATGAGCTAAAGAGTTTTGGACAAAATTATGTAATTTTAGAACATAACATAAAGTTTTATCAAATAGGAAAAGAACGAGGTGAACCAATTGTTTTTGGAAATGCTGCTCAAAGACATATCTTAAATTCTATAAATATTACAAAAGCATCAGCCGTAATTGTTGCTGTTACTAATCCTGAAATATTACATCTTATTTGTGAAGCAGTTAATGATTTAACTCACAATAGCAAAACAATTGTTACTGTAACAACAGATGAAGAAAAAGCAACTCTTGATGGTTTACACTTAAAACATGTTATTGTTGAAACAAATCAAATTGCAAGAGCAGTTGTAGATGAAGTTATGTATTGTAGGCTCTCTTAGTTAGAAAAATTTAATTTTAAGGTAATTTAATGAATATAGAAAATATGAAAGTTATTTCAATAGATGATAATAAAACAAATCTTCTGATAATTGAAAGTTATGCAAAATTACTTTCTTTAAAAATTGATAGTTTTACAGAACCAAAAGAAGCTTTACTTTCTGTAAAAACTTGTGAATATGATTTAGTAATAGTAGATTATATGATGCCTGAGATTGATGGATTAGAATTTATTAAAAGATTCAGAGAGAATAATATTGATACTCCTATTATCATGCTTACTGCAGTTGGTGATGATATGCAACTGCAAATAAAAGCTTTAGAATATGGTGCAAATGATTTTTTAAGTAAACCAATAAATGCACCTGCATTTAAAGCTAGAATTATCAATATGCTAAAACTTAGAAAAAGCCAATTACTATTAAAAAATAAAGCTTTACTTTTACAAGAAGAAGTAGATAAAGCAACTTTTAGATTAAAAGAGTCAGAACAAGAAATTTTGCAAATGCTTGGTAAAAGTGCCGAATACAAAGATCCTGAAACTAATGCTCATACACAAAGAGTTGCCCACTATTGTAAGCTTTTAACAAAAGCTTATGGTTTGGATGAAGAATTACAAGATATTATTTTTTATGCTTCCCCCTTTCATGATTTAGGAAAAATAGGAATTCCTGATAGAATTCTTTTAAAACCTGCTAAATTAGATGATGATGAATATAATATAATGAAAAAACATTCACAAATAGGATATGAAATTTTAAAAGGTTCAAAAAGTAAATATTTAAAAGCAGGTGGAGTAATTGCATATAATCATCATGAAAAATATGATGGAAGTGGTTATCCAAATGGCTTAAAAGGTGAAAACATACCAATTTTCGGAAGAATAACAGCAATTGCGGATGTTTTTGATGCATTAACTTCTACTAGACCATATAAAAAAGCTTGGAGTATTGATGATGCTTTTAATCTCTTATTAGAAGAAAAAGAGAAACATTTCGATCCTGTTCTTGTAGATTTGTTTATAAAAAATAAAGAAATAGTTATTGATATTCATAATAAATTCTCACAAGAAGAGAATTAATGTTTAAGTTTATTTATAGAACCATTATTAACCCTATAATTGGACCTATTATTGTTGCTTCAACAGCTCTTGTTTTATTAGCAATATTCTATTTACCAACTCTATCTTTGAGTAATCAAAAAGAAAAGATTATTGTTGATTCAACTCAAGTAGTTGATTATTTAAAAACTTTTCGCGCTTATTATAATGAATTTGTAGTTTTAAAACTTATAAATAAAAGTAACATCAAAGTTGATTATAATCATGAGTTTTCTTCAGATACTATTCCTTTACCTGCTACAACTATTTATAATTTAAGTGATAAATTAACAAAAAATCAAGATATAAGAATTAACTTTTTTAGTGATTATCCATTTCCTAATAGAGCAAATAGAGTTTTGGATCAGTTTCAAAAGAATTCTTTAGAATATTTAAGAAAGAATCCAAAAGAGTTTTATACAAGAGAAGATATAGTAAATGGAAAAAAAGTTTTTAGGGTTGCATTCTCTGATGTTATGACTTCTCAAAATTGTTTAAATTGCCATAATAATAGGGTTGATACTCCCAAAAATGATTGGAAATTAAATGATGTAAGAGGTGTTCTTGAAGTTATTACTCCTTTTAAAGAGGAGTTTGTATTAAGTGCAAAAAATACAGAAGCAATAATTGTTTTTATGCTTTTTGTTATCTTGTCTTTTATAGTTCACTATACAATTTTATATTTCAAACGTGAAAAAGAGCTAAAAACACAAAATAATAAATTGGAAGATGAAGTTTTAAAAAGAACAAAAGAGTTAAATGATTCTAATTTACTTTTATTAGAGTACAAAAAAGCTGTTGATGCAAGTGCAATTGTTTCAAAAGCTGATAAAAATGGAAATATAATCTATGTTAATAAAACTTTCTGTGATGTTTCAGGCTATTCAAAAGATGAATTACTTGGGAAACCTCATAATATTGTAAGACATCCTGATATGCCAAAAGAAGTTTTTAAAGAGTTATGGGAAACAATAAAAGCAAAAAAAATATTTAAAGGCATTATAAAAAATAGAAATAAAAATGGTAGTTTTTATTATGTGGCAAGTACAATAGTGCCAATTTTGGATAAAGATGATGAAATAATCGAATATTTATCATTAAGATATGATATAACAGAATTAGTTGAAGCTAGACAAAAAGCAGAGATTGCACAAAAAGCAAAATCTACATTTTTAGCAAATATGAGTCACGAAATAAGAACACCATTAAATGCTATTATAGGTTTTTCTGATATTTTGTGTGAATCAAATATTGATAGTGAAAATAAAGAGAATGCAAAAATAATATCAAGAAGTGCAAAATCATTATTAAATATAATAAATGATGTGTTAGATATATCAAAAATGGAAAATGGTAAGTTAGATGTTGAATTAAGTGAATTCTCATTATTCGATTTAACTGAACATATTGTGGAGCTTTTCTCGATAAATGCAACGGATAAGAATATAAAATTTGTATATAGTGTTGATCCAAAGTTACCCCATTTAGTTATTAGTGATTCAATGAGATTACAACAAGTTCTATCAAATTTATTAAGTAATGCAATCAAATTTACAAGCGAATATGGAAAAATATATTTTAAAATTGAAGTTTTAGATTATGATAATGAAATAGCAAAAATTAAATTTTCTATTAAAGACAGTGGAATAGGTATGACACCTGAACAATTAAAAGTTATATTTAATCCATTTTCGCAAGCAGATAGTGGAATAAGTAGAAAATTTGGTGGAACAGGTTTAGGCTTGGCAATTTGTTTTGACATTCTTAAAATTTTAGGTGCACAAATTGAAGTAAATTCTGAAATTGGAAAAGGAAGTGAATTTTCTTTTGTATTAGACTTGAAAATAATAAAACTTAATGATAGTTTGAAAAAGGAAAATATTTCTTTAGCTATTTGTGATTTAAGTAATGATGAAGACAATGTAAAAGAGAGCGTAAAAAATTATTTAGAAAAAATTGCAGATGTTTTTGATATTAGAAAAGAACCAAACAAAAAAGTTGATATTCTTTTTTGTTTTGGAGGAAGTAATTTTAGTAATAATTTAATTGAATTTAAAAATCAAAATAGTAAATCTAAAGTAGTTTATGTGGGAGATAAAGATAATTTAGCTCAAGATGTTTTACCATATATTGATTACAATATTAATTTACCAATATATGGTTCTAAAATTTATAATATTATTGCTGATAATTCTAATATAAATAATAGTGTTTTAGATAAATCTTCAGATAATGAAAAATTTCAAGGAAAAATATTAGTAGCAGAAGATAATGTAAATAATCAAAAATTAATTGAAATATTATTGAAAAAATTAGGATTAGAATCTATTATTGTTTCAGATGGTGAACAAGCTATTGAAATGTATAAAAAAGAGAAGTTTGATTTAATATTAATGGATATAAATATGCCAATAATGGATGGTATTAGATCAACAAAAGAAATAATTGAACTTAAAAAAGATTCTTTTTATAATGATATACCAATAGTAGCATTGACTGCAAATTCTATAGTAGGGGATAAAGAAAGATATTTAAGTGATGGGATGGATGATTATTTGTCTAAGCCAATAGAGTTTGATAAGTTGGTAGCTATTTTAAAGAAATATTTACGTAAAGATATTGTTGAACCATTATTAACTAATAATATAGAATTTGATAAAAACATAATAATTGAACGTTTGGGATTAGATGAGAGTACAGTTGATATGTTACTTGATAATTTCTTTTTAACATTAGATAGTGATTTAAATAAATTACAAAATTCAATAGATATTAAAGATAGTAGTAAGATTTCAGAGATAGCACATTATATAAAAGGTGCTTGTTCTAATTTTGTAATGAAAGAAGCAACTGAAATATTACAAGAGATAGAGACAAAAGCGAATAATCAAGAAGTGAATTTTGATTTGAAAGAGTTGATTAGTATTTTTGATAAAATTAAAATTAAGTTTGAGGAGAAATAAAATGGAACTAATAAATCTTGTTTATGATAATAACAATTGGTTGGTAAAAGATGGTGATTTAAAAAACGAAGATTATTCTAAAGCAAATATAGTTTTTTTATTTGGTGATACAGATATTATAAAAGATGAAAAAAGATATTTAGAATTAGTTCAACTTTTTCCTACAGCAAAAATTGTAGGTTGTTCCTCATCTGGAAATGTTTTAAATTCTCAAGTTAGCAAATATCCTTTAGTTGCAACTGCAATCTCTTTTGAAAGTTCATGGGTTGAAATTTCATCAATTAATTTCAATGAAGGTGATGATATAGAAAAACTTTCTGAAAGTCTAATAAATAATCTTCCAAAAGAAAAATTAAAACATATATTTTTAATGAGTGATGGACTTTTGATAAATGGTTCAGAGTTAACAAGAGGAATAAATAAAGTTAATAAATTTACAACAGTTACAGGCGGAATGGCAGGAGATGGAGCTAGATTTCTTGAAACTTATGTAATTGCCAATAATGTCCCTGCAAAAAAAACAATAGTTGCAGTTGGGTTTTATGGAGAACTTTTATCTATTCAAAGTGGTTGTTTTGCTGGCTGGAGTGAATTTGGAAGTCAAAGAACAATTACAAAATCAAGTGGAAATATTCTTTATGAAATAGATGGCCAGCCAGCATTAGATTTATATAAAAAATATTTAGGTGAATATGCTTCACAGTTACCAAATAGTGGACTTAGATACCCTTTAAATATTAAAGAGAACGATGATTCACACGAAATTATCAGAACACTGTTATCTATAAATGAAGAAGATAAAAGTATTACTTTTGCAGGAGATGTTCCAACTGGATTTAAAGCAAGGCTAATGAAGCCAGATATTGATGAGTTAATTAATGGGGCAGGAAAAGCTGCTGAGGTTATTAACAAAGTTAATGATAAAACAGCTCTTGGTTTAATTGTAAGTTGTGTTGGAAGAAAGATAGTAATGAATCAATTAATTGATGATGAACTTGAAATAATACAAGAGACATTAGGTGATAATGTTCATTTAATAGGTTTTTATTCTTATGGAGAGATTGCTCCTTTTCAAGATAATCTTCTAACTTGTGAATTACATAATCAAACAATGACTTTAACTACTATTTACGAGTCATAATTATGCATCGTTTATTAGAAAGACAAATAAAAAGATATTTTGGAAAGAGTTTTTTAATAAATTCTTTTGATGAAAATTTATTAAACTTATTAAAAGACATTTCACAAACTTACATGGATAATGAAGGTGAGAGAAAATTCTTAGAAAATACAATTACTGTAAATACAGAGGAGTTAAATAATTTATTAAGAGAAAGATCTTCTTTATTAGAGTCAAGAACTGAAGAAAACCATGAGGTTATAAATCTTTTACACCAATATAAAAATGCTATTGATAGCTCATTAATAGTTAGTATGACAGATTTAGATGGAATTATTAAGTATGCAAATGAAAATTTTTGTAAAACTAGTGGTTATTCAAAAGAAGAGCTTATTGGAAAATCACATAGTATTATAAAAAATCCAGATAATCCTAATAGTTTATTTACTGATATATGGAGTACTATTAAAAACAAGCAAATTTGGCATGGAACTTTCTCAAATTTGAAAAAAAGTGGCGAAACTTTTTATATTAATATGACAATAGTGCCACTATTAGATAGAAATCAAGAGATAAAAGAATATATGTCACTTAGTGAAGATGTTACTCAACAAATAGTTTATCAAAAAGAGTTGAAATTCCAAAGAGAAAGAATTAATACAATTTTTAATGCACAAGAAAATATAGTATTAATTGTAGATGAACATGATGGTGTAGTTGATGCAAATAGAAGGTTTTTTGAAGTTTTTGATTTTATTGATTTAGAAGATTATAAAAATAGAGTCAATAATATTTCTCTTTTATTCGATGAAAATTATAATAATGACAATTTAAGTGAATCTTTATGGTTCAAGCAATTTCTCGAGAAGAGTAATCATTTATATAAAATTAGCAGAATAGATAATAATTCAGAAGAACAAATATTTAGTATTCATTGTAGAAATGTAGAATTGAATAATAAAACTTACTATTTATGTACTTTTATAGATATTACAGAACTTGAAAATGCTCGAAAAAAGGCAGAAATAGCACAACAATCAAAATCAATTTTTTTAGCAAATATGAGTCATGAAATACGAACCCCATTAAATGCAATTATAGGTTTTTCTGATATTTTATGTGAATCAGGTATAAAAACTGAGGATAAAGAGAATGCAAAAATTATATCAAAAAGTGCAAAATCCTTGTTAAATATAATAAATGACGTTTTAGATATCTCAAAAATGGAAAGTGGAAAATTAGATATTTCAAATGAAGCATTTTTATTTGAAGTTTTTATTGAGCATATTGTTGAACTATTTTCTGTTGTTTCAAAAGAGAAAAAGATAAAGTTTATTTATAACGCTGAATCATTTTTACCATATTCTTTGATTGCTGATAATACAAGACTTCAACAAATTTTATCAAATCTTTTAAGTAATGCAATAAAGTTTACACCAGAAAATGGTGAAGTAATTTTCACAGTAAAAATTTTAGATAGAGTTGATGATGATATAAAAATTAAATTTTCTGTAAAAGATAGTGGATTAGGAATGACTCCTGAACAACAAAAAATTATATTTGATCCATTCTCTCAAGCAGATGAAGGAATAAGTAGAAAATTTGGTGGAACAGGTCTTGGTCTTGCAATTTGTTCTGATATTATTAAATTAATGAATTCTGAAATTGAACTTGTTTCTAATCTAAATGAAGGAAGTGAATTTAGTTTTACTCTTGATTTAAAAATTGATAAATTTGAAAATAAAGATAAACTCTTAGAAAAAAGTTTGAAATTTTTATTATATTGTAGTGAAGGCAACAATGAAAAATTAAGAGCAAATATTCAAAGTCATATAAATAAAATTGGTTTTGTTAGTGATTACAATAGCCAAGATAATAAAATAGGAGATGTTTTATTCTGTTGTGGAATAGATAACTTAAATTTAGTAATAAAAGAGTTCAAAAAAGAAAACAGTAATTCACTTATTATTTATATAGGAAATTCAAAAAATATAGTAGATATACAAATAAAAGATTATATAAATCATTATATTGATTTACCAATTTATGGATCAAAAATTTACAACATAATAATGGATAACTCAAATTTACATAAAGAAGTATTAAAAAAATCGTCAAATAGAGAAAAATTTGATGGTAAGATCTTAGTTGCAGAAGATAATCCTAATAATCAGAAATTAATAGATATATTATTAGGAAAATTAGGTTTACAAGTTGTTCTTGTTGCAAATGGAGAAGAAGCAATAGAAAAATACAAACAAGAAAAGTTTGATTTAATATTGATGGATATAAATATGCCAATAATGGATGGTGTAAATGCAACAAAAGAGATACGAAAAATAGAAAATGATTATTATAAAATACCAATTGTAGCATTAACTGCAAATTCAATTGCTGGAGATAAAGAAAAATATTTAAATCAAGGAATGGATGACTATTTATCAAAACCTATAGAGTTTGATAAATTAGTAAATCTTTTAAAGAAATATCTATTAGCTAATGAATTTTATGAAATTCAATTACAAAAAATAACTTCAAGTAACATCTCAAAGAAACTTTTAATACCAAAAGAAATAAGTGAAATGTTAATTACAGATTTTAAAAATAAGATACTAAAAGATATGGAAGAATTAAATCTTTTAATTATAAATCAAGATAGTATTGCTTTAAAACAAAAAGCATATGATATTAAAAATTCTTGTTTAAATATGGATTTAGTAATGGCTACAGAGATATTGGAAAAAATAGAAGAATCTTCTTTAAATAATGAAGAATTAATTAATGAATTTAATAATCTGAATAAAATTATTTTATTTACTTGTGATTTATAAAAAAGGCAAGTTATGAGAAATATTACAATTAAAATAAAGTTGCTATTACTGTTTATACTAGTAAAAGTATTGCCACTGTTATTAATAGCATATATGGCATATGAAGGTGTCCTAAAATTAGATAGTTATCTAACAAAAAGTACAAATTTTTTGTTCAACCAAAGTAAAAATATAATAATAAATACAGCAGATGCTTCAATAGAAGATAGTATAAAAAACCTAGATAAAAAATCACAAGAAACTTTAGAAAAAGTATCTTATGATATAGCAAATCAGGTAGCTAACTTTTTGTATGAAAGAGATAGAGATATTTTATTTTTATCAAAATTAGATTTGAATGATAAAGTATTGAAAAACTTTTCTGATTCAAAAAATAAAAATATTACTCTGCATGGAAACTATTATTATGATGAAGTAAGTAATAGCTATAAAACTAATGAAGAAGCAAATCAAAAAGAGAAGAGAGAACAAAAAGCTAATCTAGTTGATAATCAAAAAGAGTTTAATACAATTGAGCCAGTTGAATTCTTAAAAAAAGAGATACCAATCTATAAAGAAGTTACTTTTTTTGACCTAGAGGGTAAAGAAAAATATAAAATATCTTCACTTAATGAAGAGAAATTAGATGTTTCTAACAAGAAAAATACTTATGTAAACTCAGAAACCTATTTTGATGAAATATCAAAATTAAAAAATGGTGAGATTTATGTTTCAGATGTAATAGGTGAATATGTAGGAACAAAAGTAATTGGAACTTTTACAAAAGAGAAAGCAATAAAAGCTGGAATTGCATTTGAACCTCAAAAATATGGATATGCAGGTATTGAAAATCCATTGGGAAAAAGATTTGAAGGAATTGTAAGATTTGTAACGCCAGTTTTTAAAAATGGTGAAAAAATTGGTTATGTATCAATGGCTTTAGATCATAGGCATATTAGAGAATTTACAGATACTGTAAATCCAACAAGTCAACAAGTAAAACAGAATATTTCAGATGCAACATTAGGTAATTATGCCTTTATGTGGGATTATGAGGGGAAAAGTATTTCACACCCAAGAGATTATTCAATTGTAGGATATGATAAAAATACAGGACAAAGAGTAATGCCTTGGTTAAGTGCAGATATTGCAGCAAAATATTATACCTCAAATCAAGATATAAATGAATTCCTAAAAAATTACCCAACTTTTGAAGAACAAAGTCTAAGTAAAAAACCAAACTTAAAACAATTAAAAGAAGATGGCAAGGTAGGACTTGATTGTAGATATCTAAACTTTGCTCCACAATGTGAAGGATGGATGCAAGTAACACAAAATGGTGGATATGGGTCATTTGTAATAAACTGGAGTGGAGTGTGGAAATTAACAACAGCAGCAACAATTCCATACTATACCGGTAAATATGGAAAAAGTAAAAGAGGCTTTGGATTTGTAACAATTGGGGCAAGTGTAGATGATTTTCATGCTGCTGCAAATGAGACAAAAAGAAGTGTATCTGAGATATTAAAAGTACAAACTAATAATATGGAACAAATTGTAAATGAGAATAAAAATGAGATAGCTGACTTTATTAACACTTTAATTAATGAATTAACTATTGTGACAGTTGGTATGGTTTTAATTATTATCTTTATTGCAATTTGGATGTCAAATTATATTTTGTCAAAAATAAACAATTTATTGGTTGGTACAAAAAGATTCTCAAATAAAGAGTTTGATTATAGAATAAAAGTTAGTTCAAATGATGAAATAGGTAATTTGGAAAAATCATTTAATAATATGGCATCGGAAATTAATACACTTGTTACTGCTCAAAAAGATTTAACAGAGCACTTAGAAGATAAAGTAAATGAGAAAACTGATCAGTTATTACAAATTAATCAAGATTTAGAAAAAGAGATAGATAAAAGAACAATATCTCTTAAAGAAGCACTTTTAAAAGCACAAAATGCGGATAAAGCAAAGTCAACATTTTTAGCAAATATGAGTCATGAAATAAGAACACCATTGAATTCTATTATAGGATTTTCGGAAGTTATAAGTATTTCAGATAATGTTGATGATACAAGTAAAAAATATTCGAAAATTATTGAAATAAGCGCAAAATCACTACTTACTATATTAAATGATATTTTAGATATATCAAAAATTGAAAGTGGTAATTTTAAAATTTCTTTTGAAAAAGTGGATATTCATAAAATATGTGAAAATAGTTTTGAACTTTTTTCTAACAGAGCAATTGATAAAAAAATAGATTTTAATTTTAACATAGATAAAAATATACCAAAATGTCTTTTCTCAGATACTATTAGAATTAAACAAGTATTATCAAATATTCTAAGTAATGCAATAAAATTTACTCCAGAAAATGGAAAAATAGATTTTGATGTACAACAATTAAGTAAAACAGATGATATTACACAAATAAGATTTATTATAAAAGATAGTGGAATAGGAATATCAGAAGATAAAATAAAAAATATTTTTGAACCCTTTATTCAAATTGATAATGAATCAAACAGAAAATATGAGGGAACAGGATTAGGTCTTAGTATTAGTAATCACATAATAAATGCTTTAAATTCTCAAATTGAAGTAAAAAGTGAAATTAATAAAGGTACATCTTTTTGGTTTGATTTAGATTTTGAAATTTGTAAAGAAAATGTTATAGCTTTAGAAGAAAATATTATTGTTGAATCTCAATTTGTAGGAAAAGTTTTAGTAGCAGAAGAAAATCATTTAAATCAAGAAGTTATAAAATATATGCTTCAAACTTTTAATGTTCAATTTGAATTAATAGATAAGCCAAAAGATGTAATAGAAGAGTATAAAAAAAGCAATTATAATTTAATTTTAATTGACAATAATATGAAATTATTAAATGGTCTAGAAGTATTTGAAGAAATATTAACTTATGAAAAAGAGAATAATTTAAACCATATCCCATTAGTTATTTTGAGTACAGATAATAGTATGATGAATAAAATAGGTGTTGATTCATATTTAAGTAAACCTATAAATAAGGATAAATTAAAACAGATATTAGAATTATATCTAATTAATAATTCTATCAATTTTGAAGAGAATACGGCCGAAAATAGTATTCTTGAGAATAAAGATGTTGTTAATCTAGAAGAAGTAAAATTTTCATATGACAAAAATGATGCAATAAATGCTCTTTCTTTAGATGAATCAATTATTGACATGTTATTAGATAATTTCTTTTTAACATTAGATAGCGATTTGAAAAAAATTCAAAGTGCAATTGATTCTAAAAATAGTATTGATTTAAAAGAATCAGCACATTATTTAAAAGGTTCTTGTGCAAATTTAGTGATGAAAGATGCTGTGGAAATTTTGCAAGAAATAGAAACAAAATCAAAAAATGGTGAAACGGATTTTGATTTAAGAAGATTAAGATTGTATTTTGAACAAATAAAAAAAGAGATATAATATTAGTTTATATTATAATTAATATATAATTTTACATTATGTAATTTAGCTGTTTATAAACTTCCTTTTTATAGACTATACCCAAGTATACAACTAAAGATTAAATTCTTTAGTTGTAATCAATTAAGGGGTATTTAAATGAAATTATCAAAAGTTCTTTTAGGAATGGTATTGTTAGCAGGTTCTTTATTTGCAAGTGAATTTATTAATTATGATAAATTATCAAAAAGTTTAAAAGAAGATGCAAAGAAATCTGGACTTTATGCAACAACTGATGAAGTTAAAAAAGCATTAAATGAAAAAGATTGGGCTGTTGTTGATGTAAGAACAGCAGAAGAATGGGCTGCTGGATATATAAAAGGAAGTCAAAGAATAGGAAGAGAAACTCCTGAAAAAGCAATTGAAACTTTTGTTACTGATGACCAAGGTAAATTCATTAAAGATAAAATTATTGTAGTTTGTAATTCAGCTTCAAGAGCATCAATTGAGGCAGAAACATTAAGAAAAATGGGTTTTCAAACTGTAAAAATTTATGATTTATATAGCTGGATTGATGAGTGTAATCCTGTAATTACAAAATATTCTTCTCATGAAGATAAAGAGGGAAGAAAGCAAAAATTCGGTGATTTTTACGCTGAACATTGTAAAAAGTAGTAGGTAGATTTATCTACTACTTTTTTGAATCAGTTATTAAAGATATATTAAATAACTGATTATTTTGCAGTATTTCTAAAACTTCTATTATTTTCTCATATTTTACTTCTTTATCAATTTTAAAAATAATATTTCTATTTTTATCTTCAACTTTTTCCATTTCATCTTTTATAGACTCAAGAGTTGTTTCTTTCCCATAAATGGCTAGTTTATGGCTATTTAGTTCGATTATTATCTCTTTTTCTTTTAATTCAATCTCTTTAGCACTTGAAGTTGGAAGATTTAAAACAAGAGCTAATTCATCTTTTTTAAATACAGATGAAACTATAAAAAATATTAAAAGAATAAAAACAACATCAATAAGTGGAGTAACATCAGGAGTTAAAATTTCTCTTTTTTTCATATCTTTTTAAGAACCTCTTTTTCAATTCTAAGTTCGATTTCATCTAAAATACCAACAATATAGTTGTAACCCATATAGTGAGGAATTGCAACGATAATTCCAGCAATTGTTGTAATAAGTGCCACAGAAATTCCATTTGAGAAAACTGAAGGATCTCCTAAACCACTTTTTGTAATTGAGTCAAAAGAGTCTAATACTCCAATAACTGTTCCTAAAAGACCTAATAAAGGTGCAGTTGAAGCAATTATTTTTACTGTATTTAATCCAAACTCTAACTTTTTTATTTTTCTACTAATAATATTTTGTATAGAATCTTTTTTAAATTCACTATTATTATGTTGAGCAAAAGTAAGTATTTCATTAATAACTTGATCCTTGTTATTTTTAGAAAGGGAAAGAACTACTAATTTCCAAAACATTATTGTAAATCCTATAACATTTAAAAAAATTAGGATATAAACAATAATTCCACCTCTATTTATATAATCTATTAAACTTAACTCCATTTCTTAACTCCTTGTAATTTGATAAACAATTGGTACAGTAATTTCCCAAGAATTTTTATTTAGTTTTTCTGGTATTGGCTCAAACTTATATATTCTTGCAAGAATCTCAATTGCTGCTTCATCTAATTTTTCAAAATCTGATTTTTTTACAACTTTTATATCTTTTATTTGTCCATCTTTTGAAATTACAAAACAAACATTAACTTTTCCCATTTGATTTAATCTTTTTGCACTTTTAGGATAAGTTTTATTTTGTTCAATTAGTTGTTGTAATTTTGATAAATATTCATTTTCTAATAAATCTTTTTCATTAGAATCTACTTTTATCTCTTTGTTTTCAGATATTAAAGGAGTTTGTTTTGAAGTTTCTACTACTTCTACTTTCTCAACTTTTTTGGGAACATCCTCTTGTTTAAGAACTTCTTTTATTTTTTTATGATGTTCTTTAATCATATTTTTACTAAGTGTTTTAGGTAGAGGTTTTGTTTCAAGGGCCTTTTCTACAGTTTTTTCAACTATAGGTTCTTGAATTGGTTCAGTTTTTTTTATTACTACATTTTGTAGATTAATTTTTGATATATTCTGAACTGGTTTATCCTTTATTACCAATTCTTCATCTACTTTTAAATTAGCAAAAAGAACTAAATGAGCTGATATTGTTAATATCAAGATTGTGATTAAACTTTTTTTATTTTCCATAAGTAGAAATATATTATAATATTGATAATAATTATCTTAATTGAAATAAAAAATGATAGATTTTTATTTCCGTTAAAAAATGATTAAAAAAGATTAAATACAATTCCCAAAAGAAAAAAGGAGAAAACTTTGCGTAGTTTACTAATTTGCTCTTTATTTTGTAGTTTTGTTTTTGCTGAAAATTTAGAAATATTACAAAATGAAAAAAAAGAGTTAAGAAATTTAGAAAAAAAGTCAATAGAATCCCGTTATGAGAGTTTAAAAAATGATTGGATTTCTCCAATTACAATAAATTCAGGATTAAGTAGAGACCATTCATTCTCAAGTAAAAGTGGTTCATTTGATAAAAGTGCATCAATTGGTTTTACCCAAAGTATTTATGAATCAGGCGGGATTGAGTTAAGTATGCAATATGCAAAGGATAAATATGATTCAGAAATGTTAGCTTGGGAAAGTGATAATTACACAATTTTAGAAACAGTGTATGAAACCTTACTTGAGATATCAAAAATAAAATTACAAATTGAGCAAAGTTCTTATTCTCTTCAAAATAAAGAGATTGAATTAATATTAAAAAAGATTCAATATGAATCAGGTTCTGGTGATATTACAGATTTAAACAATGCAATTATTTCAAAAAATTCTCAATATAAAGAGAATATTTCTTTACAAAATTCTTTAAAAGATAAAGAGTATGAATTATCAAAATATACATCTTTAAAATATGAAGAGATTGAAATTTTGGATTTTAAAGGTATAAAAAAAGAGGATTTTATAAATCAAAATATTGCATTACTTGTTGAAAAATCAAAAATAGAGATGTTAAATACAAGTTATAAACAAACAAAAGTTTCATATCTTCCAAAAGTATCAACAACTTTAAAAGCTAGTTATTCGAATAGTGAAGATTTTTATTCAAGTAGCCAAAAGGAAGCAAATAATACTGGATTAGCTTCTTTGAATTTAACTGTTCCTTTGTATGATTATAATAAATCAAATAAAGTTGAAGAGTCAAAGGTAGATTATTTAAAACAAAAAGCCCAAGTAAATGATTTAAAAAATCAGTTGGCTTATGAATATGAACAGATTTTAAATCAAATAGATAGTTATGAAAAATATAATGAAACAATCAAAAATAGTATCAAAATATATGATGATTTACTCTCTATAAATAAAATTTCAAATGATGCTGGAATGACTTCTACTTATGATTTAGATATTTTAAAAAATACAAAAAAAATAAATGAATATGATATAGCAATAAATGAGATTAATATCAAATTACAATATTCAAAATTATACTTTAAAACAAAAGGTGAACATTAATGACAAATTCGCAATTACAACAGGATTTAGATAGTTATAGTAATAAAAGTTCGAAAAAGATTTATATTTGGGCAGTAGTTTTTTTATTGATTAGTGGTTTTTGTGCATACTATTATTTTTTTATAAAAGCTGATAATAAAAATCAGATAGTTGAATATATTACTACTAAGGTAAAAAAAGGTGATTTATCTGTGATTGTTAGTGCAACAGGAAATTTAAATCCAACTAATAGTGTTGATATTGGTATTGAAGTATCTGGAACCATAAAAGAAATTTATGTTGATTTTAATGATGAAGTTGAAGTAGGGCAAGTTTTGGCAAAACTTGATACAAGAAAATTACAAATTGAAGTTGATAGTTCAAAAGCTTCTTTATCAATATCAATGGCAAATTTAAAAGAGAGTGAAGTAACTTTAAAAAATAAAAAATCAAGTTATGATAGAACTCAAAAGATGTATGATAGTTCAAATGGTAAATATCCATCTATTAATGAATTAGATAATTCAAAATATACCTATGAATCTGCACTTGCTTCTTATGAAGCAGCAAAAGCTAAAGTTAATCAATCGGAATTTAGTTTAAATACAGCGCTACAAAATTTAGATAAAGCAGTTGTAAAATCATCTATAAAAGGAATTGTGTTAAATAGGGAAGTTGAAGTTGGCCAAACATTAGCAGCCTCAATGAATGCACCAAAACTGTTTACCCTTGCAAAAGATTTAAGTCAAATGGATTTAATTGTAAGTATTGATGAGGCAGATGTTTCAGATATAAAAAAAGGTTTAGATGTAACTTTTACAGTTGATGCTTATCCAAATGAAAATTTTAAAGGAAAAATTAAACAAGTAAGGTTAAACCCAGTTGATGTAAATGGTGTTGTAACTTATGAAACAGTAGTTTTAGTTGATAATGAAAAACTACTTCTTCGACCAGGGATGACTGCAACTGCAAAAATAACAACAAAAGAGAGTAAAGATAAACTAATTATTCCAAATAGTGCACTTAGATTTAAACCAAAAGAACAAGCTGAGCAAAAAGCAAATACTATGAGTTTAGTGCAACCTCCAAGAGGCCCACAAAATGGAAATACTACAAAAGAGTTAGGCAAAAAAGAGTTTTCTGCTATTTGGATAATGGAAAATAATATTCCAAAAAGAGTTATGGTTAAAGTTCTTGATACAGATGGAAAATCAACTACTATTGAATCAAAAGATTTAAAAGTTGATGATGAAGTAATTAGCTCTCAAAAGAGTAGCAATGCAAAGTAGCAAAACTATAATTGAATTCAAAAATGTAGTTAAAACTTATGGTGAGGGCGATGCAAAAACTTATGCTCTAAATGGCGTAAATTTTTCTATAAAAGAGGGTGAGTTTGTGGCAATCATGGGAGCAAGTGGAAGTGGAAAATCAACTTCAATGAATATGATTGGTTGCTTGGATAAACCAACAAGTGGGGAATATTTATTTAATGGAATTAATGTTGAAAAGTTAAATAGAAACCAAATGGCACTTTTAAGAAGAAATTTTTTAGGATTTATCTTCCAAAGTTTTAATCTTTTGGGAAGAACAACAGCTTTAGAAAATGTTGAACTGCCACTTGTGTATAGAAAAATTCCTCTAAAAGAAAGAAAAGAGTTAGCTTTAGATGCTTTAAAAAAAGTAGGACTTGAAAGTGTTGCCAATCATACTCCATCTGAGCTTTCAGGTGGTCAACAACAACGTGTAGCAATTGCAAGAGCCATTGTTACAAAACCCTTAGTAATCCTTGCAGATGAGCCTACTGGAAACCTTGATAGTATAAAAAGTATGGAGATTATGAATTTATTAAAATCATTTAATGAAGATTTTAATATCACAGTTATTATGGTAACTCATGAAGAAGAGATGGCAGCATTTGCTTCTAGAATTATCTATTTCAGAGATGGACATATTGAAGATAGTTTAAAAAAAGGATATAAATAATGTTAACAAATGCCTTTTTAATTGCTATAAAAGAGATAAAAAGAAATATTTTACGTTCAATATTAACAATTTTAGGAATAGTAATTGGAGTAGCTTCTGTAATTGCCATGGTAATGATAGGTGATGGAACAACAGCAAATGTAAAAGAGAGTATTTCAAAACTTGGAACTAATATGTTAACTCTAAGAGTTGGTCAAGAAAGAAGAGGACCACCAAGGGAAGATAATAGTTCCAAAGCATTTACAAATGAAGATATTGATGCTTTAAAAAGCGAGATTCAAAATATAAAAGCAGTTGCAGCTGAAAATTCATCAACTATAAATGTAGTTTATGGGAATAAAAGTAATAGCTCATCAGTGGTTGGGACAACAAACGATTATTTCATAATAAAAGATTGGGAACTAAATGATGGAAGATTATTTGATGAAAGTGAGTTGAATTCTGGAAAAACATCTTGTATTATAGGAACTACAATAGTAAAAGAGTTATATTCAGAAGATGAAAATGCAGTTGGTTCAACATTAAGATTAAAAGATTTTTCTTGTAATGTAATTGGAGTTTTAAAATCAAAGGGAGCCGCAACTTTTGGTCGAGATCAAGATGAAATAGTTATTGTTCCTTTAAAAATGTTTCAAAGAAAAATAAAAGGAAATAAGGATGTTTCTTCAATTTTAATCTCAATTAGTGAAGAAAGATTTATTGAAGATGCAAAAACTGACATTATTGCTTTAATGGAAGAAAGAAGGGCTATAAAAATTGGTGAACCTGATAATTTTAATCTAAGAGATATGCAAGATTTAATATCAACTATGACATCAACTACAAAAACATTAACTTATCTTTTAGGTTCAATCGCAGCAATTTCTTTGGTTGTTGGTGGAATTGGAATTATGAATATTATGTTAGTTTCAGTAACAGAGAGAACAAGAGAGATAGGAATAAGATTAGCAATTGGAGCTATGGAGAATGAAGTATTGTTACAATTTTTAGTTGAAGCTATTGTTTTATCAACTTTGGGTGGAATAATTGGGATTATTTTAGGCTTAGGTTTTGGTTTTATAGGAGTTACTATGATGGATTTATCATTTATTTTGAATAAACAAATAATTCTAATTTCTTTTATATTTTCTACATTAATTGGAGTTGTTTTTGGATATTTTCCTGCAAGAAAAGCAGCAAGATTAAATCCTATTGATGCCTTGAGATACGAATAAATTTATAAATAAAATCTTTTCTTTTTGAAAGGATTTTATTTAAAGTCTATTTTCTTGAAGTGTTAGTGTTTTGACAATTTTCACAAATTCCATAAATACTCATTACATGTTCTTTTAAAATGAAATTATTTTTCTCTGCAATTTTAATTTGATTTAATTCAATAAAATCATCTGTAAACTCAATAATTGTGCCACATGAAGTGCAAATTAGATGGTCATGGTGTTTTAATCTATTTAACTCATATCTGATAATTCCATCACCAATATCTAATTGATTTACTAATTTCATATCGTGAAAAAATTTCATTGCTCTATAAACAGTTGCAATTCCTATTGATACGTTAAAATTTTGTTTAATTTTATTTGAAATTTCTTCTGCGGTAAAGTGTTCTTCTGAAAAATATAGAACTTTTAAAATATAATCTTTTTGAATTGAATTTTTCAAACCTATTTTTAATACGTTGTCTTTAAAGTTTTTTAAAAAAATATCAAATGATAATTCTTGAGAGTTTTCCATTATACAAAGCCTTTTATTAAAATAAATATAATACCCAAAGAGAGAGTAAAACTATATAACTTCCATAAATTTTTATGTATTTTAACATTTTGTTTATATAACAGTGAATTAGTTATATCTTTTTGATTTAATAGCTCTTTCAATATAGCTCCTTTTGTAAAAGCAAATACTATCATTTATAATCTTAAAGAATATTGATTTTAATTATCAATAAAATCATTACATGAATTTATTTAATGGCTTGATTATAATAACGATTATCAATTTTATTAAAGATTAAGTTTTACTTAGTTAGCATTCCATTAATATTTTATTAATAATTTAAATATTTTTAATAAAATAAATTGATTTAGGTATTAAAAGTGAAAGAAATTAAAGATAAACAAATAGATTCAAAAGAGATTTTTCATAAAGAAAAGAGCATTGAAATTATTCATGATGGACAATCTTATTATCTGAAAATCACAAAAGCAAACAAATTAATACTTACAAAATAAGTAAGATATAGCCAGCAAGAGTAAAGTTCTCCTACAAATAGCCAGCCAATTTAAGAATAAAGTTTAAGTAATGATAATTACTTTATTGAGCTGGTGTTAAATAAGTTTTATTAAATTTATTCAACAATCAAAATGATTTTCTGGGAGGAAAAGAAATTGAATAAATATATCACAAGTAAAAAACACAAAAATACAAACTATTTTAAAGCATCGGTTGTAACTGCAACAGTTTTATTAATATCACCTGCAATGTTAAATGCAGAATCAACACTTTTATCAGATGTAAAAGTTGTTGAACAAAGTGAACAAACTGATTATACTCAAAATTATAAAGTTAATAAATCATCTTCATCAAAAGTTACTCAAGATTTAGTTGATACTCCTCAGACTATCTCTGTTATTACAAAAAAAGTTATTGAAGAACAACAATCAACAACTCTGCAAGAAGCACTAAGAAATACGCCAGGAATTACTCTACAACTTGGTGAAAATGGTAATACAAACTCTAAAGATAATATCACAATGAGAGGTTTTGACGCTCAAGGAAGTATTTATAAAGATGGTATTCGAGATTTAGCAAATGCAAGTAAAGATACATTTAACACAGAAGCTGTTGAAGTTACAAAAGGTGCAGTTGGTGCTGATAATGGAAGAGGTGTTTCATCTGGATATATAAATCAAGTTACAAAATCAGCAACAAATAAAGATGAAGTTTCAGGAACTGTAGGTTATAGCACAGCAAAAAATGCAAGATTAACAGCAGATATTAATAAAAAATTGAATGAAACTACAGGTGTTAGATTAAATGTAATGAAACAAAATGGTGATGTTGCAGGTCGAGATGAAGTTGAAATCGATAGAACGGGAATTGCTGGTTCTGTTACTTTTGGTATTGGAACAGCTACAAGAACAACTATTAATTATGAACATACTGAACAAGATGATGTTCCAGATGGAGGAATTTCAACTGTAGGATTAAATGGAAGTGCACAAAAAGTTGATACATCTAAATTTTATGGAAGCTCTGATGACTATGAAAAATCTAAAAATGACACATTTACATTAAAATTTGAGCAGGATTTTTCTGACAATACAACATTTACTAACACATTAAGATATGCAAAAACAAGACAAAGAATGTTATTAACTTCTCCATTTAATTATGATACATCTGCAAATACTGTAGATAGAAGAATGCATGTAAAATGGCAAGAAAATGAGATATTAACAAATCAGTCAAATTTTACAACAGAAGTGCAAACTGGTATGTTATTACATAAAATTAGTACAGGGATTGAATTAACAAAAGAGAGTCAACTTACAAAAAATTATACTTCTCAAACTGCACAAATTACAAGTTTATATAATCCAGCAAATATTTCGTGGAATGCTTTATCATTTTCTGGACAAAAAAGTGATGGTGAAACTACAACAGTTGGAGCATATTTATTTGATTCTATAAATATTGGAGAAAAATTCATATTTACAGGAGGAGCAAGATTTGATAGATATGATACAACAAATGATATTGTTTCAAGTACCTTAGTTCCTTCAACATTAGAAGATGAAGGAACTCTAAATAGTTATAAGGCTGGTTTAGTTTATAAACCAGCTGATAATGGAAGCGTTTATATCTCAAGAGCAACAACACAATTACCTCCAGGTGGAGCAAACTTTACTTTAAGTACAACCGCTACAAATGCAAATAATCCAGATATGGAACCACAAAAATCTGTAACTGATGAAATTGGTACAAAATGGGATTTATTAAATAATAGATTATCTTTAACAACTGCTATTTATAAAACAGTTGTTGAAAATGAAACAATGACAGAATCAGATGGAAGTACATCTCAAAACGGTGAAAAAGAGGTTAAAGGTATAGAACTTGGTGTGGTTGGAGAAATTACAGAGAAATGGAATGTAACAGCTGGTGTTGCAAAAATGAATACGAAATACACACAAGCTACTTCAACAAATGATGGTATGAGTTTAAGATTCTCACCTGAACACACAGCAACTTTATGGTCAACATATAAATTTACTCCAGCAATTAATGTGGGAGCAGGAGCAAGATATGTGGGAACTCAAGATGTTAAAATAAGTTCAAGTTCAACTGAAGCTATTTCAAAAATTGATTCTTATGTGGTTTATGATGCAATGGCTTCTTATAAATTTAATAAGAATTTAACATATCAATTAAATGTTTATAATTTAACTGATGAAGAGTATGTTGCAAATATGAATAACTCTGGAAGAAGATACACTCCAGGTGCTTCAAGAAGTGGTTTATTGACACTTGCATATAAATTTTAAATAGTTCAATCCGAAAGGGTTGAATTATTATTTTAAAAATGAAATAGAGTCATTTTATTTTTAGAGTAATAAAAAAAGGAAAAAAATGATTTTACATATTCCAAATGTTTTAAATAGTGAAGAATTGCTTTTTTGTAAAGAGATATTAAATAGTGCCAATTGGATAGATGGAAAATTATCAGCAGGTTCACAAGCAGTGAATGTAAAAACAAATCTTCAATTAGCTTCAAATTCTCAAGAATTAAATCAATTAAGACAAATTGTCACTAAGGCTTTAAACTCAAATGTTATGTTTGTCTCTTCATCTTTGCCAAATCATATTATATCTCCATTTTTTAATAGATATGAAAATGGTGCCTTTTATGGAAATCATGTTGATAGTGCAATTTTATATGATGAAACAGTTGGAAAAAGTTTTCGTACTGATGTTTCTGCTTCTTTATTTTTTACAGATCCAGAAGAGTATGAAGGTGGCGAAATGATAATAGAGGATACTTATGGCTTACATGAAATAAAACTTCCTGCAGGGGATTTAATACTTTATGATTCAACAAGTTTACATAGAGTCGAACCAGTTACAAAAGGTGTTAGAATGGTGAGTTTCATGTGGGTTCAAAGTATGATTAGAGATAGTGCAAAAAGAGAGATGTTATTTAATCTTGATAATACTATTCAAAATTTAAGGACAAAATATCAAGAGAGTGAAGATATTTTATCTTTGAGTATTCATTACCACAAATTAATACAACAATGGGCAGAAATTTAAAATATGCAAAACAGAGTTTTAGAGCCAAAATTGGATTTTATTCCACAAGAGTTAGTTTGTTTAAAAGATTATGAAAACTTCGCAAAATCAAGACTTGATGATAATGCATGGGCGTATATTTCAGGTTTTGCTGCTGACGAAATTACAGCAAGTTCAAATAAAAAAGCATTTGAAAATATCTCTTTATTGGGAAGAAGTTTAGAAGATGTAAAAGGTGGACATACAAAATTAAACCTTTTTGGACAAGAGTTTGATAATCCAATTATTTTAGCTCCAGTAGCCTATCAAAAATTAGCTCACGATTTAGGTGAAATAGCAACTGCTCAAGCTTCAAAAGCGATGGGAAGTTGTATGGTTGTTAGTGGTTTTTCAAGTACAACTTTGGAAGAGATTAGCAATTATGCAGATAATTTATGGTTTCAACTTTATCTGCAATATGATATGAAAGATAATCTCTCTTTGATAAAAAAAGCTGAAGATTTAAATTATAAAGCTTTGGTAATTACAATTGATGCTCCAATTTCAGGAGTTAGAAACAAAGAGCAAAAAGCAGGATTTTATCTACCAAATGGAATTGAAGCTGTAAATATAAAAGGTTTCAAACAAGCAAATATAGAAATTAAAGATAATCAAAGTATGGTTTTTGATGGAATTATGGCAACTTCTCCCACTTGGAAAGATATAGAATTTATACAAAAAAACACAAAATTACCACTTATTTTAAAAGGAATAACCCATCCAGCTTATGCGAAAAAAGCAATGGAGATTGGGCTTGATGGAATTGTAGTTTCAAATCATGGTGGAAGAGTTTTAGATACTTTAGTTTCAACAATGCAGATTTTGCCAAAAATTGTTGAGGTAGTTGATAAAAAAATCCCAATAATAATCGATGGTGGAATTACAAGGGGAACTGATATTTTAAAAGCCTTAGCATATGGCGCAAGTGCTGTAATGATTGGAAAGCCAATTATGTATGCTTTGGCAACAGCTGGAGCTTTGGGAGTTGCTCATAGTTTAAAGATTTTAAAAGATGAATTAGAAATTGCAATGGCTCTAACTGGATGTAAAACTTTAAAAAATATCAATAAAGATATTTTGTTCTAATTAATAACAATTATCAGATTGTTAAAAAATCGTTAAAATTAATTTGTTAAGATTCCACTGAAAATAAAAAAGGATATAAATGTATAAAAATATTTGGTTTAAACTTCATTTGATTTTGGGTCTTAGTGCTGGTTTTATTTTACTTATAGTTGGATTTACAGGTTCAATGCTCTCTTTTGAAAAAGAGATATTAAGTTCTATTAATCAAAACACATATAAAGTTGCTGTTTTTGATAATCCTAAACTTTCAACAAAAGAGTTATTAGAAAAATTCCAAGAACAAAAACCACAAGCAAAAATAAATGGTATTACAATTTCATCTTTTGAGGATGATTCTACTTCTATAAATGTAGCTGGTGAAGGACAAAATGCAAGAAAAGGAGTTACATATTATGTGAATCCATATACAGCAGAAATCTTACCAGAATTAAAAGGGGTGAGTTTTTTCAAAACTGTTGAGAATATTCACAGAAGACTACTTTTAAGTGATCTTGGAAAACAAGTTGTAGCTCTTAGTGTAGTTTCTCTTTTAGTTTTAATGTTTACAGGAATCTACACATATTACCCAAGACTAAAAAAGAATTTTTTACAAAGTTTAAAATTGAATTTTCAATCAAAAGGAAGATTTCTTTTAGCAAATCTTCATAGTGCAATTGGAATGTGGGTTATTCCATTTTATTTAGTTTTTTGTTTAACTGGACTTTATTGGTCTTATGATTTTGTAAGTAATGGTTTACACTCTATAACGGGTGTTGAAAAACCTAAAAAACCACAAATGAAAGCTCCCGTTGAAGGTCAAAATAAAGCACAAGGTGAAAAACAAAAAGAGCCAAGAGCTGAAATGCCAATTCAAATGGGTGAAAAAATCTCTTTTGATGATGTTGCTTTATCTGTTGATACTTTTAAAAATTTAGTAAAAAATGAATACTCAAGTGCAACTTTACGATTCCCTCAAAAAGGAAGTGTTTATAGTTTTGATTATTTAACAATAGATACACCACATGAAAGAGCAAAAAATAAAATAGAGTTTGATATTAAAACAAATGAAGTTTCTAAACATGAAAAATATGAAGATAAAACTTTAACTCAAAAACTAATGGGAAGTATTTTAGCACTTCATACGGGAGAATATTTTGGAGTAATAGGTCAAACACTTATGTTTTTAGCTTCACTTATGATGCCACTTTTTGCAATAACTGGTTTGATTTTATATGTAAAAAGAACCAAAAAAAAGAAATTAATAAAAGGGTAGTTTAAAACTACTCTTTTTTAATCTCTTTCTATATATCTTTGACGTGCAGTATCTTTTATTTTTGCAACTTCAACTAAAATAAATCCATCTATACAATCACCAAAACTATTATCAACATTAAATCCTAAGAATTTAACACCTTTATCTTCAGCAATATCACTATATTGTTTGTAAAGTGTTGGAATAGAAACTCCAATATTTGCCAAAGTTGATTTTAGAAATTTGAAATCTTTTTTCTTATCGTTTAAATCAAAAGTCTCTTTTATTTCACTTAGATTATTTGAGTAAGAGTAAGGAACTTTTGCCTCAACCATATTTTGATTATCACCATAATAGTGTGAATAATAAAATATCATCATATCTTTTGCAATTGTAGGAAATGAGGCACTCATAGAAACAGGTCCAAACATATATTTGATATTTGGATTAGTTCTTAAATACGCACCAATTCCAAACCATAAATAATCCAAAGCTCTTGTTCCCCAATATTTTGGTTGAACGAAACTTCGTCCTAACTCAATAGAATCTTTTAAATAAGGAGTAAACTCTTCATTATATTTAAATAAAGTATTTGAATAAAAACCTTTTACTCCAATATTCTTAAAAATAAAATCTGAGTTTCCAATTCTATATGAACCCACAATTTCTAAATCATTTTCATCCCATAAAATAATATGTTGGTAATAAATGTCATATTTATCAGTATCTCTTTTTTTATTAACACCTTCACCCACTTTTCTAAAAGATAACTCTCTTAATCTTCCAAGCTCTTTTAAAACTATTGAATCTTCAGTGTAATCATATAAATAGATTTTTTTACCGTCATTAGTTTGACCAATTAGTTTTGATTTTTTTAACTCATTTAATAAATCAATTCGGCTTACTGGATGAGCAATTGCACTTTGAGTTTCAAAAAATGACTTTTTTCCCTTTTTTAAACTATATAGATGTTTTCTATAAAGATTTAATAGAAACTTTTTATCTATTCCTTTTGGAGCAATATTTTCATTTGGAATAATTTGTCCAACTTTTACACCAATTCTTTTTGATTTTTTATTAAACATTTCATGTGATAATAAAAGTGTTGAAAAAGTTTTGTTAATTACAGATATTGTGTAAAAAGTTTTTGAATTTTTTGCATCTAAAAAAATCGGTAGAATTGGTGAATTTGTATTTTGTGCAAAGTTTAAAAAACCTTTATTCCAAACTGGATCTTTTATCCCTTTTGCAGTTGCTCGACTTACTTCACCTGCTGGAAAAATAATAATAGCTTCTTCATTATTCAAAGCTTCATATATCTTTTTTATATCAGTTTTTGATTGTCTGATTTTATAATTATCAATTGGAATTAATAATGAATGTAAAGCTTCAAAGCCCGCTAAAAAGTCATTTGCAACAATCTTTACATCTTTTCTCACTTGAGAAATCAGTCTTAATAAACATAAAGCATCAAGTCCACCTAAGGGATGATTGGCAATGATTACCACTTTCCCACTTGTGGGAATATTTTGTAAATCACTACTTGAAACCGTATAATCAAAATCAAAATAATCTAATACAGCATCTACAAATTCAAATCCTTTTAAGTGAGAGTTTTGTGTTAAAAATTGATTTATTGAGTCTTCGTGAACTATCTTTTTTGCAATTTTAAATAAAGATTTTTTTAGAAAGTTCTCTTTTTTGTCCATATTTGGGAATTTTTTCTCAATCTCTTTTTGAATATCTATCATTTTATACTCCTAATTTATCGTAATTCTATTTTCCTTTGATTACAAAGGGGTGACAAAAATATTTTTGTAACCATAATATTTTTTGTTATCAATATGTAATTCTTTATATTTATAATTTAGAAAATATCTGCTTTATAGCTGACTAAAAATATAAGGAATAATAATGAAGAAAAATTATTTAAGTTTTGTTGCGTCTGCTTTATTCGCTTCTTTAACTTTTTCAGGTTGTGGTGAAAATGGAACATTGGGTACATCTAGTATAAATAGTGGAACAAAATTAGCTTTTTCTGAACTTAGTGCACCAATTGAAGATAATGATAAAATGATAATCCGAACAACAAATAGTGTAACTTACGCAGATGGAAAAGTTGATAAAATTGGATATACAAATCTTATTTCTGCACGAGATACAAATAATGGTGAAATCTTTGGTGCTGTAAAAGATTATGCTGGTAAAACTATTAATACAAGTGCAAAATCTTCACCTTATATTTGTGATGGAGAAAATGGAGACGTTTTAGGTTCAGGAGTTGATCACTCATCAATTATTCAAAAAAATGGTAAATTATTTATGGTAAGTCAATTTGAGTGTCAAGTTGGTGCTATGTATGGAATGGAATTAGAACAAGATTCTAAAGGTAAATTATCTGTAAAACCAAATACAATGAAATATATTTCACAAGCAGATGGTTTTGGTGGTTGGGTTCACTGTGCAGGTGTAACAACTCCGTGGGAATCTCATTTAGGTTCAGAAGAGTATGAACCTAATGCTAAAAAACTTCAAGATAATTTAAACCCAACAACAATGCTTACAGGTGATAGTAAATATGATGAAGTGACTAAGTTATATTGGAAAGATGAAAATAATGCAAATGCAAAATTTAACAATAATCCTTATTATTATGGATATATTCCAGAAGTAAAAGTTGATATAACAGCAGGAACTCCTACATACAAATATACAAAACATTTTAGTATGGGAAGAGGAGCTTGGGAATTAGCTTATGTTATGCCAGATGAAAAAACAGCATATTTATCTGATGATGGAACAAATGTTGGTTTTTATATGTATGTAGCTGATAATGCAAAAGATTTAAGTGCAGGTAGTTTATATGCTGCAAAATGGATTCAAACTTCTGCTGTTGGAGTTGGAGCAGGAAGTGCAAATATTGTTTGGATTAAATTAGGACATGCAAGTGATTCAGAAATTAAAGATATTGTTTCAAATCAGCCTAAATTTAGTGAAATTTTTGCTACAGATAAAGTTCAATCAAATGACACTTGTAATGCAGGATTTAGATTTGTTGACACAGCTACAGGAAAAGAGTGTTTAAGTTTAAAAACTGGAAAAGAAAAAGAAGCAGCATTCTTAGAAACAAGAAGATATGCAGCATATTTAGGTGCTACAACTGAATTTAGAAAAGAAGAGGGAATTGCATTTAACAAAGATGCAAGAAAACTTTATGTTTCAATGAGTGAAGTTGAAAAAGGTATGGCTGACAAAGTTGGTGATATTCAAGTAGCGCAAAACTCTTGCGGTGTAGTATATGGATTAAAAATTTCTGCTGAAAATGAAACTATTAATGATTTTAATAAAAATAAAATCAATAGCTCTTATGTTGTTAAAAACACAAGTGCAGAAGTTGTAGGTAACTCAACAACTTATCCAGCCAATTCAGCTTATAAATCTTATACATGTGATGTAAATGCAATTGCAAATCCTGATAATCTTACATTTTTAGAGGGAAAAGATACATTAATTATTGGAGAAGACACAAGTGCTCATCCAAATGATTTTGTATGGTCATACGATGTACTTAGTAAAAAATTAACTAGAATAGTTTCAACTCCTTATGGTTCAGAAACTACATCACCATATTGGTATAAAGATATTAATGGATTTGGATATTTAACTTTAGTTTCTCAACATCCATTTGGAGAAGTGAGTAAAACTGATGCTGATTATAGATTAATCTCAACTGCAAAAGAGTCACAAAAACAATCATCTGTTGGTGTTGTTGGACCATTTACTAATATAAAATAATTATAAAAGAAGAAGGCATAAGCTTTCTTCTTTTATATAAGTACTTTTTTATGCTAAAATCCCAATTATCAAAATAAGGAAGATTTAGTATGAACAAATCAGATATTACAAATATAATCACCGTTTTAATCATGGCTTTTGGTTACTCAAATGGAAATGAACTAATTTATATGGTTGGTCTATTTGCCCTAAGTGGAGCAGTTACAAATAGTTTGGCGATTCATATGTTGTTTGAAAAAGTTCCTTTTCTTTATGGAAGTGGTGTGATTGAAAGTAAATTTTCACAATTTAAAATCTCAATTCATAATCTACTTATGAACCAATTTTTTACACGTGAACATCTAACAAGATTCTTTCAAGAAGAGATGTCAAGTGCAAAAAAAACAATAGATTTTGAAAAAATCTTAAACAAAACAGACTTCTCACCAGCTTACGAATCACTAAAAGAATCAGTAATGCAATCATCTTTTGGTGGAATGTTAGGAATGTTTGGCGGAGAAGCAGCGTTAGAGCCTTTAAGAGAGCCATTCACAAAAAAACTGCAAGCTTCAATAATCTCAATCTCAGCTAGTGATGCTTTTCAAGATGTTGTAAATGAAGCCTTAAAATCAGAAGATTTAAGTGAAGATATATACAATAAATTAAGCAAAATCGTAAATACAAGACTTGAAGAACTAACACCAAAAATGGTAAAAGAAATTGTTCAAGAAATGATAAAAGAACATTTAGGATGGTTAGTTATTTGGGGAGCTGTATTTGGTGGACTTATTGGATTGGTTAGTGCGTTGGTTTCATAAAAAAGAGAGAATTAATTTTCTTTCTTTTTTTCTACAGCATAAACTCAATAGCATCTTTTGCATTCCCCGTACATAGTCCCCCGTCAAAATTGTTTTCATAAAGATATTCATTATCTTCATCTTTTTCATTAGAAGAATAAATATTAATCATATATCCACCTTCAGCACTTTCAAATATCTCATAAAATAAACTATTATATTCAAACTCTACTCTACCAACTTCTTGAAGTTTAGATGCCAATTGCAAAATTATTTCTTTTTTCATAACAAACCTTTTTATAACTATTTTTCTATTGTCAATAATATAAATATATAAAATCTTATTTTGAACTTATACAGTATATTTTCATAATAAAAACTAAAATAACAATCTTTAACTCTGCATTTTTGATTGATTTCCTAAACCCCAAGTTAAAGCTTTTTTAACTACAATATGCTATTTTATAACAAAGGGTTTTATTATAATGTTTCAATTTGGTATCTATGAACAACTAATTAATAGTTTAATTTCAAATAAATTAAACCAACTAGATACTAATAAATTTTATTTAAAAACAACTCAACTAGATAAAAATGAAGCATCAACTGTTTTGACACAATATTTATCAAAAATATTAAATTTAGGATTAAATTTAATTAGTGGTGAAGATAGTATTGAAAAACAGATAAATCTTATTAATAAAATAATACTTTTATTAAAAGATGAAATTGAGAAACAAGACTTTGAACAAAATTTATTAGATACAAATACTTCAATTTTAAAAGCAGTGTTACCAAAAATAGATTCAAGAGTAAACAATTTTGATAATTTTATAAAAGAAATTACACCATATACCGGACTTACTCAAAGTGAACTTTTTACAGGTAGCAACGCCTGTGTATCACTAGAAAGTGAAATAAAAAAAGAGATTCTTTCAAGTGATAAAATATATTTTCTGGTTTCTTTTATAAAGTGGTCTGGAATAAGAATTTTTGAAAAAGAGTTAAAAGAGTTTACCAATTCTGGAAAACAATTAAAAGTTATTACTACTTCATATATGGGAGCAACTGATTTAAAAGCAGTTGAGTTTCTTTCCAGTTTACCTAATACTCAAATAAAAGTTTCATATAACACAGCTAATGAAAGATTACATGCAAAGTCTTATCTATTTTTTAGAGACACAGGTTTTCATACTGGATATATTGGTTCATCAAATATTTCAAAAAGTGCACTTACAAGTGGTTTAGAATGGAATCTAAAAGTTACCTCTAGTGAAATATCTCATATTATTAAAAAATTTGAAAAAACATTTGAAACATATTGGGAAGATAAAGAGTTTGAACTCTTTACTAAAGCAGATACTTTAAAACTTCAAAATGCATTGAAAAATGATTCAATTATTGATAAAAATAGTGCAGTTACATATTTTGAAATAAAACCATTTCATTATCAAGAAGAAATTTTAGAAGAGTTACAAGTCCAAAGAAAAATTCATAATAGATATAAAAATTTAGTAGTTGCAGCTACGGGTACTGGTAAAACTGTAATTAGTGCATTTGATTATAAAAGATTTAAGAATAAAAATAGTACTGCAAAACTTCTTTTTATTGCACATAGAAAAGAGATTTTAATTCAAGCAAGAGCGACTTTTCAGGGAATACTGCGAGATAATAATTTTGGTGAACTTTGGGTTGATGGTATGACTCCAATTTCAAATGAATATGTTTTTGCTTCTGTACAAACTTTACAGAATAATATAAATGAGATAAATCTGAGTAAAAATTATTATGATTTTATAATCATAGATGAGGTTCATCATATTGCTGCAAAAAGTTATAGACCAATTTTAGAGAAGTTTGAATCTAAAATACTATTGGGACTTACTGCTACACCTGAAAGAATGGATAATGAAGATATTTTAGATGATTTTTGTGGAGTTATTTCCTCTGAAATAAGACTTCCCGAAGCATTAAATCGGAAATTACTTTGTCCTTTTCAATATTTTGGAATAAGTGATAATGTAGATTTGAAAAATATTAACTGGCAAAGAGGAAAATATCAAGCAAATGAATTAGCTAATGCCTTTACGACACAAAATAGAGTTCAAGATATAATACAAAAATGTGAAGAATATTTAACTAATATAAATGAAGTTATTGCATTAGGTTTTTGTGTTACACAAGAACATGCAAAATATATGAGTGAAAAATTTATTGAAGCAGGGTTAAAAGCAGATTATTTAGTAAGTGGCAGTAATAATCGTGATAATGTAAAATCAAGATTATTAAAAAAAGAGATAAATTATCTTTTTGTAGTTGATATTTTTAATGAAGGTGTGGATATTCCTGAAATTGATACGATTTTATTTTTACGTCCAACAGAGAGTTTAACAGTATTTTTACAACAATTAGGAAGAGGTCTTAGATTTGCTGATAATAAAGAGTGTTTAACTATACTTGATTTTGTTGGAAATGCTAGAGATGAGTATGATTTTGAAGGTAAATTTAGAAGTTTAATTGGAAAAACTACAAACTCAGTAAAAGATGAAATAGAGAATGAGTTTCCTCATTTACCATTAGGTTGCTCAATTGTACTAGAAAAGAAAGCAAAAGAACACATTCTAAATAATATAAAAAAAGCTACATCTTTTGGAAGAAAAAAATTAATATCTAAAATTCGGGATTTTAGAAATCATACAACTTTACCATTGACAATAGATAATTTTATGAAAATAAATCATATATCATTGGAAAATTTATATAAAAATGACAGTTTTACAAAACTTTGTTATGAGGCTGGAGAAATAAAAAATTATAATGAAATTAATGAAATAGAAGTAGTAAGAACAATATCAAAAAAATGGCTTTTATCAAAATCAATAACTTATTTTGAATTTATTTTAAAGATTATTGAGAATAAATTCGATTTAAATTTTATAAAAACTGAAACAGAAAAATTAATGCTAACGATGTTGTATTATGATTTTTGGCAAGAGCCTAAGAAATTTGAATCATTAGAAGATGGAATAAAATATATAGGTCAAAATAGATTATTAGTAAATGAAATGGAACAAGTTATAAAATTATTGATAGATAAAATAAATTATTTAGAAGATGATCTAGATTTATCTTACAACTGTCCTATAAAAGTTCATTCAAGATATACAAGGGAACAAATATTATCAGCTTTTGAACAAAATACTATAAATAAAAAATCAAGTAGCAGAGAAGGTGTTTTAAATATAAAAGAAAAGAATACAGAGTTATTATTTGTTACCTTAGAAAAAACAGAAGATAAATATTCACCTACAACTATGTATGATGATTATGCAATAAGTGAAAAATTATTTCATTGGCAATCTCAGAATTCAACAAAACCAGATTCTTCGAAAGGTCAAAGTTATATTAATCATCAGAAATATGATAAAAATATAATACTATTTGTACGGGAATCAAATCATAGTAATGATAAAAAAACTATGACATATATTTGTTTAGGAAAATGTTTTTATAAAAGTCATTATGGTTCTCAACCAATGAGTATAACTTGGGAACTTGAAAAAGAGATACCAGCATTTTTATGGAAGAATATTGCAAAAATGGCAGTTGGCTAATAACCTCACGAATAATGTGGATAATGCTGATTTTCATCATCTTTAAATTCTAAAACACTTTTTAATGAAATAACTTCATCTTTTAAAGTATCAACTTCTTCTTTTAAAGAGATTCTTTCTTGCTCTATTTTTTTTACTAAAGATTCTAATCTTTCCACTTCATTGTGTAATATTTCATTTCTTTTTCTTAAAATTAAAGTTTCATTTTTTGATTTTTCTGCTTCTTCTAAAGCTAGTTTACTTAATAATTCATAGTTCATTTTCAATCCTTTAGAAACCAAAATTATATAATTTATTAAATAATAACATATAAAACTCATTCTTATTATCGTTTTAGTAAAAATCCAACGATTTTATACAAGAGTGTTTACAATCAATTACAAAACTTTTATATGTTAGAATAAGCCAAAAATTTTTTGGGGTTATTATGGATGGGATTGAAGTATTAGTTTTATTGGATGTAGGTGGCTTAGAAGATAAAGAAAAATTTGAAAAACATGTAAGAAGAGAAGGGTTTACTCCAGTTGAAGGTGAAGATTTTGTATATACTGCAACTTCAACGACAACTACTTTTTCTACAAAAGCTTATATTTTAGAAGTATTTAAAAAAGGACTTCAAAAAAATGTTTTCAATGATGCAAATTTAATCTTTTTATTAAATGAAACACCATATCCAACATATTATTATGATAAAGAAACAAATGATTTTGAGTTAATCCAAGAAGAGAAATAGTGAAAAATATTTACGAGTTTTTAAAAAACCTAAAAAATGAGAAAAGAACAAAAGAGTGCCAATTACTAATCGTAAATGACGATAGACAAGCTCAAATTGCTTCAGATATTGTGGCATATTTGGGTTTAAAACCTTTTGTTTTATCAGATTTTAGAGCAAATTTTGGAGATGATTTATTATCATTTTCCAATGAATTACAAGACATTACAGGAACTTTGAGTTCTTATTACTCTTACAAAAAACAAGACAAAATCCTAATTTCACCTATTCGAACAATTTCATATCCACTTCCAAAAGAGAAATGTTTTGATAGTTTTACAATAAATTTCGCAGATACAATCAAAATTGATGAACTAAAATCAAAACTTTACAACTGGGGATATTACTTTGTAGATATTGTTACAAGTGAGGGTGAAGTCTCTATTCGTGGGGATATTATTGATATTTGTCCACTTGGAAGTGAGTTTGGATATAGAGTTTCACTTTTTGATGATGAAGTTGAAAGTATTAGAAAATTTGATATCGAAGATCAAAAATCAACAAAAGATGAAATAGAAACTTTCACTATAAATCCAGCTTTTTTAGCCCTTGATGAAAGCTCTTTAAGTGCTATAAATGAGCAAATAGAAACTGTTTCAAGTGATGCTTTTATCAAAGATATTCACTCTTTGGGATTTTGGTATTTAGATGAACTTGGCGAATATTTACCCCAAAATCTTAGCTCATTTATAACTCAAGATGCTTTAGATGAACTAGAAGAAGTTTATGTTTTTGAAGAAAAAAGAATAAACAAAGATAAATTTTTATTAACACCTCAAATCTACAACAGCAGAAACTATCAAGAAATTGCACCTGCAAATGTAAAAGAGTTTATCTCTTTTCACAAAGAGAAAAAAATCACAATTATTTCAGGAACTGAAGCCAAAGTAAAAGGTTATGAGTTAGATTTAAATGACAAAAATATCAAATATGTTTTTGAAAACTACATCATAAATTTAGTTGGAACAGATGAAGTAATTATCTCTCTAAACAAAGAGATAAAAAAACGAAGAAAGAAAAAAGTAAAACTTGTTCTTGATGAACTTCAATTAAACGACTACGTAGTTCATGAAAAACATGGAATCGGACAATATAAAGGAATAGAACCTGTAACTGTAATGGGTGCAAAAAGAGACTTTGTAATTGTGATGTATGCAGGTGATGACAAGCTTTTAATTCCCGTTGAAAATATTGATTTAATTGATAGATATGTGGCGGATGGAAGCTCTTATGCAGTTGTTGATAAACTTGGAAAAGGCTCATTTGCCAAACTAAAAGAGAAAGTAAAAGATAGACTTTTTGCTATTGCAAATGATATTATCAAAATTGCAGCTGCAAGAGAACTTGTAAATGGAATTCAAATCAACACAGACAAAAAAATCCTTGAAGATTTCCAAAAAAGTGCAGGTTTTGATTATACAAAAGACCAAAAAAGAAGTATTAGAGAGATTTTTGCAGATTTAAGTAGTGGAAGAGTTATGGATAGACTTCTTTCAGGAGATGTTGGATTTGGGAAAACTGAAGTTGCAATGAACGCTATGTTAGCAGTAATTTTAGATGGTTATCAAGCAATTTTTGTTTGTCCTACAACACTTCTTGCAACGCAACACTATCATAGCATGCAAAAAAGATTTTCAGAATTTGGAATAAATATTGCTAAACTTGATGGAAAAACACCAGCGAAAGAGAAAACTGCTATTAAAAAAGCACTTGAAAATGGTGATATAAAACTTGTAATTGGAACGCACTCACTTTTAGAAATAAAAACAAATAACTTAGCTTTAGTAATCATAGATGAAGAGCATAAATTTGGGGTAAAACAAAAAGAAAAACTAAAACACCTAAGAGAAGATGTTCATATCTTCTCTATGAGTGCAACGCCAATTCCTCGGACTCTAAACCTTGCTTTATCAAAACTAAAAGGTATGAGCTCACTTCTTACTCCACCAACTGAGAGATTGGGAGTGCGAACTTATGTAAAAGAGTTTAGCGATAAATTAATCAAAGAGATTATTTTAAGGGAAAAAAGAAGAGGTGGACAACTTTTTTATGTGCATAATAACATAGCTTCAATTGAAGTTAAAAAAGCAGATATTGAACAAATAGTTCCAGGAATAAAAATCCAAGTTATCCACTCTCAAATCAAACCAGACCTTGCAGAAAAAATTATAGATGCCTTTGAAAACAAAGAATTTGATATTTTACTTGCAACTTCAATCGTTGAATCAGGACTTCACTTACCAAATGCAAACTCAATTATCATTGATGGAGCTGATAGATTTGGAATCGCTGATTTACATCAGTTAAGAGGAAGAGTTGGACGAAGTAATAAAGAGGGATTCTGTTATTACGTGGTTGAAGATAAAAAACAAATCACAGATGATGCAGTAAAAAGACTTGTGGCTCTTGAGTCAAACTCTTACTTAGGAAGTGGAACGGCGCTTGCTCACCAAGATTTAGAAATCAGAGGTGGTGGAAATATTATTGGCGAAGCCCAAAGTGGACACATCAAACAAATCGGATATGGCTTATATCTAAAAATGTTAGAAGATGCTTTAGCAAGTCTAAGTGGCGAAAATAAACCAGAGAAAAAAACAGTTGATATAAAACTAGCAATTTCAGCATACATCTCAGATGATTATATCCATGAAGATAGAGTAAGACTTGAACTTTATAGAAGACTCAGTCGGGCAAGTGATATTCAAGATGTGTATAAAATCGAAGAAGAGATGGAAGATAGATTTAGTAAACCAGATATTTACACAAAACAGTTTATAGAGTTAATCATCATAAAAATCCTAGCATTAAATCTAGGAATCCAAAGTATCAGTTCTTATGAGATGAACATTACATTCACAAAAGCCGATGATAGAAAAGAGACAATCAAATCACCAAGTAAAGATGATGACGATATTATTGCTACTACTTTGAGGTATTTGAGAAAGTAATCAAATACCAAAGAGTTTTAGCAACACTCCAACTCACACACACTTAAAGCTTTCATCCCTTGTTCATCTTCTGCTTTTTCAAAGAGTTCATCCAAATAAAAAGAGTTAGAACATACAAGATATAATAAAGCCTCTTTTTCATCATCTTTTGGGTCTCTTGTGTAGTAAGCTTTTGGAATCATTGGAACTACTTTTTTCCAGTAGATATTCATGTTTTTTGGATTTTCAAGAACTCTTAGCATATTGTCAATCACTAAACAAGCATTCTCAAAACAATCTATATTTTTGAAGCTTACATATCTTTCGTCAATTCTAATCTCATTGTTAGACATATACATCCCCTTGTAATATTTTATATACAATTGTACTAGTTAATAAGTGTAACTGCTATGTTATAATCTGAAGATTTAGTGACATTTTACGAAAGAAAAGGCAATTATGGCGGAAGTTTCAAGTGTTACCTTTCATTATGTGTTAAAAGCTTTAGAGAAAACAACAAATATCTCTATAGAAAAAATGTTAAATGAAGTTGAGTTATCTTCTGATGTTTTATCAAAACATGATGGCAAAATTGATAGTAAAAAACTATCTTTTATTTTTAGATATTGCATGAAAGAGTCAAACAATCCAGCTTTAGCTTTGCATATAGGTCAAGCTGTTTCTTACCAATCTTTGGGACTTTTAGGATATTTACTTTTAAATACAAATAGTTTAAAACAGATGATTGAAAAGTTTAATTATTATCAAAAAGTAATAAGTGGATATTTTAAATTTCAGTTTTTTGATGATGGGATTTATTATAAATTAGCAATTTATATAAATGAAAATCCAATGATTCCAGTTCCTAGTTTTCATGCTCAAGTTCATCTATCTTCAATAGTTTCAATATTAACTCAAATTTTAGGGCAAAAAGTTATTCCTGAATTTACATATTTTTCCCAAGATGTTGATGAAAATCTAGTGGAATATCAAAAAATATTTGGAGAAAATATCTTTTTCTCAAAAGGTGAAAATGCAATATTTTTCAAAATAGATAGACTGAATATTCCAGTTAAAAATCCAAACTCTTCAATGTTGGAATATTTTGAAAATGAAGCCAAAAAGATTTTGGATGAGTTAGAAAATAAATCTTGGTATGCAAAAGTTGAAAAAGAGATTTTAAAAAACATAGGAGAAAAAGAGGTAACAATAGATTTAATCTCTTCAAATCTAGGAACAACTCCTCGAACTTTACAAAACTATCTAAAAGCAGAATCAAAAACTTTTAGGGATGCTTTAGGAAAAATCAGACAAAAACTTGCCCAACATTACATTGATAATACAAAAATGGATTTAAGTACAATCTCTTTTTTATTGGGATATAAAGAGCCTAGTTCATTTTTTAGAGCATATAAAAAGTGGAATAAAAAAACACCAAAACAAAGTAATTAGGATTTTAAATTGGAATAAAAAAGAGAAAGTATCACTTTTCTCTTTTTTACATAGGAGAGCTTGAACGCGACGGGTATAAAAGATTAAATTATTTATTTGGGTTGCTCTAATAATAAATTGCTGCAAATTTATTATATGAGGAATTATATAAAAACAAAGTGGTCTAAAAGTGGCTTTATTTAAAAAATTTCTAATTCACAAACAACTTGAGCATGATCACTACTTAAAAGTGAACCATTTTGGTTTTTTTGTAAGTGTTTATCAAAAACTTCAAATGAAGTTATTTCACCTAAATGATTTTCTCTATTTTTATCAAAGACATTTGAAACAAAAACATAATCCAAAACATTTCCTTTTCCAGCAAAATAACTTGTTGGAATTCTTTTTATCTCTTTTTGTTCGGGATGAGGATTGTAAATCTCTTTTTCATAAAAATAATAAGCATCAAGTAAGAGATAATCATCTTGTGTTAAATCTTCATCATGGTATCTTTTGTTTGTTAAAGCTTCAATTGTAATTGAAAACTCTTTATCATTCAAATCAGTCATTAAAATAGCTGGATTTGATGTTAGTTTAATGTCTGTAAAAAGTGAACTAGCTTCACAAAGTCTTTGTTTTAGTGACAAAGAATAGTTCTCTTCTAAAGATTTTTTAACTTTCTCTTTTTTCTCAGCTAGGGTTGAATCTTTTGTAAAAACATATTCAAATTCATTATCTCTATTTGATTTTAAATGACAAACATAAACATCTAAATCTTTTTGATTAGGTAATGCAATAGTTGCTTTTATAGGTTCTCTAGCGAATTTAAAGAAGTCATTTAAGTAATGTTTTTTTAGTGCTGAAAAATCTATTTCAACTCTTTTTAAATTTCTAATTGGATATTTTGAAGCAAGGGCAACAACTGTAGTTGTATAAACTTTTTCATTTTTTTTATCTACTTTTGGACCATCGATTGTTTTAAAATATTTAAAACCTAGATCATTAAGCAGAGTTTTTAAAGCTTTTTTTGAAAAAACCTCTTGGAAACCAATAATATCACAGTTTATTTCAATGATTTGATTTTTTATCCAAGCTGTTTTTTCTTCCCATTGTTCAATATTGAATTTTTCTTTTTTTGTATACCACGAATATGGTGGTTCAACAAATTGAAAAAGGTTAAATGTTCCTACTCTTATTTTCATGTTTTTTAAAGTATAAAAATACTATTTCTCCCTAATTTTTTAGCTTCATACAGACAATCATCTGCTTCTTTGTAAAGTAAATCACTATTTGTAATTGATTCACCTTCTTTTGAAACAATACCAATTGAAATAGTTAAATGTTTTGATACTTCACTTGTTTTGTGTTCAATTTGAAGATTTTCAATTTCATCTTTTATTAAATTAGCAAATTCAATCACTTTTTCTCTATCTAAAGTAGTAATAATTCCAAACTCTTCTCCACCTAATCTAAAAGCAAAATCACTAGCTCTACTTGATTTTTTCTTTAAAACTGAAGCCACTTTTTCAAGGACAATATCTCCTTTTTGATGTCCATAAGTATCGTTGTATTGTTTAAAATAGTCAATATCCATAATTAAAAATGAGAAATAATTGTTTTCTCTTTTTGCTCTATTTAGCTCTTCAACAATTTTTTTATTAAAAAATCTTCTGTTATATAGTTGGGTTAATTCATCTGTAATTGATAAATACTCTACATGTTTTTTATCAGTGATATTTGTTCTAATTGCTGTAAAACCAATGAGTTTATTATTTTTAAATATTGGTTTTATAATTGCATATACCCAATAACTTTTACCTGATTTACTTTTATTATGAATTTCACCTTTCCAAATATTTCCATCAAGAATTGTTTTCCACATATCTTCATAAAATTTATTTGGTGTTAAAGGATGTTTCACTAATTTATGAGTTTTTCCTATTAACTCTTCTTTGGTATATTCTGAGATTTTGCAAAAAGCTTCACTAACATCGATTATATAACCATTTATATCTGTAGATGAGATGATGATATTTTCATTTATAATATTTATATAATCTTGTAGTTTTTTCTCTGTCTCATTTTTACTTTCAAGTGTTAAATTTAAATTATTTGCAAGTGATACAAACTCTTTATATGTTAATTTTTGTGTATCAATCTTTTTATTCTCTTTTGAAGCTTTTTCAAAAGATGAAACAAGATCATTTATATTTGTATTTATAAATTGAGCTATTTTTTTTGATGTAAGATACAAACCTATAATCATCAATATAAACATAACTAACATATAAATTAGTTGTGTATAAACAGTTTCTTTAAAAAGGTCTTCTTTTCTTGTTAACTCTTTTTCAACTTCATCTAAATATACACCACTACCAATAATCCAGTTATATTTATCATATATTTTAACATAAGAGATTTTGTCATACTCTTTTGTAGTATTTATCTTTTTAAATTTATAAGAAAAAAATCCACCATCAGGATTCTTTGCAGTTTCAAGTTGTATTTTAAATAGAGTTTCTGATGGATGTTTTGTTGGAACTTGCATTCTTTTTCCATCAAAAACTAAAGTTTGTGCATCCGTAGTATTTACAAAAATATAATTATTTCCATCAAATCTAACACTTGCAATCCAATCTAAAATCTCATTTTGAGCTAAACTTCTTATTTCATCAATATACTCACCCATTCCAATATGCCAATTATATGGTTCAAATAATTTTATATAAGATATCTTAGAGTATTGTTTATTATCTTTAGAATCAGGTTTTACAAAAGTAGTATTTAAAAACCCCTCTTTATTCTCTAAAGCAATTTTTGATTGTTGTTGAATTATGTAGTTGCCATTTGCATCTTTTAAATTCCAAACATCATTGTAGGTATCTAATTTTATTTTTTTATTAAAAAGTACAGCTTGACCACTATTGCTATTTATAAAAAAGTAAGTTTTATCATTCCCATAATTTGAATGGTTTAGCGCATCAGCAATTAATAATTGTATTTCTTGGGGCATTTTTTTATTTTTATTTTCTTCATAAATATTTATTGCTAGATTATAAGCTTGATTAACTCGTTCTTTTAATTTATCTTTTATTGAATTTGTTAATATATTTTCTTTGTGCTCTATTAAATTATATACACTTAAAACTTCTCTTTTAATCTGTTCTTTTTTTACTTCAGTAAACTCTTCCCTAATATGTACTTTATCATTCTGGAAATTTTGATACTGAAAAAAAATCGAGATAACAAATGCTAAAAAAACTGAAATAAATGCTGTTGTAAAGATAACTCTTGTTATAAAATTTGATAGTTGCATTCTTCATTCTTATATTATATTTATAAAATAATTATATCTAAAGATAGTTATTTTCCCCATTAAGATAGTGTTAATATTCAATTTATAAATCATTAAAAAGGCCATGTCATAATTTCACAGATTAAAAATAAAAGGATTTACAATGACAATGAAAAATAAATTAGTATCTGGATTACTGTTAAGTGCAATATTAGCAAGTGGATTATATGCAAATTGTGACATGGAACAAAGAGGTAACTTTCAAAAATCAATGATGAACAATGACAAAATGCATAATCAAAGAGGTGGAATATTTCATATGTTTAAAGAGCTTAATTTAACAGATGAACAAAAAACAAAAATAGAACAAATCATGGATGAGAATAGAAAAAATATTAAATCAGAAAATGAAGCTTTTACAAAAGATGGATTTGATAAAGCTAAGTATATTCAAATTATGACTGAAAAAAGAGATAATATGTTAAAATCTCACGCAGATGTAATGGAAAAAGCTTATGCAGTTTTAACTGATAAACAAAAAGAACAATTAAAAGTTCTTATTGATTTAAGAAAAGAAAAAATGAATCAAAAAATTGAAGAAAAAATAAAAGGGTAAATTTTGATTAAAATTGCAATGATTGAAGATGATTTAGAATTAGCAGAAATTCTAACACAATATTTAAAGCAATTTAATATGGAAGTTACTAACTATGAAGAGCCATTTTTGGCTCTTTCATCGTTGAAAATGAATAAATATGACCTTGTAATTTTAGATTTAACACTTCCTGGAATGGATGGATTAGATGTTTGTAAAGAGATTGTTAAGAATTTTGATATTCCAATTATTATTTCAAGTGCAAGAAGTGATATAACTGATAAAGTTACTGCTTTACAACTTGGAGCTGATGATTATTTACCAAAACCTTATGATCCAAGAGAACTTGAAGTTCGAATAAAAACAATTTTACGAAGATTTAATCACTCAAATATTCAAGAAGATGAACCTGTTAATAAAACTTTTCGTTTAGATAATGAAAAAAAAGAGATTACTAAAAATGGTAAATATATTAAATTAACAGCAGGTGAATTTGAGGTTTTATCCCTTTTATTAAAAAGAGAAGGTTTTATTATTTCAAGGGAAGATATATTTGATAATTCAGATATATTAAATCAAGATTATGAAAGTTCAGGCTCACTGGCTGTTATAATAAATAGAATTAGACATAAAATTGAAGATAATCCAAAAGAACCACAATATTTACATACAATTCGAGGAATGGGATATAAATTTATACAATGAATAGACAATCAATATTTTTTACAATAAGCGTAAGCTTTATAATATCAATACTTTTAGTAATAGTTAGTTTTTTAATATTAATTACCCATGATTATAGAATGCAAGAGGGACAACTTTTAGATAAGTATGTGCCAGTTATGAAAATGGTTAATAGACAAGAGAATTCCTCTTATGATGAAGAGTTTTTAAAAAGTTTAGCAGAGATTAATTATAAACTTTTCACACAAATGGCTGATATTAATGCAATAACATATAATCCACAAACAAAAATCTTAGTTGAAAAAATCCATCCAAAACATGATGATATTTTTAGAATTTTAACTTTAAATGATAAAAATTATATTTACATGAAAAAAAGAGGGGAAACAATTTTAATTGAAGATAATAATACTACAAATAGTAATAGTCATATTTATATTACTTTAGTTTTTGCAATTTTATTAATTACAATTATTTTAGTGTATTTAATTACTTTACGAAAGTTGATGCCTTTAAAAATATTAAAAGATAAAGTTAAAACTTTAGGTGATGAGAATTTTGATTTTGAATGTTGTAATTTAACTGGTAAAGATGAAGTTTCACTTTTAGCGCAAGAGTTTAAAAAATCAGCAGAAAAATTAAAAAGTTTAAAAGAAGCTAGAAATATTTTTATTAGAAATATTATGCATGAGCTAAAAACTCCAATTACAAAAGGAAAATTTTTAACTCAATTAGAACAAAATGAAGAGAATAATGAAAAATTAAAATCAGTATTTAATAGACTTGAATCACTTATAAATGAATTTGCTTCAATTGAAGAGCTAATCTCTTCAAATAAAAATATAGAAAAGAAGTTTTATTATTTAGATGATGTAATTGATAATGCAAAAGATATTTTAATGATTGAAGATGAACATGTTATTTCTAAATATGAGAATAAAAAATTAGAGATAAACTTCAAACTTTTTTCAATTGCAGTAAAAAACTTAATTGATAATGCAGTTAAATATTCACCAAATAAAGAAGTTATAATAAGAACCCAAGAACAAAATATAATATTTGAAAATAGTGGAAATGAATTAAAATATCCCCTTGAAAACTATTTTGAACCATTTTTCTCAAATGAAGATAAACAAAAAGACTCTTTTGGTTTGGGTTTATATATTATTTTTAATATTTTAAAAGCAAATAACTATACTTTAGAATATGAATATCTTGATGGAATAAATAGATTTATATGCAAAAAGGATGAATCATCTACGATATAGCAATTATTGGAGCTGGAGCCAGCGCTTTGATGTTAGCTTCAAATTTGGATAAAAAGAAATACAATAATATTTGCCTAATTGATGCAAGTGCAAAAATTGGCTCAAAAATAAAAGTTTCAGGTGGAGCAAAATGTAATATTACAAATGAGCTTGTAACTTCTAATAATTATTTAGGAGATAGGGAATTTGTTGGCCAATTATTAGAGAAGTTTTCCAAAAATGATTTATTAGCTTTTTTAAATAAAAATGGTGTAATGCCTAAAATAAATCCAAAAATTGTAAAAGGAACATATTTTTGTAACACTTCTCAAGATGTTATAGATATGTTCACAAAACTAACAACTCATGTAAAAAAACATTTAAATACAACCGTTCTAGACATAGATTTTAATAAACATTTTAAAATAAAAACTGATTCTAAATTGATTGAAGCAAAAAAAGTTGTAGTTGCAAGTGGTGGTTTATCTTATCCAGTTTTAGGAGCATCTTCGATAGCTTTTGATATAGCAAAAAAGTTTGAACACTCAATTATAAAACTTGAACCTGCACTTGTTGGATTTACTGTTCAAAAAGAGCAGTTCTGGTTTAAAAATCTTTCAGGAATTTCAATGCCTGTTTTTACTTTTGTAGATGAAAAGAGTTTTGAAGGTTCACTTTTATTTGCCCATAAAGGCTGTTCTGGACCTGTTATTTTAACTAGTTCACTCTATTGGAAAAAAGGAAAAATGGCAATCGATTTTTTACCAAAACAAAAAATTGAAACTTTCTTTCAAGGAAATAAAATCATATCATCAGCATTACCTCTTCCAAAAAGATTTATTCAAGAGTTTTTATTAAGTGTGGAACTAGAAGATAAAAATGTATCAAAATTAACAAGTGAAGAAAAAGATAAATTAAAATTATTAAAACATTATGAATTTTCACCAGCTGGAAATTTTGGATATACAAAAGCTGAAGTTACAAAGGGTGGAATAAATACTCAGGAAATAAACCACAATAGTTTTGAAAGTCTAAAACAAAAAGATTTGTATTTTATTGGAGAGTGTTTGGATATTACAGGAGAGCTTGGAGGTTTTAATTTTCAAATAGCTTTTAGTGAGGGTATGATTTGTGCAAAGGCATTGAATAGTATATAAAAAGTTATTTTTTATATATGTTTTATTGAATTTTAGGTATTATCACGACTAATTCCCTATATATTAAAAAAGGTTATATATGTTTTTTGGAAACAACAAGAATTTAGAAGATAAAGTTTTACTTTTAGATAAAGAGATAGCTGATTTGAGAAATCAACTACTTTTAAAAGATAAAGAGAAAGAAGAGATTCAAGAGAGTTTTTCTAAACAGTTGGAAAATTTAGCTACTCAAAATGAAAAAAAGATTGAAGTGTTTAGACAAATTGCAGCCCATTCTCAAGAAGAAGGCTTAGTCGTTTTTGATAATAACAATAAACTTATTTTTTCAAATACCCTTGCTAGTTCAAATATAAAAGATTTCTCAGTTGTTTTAAATGCTGTTTTAGAAAATAGTGATCGTTTAATCCTTGAAGATTGTGAAGCTAATATTGTTGTAAAAAACTATGAAAACTATAAAATTGTTTCATTACGAAGAACTTCAATCCATGATAATAAAGATGGTGGATTATTAGATAGACACAATAAAAATATGACTAAATCTTTAGATAATACACAAAAAACATACCTTTCTTTACTTGATGAACTTCAAGAGATGTCAAAAGAATCAAAAGAGACAGCAACTGGTTCAACAGAAGGTCTAAATTTAATTAATGAAATTGTATCTGATACAAATAATTTACACAAAGAGATTGAAGTAGAAAATGAAGTTGTAAATTCATTAGTTTCTAAAAGTAAAGATATAGCTCAAGTAATTAGTATAATCCAAGAAATCGCTTTCCAAACTAATATTCTTTCACTAAATGCAGCTGTTGAAGCTGCAACTGCTGGAGAAGCTGGAAAAGGATTTGCAGTAGTTGCAGCTGAGGTGCGAAATCTAGCAAATAGAAGTGCAGATGCAGCAAAACAGATAAAAGATGTTGTAACTTCAATTCAAAGCGAAACTGGAAAAATTAAAAATAGTTCAGAAATAGTAGTATCTGTAGTAAATGAGACAAAAAATAGAATTGACATTTTAAGTAAATTAATGAATACATTCCAAAAAAATTCAAATAGATCAGTTTATGAAGTTGAAAGTATTTCAAATAAAATATTTATAAATCTAGCAAAACTTGACCACGTTATTTACAAAAATAATCTATATCAATTAATTTTTGGTGGAGAACATAACTTTAATGCAGTTGATCACCATAACTGTAGACTTGGAAAATGGTATGACACAGGACTTGGAAAAGAACAATTTAGTTATGTTCCCTCATATAAAGGTCTAGAAAAACATCACCATATAGTTCACCATGAAGCAAATTTATTAGCAAAAGAGTGTTCAGGACATAATGTTTCTTGTTCAAAACAGTTAATTGAAGACAAAATTGATTTAGTTGAAAATGGTAGTGAGCAAGTATTTATTTACTTAGATAGAATCTTAGAAGAAAAAAATGAAGTTCTTATGAAAGAGGCTACAAAAAAATTATTTGATCAAGGAAAATAAAATGAATAATGAAAAATACTCTATAGTTATAATTGATGATGAAACAGAAATTTTAAATGTTCTAAGTAGATATTTAACAAGAAATGCAAATTTTTCAGTTACAACTTATTCAAATCCAGTTAGTGCCTTGGGTGCCATTGGAAATTCAAAAGTTGATTTAATTCTTTTAGATATTATGATGCCTCAAATGAATGGATTGGAAGTTTTAGAAAAATTAAAAGCAAAAGACCCTGAACAAAAAGTGATTATGATGACTGCATATTCAACTTTGGATAAAGTTTTAAAATCACACAAAGAGGGTGCAACAAATTATGTTATGAAACCTTTTGATTCTTTACAAGCATTAGAGAAAAAGATATTAGAAGTTTTAAAGTCATAAACTAATGAATAATAAAAGCCTAAGCGCTAGGTACTTTTTTTATTTTTTAATTTCACTTTTTGTAGTAATATTTATTATAAATATGTTTAAAAAAGATGAAATAGAATACTCTTTAAATAATTACACTAAATTTGTAAATAAAGAGTATTCCAAATACTACAACGAATATAAAACTGACTCAGAATTAATCTATTTTAACGAGTTCATTAAAAATAAAGAACTTATTAAAATATTTAAAAACATTAATCAAAATAATATTGAAAATAGTAAAAAAGAGATTTATCAACATATAAAAGATAGTTATTTTTTTTATAAAACTATGGATGTAAATGATATAACTTTTTATTCACCTTCAAATGAACCAATATTGAGTATGGAAGATAAATCTTCTGATGACAATAGTTCAAAGATTGTAAATGAAGTTATTTTAAGTAAAAAAGAGTTAAATAGTTTTAAAATAATTGATGATAATTATTACTTGGTATTTGCAAAACCAATATTTGATGAAAATTTAAATTTTTTAGGTGTATTAAATATTGAGTTTGATTTTAATTCTTTAATTAAAAAATTAGAATATAACAGTGAATTTTCATTTACAAAAATAGTTTCTAATCAAATTAAACTCTCTAAAAACTTTTATTTTAATTTATCAAATTCTCAAAAGAGTTTAATGTTTAATAATATAGAAAAGTCAAAAGAGTTTTCATTAATCACAAAAAATCATGCTATTGATTTCCCACTTATTTTTATACCAATTTTAAAATCAACTGAAAATGATAATTTATATTTACTCGCTTACAACATGAATGAGGATTCTAATATTACTAAAATAGATAGATATTTTGATTTACTTTTTATAATAATTACCCTTTCAATTTTTATGATATTTTATTTTATTTACAAATTAAAATATTATAAGATGCAAAAACAGATTATAAATAAAAAGTATAAGGAGTTATATAAACAAATTGATGATTATGTAATCAAAGTTGAAACAGATTTAAATGGAATCATAACTTATGCCACAAAACCATTTTGTAAGATTTCAGGATATTCCCATAAAGAGTTAATTGGACGAAATATTAATCTTCTAAAACATCCAAATATTTCAAGTATTTTTTTTGAAAAACTTTGGAGTGAATTGAAAAAAAATAATGTTTGGGAAGGTGAAATAAAAAATCAAGATAGATATGGGAACTCTTATTGGATAAAAGGAATTATTTTTCCAAAATATGATTTTGAAAATAAAATCATAGGTTATAGCTCAATTCGATCAAATATCACTGATACAAAACAGTTAGGGAAAATAAATAAACTTCTAAAAGAGGATTTATCAAATAAATTAAATGAGATAAAAATGAAAGACCAAACATTAATTGATAATACAAAAGTTCAATTAATGTCAAAAATCTTAGACTCCCTTGGTCATCAATGGAAACAGCCTATTTTAGACATATCATCACTAATTTATAATTTAAAAGTAATCATAAAAAATGAAGAAAATAACAAGACAACTACTAATAAACTAGAAATAATTAAACAAACAGAGTTTGAATTAAAAAATTTATCGGAAGTTTTAAATGAAATAAAATATCTTTTTCAACAAAATCAAGGAGAAAAATCAAACTTAATAGATGTTATAAAAGAGTCTATTTCATCTACAAAAGAGGAACTAGAACTAAATAAAATAAAAGTTATTTATGATTTTAAAAGTCAGATTAATACAAATATTCCTTTTAATGAACTAAAAAATATTATATTTAATATGCTCAAACACACCATTGAACAAACAAAATTAAATAATCAAGATGAAGTTCGAGTGCAAATTAGTGTTATGAAAGAAGATGATTTATTGATTAAAATTGAAGATAATATAAAAGGTGGAGATAAAAAGATAGATGAATCTATCAATAGTTATCTATATTTAGTAAAACTTTTTGTTGAAAAAAATAAGGGTTTATTTTGGTTTGAAAATAGAACTTATAACACAACATATTTTATAAAACTAAAAGATGAGAGTAACTAAGATGAGAATTCCATTTTATATTAAACTTTTTTTTACATTTATAATTTTTGCAATTTTTTTACTTGGTTTTGCTTCTTTTGCATTTAATAATTTTTATAAAATCAATAATGACAATAAAGAGAAAGAAGATATTGTAAATATTTTAAAACATCAAGAAAATAGTTTTAAAGCCTATATAAAATCATTTGATGAGAAAATTTTTTTATTAAGTCAGAAAAACTTTTTGGAGATGGAAGATAAAGAGGAAGCAGTAGATTTATTAAAAAAAATTCTTTTTAATAATGAGAATATTTTAGAGTTTAAAGTAGTATCTTTTGATGCTCAGGAGATTCTAAAAGTAATAAATAAAGATGGAAATATAAAAATAGTTGAAGATGATAAACTTCAAAATGTATATTCAAACTCTTATTATAAAAATGTTAGAACTTTAAAAGAACAAGAAATTTGGCATGATAATTCAAATATCGAAAAACCATCAATTGTAAATTTTATACTAAGAGATAAAAATAATTTCTTAGTTTTAAAAGTAGATTTAAGTAATTTTTTTACAGATATTTATACGAATTTTAATAAAAAAACTTTAGTAATATCGAATAATGATATTGTAATAAATAGTGAATATAAAAGTTCTCTTATAGAAAATAAAAGATTTGAACTATATAAAAAAGAACTTTTAAATATAAAAAATAGTTATTCATATTCCACGAATGATTTTATGTCCGTAAAAACTTATTTAAACGAAAATAAGTATTTTATTTTTATTGTAAATATTGAACATGAAACAAATAATGGTTATTTCAAAGAATATTATAAATCAATAATTATTATAGGTTTGGTTTTATCAATTGTATTAGCTTTACTATTTTCAGAACCAATCGCAAAACTAAATAAAAAAATGGAAGATGAAAATAAAAATCTAGATTTGAGCATTAAAAAAAGTTTTATAGAACTAACTGAAAATCAAGAGATTATTGATAAACACATTATGTTCATTAGGATGAATAAAGATAATGTGATATTAGAAATAAGTACTGCTTTTTGCTATTTTTTAGGTTTTTCAAAGGGTGAATTAATTGGACATAATTATAAAATGTTAATTCATAAAGATACAAAACAAAGAGAATATATTAAATTATGGAAATTTGTAAAAGAGGGCAAACCTTATGTTGGTGAAATAAAAGGAGTTAAAAAAGATGGAGAATCTTTTTGGGTTGATTTATTTATTGAGCCAAATTTCGATAGTTTTAAAAAAATAATTGGTTATACAATAATAACCTATGACACAACAAATAAGAAAAAAATTGAAGATTTATATTTGGATATAAATAATAAAGTAGAACAATATAATGCAATTTTTGAAAATGTTAATAGTGGAATTGCACTAATTGATTTAGAGGGAAATTTTAAAAAACTAAATAGAACTTTTACAAAGTTCTTAGAGTACAAAAATGAAGAGTTATTGGATATGAAATGTACTGATATTGTTCCTGAAACTTCAAAAGAACTTCTTTTAAAAATATTAAAAGAAGCACGTGATATTGGAGTTATTTCAAAGATTGAAAAGATTTTTATGAAAAAATATGGAAATCTTATTCATCTAGAATTATCATTAAGTCTTTTATCTGATAAAAAACATTTTGTTTTTGTGGTTAACTCTTTAGAAGATAAAAGAAAATTACAAGAGCTAAATCAAAACCTAGAATTACGAATAAATCAAGAGGTTGAAAAAAGTGTTCAAAAAGATAAACTTCATCAACAAGAGCAGATTAAAAATGCAAAATTGACTTCTATTGGCTCACTTGCTGCCGGAATTGCCCATGAAATAAATACTCCACTAACTTATATAAAAGGTAATTTAGAGTTAATGGAGTACGATATTTTTGATTTACCCCAAAGTGAAATTCAAGAAAGAATGAAATTTGATAGTGAAAAAATAAAAGAGGGAATAAATAGAATTGCAAATATTGTAGAATCCATGAGAGAAATGTCTCAAAGTAGTAAAGAAATCAAAGAGAAAATAAACATATATGCAACTTTGATAACCTCTTTAACAATGGCATATAATCGTTCTAAACAGGTTTGTAAAATATATTTAAATGATAAATTATTTGATATTGATTCCATAAATAAAAATGAGTATATCTTTTACTCAAAAATTCAAAAACAAAGAATTGAACAAGTTTGGATTATTGTAATAAATAATGCTTTAGATGAACTTGTAAAAGTAGAAGATTATGAAAATAGATTTTTAAATATAAATGTTTTTGAAGAGAATAATGAAGTAATTATAAGATTTAAAGATAGTGCAGGTGGAATAAAAGATGAGATTATAAATGATATTTTCGAGCCATTTATTTCATCAAAAGAACATAGTGGAATGGGTGTTGGATTAAATATTGCCAAAAAAATTGTAGATGAACAAGATGGAGTTATTAAAGCTTTTAATGAAGATAGTGGTGCTGTATTTAAAATTAGATTGAAAAAGTGTGAAGAATAATAAAAGGTTATTTAAATACAATTATAAAAAATTTTACTAAAGAAGATAGATGAGAATAGGTTTTATTGGCGATATTGTAGGTCGTCCAGGAAGAAAAATAATAAAAGATAATTTAATAAAAATTAAAAAAGAGTATGAAATTGATTTTGTAATTGGAAATGGTGAAAATGCAAGTCATGGTTTTGGTTTGACAATTGAGGGTGCAAAAGAGCTTTTAAAAAGTGGAATAGATTTAATAACTGGTGGAAATCACAGTTTCGATAAAAAGAAAGATATGATGGTTTTACTTGAAACTGGGAATGTTTTACGACCTGATAATTATCCAGAAGGATTAGTGGGAAGTGGAGTTAAAATTTGTGAGATTCAAACGCCAAATGGAATTGAAAAATTAGCTGTTATAAATCTAATGGGACAATATGGAATGCCAACTGTTGAAAACCCTTTCAATTGGGCTAAAAAATTAGTTTCAAATCTTCATGAGCAAGAGATTAAAAATATTTTTATAGATTTTCACGCAGAAGTAACTAGCGAAAAAAGAATAATGTTAATGATGTTTAAAAACCAAGTAAGTGCTATTTGTGGAACACATACTCATGTGGGAACAGATGACTTACAAATTTTTGAAAACACTGCATATTTAACAGATATTGGTTTAACTGGTTGTAGAGATAATGTAATTGGAATGGAGAGTAAAATTCCAATTCAAAAAGTAACAACTGGAATTGGTGGACATTTTGAAGTTCCAAACTCTTGTAAATCAATTTTACAAATGTTTGTTGTTGATATTGAAGATGGAAAAGCTCAAAGTGCATTTAAAATAAAAAAATATTGTAATAATTCAAAACTGTTTATTACTGAGGCTTTTGTTGATTAGTATTTCAAACTCTTATGAGCTTTTGTTATATTTAAAAAATCAAAATTTAATAGATGAAAGTTTAGAATTTTGGTGGCCTTCAAATAATGATTTTGAGATTTTAATAGGTGCTATTTTAACTCAAAATACAAAATGGACAAATGTAGAAAAATCCCTAGAAAATTTAAAAAAATTAGATTTGTTAAATTTAGACAATTTAGCAAATTGTGATTTACAACTTTTAATAGAAGCAATAACTCCAAGTGGTTTTAAAAATCAAAAATCAAAAAGATTAATTCAACTGTCAAAAAATATACTAAAAGATTTTGAAACTTTTGAGAACTTTTGTAAAAAAGTAAATCTTGATTGGCTTTTAAAACAAAAAGGAATTGGACCTGAAACTGCCGATGCAATTTTGTGTTACGCTTGCAAACAAGAATATATGGTTGTGGATAAATACACAGCAAAACTATTGGCAAGATTTGGCTATGAGTTTGATTCATATTACGATATACAGTCATATTTAGTATATGGAATTAATGATAATTACGATAAAATAAGCCAACTATATGGTTATGAAATCCCATTAAATAAAATTTATGCAAGGTTTCATGGCAAAATTGTCGAATTTATGAAACGAAATCCCAAAGGCTAATTGATGATTATAATTCCACAAACAAAAGGTGGCGTAGGTAAATCTACTGTTGCAATGCAAGTTTTAGCTCCATATTTATATAAAAAACATGGTAAAAAAATTACATACATTGAAATAGATGATGAGAATAACGATTCAAAATCATTTACAAGAACTGAAATTGTAAATAAAAAAATGTTAGGAACAAATAGATTAAGTGAATTAGATGAACTTATCTTAATGGACGATAACCACGAAGTTATTGTCGATGTTGGTGGAAATAAAACTTCATCTTTAGTTCTTGATGAGATTAAAAAAGTTGGCTCTTTTGGAAATGTTAAGTGGATTATTCCTTTAGGTGATGGTGAACTTGATGGGAAAAATGCAATAGCAACTATGAAAAAAATCAGAAAAATAGAAAAAAATCCAGAAGATAATATAATTTTTGCTTTAAATAGAGCTATTTCTATGGATGAAGATTATTATAATGAACAATTTATTAACTTTTTTGGACACAAATATTTAGAGTCAAACTCTGTAATTTGTGATTTTGTAAAAGACCCAAAATATTTCCCAGTTAAAAATGACAAAGTAATTACAATGAGTAGATACTTAGGTTCAACTGTTTGGGAAATGGCTTATAATAACACTGATTTTGCAGCAAAAGCAATCCAAGCAAAAGAAGTTGGAGATATTGAAAGTGCTAGAAAATATCTATTTTTTAGAAGAATTCAAACAGAAGCAAAAGATTATGTATTAAACACTTTAAATAAAATTTTTTGTGATTTAGATAGATGGATTGAAATTAAAAAATGAGTGATATGAGCTTTAAACAAGCAAAAGAGCTTGTTGAAAGAATGGAATTTTCAGAAATAGCTTTACGAAAAGCAGCTGATAATTTAGAAAAATCAACACAAAATTTTGGAATAACTTTAAAACACCAAGAAGATATTATAAATAAACTGCCTTATGCCGATAAAAAATTGTCGTATCTGTTTATTGCTGTTGCTGTTAATATTGGATTGATTGTTGGATTAATTATAGGTAAATATATTTTATAAAAATAAGAAAATTAGGATAAATGTAATAATGGAAAAACAAGAAAAAATCGTATCAATGTTCAATGATATTGCAGGAACTTATGATGTTGCAAATAGAGTTTTATCAATGGGAATTGATAAGTCATGGAGAAACAAAGCTTGTAATTTAGCTTTTGATTTTTATGGTAAAAAAAGTATTAGCAAAATCGTAGATGTTGCATGTGGAACTGGTGATATGATTCTGTTTTGGAAAAAAGTTGCAAATGAAAACTCTATAAATTTAGAAAATATTGTAGGAGTTGATCCAAGCGTTGGAATGATGGAAGTTGGTAAAAAGAAACTTCCAGATGTTGAGTTTATTGAAGCTGGAGCTGCATCTATGCCCCTTGATAGTGATAGTGCTGATATTATTTCAATTTCATATGGAATTAGAAATGTAGTACAAAGACAAGAAGCTTTTGATGAATTTGCAAGGGTTCTAAAAAAAGATGGATTAGTTGTAATTTCAGAGTTTACAAAAAACAAAAAAGAGAAATTACTTGACCATTTAACAGATTTTTATATGAATAAAATTCTGCCAGTTTTAGGTGGATTAATTTCAAAAAATAAAGAAGCATATACATATTTGCCAAACTCAATAGATGAATTTTTAACAACTGAAAATTTATGTAAAGAGCTTAAACTTGCAGGACTTGAGCCAATTCACGTAAAAGCATTTTCAATGAATATCTCAACTTTAATAATCGCTAGAAAAATTTAGTTTTCTAGCATTAAAATATGAATAAAGCAATCTCAGTATCAACATTAAATGTTCAAATAAAATCCCTTCTTGAAACTACATTTATCCAAGTTTATGTGGAAGGCGAAATATCAAATCTTACTTATCATAACTCTGGACATATCTATTTTTCAATAAAAGATGAGAGTTCAACACTTTCATGTGTTATGTTCAAAGGAAATACAAAATATCTAAAATTCCAACTCGAAAATGGACAAAAAGTAGTAATTAATGGAAATATTACTGTTTATGCTCCAAGGGGAAATTATCAACTTTTATGTAATAAAATTGAACCCTCAGGACAAGGTGCATTGGCATTTGCCTTTGAGCAATTAAAAAACAAACTTGAAGCAAAAGGTTATTTTGATGGAAATTATAAACAACCACTTCCTAAATATCCTAAAAAAATTGTACTTGTAACTTCTCCTACAGGGGCTGCTATTGAAGATATGAAAAAAGTTGCAAATCATAGATGGCCTTTAGTTGAATTTATTTTAGTTCCAACTTTAGTTCAAGGTGAGGGCGCTGCTTTTGATATTGCAAACTCTATTAAATATGCAGATAAATTACATTGCGATATTATGATTGTAGGACGAGGTGGGGGAAGTATTGAGGATTTATGGGCATTTAATGAAGAGATAGTAGCAATTGCCATTCATGAAGCTAGAACTCCAATTATTTCAGCTGTTGGACATGAAGTTGATTATCTGATTTCTGATTTTGTGGCTGATATTCGAGCTGCAACACCTTCAAATGCAGTTGAAATTGCTTTGCCAGATATAAATGAACATAGAATGTATTTAGACTCTTTGAGTAATGAATATACTAATAGATTAAAAAATATATTGTTTAACAAACAACAAGAGTTATCAAATATGAAAAGATTATTTGAACAAAACTCAATTGAGACAAAATTTAATTATATTCAAACAGAAATAAATCTCTTAAAATCTTCATTTAAAACCGACTTATCACAAAAGGTTTTGAGTTCTCAAAATGAACTAAATTTATTAAAAAATAGTATGAAAAATAGTTTTTCAGCTATATTTGTTAAATCTCAAAATCAAATAGATTTATTAAAATCAAATTTTGAATTAAATCATCCTGATAAAAAAGATAAAAATGGTTTTGTTCAGATTTCTAGAGATAATAAAATAATTTCTTTTGAAAATTTAAAAGTTGGTGATGAAATAGATTTACAAACGCCTAAATATATTGCTAGCTGTATTTTAAATAAAATAAGAAAACAATAAAATTTAAGTTTACTGTAGGTAAAATAATGCAAAACAAGTGAAAACTCTTGTAGCGACTAAAAGGAATGTTTTATGGAAAATAATGAAAAAAAAGTTATAGATTATGCAAATACTAGTGAGTTTATGACATTTGAATTAGGGGCGATGAAATACGCTATTGAGTTACCAAAAATTAGAGAAATTTTAACGTATCCTGATAATATTACTCCATTACCTAATATTTCTAAATGGGTAAAAGGATTAATTAGTTTAAGAGGTGAAGTTGTTCCTATTTTGGATATTAGACTTAAATTTAATACAGGTCCTGGAACTTATGATGAAAATACATCTGTAATTGCTGTAATCACTGAAGATAAAAGAATTATAGGAATAGTTGTAGATTTAGTTGATGATGTGCAAAGACTTGATACAAGCATGTTAGCTGCTGTTTCTGAAATGGGTTCAGCAATTCCATCAAAATACTTAAAAGGTTATATCAGACTTGCAAATAACGAAATGCTTGTTGTTATGGATATTGAAAGAGTTGTTGCAAAAGATGAGTTACGAGACTAAAATAAAAAAGTGAGTTCATGAGTATAGATAAAAATTTGTTAAAAAGATTAACTCTTTTATATGTTGAAGATGATGATGTAATTAGAGTTGAATTATCTCAATTATTATCAAATTTTTTCTCTATAGTTCATGTTGCAAGAAATGGAAAAGAGGGATTAAGAACTTATCTTGAAAATCAAGATGAAATCGATTTAATTTTGACTGATGTTAATATGCCTGAATTAAATGGCATAGAAATGCTTAAAAAAATTCGAGATTTTGATACTAAAATACCAGTAATTCTTGCAACTGCATATTCTGATAATGAATTTTTAGCAGAAGCCATTAAATTAAGAGTTCAAGAATATATAGTTAAGCCTATTGATGTTAGGTATTTGTTAGATATTATGAATGATATTGCAAGTCACTTATATCAAGAATTTTTATTAAAACAACAACAAGATGAACTTTCAAAATATAAAGAGATTCTTGATACTAATAATATTGTTATTAAAACAGATACCCACCTAAATATAACTTACGTTAATGAACTTTTTTGTGAAATATCAGGATTTGAAAGTTCTGATTTAATAGGAAAAGAATTAAAATATCTGAAATACCATGACATGGCAAGTGATATTTATACAAATTTATATGCAAATATTTTAAATAATAAACCTTGGCAAGGAAAACTTAAAAATATAAAAAAAGATGGAACTTCATTTACTACTGATGCATATGTGATACCCTCTCTTGATGAATCAGGAGAGATGAATGGTGCAATTTCAATTCAAAAAGATATTACAGATGAATTAAACAAAAAAAGGGAGATTCAACTAGCTTTAATGAGAGATAAAAGTGATATCTTTATAAGAAGCAAAGAAGGAAATTTAGAACAAAATCAAATAATTAATGATTTGAAACATAGACTAGAAAAAGCTCAAATTGAGTTAGATCAAGCTTTGAAGAATATTGAAAAATATATTTATAGTAATGAAAAATATAGGTTAGAAAATAAAAATCTCAAGACAGAAATAGGTTTATATAAGAAGAATTCAAATACTCATGTAGCATTTAAATTTTCAAAAGAGAATAGTGATTTAAGATTAGAGAACAAAAAATTAAAAGATAAGTTATTGCAACTTGAGTTAAATGAAGAAAAATCAACTTCTCAGCAAAAAGTAAATTATGATACAAAAGTATCAGAATTAGAAGATAGAATTACAGAATTATTAGAAAAAATTGATTCTACTCAATCCGATGATGTTTTATTACAAAAATTAGAGTATTGGAAAGAAAAAGCAAAACAAGAGACAACTCGTATAGAGAATCTTGAAAAACAGATAATTGCCCATGGAGATAAAACTTTTATGAGTAAAATATTTGGTTAGAAAAATAAGGTGAATAAATCAAGAAAGTCTTGATTTATTGTTCTATTTTTATAGATATGATTTTTACATCTTCTAAAGGTTTGTTTCCTTCATATCTACTTGTCGTTTGGACATTTTCAATTTTTCTTACAACATCAAATCCTTCTTTTACATAACCAAAAATTGTATGTCTTCCATTTAACCAATAAGTTGGCACTGTTGTAATAAAGAATTGACTAGCATTTGTATTTGGACCTGCATTTGCCATTGCAAGAATTCCTGCTTTATCAAATACTGCGTTTGGAGCAAATTCATCTGCAAATTTTCCACCCCAAATAGATTCACCACCAGCACCAGTTCCTGTTGGATCTCCACCTTGAATCATAAAATCTTTTATAACTCTATGAAATATTTGACCATTGTAATAACCATTTTTTGAATGTGTTACAAAGTTTTCCACAGCTTTTGGAGCTAAATCAGCTCTTAGTTCAACTTTAATATTTCCCATTGAAGTTTCAAATGTAGCCATAGGATTAGCTTCCAAAAGTAAAACAAATGAAAAAAGAGTAAACAATATTTTTTTCATAAACAACCCTTAATTTAGTAAATTTGGGAAATAGTACATTATTTTAGATTTAAAGAAACATAAAAAAAATATTTTTAGTTGAATTTAAAAAAAAAGTGTTAAAATTCAAAAAAATATTATAGAATGTAGATAAAAAGGAAAAATTATGGAAATGCCAAGTATCCCTCAACCAACATTTTATATATTTAAATGCGAGCAGGCGTCACCTCCCGGAATGCCAAAACCATCATGTGTAAATGAGAACACAAGAGATTTATTTAATCATGCAGCTCAAACTTTAATGAAAACTGGTGTAATGGGACCTGTTCAAATTGTAAGAACTTCATGTTTAGGAAGATGCCAAATGGGACCATTAATGTTGGTAGAACCAGGGCATTTTATGTATGCTTCTCTATCTAAGGAAAAAATAGATAGAATTATAGATGAACACATATTAGGTGGAAACCCTGTTGAAGAGTATTTGATTTCTTCACAATTTTGGGGCGAGCCTGTTAATTTAGTAAAATAAAAAAGGAATTAATATATGACATTTGATATGCTATATAGTAAAATTCATAGAGCAACTGTTACAGATGCAAATTTGAATTATGTTGGTTCAATCACTATTGATGAAGATTTAATGAAAGCCTCTGCTTTAAGAGTAGGGCAAAAAGTTGAAATTGTAAATGTTAATAATGGTGAGAGATTTGCTACTTATGTTATAAAAGGAAAAGCTGGTTCTAAAGATATGTGTCTTAATGGAGCAGCAGCAAGAAAAGTTGAAATCGGTGATAAAATTATTGTTATTTCTTATGCTTCTTATAGTGAAGCTGAACTTGAAAATTATAAACCAATTGTAGTTTTAGTTGATGATAAAAATAATATAGAATTAATTACAAATGAATTAGTTGGAAGTGACCATGTTTGATGGAATTGATTTAAAAAACCTAAATTTAGGTGACATGTTAAATCAATTTCAAGACATGGCAAAAAATGCCAAAGATGAAAATGCTTCAAGAATTTTCACATCAAAAGCTGGTGGTGGAATGATTGAGATTTCTATTAATGGAAATTCTGAAGTAATAGATTTAAAGATTGATGATTCTTTACTTGAAGATAAAGACTCTTTACAAATTTTATTGATTTCATGTATGAACGATGTTATAAAACAAAGTGATGAAAACAAAAAAATGTTAGCTATGAATATGATGGGTGGACTAGGTTCTTTTGGGCAAAAATAACTCTATGGAAAAATTACTATCTTTATTTGAAGAGTATTTATTAAATAATCTTCCTAACTCAAAAACTTTTCATCCTTATTTTGAGGATGCATTAGCAGATATGTTAAAAGCTGGTGGAAAAAGATTTCGGCCTATGCTTTTATTATCAGTTGTAAAATCAAATAAAAGCTTATTAATTCCAAATTCTTTGCCTATTGCTTTAGGTTTAGAATTTTTACATACTTATTCACTTATTCATGATGATTTACCAGCTATGGATAATGCTGATTTAAGAAGAGGTTTCCAAACTTTACATAAAAAATATGATGAAGTTACAGCTATTTTAGTGGGAGATGCTTTAAATACAGAAGCTTTTGGTTTAATTGCAAATGCTGCACTATCAAATGATATAAAAATTGATTTAATCAAATGTTTAAGCTTTAATGGCGGAATTAATGGCATGATAATTGGTCAAGCAATTGACTGTAATTTTGAAAACCAAAAATTAGAATTATCTCAATTAGAATTTTTACATATTCATAAAACTGCAAGATTAATAGCTGCAAGTCTGAAAATGGGTGCAATTATTAGTGAATACGATTTAGTTACTCAAGAAAAACTTTATAATTTTGGTATTGATTTAGGTTTGTTATTTCAAATACAAGATGATATTATAGATGAAACTTGTAGTGAAGAAGAAGCTGGAAAAACTACAAAAAATGATGAAGCAAAAAATTCTTTTGTGAATTTATTAGGCCTTGAAGGTGCAAAAAAGAGTGCTGATGAATTAGCTTTTAAATGCACACAAATACTTAATACATTTGATGAGAATTTAAAACAATCTTTGGAAGAGTTACTTTTAAAATATATAAATAGACATAAATAAAAAACTTAAACTCTTAGTCAAATTAACTCAAACCTCTTGACAAAATTCCTGAATTTTAATAAAATTTAGCACTTAGAATTTATGAGTGCTAAATGTCTAAGTTTTAATAGAAAAAATATAATTATAATCAACAAAGGAAATACTATGAATTTTAAACCACTAGGTGAGAGAGTTCTTGTTAAAAGAACAGAAGTAGAAAATAAAACTGCAAGTGGAATTTATATTCCTGATAATGCTAAAGAAAAACCTCATACTGCAGAAGTTGTAGCAATTGGTAATAAAGTTGAAGATGTTAAAGTTGGTGATACGATTGTATTTGAACAATTTAGAGGTACAGAATTTAAACTTGATGGTCAAGAATATCTGATTTTAAATATTGAAAACGTTATAGGAGTTATGTAATGGCAAAAGAAGTTTTATTTGGTGATAGCGCAAGAAATAGATTATACGCAGGTGTTGAAAAATTAGCAGATGCTGTAAAAGTTACAATGGGACCAAGAGGTAGAAACGTATTATTACAAAAATCTTTTGGAGCTCCAACAATTACAAAAGATGGTGTTTCAGTTGCTAGAGAAATTGAATTAAAAGATACTTTAGAAAATATGGGAGCACAACTTGTAAAAGAAGTTGCTTCAAAAACTGCTGATGAAGCAGGAGATGGAACAACAACTGCTACTATCTTAGCTCACTCAATCTTCAAAGAGGGATTAAGAAATGTAACAGCTGGAGCAAATCCTATTATCTTAAAAAGAGGTATGGATAAAGCAACTGAAGCTATTTTAGCTGAACTTAAAAAAGCTTCAAGAGTTGTTGCTAATAAAACTGAAATTGAGCAAGTAGCTACAATTTCTGCAAACTCAGATAAAGCAATTGGAGCTATGATTGCTGAAGCTATGGATAAAGTTGGAAAAGATGGTGTTATCACTGTTGAAGAAGCAAAAGGTATCTCTGATGAACTAGATGTTGTTGAAGGTATGCAATTTGATAGAGGATATTTATCTCCATATTTTGTAACTAATGCTGAAAAAATGATTGGTGAATTTACAAATCCATTTATTTTATTATATGACAAAAAAATCTCTTCTTTAAAAGAGATGTTACCAATTTTAGAATCAGTTAATCAATCAGGAAGACCACTTGTAATTATTGCAGAAGACGTTGATGGTGAAGCATTAGCAACTTTAGTTGTAAATAGATTAAGAGGTTCTTTAAATATAGCAGCTGTAAAAGCTCCAGGTTTTGGGGATAGAAGAAAAGCTATGCTTGAAGATATTGCTGTATTAACTGGTGGAACAGTTATCTCTGAAGAAATGGGAATGAAACTTGAAACTGCTGATTTCTCTTGTTTAGGAACTGCTTCAAAAGTTGTAATTGACAAAGATAACACAACTATCGTTGATGGAAGTGGTGATAAAGAAAGAGTTAAATCTAGAATTGGACAAATAAAAGCAGAAATTTCAAATACAACTTCTGAATATGATAAAGAAAAATTACAAGAAAGACTTGCAAAATTAAGTGGAGGAGTAGCTGTTATTAAAGTTGGGGCTGCATCTGAGACTGAAATGAAAGAGAAAAAAGATAGAGTTGATGATGCATTAAGTGCAACAAGAGCTGCTGTTGAAGAAGGTATTGTAATTGGTGGAGGAGCTGCATTAATTAGAGCTGCTGCCAAAGTTACATTAGTTCTTGAAGGTGATGAGGCAATTGGTGCTGCAATCATTTTTAGAGCTATTAAAGCGCCATTAAAACAAATTGCTACAAATGCTGGATATGATGCTGGTGTTGTTGCAAATGAAGTTGAAAAATCTACAAATGAAAATTTAGGATTTAATGCTGCAACTGGTGAATATGTTGATATGTTTGAAGCTGGAATTGTGGATCCTGCAAAAGTTGAAAGAGTTGCTATGCAAAATGCTGTTTCAGTTGCATCACTTCTATTAACTACAGAAGCTACAGTTACAGATATTAAAGAAGATAAACCTTCAATGCCATCAATGCCTGATATGGGTGGAATGGGTATGGGTGGTATGGGAATGTAGTGAAAACTACACTCTCAAATACTCTCTAAAAACCGTATTTCTCGAGTTCCTCGGGAAATACGATATTCGAATAACATCCATTCATACTTCTACTAACCTAATTCTACAATATACACTATTTTAAGATGATTGATAACATTTCTCTAATAATATATATATAGAAAACTAAGAATGTCAAATTATATTTTGACTAATCATGATATTGATGTAATTCCTGTTGTGTTTAGATGAAAAATTGGCATAAAAAAAGGGATTATGCAAATCCCTTTTTATTATTATTTTTTAGTGAATAAAACTTTTATTCACCAAGATTTACTATAAAGCAAACCTACTGTATATTAATTTTAACAACCATAAAAAGTGAAATATTCGTCATTCACACCTCCAAATCGTTTAGATAATGTAATTATAACATCTTTTTAGATTAAAACAAACTGAATTTTATAAAAATTATTTATTCTTTAAAAGATAGAGTAATTGTGGTTCCAATATTCTCATTACTACTAATTGTAATTAAGCCTTTATGTATGTCGATAATCTTTTTTACTATTGACATTCCAAGGCCAGTTCCACCTGAATTTTTGTTTCTACTTTTATCGGTTCTATAAAATTTCTCAAAGATTTTTTCTTGTTCATTCTTTTTTATTCCTATTCCAAAGTCTTGAACTGAAATATTAAGAAATTTATCTTTTTTATAGCTTTTTACAATTATTACAGAATTTTCATGACTAAATTGAATAGCATTTTTTAGAATATTTTTAATAGCTATTTTTAAAAGGTTAGAATAACCTTTAAATTCAATGGCATCTACTAAATCAAATTTGATTTCTATTTGATGTAATTTTGCAAAGTTTTTAAGTTCGTTTATTGATTCGTCTATAATCTCATCAAAATATAAAATATCTTCTTTTCTATTTGTAATTAAATCTTTTTCATTTTTTGCTAAAAAAAGTAAATCATTTATAGATTGCTCAATTACTATAACTTCATCTAATGAGGTTCTTAGACTTTGTTTATATTCATCTACACTTCTATCTTTTCGTAAAGCTATTTCAATCTCACCTTTTATAATAGTAAGAGGAGTTTTTAACTCATGGGAAGCATCAGAACTAAACTGAGATATTCTTTCGAATGAGGATTCTAGTCTTATTAATAGATTATTTATCTCTGTAATTAAAAGATTAATCTCATCTTGATTATTAGAGTTTTTTAATCTTCTTGATAAATCAGAAGCATTTATATCTTTTAATTCTTCTAAGACTTTTTGTATAGGAGAAAATGATTTGTATATTAAAAAATTACCTGCAATAATTGAAAATATCAATATAATTGGAACAATAAAACTTAAAATATAAACAATATTTTCTAAGTTTGCCCACAGCATATCTTTTGTAGTTGCAACTTCAACTATTATTTTCAAGGATGAATTAAAATTAATTTTTATTCTACTTATCAAATAGTTAGGTTGTTCTTCAAAGGTAATAATATTATCTTTTAAAGTATTTAAATAATTATCATTTAGTTCTACATTACTAGGAAAATTAGGAGTTTGCATTAATGATTCATGTGTATTATTATTTAATATTCGAATATATAAAGGATCAAAGAGATACTCTTTATCTTCATTTAAAACGTTATCAGTAACTTTACTTTTTTCTTTTAAGTCATCAGTAACATCAAGAATTATTACTTTTAATGTGGCTTGAAATCTATCTATTATAGAAATTTCTAAGGCTTTATATAAACAGTAAGAGAAAATCGAAAGAATTATAAGTTGTGCAAAAAAACTATAAAGTAAAAGTTTCTTTTTTATTGATAAATTAGTTGTCACTTATTTTGAATCCTATTCCTCTTATGGTTTTAATTAGTTTTTTATCAAAATTTTTATCAATTTTATTTCTTAATCTATAAATATATACATTTACGACATTACTCATATTTGAATCTTCAAAAGATGAAAGAGCAGAATTTATAGCTGTTTCACTTAAAACTCTATCTCTATTTCTTATTAGATATTCAAGTAGTGCAAACTCTTTTGCTGTTAATATTATATTTTCATTGGCTCTTATTGCTGTTTTATTTAATAAATCAAGTTCTAAATCAGCAATTGATATTTTTGTTTGAGAGCTAGTTTGAGTTCTTAGTTGAACTCTAATTCTTGCAAGTAATTCTGCAAATGAAAAAGGTTTTGGCAAATAATCATTTGCTCCAATATCTAAACCTTTTATTTTGTCTTCAATTGAATCTTTTGCTGTTAGCATAATGATTGGTGTAGGATTATTTGCATCTCTTAAACTTTTACAAACTTCCATTCCATTTTTGACAGGAAGCATAATATCAAGTAAGATTAAATCATATTCATTTACATTTGCAAGATATAAACCCTCATCACCATTTGTTGCATAATCAACTGTGTAACACTCTTCTTCTAAACCTTTTTTTAAAAAGTTAATTATTTTTATATCATCTTCTATTATTAAAATTTTCATAAATTATTCTACACTTTTTGATATTAATTTCACTATTGTAATTTCTGCGCTTGCTTTGTACCTAAAATTAACACCCCAAGTTCCTATTCCTTTATTTACATAAATAGCAGTATTTTTTTTATAAAAAACTCCGGCAAGAAAGGGTTGAACAAGACGAACCAAATAGTGAAAAGGGTAAATCTGTCCACCATGGGTATGTCCGCATAAAAAAAGATTGGCTTTTGAATCAACTGCTATTTTATAATCTTTTGGTTGATGGGAGATAAAAATTGAGGGTTCATTTAAGAGATAGTTTTTTATCTTTTCCTCTTCTCTTTTTATTTTGAAAAATTTTGAAAATCTATCAGGAAGTCCAGCTAGATGTATAATTTCATTTTTATAAATAATTACAGTGCAATTATTATCCATAAAAACAAAATTAAAAAGCTCTTCTTTTAAATCATCTAAACCATAAAATAAATCATGATTTCCACTTATATAATAAACTTTTCCTTTTAAGGTATTTAGAATTTGAAGTTTCTCTTTTATGAATTTCACTTTTGTATCTATTATATCGCCAGTTATTACAACAAAATCAAAAACTAAGTCATTACATAAAAGTACAAGCTCTTCAATTTGTGAAATAGTTGTTTTTTTATTTATGTGTAAATCACTTAAATGTAAGATTTTTAAATCATCTAGTTTTTTATTTGTAACTAATATTTCTATTGTTTGTAGATTAGAAAGAATCACTTAAAAATTCTTTCTAATTCTTCTTTGCTTGAGATATATTTTATATCTGTAACTTTTGCATTTTCGATTATATAAACACTAATTTTATTCTCTTGCTCTAAAAATTTTTTACTATTTTCATTATAAATTAATAAAATATCATAGTCATACTCTCTTAGTTTTGGAATAACAAACATTTTTACAATAAGTGATGAAACTTTTGAAATATTATCTATAAAAACAGTATGGTTTTTATCTAAAAAGTCACTATTTTTTGAAGATAAAAAATCATTTATTAAAGTTACATTCTCTTTTTCAGAAGTGACAATAATTTTAGATATTTCACTATTTATTGTATGGATTTTATCAAACTGATTTGGTAATGAAAAACTACTTATTTTATCATCTATTTTCAAAGTAGACGCCCTTGCAAAAATGCAGATTAGGATTAATAAAATAAGTTTTTGTTTCATCTATTTAGCTTCTAGAACAATATTATATGTAATATCTATTTGATTTCTAACAGTTAAAAACATCATTGATGGTGGCTCTAGTGAAAAATCTGTTAGATTAAATGAAAAACCTCCAGTTAGCAAAATTTGATTATTTTGTTTATTAATAGAAATTTTTGCTTTAATATTTTTTGAAACACCATTTAAAGTTAAAACACCTTTAATCTCGTAATCCTCAGGAGTTTTTGTGATACTTCTAATATCAAAAGTGATTGTTTTGAATTTTTCCACTTGTAATAATTTATACATGTGTTCATCTCTAGTTTCTTTATCACTAATTAAAGATATTGTGTCAAAATATATTTTCCCTTTGATTGATTCTATTGTATCTGTCATAGTTAAATCTGATTTAACATCTTTAGTTGTTGGATTAATTTGGCTATCTCCAAGAATTTCTGTATGAGCTATTATCTCGCCATTTTGAATAGTAAGAGTATTTGCACTTGCACCTAGGGCTAAAATTAGTATTACTAATAATTTAAACATATTCTATCTCCTTGTTATTTGGTTTATATTCGCCAATCATCATTTTTAGTATTATTGCTAATAAAACAATTGGAACAAATAAAATTAGATTTGCTAAAGCTACAAAAAGCCCTGCACCAGAAGCCATCCATCCAATAGCAATCATATAAAATGTAATAGTTCTAAAATCTTTTTTTACAATAGTTTGTAAAATTACGACATTATAATATGATATTACTACAGGATAAATTATTGATAAAATAAATCCCTCCCTTAAAAAATAAAATAGATATGAAAGTGCAAACAAACTTATGATTAATAAGCTTTTTTGATTTTTTTCAATTTTGAAATATAGTGCAGAAAAAACTCCAATCACATGAAATAGTGCAATTTGAAAAGTAAATCCATCTCTCCAAATTGAAAGTGTTATATCCCTTGAAAGTGATTCAAAAAGTGTTGAATCTAAAAATACCCACAAAACCATCATGAATAATGGAAACTCTTGATTTGACTTTTGACTCAGCTCTTTTGTGGGTAAAAATCTTGAAGCTATTAATGTAATAGTTGTTAGAATAATTGCAATTATTCCTCTTTCATTAACTTCATAATTAAATAATAAAGTTCCAGTTACATATGAAATACAAAGGGCAAATCCAAGTTCAATTAGGGTAGCTTTTTTGATTTCATTTATAATTAATGGAGCCATTGAACCAACTGCAAATCCTAAAATAAATAGAGTTGCAAAATTAAAATCTGGGTATAAAAAACTCATTATTAATTGAATGATTAAAAACATAGATATTTTATTTTTGACATCAATTTTTATATACGAAACTAGTAATGAGCCAATAATCCCTCCAATTGGAAGAGGTGCAATTACAAATAAATCCGATGAAAAGTATTCAACAATTCCTGTTTGTGCAATTAGAAGGTAATAACAAAGTTCACTTGCTATAAAAAATATTAAAATTAATCTTTGCATAACTTCTCCTTTTCATAAAAAAAGATTAAATAAACAAATACAAAACATAGGTCAAATAAACAAATAGCTAGCGCTTCGTATCCTAATTTTCCATTTGCATAGAGGGCGAAAAAAACTGAACTTGCGAAGACTCTAATAATTACTGATAGGTTCATTAAAACTATTTGGCTTGATGGATTTTTTAAAGCCATATAGTGAATGATTCCAGTCATACTTACAAAAGTAAAAACCACATATTCATAAACGCCACTAAAAGTAAATCCAATTAAAGGATAGATAAAACTAGCAAGTAAAATTAAAAATACTCCTCCTAATCCATCACTTAAAATTCCAACAATATTATAAAGTTCTAATTTTGAGTAATCTTTTTTTATTTTAATAAAAGCAAATATAAAAGTTAAAGCAAAAAATCCAAAAGCAGTTCTAATTATCCATAAAACTTCACTCGAAATATTTAAAAATCCAGCTTGTACAAATCCGGAAATACTTAAAACCGTAAATATTCCTAAAAGTGCAAATAGATAACTATTTAAATAGATAGATTTTTGAAGCTCTTTTATACTATTTATAAACATAGCAATAACCATAAAAAATACTGATATTCCCATAGCAACATGAGCATGGGCAATTATTAAATCATTTCTATGAAATACCCATCTAATTTCAGGAATAAATAAAATATTTCCTTCAATATCAACAAATAGAAAAGCTAATATAGAAATTAATAGAGCTTTTTTTGCATGTGGTTCAATATTGCTATCTTTAAACCATTTATATAAAAGTGGCACATATAAAAGTGTTAAATATTGAGCAACCCACTCTTGATTGTAAGTAAGTGGTTCAAAAAAGATTCTATATAAAACCGTTCCAAAATAAAAAACAGTTGGAATAATCCATAAAATATTCCATCTAGCTTTAAATTCACCAATATTTAATAGTTTGATAATTAGATAATAAATAGGAATTAAAGCCAAACTCATTCCAAGAGTATTATCTCCATGAGGACCTGTAACTGTACTTTCAACTTGTCCAATAATTGGATTCATTAAAATTAAAAGTGTAATTGGAGCGATTATTACAACTCTTAAACACACTTTAATCCATAAAGGAAGAGTGTTTTTATAAAGTCTAATAAATTTGTATAAAGCAATAATATAAAATACACCAGCGATTGCAAGCAAGAAATTTAACTCATAAGCAAAATCATAAAAAGCTAAACCTCTATTTTTACCAAGAAGTAATGAAACCACCATAAAAATTAAAAAAATAAACCAAATAATAGTATAAAGATTTAAATATCTTAATCCCTCTTTATCCAAACCAACTTCTTTATTTATTAATAAAAAAGGCAAATAAGAAAGCATTAATGGTACAAAACCATAAAGCATCAAAGAAATATGAATTGATCTCATATTTGCTGGATTTAAAGTTTCAGAATTTATACTAAAACCTAAAAGATTTATAGAATAGATTATTCCAAAAAATAGTCCCAACGCAAAAAACGCTAGTGATATTTTAAAGTTTCTATTTATAAAATTGTTGAAAGTTTCAAAATTATTTAAGTTTTCCATCTTTTACCTCGTAAGTTATATCTGCTTTTAAAGCTAATTCTTTATCGTGTGTTGCCACAATTATTGTTGTTCCTTTTTTTGCCAAAGTAGAAAAAAGTTCAAAAACATTTAATGAGTTTTTCGAATCTAAGTTTCCAGTTGGTTCATCTGCAAAGATTACTTTTGGATTGTTAATTAATGCTCTTGCAATTGCAACTCTCTGTCTTTGACCTCCTGAGATTTCATTTGGATATTTATCTATTAAATCTTCAATACCTAAACTTTTTAATAACTCAAGAATCTCTTGTTTTGAAGCTTTTTCATTGGCAAGATTTATATTTTCTTTAACACTCAGATAATTAATCAAATAATGAAATTGAAAAATAAATCCAATATTCTCACGTCTAAAATTATCTATATTTTTAATATCTTTGTAGTTTGTCTCATCATAAATAATATCTCCACTTGATGGTTTTAATAGGGTTGATAAAACAGATAAAAGTGTAGACTTTCCACTTCCACTCTCTCCTATGATTGCCACAAATTCACCTTTTTTTATTTCTAAATTAATATTGTCTAAGGCTAAGTCTTTATTATAATAGTGAGTTAAATTTGTAATTTTTATCATATTTTATTTCCTTGAATTAACTCAACTGGATCTGTTTTGGCAGCATTAAGTGCTGGAATTATTGAGCCAAAAATAGCCATAAAAATTGAAGTTACAAAGATATAAAATGCCAACTCATTAGAAATTTCACCATTTACATAACCTTGTAAACTTGAAGCATTTTTTATAAAATATAAAACTATATTTGAAAGAATAAATGCACTAATAAAACTAAAAACTCCCAAAATAAAACTCTCAATCATAATTGAATAAACAATTTTTGAAGTACTTATTCCTAAAGCTCTTTTGATTCCAAATTCAGATCTTCTTTGATTTATTGTGATACTCATGAGACTCACAATTCCTAATAATCCCATAGAAAAAGCAATAAATGAAATAACATTTGATGAAGTTTTTATGATTTTAAATTGGTTGTAATTGTCCACAAAATTTTGAGTTGATTTAGCATCAATTTGTTCATCTAAAGCTTTTATTTCCTTGATAATATTTTCAACATTCGAGTTTAGAGTTGTATTTACCATTATCATAGAAGCTGATTTATTAAATATTTCCCCCGCATCTTGAATTGTTAAAACAACTCCACCATTTTCAAAACCAATTTCACTTTTAAATACACCAGAGATTTTGAAAGTTTTGTTTGCAATTTGAATTTCATTTTTATTAATTAATTGCTCATGTACAGATTTCCCAACTATTACTTCATTTTTTGTTGGATTTTGACCTGCAATTAATTCGTAGTTCTTAAATCTGTTTGAACTTACTCCATATACAGCTACTATTGGAAGTTTTTCAACAGGACTTGCTCCTACAATTAAAGCCGATGACTCTTTTACGTCTTTGATTTGATTTATTCTTTCTATTAAATCTATATTTACATTTGAAAAAAATGTATCTGAGATTTTAGCTTGTGTGATAATAATATCTCCATCACTTTTTAACATAGATGAATACATAGTTATTATTCCATTTGAAATGGAGCTAATTAAAAAAATAGAAACTATTGAGAAAATTAGGCTTAGATAAATAAGTATAGTTTTTAATTTATTAGCCATTAAAGCTTTAAACGCGAATGCAATCAAAGATTATCCTTTTATATTTTCATTAGTTTATTCTTTGAATATGAATAAAGAGTGAATTAAATATGAATTTTTGTTCATAATTGGATAGAATAACAAAAAAAATGATTGGTTGAAAAATGAAAAAAGATTTAATAGAAATAATAAAAGAGGCTGGAAAGATTTTAAAAAAAGGATATTTTTCAAATAAAGATATTACTTTTAAAGCAAAAAAAGATTTAGTAACAGAGTTTGATGTTGCAGTTGAAACATATTTAAAAAAGAAATTTTCAAAGAAATTTAAAAAATTTAATATTATTGCCGAAGAATCAGATAATGCAAATAAAGAGTTTAATAATTCAATAATAATTGACCCAATAGATGGTACAACAAATTTTGTAAACGGTGTTCCTCATACTGCTATTTCAGTTGGAGTTTATAAGAACAAAAAACCATATTTAGCAGTTGTGTATAATCCAATTTTAGATGAATTGTACACGGCAAAAATAGGCAAAGGTGCATTTTTAAATGGTAAGAAATTAAAAGTAAGCCTTGAAGATAATTTTCAAAAATCGCTTTTAGCAACAGGTTTTCCATATACAAGTGGAACAGATGAAAATGACTTAAACGATGTGGTTAAAAAAATAAAAGATGTACTTCCTCTTTGTCAAGATTTAAGAAGATTAGGTTCGGCGTCACTTGATTTATGTTATGTTGCACGTGGTGTTTATGAGGGATATTATGAGATGAATTTAAAAGCTTGGGATGTAAGTGCTGGAATTTTAATACTTACAGAAGCAGGTGGACAAATTTCAAACATAAATGGAGAAGAATATACTTTATTTGAAGATAAATATTTAGTTGCTTCAAACGGTAAAATTCATGATGAGTTTATAAAAAATTTAAATTTATAAAATAACAAAAAAGTGCGAAAAGCACATATTTAGTAACTATTAAATATAATAATTACATTAAAATTTGATAAAAGGTTTTTTTGATGTGTGGAATTGTTGGTTATATCGGTAAAAAAGAGACTACAAAAATATTATTAGATGGCTTAAAAGAGTTAGAGTATAGAGGTTATGATAGTGCTGGAATTGCAGTACTTAAAAATGACAGAATTGATGTTTTTAAAGCTTTAGGAAAACTTGTTAATCTTGAAGAAAAAGTAAATACAACTGCATCAACTGATTATGAACTGGGAATTGGTCATACAAGATGGGCAACCCATGGTAAACCAACAGAGTTAAATGCTCACCCACATTTAGGTGAATACTCTTATGTGGTTCATAATGGAATTATTGAAAACTATAAAGAGTTAAAAGAAGAATTAACAGCAAAAGGACATAAGTTTGTATCTCAAACAGATACAGAAGTTATTGTTCATCTATTTGAAAACTTTTATAATAAATTAAACGACACAAAAAAAGCTTTTCAAGATACTATTTCAAGACTTGAAGGTGCTTTTTCAATTTTATTAATTACAAAAGCAGACCCAACAAAAGTATTTTTCTTTAAACATGGAAGTCCATTAATCGTGGCAAAGGGAAATGAAAAAGAAGAAGTTTTATTTGCATCTTCTGATGCTCCTTTAATTGGCTTAGCTTCAAGTGTAGTTTATTTAGAAGATGGAGTTGGTGGAATTGCGAGTGCTGAATCAATAGAATTTTTTAATGATAATTATACTTGGTCAAGTTTACCAACTTCAAAACAATTTGCTCAAAAAGATGGATATAGATTTTTTATGGAAAAAGAGATTTATGAGCAAAGTAGCGTTGTAAGTGATTGTATGCTCGGAAGAATAAAAGATAATGAGATTTTATTTGATGAAATTGAATCTTCAATAATTGAAGGAATCAATGAAATAAAAATTTGTGCTTGTGGAACTTCATATCACGCAGGATTAACAGCATCATATTTATTTGAAAGACTTTCAAAAGTTAAATGTAATGTAGAAATTGCAAGTGAATTTAGATATAAAGATCCACTTTTAACAAAAGATACTCTGTTTATCGTAATTTCTCAAAGTGGAGAAACTGCTGATACTTTAGAAGCTTTAAAAATGGCAAAAAAAGCAGGATTAAAAACTTTAGTTGTTTGTAATGTGGATAACTCTTCAATGACAAGAGTAGCTGATGCTACTATTTTAACACGAGCTGGAATTGAAAAAGGAGTTGCTTCAACAAAAGCATTTTCAACTCAAACAGTTGTTTTATGGATGTTAGCTTTATATTTTGCAAAAGCAAAAAATGTGATTTCAAATGAGCTTTTACAAAATGAATTACATACTTTAAGAGAAGTTCCAAAAACTCTTTGTATTAGTGATAAAATTCATGAAAAAATGAAAAGATTATCAAAAAGATATTTACATGGACATGGATTTTTCTTCATCGGTCGAGATGTATTTTATCCATTAGCTTTAGAGGGTGCTTTAAAATTAAAAGAGATTTCATATCTACATGCTGAGGGTTATCCAGCAGGTGAAATGAAACATGGACCAATTGCACTTGCTGACCCTGAACTTTTTACAATTGCATTAATGCCACAAAACTTATTATATGATAAAATAAAATCAAATGTAGAAGAGTTAAGTGCCAGAGATAGTACAATTTGTGCAATATCACCACTTGATTTTGACTTAGCAGATGATTTTGTAAAAATAAGTAGTTGTGACCATTATATGTTGGAATTTTTTGAAATGTTGATTGTATTACAATTATTTTCAATGGAAATTTCAATAAGACTTGGAAATGATGTTGATATGCCAAGAAATCTTGCGAAATCAGTAACGGTAGAATAGTGAAAAAGTATTTAGCATATATTCTATTATTACTTTTGTGTTATTTACTTTACGTAAATCAAGACTCAAAATATATAGTTGCAGGTGTTGGTATTTTTATCATTGGAATGCATTTTATGGAGGAAGGATTTAAGCTTTTTAGTGGAGGAATACTTGAAAAAGTAATTTCTAAAAGTACAGATAATATTCCTAAATCTATTGGATTAGGTGTAGTTGCTACTGCAATACTTCAAAGTTCATCTTTAATTTCTATTATTATAATCTCTTTTTTATCTGCAAAATTGATTAGTTTATCCGGAGCCATTGGAGTTGTATTTGGCTCAAACGTTGGAACAACTGCAACTGCTTGGATAGTTTCTTCTTTTGGTATGAAAATAGATATTGCAGCTTTTGCACTGCCAATGATAATTTTTGGTGTAATTTTTAGATTTTTTAAACAAAAAAATACACAAGGAATTGGAAATATATTTTTAGGTTTAGGATTCGTCTTTTTAGGTATTGGATATATGAAAGATGGATTTGAAGATTTAAAACAAGGAATCGATTTAGCTCAATTTTCAGTTGAAGGATATTATGGAATTTTGATTTATATAGTTGTTGGTGCATTAGCTACAGTTATTATACAATCAAGTAGTGCAACTTTAGCCCTAACAATAACTGCACTTGCAGCTGGTCAAATAATATATATAAATGCAATTGCAATAGCAATTGGTGCAAATATTGGTACAACAATAACTGCTGTTATGGGTGCAATGGTTTCAAATGCAAATAGTAAAAGAATGGCTGTTTCACTACTTATATTTAATAGTGTAACCGCTTTTATAATTGTAATAATAATGTATCCTTTTATAGATTTAATAGATTATTTAGCTAAATTATTAGGTATAAATAATGATGATTATTCTATGAAATTATCACTTTTTCATACTGTTTTTAATATTTTAGGATTAGTTATATTTTCATTTTTTATTCCAAAACTAGTAACTTTCTTAAAAAAATTATTCGTTGAAGATGTGGAAACATATATTCAAAAAACAAAATATCTAGATATGCAAGTTGTAGCTGTTCCATATGCAGCATTAAAAGCAACAAGAAAAGAGACTATTCATTTATATGATAATGCAACTGAAGTTTTAAGTCATGCGATTATGTTACATAGACATAGATATTTAGGTAAAGCAGATTTATCATTAGTTGTAAAAGAGTCAACAGATATAATAGAATTAAATATTGAAGATTTCTATCAAACTAGAATTAAATCTCTTTATAGTGATATAATCGATTATTCAACTTATTTTATAAATGATTTAGACGATGTTGAAAAAATCTATTTATATGATTTAAGAACTGCTTGTAGAGATATAGCAGAAGCTGTAAAAAATACACAAGAGTTACAAGAAAATATAAGTAAATATCTTTTAAGTGATAATAATTATATAAAAGATGAATATAACTATATTCGAGAAGCAATAGCAAAAACTATGAACACTATCAATGAAATAAAAAATAGTAAAGATGAGATAGATGTTCTTGCTAAAGCTGAGCTATTAAAAGAGTATTTGAAAAGTTTGGATGTTATTGCAACTGGAAGAATAGATATATTAATTAGAGAGAAAAGAATTGATAAAAGAATGGCGACTACATTATTAAATGATAGTGCCCATGCTAATATTGTAATCAACAAGTTGATAAATGTTGCTAAAGTGTTATGGATAGAAGATTTAACTATTAAACAATTAGGAGAAGATTATGAAGCTGGAAAAGATTTATGAAAAAGCTAAAAGTTACTTGTCACTAACATCTGAAGATGAGATAAAAGAAAAAAAGATAGAAAAACTTCGTGACAAAATTGAAGAAAAAATTAAAAAATTAGAAAAAAAAATTAAAGATACAAAAGATATAGAAGAGAAGTCTAAATTAAAAGACGAGAAAGAGATGCTAAAGAATTTTAGAAAGCAATTAAAAGAAAAAAGTAAATAACAGCTATTTTTAGCTAAAATTTGAAACTTTTTGTCTTTATGGCAAATTGAATTCTTTAAATTTTTATTTTAAATTTCTTAACAAATATAGAAAACAAAAAAATGGAAAACAAAAGATGGAAAACAACTCAAGATTATTCTTGTGGAAAACAAAGGATGGAAAACAAAAATGGAAAAACAAACACAATACTTATTTACAAGTGAAGTTGTAAGCCCTGGACACCCAGATAAATGCGCAGATATAATAGCTGACTCTATCGTAGACAAATTAATAATTGCAGACAAAGATAGTAGAGTAGCTTCAGAGGTTTTTGTTGCAGGGAAACATGTTGTAATTGGTGGAGAAGTAAAATCATCTGCTCAATTATCAAATAAAGATTATGAAAAGATAGTAAAAGATGCATTAGCAAAAATCGGTTACGATGGAAAATCGGCTTTTACAAAAGAACAATGTTTACATCCAGATGATGTACAAGTTCAAGTTTTATTAAATCAACAATCACCTGACATTAATCAAGGTGTTGACCAAGTTGATGGAGAAATTGGAGCTGGAGATCAAGGAATCATGTTTGGTTTTGCTTCAAGTGAAACAGCTGATTATATGCCAGCTGCAATTACATATGCCAGAATGTTATGTGATAAAGTTTATAATTATGCACTAAAACATAATCAAAAACTAGGTGTTGATATTAAAACACAAGTTACAGTTGATTATGGAACAAAAGCTAATTTTGAAAATTGTAATCCTCAAAAAATTCATACAATAGTTGTAAGTGCACCTTCAGTTGAAGGAATGCCAATCGAAGAAGTAAGAGAATTAATCCAAGGATTAATTGATGATGCTGGGCTTCCTACAAATATGTATGATAAAAATTCAACTATTATTCACATTAATCCAACAGGAAGATATGTAAATCACTCATCTTTACATGATAGTGGATTAACAGGAAGAAAATTAATAGTAGATTCATTTGGTGGATATTCACCAATTGGTGGAGGAGCTCAAAGTTCTAAAGATTATACAAAAGTTGATAGATCTGGACTTTACGCAGCACGTTGGATTGCAAAACATATAGTTGCATCTGGACTTGCAAAAAAAGCAGTTGTACAAATCTCATATGCAATTGGAGTAGCACGACCAACGTCTGTTTCAGTTGATACAATGGGTTCTTATACAAAATTTGATGATGATAAATTATCACAATTTGTAATGGACACTTTCCCTCTAACTCCAAGATGGATTACGCAAAAGTTTAATTTGGATAAACCAAGTGAACAAACTTTCCTTTATGCAGATGTTGCAGCACGAGGACAAGTTGGTCAAAGTGATTACCCTTGGGAAAAACTTGACGAATTAGAAAAATTTGAAAATATTCAGTAAATTGATTAAAGGATTATTATGGATTTAAGAAACTTATTTAGCAAAATATCTTTTGATACAAAATCAAAAGAACAGCCAACAAAAAAAGATGCACCAAGTCACTGGATTAAGTGTCCTGAGTGTAATGCATTAATGTTTTTTAAAGAGGTAGAATCTCAAGACAATATTTGTCCAAAATGTAATTTTCATATGAGAATTGGGGCAAAAAGAAGAATTGAGATTTTAACTGATAAAGATAGTTTTGTTGAGTTTGATGCTGAGTTAAAACCTAATGATCCACTAAAGTTTGTTGATAAAACTTCTTATAAAAAAAGAGTAGAAGAAGCACTTAAAAACACTGGACGTACATCTTCAGTTGTAAGTGGTGAAGCTACAATTAATCAAATACCTGTTCAATTAGTTGTATTTGATTTTGCTTATATGGGTGGAAGTTTAGGTTCTGTTGAGGGTGAAAAAATTGTTCGTGCAGTAAATAGAGCAATGGAAAAACATCAAGGTGTAATTATTATTTCAGCATCTGGTGGGGCTAGAATGCAAGAGTCAACTTTTGCTTTAATGCAAATGGCGAAAACTTCTGCAGCTCTAAAAAAACTTGACCATGCAAAACTTCCATATATTTCTGTATTAACAGATCCAACAATGGGTGGAGTTTCTGCTTCATTTGCATTTTTAGGTGATATTATTATGGCTGAACCAGGTGCATTAATAGGATTTGCCGGTCAGCGAGTTATTAAACAAACAATTGGTGCTGATTTACCAGCAGGATTCCAAAGAGCTGAATTCTTACTTAAAAATGGTTCAATTGATATGGTTGTAAATAGATCTGATATGAAACAAACATTAACAGATTTATTAAATATGTTTAAAAAAGAAAAGATTAGTTAATAATTGATGTTATCAAATCTTGAAAAAGCTTTGGGTTTTAAACTCGAAGCTTTTAATCTCTTATATGTTTTATGTGATTATGAAACACTTCTAAAAAAAAATATCTCACTGGAAAAATTTGTAGATTTATGTAAAATAAAAGACGTAAAAATAGTTCAATACAGAGATAAAATCTTATCTTTAGAAGAGCAAAAAACAAATCTTTTATATCTAAAATCACAACTTAATATTCCAATAATAATAAATGACAAAATAGAACTAATTGAGTTTGCAGATGGTTTACATTTAGGACAAGAGGATTTAGACAAAATTCATAAAGATAAAAAATTAGCAGTAAAATTAGTTAGATTAAAAATAAAAGATAAACTTCTTGGAATCTCAACCCACAATGAAATAGAAATTTTAGAGGCTAATGAATTATCAATAGATATGATTGGACTTGGTGCATATAAAAATACAAGTACAAAAGATGTATCAACAATTTTAGGTTCTAAAATTTCATATTTAGCAAAAATATCAAAACATCCAGTTTGTGCTATTGGTGGTGTAAAAATTGAAGATATTATCGAAAATATAAACTTTAATGTTGTAGGAAGCGGATTTTATGATGATTAAAAGGAATCCCTGTGGGTAAAATTAATATTTATTCAATAATAAAACCATCAAAAGATGAGTTTGATGTTTTAATAAAAGAGTTTATAAAAATGTCTTCAAAATATGCAAAAGTTGAAGTATTTTATATATTCAATAAAAACATAGCAAAAGCTCAAACTATTGGAGAAAAAGAGGCTCAACAATCTTATAGTGAAACCTACGAGCCTTTGCTTAAAGGCTATAATATAGCCTTAGATGTTTTAGGAAAAAAAGTTGATACCTATGCTTTTTCAGCACTACTTGAAGATAAAAATGAAGTTAACTTTTTTATAGGTGGAGCTTATGGTTTTCAAAGGGAATTTTTAGCTAAATGTGATACAACAATCTCTTTGAGTGATTTAACAATGGCACACAAAGTTGCCAATGTAGTTTTAACAGAACAGATATTTAGAGCACTAAGTATTCAAAATAATCATCCGTATCATAAGTAATTTATAAACATTTTTGTATAATGAAAGAATAAATAAGAGTTCATAATAAAAAAAGGATAGAAAATGGGTTTTAAGAAATATTTTATTTTCTCAATAATCTTAATTGTAGCCGTATTTGGTTTTGCATATAGCTTAGAGTTAGGTGATTACAATTTTACAATGTTTGATTATTCACTTACGTTACCAGTTGCAGCATGGTTAATAATACCAATATCTTTACTAGCACTTGCTACTTTTGTACATATCTTATGGTATGGAATGATTAACTATTTTAAACATAGAGCAGTACTTAAAGATCATGAAACTATCATTAAAATGATTAAATCAAATTTACTAGAAAAAGATGAAACATATAAATTCAAAACAAAAGAGTTTAAAAATCTTTCTTCTATTCTTTCTCAACTTAAAATTGATGTTCAAGCTAATAGATTTACTTCTTCAGATGAAGAATTAAATAAAATAGTTGCTGGAATTCAAGATATAAAAGATGGAAAATATGTTAGTGAAAAAGTAATTAAGATAAATGAAACTACAACATTAGCTAATTTAAATATGATAAATAAAGTAAATGAGCAAATAGATTTTGCAGTTGATGTTCTTAAAAAACCAGAAAATTTTTCTTCAAATGTAGTTTTACAATCTTTTGAAAATGTGTTAAAAGATAAAAGTATGACAACAATAAAAAAACTTTATAAAAATGTAAAATTAGATAAAGAGATGGCAAAAAAACTTTTTGAAAAAGATGCTGCAAATAATGAATTTGGTTTTACAACAGAAGAGATTCTAAAAATTGTTAAAGAATTAGATTATAAAAATGATGATTTTATAATGTTAGCAAAAAATTATGAAACGATTTTAAAACCAGACCAAATTATTGAATTATTTGAAAAACTTTCAGTTGAACTTGAAGATGCAACACCTGCATATTTACATGTATTATTTGAATATGAAATGATTGATAAAGCAAGAGAAGTTTTAGCAAATACAAAAGAGAGTGAATACTCACCATTTAAAGCTCTTTTAGATTTAAAAGAAGCTGGAAAACACTACAATTTAGAAGCGATATCTTACAAATAATGAATAAAAAACTTGATTTTAGCCGACCCCTTATGGTGTTGGCGCCACTTGCTGGTTATACTGATTTACCCTTTCGTTCTGTTGTTAAAAAATTTGGGGCTGATTTAACTATTTCAGAAATGATTTCATCAAATGCCTTAGTTTATAAATCTGCTAGAACTCTTAAAATGATAGAAAAATCTCCAACTGAAGATCCTTATTTTGTTCAAATAGCTGGAAATAGTGTTGAACTTGTTCGTGATGCTGTTTTACTTTTAAATGATGTTGAAGGAATTGATGGGATTGATTTAAACTGTGGATGCCCAGCTCCTAAAGTATTTAATCATGGTTCGGGTTCAAATCTTTTAGGGGATTTGAAAAAACTTGAAGAAATTCTTTCAACAGTTAAAAAATATTCAAAAAAACAATATACAAGTGCCAAAGTTAGAATTGGTGTAAATGATAAAATTCCAGTTGAAATAGGAAAAGCAGTTGAAGCTTGTGGGGCAGATTTTGTTTCAGTTCATGGACGAACAAGAGCTGGAAAATATAAAGCCCCTGTTGATTATGATGCAATTAAAGCTATGAAAGAAGCCATTTCAATTCCTGTTATTGCAAATGGTGATATTAAAGATTATGATAAAGCTAAAGAAGTTTTAGCTTATACAAATGCTGATGGTGTAATGATAGGTCGAGGTGCAATTGGAAAACCTTGGGTATTTTATCAATTAAAACATGGCATTGAAGATATTTCAAGCGAAATGAAAAAAGAGATTATTTTAGAACACTTTGATGCAATGTTAAAATTCCATGGACCACATGGTGCGATTATGTTTAGAAAATTATTACACTCTTATTCAAAAGGCTACACTGGTGCCAATGAATTTAGAGATATTATAAATAAAATCTCTGATATTGATGTAATGAGAGATATGATAGAAAACTTCTTTTAAGCTTTTAATATAATTCAAAAGTTATTTGGATAAAATATTGCACTTTATATAAATAAAGAAATTATATATTGTTTTAATAAAGGAAATATTTGTCTAAATACTATTTTGAATTAACCCTTAAACCAGATAATAACTACGAACTTTTTTTAGATTTATTAAATGCTGTAACTACTGATGCTATTGAAGAACTTGATGGAACTTTGATAGTAAGAAGTGAAGATGAGCTTGATGATTTAATTTTTGGTGTAAAAGAATTTATAACTGCCCTTGATACAAAGTGCGAATTAACTTATGAGAAAAAAGAGAATATTGATTGGATAAAACAGTACCAAGAATCAGTTAAAGCTGTAGAAGTGGGAAGTTTTTATATCAGACCATCTTGGGAAGAGAAAAAAGATGGGAAAATTGATATTATAATTAATCCAGCTTTATCTTTTGGTTCAGGTCATCATGAAACTACATCTTCATGTATTGAAGCTATTGATGAATTTGTAAATGAGAAACAAACTGTTTTAGATGTTGGAACTGGAAGTGGTATCTTAGCAATTGCAGCTGCGAAAAAAGGTTGTATTGTTGATATTTGTGACACGGATGAAGTTTGTGTTGTCGATACAAAATCAAATTTTGAATTAAATGGTGTAACAATTAATGATTCATGGGTTGGTTCAACAAACAAAACAACAAAAAAATATGATGTGGTAATCGCCAATATTGTTGCTGATGTTTTAGTAATGATTGCCTCTGATTTGAAAAAATGTTTAAATGAGAATGGAATTTTGATAATTTCAGGTATATTAGATAAACACATTAATAGAGTTTTGAGTAAATTTAATGATTTAGAACAAATCAAACTTATCCATAAAAATGAGTGGATGAGTGTTGTATTTAAAAATAATAAGGAGTTTTAGTTTATGGCTAAAAAACAACAAAATAATAACAATTTTAATAATAGTAACAACAGTAATAATAACAAAAACAATGAAAATGGAAACAATTTTTTTAACAACAATCCATTATTGATTTTTGTAATTTTTTCAATAGTTACAATATTTGCATTTAAAGCTATTTTCCCTGAAGATCAAATGGGTGGAGATGCAACTAATTCAAATATGCAAGCATTTGGACAAAGTTCTAATAAAACAATAGCTTATTCAGATTTAAAAAACTTACTAAGTACTGGAAAAATTGAGTATGTAGGTATTGGGAATACTCAAATTAAAGCTGTTTCTAAAATGGGAACAGGGCAAGTTACAACATTTACAGCAAGAAGAGTTGTTCCTGATGAGACTTTAATTCCTGAATTAGAGAAAAATTCAATTGCCTATGGTGGAATAAACGAAGAAAATATCCTAGCTGATATTTTATTTGGATGGGTTTTACCAATTTTTATTTTCTTTGCTATTTGGATGTTTATTGCAAAAAGAATGCAAAAATCTATGGGTGGAGGTTCAGGTGGAATTCTTGGAATTGGATCATCTAAAAAGATGATAAATTCTGAAAAACCAAATGTAACTTTTGATGATATGGCTGGAAATAAAGAAGCTAAAGAAGAGGTACAAGAAATTGTAGACTTCTTAAAATCACCAGATAGATATGTAAGACTTGGAGCTCAAATTCCAAAAGGTGTTTTATTAGTAGGACCTCCAGGTACAGGAAAAACACTTTTAGCAAAAGCAGTTGCTGGTGAAGCAAATGTTGAGTTTTTATCAGTTTCTGGTTCTGCATTTATTGAAATGTTTGTAGGAGTTGGAGCTTCAAGAGTTAGAGATTTATTCGAACAAGCTAAAAAAGTTGCACCTGCTATTATTTTTATTGATGAAATAGATGCTATTGGTAAAAGTAGAGCCTCAGGTGGTCCAATGGGTGGAAATGATGAGAGAGAACAAACTTTAAATCAGCTATTAGCTGAAATGGATGGTTTTTCGACTGAATATGCACCGGTTATTGTATTAGCAGCAACTAATAGACCAGAAGTTTTAGATCCAGCACTTTTAAGACCAGGAAGATTTGATAGACAAGTTTTAGTTGATAAACCTGATTATGAGGGTAGAGTTGAAATTTTAAATGTACATATCAAAGGTGTAAAACTTGGCAAAAATGTAGATTTAAAAGAGATTGCAAAAATGACAGCAGGACTTGCAGGTGCAGATTTAGCAAATATTATTAATGAAGCTGCATTACTTGCTGGTCGTGCTTCAAAAGATCAGGTAGATCCAAGTGATTTTAAAGAAGCAGTTGAGAGACAAATTGCTGGTTTAGAGAAAAAATCAAAAAGAATTTCTCCAAAAGAGAGAAAAATTGTGGCTTACCATGAATCTGGACATGCATTAATTGCAGAAATTACAAAAGGTGCAAATAAAGTAAATAAAGTATCAATTGTTCCACGAGGACTTGCAGCTTTAGGATATACACTTAATACGCCAGAAGAGAATAAATACTTAATGCAAAAACATGAGCTTATTGCTGAAGTTGATGTTCTATTGGGTGGAAGAGCTGCTGAAGAAGTATTTATTGGTGAAATTTCTACAGGTGCTGGAAATGACCTTGAAAGAGCTACTGGTATTATTAAATCAATGGCTACAGTTTATGGTATGAGTGACATTGCAGGACTTATGGTTTTAGAAAAAAGATCAAATCAATTCCTTGGTGGTCAAACTCAAAAAGATTTCTCTGATGCAATGGCAAAAGATTTAGATGATCACACTAAAAATCTATTAAATGAAAGATATCAAATTGTCTTACAAAAATTAAAAGATAATAGTGTTTCTATTGAGCAAATGACAGCTGAATTATTAGAAATTGAAGTAATTTCAGGTGAAAGAGTTAGAGAAATAATCACATTAAATGGTGGAGAAGTTTTCACTGATGGAGATTTACACTCAGATGCAATTGTTGAAACACAAGAAAAAGAAACTGTTGTTGAAGATATTTCAGCTAATGGTGATGAAACTACAGAAAATAAATAGCTTACTATTTACTTTTTAGGGTAAAAAACTATAGTTTTTTACCCTCTCTTAAACATTCTCAATCAAATACTATTTTTATAAATATAAGTTATAATTGAGTAGTAATAAATATTATATAGGAACACAATGAGTAAATTTTATATATTTTTTTATCAAAATATTAGTTTAGAGGATAATTATAATGTCTAAAATATTTAGAAGAGTGTTTATATTAAATTTTATAATATCATTAATTGGCCTTTTATTATATTCACAATTAACTCTAATGCCTTTTGAAAAAGAGTTTTTTTATTTGGCTATTGTTTTACTTTTATCTTCAATTATTATCTCTTTTTTAGTTTCTAAGATTATAGTTTTACCTATATATATGAATTTAAAGAATAACCAAGAAGAGTTTGAAAAATCTAATAATGATATGAAAAATATTACTCATCAAAAATCTTTTGAATTAGAATTAGTAAATACTGCATTACAAGAAAAATATAAAGAACAAAAAGAGTTAGCTGAAACTCTACAAGAAAAATTAACATTGGAAACTTTAAATAGAGAGAAAAAAGAGCAATTATTAATTCATCAATCAAGATTAGCTGGAATTGGAAAGATTTCTATAAATATGCTCAATGAATCTGAAGAATTAATATCTAGTTTGAATTTTATCTTGCAAAATATTAATACAATTCATAAGCAAATCGATTTTAAAAACGAGTTAGTAACTAAATCAATGGAACAACTGCATAGAGTTGTAGATGAAATGAATATGAAAAATAAGGAATTAAAAAACTTTATCAATCCAAATGAAGTAAAAAAAGAGTTTTATTTAGATGAAATTGTAATGGAATCTTTAGGTGTATTAGAAAAAACTTTTATGAATCACAACATAAAAATCGATTATAATTTTAGTAAATCAATAAGTCTCTTTGGTTTTCCAACAGAATTCTCACAAGTTATTTTTAATATTCTTCAAAATGCAAAAGATGCACTTATTGAGAAAAATATCACACCTAAAAAAGTTTTTGTTAGTATAAAAAAAGATAATGAATTTGCATACGTATTTATTGTAGATAATGCAGGTGGAATTAGTCAAAATGTTATTGATAGCATATTTGAACCATATTTTACTACTAAATCACATAGAAAAGCCTCTGGTTTAGGACTTTTCATTTCTAAGATTATTATTGAAGAGAATATGCAAGGTAATTTAGAGTTTGAAAACGCAAGTGAAGGCGCTAAATTTATTATAAAAATTCCTCTAAAAGATGAAGAAAAGTAGAGTTTTAATTAAAAACTCTATTTCAAGTATTGACAAATAAAAATTTATTAATTATACTTAAACACTTTAAAACAAAAACAAGGAGAGATATATGAAAATATTTAATTTTTATAATAACCATTTCATCAAAAGTGTTAACTCTCTTCTGCTTCTTTCTTTTTCTCTCTAATTATAAATTTTTATAATTACAATCACAACAAAATAATCAAAACACAGTTTTTCTTTTTTTATTTAAAAAAAGATATAATAAATAACATTTTAAAAGGTTAATATGATGGATAAAAATAAAATTATAGTATTTGATACAACATTAAGAGACGGTGAACAAAGTCCTGGTTGTTCTATGAACACTGAAGAAAAAATTAAAATAGCTTTACAATTAGAAAAATTAGGTGTAGATGTAATAGAAGCTGGATTTGCAGCTGCTAGTCCTGGAGATTTTGATGCAGTAAGTAGAATTGCAGAAATAATTAAAAATTCAAGTATATGTTCATTAGCAAGAGCAATTGATAATGATATAAAACAAGCTGGATTAGCTGTTAGACATGCACAAAAACATAGAATTCATACTTTTATCGCAACTTCACCAATACATATGAAATATAAATTAAAAATGAGTGAAGAAGAAGTAATTAAAAGAGCAATTCATGCAGTTGAATATGCAAAAACTTTTGTTGATGATGTTGAATTTTCTTTAGAAGATGCAGGAAGAAGTGAAATCTCTTTTATGAAAGAAGTTATGGATGCAGTTATTGGAGCAGGTGCTAGAACTATTAATTTACCAGATACTGTAGGATATAGATTACCAACAGAATTAGGTGCAATGGTTAAAGAATTAAGTGCTTTTGCAGGAGATAGAGCAATTATTTCAGTTCATAACCACAATGACTTAGGATTAGCAACTGCTAATACTTTAGCAGCTGTTTTAAATGGTGCTAGACAAATAGAAGTTACAATTAATGGTTTAGGTGAAAGAGCAGGAAATTCTGCTTTAGAAGAAGCTGTAATGGCTATTAAAACACGAAAAGATGCTTTTGGTGATTTATATACAACTATTAATACACCTGAAATTTATGCAACTTCAAGATTAGTTGCAACGGTAACTGGTGTTGAGCCACAACAAAATAAAGCGATTGTTGGTAAAAATGCATTTTCTCATGAAAGTGGAATTCACCAAGATGGTGTTTTAAAACACCAAGAAACATATGAAATTATGAAACCTGAAGATGTTGGAGTATTTAAAGAATCTACTTTAATTTTAGGAAAACACTCTGGTCGAGCAGCATTTAGAGATAAAATTATTCATTTAGGATTTGATAAAGTAAGTGACGAAGAATTAAATGCTGCTTTTGAAAAATTCAAAAATTTAGCTGATAAGAAAAAAGATGTAACAGATGATGATATTAGAATGTTAATTACTGATGAGTCATTAAATCAAGACAAAACTTATGAGTTAATTGGATTACAAATATCAGATTGTACAGCAGGAGTTCCAACAGCCGCTGTGGCAATCAAATATAAAGATGAAATAATTAAAGACGCAGCTATTGGCGATGGAACAATGGATGCTATTTTTAAAACTATAGATAGATTAACAGGTTATACTGGAGAATTAAAAGATTATAAAGTAACTTCTGTAACTGAAGGAAAAGATGCACTTGCAAAAGTTACTACAAGAGTTTCTTTTGATCAAACAAGTCCTTCTTTTGTTGGACATGGATTAAGTATTGATACAATGCTTGCAACTGCTAAGGCATATTTAGGAGCATTAAACTCTTATCTTTCTCAAAAAGAGAGATTGTCTAAAAATAGCGAACACCAAATCTAATAAGATGTAAAGTAGTTTAACTACTTTACATTAAGTTCCTATGACTAAATATATAATTTCATTAGCATACAAACTAGAAACATCTACTAAATATAAGAGATTCAAAGAATTTACTTATAATATATTAGAAAATAATTCATATCATTACAAAAAATATTTTGATATGGCAATGATTTTTTTAGTTCTGAGTACCATTGGAATTTTAATATTTGAAGTAAATCACAAAAATTTAGCTTTTTTAACTGATTATGAACTTTTTGCAGTTGTTATTTTCGCAATAGAATATATAGGAAGGTTATGGATTAGTTCTGATATACATTCTATAATCATAGAAGATTATGAAAATAATCAACTATTAAATAAAAAATATAAAATAAGTAAATCAATAAAAAAAGTTATTTCAAAAAAAATTGATTTTATACTCTCTCCTATGGCAATAGTTGATTTACTAGCCATTTTACCTTATTACAGACCTTTAAGACTTTTAAGAATTCTTCTAATTTTCAGATTATTCAAAATTCTAAGATATGCAAATTCTCTAAAAGAATTTTTACAAGTATTTAAAGAGAGAAAATTTGAACTTTTCACTTTGGGCCTTTTATATATAACTGTTGTATTTTTCTCTTCAACAGTTATTTTTTTATATGAGGGACCTGAAGGTGTAAATCCAAATATTGTAGATTTTTTTGATGCAGTTTATTGGTCAATTATTACCATTTCAACTGTTGGTTATGGTGATGTGACACCGATAACAATAGAGGGAAAACTTGTAACTTTAGTTCTTGTTGTTTCTAGTTTTTTAGTTATTGCTTTTGGTACATCAATTATAACAACAGGGTTATCTGATAGAATGGAGATTATCAAAGAAAATAGAGTTCAGTCAGAAACTTCAAAGATGAAAGATTTTGTTATTGTTTGTGGTTTTGGAATGATGGCAAAATATTTCTGTGATGAGTTGGTAAATGTTGGAAAAAAGTTTATAGTTATAGATAATAATAAAGATGCCGTAAATAATGCAAAAAATCTCAATTATTTAGCAATTCATGCAGATGGTACAAATATGCAAACTTTAGAAATGATGGGAATAAATAAAGGTGCAAATTCAGTTATTGCACTTACAAATGATGATGCGGTAAATTTATCTATAGTTTTAAGTGCACGAGCATTAAATGAAAAAATAAAAATTATTTCAAGAGTAAATAATAGTAATTCAAAAAAGAAATTTGAAATTGCAGGGGTAAATGAAACAATTTTATTTAATGATGTTACTGCTTTTGTAGCTTCTCAATATTTAGGTCAACCAGTTGCCTTTGAAGCAATTGATGGGATTTTATTAAATAGAGATTTTGATGTAGTTATTGATGAAGTCGAAATTCCAAGAAATTCTAGAATTTTTGGTAAAAATATAAATTTAATAGATTTTAAAAATTATAGTTTAACTCTTTTGGGGATTATTAATTTAGATGATTTAAATGAATTTATCTTCAATCCTATAAATATTGAATATAAAGTACAAAAAAATGATATTTTTGTAGTTATTGGCTTTAAAAGTGCTATTTCGCAATTAAAATCTGATTTAATAAATCTAGATTTTAGGGTTTGATATGTCAAAAGTTATAATTTATGGATATAGTAATCTTGGAAGTAAAATTGCAAAGAGTTTAAAAAAATCAAAATTTGAAATAATTATTGTTGATTTTGATGAAGATAATTATAACAAAGCAATTTCAGATGGTTTTAATGCTTTTCATAAAGATTTATTAGAAGATGAAGAGTTATTGGAAATAGGGATTGAAAATAATGTTAAAGCATTCTATTGTGTAAGTGATTCTTCAAATAATAATTTTTTTGTTACACTTTCAGCAAGAAATTTGAATAAAAATATTAGAATAATATCAAAAGCAAGTAGTAAATCTGATAGTAAAAAGATGTTATTAGCAGGTGCAACTAAAGTAATTAATCCTTATGAAATTGGTGCTCTAAGAATGTTTAGATTATTAGACAAACCAATTATTTCCCATGTTCTAGATAAAATTTTATTTGGTGATTCATTATTAAATATTGAAGAATTTCCAATAATTGATGGTTCACATTTAGATGGTAAATATTTAAAAGATTTTGATTTTAGTAAAGAGTTTAATATTATAATAATTGGATTAACTGATAAAGAATTAAGTGAGAATTTTATATTTAATTCATATTCGAAAAATCATAAGATTGATGTAGGAGATACTTTGGTTGCTATTGGCTATAAAGAAAATTTAGATAAATTTAACAAATTTACAAGAGGTGGAAATTAATATATGATGCAGTTTAACTTTTTTTTAAAGCTTTTAAAAGAGTCCTTTAGAGATTTACTTCCTATTATTATTGTTATTCTTTTTTTTCAATTAGCAATTATTCAATCAGTGCCAGAAGGTTGGGTTGGTACTGCAATTGGTTTAGGAATTGTTGGAGTAGGACTTGCAATATTTTTACAAGGTTTAGAAATTGGGATATTTCCAGTTGGTGAGGGACTTGCAAGAGATTTTGCAAAATCTGGTTGGACTACATGGATTTTAATTTTTGGATTTTTAATTGGTTTTGGAACTACTATCGCAGAACCAGCACTTGCAGTAATTGCAGATAAAGCAGCTTCCATTTCAAGTGGAAGAATTGATTCAACGATTCTGCGATTTGTAGTTGCAGGTTCTGTTGGTTTTGCAATACTTTTAGGTGTATTCAGAATCATAAAAGGTCATCCAATTCACTATTATATTATCACTGGATACTTAATAGTTGTATCAATTACTTTTTTTGCACCACCTGAAATCATTGGATTATCATACGATTTAGGAGGAGTTACAACTTCAACTGTTACAGTTCCTTTAGTTGCAGCTCTAGGAATTGGACTTGCTTCAAATATAAAAGGAAGAAATCCCGTAATTGATGGTTTTGGACTTATTGCATTTGCTTCATTAACTCCAATGATTTTTGTGCAAATTTATGGAATAGCTGTTTATAATTTTGTAGATGCAAAAGATGTGGCTAACGTTTTAATTAATCCTGTTATTTCTGTTCCAACTGAAGTTACAATTGTGAGTGTAATTACTGGATTAACCTCAGTTATAAAAGATGTATTTCCAATTTTAGCAATTATCTTATTTTTTCAATATGGTGTATTAAAACAACATATTCATAATATAAAAACTGTATTTTTAGGATTTATTTTAGTAATTGTTGGTTTATATGCTTTTATTCTAGGTCTTGAAATGGGGCTATTCTCACTTGGTGAGACTATGGCTTATGAACTTACAAAATCAAATTCAATTTTAATGATATATGTATTTGCATTTGCAATTGGTTTTTCCACAACCATGGCCGAACCTGCACTTATGGCAATTGCAAAAAAAGCAAAAGAGATAAGTGATGGAAAAATCAATGATTTTGCCTTAAGACTTTTTGTCGCTCTTGGTGTGGCAATTGGTATTGCCCTTGGAGCTTTTAGAATAGTTGATGGTGGACATATTCACTACTATATAATTGTTGGATATTTAGTTGTAATAATTTTAACTTTTATTGCTCCAAAATATATTATTCCAATTGCTTATGATAGTGGTGGAGTTACAACTTCAACGGTAACTGTTCCTTTGGTTGCAGCTCTTGGAATTGGACTTGCTTCAAATATTGAAGGTAGAAGTCCTTTAATTGATGGATTTGGTCTTATTGCTTTTGCTTCACTTTTTCCTATGATTACAGTAATGCTTTATGGTGTTATAATTGAGAAAATCGGAATTAGGTCAAACTCTCAAATAGTAAAAGATGAATTATTAAAAGATGGTTTAGAAGATGTTAATAATATGGATTTATCAACTGTAAATATTGATGGTTCAAAAGTAAGACACTCTTTAACTTTACAATTTTCAGCTGTTGTAATAATTATTCCTGAAGATAAAAAATTAGAGGCAATTGCAGCTGCTCATAAAGCAGGAGCTTCTGGAGTTACTGTTTTAAAAGCAGATGGAATTGGACTTGGGGAAATGGAGAACTTTTATAGAACATCATTTGAAGCAAATGACGCTTTATTATTATTCTTATTACCACAACATTTAGTAAATGAAGTTATAAAATCAATTATTCATACACTTCATATTACTACAACTGGACAAGGTGTTGCTTTTGCATTCCCCTTGTCTCATATGAAAGGAATATCACTTTCTAAAGAGGCAATTTTTAGAGAAAAAGCATACCAAGTAAATATAAATAAAGAGCAGCCAATAAAATGTGCTGGTGATGATTTGGAGGATGATTTTGATACAAGTTACGAACCTGACCCAATTACAAAATAGTATTAATAGTGGTAATCCAATATTAGTCTATTTTTCAGGTGAAAATTGTTCTGTATGCAAAGTTTTAAAACCAAAAATTGAAGAGGAGATAAAAAAAGCTTTTCCTAAATTTGAACTTTTTGAAGTAAAAACAGATTTAGATAAAGAGATAAGTGCTCATTTTATGATATTCTCAATTCCCGCAACACTTATATTTTTTGATTCAAAAGAGTTTAAAAGATATGGTAGAAATATGAGTGTTCCTTTATTTATCGAAGAGTTAAAAAGACCATATAATTTGATGTATGAGGAAAAATGAAAAAAACTTTATTAATATTTTTAATTATATTTGTTGTTATCCAGTTTATTCGTCCACAAAGGGAAAATATTCCAGTAGATAAAGAATTAGAAATTAAAGCTGATACAAAAGTTATGGAAGTTTTCCAAAAAGCTTGTTATGATTGTCACTCAAATACAACTACATGGCCATGGTATTCCCAAATAGCTCCATTTTCTTGGGCAATATCAAGTCATGTAATAGAAGGACGAAAAGCATTGAATTTCTCTAGTTGGGAAAATTATTCAGTTGAAGAAAAAGAAAAAAAGATTAAAGATATTTATAGAACAGTATATGTTGCCATGCCTTTACAAAGTTATATAATGGCACATAAAGAGGCAGATTTAACAAAAGAAGAGAGAACATTTATTAGAAATTGGACAGGGGTTAGAGCTAAGTGAGAGAAGAAGTAGCTGAACTTTTATTAGATAGAAAGAATTTATTAACAATTACTTATTTTAAACTTCAAAAATTATTTGAAAAAAAGTATGGAGTAAATACTGTAGTTCTTATGGAAATAGGGACTTTTTTTGAAGTTTATGAAGTAAATAATGATGAAGAAAAAATCGGAAAAGCAAAAGAGATAGCAGAACTTTTAAATATTCAATTAACAAGAAAAAATAAAGCAATATTAGAAAATTCAAAAGAGAATCCAATAATGGCAGGAGTTCCCGCAATCTCCCTAGAAAAACACCTTGCACGTATAATCTCAGAACAAAAATACACTGTTGTTTTAATCAAACAAAAGGGAATACCACCAAATGTTACAAGATATTTGGACACAGTTGTAAGTCCTGGAACAAACTTTGATTTTGTTCTTGACCAGGATGAAAATAATATAACTTCACTTTTAGTTGATCAAATTAGAGGAATCTACTTAGTTGGTTATAGTGCAATTGATGTAACAACTGGAAAGTGTTATTACAATGAGATTCATGGTACAAGTGAAGATAAATTTTTTGCGTTAGATGAAGTATTTAATTATATGAATATGCACAAAACAAATGAAATAATTGTTAGTTTTGCAGATAAAAATATAAATCAAAAAGAGGTTATTGACTATTTAGAATTATCTTTAAAAACTTTTCATATTGGACATTTTAGACCAAAAATCTCTTATCAAAATGAACTATTTAAAAATGTATTTAATATTCAATCTCTTTTAACTTCAATTGAACATCTTGATATGGAAAGGGTTCCTCTTAGTACTGAATCACTTGCTGTGTTAATTGATTTTGTAATTGGACATGATTCAAATATTGTTCAAAAACTCTCTCCTCCTCAAAAACTTGATGTTAGTAGATATATTTATTTAGGAAACAATGCCTTAGAGCAACTAAATGTAATTGAAACAACACACAATCCTAGTTTAATAAAACTAATAAATAACACTTCAACAGCTATGGGAAAAAGACTTTTAAAAGAAAGACTTACTCATCCTGTAAAAGATAGTAAAGAGATTTTACGAAGACTTGCCCTTTCAAAAGAGTTGTATGATTATCATGCACCAATTGAAAATGAGTTGGCAAATATTTATGATATTGAAAGATTAACAAGAAGAATAAAACTAAATAGACTTCATCCTTTTGAGTTAAATTATCTCTATGATTCACTTTTAAGTATCAAAGAAGTTGTAACTTTCATGGAAAACTATAAGTTTATAACGCCACCATGTTCAAGTGCTGATTTAAGCTTGTTTATTCAATCAATTGATTCAACTTTTGATTTGAGCATAAGTGGAAAATACATGCTAAAAGATGTTGAAGTAAATATGATAAGTGAAGGAATAAATACTCAAATTGATGAGTTAAATGTTCAAAATGAGATTTTATATTCAAGATTAGAAATCTTACAAAAGCATATTTTATCTTACATAAAAAGTGAAGATACAAATTTTGTGGGAATAAATAGACTTGATAAAGAGGGTTTTTTTATAACTCTTACAAAAAATAGATTTAATTCAATCAAAGAAGAGTTATTAAATTCTCACTTAATTGTAGATGATGAATTATATTTATTCAAAGATTTTACTGTACGAATTCAAACAAATTCTGTAAAAATATTTTGTAAATTAACAGAAGATATTTCAGATAAATATGTACACAATTTACGAAAAATTATAGAGTTAAATAAACTTGTATTTAAAGAAAAAATACTTGAATTTGAAAAAAAATTTGCTATTTTACTTGAAGAATTAGTGCAATTCATCGCAGAAGTTGACTTAACAGTTTCAAATATAAAAACAGCAAAAAAATATAATTACTCTTGTCCAAAAATAGTAAAAACAAAAGATAATGAAAACTTTATAGAATTAATAGATTTACGTCATCCAATTATTGAAGCAAATGAAGACCAAGGTATTTATGTACCAAATGATATTATTTTAGGTGAACTATCACTTGCTTCTAAAGAGTACAAAGATAATGTGATTATCAAAAATTCAAATCCAATAAATATGTTTGACAATAAAATGCATGGTGTTTTACTTTATGGAATAAACTCATCTGGTAAATCTTCACTTATGAAAGCAATTGGAATATCTGTAATCATGGCACAAGCTGGATTTTATGTACCTTGTCGGTCTATGAGATTTTCTATTTTTGATGCCGTTTATACAAGAATTTCAGGAGCTGATAATATTGCAAAAGGATTATCATCATTTGCAGTTGAGATGTTAGAACTTAAAAATATATTTAATCGAGCAAGTAAAAAATCTTTAATTCTTGGAGATGAAATCTCACATAGTACAGAAACTATGAGTGGATTAAGTATTGTTGCTAGTTCAATTCTAAAGCTTTCAAAATTAGAAGCTATTTTTGTATTTGCAACTCACTTACATCAACTTCCAGAGATTGAAGAGATTCAAAAACTAAAAAATATCATTGCACTTCATCTATCAGTTATGTACAAAGATGATGAAGATAAACTTATCTTTGATAGAAAGTTAGCCTATGGAAGTGGTTCATCTATGTATGGTTTAGAGTATGCAAAATCACTTCACATGGATAAAGAGTTCTTATCTGTTGCCAATGACATAAGAAAAAAATTAACCGATGATTACTCTTCAATTGAAAGATTAACTCAGCGAAAAACTTCAAAATATAATAACAATGTCTTTGCCTCAACTTGTATTATTTGTGGAAGAGCTTGTGATGATGTTCATCATATAAAAGAGCAAGCAAGGGCAAATAAAGATGGCTTTATAGGACATATAAATGCAAATCATAAATATAATCTAGTTCCTCTATGTAAAGAACACCACAAAATGGTGCATGATGGAACTATAAATGTAAATGGATTTATTTCAACTTCTAAAGGTTTAGAGTTACATTATACGATGGTTGAGAAGTAAATCAAATATCTCCAAAAGATAGTTTATTCAGTAGGAAATTTTGAATTAGAACTTCTGCATATAAAAATATATGCAGAAGTGAGATACTAATAATTATCTTTATCAGTACCTTTTAGAAGATCTTTTGTAAATCTTATAACTTTATTTCTTCCTGTCTCTTTTGCTTTATAAAGACATAAATCTGCATATTTAATACATTTCCAGATTTGGTCAGTATCAAGTGGGAAGAAGGCATATCCAATACTTACAGTTTTACTAAATGAATCATTATTAAATGTAAATACAAGTTTTGCAAAGTCTTGGTTTATTCTAGTTGCTAGTTCATTTGCACTCTCAGCAGTTGGGTCTTTCATAATAATTAAAAATTCTTCTCCACCAAATCTAATAATAAATTCACTTTCACTAATTGAATCTTTCATCGTCATTGAAAGTTTTTGTAAAATTGCATCACCAGCATCGTGTCCATAAGTATCATTTACCATTTTAAAGTAGTCAATATCTAAGAACATAATTGCATAAGTTGTCCCTTTTGCTAATTCATGAGGCATTTTTTTATCAATAAATTCATCTAAATATTTTCTATTATAAAGACCTGTTAATCCATCAACTAAGTTTCTTTCTCTTAGAACATCCATTAACATTCTACTTTCTAGAATAGGTTTAGTCTCTTCAAGATATTTTTTGATTATTCCAATTTGGTATTTAATATGTTTTAAACACTCTTTATCTTCACATAAAATATGAACAGTTACACTTTTTTGCTCATTTATTAAAAATGGAATACAAATATAATCTGTACAGCTTTTACAAGTTGCAACTCTACAAATTTCAGGGAAGTTTTCAGATAAAACAACTGTATCTGTTCTTTCAGCTCTACATTGTTCTTTTACATTTCTTAATATTGTACAACAAGGTTTTACATCTTTTGTAGAAAAAATTATACTTCTTTCATCTTTTACTAAATCATTTTCAAAAATATAAAAAGCTTTGATTTTTAATTTATCTTTTAATACTTGAACTAATCTATAATAAATATCATCTTTTGTTAAATCAGTCTCAATAGTTTTTTTGTAATTGTATATTTCAGAAATATCTTCTATTATCTCTTTAGCTGTTAATAATTTGTCATTATTTACATTTGATGTTCTATTATGAACAAAAGCTGTAAGATTTTTTTCAATTCCTGTTAAGACAGTTTCTAGTTTTTCTATAATTTCATTTAACCATAAAGATGCTTCTTTATCCTCTTTTAATACACCTTCTTTAGCACGTACAGAATAATCACCATCGTGAACTTGTTTTAAAACTTCTGTAATTGCATCAAATGAAGTTGTATAAGGTTTTATTTTTTTACTAATATAAACTAATATGAAAATTAAGAAAAGAGAGATTATTACAATTACATTTAATAAAATTGCAATACTTGAGATTCTATCATCTTGAATATCAAATTTTAAAGAGATAGCTCCTAATACTTGACCTTCTTTTGCATTATGACAAGATAAGCAGTTTGGTTTATCTTGTGAAGAAGCTGTGTAAGGTATTGTGATTCTTAATGAAGCTTTTCTTAATGTTTCATTTATAATAACTTTTTCTATTCCACTTGAAAGTACTTCTTCATCAACAGCATCTCTTGGAGTTTCGTTACCTAAACTAGATTTACCAAATTGTTCACTAACAGCTTTTGATCTAATTATCCATAAATCATTTACCTCTTTTAGTTGAGACATACTACTTAAGAAAACATCTCTTTGATTCATATTCCCATTAATCATATGAGATGTTAGTGATTTTTTAACAATATCTGCAGTTAAATAAGCTCTTTTTTTTGCACTATCATAACCAGTTTGCCTAGAACCTAAAGCAACAAGGGCGACTATTACTATAGTTAACACAGTAACCATAGTAAAAATTATAATAGTAATTTTTTTGTTAGAGTTCATTTAGACAACCTTTAAAAATCATTTTAATTATAATATCATAAAATAATTTTTATGTATACCCTTTTTAAAATAAATTTACAAAATTAAAGGGCTTAAAATAGCCATAAAATAAGGCTTAAAGAATAAAATTATCTTTTGATAATTTATTGTTTTTTAGATTTTATAATATTTCTTGTCATTAATAAAACAAAAAATAAAGCAATAGATAGATTTATGTAGAAGCCTTGCATATTTCCATCTTGAAAAAATGTATATGCTAAGGCAAAAAATACTAGTGAGATTACAAGGCACATTTTAGTTTTAGTTTTCTAAAACTCTAAAAGCCTCTTCAAGGTCTAAAGTTCCCTCATAAAAGGCTTTTCCAACAATAACACCTGCAATATTTCCATTTGCTTTACAGTTAATGATGTCATTAATATCTTTCACACCACCACTGGCAATTGTATCAACCTTTGAAGAAAGGGCAATTGATTCAGTAAATTCAACATTTACACCACAAAGCATTCCATCTTTACTTATATCAGTACAAATAATAGCAAGAACACCTGCATTTGCAAACTCTTGAGCTAAATCAGTTGCTTTCATTGTTGAAACTTCTGCCCAACCTTCAACTGCAACCATTCCATTCATAGCATCAATTCCAACGGCAATTGGATACTTAGCTGCCATATCTTTTACAAATTGTGGATCTTTTACAGCAATTGAGCCTAAAATTAATCTATCAACACCTAGTTCAACATACATTTTGATAGTCTCTTCATCTCTTATTCCACCACCAAGTTCGATTTTAAGATTACAGTTTTCTCTAATTTTTTTGATTTGGTCTAAGTTAGCTGGTTTCCCTGCAAAAGCACCATTTAAATCAACAATATGAACCCATTTTGAACCTAATTCTTCAAATTTTTTAGCAACTTGCCATGGTTCATCTGAATAGATTTTTGCACTATCCATCAATCCTTTACTTAGTCTTACAGCTTTTCCATCTTTTAAATCAATCGCTGGTAAAATATCCATATATTAATCCTCGTTATTTACATAAATTTTCTATTGTCTCTTCAATGGTTTTAAATTTAAATTCAAAACCTAAATCTAATAATTTTTTCGGAATTGCACTTTGTCCATCAGTTAAAACACGTGCTCCCTCACTAAAAATAAGATTTAAAACAAATTCTGGAACTGGAAGTATAGTAGGTCTTTTTAGTGTTTTTCCTAAAGCAAGGGTTAAACCTTTGTTTGTTGTAGGAACTGGCGCTGTTAAATTAAATATTTCTTCACACTCATTTTGGATTACAAATTTATAAGCTGCCATTAAATCATCGATGTGAATATAAGAAAATGCTTGTTTCCCACTTCCTATAACTCCACCAAGTCCTAGTTTAAAAGGAGTTATCATTTTTTGTAAAGCTCCACCATCACGTCCAAGAACTATTCCAAATCTAAAAATAGATACTTTTGTAGTTTCACTTTTTGCTTTTAAAGCTTCTTTTTCCCAATCTTGGCATAAAGATGAAAGAAAATCATTTGAAAAAGAGCCGTTTTCATCATAAGTAGTTTTATTGTCATAAATACCAACAGCAGAAGTAGAAATAAGAAGTTTTGGTTTATTTTGTACACTGTTAATTGCATTTACAATTTTAGAAGTTGTATCAATTCTGCTTGAATAAAGAAGTTTTTTATAAGATTCACTCCATCTATTTATGATGTTAGCACCAGCTAGATTAATTACAATTTCACTTGAATTTAAAGTCTCTTCAAGTTTTGATTTATTATTTAAAATGTCTCGTGAAATAGGAATGATTTTATATCCTAAATCAGAAAAATATTTTGTTAAACTACTTCCTACAAAACCACTTGCACCAGTAATTGCTATAGTTTTCATGGATTATCCTTTATTTTAAATTTATAAAGTTCTTTAAAATTCTAAGTCCATTATCATGAGATTTTTCAGGGTGAGGTTGGAAACCATAAATATTATCTTTGTTTACAGCACTTGTAAATTCATAACCATAAGTTGTTGTTCCTATGATGTTTTTTTCACTTGTAACCGCATGAAAAGAGTGAACAAAATATAAATAAGGATTATGTAAACCCTCAAATAAAGGATGCTCTTTATTTACAATTGTATTCCAACCCATGTGAGGAATTTTGAAATCTTCATGCATTTTTGACTTATCAAATTTTATAACTTCACCATCAATCAGACCTAAACCATCTGTATGTCCAAACTCTTGAGAACTTTCAAATAGAAGTTGCATTCCAAGGCAAATACCAATCATTGGTTTTCCACTTTTTGCAAACTCATAAACAGCTTCATTCATACCTGTTTTGATTAAATGCTCCATTGCATCTTTATAAGCTCCAACACCTGGAAGTATAACTCTATTAAAATTTTTTAAATCTTCAGGATTTTTAACAATAGTTGCTTTTGCATCTATTAATTTACAAGCATTGTAAACACTTGCTAAATTTCCCATGTTGTAATCAATAATTCCTATCACTTTTGTTCCCTTAAATTGATTTCCAAACTAAAAGGAAACCTTTTTTTGAACTTCTTTGTAAAGAAGTAAACTCTAAAGAGGATAATTAATTATCCTTAAATATTGAATATTATACTAAAGTTTTGCATCAGCTAGGGTTAAAGAAAATATCACTTGATTATTCTTTTTCTCAAGAGCCTTTTTGGCTTCCCTAATTGTAGCACCTGTTGTAATTAAATCATCACATAAAATTGTCATTTGATTAGATAGATTTGTAAGCTTAAATCTTCTTGGATTTTTTTGTCTAAATTCCAAATCTTTTCCCGCATATTTCACTATATTTGAAGCTTTTAAGCAGTTGTATTTTGGAGTTATAAATTGTGATTTTAGATGTTTTGCAAGGATTGCAGTGTGGGAAAAATCATGTCGTGTATGATCATCAATTGGAATTGCAAAAACTTGGGAAGTAAAAGTAAAATTTTGAGCAAATTTAGCAAAAGAGAGTTTTGCTAGGATATTAAAAACTCTATCTCCATGAAAATAGTATTTTGATAAGATTAAATCTTCTAGTTCTGAAAGAGTATAAAAGGAATAATTGTAAAATCCATCTTCTATCTCTCTTTTGTGGAAAGATGGGATTAAAAGATTGTTTTGACAATCTTTACAAATAATTTCTAATGATAAGTTTTTACAGGTTAGGCATAACATGAAATAAATAATATCATAAATTATGTATTTTTCTTTATGGTGATGCTTTTTTCTTTTCTTTTTAGTAAAGAAAAGAAACAAAAGAAAAGCGTTCGCAGGGATTCAAAATAGCTAAAAAATATATCTAAATTTTAAAATTTGAAAACTTGACTTCGTACCTCAGTCTTCGGACAGTTCAAATTTCTTTACGAATTTAGATAGATTTTTCTTTACGCTATTTTGAAAATGCTCACATTTTAAGAGCGTAGTTCAGATTTTGCTATAATGATTGAAATTATTTAGAAGGAAACTTATGGATTTAGCAATAATTGGAACAGCATTTTCACATTTAAAAACATCAATGGACATTGCTAAACTTATTAGCGATAGCACTAGTTCTTTAGGTGAAGCAGAAACGAAATTGAAATTGGCAGAATTAATTAGTTCTTTAGCCGATTTAAAAATGGAATTAGCAGATATTAAAGTGGATTTAATTGACAAAGATGAAGTGATTAGAGAATTAAAAAATAAAATTGAAGAAAAAGAATCTTTGATTTTTGATGGTAAGTTTTATTTAAAAGAAGGTGATAATATTCCATTTTGTCCAACTTGTTGGGAATCAAATAAAAAAGCAATTCATTTAATATTTAAAAATTATCAATCTTTCGGAAAATGTCAAGAATGTGAAGTATGTAAGACAAAATATTCTATAGGAGAATAAATATAACAAATGGGTTTTAAAAATAGAGTTTTAGATTTTGAGTGAAGTTCAAGGAAAAGAAAGAATTTAAAGCGCAGCGTACTATAAGTACGTGAGCATTTAAATTATTGATTTGACGTAGAAATTCGCCAAAAGATGAAATTATATTTTTAAAACTGCCATGAATGCTTCTTGTGGTACGTTTACCTTTCCAATTGCTTTCATTCTTTTCTTACCTGCTTTTTGTTTTTCTAGTAGTTTTCTTTTTCTTGTAATATCTCCACCGTAACATTTTGCTGTTACGTTTTTACCTGTTGATTTTACAGTTTCTCTAGCAATTACGTTATTTCCGATACTTGCTTGAATTGCTACTTCAAAAAGTTGTCTTGGGATTAGCTCTTTTAAGGCTTTGATAAATTCTCTTCCTTTTGAAAGTGCTTTATTTTCAGGAACGATAATAGAAAGTGCATCTACGATTTCACCTGCAACTTTAATATCTAGTTTTTGTAAAACACCTGGTCTAAATCCAATTGGTTCATAATCAAAAGATGCATAACCTTTTGTTGTTGATTTTAATTTATCATAAAAGTCCATTACGATTTCATTCATTGGAATATCATAATCAAGTAAAACTCTTTTACCAATATAATCCATTTTATTTTGAACACCTCTTTTGTCATTTAGAAGTTTTATAACATTTCCTAAAAACTCATCAGGTACTAAAATTGTGGCTTTTACATAAGGTTCAAAAATAGTATCAATATAATTTGGAGCTGGTAATTCACTTGGATTTTGAATTGAGATTCTTGTTCCGTCTGTTTTTAAAATTTCATAAATAACTGTTGGAGCAGTAGCAATTAAATCTAAGTCAAACTCACGTTCAAGTCTTTCTTTGATTACTTCCATGTGAAGCATTCCTAAGAATCCTGTTCTAAATCCACTTCCTAAAGCTGCTGAACTTTCAGGTTCAAAAGAGATAGAACTATCATTTAATTGAAGTTTATTTAAAGCATCTCTTAAATCTTCAAATTTATCTGTTTCAATTGGATAAATCCCTGCAAATACGAATGGTTTTGCAGGTTCAAATCCATCAATAACTGCAGCTGTTGGATTTTTTGCATCAGTGATTGTATCACCAACTGCAATACTATTTGTTGTTTTAAGACCTAATACAACAATACCAATTTCACCAGTTTCAATAACATTTGTTTTTGTTGGTTTTCTAGGATGGGGATACATTAAATTAAGAACTTGATGTTCCTCTTTTGTATTCATCATTCTAATCATTTGACCTTTTTTGATACTTCCATCATAAACTCTAACAAGCGCTAAAGCTCCTAAATAGTTATCAAACCAAGAGTCATAAATTAAAGCTTTTGTTGGAGCATCTGTATCACCAACTGGTGATGGAACTCTATCCACGATGGCATCAATTAAGGCTTTTACACCTTGACCTGTTTTTGCACTAATTAGATTGCTTTCAGTACAATCAATTCCAATAGCTTCTTCAACTTCTTCTAAAACTCTATCTGGATCTGCACTTGGTAAATCGATTTTATTTACAACTGGAAGAATTTCTAAATCATTATCCATTGCGATATAAACATTTGCGATTGTTTGTGCTTCAACACCTTGAGTTGCGTCAATAATTAAAAGTGCACCATCAGAAGAAGCAAGTGAACGGCTTACTTCGTAAGAGAAGTCAACGTGTCCTGGAGTGTCAATTAGATTTAAGATATAAGCTTGTCCATCTTTTACATAATTAAGTCTTACACTTTGAGCCTTAATTGTAATCCCTCTTTCTTGTTCAATATCCATTGTATCCATCATTTGAGCAGTTAAATCTCTATCTGCTACAGCTCCACACTCTTGGATAATTCTATCTGCAAGTGTAGATTTTCCATGGTCAATATGAGCAATAATACTAAAGTTTCTAATATTTTTTTGCAAGGGTAATTCCTATAAGTTGTTTATTGTGTTATATATTATATCGCGATTGTATCTAAAGTTTTGTAAGTTTATAGTTAAATGGGAATTTACAGAAGTTTTATAAAAAAAGATTTAGAGTTTTAACTCTAAATCTTTTGTGTCATTATTGATTTAATAAAGCAGTTACTCTTCTATTAATAGATTTTCCTTGTTCATTTTCATTTGTAGCAATTGGTTGAGTTTCTCCATAACCTATTGCTTTTAATCTTGTTGAATCAATATTATATTTTTTTAATGCATTAACTACTGAAATTGCTCTTCTATCTGACAATGTTTGGTTATAAGAATCACTTCCTTTTGAATCTGTATGTGCTTCAATCACTGCTGTTAAATTTTTATTATTTTGCATAATTTTCGCAAATGAAGCGAGTTTTTCATTGTAAACTTTTTTAATCTCAGTAGAGTTATTATCAAAATTGATATTTAGATTGATAGTTTCAACGCAACCATCAGTATTTACTTTTACTCCTTTAGATGTATTAGGACATTTATCTAATTTATTTATAACACCATCTTGGTCATCATCTTCTGGTGAAACTAAAGGTTTTTCAACTTTTGTAGCAACAATTTCCTTTTTCTCTTCCTCAACAATAGGAACAGTTGCTTTTATATCATCGCTATATTTCTTTCCTAAAGGCATTGCTAAACCTAATGTATACATTACATCACTTGAAGTGTTTTGTGTTGCTATTAAATGTCTTACATCACTTTTTACAGAAATTCCATAATAAGGAATATCATATCTTAATCCTAAACCATAATTTAAGACAGCTGAATCTTTATGTTCAAAGGCTTCATGTGTAACATCTTGATAACCAAGACCAGCTAATGCGTAAGCAGAAAGTTTTTCATTTAAAGGGAAGTTTTTTACAGCATTTAAAAATAGTCTATTTACGTGAGTATTTCCTACTAAATCTTTATATTTAAGATTATCGCTTCGTAAATAAGCAACTTCAATTTGATCAATAAAAGAATCATCTAAATTTTTTCCAAGTGAAATTCCTGCATTAAAATAGTTTTTGTCATCTAATCCTGCTTTGCTATCTGTTAAAATACCTGCTGCAAAAGGTGTAATTTCATAACTATACTCTTTGCTTGGATTACTAGCTGCAAGAACAATTAATGTTGAGAAGGCAGAAGTTATTAGAATTTTTTTCATTATTTTTCCTTGTATAAATAATTTTATTTATTATAACAGAAAATTTTTCATTATTAATTAAGAATATAAATTATTATTTATTTTAGAAATAAAAAAAGGGTTGAGAATCATCTCAACCCTTTTTTATAGAGAAATAATTTTAAAAAATTATTTAGCCATTATAGCTTCAACTCTTCTGTTTTCAGCTCTACCTTCAGCAGTTGCATTTGTAGCAACAGGTTTAGTTTCACCATAACCAGTAGCAGAAATTTTAGATGGATCAACTTTTAATGCTTTTAACGCTTCAACAGTAGATGCAGCTCTTCTTTCTGATAATTTTTGATTATAAGCATCTGAACCAACAGAATCTGTGTGTGCAGCAATAGTTGCTTTTAATTTTGGATTAGCTTTCATCATGTTTGCAAATTCAACAATTCTAGTATTGTAAGAATCTTTAATATCAGATTTATTTGTATCAAAATTGATATTTAAGTTTACTAAAGTCATACATCCAACAGAGTCAACTTTTGCTTTTGCCATTGTATTTGGACATTCGTCTAATGAATCGATAACACCATCACCATCAGAATCTTTTGGAGTTTCAACAGGAGCTGCTTTAGCAACAACTGGAGCTGGAGCTGCAACAACTGGAGCAGGTTTTGAAACTTCACCAAATGGAATAGCAAACCCAATGTTATATAATAAGTTATTGTCCCCATTATCAGTTTCAATTAAATGTCTAACATCGAATTTTAAAGCAAAATCATTAGCAACTTTGTATTTAATCCCTGCACCATAGTTACCAAACATACTATCTTGATTTCCATTAGCTTCGTTATCAAAAATTTCAACACCAGCACCAACTAATGTATATAAAGATACATCTGAAGTTAAATCATACTCTTTTATTAAGTTAGTGAAAATTCTTGTTATTCCTGTATTATTAGTAGTACCTTTGTAGTTTACATCTTCAATTGATCTTAAAAAACCAAGTTCTACTTGATCAATAATAGAATCAAATTGATTGAAACCTAAACTTAATCCACCATTTGCATAGTTTCTATCTAAACCTAAATTACCTTCAGTAACTGCTCCACCAAATGTAGGAGTGATTTCATATTTGTAATTTGAATTAGCAGCTAACATCATTGTTGCACATGCAACTGTTGATAATAATATTTTTTTCATTGTTTTTCCTTTTAATTAAATAATTATGCGAATTATACCAAAAAATTTCTATTTTGCATCACGCAGTAAAAATAGAATTGACAGACTCATTATTATGAATTCTTCTTATTGCTTCACCAATCATAGTTGAGGCTGTTAATACTGTTATCTTTTTAGCGTTTTTTCGTGTAGGAATTGTGTCTGAGATAACTAATTCATCCAATTCACCTTTTTCAATTCTTTCATAAGCTGGTCCACTTAAAACTCCATGAGTACAACATGCCATAACAGAATTTGCACCTTTTTTCTTTAAAGCTTCAGCGGCTTTTACTAAAGTTCCAGCAGTATCAACCATATCATCTACTAAAATTACATCCATACCCTTAACATCACCAATGATATTCATAACTTCAGATACATTTGCTTTTTCTCTTTTTTTGTCAACTATAACTAAATCATAACCTAATTTATCTGCATAAGATCTAGCACGTGTTACTCCTCCAATATCTGGACTTGCAATGATTGGGTTTTTCAAATTTTTAGATTTAATATAATTTTTGAATAAAATAGAACCAAATAAATTATCAGCTGGAATATTAAAGAAACCTTGAATTTGAGCTGCATGTAAATCAATAGTTACAACTCTAGTAATACCAGCTTTTTCTAAAATATCAGCAACTAATTTTGCTGTAATTGGAACTCTAGGTGCTGCTTTTCTATCTTGTCTTGCATATCCATAATATGGAATAACAGCAGAGATTGTTTTTGCACTTGATCTTTTAAGTGCATCTACCATAATTAATAGTTCCATTAAATTATCATTTGTTGGAGCACAAGTTGGTTGAATAATAAATACATCTTGACCTCTTACACTTTCAGTTATTTGAACAGAGATCTCTCCATCACTAAATTTGTTAAGTGTTGCATTTGATACATTCATACCTAAATATTCTGCTACTTTTACTGCAAATTCAGGATTAGCTGAACCACTAAAAAGTTTAAATGTTGACATAAAAATTCCTTACATTTTATTGATTTCGAATATTATCTAAAGTGTACTTAATGAATATTAAGTTAATTAAAAATTAATATAAATAATAGTATTATAATAATGATTATCAATAAATACTTTAAAAAAGTAAGCAGGTTTTTTTTCTAAATATGTATATAAAATATACAGTAAGCTTGTTTATTTTGGATTTTGTTGATGTTATAATTCTATTGTTCTTCTAAAATGAAAAACTATTAACGCGATGATAGTGATTCAAAATATATTTATTTACAAGGAAAAAAAATGAAAAATCTATTAACAGGTAAGACAATAAGCTTAGTAGCTTGTGGATTATTATTAAGTTCATCTGTGGCATTCGGAGCTGATACTATTGATTCAGCTTTTAAAGAAGGAAAAGTTTCAGGAAGTTTAGCTTTATATGGTCAAAAACATGATAAGAAAAATGGAAATCTTGATTCTGGTTTTGGAAATGGTAATGCAACAGTTGCTTATGAAACTGCGTCATTTTATGGATTAAGTGCAAAAGCTGAATTTAAAGGAAACCTAGGTTTAGGTGAAATTGAAAAAAATGATAGATTAACTGGTGCACCTTTTGAAAATAATTCTTTAATGACAGAAGCGTATATTAAATATGCTATGGATGGATTTTCATTAACTGCTGGTAGACAAGCTATTGATTTAGAATGGCTAGGTGATTATAATGAAGCTGTAGTTGCTGCGATTACAGCAATTCCTGACACTACTATAGTTTTAGGGTATACAGATAGAAAAGCTGAATCAGGTATTGATTTAAGTCAAGATTTCTATGTAGTTACTCAAAAAGGAGCATATGTTTTAGATGTTAAATATGCAGGTTTCGAAGGTGTAGAATTTAATCCTTATGCATATTCTGCTCCAGATGCAGTTGATTTTTATGGTTTGAAAACAACAGTTACAACTGATTATTTTGGTGCAATTGCACATTATGCAGAAAGTAATGTTGAAAAAGTTTTTGGAACAGCTAATGGTTATCAAGATGGTTCGATTGCTCATTTTGAGTTAAATACAACTATTTCAGAAGTTTCTGCAGCTGCTGGGTATATTACAACTGATAAAAATGGTGGAGTTGGTGCAATGTCTGCTTATGGTGATAACATTTCTCCATTTGATACAGGACTTAATACATATTCTGCTGATGCAAAAACAGTGTACGGTTCTTTAGGATATACTATTGCAGATATTGAATTAGGAGCATTATATGGTGAAACTAAATTTGGTACAAATTATAAAGAAAAAGAGTTGAACTTAACAGCTGGATATTCTATTACTGAGTCTTTAGCTACATCAGTTTTATATGGTCATGTTAATGCAGATGAAGCTAATGGAGATTCTGACGATAAATATGTATTAGCAAGCGTAGAATATACATTCTAATATAAAAATAATTTAGGAGATTAACTCCTAAATTAGAAAACTAAATAAATCTTTTTAGATTTATTTAGTAGACTCTATCCAGGCACTTCCAATTACTTTTTGTCCATCATAAAATACAGCTAATTGTCCAGCCGCAACTCCAAAAGCTGACTCTTTTAAAGTTATATAAGCTTTTTCATTTTCTATTTTTACATCACAAGGTGTTGAAGTTGATCTATATCTTAATTTAACTGCACATGAGAATTCTGTTTCATCAATAAACATATTTAAATCTTTTGCAATAACTTCATTTACTTCTAATGCTTCTTTTTTACCAACTACAATAGTGTTATCTTTTGGATTTAATTTTGTAACAAAATGTGGATCATGAGCTCCATGAACTGTAAATCCTCTTCTTTTTCCTATTGTATAGTGTGCATAACCTTTATGTTCACCTACAATATTTCCATCTTCATCTAAAACTTTTCCTGGCATATCAATATTTGCATGTCTTTTTACTACATCTGTATAAACAGTTTCAACAAAACAAATCTCTTGAGATTCACTTTTTTCTGTGATTTTTTTGTATGCAACATCAAGTTGAGCACCAAATTTTACAATATCTTCTTTTTTATAAGTACTAAGTGGGAACATCATAAAAGGAAGAGCTTCTTTGTCAACTTGAGATAAGAAATAACTTTGATCTTTAGTTTTATCATCAGCTTCATAGAAGAATTTACCGTCAGTTTTTGCATAGTGTCCAGTTGCTAAAAAATTAGCTCCATGATCTTGAGCAAACTTTAGCATTGCACCAAATTTTATTTGTTTATTACATTTAACACAAGGGTTTGGAGTTGTTCCTTGTAAATATGAATCAACAAAATAGTCATAAATTTCAGCACTAAATTTATCTGCTAAATCTAATATGTGATATTTTATATTTAAAAATTTAGCTACATCTTCAATATAACCTAAATTTCTTTCGTGATAACCATCAGTTCTATTATGAAGTTTTAAATAAACACCTTCAACTTCATATCCATCTTTTTGTAGCATATAAGCAGTTACTGATGAATCAATTCCACCGCTCATTCCAACCATTACTTTTTTTTGCATTATTACATCCTTTTTAAAGGAATAATCACTGACTCTCTATTTGCCCAATTTTTGTGAGGAATAATTAAATTTTCTGTATTTATTTTTTTATTATCAAAAAATATTATATCTATATCCAAGGTTCTAGGCGCATCTTGAAAGGATCGCTTTCTTCCGAATTTATTTTCATATCTTTGCATTGCTTTTAAAAAAGCATTAGGAGAAAGATTTGTTTTGAGCGAAATTATACCATTTAAAAAATCACTTTGCTCTAGGAATCCAAAGGGAGGATTTTGTAATAGTGGCGAAGTCATAAGTAAAGTAAATCTTGCATCTTTTTTTAAACATAAGATTAATTTATCAAATATTCTTTTTGAATTTCCAATATTTCCCCCAATTCCAATGGTTACACTATATTTCTTTTTTGAAATAAGATTGAATTTTTTTGGAAAATTACTAGAATAAAAAAGTGTTAAAGTAGGGGATAATTTTTTTTTCAAATTTCTCTCTTTTTGAGCAAAAAAATAAACTTGATAAAATAAATCAAGATTTATTTTCTGCTATTTTTTGTTTTATAGGATTATGGCTTTCCCATTTTGCATTACAACTGTATCTTCAATTCTAACACCAAATTCATCTGGAAGATAAATACCTGGTTCTATTGTAAATACCATATTATCTTCAATTATTACATCTGATTTTGAATTTATAACAGGAAACTCATGAATATCAAGTCCAACTCCATGTCCAGTGCTATGAACAAAATATTTTCCATAGCCAGACTTATCTATTACATCCCTAGTTAATTTGTCAATTTGAGATGCTTTCATTCCAACTCTTGCTTTTTCAATTGCATTTAGTTGAGCTTTTAAAACAATATCATATACTTTTTGATGTTTTTCATTTTTGAATTTTTGCTCTCTTTTAAAAGAGAATTTTTCAAAATCAACAGCACTTGTACAAGTTCTATCTGAGCAATATCTTTTATATTTAATTCCAGCATCCACAAGAATTAAATCATTTAGTTTTAGTTTTTTATTTGTAGGAAGTGCATGGGGTTTTGCTGCATTTTCATTTATTGCAACGATTGGTTCAAAAGAAATATCAAGTTTTCCTATTTGGCTCATTTTTTCAAAAGCTTTAAAATATAAAAATTGTTCACTTTGATTAAAACCATTTTTTCTAATAAATTTTGCTAATTCTTTAAATCCTTCACGTCCAGCAATTGCAGCTTTTCTTAATAAAATTATCTCTTTAGCTGATTTAATAGCTCTTTTTTGTTTTGAAAAATTTGGTTTTGCTATGAACTGTGTTTTTAAAGTTTCTGTTAAATTTATATATGTAGCATAAGTAAAATCATTTGGATCAAATACGATTTTTTTAATTTTATTTTTTTTTAAAATTTCTTTTGTTGTTTCTATTAAGTTTGATGATTCTATAACTTCGCAATTTTTTGCATATTCTTTTGCTTCGATGATATATCTAGCATCTGTAATAAAATATTTATCTTTTTCTAAATTTAAAAAAATAACATTATCACAAGAAAATTTGCACTCAAAATATATAGCGTTCTCATTTTGAAGAATAAAGTTTTTCATAAAAAGCCTTTGTTTTGGTATTGTTTAACATAAATTTAATTATAATCTTACCTAAAATTTATAAAAGGAATATAATATGAAAATTGCCGTTATACAAGGCCCAAATTTAAATATGCTAGGAATAAGAGAACAACACATTTATGGTTCAATGGGATTAGACCAAATTCATGAACAATTAAAAGCAGCTGCTGAACAAAATGGTGTTGAACTTGAATTTTTTCAATCAAACCTTGAGGGTGAAATTGTTGATAGAATTCAAGAGTGTTTAGGAACAGCTGATGGAATTATGATAAATCCAGCTGCTTATTCTCACACATCAATAGCTATTAAAGATGCTTTAAGTGCAGTTTCAATGCCAGTAGTTGAAGTACATATTTCAAATATTTATAAAAGAGAAGAGTTTAGACAAAAATCAATAACTGCTAGTGCTTCAACAGGAGTTATTTCAGGATTTGGACCTTTTGGTTATCATATGGGATTAATTGCTTTAATGCAAATAATTTCAGAAGTTAAAGCAATTGCTCAAGCTCAACAACAAAATGCTTAAAATTAAAACTTATGAAAATTATAAGTGCTAATTGGGTAATAACTTGCGACGAAAACGACCGTATCATTAAAAATGGTGCGGTTGTTTATGATGATAAAATCATTGAGATTGATACACTTTTTAATATAGAAAAAAAATATGAAAATATTGAGATATTAAAACTTGAAGAAAATTCAGTTTTAATGCCAGGACTTATAAACTCTCACATACATTTAGAATTTAGTTCAAATACAACAACTTTAAAATATGGTAATTTTATGTCATGGTTAAACTCTGTAATAAAAAGTAGAGATGATTTAATAAATAAAGCTGATAAAAAACTAATTTCTACAAAACTTGATAGAATGAGAAAAACTGGAACTACAACAATTGGAGCAATTTCATCTTACTCTTTTGATATGGAGCCATGTGTAAAAAGTCCAATTAACACAGTATTTTTCTGTGAAGTAATTGGTTCAAAAGGTGATATGGTTGATACTTTATTTGCAGATTTTAAAGATAGATTAAAAAATGCAAAAAAATTTAAATCAAAAAATTTTATACCAGCAATTGCTATTCATTCACCATATTCAGTTCATCCTTTTTTAGTAAGGGAGAGTTTAAATCTTGCCCGTGCAGAAAATTTAGCTGTTAGTTCACATTTTTTAGAATCACCAGAAGAATTTGATTGGCTTCATAAAGATGAAGGTTCTTTTTTAGATTTTTTTAAAAACTTTTTAGGACAAGAAACAGCAGTTTCAAAACCTATGGAATTTTTAAATCTGTTTTTAAATATAAAAAATCTCTCTTTTACTCACTGTGTTGAAGCAAGCGAGGCTGATTTAGAAAAAATTAGAAATTTAGGTGCAAGTATAAATCATTGTGTAACTTCAAATAGAGTTTTAAATAATAGTAAATTAGATTTATCAAAATTAAAAGATATTCCTTTTACCATTGGAACTGATGGACTTAGTTCTAATAACTCTTTATCAATGTTTGATGAATTAAGAAATGCTTTAATGATTCATTTTGATAAAAATATCATTGATTTTTCAACAGTTTTATTAAAAGCAGCTACTGCAAATGGTGCAAAGGCTTTAGGTTTAAATAAAGGAATAATCAAAAAAGATTTTGATTCAGATATGATAGCTTTTACTTTACCAGATGAAGTAGAGGATATGGAAGATTTACCAATGCAAATTATTTTGCATACAAAATTCGTAGATAAAGTAATAATAGGAGGGGAATTTGTTTAATTTTTTTAGAGTACTTTTTTCACCAATAATTGCAATTTTAGATTTTATAACTAAATATTTTAAAACAATAGTTTTTTTAACTATTATATATTTTATTTTTGCACCATCAAATGAAAATTTATCAGATGCTAATAGTCATGCAAATTTACAAAAAATAGAATTAACTGGTCCAATAATGGATGTTTCAAAAACATTAGAAGATATACAAAAAGCAAAAGAAAATAAAAATATAAAAGGTGTTTTATTAGTTGTAAATTCTCCAGGAGGTGCTGTTGCTCCATCTGTTGAGTTAGCTTACGCTATTCAAGAGTTAAAGCAGATTAAACCCGTTATTGTATATGCAAGTGGTGTGATTGCAAGTGGAAGTTATTATGCTTCGATTTGGGCAAATAAAATTATTGCAAATCCTGGAAGTATGGTAGGCTCAATTGGAGTTATTATGCAAGGTGTAAATGCCGAAGAACTTATGCAAAAAATTGGAGTTTCTACACAAACTGTAAAAGCAGGGAAGTATAAAGAATCGGGGACACCAACAAGAAAATGGTTTGATTATGAAGAGAAACAACTGCAAAGTGTAATAGATGATACTTATAATATGTTTGTATCGGATGTTGCAAGTGCAAGAAATCTTGATGTAAAAAATCAGACAATTTTTGCTGATGCTAAAATATTTACTTCAAAACAAGCAAAAGAGGTTGGTTTAGTTGATGAAGTTGCAACTCTATCTTATGCTCAAAATAGTTTGATTACTCTTAGTGAAGTTAAAAATCCAGTTTGGAAAAAAGAAGATAAATTTGAAAAATTTATGGATAAATTAATTAGTGAAGCAGTTTCAAATATAAGTATGAATTTAGTTAGTGGGTTGAAAGCTTATTAATTTAGATTTTAAATTTAGAAGAAAAAAGGTGAAGTTTTTTACTTCACCTTTTTTTATGAAATTATTTTTCAATTCCTGATACAAGTTTATAAGTATCATTTGCAATAACATACTCTTCATTTGTTGGAATAACAAAGATTCTAGCAGCTGAGCTGTTTGTAGCAATATCTCTAGCAACAGATCTTCTTCTGTTGTTTTTAGTAGGATCTAGGATTAATCCCATTCCATCAAGACCAGCACAAACAATCTCTCTAATTAGTGATGAATTTTCACCAATTCCACCTGTGAAACATAATGCATCAACACCATCAAGTGCTGCAACATAAGCTCCAACATATTTTTTAATATTGTAAGCAACCATTTCAACCGCTAATCTACATCTGTCATCACCATCTTGCATACCTTGTAAAACTTCTCTTAAATCAGATGATTTTCCAGAAATTCCTAAAATACCAGATTTTTTGTTCATAACATCTAATGCTTGATCAATTGTTAAATTTTCTTGGCTCATCATATAAGAAATTGCACCAGCTCCAACATCTCCAGCTCTTGTTCCCATCATTAAACCTTGTACCGGTGTAAGACCCATAGAAGTATCAATACATTTACCATTTAATACAGCACTTACAGAAGAACCATTTCCTAAGTGACAAACAATAACTCTTGTATTATGTTTTTTATCTAACATTCCTCTTGCTTCATTTGATACAAAGAAGTGGCTAGTTCCATGGAAACCATATTTTCTAATACCATGTTTAGTGTATTGGTCATAAGGTAATGCATACATATACGCATAATCAGGCATAGTTTGGTGGAAAGCAGTATCAAATACAGCAACATTTGGTTTACCAGGCATTAATTGAGCACAGATTTCCATTCCCATAATATTTGCAGGATTGTGTAAAGGAGCTAATGGAATTAATTCTTTCATTTTTTCTATAACTCTTGGAGTTACCATAACAGATGAAGCAAACTCTTCTCCACCATGAACAGCTCTATGTCCAATAGCATCAATGTCATCAATAGAATTAATAACTTTACCTTCACTCTCAACTAATGTTTTTAATACTAATTCAATTGCCTCTTTATGAGTTGGCATTGAAACTTCTAAAGTTAGTTTGTTTTCACCAAATTCATGTTTTAAAACTCCATCAATTCCAATTCTTTCACATAACCCAGTAGCTAAAACTTCTTTTGAAACTGGATTCATTAATTGATACTTTAGAGATGAACTTCCTGCATTTAAAATAAATACTAACATATACTTTCCTTTTTTTGAGTTTAAATTATTTGATTTGAGTTGCAGTAATTGCAACTAAATTTGCTATGTCTTCTACTGAACAACCTCTTGATAAGTCATTAACAGGTTGGTTTAATCCTTGAACAATTGGCCCATGAGCTTCTGCTCCTGCAAATCTTTGAACAAGTTTATACCCAATGTTTCCAGATTGTAAATCAGGGAATACTAAAATATTTGCATGACCAGCTACTTTTGAACCTGGTGCTTTTTTAGCTCCAATAGCTTCAACGATTGCAGCATCTGCTTGTAATTCACCATCAAAAGAGAAAGTTACATTTCTATCTTCAAGAATTTCACATGCATATTGAACTTTATCAACTAATGGATGTTTTGCACTTCCTTTTGTAGAAAAAGATAACATTGCAACTCTTGGTTCAAGTCCCACAACACTTGCCGCAGTTGCCGCAGTTGCACAAGCAATATCAGCTAATTGCTCTGCATTTGGCTCAGGAATAACAGCACAATCTGCAAATAATATTAAACCATTATCACCAAATTTACCATCAGCAGTTTCCATAATAAATGTAGATGAAACTGTATTAATTCCAGGAGCTGTTTTAATAACTTGAATAGCAGCTTTTAAAACATCAGCTGTTGGAGAGTTTGAACCAGCAACTAATCCATCTGCATCACCAAGTCTTACCATCATACAACCAAAAAATCTAGGTTCTGTTGTCATAATTTCAGTAGCTTCATCTTTTGAAAGATTTTTTGCTTTTCTTAACTCAACTAACTCATCGATGTATCTATCAATATTATCAAATTTCTTAGGGTCAATAATTGTTGCTCCTTCGATATTAGCGCCACATTTAGCCGCATCAGCTTTGATAGTTTCAACATTTCCAATTAAAACAACTTTTGCAGTCTTCTCTTCTAAAACTTGTTGAGCAGCTTTTAAAACTCTCTCATCTTCAGGCTCTGGAAGAACTATTGTTCTTAATTTTAATTTTGCTTTTTCTTTAATACTTTCGATTAAACCCATGTCAAGTCATCCTTTCTACTTTAAACTTTGTGGAAAGATTATAATTGAAAAACATAGCATTAACATAGCAATGTCTTATAATCTTACTGGCTGTAATTTTATAGCATATTTCGGGAAAAGTACATAAAATATACATAAATATAAAAAAAATACAAATGTGTGCAAAATTGTAATAGGATATTGTGTAGATTGACTTTGAATGGGTATATTTAGAAGAACGATGTACAAAATTTGTACATCGTTTACAATTTTAAGTTATTTTCCAAATAGTAACAAATTATTTAGATTTTACTAAATTATAAGTATCTTTTGCAATTACTAATTCTTCATTTGTTGGAATAATATAGATTTTTGTTCTTGAATCTTTTTTGCTAATTTCTCTATTTCCTAATTCTCTAACTCTATTTCTTTCCGTATCAAGTTCAATTCCCATGAACTCTAAACCATGACAAACTTTTTCTCTTATTAAATCAGAATTTTCTCCAATACCAGCTGTGAAACAAATAGCATCAACTCCACCCATTAATCCAGCATAAGAACATAAATATTTTTTAATTCTATTGCATAACATCTCAATAGTAATTTTAGATCTCATATCTCCATCTTTAGAAGCTTTGATTACTTCTCTTAAATCAGAACTAATTCCAGAAACACCTAAAATACCAGATTTTTTATTTAAGTAATCAAGAATCTGGTTTGAAGTTAAGCCTTTTTTCTCCATTAAATAAGGAATAACACCAGCATCAATATCTCCAGATCTTGTTCCCATGATTAATCCCTCAAGTGGTGTTAATCCCATTGAAGTACTAATAGATTTTCCATCTCTAACTGCACAAACAGATGAACCATTTCCTAAGTGACACACAATAACTTTTGAGTCTTTTTTATTTAAAATTTTAACTGCTTCATTTGATACATAATAATGACTAGTTCCGTGAAATCCATATTTTCTTAAATGATGTTCTGTATAATCACTATAAGGAACAGCATATAAATAGTTTTCTTTTGTCATAGTTTGATGAAATGCAGTATCAAATACAGTAACATTTGGAACATTTGGCATTAATTCTTGACAAATTTTTATTCCCATAATATTTGCTGGATTATGTAATGGTGCAAGGGGAATTAATTGTTCAATTTTTTCTATTACATCTTTTGTAACTATTGTTGATTCTTTAAAAAATTCTCCACCATGCACAACTCTATGACCAATTGCTTGAATTTCTTTAATTGAGTCTATTACTTTAGTTTCATCATTTGTTAAAATTCTTAAAACAAGTTCAATAGCTTCTTTATGTGTTGGAATTGGTAATTCAAAAGTTAATTTTTTATTTTCTCCAACTTCATGTTTTAAAATACCATCAATACCAATTCTTTCAACTAATCCACTAGCTTTTAATTCAGCTGTTTTTGCATTTATTAATTGATATTTTAAAGAAGATGAACCAGCGTTTAATACAAATACTAACATAATGTTTCCTTTATTATTTTTGATATAAATTTTTATATTTAATTGTAGTAAATCTTAAATCTAAATTTGCTTTCAAAATTAATTTTATTTTATAAAACAAAGAATATTTTAATAAAAAAATTACAAAATAAGAATAAACAAAAAATTATTTAATAAAATTAGTTAAAAAAGATAATCAAAATGATGGATTTGATTTAAATATGTAAGTTTTTAAAGTACTATGTACAATATATGTACATAGTACTCAATTTTATGATATATTCCTGATTTGTAACAGATTTGTTTTATCTAACAAGGTTATAAGTATCTCTTGCAATAACTAATTCTTCGTTTGTAGGAATAACAAAGATTTTAGTTTTTGAAGTACTTTTGCTAATTTCCCTAGTTACATGAGTTTTTGCTTCATTTTTTTCATTATCAAGTTCTATACCCATAAAATTTAGATTATGACAAACTCTTTCTCTAATAAGACTAGAATTTTCTCCAATACCAGCCGTAAAACAAATTGCATCAGCTCCTCCTAATAATCCAGAATAAGAGCAAATATATTTTTTTACTCTATTACACATCATATCAATTGTAACATCTGCTCTTTGATCTCCATCATTTGCAGCACTTATTATTTCTCTCAAATCTGAACTAATTCCAGAAACTCCTAATATTCCAGATTTTTTATTTAGATAATCAATTATTTGATGAGTATCCATACCTTTTTTATCCATTAAATAAGGAATTACTCCAGCATCAATATCCCCACTTCTTGTTCCCATCATTAAACCTCCAAGAGGTGTTAATCCCATAGTTGTATTTAAAGATTTCCCATCTTTAACAGCACAAACAGATGAACCATTTCCTAAGTGACAAACAATTATTTTAGAATCTTTTTTATTATTTAAAAGTTTAACAGCTTCATTTGAAACATAATAGTGGCTTGTGCCATGAAATCCATACTTTCTTAAATGATGTTCAGTATAATCTTCATGAGGTACAGGAAATAAAAAATGTGTTTCTGGCATTGTTTGATGAAATGCTGTATCAAAAACAGCTACATTTGGAATATTTGGCATTAGTTCTATGCATATTTTCATACCTAAAATATTTGCAGGATTATGTAGTGGTGCTAAAGGAATCAATTCTTCAATTCTTTTAATTACTTTATCTGTAACAATAGTTGATTCTTTAAAATATTCTCCTCCATGGGCAACTCTATGTCCAATTGCTTGAATTTCTTCAATTGAATTTATACTTTTAGTCTCATCATGAGTAAGAGTCTCTAAAATAAGTTCAATGGCTTCTTTATGAGATGGGATGTCTGCTTCAATAGTTATTTTTTTATTTTCTGAAACTATATGTTTTAATATGCCATCTATCCCAATTCTTTCAACGATTCCACTTGCTTTTAATTCAGAAGTTTCAGCATTAATTAATTGATATTTCAAAGAAGATGAACCGGCGTTTAATACAAATACTAACATATATATATTTCCCTTTTTTTAATTTATTTTTACTTTTGGTAAATTCTTTAGTTTTATAAAAATCATTGAAGTCATAATTGCATCATTATAAGCATCATGTTTTCCAAGACTAGGAATTTGTAATTCACTCATTATTGTATTAAATCTTAAATCAATATGTCCTTGTGGAATTTTTTCAATTTTGTAATCATGATAAATTGCAGAAACTTCAAGTGTTTTATTTGGAAGTGTAATTCCTAATTTTGGTTTTACATATTTATTAATCATTGCAATATCAAATTCTAAAAAATATCCAACTAAAGTTCTATTTCCAATAAAATCTAAAAACTCTTCAATTACCATATTTATATCTTCTGCATCTTCTAAATCACAAACTCTAATATGATGAATTTTTATAGCTTCTGCTTGTAGTTTTGTTTTTGGTTTTACAAATTTAACAAACTTTTTACTTGATACTATTGTATTGTTTTTTATTATAACTGCACCAATTGAGACAATATCGTCCTTTTTAGGATTTAGTCCTGTTGTTTCACAATCAAAACATACAAATTCATCATCTGATGGATTTTCAAATAAATATTCATACTTTTTGTCTTTTAGATTTTTTTTATTAAAATAATTCTTTATATTTCTAAACATAGTTCAACTTAAAATGGAATTCTAATTTCTTTTTTAATTTATTTACAATTTTAAAAGAGTCTTTTAATAAATCTTTTTCCATTGTATTTAGATTATTTGGGTTGATATAATTATCTACTTTTTCATTTCTATCTAATTTTTCTAAATTTGATTTTAGATTGATGTTAGTTAAAAAATTAAGTGCCATTATTAATTCAGTTGCCAGTTCATTATCAATAACACCTTTTTCACTTAAAGTTTTTATTCTTTTAGTTGTGTTTGTATTAAAAATTTTGTGTTCTAAACTCAGACTTCTAATTCCTTGAACAATAATAAATATTCCACCTTTTTTGATGTTGATTTCATTTTTGTGTTTATCATCTTTATTGTTAAAAATAAATCCATCAAAAAATCCTAATGGAACATCAAAACTTGTAATTATTTTTGCAAAGTGAGCATTAAACAGTATAGAATTGTCTGCAACACCAAATAGATATTTTTTTAGTTGAGTAAGTAAATCCATATTTCCAGAAACACAAATTGCATCATAAAAAATTGCAAGATTCATAAAATTATCAGGTGATGGTTGATTTATCCATGTAAAAATCAAATCTTTAAAATCAGAGACTCTTCTACACCAATATGGATTTGAAACCATGATATTGCCTTCACATCTTGGGAAACCAAAATCTACTAAAGTTTCAGTAAATTTTCTTGTAAATTCTTGAAGTTCTTCATCACTGATTGTGCAGTCATTTGCTAAAATTAAAGCATTGTCTTGGTCAGTTTTTAGGATTTGTTCTCCTCTTCCTTCACTTCCCATAACAACTAAACATGATTTTTCATAGAGTTCTATTGGAGCTAAAAGTTTATATAATTTATCTAATAGTTTTTTATTTAATTGATTAATCAATTTAGCAATAAACTCAATTTTTACACCTTTTGCATTTAAAGATTTAATTATTTTAATAAATGATAAAGAGGCTTCTTTTAACTCTTCAACAGTTTCCGCATTTACAATTTGATTTGAAACGGCAAAAGTATTTGTCGCAAAAAATGAAGATAATGAAATTTGATCTAATATACCGCTAATTTCATTTTTTTCATTTTTAACAACAACTCTTTTTAAACCATGTTTTGCCATGATTAATTGGGCATTAAATAAAAAATCTTCTTCGTTTATGTAGATTAAACCCTTTGTCGCAATTTTTATAACTTTATCGTCAAAGTCCATTCTATTTAATATAACTTTTTGTCTAAAATCTGAATCTGTAATAATAAACATTTCACCACTTTTATCTTTTAATAAAAGAGTTGGAACTTTTTCTTTTTTTATTATACTTGCAGCTTCAAAAATAGTTTTTTCTTCATCAATAATTACGGCTTTATGAATTTTTGCATCTTTTACTTTTGCAATCATAATATTTGCCATCTCTTTATTCTTTTCATTATTGATATTTGAATTCAATTTTTCTGAAATAGATTGAAAAAAGTAGTTTTCTAATGTTTGATTTTCATGTAGAGTTTTAATGAAAATTTCTCTTGGAAGTGTGTAACAAATAGTCTCTTGTGCAGTTATAAAACTATTTTTAGAGTAGTTTTCAATTAATGAAACTGAATCAAAGATTTCATTGTTTGAATAAAGTGATAAAACTTCACCTTCTTGTTTTTCTTGAACCAATCCTTTTAATATAAAAAAAAGATGGGTTGGAGTACTTTCTTGGGCTTGTAAAACTTCATTTTCTTTATAATAAACAATGTCAATGTTTTCTACAAATGTCTCTAATTGACTAGCAGTTAGGTCTTCAAATGGATGAATTGATGATATGAAAGATTCTTGTTCTAGTATACTCATTGTGCTCTCTTTATATAAAATATACATAGATGATAGCTAAATATGGATAAGAAAATTATTACTTTATAAGGAATATAGAAGGATATTTTAGGAAAATTATCAAAGGAGAATTCTCTCCTTTGATTTGTAAAATTAGTGAGAAACAGCTCCTGCTGCACCAATACCAGTATTTGCTCTAACATTTTGAGCTCTAAATAATTCTTTTTCTCTTTTTGCTCTTGGAGAGTTATCAATTTTTGAGAAGAACCAAATAGAAACAAATGCTACAGTTACTGAGAATAGGGCTGGGTGAGCATAAGGGAAAATAGCTTTTTCATTCCCTAAAATTTGTACCCAAACATTTGGTCCTAAAATTACAAGGGCAACTGCTGCAATTAGTCCCATAAATCCACCAATAAATGCACCTCTTGTTGTTAATCCACTCCAGTAAATAGAAAGAAATAAAATTGGGAAGTTTGCACTTGCAGCAATTCCAAATGCTAAACCAACCATATAAGCAATGTTTTGAGATTCAAAAGCAATACCTAATACAACACCAATAACACCCATTATGATTACTGTTATTTTAGAAATTTTTACAACTTTTTCATCTGTTGCATTTGGATTAATTACATTTGCATAAATGTCATGTGAAATTGCACTAGCACCTGCCAGAGTTAATCCTGAAACAACTGCTAAAATTGTAGCAAATGCTACTGCTGAAATGAATCCTAAGAAAGCATTTCCACCTAACATATGTGATAAGTGTACAGAAGCCATATTATTTCCACCAAATAGTTTTCCATCTACAAAATATTGTGCACCATCAGCAGAATTTAAAAATGCAATTGCCCCAAATCCTACAATAGTAATAATTATCCAGAAATATGCAACAAAACCAGTAGCATAAACAACAGATTTTCTAGCTTCTTTTGCATTCCCAACTGTAAAGAATCTCATTAAAACGTGAGGTAATCCAGCAGTTCCAAGCATTAAAGCCATTCCTAATGAAATAGCAGAAATAGGGTCTGTAATAAATCCACCTGGACTTAAAATTCCTTCGCCTGATTTATGATTTTCAACAGCTTTAACAGCTAATGATTCAAATGAAAAGTCAAAATGGTATAAAACCATAATTGCCATAAATGAAACACCAGATAATAATAAACAAGCTTTAATAATTTGTACCCAAGTAGTTGCTAACATTCCACCAAAAGTAACATAAATAATCATTAATGCCCCAACCATTAAAACTGCGTAAGCATAATCCATACCAAATAGTACTTGAATTAATTTTCCAGCTCCAACCATTTGTGCAATAAGGTATAAAACAACAACTGAAATAGAACCAAACGCAGCTAAAGTTCTAATCTCTTTTTGTCCTAATCTATAAGCAGCAATATCAGCAAATGTAAATTTACCTAAGTTTCTTAATTTTTCAGCCATAAAAAATAAAATTACAGGCCATCCAACTAAAAATGAAACCGCATAAATTACTCCATCATAACCTTTCATATAAATAAGACCAGATACTCCAAGAAACGCAGCTGCAGACATATAATCACCAGCAATTGCTAATCCATTTTGAAAACCAGTAATTCCACCACCTGCTGTATAAAAATCACTTGCAGATTTTGTTTTTTTTGCAGCCCAGTAAGTAATACCTAAAGTTCCAAGTATAAAAACAAAAAACATAATGATCGCAGGAACATTTAAATCTCTTTTTGTTGCTTCAAAAGTAGCGTCACCAGCAGCAAAAGCTCCTAATGCAACAATTAAAATTAGTGCTAAAATTTTTAACATTATACTAAATCCTTTACATCTTTTTTTATTTCGTTAGTTAAATCTTCAAACTCACCGTTTGCTCTTTTTACGTAAATAAGAGTTGTAATAAAACTAAGTACTAATATCGCTAATGCAATAGGAAATGCTATTGTAGTAATTCCATCACCAATTTTTGTTGCTAGTAATTCTTTATTAAATGCAATAACTAAAATATATGCATAAAACATTACTAAAACAAAAATACCTAATTTGATACCTAAGGCATTTCTTTTTGAAACTAATTCCTTATATTTTGGATTAGATTCAATTCGTTCAACTAATTCGTCGTTCATTTTGCTTCCTTTTTAATCTAACATTTTTAAATGTTATCCTTGTAACATATATTCCTTATTTAGCTTAATTAAATAATAGCTTTAAAATAGCAAATATGGAAATGTTTTTTATTATACATACAAATGAAAATTCAGAATATTTTTTTATAGGAATTGTATATAAAATAATACTTCTTTGTAGATTTGTAACATAAAATATGATTATAAATTATTATATTTAGTTATTAAATTTAAGATTTATTTAAGAAATATAATATAAGTATTAATTTGAAAGTTAACTCTAAATTTAGTAGTTTAGTTTTATTTTTTAAGATTTTTTTAAGATTTTAGATAAGTTGAGGTTATAAAAAAGAAATTACTAAAGAGAAAAATCTCTTTAGTAAAATTAAGACTAGTGAGCAACAGCTCCGTCAGCACCGATACCAGTTTCAGCTCTAACTTTTTGAGGCTCGAAAGCTTCAATTTCTCTTTGAGCTCTTTCTGATTTATCAGTAATTGAGAAGAACCAAATTCCAACAAATGCTACAGTTACAGAGAATAAAGCAGGAGCTTTATAAGGGAAAATAGCATGTTCATATCCTAAAATACTTACCCATACAGTTGGACTTAAGATAACAAGTACAATAGCAGTAATAAGACCCAAGAATCCACCAATAAATGCACCTCTAGTTGTTAATTTTTTCCAGTAAATTGAAAGGAATAAAATTGGGAAGTTAGCAGAAGCAGCAATAGCAAATGCAAGACCAACCATGAATGCAATATTTTGTTTTTCAAAAGCAATACCTAAAATAACTCCAACAATACCAATAACGATAACTGATCTTTTTGAAACTTTAATTTCATTTTCTTCAGTTGCTTTACCTTTTTTCACAACGATTGCATAAATATCATGAGATATTGAAGATGCACCAGCAAGTGTTAATCCAGAAACAACCGCTAAAATAGTAGCAAATGCAACAGCTGAAATAAATCCTAAGAAAATATCTCCACCAACAACATGTGATAAGTGAATAGCAGCCATATTTCCACCACCAATTAATTTACCATCTTTGAAGTATTGTGCAGCATCAGGTCCTTGTAAGAATACGATAGCACCTAAACCAATAACAGCAATGATTAAGTAGAAGTAACCAATAAACCCAGTTGCATAAACAACAGATTTTCTAGCTTCTTTTGCATTACCAACAGTAAAGAATCTCATTAAGATATGTGGTAAACCAGCAGTTCCTAACATTAATGCTAAACCTAAAGAGATAGCAGAAATAGGATCTGAAATAAATCCACCTGGAGCCATAATAGCTTGACCTTTAGTGTGTACTGCAACAGCTTGAGTAGCAAGTTCTCCAAAAGAGAAGTTGTAATGTGCCATTACCATGAATCCCATGAAAGTAACACCAGAAAGTAATAAAATAGCCTTGATAATTTGTACCCAAGTAGTTGCAAGCATACCACCAAAAGTTACATAAATAATCATCATAACACCAACAAGGATAACTGCGTACTCATAATCTAAACCAAATAAGATTTGAATTAATTTACCAGCTCCAACCATTTGAGCAATTAAATATAAAGTTACAACTGATAAAGAACCACAAGCAGCTAAAATTCTGATTTTAGTTTGATCTAGTCTATATGCAGCAATATCTGTAAATGTAAATTTACCTAAATTTCTTAATTTTTCAGCCATTAAGAATAGAATAACTGGCCAACCAACTAAAAACCCAACAGCATAGATTAATCCATCATATCCACTTAAGTAAATCATACCTGAAAGACCAAGGAAAGATGCAGCAGACATATAATCTCCAGCAATTGCCATACCATTTTGGAATCCTGTGATTCCTCCACCAGCTGTATAGAAATCTGAAGCAGATTTTGTTTTACTTGCAGCCCATTTTGTAATACCTAATGTTGCAGCAATGAATATGAAGAACATAATAATTGCTGGAATATTTAAGCTTGATTTACCCATATCCCCTAGTGAATCACCAGCTGCAAAAAGTCCTGCAGCTAATAGTGTTAAGATTGCGAATATTTTAAACATTATTTACCACCCATAGCTTGTTTTTTTATGTCGTTTGTTAAGTCTTCAAATTCACCATTTGCTCTATTAACATAGATTAATGTTGTAATGAAACTTATAATAATAATTGCAGCTCCAACTGGAAATGCATAAGTCATAACACCATCACCGATTTTTGTAGCTAAAAGCTCTTTATCGAATGCAATAACTAAGATGTAACTATAGAACATAGCTAAAACAAAAAGCGATAGTTTTAAAGAAAAAGAATTTCTTTTTGAAACTAGCTCGTGATACTTCGGATTAGATTTAATCTTTTCTACCAATTCTAAATTCATTTTTTCTCCTAAGATATATATTGTAACTAAAGGTACTGTGTAATTGTAAACAATTAAAGTTGCAACAACATAGCATTTAGTCAATATCTTCAAATATTTTAATAGAATTAGACTTAATAGGAACAATATAAATCATTGGAAACGATTTTATGGGTGTTTTGGAAGGTTAATGTAATTTTATATTATTAATCAATTTGTATAAAAAGTTGTTTTTGCAGGAGTTAATTCTCTAAGTTTTAAAAACATCATTGATGTCATGATAGCATCATTCAATGCATCATGCTTTCCAAGTGTTGGAATATTGAGATTTTTGAGAATAGTATCGAACTTTAAATCAATAAATTCATAATCAGTTGATTTTTTTCTTATTTTATAATACATAGAAGATACTTCAATTGTTTCATTTGGAAGATTTATTCCAATATACTCTTTTGTATATTTAGAAATAATTGCAACATCAAATTTTATGTAATATCCAACTATTGGTCTTGAGCCAATAAATTCTAATAATTGATAAATCCCATCTTGCGGATTTATTCCATTTTCTAAATCTATAGGTCTTATATGATGTATTTTTATTGATTCTGGATTAATATATTTAGAAGATTTCAGAAAAATATTAAAAGTTTTTCTCATTAGAATTTTATTTTCTTTTATATGAACAGCTCCAATTGAGAGTATTTCATCTTTTTTTGGATTCAATCCACTAGTTTCACAATCTAAACATACATATTCATTTGGAATTGGTGCATTAAATAAAAAATCAAATCTTTTATCTATTAGTTTTTTTCTATTCCAATTTTTTAATAAGTTAGTAAACATTATGAAATTTTGTCAATTCTAAAAGTATAAGAGATAAATTTTTTAAATTCATTTATAATTTTAAATGAATCTTTTAATAAATCTCTTTCAATTTTCCCTAAGACTTGAGTATTTATCTCATTATTAATAGTTTTATTATTTTGAATATTTTCAAGTTGTGATTTTAATCTTAAAGTATTTACCACATCAAATGCTTCTAATAATTCAGCAGCTTTATCTTTTTCTAAAACTTTTTTATCTTCAAGGATTTTTATTCTTTTAACAGTTGTTGTTTCTCTAATTTTTTCTCTTAAGGCTAAACTTCTAATACCTTGAACTATTGGAAAAACAGCTGCTTTTTTTATATCAAAGGTATGTGATTTTGACATCATATATGTAATTGTATTTGGTGTATCAAATATTAAAGTAGCTTTAGCAAAATATGCCATAAACACATCTTTATCATGAAGTTTATTAAATAAGTCATCTTTTAGATTAATTAATAACTCTTTATTCCCTGCAACTGCAAAAGAATCAAAGAAAATTGCTAAATCCATGTAGTTTTGTATTGCGGGAGCTTCAATCCATCTTGCGGTTTCATTTTTATAATCATTTGCATTTTTACACCAAAATGGATTTGAAACCATAATATTACCTTCGCATGATGGGTAACCAAAATCAATTAGATGTTTAGTAATTTCATTCATATAAGGTCTATATTGTTCTACGTCAATATCATCTTTTACAATAAGTGCATTGTCTTGATCAGTTTTTATGATTTGTTCATTTCTTCCTTCACTTCCCATAACAATAAAACAAGCATCATTTACTAGATTAGCTGGCAAAATCAATGAATAGAGTTTTTGATAAACTTTTGTATTTAATTGACCAATTAAATTTGAAATATGACTTACTTTTACACCTTTTGCATGAAGACTTTTTATAATATTTATTAAGTCTTTACTAGCATCTTTTAGTTCTTCAATATTTTTAGCTTTTTTAATTTTTGAATCTACAACATAGGTGTGATTTGCAAAATGTGAAAGAACATCAACTTGTTCTAATATACCAATTAATTCAAATTTACTATTTATAACACCAATTCTTTTGATGTTTTTTTTAATTAACATGGTTAGTGCTTCAAATAAATAGTCATCATTAAAAACAGTTAAAAGTGGGAATATTGCAATATCTTTTACTGGAATTGTTAAATCTCTACCTTCTAATAATACTTTCATTTTCAGCAAGGAGTCAGTGATTATTCCATACTCTCCAGTTTTTCTTTTTACAATAATACTAGATGTTTTATATTTCATTGATTGTTCAATTGCATCAATTAATTTTGTATCTTCATCAACAATACAAGCTTCTTGAATTAGTGTATCTTCGACTCTTGCAATCATAAATGATGATAATTCAGATGTGTACTCTTTATGTTTTAATGTTTGAATTCTATTTACTAAATCTTTTAAAAAATAGTCTTTAAATTGCTGATTTAGTTCAAGTAATTTTAAAAAAGTATTTTTTTCTAATTCATAACAAATCAAATCCTCATAAACTTTGAATGTATTAGTACATTTTCCATAAATTAAAGAGTTAGAATCAAAAGAATCTTGGTAATGATAATCCATAACTACAATATTTTCATCTGAATATTCGTAAACTGAACCTTTTATTATTATAAAAAAATAGTTAGGAATTTTCTCTTGATTTATTAATAGTGAATCTTTAGGATAATATGCAATATCCATATGTTTTATACATATTTCCATTTGTTCTTGTGTTAAAACTTGAAAAGGGTGAATATTTGAAAGAAAAGTTTTTTGGTCTTGAATACTCATTTAGTTACCTATTTTGAAAAGCATACCCGAAGGTATACTTTTTTGGTTGTTTTTTAATGTTCTATTGCTTCAGAAGCACCTGAAGGAATTCTAATTCTTTCAACAAGATCTTGAATATGTGCAGGTGGTGGAGGAGTCATTCTTGATACAACAAATGCTACAATTAAGTGTAATAAAGTTCCTAGTGTTCCAATTCCAGTTGGATTTATTCCAAATAGATAATCTTTTGGATCACCGCCTAAAAATACAAAGTAAACAATATATCCAAATGTAAAAGTAAGACCAACGATAATACCAGAAATTGCACCTTCTTTATTCATTCTTTTATCAAATACACCAAGGATAATTGTTGGGAAAAATGCAGCAGCAGCTAAACCAAATGCAAATGCAACAACTTGAGCAACGAAACCTGGAGGATTAATTCCTAAATAACCTGCAACTAAAATTGCAACAATTGCAGAAATTCTAGCCCACATTAATTCTGTATTCTCATTTAATGTAGAGCGGCCAGTCTCTTTATCTTTAAAAATAATCTGTCCCATCAAATCATGAGAAATTGATGATGCAATTACTAGTAATAATCCAGCTGCTGTTGATAAAGCTGCAGCTAGTCCTCCCGCTGCAATTAATGCAATAACCCAATTTGGCAAATTTGCAATCTCAGGATTTGCAAGAACCATAATATCAACATCAACATATAATTCGTTAGCTATTCCATTACCTTTTGCTAATTCAGCTTCTTCAGCCATTGGTTTACCATTTGTTGTTAATTTATGACCATCTTTAGCTCTATTATCTGCATCAAATACAGGTTTTCCACCTTTACCATCAAATGCAGCTCCAGAAGCATATTGGATTTTACCATCGCCATTTCTATCATTCCATGCTAAAAGTCCGCCATTTTCCCAAGTTTGAAACCATTTTCCATGATTAATAGTTCCATCTACATTTCTAGCTTCTCCATTAACAAATGCTTCATACTCAACATTTTGTACATTTTTAATTAAATTTATTCTTGAAAATGATGCAACAGAAGAGATAGTTGTATACATAATTGCAATAAATACTAACGCCCAACCAGCAGAAATTCTTGCATCTTTAACTGTTGGAACTGTGAAAAATCTAACAATAACATGTGGTAATCCCGCAGTTCCCAACATTAAAGCTGTTGTTAACATAAACATGTTCCATAAATTACCTGGTTTTGTATATTCTGTAAATCCTAAATCTAATAATGATTGATCAAGGGCATGTAAAAGATAAGTTCCTTCTGGAATAACTTCAACTCCTGTATTAAATGCAAAAGTAGTTTGTGAAAAAATACCTAATTGTGGTAAGAAAGTATCTGTTACTTGTAAAGATAGAAAAATTGCAGGAATCATATATGCAAAAATCATAACTACATATTGAGCAACTTGAGTATAAGTAATACCTTTCATTCCTCCAAGAACTGAGTAGAAGAATACAATAGCCATACCAATTATAACACCTGTATTAACATCAACTTGTAAGAATCTAGAAAAAACAATTCCTACTCCTCTCATTTGTCCTGCAACATATGTGAATGATACAAAAATAACTCCAATTACAGCAACTAATCTTGCTACATCAGAATAATATCTATCCCCAACAAAGTCAGGAACAGTGAATTTTCCAAATTTTCTCAAATATGGAGCTAAAAGCATAGCAAGTAGAACATATCCACCTGTCCATCCCATTAAATAAGCCCCACCATCTGAACCTTTAAAAGATATAATTCCAGCTAATGAGATAAATGAAGCGGCTGACATCCAGTCTGCAGCTGTTGCCATACCGTTTGCAATTGGATGAACTCCACCACCAGCAACATAAAATTCTTTTGTTGAACTAGCTTTTGCCCAAAGTGCAATACCAATATAAGTTGCAAAAGATATACCTACGAATAGATAAATTAGTGTTTGTAAATCCATTGTGTTGCTCCTTATTCGTTTACGCCATATTTTTCATCTATTCCTGTCATTACTTTTACATAAACAAAAATTAAGATAACAAAAACATATATTGCACCTTGTTGTGCAAACCAATAACCTAATTTAACGCCACTAATTTCAATCGCATTAAGTTCATTGATAAATAGAATCCCACAACCAAAAGAAAATACGAACCAAACTAATAATAATTTGACAATCATAGAGATATTTTCTCTCCAGTACGCTTGTGCTTTTTCTGGACTCATTTTACTCTCCTTATAAATTTTATTAAACAAAAAAATCGTTATAATAATTCAATTTGGGAATTATAGTCGTAGTAAATAGCAAAAGGATAGCAATTATTATTTTTTTAAGATTGAATAAGAGAGATTGAGATTTTTGTTAAAGTTTAAAACTCCTGAAAAAGGAGTTTATGCTGAATAATGTCTGTCGATTTTATATCCAAGACCACGGATATTTTTTATAAAATCTTCCTTTAATGCTTTTTTTAATCTTGAAATTTCAGCTCTAATTGTGGGATTGTCAATATCCTCTCCATCCCAAATATCAATTCTAAATCTTTCAAAATCTACAATCATATTTATATTAAGAGCAAGAATATGAATAATCTCTAACTGCTTTTTTGTAAGATTTTGTGGTTCACCATTAAAGTATAATGTTTGTTTATCTTTTGAATAAGAGTAGTTTTCTGAGAATTTAATATGAGAAGTGTTATTTTGTTCTTTTTTAAGAATTTGATTTATTTTTATGCCTAATTCACCTAAATGAAAAGGTTTTTTTATGTACTCTCTACAACCTAGATTGTAGGCTTTAGATATATCTTCTATGTCTATTAATGCAGAAATAAAAATTGTAGGAATATAAATTTTTTTTTCATTTAATTCACTTAAAATCTCAAAACCATCTTTTGTTGGAACATTAATATCTAAAATTAACAAATCATAAGTAGCAGTGTCTAATTTATCTAAAACTTCTTGTCCATCACAAAAACTTTCAACCATATGTCCTATATTCTTTAAATATTCACTAATTGCATTGTTAAGCATTAATTCATCTTCAAGTAGTAGTATCTTCATTTATTTTGAACCTATAAGTAAATTTTGTCTCTTTTTCATTTGAATCGAGGCTGATTATAACTAAATTTTTATCACATATATCTTTGACAATTTTTAATCCAAGACCAAATCCACCTCTTGCATTATTTTCCCTATAGAAGTCATCAAAGATTTTATTTTCATGCTCGATTTTCTTTGAATAAGTTGAAACACTAAATTCAATCTCTTCATCATTTATATAATTTAATCTCACAATTATGGGAGATTTAGCAAAAGAGTATTTTATTGCATTTGATAAATTATTATCAATTACCCTTTGCAGTTCTGTACTATTAAATTTTATATAAATATCATCTTCAATGTTACTTATAAAGTGTAACGAATTAGAAAGAGCAATTTCATCAAAGAAATCAATTCTTGTATGCAATATTCTAGAAAATTCTAAATACTCTTTTTCATATATAACCCTATCTTTTTTTACTAGATATGATAAATCATCATAAATATATTGAATTATTTTTGAACCAGATTCAATATTTGTAATATATTTATTATTTGGTATTTTCATTTTAAGTAAATCAATATTTGTTTGAATTATTGATAATGGAGTATTTATCTCATGAACAGAATTTTTGATAAACTTTTTCTGTGATTCAACAAGATTTGTAAGTTCTTTAGTTTTTTCATTAACCTTATACTCCAAGTTTTTATTTAAATCTTCAAGCATATTTGTTCTTAATTTTATATTGTTCATGGCATCTGTTGCATAATTTGCAATAATTTTAAACTCTCCAAAGATTAATCTATTTTGGTTGATTGGTTTATCATCTTTTTGAGACTCTTTAAAATATTTTCCAATCTCTTTAACATCATTTACTATTAAAATAGTTGCATTTTTATAAATAAATATAGAATACAAAACAAGCATAATTGTAAGTGAAGTTATCTGTAAAGTATAGTTTGAAATTTTTTGATTATAACCTTCTTCTTTCTCTTTTACTAATTTATCTATTTCATCTAAATAAACGCCTTTGCCAATAGTCCAATTCCATTTATCATAAGATTTAGCATAAGATATTTTATTTGTTTGTTTTCCAATTTCAGGTTTATACCAAATATATTCAACATATCCACCTAAATATCTTTTTGAAGCTTTAATAAGCTCTTTTATAACTTCTTTATTATTAATGTCTTTTATATTTAGGAAATTTTGTCCAATATTATTTTTAAATATAGAATCATGAACGAGATTACCGTTAAAGTCATATATAAAAACATATTCATTCGGATTTGCTTCAATTCGTAATTTCTGAATAGCTTGAATAACCTCTTTTTGAATAGTTGCTTCAGATTTTTTATCTTTGTTAGCTTCATTGTAATAATCAATAAAATTTATTACATAATTAACATGATTTTTTATTAATTCTTTTTGATTGTCAGTGTAATCATTTTTTAAAGTTTGTATTTTTTCTTGTAAATCTTCATGGGCATTGCTAATAATAATAAAAGTAAAAAAAGAGATTAATACAATAATAAATAAGATACTATAAACAATTAGGTGATATAAACTTTTTGCTTTTAACATTAAAAACCTTTTTTTAAATTGGAAGGTATAATATCTAGTTTTATATGAGAAGTTTCTTTGAAAGGATTTTAAAAGTGGCGCGGTTGAAGGGACTCGAACCCTCGACCTCCTGCGTGACAGGCAGGCATTCTAACCAACTAAACTACAACCGCACTTTAAAAATACTATTTATAAGAATAAATAGAAGTCACGAAAA
>JAQTXA010000005.1 GCA_028689025.1 Aliarcobacter sp.
TCTGCACCGATAAAATATTTCATTAATAAATTCCTTCTTGTTGTTCAATTTCTAATTTATCAAAATCTACTGTCTCTTCTAAAGTTTTAACTGTTTTTAAAACTCTATCCCATCTAATCTCTTTATGTTCACTCCATGAAAAATAGATAAACCAAGGAGTTCCTACTATATCTTTATATGGAACTGTTCCCCAAAATCTTGAATCATTTGAATGGTCTCTATTATCACCCATCATAAATGTTTCATCTTCAGGAACAATTATTGGAGACATATTAAAAAGTTCAGCTGGATTTAGTCCATTATTCACAACATTTGCATCATTATGAATTCCAGGATGTTCTTTTCTATATGGATTTACTACCCAAAGTTTGTCACCAACTTCAACAATATTCTCTTTTGGATAATTTGCTTTTACAAACTCATTTCCCTCTTTTGGATGAAGTAAAAGATGTTTATCTTGAATTGCAACTAAATCTCCACCAGTTGCAACTGCTCTTTTTACATAGTGAATATCTTCATTTTTCGGGTATCTAAAAACTACAATATCACCTCTTTTTGGTCTTGATCCCTCAATTAAATGACCATTTCCATTAAAGTCAGGTAAAACTTTTATCTCAAGCCAAGGAATTCTTGGAGTTGGAATTCCATAAGAGAATTTTTTTACAAAAAGCATATCACCAATTAAAAGTGTATTTTTCATACTTCCACTAGGAATTACGAATGCTTGTGCAACAAAAAAAATAATTCCAAGAACTATTACTATTGTCCCAGTCCACGAAGAAGACCAGTTATATATTTTTTTTAACATCTATTTAGTTTCTCTTTTTTCTCTTAATTTGGCAGCTTTTATTGTATTTTTTAAAAGCATACCAATAGTCATAGGTCCAACACCACCAGGAACTGGAGTTAAGTGTGAACATTTATCTTTTAAGCCTTCAAAATCTGCATCACCAACTAGTTTTCCAGTTTCAAGTCTATTAATACCAACATCGATAACAACAGCGCCATCTTTTACCATATCAGCTTTTAATAAATAAGGAACTCCAACAGCAATTACTACAATATCAGCTGCAAGGGTATGAGCTTTTAAATCTTTTGTTCGTGAGTTACAAACAGTAACTGTAGCTTTTGCATTAATTAAAAGTGAAGCCATTGGTTTACCAACAATATCGCTACTTCCAATAACAACTACATTTTTACCACTTAATTCAATTCCATACTCTTCAAATATTCTCATAACACCAAATGGAGTTGCTGGTAAAAATGCATCAAGATTTGAAACCATTCTTCCTACGTTGTAAGGATGGAAACCATCTACATCTTTTAAAGGATTAATTGCTTCAAGAACAACAGTTGTATCTATATGTTTTGGAAGTGGTAATTGAACTAAAATACCATCAAGTTTTGGATTTTCATTCATTCTTTCAATAGTTTCTAATAATTCTTCTTGAGTTATACTATCTGGCATTTCATGAACAACAGAGTAAATACCTGCATTTTTACATGATTTTGCTTTACTAGATACATATGTTGCACTAGCTGCATCATTTCCAACTAAAATAACAGCAAGTCCTGGAGTTATTTGTTTCTCTTCTACAAGTTGAGCTACTTCAACTTTAACTTCTTCTTTGATTTTTTCAGATAATGCTTTTCCATCTAATAATATCATCGGTTTTTTACCTTATATTTTGTTTTTATTAAGGAATTATATTATCTAAAAATCAATTAATAAAAGTTAAATATAAAATTAATAAAAACTTAAACATATATTTAGAAAACTTTTAATATAATCCTGCCCTAAATTTAAAAACAAAGGAAACGTTATGTTAGAGGGTATCATCAGAGATAGTATGACAAAACAAGCTACTAAAACTTTAAGAAGAGAAGGGTATTTAATTGCAAATATCTATGGTAAAGGTTTAGAAAATATTTCAGCTGCATTCAAAAGAAATGAATTTATCAAATTCTTAAAAAATAAAGAAACATTAGCATTTGATGTTAATCTTGGTGGAAACATTGTAAAAGTTGTAGTTCAAGAGTACCAAAAATGTCCGTTAACTTCGACATTATTACATGTTGATTTAATGGTTGCACAAGCTGGTGTTAAAACTGCATATAAAATTCCAGTTAAAACAACTGGTATTGCAAAAGGTCTTAAAAATAAAGGTCTTTTAATGATTCACACAAAAAGAGTACCTGTTAAATGTACACTTGAAGACTTACCAAATAATATTACTTTAGATGTAACAAACTTAGATACAGGTGATAATATCTTAATTAGAGATTTAACTTTACCTGAAACTTTAGAGTGTTTCTTAGATCCAAGAGTTCCTGTTGTTGGTATAATTAAAGCTAAATAGTTTTAATTTAATGCATTTAATTGTAGGTCTTGGGAATATTGGTGATAAATACCAACTAACAAGACATAATGTAGGATTTATGGTTATCGATGAGATAACCAAAAATCTTACAACTTCAAATATTCAAAAATCAAATTTTCATTCTACTCTAGAAAAATCAGCTTATGATTTATATTCAAAACCAACTACATTTATGAATAATTCTGGAATGGCTGTTCAAGCAATTAAAGAGTATTATAAATTAGAGATGGAAGATATTATTGTAATTCATGATGATATTGATTTACCATTTGGAACTGTAAAGTTTAAAATAGGTGGTGGTCATGGTGGACATAATGGTTTAAGATCAATTGACGCACATATTGGAAAAGAATACATTCGAGTAAGAATTGGTGTAGGAAAACCACAAGATAAAGCGGAAGTTGCAAATTATGTATTAAATAATTTTTCAAAAGAAGAAATAAACAAACTACCTGATATAATTGCTCACACTATAAATGCTATAAAAGCATTAAAAAGTGAAGATATAGAACAAATTAAAACTAAATTTACATTGAAGTAAGATGAGCATATTAACAAAATATATTTTAAAAAAATATCTAATAAATTTTATTATTGTTCTTATTTCTTTAGAAATTTTTTTTGTAGGTATTGATTTCTTACAAAACTTTAAATCGATTCCCCACTCAGCAAATTTACAAATTTTATATGTGTTATATATGGCATTTTTTACCCTTACAATAACTTTACCCCTATCAATTGTTTTTGGTTGGATTGTAACCTTAGTTGTATTTATTAAAAATAACGAGTTTGTTGCTTTTAATGCACTTGGCGCAACAAATAAAAAGATTATTTTGCCTGTTGTAAATATCTCTGTTTTATTATTAACATTGCTTATTATTCTTCAAATGACTCCTTTAGCTTACTCTTCTGATCAAAAAAGGAAAATTTTAGACAATGAGTATTTTACAAGTACCAAAAGTGATATTTTTTTAAAATATAATGATTATTATGTATATTTTAAAAAGTTATTACCATTAGAAAAGAGAGCTGAAGATATTCATATATTTAAGGTTTTAGGAAAAGATGTTGTCGAAACGATTATAGGGGAAAAAGCTTATTTTCAGAATAATAGATGGTATGTATTGAATGTTAAAATAATTGAAAAACCTAAAGATTTAAACGTTGACAGTTCTAAATTAGATATTAGGTACGAAAAATTTTTACATACTTTAGATGGATTTAAACCAAAAATTCTTGATAATGTTTATGACAGTAAATCGGATTTTTCTATACTTGATGCTGTTTCAGCAGTTCTTTTATTACAAGAACAAGGAATAAATACAGATAAAATAAGAAGTATTCTCTATAATTTAATTATAGTTCCATTTTTTGTTATTCCTCTTATTTTATTAATTTTTGTATATGCATCTTTGAATAGTAGATTTTTTAATATGGGTAAATTCACTTCTCTCTCAATTTTTGGAACACTAGTTATTTGGGGTATGTTTTTTATGTTGTATAAATTTACAAATGGAGGTATATTAATCCCCGAAATATCTATTTTAATACCAATGTTATTATGGATAATTAGTTCATTGTACTTTTATAATAAAAAAATAAATTCTTAAGAAGGCAGAATAAAAATGAGATCTCATGTAAAATCGTATGGGGTAGTTCCTTATTTAGTAACAAATGACAATATAAAAATATTGTTATGTAAATCAGTTGCAAGTAAAGATAAATGGGGTTGTTTAAAAGGAACAAAAACTAGTAAAGAATCTGCTTATGAATGCGCAAAAAGAGAGTTTTTAGAAGAGAGTTCAATTGATGTTGATATAGCTCTTTTTGAGAATTATTTTGAGCAAATTAATATAGATAAAGATGTTGGTATTTGGTTAGTAGATGCAAATAACATTGAAAATTTTAATAAGTATTTTGATAATGATACTTTGAAAAACAACTATTTATCTTGGGAAAATTCAAAGGTTAAATTCTTTTCATTGAATAATTTGCCAAGAATAAAAAGTAAACAAATTAATTTAATAAAAGAGATTAAGGATTTTTTGAAAAATAAGAATCTACACCATTAGCAATTCCATTTGCTAATAGTTGTTGGTAATTTTTATCATATAATCTTTTACCTTCTAATGGATGAGAGATATATCCTAATTCCACTAATATAGAAGGCATTTGAGCACCTACAAGTACCCAAAATGGTCCTTCTCTAACTCCTGAATCTTGTATATCTTTATATTTACTTCTAGCAGATTGTAAGATACCTGCTTGAACATCAATTGCAAATTTATGAGATGCTGTAATTCTTGGACGATTTAGAGACTCTAAAAAAACATCTTTTGAAGATGCACTCATTTCTCTTATATCTGATTTGTTCTCTAGTGCAGCAACTCTTTTCGCTCTTTCATTTCTAGCAGGACTTAAAAAGAATGTTTCAATTCCATCAACTTCATGTGCTTTTTCTAATGGTACTGCATTTGTATGTATTGACATAAATAAATCAGCATTTTTTTCATTTGCTAAAACTGTTCTATCCATAACTTTTATAAAAAAATCAGAGTTTCTTGTTAGATATACATTATATCCTCTTTGTTTTAGAATAGAAGCTAAATATTTTGTTACATTTAGATTTATAACTTTTTCATATCTTTTATTAGGACCTACTGCACCAACATCATCACCTCCATGTCCTGCATCAAGAACAATAGTTTTATTCCTACTTTTTGAAATACTTGTCATCTTTGTTAAGGAAGAAGGAGGAAGAGCTACTGGGATATCCTTAATAATCTTTTCTTTTTTCTTAGTTGTACTATTTGGAATATTATTAATTATATTTATGACTAATTCTCTTGAAGAAAGTGAGTAAGTTATTTTAGGATTATCTTTATTTGATATTACTATTCTAACACTATTTTTATTGTCATTTACGGTTATATTATCAATATTGTCTATAGTTAGTTTTGTAGGTGTTGTATATTTGTATTTTCCAGCTATATCAAATGTATATTGATAATTAGCACCATTTTTCTTTGAGAATTGCGCTATGTCTTTTTTTGAATAATTTTTGTTAAACTTTACAATAATCTTATTTTCATCTGTATCTATTGAACGAATAGAGTTTTGAGTATCTATATTAATTGGCTCTTTTGTAGAATTATTTTCATTTATTTTTGTTCCAATTAGCTCATTTTTATTTGATGAAGATAAATTTTCTAAATTGTCAACAGAAATTATAATTTGTCGTTTAGTTAATTTATAAGATGTTGATAAATTTTTATCACTTGATAAAACAACTCTTAATATATCTGGTTTAAATTGACCTAAGGTTATTCTATTAACACCATTAATTTCTAATTTTGTAGGTATAGCATCTTTAAAATAACCACTAATATCATAAACATCTCGGAATAAATTACTTTGGCTTAATTCAAAAGATTTTATATAGCTGCTATCTATATCTTCATTAAAATCAATAATAATAGTGTTATCTATAGTGTGTACAGAAGCTATTGAATAAAGTTTATTATTTGTATTATTAGTTTGTTTAGAATCATTTTGTGTACTATTAGAAAGAGATTTATTTTGTCTTTGTAACAATATTTCTAGTTTCTTTTTATCTGGCCGAACATCTTTATTGATTTTTTCACCAATAGATATTATATTTTTTAGTTCATCAATTTTTAGCTGTTCATTTTTTTGCATAACAGCTTTTAGATAGTTCATTTTTGCAGTATGATATTGTTCATTTAAACCATTAATTGATTCTGCTGCAATTAATAGTTTAAAAGTTAGAAGGGTGAGAATAAAAACTTTTTTTAAAATTTTTATTCTCCTTTTGTTAATTTTTCCATTAGTTCTTTTACAGAGATAATTTTTTCAATTCTATATCCATTCGAACCTGAAAAGAATAAACCTGTTTCTTCATCACCCTGATAAGCAGCACCTAATCTATCTGCAATACAATAACCAACAAGTTTTGCCTCATGACCTCTATTACAAGGAGCTACACAATTTGAAATACATTGAACTTTTGGAGCAGTTTTATTTTCAATAGAAAATTGTAAATTAGTCATAACACCACGAGCTGGAAGTCCAACAGGAGATTTCATAAGTTGTATATCTTCAGCTTTTGCATTTAATAAAACATTTTTAAATTTAGCATCTGCATCACACTCAAAAGTTCCTATGAATCTAGTCGCCATTTGAACACCTGCACAACCCATTGCTAAAAATTTATCAATATCATTTTTATTCCAAACTCCACCAGCTGCAATGATTGGAATATTACCCCAAGCTTTTGCTTCTTCGATTACTGGACCTATTATATTTTCAAGTTGATACTCTTCTTGAGCACATTGATCATAAGTAAATCCTTGATGACCACCACTTAATGGTCCTTCAACGATAATTGCATCAGGAAGTTTATTATATCTTTGCCATTTTTTACAAATTAATTTTAATGCTCTTGCGCTTGATACTATTGGTACTAGTGCAACATCTGGAAAATCTTTTGTAAACTCAGGCATATTTGTAGGAAGTCCTGCCCCTGTAATTATGATATTTATACCTGCTTCACATGCATCTCGTACAACTCTACCATAATCATTAATTGCATATAAAACATTACATGCAAGTGGTGCATCACCACAAATTTTTCTTGCATTTGCAACTATTTCAAAAAGTGAATCTCTATTATAAAAATTTGCAACATCTTTTGGTTTGTCTTTTTTTGTAACTATATGAATATTTTCACTTTTATTTTTATAGTAACCCGTTCCAACAGCAGATATAACACCTAATCCACCCTCTAAACTCACATTACCAGCTAATTGATCCCAACTAATTCCTACACCCATTCCACCTTGGATTATTGGATGTTTTATCTCATACTTTCCTATTTTCACAACTAGCCTTTCTATTTTATTATTATCTTAGCGAAATTTTTTTTACCTTTTTGTAAAATATACTCGCCATTTTCTAAATTTAATTTATCATCATTTATTTTTTCTTGATTTATTGATACTGCATTTGCTTTTATATCACGTCTTGCTTGTGAAGTTGAATCAACTAATTTACTATCAACTAAAGCCTGACAAATCCATACAGGAGCCTCAAATGTAAATTCAGGCATATCTGTTGGAATATCTTTTTTTGCAAAAACTTTTTCAAATTCATCTTTTGCATTAACTCCTGCGCCATTTCCATGGAATCTTTCAACTATTTCCATAGCAAGAGATTCTTTTACTTTTTTAGGATGTAAAGTTTCATTTTTTACACCTTCTTTAATTTCTTCTATTTCTTTTAAAGATTTTCCAGATAACAGCTCAAAATATCTCCACATTAATTCATCTGAAATTGATAGAATTTTTCCAAACATATCAAAAGGTTCATCTGTTACACCAATGTAATTTCCTAATGATTTTGACATTTTTTGAACGCCATCAAGACCTTCTAAAATTGGCATCATTAAAACAGCTTGCTGTTTTTTACAGTTATATGCTTTTTGTAAAGTTCTTCCCATTAAAAGATTGAATTTTTGGTCTGTTCCTCCAAGTTCTATATCTGTATTCATAGCAACTGAATCATAACCTTGTAATAAAGGATAAGTAAATTCACTTAAAGCAATTGGAGTATTTGAGGCATATCTTTTTGAAAAATCATCTCGCTCTAGCATTCTAGCAACTGTTAAATTTGAAGCCAATGTTATTAATCCACCGGTTCCTAACTCTTTTAACCAAGTTGAGTTGAACATAACTTGTGTTTTTGATTCATCTAATATTTTGAAAACTTGTTCTTTATATGAAACAGCATTTTTTTGAACATCTTCTTCTGTTAAAACTTTTCTTGTTTCACTTTTACCTGTTGGATCACCAATAGTTGCTGTAAAGTCTCCAATTAAAAATTGAACAATTCCTCCAAATTTTTGGAAAGTTGCAAGTTTTTGAATAAGAACTGTATGCCCTAAATGTAAATCTGGTGCAGTTGGATCAAATCCAGCTTTTACATAAAAATTTTCACCTGTTTCAAAATATTTTTTAATAAGTTTTTGTATTGCTTCAATATCGATAATTTCAGAAGTTCCTCTTTTTATCTCTTCTAATGCTTCTTGAACTCTATTTTCCATTAACTTTTTACCCTTTAATTATTTGTTATAAGCGTCTTTTTTTGAGTAGAACTCTATAACTTTAACTTTTTTTTCTATTATTTTTCTAACTTCATCTATATTTGATTTATTTATTTCAAACTCAATATAACAATATTGTATATAAGAGTGAGTTTGTCTACCAAATTCTACACCTAATATATAAAATTCATATTCTGCCATATAAGTTAATACTTTTGCTAATTCACCTTTTGTATTAGGGATACTTATTACCATTTTATATTGATAAACTGTATCAATTGTCCATTTACAAAAAAGCATTTCTTGATTTGTTTTAATTTTATCGTAGGCTTTATCACACATTTTGTGATGAATTATAGCTTCATTTCCATTTTTAAACGCAACAATATCATCACCAAACTTTGGATGACAACAGTGGTCAAATGATACAGAACTTATACTGAAATTTGAATATATTAAGACATTATCAAACTTAGATTCTTTAATTTTACTAGTAAAAATTTTAAATCTAGTCATCAAACCTTTATAACTAAGTATTTTTTTCTCAATTATCTGTTTAGTGTATTTGAAAAAATCTAAAATTTGAGGAATCTTGTGAGGTGATTCAATTGGGTATATTTTTGTAATATCTTCTGAATATCTTGAAAATACTGTATTAATAATATTTTTTCCAGATAATTCATCTATTTCTTTTTGTCTGTGTGCACATAAAAGTTTAATCTGTTTTTTTGCTCTTGATGTTTTTACCATATCCATCCAAGAACATCTTACAATTGTATCTTTTCCTAGTTCAATTGATACAATATCTGTACTTTTTAATTCACTTAAAAGAGGTTTTTTTATTTTATTTATAAAACATCCAATTGCACGTTTACCAATATTTGTGTGAACTGCAAAGGCAAAATCATAAGCAGTCGCACCAACAGGTAGTGTAAAAACTTCACCTTTGGGAGAGTATACAATCATCTCTTGTGTATATAAATTATCTTTTGTTTCTTGGTAAAACTCTTCTACATTTTCATTTGAAAACTCTAAAGATTTTAACCAATTAAGATTTGTTGTATTTTTTGCACCTGTTTTATATTTCCAATGGGCAGCAATTCCAAATTCTGCAATTTTATTCATTTCAAATGATCTAATTTGAATTTCATAAATTTTTGAATTGTAAAAGACTGTTGTATGAATAGTTTGATATCCATTCTCTTTAGGCGTTGCTACGTAATCTTTAAATCTTGAAATTAAAGGTTTAAACTCTAAATGCATATATCCTAAAACTTTATAACAATCAATATCATCTTCAACTAAAATTCTAATTGCAAATAAATCTAAAACTTCATCAATTGAAATCCCTTTTCTTTGCATTTTTAAATAGATTGAGTAGTGATGTTTAATACGGCTATATATTTTAATTTTATTTAAATCATAACCATTTTTCTCTAAAAGATTTTTGCTTGTTGAGATAAAAGTATTAAAAGTGAGTTGCATTGCATGTTGCTGTTCTTTTAGGAAAGTATCAATTTTTTTATATTCATTTGGATAAATATAAAAAAATGCTAAATCTTCCAATGCATTTTTTAGTGTAGAAATACCTAATCTATTCGCAATTGGAACATAAACAACAAGTGTTTCTTCGGCAATTCTTTTTTGTTTATTTGCAGGTAGAGCACTAAGAGTAAGCATATTATGTAATCTATCACAAAGTTTAACAATTAAAACTCTAACATCATCAATAGAAGCAATTAACATTTTTCTAAAAGTAAGGGCAGAAGATATTATTTTAGAATCAGTAGCATCACTTGAAGCTATAAATTCATGTTCTCTTATTTCTACAATTTTAGTTAATCCATCAACCATATGTGCAATATCATTACCCCATTTTTCTTTTATGTACGCTAGAGAATATTTTGTATCTTCTACAACATCATGTAATAAAGCAGTTGCAATTATTGCTTCATCTTTAGAAAAATGTGCAGTTATGGATGCCACTAAAATAGGATGGACACAATAAGGTTCACCACTTTTTCTATATTGACCTTCATGAGCTTCTATTATAAAATTAATAATTTCATTTAATTTTGGAGTTATTTCAGTTTGAGTATTTAGTTTGTTAATTGCATCTTCAACAGTGTTTATTTGTTGAATTTCTTTGATAAATGGATCCATAATATAAAGACCTAAAGATAAGCTTTTGGCTTATCTTTAGTTTTTGTCTACAAAACCTTCTATTCTTAGTAAACCACTTGCAATTTCATCAATTGCGATATCTGTATATTTCATTTTTTGAGTATTATGAGCTAATAATGGTTTTGCACCTTTACTTAATTCATCGGCTCTTTGACCAACTGCAATTGCTAAAATATATCTGTCATTGTCTACTTGTTTTAAAGCTTTTGATATTCTTTCTTCTAATCTCATGGTAAATTATTCCTTTTGGTATTTATTTAATATTTATCTAACTATTGAACATCTACTATAATCACCTTGGATGATTTTTAGTAAATTACCTTTTTCATTCATATTTGCAATAACTATTGGAAGTTTATTATCTTTAGCTAATGCAATTGCAGTATCATCCATAACTCTAATATGATCTTCTAAAGCTCTATCATACGATAAAGTTTCTAATTTTTTAGCATCGGGATATTTCATTGGGTCTCTATCATAAACACCATCAACTTTTGTAGCTTTAATTAACATAGAAGCTCCAATTTCTGTAGCTCTTAGTGTTGCTCCTGTATCAGTTGTAAAATAAGGATTTCCAGTTCCTGCTCCAAAAATTACTACTCTTCCTTTTTCAAGGTGTCTCATAGCTTTTCTTACTATAAATGGCTCAGCAATTTGTTCCATTTTAATAGCAGTTTGTAATCTAGCACTTAAACCTTTGTATTCTAATGCTTCTTGCATTGCAATACCGTTGATTACCGTTCCCAGCATTCCCATATAATCAGCACTTGTTCTTTTAATAACACCATCAGCTGCTGCTGCTACACCTCTAATTATGTTTCCACCACCAATTACAATACCAACTTCGATACCATTTTCAACTAAACTTTTTATCTCTTCAGCAATATAATCTAATATTTGAGTATCAATACCATAACCTTCAGCACCAGCTAATGCTTCACCAGAAAATTTTACAAGTACTCTTTTGTTCATATGCATATCCTTCTATAATTTTTGGATTTTATCTAAAAAATCATTAACAAATACTTAGCTTAGCGCCCATTCATAAAATGGAATAATATTAATTTTTAATTTTGGATCAGAAATCTTTTCATTATTTGAGATAGTGATAATATTAATCTCATTTATTTCAAATTCATGGGCATTTTTAATTATTTTTTTTAGGGCATTATTCATCAAAAATCTATTGAAAAATGGGATAGGAATTATTGCCATATTTTTAGATTTTATATAAAAATCAATACTATCTAAATAATAAACATCACTATATTTGTTTACTAATTCTAAAAAAATCATATTTGAAAATTCATTTTTAAACTTTTTCACATGGGAAATAGCATTTAAAAAGGAGTGATTATAACAGTATATCTTTTTTACAGATTTTTCTTGGTTATATTTTTGTAAGAAATGTATAGATTTATTATTCTCATAAATCTTACATGTTTCATAAAATTTATCTTTTGAAATCTTTATTTTATTTTTTAAAGTATTAAATAGTTGAAATAGGGATTTCTTTTCGTCAATATTCTCAATTAAAATCTTAAAAATCTCATATTGAGTCTCATCTTTACATTGCAATTCAATAATTTCTTGTAAACGATGGATTCTTTTATGTTCATCAATATTTATAAGTTCTGGTAAATTACCATATTTTAGAAAGATATTAAAACTTTGGGTTATATTTTGATGTCTATTATCGTGGAGTAAATACTCTTCAAAATCTAAAGCATTAATTATTATATTTTCAAAACCTCTTATTTTTCTTGGAGTTGAAGTTGAAATTATTATATTTTCACAATTTGGTAGTTCAAACTGAAAATCAAAATTTTCAAGGACTAAAACAATTATTTCATTCATTTTTATGAATTTTTCAAGGTTTTTAGAAACATCAGATATTTCATTTCTTAAATCAGAAAAATCGATATAAAGGTATTCTTTTGGTTTAAAAGTAGATAGAAAATCATAAATTAGATAACTTTTCCCAGTTTTAAAAGCGCCACTAATTATAGTTTTAGACTCTTCAATTCTGATTTTTCGCTCAATGAAATTAACCTTTGAAAAGTTAATTTCATAACAAGCCTCTAGAGTTCTCATTTTTTATTTTGTATTAAGATTATTGCTTCTTTGATTGCATTTACATAACTTTTTGTATTTATTTTTTCATTTTTATATGCAATATTAAAAGCAGTTCCATGATCAACAGATGTTCTTATTATTGGAAGATTTAGACTTACGTTTATACTTTGGTCAAAATAAAGAGCCTTTAATGGAGCTAATCCTTGGTCATGATACATAGCAACAAAGTATTTATAATTTTTTCTTGAAACTGGTGAAAATGCTGTATCAGGTACAAGTGGACCTTTAAAAATATTTTTATCTAAAGCTTTATTTGCTTTTTTTATAGCTTTAAAGATTTCAACTTCCTCGTCTCCTAAAACTCCATTATCACTTGCATGGGGATTTAGTCCTAAAACTCCAATATTGTCACTTCTTACATTTTTATAAAAATCTACTAAAAAAGTTATTAAATCCTCTTCAACTATTTTCTTTGCTACTTTTTTAAGTGGAATATGTTCAGTAAAAAGTCCTACAAACATCTTTTTACATCCAAGCATCATAATGGCATTTTTACCAAAATAATCCCTTAATACTTCTGTGTGACCTTTGTATTTAATATCTGCTTTATTCCATGATTCTTTATTAATTGGAAGTGTACAAATTGCATCAGCCTCTTTTTTGTCGGCTAAATTAATTGCATCCATAAATGAGTCATATGAGTATCTTCCAGCTTTTTTTGAAACAGTTCCTGGTTTTATCTCAAATTCACCTTTTGTTTTAAAAATTTCAAAATTATTGGGAATTTCCATCTTTAATTCATCACATGCAAGTTTAAGCATTTTTGAGTTTATACAATAAATTGGATGACAAATTTTAGATATTTTTTCATGGCATTTTAAAGCTATTTCAATTCCAATACCATTTAAATCTCCAATACTAATTGCAATTTTTGGTTTATTCTCAGTCATTTTTTATTAACTCTTTCATATCGATTATGGCTTTTTCTAAGCCTGAAAATACAGAACGTGCAATAATACTTTGTCCGATATTTAGCTCTTCAATTTCAGGTATTTTTGAAATAAATGTAACATTTTGATAATTTAATCCATGACCAGCTGCCACTTTTAAATTTAGTTTTTTTGCTAATTTTGAAGAGTTTTGAATCTCTTTAATTGATTTATTTAATTTCTCTTTTAACTCTAGTTTACTTAATTCTAACTCTTTAATACTATGATGAGTTTGAGATAAATTTGTGTTAAGCATTGCATAAACATTTGCAAAAGTTCCAGTGTGTAACTCTATCCATTCAACTTCCAGTTGACTTGAAAGTTCAATTATCTCTTCATTTGGATCAATAAATAATGAAACCTCAATCTCATTTTCATGAAGTTTATCTATAACTTTTTGAAGTTTTTCAAAATGTCCTTTTACATCAAGGCCACCCTCAGTTGTTACTTCATTCCTGTTTTCAGGAACTAATGTAGCACGAGTTGGTTTTAGTTTACAAACAATATCAATAATTTCACTATTTATAGAACACTCTAAATTAACAGGAAGTGATGATTGTTGAATTATAGCAATTGCGTCATTATCATGAATATGTCGTCTATCTTCTCTTAAATGAATAGTTATTTGATTAGCACCTGCAAGTTTGCAAATACCAAGAGCATCAAGGGGATTTGGGTCATTAATTTTTCTAGCTTCTCTCAAGACTGCAATGTGGTCAATATTTACACCAAGTAACAATTTGTATCCTTTAATATTGGCTTTTTTCTATGAAATAATAGCCAATATTAAATAAAGAAGTCTTTGTGGTGAGTTTTAGAATAAATCTTTTAGTGTAGCAATATTTGCAGCAAGTTTATTATGAACTTCTAGATATTCATCTTCAGGATTAGAATCTGCAACAACTCCTGCTCCTGCTTGGAAGATTACAGTGTCATTTGTAAGCATTGTAGTTCTAATAGTAATAGCACTATCCATATTTCCATCAAAACCAAAATAAGCAATACTTCCTGAATAGAAGTTTCTTTTTATACCTTCAAATTGAGCAATTAATTCCATTGCTCTAATTTTTGGAGCTCCTGTCATGGTTCCAGCTGTAAAAGTTGCAGCAAACAGATCAAACATATCGTATTTATCATCTATAATTGCTTCTACATCTGAAACTATATGCATAACATGAGAGTATCTCTCAATTCTCATTAAATCAGTTACTTTTACCGTTCCTGGCTTTGCAACCCGACCAACATCATTTCTTCCTAAATCAACAAGCATTAAGTGTTCAGCTCTCTCTTTAGTATCATTGATTAATTCATTTTCCATCTCAAGATCTTTTTCAAGAGTTCTACCTCTTTTTCTAGTTCCTGCAATTGGTCTTAATAATAAATGTCCATCAACAAGTCTTACCATAACTTCAGGAGAACTTCCAGCAATTGAGAAATTTTCAAATTCTAAAAGAAAAAGATATGGACTTGGATTTTTACTTCTTAGGGCTCTGTAAAAACTTAAATGGTCAACAATAGCTTTTTGAGTAAATCTATTTGACATTAATATTTGAAAAACATCCCCAGATTTTATCATCTCTTTTGACTTTGCAACCATTTGGAAGAACTCTTCTTTTGTAAAGTTGAATTTTCCTTCATCAATTAATGTTGCTTTTTTCAAAGGAGTATATTCATAACTTTTTAAAAGTTCTTTTTCTATAAGTTCTAAATCTTTTTCTTTTTCATCCATAGATGTTAAAATCACAAGTTTTGAAGTTTTATGTGAAAATCCAAGAATTATTTTAGGTCTTATTAAATCTAAATCAGGAATATTTAATTGATCAATTAAAGAGTTCATAGATTTTTTTAATTTTGGTTCAAACTCTTTACCAATATCATAACCTACATTTCCAATAAATCCATCAATTAAACCAATTCCTAACTCTAAAGATTTAGCTTTATAAAACTCTTTATCGAAGTTTTTATAATATCTTTTTAAAAAAGTTAAAGGGTTTGATTCTACAACTGAGATCTCTTGTTTTTCATTTTTATAAAAACAAGTGTTGTTCTCATACCAAACCCTTTCCCTATCACCTATAATAATATAAGAGTAATTACCAGTGCTTGAGTTAATCGTACTTTCAAATAAAAATGTTATTTCATCTTTATATATATTTTTTATTTTTTCATATATTGAAACAGGTGTGAACTGATCTAAAAATAGTTCTTTACTATAAAAATTCATTAATATCTACTTTTTTAAAATTTAACAACAAAGGCACTTGTAACATTTAGTTTTTGTTTAACATCTTCTATATTTTCACTAGCTGCTGCTTTTGAATTATAAGGACCAATTAATACTTTATTATATGTAGTACCTTTTACTTCATCTTGATATATTTTATATTTTAATTTTGCATTTCTAATACTATTAACGTAGCTATCAGAAGGTTTTTTTGTAAATGCACCAATTTGTATAAAATATCCACTTGAAACACTACTTGATGATGTATCATTAGTAGAAGATGAAGGAGTATCTACTAAATCTTTAATTGATGTTCTTTTAGTCTCAACTTTTTTAACAACAGTATCTTCTTTAGGAAGTGATTCTTCTTTTTGTTTTACTACAGTTTTTTCTCTAGGAACAGATTTGCTTTTTTCAACTTTTTTTATAGTTTGATCTATAGCTTCATCAGTAATTCTTCCTGTATTAGAATTATAATTTTCAGCTTCTTTCTGTAAATTTTCAAAAGCTTGTGAAGTTCCACTATCTTCAGCATTTCCACTTGGTGTTGTTGATGTATTTCCTTGAACTTCTGGAACCATTGGTTCATTGGCGTCTTTTTTTACTCTTTCATTAATGATTTTTTGGAAGTTTTGTTCAATATTATCACTCTCAGATAGTTTTTTCATTTCAGTTGAACTTGCACTATTAGATGTAAATTGATCTTCTTTTGGAGCTTCATTTGTTAAAAGACGAATAATAATTATAGTTAATAAAAATAAAACAACGAGGACAATACCTAAAATTAGGTATTTCTTCTTATTATCCTCATTAGTTATAGATGACCCTAGCATAATATTATCAAGCTCATGTTCATTTTCTTCTACATTACTGTTTTTCTCAAAAATAACAGAGTCATTGTTTATTGACATTTCTACTTCTTCAAGTTCATTTAACTTTCGTTCAAGTTCTTCTCGTTCTTGTTGAATCTGAACTTTTTTAATAAACTCATCACCTTTTATTTGCATAACTTATCCTTATTTAAATAGAAATCCTAGTAAGTTGATTTATTATATACAACAAAATTTCCTGCTAGCTTTTCTAATTCTTTATTGATTTTTGCATGAAGTTCAGTGTCTTCAATATTGTCTAAAACATCACAAATTTTATTTGCAATTAATTCAAACTCTTTCTCTTTCATTCCTCTAGCAGTTAATGCAGGAGATCCAATTCTAATACCTGAAGTAACAAATGGACTTCTTGTTTCACCTGGAACTGTATTTTTATTTACTGTTATCCCTGCATTCCCTAAAGCTGCATCTGCATCTTTCCCTGAAAATGGTTTATTTAAGAAAGATACTAATACTAAGTGATTATCTGTTCCACCTGAAACTAAATCATATCCTCTTTTCATTAGAACTTCACCAAGTATTTTAGCATTTGCTTTTACTTGTTTTGCATAATCTTTCCATTTTGGATCTAAAATTTCTTTAAATGCTACTGCTTTTGCAGCAATTACATGAACAAGTGGTCCACCTTGAATTCCTGGGAAAATAGCAGAATTGATTTTTTTAGCAATCTCTTCATCATTTGAAAGAATCATTCCACCTCTTGGACCTCTTAAAGTCTTATGAGTTGTAGTTGTTACAACATCAGCATAAGGGAATGGACTCATATGTTCACCAGCTGCAACAAGACCTGCAATGTGAGCAATATCAGCAAATAAAATAGCACCAACTGCATCAGCTATTTCTCTAAATTTTTTAAAGTCAATTTCTCTTGCGTATGCACTTGCACCACAAACAATGATTTTTGGTTGAGTGATTTTTGCAATATCCATTACTCTATCATAATTGATTCTTCCATCAAGTTCAACACCATAATAAAATGCAGAATAGTTTTTACCAGAAAAACTTGGTTTTGATCCATGAGTTAAATGTCCACCATGAGATAAATCCATACCTAAAATTCGGTCCCCTGCTTGTATTAATGCAGCATATACAGCACCATTCGCTTGGCTTCCAGAATGAGGTTGAACATTTGCATAAGAACATCCAAAAATTTTACATGCTCTATCAATTGCTAATTGCTCAACTTGGTCAGCAAATTCACATCCACCGTAATATCTTTTGTAAGGATAACCCTCAGCATATTTATTAGTAAAAACAGAACCCATAGCTTCCATTACTGCTGGACTTGTAAAGTTCTCACTAGCAATCATCTCTAAGTGATTAGTTTGTCTTTCTAACTCTTTTTCAATTATTGAAAATACTTCATTATCTGCTTGTTCTAAATTTGCGTTTGATAAAAAACTCATTTGTTGTTCTCCTTAAAATTATTAATTAATATTATTCTTCATCATCGTGAAGATTGATTTCATTTTTTATTGGTTTCATTGCTGGGAATAGTAATACATCTCTAATTGAATGTTCATTTGTTAACATCATTACTAATCTATCAATACCAATACCTTGACCTGCTGTTGGAGCCATACCATAAGATAGAGCATTTACAAAATCCTCATCCATTTCATGTGCTTCATCATCTCCACCACACTCTTTTGCTGCCATTTGACCTTCAAATCTTTGAAGTTGATCAATTGGATCATTTAACTCTGAGAATGCATTAGCAATCTCTTTCCCTGCAATAAATAGCTCAAATCTATCTGTTAAATGAGGTTTCTCATCATTTCTTCTTGCAAGTGGAGAAATTTCTACTGGATACTCTGTAATAAATGTTGGATTAACAAGTTTTGCTTCAACATATTCATCAAATAGTTCACCTTGTAGTTGTCCTATATTCATTTTATCATTTACATCTAGTTTATTTTCTTTCATAAATGAAATAATTTTATCTTTATCTTCAACTATATCTTGTGGAACTCCACCAATTTCATATAAAGATTGAATTAATGGAATTTCTGTAAATTTATTAAAATCAATTGTTAAATCACCATAAGGTAAAAGAGTTGGTAATTCTAAATGTTCAAATAGATATTCAAAATACTCTTTTGTTAAAATGATTAAATCTTTATAAGTTTTATAAGCCCAATAGAATTCAATAGATGTAAATTCAGGATTATGAGTTGCATCCATACCTTCATTTCTAAAGTTTCTATTTATTTCAAATACAGCTTCAAAACCACCAACTATTAATCTTTTTAGATAAAGTTCAGGTGCAATTCTTAAAAATCTATCAATTCCTAAAGCATTATGGTGAGTAATAAATGGTTTAGCATTTGCTCCACCTGCGATTGGGTGCATCATTGGAGTTTCAACTTCTAGGAAACCTTTGTTTTCAAAAAATCTTCTTGTAAGACTTATAACTTTTGATCTAATATGAAATGTTTTTCGCACTTCACTATTCATAATTAAATCTAAATATCTTTGTCTATATCTTAACTCTTTATCTTGAATACCATGATATTTTTCAGGAAGTGGAGAAATTGCTTTAGTTAATATTTTTATATCATCAGCATGAAGTGAAAGCTCACCATGTCCAGTTACAAATGGATAACCTCTTACTTCAACAATATCACCAACTTCAATATTTTTTTTGAAAATATCGTTGTAAAAACCTTCTGCTAAATTATCTCTTGCTACATAAATTTGTAACATTCCACTTTCATCTTCAATTTTTATAAAAGATGCTTTCCCCATTAATCTGTAAAGTTTAATTCTTCCAGCAACAGTATAACTTCTCTTTTCATCTCTTTTTTCTTCTAAATTAAAAACATCACTGTTTACATTTAAATATTTAGCAATTGTAGTATTTCTTGCACTATCATTTGAGTAAGGATTAATTCCTACTTCTCTAAGTTTTTCAGCTTTTTCAATTCTTTGTTGTATATATTTATTTTCAAACAATATTAAATCCCTTTATTTATTTTCTGGTTTATTTGCGATACTTTTTAGTTTTTCTTTTGCTGTATCTACTTGTTCTTGAGTTGTTATTTTAGTCTCTTCAAATTTTTTCTCAATAGTATCAACAACTTCTTCTTTAACAGCCTCTTTTACACTTTCTGTAGTTGCTTCAACACTTTGTTTAATATTATTTTTAGTTTCATCAATTAATTCTGATGTTTTTGTAGTGTTAACTACTTTATCAACCGTATTTGTAATTGAAGTTGTGTCAAGTTTGATTATGTATGAACCAACACTTATTAAATGAGGCATTACATAAGATTTCTCAAATTTTTCATCCATTACTTTTTTAAAAGATTGTACTTGATAAAGAGCATAAGCAATTACAGAAAATATTAAAAATACTTTTGATGCTCCAAAAATAAATCCAAAAATTCTATCTACAACACCTAATCCACTTGCAGAAAAGATTTTACTAATAATTATTCCTAAAGTGTAAACTATTAACCAAAATCCAACTAAAGCAACAATAAAACCAATTAATTTTAAAGTTGCTTCGCTCTCTATTGCTAAAATAGGTGCTAATGCATCTCCTGCATCTTTTGCAATTCTTGAAGCTACAAATATTGCCCCAATTATTCCAACGATTCCAAATACTTCTTTTATTAAGCCTCTAAAAAGACCTTTTAGTCCTAATATTAGAGTAATTGATATAATTATTAAATCAAAAATAGAAAAATCTTGCATAATGTCCCTTTTCTTATAATTCGTGCATTGTATCTAATCTTTACAAAATAGAAGTTTAATTAAAATCTATAATAAAGTCTGTACCAACATAATTTTTATTTTTATGGGTAAATGTTACATTTTGAATATTAATTTTATAACCTAAATTCTTAACAAAAAGTTCATTTACCATATATAACCCTAATCCTACACCAAAAGATTGGTGTTTAGTTGTAAAATATGGTTCAAATATTTTTGTGATTATTTTCTCATCAATTCCATTTCCAGAATCTCTTATTTGTAAAATATTATTTTTAAATTCTATAAATATAAATCTATCATTTTGATTTTGATTATTTATTAAGGCATGTATTGAATTATCTAAAATATTCAATATCGCTTGTGAGAAATCATTTTTGTTAGTATTTAATATAAAATCGTTATCGTAAGTAAAAGTACATTCAATTAAATCTTTTTCAAATATAGAATCCATAATTTTTTTTGTATTTCCTATCATTTCAACTAATGAAAATTTTGTAATTTTTTCATCTGTATTAAAGAAATCTGTAAAATTTTCTATTGTAATTGATAGTTTATTTGTATTGTCTATTATCGCATCACATGACTCATTAAAATTATCATCATTAAGAATATTTAACTCTTTTTGTAGTTTCATACCACTTGAAATAGTACTAATCACACTTAAAGGTTGTCTCCATTGATGGGCTATATTTTTGAGTATATCTGCAATTGCTGCAATTTTAGATTGCTGGAAAAGTATTCTGTTTTTTTCTTTATCAGCTTCAATTTGAGAAATCTCTTGAGTCATATCGCTAAAAGTAACAATAATAAACTCTTCATTTTTTATTTTTGAAGATTTTATTGAAAAATGTTTTAGTTCATTTTCTAAATTTTTAATAGCAACTCTAAAATTGATATCTTGATTTATTAAAACATGTTCTGCCCAGTTTCTTCCATTGTAATATTTTTCAATTATATAGGTATCATCTTCCATATCTATAAAAGTAGAACAAATACATTTATATTTCTCTTTGAAACTTGCTAAATCTTTTGTATCACTAAAAAAATCATACAACCTTTGATTTGCATCTATTATTTCATTTCCATTTGTAATTACAATTATATTTTGTTGAGAGTTAAGAATTGATTGTTTTTTATTTTCTTGCATTTTTAATTGTTTTAAATAGTTTGTATATAGATAAATTAAAAAAGAGAAAAATAGAATAATCAAAGCAATTATTGAAAGCATTATAATTTGTATTTTAAAAGATTTTACAATTTGAACATCAATATCACTTAATTTTACAAAATTTAAAATATTACCTAATCTTTCATTCTTGTCATTAAAGAGATTATATTTTGAAATCAAATAGTCATTTTCGATAATATAGTCATTAATTTCTAGATATTTTTCTATCTTATTGACATTTAAATAATTAACTAAATCTTTATTTGCATTTTTATTTGCAATGTAATAATCGCCAATAAAGGTGTTTGTATATGGGAATTTTAGGATTTCTCTATATTTTTTATCTGTTATTACTAGTGTATCAATATTATTATCTTTTAAATCATTTGCAATTGAATCAAAATGGCTAATAACTTCTATGGCTCCTAAAAAATTATCTTCTCTATCAATAATAGGTGATCTAGCTTTTATTGTCATAGAAAATAGAGCCACACTAATTGAAGTTGAAATTTTTTTATTTTCTATAAATTTTTTTAAATCTTTTCTAAAAAGTAGGTTATCACCCTTTTTATCAACCCATGAGCGATAAATACTATTTCCATTTTTATCTACTATTTGAATCCAAATATTTTTGAATTTAGTATTATCTCTCATTTGTTCAGAGATCTCTTTATAGTTAAATTTATCATACTCTTGATTTATAATAATTTTTTGTAATTCATTATCTTTTGCAAGTGCTAAGGCAATTGATAGGGTGGTATCTCTTTTATTTTTTAAAAAATTTTCTGTTAATTTTAAAATATTTGTATTTGTAGAATCATAAATAGAAGTTAAAAGTGTTTTTTGTTTATTTAAAATATAGTAATAAGTTCCGGAAACTATAAAAATAGTTAAAAGCAAAAAAGAGAAGATTGTAATGTAAATATTTTTTTTTCTGTACATTAATTATAGACTTTTATTAGATTTATAAGAAATTATTGTATTAAAATATAACTTCTTTTTTGATTAATGTTTTCATTTAGAATTAATAAATTTGTGATAAAATCACACCATGATAAAAAGATACCCAACTAAACAAATATTCGTCGGAAACGTACCAATTGGAGGAGATGCTCCAATTCCTGTACAGTCAATGACATTTACAAAAACATCAGATGTAAAAGCAACTGTTGAGCAAATTACTGCTTTACATTTTGCAGGTGCAGATATAGTAAGAGTTGCTGTTCCAAATATGGAAGCAGCATTAGCATTAAAAGAGATTAAATCTCAGGTAAGTTTACCACTTGTAGCAGATATTCATTTTCATCATAAATTAGCTTTAATTGCTGCTGAAGTTGTAGATTGTATTAGAATTAATCCAGGAAATATTGGAGATAGAAAAAGAGTTCAAGAAGTTGTTAAAGCTTGTACAGAGCGAAATATACCTATTAGAATTGGAGTAAATTCAGGGTCGCTTGAAAAGCAGTTTGAGGATAAATATGGACAAACACCAGAAGGAATGGTTGCAAGTGCTGATTATAATATTAAATATCTTGAAGATTTAGGTTTTACAAATTTAAAAGTTTCACTAAAAGCTAGTGACGTTCAAAGAACAGTTGAAGCTTATAGAAGATTAAGACCTATGAATAACTACCCATTTCATTTAGGTGTTACAGAAGCTGGAACTCAATTTCACTCAACAATTAAATCTTCAATTGCTTTAGGTGCACTTTTACTTGATGGAATTGGTGATACTTTAAGAGTTTCAATGACTGGTGAACTTGAAGAAGAGATAAAAGTAGGGCGTGCAATTTTAAAAGATGTTGGAATTGCAAAAGATGGACTAAACATAGTTTCATGTCCTACTTGTGGAAGAATTGAAGCTGATTTAGTAAGTGCTGTTAGTGAAATAGAAAAAAGAACAAAACATATAAAAACATCACTTGATGTTTCAGTTATGGGTTGCGTTGTAAATGCAATCGGAGAAGCAAAATCTGCTGATGTTGCAATTGCTTTTGGAAAAGGTAGCGGACTTGTTATGAAAAAAGGTGAAATTATTGCCAAACTGTCAGGAGATGCATTGATAAATAGATTTATAGAAGAAGTTGAAATCGAAGCAGAAAAAAGAAAATAATGGATAGCGTATATAGTATAAATATAGAAAGAGCTGTATTAAGTTCTATTTTATTTAACCCTGAAGAACTTGAAGATGTTTTAGGTGTATTAAAACCTAAAGATTTTTATTTACCTGCACACAAAAAAATATTTGAGGTAATGGTAAAACTTCACAATGATGATATGCCAATTGATGAAGAGTTTATAAGAAAAAGAGTTGATGCAAAAGATGTCGATGACTCAATTTTATTAGAAATTCTTTCAGCTAATCCAATTACTAATACATTAGCATATGTGCGAGAAATTAAAGATGGTTCTGTAAAAAGAGAGTTAGCAACACTTGCAACTACTATAAAAAAAGTAGCTATTGAAGAGGAAATGAGTGCAAATGAAGCCCTTGATACTATTCAAAGTGAACTTTATAAAATCTCTACAGACTCAGCAACTTCAGAATTAAAAGATATGAAAGTTATAACCCATGATACTCTTTCATATATAGAACAAATGAAAAAGATGGGGAATAAACATCTTATTGGTGAAACAACAGGATTTGAAGCCCTTGATAGAAGAACAACAGGTTTTAACTCAGGGGATTTAATTATTATTGCAGCACGTCCTGCAATGGGAAAAACAGCTCTTGTTTTAAATATGGCATTAAAAAATGTTGAAGCGGGAAAAGGTGTAATATTTTTCTCCCTAGAGATGCCAGCAGAACAACTTATGTTAAGGATGTTATCTGCAAAAACTTCAATTCCATTACAAAATCTTAGAAAAGGTGATTTAGATGATCAACAGTGGACAAACCTAAGTGGTGCTTTTGATGATTTAAATACAAAAAAACTTTATGTTGATGATGGTGGAAGTATTAATATTAATCAACTTCGAGCGAGAGTGCGAAAACTTGCCCAAAATGAATCAAATAATATAAAACTTGTAATCATCGATTACCTTCAACTTATGCAAGGAACTGGAAATAAAGATAGACACCAAGAGGTTTCTGATATTTCAAGGGGACTTAAAATGTTGGCTAGAGAGATGAAAATCCCAATTATTGCTCTTTCACAGTTGAATAGGGGACTTGAAAATAGACCAGATAAAAGACCAATGTTATCAGATTTAAGAGAATCTGGAGCAATCGAGCAAGATGCGGATATTATCATGTTTGTTTATAGAGATGATGTTTATAAAGAAAGAGATGAAGCAAGAAAAGAGAAAGAGGCCAAAGATAAAGGTGAAGATTATAAATCTAAATTTATAAACAAACCAGAAGAAGAAGCAGAAGTAATCATTGGAAAACAAAGAAATGGACCAATTGGTACTGTAAAACTTAACTTCCAAAAAGCTCTTACAAGATTTGTTGATAAAGAAAATGAACATAATAGTTCACCAATTGAGATGGTATTTGAAAATATTGCAGACACTGAGAGAGAAACAAATATTGATATACCAGATATTTTTTAAATAATATTTTATATTATTTAAAATTAAGAAATAAACTCTTATAATCTTTAAAATTATTTTTAAGGATTATTATGAAATCTGCATTTTCACTTTTAGAACTTATTTTTGCCATAGTGATTTTAGGTATTGTGGCATCTTTTGCCATTCCAAAGTATTTAGATACTAAAGATAGTGCTTTGGTATCTACGATAAAACGAGATATTAGTACAGCTACTTCATCAATTCAAAGTTATTTTTTATTAAATCAAAAAATAGATAAAATAAGTGATGCAATTAGTGTAAATGATACTAATTGGAATGTATCAGATACAAAAATTGAAGATAAGAATTCTTGCTTATCCCTTGAAATAAAAACTTCTAGTACTGATGTTAAAACAATTGAATTAACAGTTGATACAACAAAAACTACAACTATTTGTAAAAAAATCCAAGATGCAGGCCTTGTTACAACATCTTATGAACTTTATTAAAAATTACTCTTTTTTTCTTATTCTTAAAAAAGAGGCAAATTTTGGTTTATTGTTTTTTGTTAAATCATAATATTTAAAAGTTACAATATCACCAATTTTAGGTGGATTTTCTCTTTGTTTATCTGAAAAACCACCGCCTAAATTAAAAATAACTCCATTTTTTAATCTCACTTTTAAACTTTTGAATTTATTATCTTTTGAATAATTTAATCCAATTACCAAAGCTTCATTATCATAAAACTTTTTTACTTTTAAAATATTTTCACTTCTTCCAGTAAAATAATCTAATTTCGGATTTTTAAGTATTAAGCCCTCAGCTTTTTTATTTACTAACTCTTTTAGATAACTATTTAATTCAGACTCATTTTTACATATTTTTTGAGGAATTATTTTTATAAATTTATTTGGATTTTTATATAAGTAAGATTTGATTTTTTCTAATCTTTTATCAAAGTTTCCATCTGCATTTGGAACTTCAAAAATATTGTAAGTTATTTCATTCCATTTTTGTGTAGGTTTTTCATCTAAAACTATATTTTGAATATTCTCAAAATCATCTCTTTTAGTCCATAATTCGCCATCAAGTTCGAAATTTGGAAAATCTTTTATAAACCAATCTGGTGCATAAATTTTATTTCCATTTTTACTTATAAACTCTTTTCCATTCCAACAAGCTCTTATTCCGTCTAGTTTTTCACTCATATACCAATTAGTTATATTGTGTTTTGATTTGTCATAGATTTTGGCTTTTTGAAGTTCAGAAGAGTATAGATTTATATATATCAAAACTAGTAGTAAAAATCTCATAAAAAACCTTTAAATAATAAAATATATTATATTTAATAGATTCTTAAATATTTAAGAAACATCATAAAATCATAATAAATATTTAGATAGAATAAAAAGCTTTTCACAAAGTAATGAATTTTAAAGGATTTTGATTGAGTGGAAATAAGATGTTAAACGAGAATGATAAAAAAATATTATTAGATTCAATAAGAAGTATTAATGATTTTCCAAAGCATGGAATAATTTTTAAAGATATTACAACTTTATTAAATAATAAAGAAGCATTTAAACTTTTGATGGATCATTTAGAAGAGAGATATAAATCTTACAATTTAGATTATGTTGCTGGAATTGACTCACGTGGTTTTATTTTTGGTGCAGCACTTGCGGATAGATTAGGTGTTGGTTTTGTTCCTGTTAGAAAAAAAGGAAAACTTCCAAGTACAACTGTATGTGAAAAATATGAACTTGAATATGGCTTTGATGAAGTTGAACTTCATTTAGATGCTTTTAATAATGAAAAAAATGTGAATGTTTTACTAATTGATGATATTGTTGTAAGTGGTGGAACTGCAAACGCAGCAGCTACATTAATTAAAAAATTAGAAGTAAATTTAGTAGAGGTATGTTTTTTAATGAACATTCAAATATTAGATGGTGCAAAAAAATTAAGAGAAATAGCTCCTGTTTATTCAGTGTTAGAAATTTAATAATTTAATAAAAAGAGAAAATAAATGAGTAATTATATTCCAAAACCAAGTATTTTTGACCCTGATGAAAAGGGTCAATTTGGTATTTTCGGAGGACAATATGTTCCTGAAACTTTAATGCCAATTTTAAAAGAGTTAGAAGCTGAATATAAAAAATATAGATTTGATAAAGAATTTTGGGCTGAAGTTAATTATCTATTAAAAGATTATGTTGGACGTGAAAATCCTTTATATCTTGCAAAAAATATTAGTGATGAAATTGGTGCAAAAGTTTATTTAAAAAGAGAAGATTTAAATCATACTGGTGCTCATAAAGTAAATAATGTAATTGCTCAAGGTTTACTTGCAAAAAAACTTGGAAAAACAAAAGTTATTGCTGAAACTGGTGCTGGGCAACATGGAGTTGCAACTGCAACGATTGCAGCACTTATGGGACTTGAATGTACTATTTTTATGGGTGCAAAAGATGTTGAAAGACAAGAATTAAATGTATTTAGAATGAAACTTTTAGGAGCAAAAGTAATTGCTGTTCAAAGTGGAAGTAAAACATTAAAAGATGCAATGAATGATGCAATTAGATATTGGGTTACAAATGCAAGGGATACTTTTTATATAATTGGAACTGTAGCAGGTCCTCATCCATATCCTATGATGGTTCGAGATTTTCAAGCTGTAATTGGGTATGAAGCAAGAAAACAAATTCTTGAAAAAGAGAATAGATTACCTGATTATGTAGTTGCTTGTATTGGTGGTGGATCTAATGCAATTGGTATTTTTTCTCACTTCCTAGAAGATAAAGAAGTAACTTGTATTGGAATAGAAGCAGGTGGTTTAGGTCTTGATACAGATAAACATGGTTGTTCACTTGAAAAAGGAACTCCTGGAATTTTACATGGTCAATGTTCATATTTACTTCAAGATGAAGATGGACAAGTGATTGAAGCTCACTCTATTAGTGCAGGACTTGATTATCCAGGAATTGGACCTGAACACTCTTTTCATAAAGATAATAAATCAATCCAATATGATTCAATAACAGATGACGAAGCAATGGAAGCTTTTGTATGGCTAAGTAGACGAGAGGGAATAATTCCTGCTTTTGAATCTTCACATGCAATTGCTTATTTAAAAAAAGCGAAAGATAAATTTAAAGATAAAATAGTAATCGTTAATTTATCTGGTCGTGGCGATAAAGATATGGTTCAGGCAAAGAGTTTATTAAATTTCGAATAAAAGGGGTATTGTGAAAGAGCTTTTTAGAAAAATCCAACCCCATTTTGGAAAAATACTTGCAGTTGTATTATCGCTTTTTTTTGTATTTTTAGCATATAACTTGTATCAAGCTCCTGTTGATGGACTTGAAGAGAAATTTGTCTATTTACTAAGAAAATATGGATATATTATACTTTTTGCATGGGGAATGTTAGAGGGTGAAGCTGGTCTTATAATGGCTGGATTATTAGCTCACACAGGTGATATGAATTTATATTTTGCGATATTTATAGCTGGTCTTGGTGGTTTTGCTGGTGATCAAGTTTACTTTTATATTGGAAGATTTAATAAAGCTTATGTTCATAAAAAGTTTAAAGGTCAACGAAGAAAGTTCGCATTGGCACATTTACTTCTAAAAAAACATGGTTGGCCAATAATTTTTGTTCAAAGATACATGTACGGAATGAGAACTGTAATACCAATTTCAATTGGATTAACAAGATATGATGGAAAAATGTTTGCATTTATAAATCTAATTTCAGCTTGGTTTTGGGCAGCACTTACAATAGTTCCTGTTTGGCATTTTGGAAGTGAGATTATATCTGTTCTTGAGTGGGCTAAAGTACATTGGTATTTTGTAGTACCTATAGTTCTTTGTATGGGTGGAAGTATAATATATTATTTTAATAAAGCTACAAAAAAAACAGAAAAAAGGATAAATAATGAAAATTAATTTACTTGAAAAAGGTATTGAAGAAAGTGGCGCAGAAATTGAAATTATTTTTGTAAAAAACATTGAAATGACAGCTCATAAAGAGCTTTTAGATACTTTAGATTTTAAAGCAAAAGATGAAGCTTGTGTTTTATTAGCAGAGTCTAAAAAGATTTATGTGGGTTATGAAGAAGATGATTATGATTCAATTGCAATTGCAACTGCAACAGCAATTAAAAAACTTCAAACAACAAAATTTAAAAGTGCAAGAATTGAATTAATTGAGAAGTTAGAAAATAATTTCAAAGCTATTATTGAGGGTGCATTATTAGGTGAATATAAATTTTCTACTTATAAATCAGAAAAAGATAAAAAGAAAATTGAACTTGAAATTTTAGTATCAAGTAAAACTCAAAATTTACTAGATATATTAAGAGAATCAAAAATTATCTCAAAAGCTGTAAATAAAACAAGAAACATGGTAAACACTCCACCTTCTGATTTTTATCCTGAAGTTATGGCAAAAACTGCAAAAAGACTTGCAAAAGATGTTGATATTGAAGTTAAAATTGAGGGTGAAAAATTCTTAAAAGAGAATGGAATGAATGCAATGCTTAGCGTTGGACGAGCTTCAATTCATGAATCAAAACTTATTCATTTAACATATAAACCTCAAAATCCTCAAGGAAAAATTGTATTAGTTGGAAAAGGTTTAACTTATGATTCGGGTGGATTATCTTTAAAACCAGCTGATTTTATGGTTACAATGAAATCTGATAAATCTGGTGGTTGTGCAGTTCTATCAACTATTTGGGCAATTGCAAAATTAGAGTTACCTTTTGAAGTTCATGCAGTTGTTGGAGCCGTTGAAAATATGATTGGTGGAAATGCTTATAAACCAGATGATGTTTTAAAAGCTAAAAATGGCAAAACTATTGAAATTAGAAATACTGATGCAGAAGGAAGACTTGTTCTAGCTGATTGTTTATCTTATGCTCAAGACGAAATCAAAGATATTGATTATATTTTTGATTATGCAACGCTTACTGGTGCTTGTGTTGTTGGAGTTGGTGAATATACAACAGGAGTTATGGGAAATAATGAGATACTAAAAAGAAATGCTACTTCATCTGCTTTAGAATCAGGTGAGTATGCAACAACATTAGACTTTAATAGATTTCTAAAAAAAGCAATAAAATCAGAAATAGCTGATATTTGTAATATTGCAAACACAAGATATGGTGGCGCAATTACAGCTGGAATGTTTTTAGATAATTTTATTAGTGATGAAAATAAAGAAAAATGGATTCATTTTGATATAGCTGGACCTGCATTTGTAGAAAAACCTTGGGGATATAATCCACATGGAGCAAGTGGTACTGGAGTTAGAATGACAATTAAATTCTTACAAAATTTAGTAGAAAAGAATTAAATTTTCTTTCTACAAAGGAAATTAGATAAAAATGTCTAATTTCTTTTATCGTTTATCTTCTTTATTTTTATACATTCTTTCATCTGCAACTTTTACTAAATCTTCAATTTTATTCCCATCTAGTTTATATTGTGAAATTCCAAATGAAGCACTAATTTCAAGTGTTATATTTCCATGAATGAATTTAGAATCTTTTAATTTATCTTGTAGTTTTTTAACAATTAGAACAGCTTCCTTATGATTAGTATTACTAAGCAACAGATAAAACTCATCGCCACCCATTCTAAATAAATAATCAGTTTCTCTAATAGATTTGTTAATAATTTGTGTAAAGTAAATTAGCACTTTATCACCAATTGTATGTCCATAAGTATCATTAATAGGTTTGAATTTATTTAAATCAATTAATATTAGAGAAAAAGTATGTTCATATCTTTGTGCATCATTAATTATTAAAGTTGAATATTCATTAAACTTTCTACGATTATAAATTCCAGTTAAATGGTCTTTATTACTCGCTTTTTCTAATTTATTACTTGAACTATATATAGCTCTATTTTTTATATTAAAAGCTTTTTCTAATAGTTTAATCTCTTTAATATTTGTATCAATAATAATTTCATTTTTTAAATCTTTATATGTTGTATGTTTGGAAATTTGACCAATTAAATTATTGATGGGTTCGATAAAATATTTTTTTAGGAAATAAATCCATGTAGTGAAAAATACTAAAATAATCAAAATAAACAGAATAAAAATTAGTACAAGTATATCTTTAAGTGAAAGTTTAATATCTAAAATAGAGTGTTCAATAATCAATACACCAGCAACATCATCAACATTAGATGTTTTATGACATTGTAAACACTCTTGTTTAAATAAAATGGGAGTTACAAACTCTAGGTTTTTATCTTTTTTAAGTATTTGTGCTTCTTTTGTTAAAAAAGCATCATTTATAATTTTAATATCTGTATCATTATTTCTTACAATATCAACATTAATATGTGAGATATCTTTTTCAATTTTTACTATAGTTTCATTAATAAGTTCTTTATCTCCACCCATTTTCATTACAGTATATAAATTTTGAAATACTAATTTAGCCATAATATTTGTATCTTCTTTAATACTTTTTTCAATGCTACTTGATTGTATAAAGTTGCTATACAATAAAAAAAGCACAATTATAAAAAACATAGATAAGAGTATTACATTTCGAATAAACTTGTTATATGAGATACATTTTTTCATTATTTTCCTAAAATTAGAGGCGTGATTATATCATAATAAATATTATTAGCGCCTGAAAAACTTTATTATTTAATAAATCATATCTACTATTTAAATACATATTTTAATTATCTTTTTTTAAATAAGAAATATTTCCTATCATTGAAATTATGTAAAAGAATTTGTAAATTTTAATTTATCTGCTTTCATATAAGATATTGTCAAAAATTGTTTTAACTCCTATATTATATAAAGTAAAATAATCGTATAATAAAATAATTTTTTTATAACGAATTATAATATTTTATACAATAGGCTTTTTATAATGATGGGTGATCTTTTATTACTAAAATCGAAAACAGTTCTCTTCGCAGAAGATGATAAAATAATTAAGTTACAAATAACTGAAGTACTTGAAATGATATTTAAAAAAGTTTTTTCAGTAGAAGATGGAAAAAAAGCTTATGATATTTATCAAGAAGAAAGACCAGACATAATTATTAGTGATATTAAGATGCCAAATATGGATGGATTAACTTTTATAGAAAAAATTCGTCAAACAGATTATGAAACGCCAATTATTTTATTAACTAGTTTTATGGAACAAGAATTGGTAGTTAGTGCTGCTAATCTTTCAATAGATGGATATATAATTAAACCCATTGAATTTAATAAACTTATCTTAACTATAAATAAAGCAATGAAAAGAGTTCAAAGAAATCATGGACTTATTGCTCTTTCTGAAAATATTTTTTATAACTCTGCAACACAAGAAATTTATCTAAAAGGTTCATTAGTTTCATTGGGAATAAAAGAACTTGAATTAATTAAATTATTAATTGTAAATCGTTCAAAAACTGTCACAAAAGAAGAAATCTCCGAAACTCTTTGGCCTTTAGAGGCAATTTGCGAGTCAGCTATTAAAAATTTAGTTCTTAGAATAAGAAAAAAATTAGATAATGATATTATTATATCTGTACGAGGTATAGGATATCGTTTAAATATTATTTAGGTTAAGTGAAATTGATGGGTAGATTTATTTTATATATTTTTATTTTTTGTAATTCATTATTTGCTTTAGAATCATTGCAAATAGCAACAAATGTTAAAATAGAGAAAGTAAATCAACCTTTATATTTTATAGGTAAACTTAGTTCAGAAGAAGCTTATGAAAAATTAAAAAAAGGAGAGTTTGAAAAACTCTCTGATGAACTAAAAAGTTTGGGTCTTTTTAATACTTCTTTTTGGATTAGTTTAGAAATATTTAATCCAAATGATGAAAATTTATTTTTAAGTTTTGTAGATGTATCTATTGAAAAAGCAACTTTATATAAATATCAAAATGATATTTTAATTGAAACAAAACAAAGTGGCTTATTAGTTCCTAGAGTAGACAATAATCTTGAAAATTTAGTTCCAAAATTTTATTTAGAAAAATCACCTATTCCTTATACCTATCTTATTAAAATTGATTCAGCAATTCCTTTTTTGGTAGAAATACTAATTGGAAATAATAGTGATATTATCAATGCATTAGTACCAGAAATAGGTATTTTATTTATTCTTTTCGGTTCTTTATTAAGTCTCTTTTTTTATAATGTTTTTTTATATTTATCTACAAAAGAGAATGATTATGCTTTATATTCTATTTATATAGTTTTTTTAGTTTCATGGATAATCTCTTATCATGGATATTTTACAGCTATTTTTGGATTGAATTTAGATATGAAAAATATGATAAAGATTTTCATACTTTTAGGCACATCTATTTTTTTACTATTTTTTACTTTTAAATTTCTAGATATTGAGAATAAATATCCAAAGAAGTTGTACTTTTTATTTTTAAGTATAGTTCTTGTCTTTTTTATAAGAGAATCATATAGCTATTTTATAAGTATGTTAATACTTATTGGTATTGCAGTTTTTTGTTTATATTTAGGAATAGAAAAATTTATTAAAGGATATAGCTCTTCAAAATATTATATATTAGCATTAAGTGGATATTTAATAGGAATGGTAATTTCTTTTTGTATGTTTGAAAATCTTTTAGAAGCAAATTTTTACACTGTACAAGCACAATTGATAGGAACAATTTGGGCAATGATTTTTTTATCATTGGCCTTGGGACATAAACTTAGCCTTATTCAACTAGAAAGAAATAATGCTATTTTAAAAGCACAAGTCCAAGAAAAAATACTTTTTCTTCAATCTCGTCAAGCTTCAGTTGGTGAACTAGTTGGTAATATTGCACACCAATGGAGAGAACCTCTAGCTGAAATTGGAGCAATCCAAACAAATTTACATGCTACTTTACTTATTAAAGGAGTATTAACAAAAGAAAAAATATTAGATTCTATTGAACAAAGTAGTGGGATTATTCGGCATCTTTCAAATACTATAGATGTATTTTATCGCTTTTTTAAACATGAAAAAAGTAATAAAAGTGAGTTTGGTATTGTTGATGTAATACATGATATACGAAATATGGTTCATTATATATTGGAAGTTGAAAATATATTATTTCAATTTGAATATAGGAATGAAATACATTTATATGGAGATAGAAATGAGTTTGCGAATGCAATAATTAATGTAGTTTTAAATGCAAAAGATATTTTAGTAGAGCGAAAAAGTATAAATCCATATATTAAAATAAAAATAAATCAAATTAGTAATTCTATTATTATTACAATTGAAGATAACGCAGGAGGAATCAAAGAAGAACCTTTTGATAAAATCTTTGAATCATGTGTTAGTTCAAAGAGTGAGAATATTGGAATAGGACTCTATATTGTAAAAACAATTGTTGAAAAACGATTTGGAGGGAAAATAAGTGCTAAAAATAATGAACAGGGTGCAATTTTTACTATAACACTTCCTATGTATTACGAAACAGTGGAAGTAGAATTATCCCAAACAGATTTAAATATGGAAGAATCAACATTAGATAGAATTTATAGATTAGAGCGTAAAGTTGAAAAACAAGTTGAATTAGAAAAAACATTACGACAATGGGAAGATATATTTGAACAAACACATTGGGCCGTTAGTGTACATAATGGAAAAAATAATCAATTTGAAATGGTTAATCCAGCTTTTTATGAAATGTATGGTTATACTCAAAAAGAGTTAAAATATATGAAAATTGAGAATCTATTTTCTCCTATTAGTTTGAATATTTTATCTATAAAACAAAAAGAGGCATTTGAAAAATGTTTTTGTTCCTTTGAAGCTATTCATTTACGTAAAGATGGTTATTCTTTTCCTGTAAATATTGACTTGACTGTAATCAAAAATGAAAATGGAGATATTCTTTATCATATTGCAAATATTAGAGATATAAGTGAACAAAAGAAAGCCAACCAACGATTACTTCTTAAAAAGTTTGCTCTTGACCATATTCATGAAGCTGTATATTTGATGAATGAAGAAGGCCAACTTTGTTATGTAAATAAAGGTGCTTGTAATGCTTTAGGATATAGTGAAGCTGAACTATTAAAATTAAATATTGGTGATGTAGATGCCGATTGGCCAATTGAAAGATGGCCTGAACATTGGACTATTATAAAACAAATAAAAACTATGACTATGGAACTAAGACATAGAAAAAAAGATGGAACAATTTTTCCTGTAGAAGTTCTTGCCAACTATTTTGAATATGATGGTATTGCTTATAATATGGGATTAGCAAGGGATATTACTGAGCGTAAAGCAATACAAGAGAATCTTCTTATTAAAGAATTTGCACTTAATAAGATAAGTGAATCAGTATTTTTAATAGATGAAAATGCAATGTTTCATTATGTTAATGAAGCTACATGTAAAAGTTTGGGATATACGCAAGAAGAACTCCTTAAAATGTCTGTGCAGGATATTGATAATTATGTTTCAAAAGAGTGGTGGACTGATCATTGGAAAGATATAATAAAACTCAATAATACGCTCACTTTGACAGAACATAAAAGAAAAGATGGAACAACTTTTCCTATAGAAATAAGTTCAAATTATTTTGAGTATAAAGGAGTAGGATATAGTCTTGCTGTTTCTCGTGATATAAGTGAGCACTTAAAAGTTCAGAAAAGAAAAGATGAAGAAAAAATGCGTCTATTTTTTGATCATCAGCTTGTTGGTATGGCTATTACTTCACCAGAAAAAAATTGGTTACATGTAAATGATAAACTTTGTGAAATTTTAGGTTATACATCTGAAGAACTTAGAAACATGACTTGGACACAATTAACACATCCCGATGATTTGGATATTAATGAAGAAGATTTCGAGCGTATGTTAAAGGGTGAAATAGAATCTTATGCCGTTGAAAAAAGGTATATTCATAAAGATAATCGTATTGTTTTTGCTTACCTTTCTTTAGGATGCGTACGTAAAAAAGATGGCACAGTCGATTATTTATTAGCACTTATAGAAGATATAACTATACGTAAAGAAGTAGAAAAAGAACTTGCCAATTCTTATAACTTTTTAAACCATTTAATTGATTCTATACCTGATCCTATTTTTGTTAAAGATAGACAACATAAATGGATAATTTTGAATAAAGCAAATTGTGAACTTACTGGTTTATCTAAGGATTATTTAATAGGAAAATCTGATTATGAGGTTTTTCCAAAAGAAGAAGCTGATATTTTTTGGGAAAAAGATGAACTTGTATTTAATTCAAATGAAGTAAATATAAATGAAGAGTATTTTACATCTAAAGATGGTGTAATACACTGTATTGAAACTGTTAAATCCATGTTTGTAGGAAGTGATAATAAACAGTATCTTGTGGGAACTATTCGTGATATTACTGAGCGAAAAGCAGTACAAAAAAGAGTAGAAATGTTAAATGATGAATTGGAAGGACGAGTAATAGAACGAACAAAAGAAATTGCAAAAAAAGAGCGAGAATTTAGAACACTTGCTGAAAATATGCCTAATTTTCTTTCTCGTTATAATAAAGATGGGAAACGTATTTATGTTAATCCTCATTTATGTAATTATTTTGGAGTAACCAGTGATGAGATATTGGCATTTAGTCCAGATAAAAAATCTTTAATGGGAGTAGCAACAGAACTCTATGAAAGAATACTGTATGTACTTGAAACTGGTCACAAAACTCATATAGAAGTAGTGGATGAAAAAGAGGGTAAAAAATCATGGTGGACACTTATTTTTGCTCCTGAATTTGATGAAAAAGGTGAAATTGATGGGGTGATTTCAATCGGACATGATATTACTTATATTAAACAATCAGAAGAACAACTTCAATTATTAAAAACAGCTATTAATAATACAAATGATGCTTTTTATATTATTGGAGATGACAGAAGCATTCGTTATGTTAGTGATGCTTCTTGCAAAATGCTTGGATATACTTATGATGAATTTCTAAATATGAGAGTAGAAGATATAGATTCTTTTATGTCAGTAGAAGAGATTGATGAAATCAAAGAAAAAATTAATAGGGATAATTCAATAACATTTCAAACAAACCATCTTAGAAAAGATGGAAAGATTCTTGATGTGGAAATTACTGTTACTAACTTTGTATATGATAACAGACAATTAAGATTATCTATTGTCAAAGATATAACACAACTCAAAAAACATGAAGCAACAATAAATAATCTAAATAAAAATTTAGAACAAAAAGTAGCTGAACGAACAGAAGAACTTCAAAAAGCTCTAGAGTTTAATAAAAGTATTATTCAAGCAATCCCTGATATGCTTTTTGAAATATCAAAAGAGGGAGTGTATTTAAATGTTTGGGCAAGGGATGAAAAACTTCTTGCAGTTCAGAAAGAGATATTATTAGGAAAAAAATTTAAAGATATTTTACCTTCTCAAGCAGTTGAAATATCATTAAAAACTATGGAAGAGGTTGATAAATACGGTTCATCATTAGGGAATATTTATAAATTAGATTTTCCAGATGGTGAACACTGGTTTGAATTACATACAACAAAAAAAGAGCCTGATGGCACATATCTGGCACTTTCACGTGATATAACAGAGCGAAAAAAAGCTCAAAATGAACTTATAGAACTAAATTTAACACTTGAAGAAAAAATAAAAGAGCGGACTTATTCTCTTCAAAAAGCTCTAGAATGGAGTGAAGATATTATCAATACATTACCAGATATACTTTTTGAAATGGATAAAAAAGGAAATTATTTAGGAGTTTGGACACAAAATAAAGAGTTGTTAATAGAACAAAAAGAGGTTTTATTGGGAAATAATATTTACAATATTTTATCAAAAGAGGATGCCGATACCATAATAAATGCTTTTGAAGAGGCAAATATAAACCAATACTCTTTAGGAAAAAAAATAAACATAAATTTACCTCAAGGTACAAAAGAGTTTGAACTCTCAATTTCAAAAAAATCAGATGGAAACTTCCTTATACTTTCAAGAGATATTACTCAAAGAAGCTAAATAAATCAACATTCAAAAACAGTAAAGTCATATAATGGTCACATATAATAGCTTATAAAGTGACTGATTCGAATCTATTATTTTGTTATTATCTAGAAAAATAATTCTAGGAACTTAGTATATGGTCTCTTTTAAAAAAAATAATAATTATTATAATGAAACAGAAAAGAATAATAATTATGAAAAGATATTAGATAATAGTCCATATATTACTTATTTAATAGATGTAACTTATGATGGACGTTTTATTCATAGAACTCTTAGTAATGCATATATTGAAATCACGGGTTTAGCAAAAGAAGAACTTTTAAATAATTTTGTAGATGAATTAGAAAATAAAAATTTTAAAAATCTACTAATAGAAAAGTATCTTTATTGCCTAAAAGAAGCTAAAAAAGTAGATTACATAAAAGAGTATGATTTTCCTAGTGGGAAAAAAATGTTACATTCAATTCTCACTCCTATATTTGATGATAATGGACATATATATCAAATTGTAGGTTCGGATAGAGATATTACAGATGAAATGAATATTCAAAAGCAACTAGAAGATGCTGAAACAAAATTAAAAGCTATTATATCAACCATTCCAGATATGATTTGGTTGAAAGATGTACAAGGAGTTTATTTAGCATGTAATTCTGTTTTTGAAGAAATCTTTAGTGTAAAAGAGATTGAAATAATTGGTAAAACTGATTATGATTTTTTTAAAAAAGAAGATGCAGATATTTGTAAAAAAACAGATATGGAAGCACTTGATTCTAATTCAATTAGTATTTCAGAAGAGACTATTATTTATCCTGATGAAACAATAGGTATTATAGAAATTAGAAAAGTCCCTGTTTATAAACCTAATTCAGAACTTTTAGGTGTCTTAGGAATTGCACGAGATATAACTAAAAATAAATTACAAGATGAGATGTTAAAGAAAAGTGAACGAGAGTATCGTACCTTAGCTCAACATGCAGAAATTCCAATCTATCGTTATGATGAAAATCTTCAAAGAATTTATGTAAATCCAGCAGTAGAAAAACTCTCGGGAAAAACAGTTGAAGAGTTAATAAATAAAGGACTTCTTGAAACAAGTTTAGTAAATGATGAATATAAACCTAAAATAATAAAAAGTATCAAAAAAGTTTTTGAAGAAGGAAAATCAAACTCATTAGAAGTAATTTTTACTTTACCAAATGGAACTCAAAAACATTTTTTACAACATCATATACCTGAATTTTCAACTGATGGAAAAGTAGAAACAGTTCTTTCAATTGGACATGATATTAGTGCTCAAAAAGAGTTAAGTTTTAAAGAAGAGATGTTTCGAACATTAGTAGAAAATTCTCCTAATATTATTATGCGATATAATACAGAAGCTACTAGAATTTATGCAAATCCTGCTTTTTCGAAACAAACTGCTATTCCTCTTACATCTCTTATCAATATAAAACCTGAAGCCCAATGGAACATGTTTTTAAATATGATAAATATGACAGCATTTGAGTATCAAAAACGAATTTTACAAGTTGTTTTAACAGGGAAAAATGACTCTTTTATTTTAGAATGGAAGAGGTTTAAAGATGGAAAAATTACTACTTGTGAACTTAATATTGTTGCTGAGCGTAATACTTCAGGTGAAATCATTGGGGCGCTAGCTATTGGACATGATATGACTAAACAAAAATTAATAACAGAAAAACTAGCTACTAAAGAACAAGAGTTTCGTTCACTCACTGAAAATCTACCCGATAATGTTGCTCGTTGGGATAAAGATGGACATTACTTGTATCTAAATTCTACTCTGGAACAAACTTTAGGGATGAAAGCATCTTTTTTAATAGGAAAAAAAATTCAAGATATTATGCCACATCACACTGAAGTAATCAAAGCTATTAGTGATGTTCAAAATTGTGAAAATGATACTTTAAATATTCATCAATTAGTAACTACTAAAAATGGTAATGCACAAACACATCATATAAAATTTATAGCTGAAAGAAATCATAAAAATGAGATTGTGAGTATTTTAGCTGTTGGTCGAGATATTACAGAAATTATCAATATTCAAAAAGAGCTAAAAGAATCGGTGGAATTTTCTCAAGGTGTTATCAATGCAATTCCAGATTTACTCTTTGAAGTAGATAAATATGGAAAATATCTTAATTTTTGGTCTAATAATGACAAATTTATTTTTGGACAAAAAGAAAATTTGTTAGGAAAAACAATATCAGATGTTCTATCGTCACAAGCTTCACAAGTTGCATATTCAGCTATTAAAGAAGCGAAAGAAAAAGGTTCATCTTTTGGCAAAGTATATAGTATTGAGCATCCTGATGGGGAAAAATGGTTTGAATTATCTTTATCTTTTAAGAAAACAACAAAAACTTTTTTAGCACTAGTAAGGGATATAACGCAAAGAAAAAAAATGGAAAAAGAGGTATTAAAACAAAAAAATTTCCAAGAAAGTTTACTTAAAGGCATTGCAAAAGCTGGTATGAGCGTCAATGTAATAGAAGAGGGTAAATATATCTACACAAATAACCTTGAACTTGCTTTTGAGTATGGTTATGAGGACATAGTCTCTAAAAAATCAAATTTTTTAGAGACTATCCATCCTGATGATAAAGAGAAAGTTGCTTTGATGTATCAAAAACGTTTAGAAGGAGAAGAATTACCAAATACCTATAATGTAGCGCAAGTTAATAAAAAAGGTGAAAGAAGAGAACATGAAATCTCTGTGGTATTAATACCAAATACAAATCCTATACAAACTTTAGTTGTAACAAAAGATGTCACAGAGCAAAAAAATATAGAAAAACGAATAGAGTTTATGGCTCATCATGACATATTGACAGGATTACCAAATAGGCTATTACTTAAAGATAGAGCAAAACAAATTATAGCTAATGCAAAAAGATTTGAAAAAAAAGTAGCACTTTTGTTTATTGATTTAGATGGATTTAAAACAATTAATGACTCTTTAGGACACTCTATAGGTGATATAGTTTTAAAAATGGTTTCACAACGATTACAAAGTTGTGTAAGGGCATGTGATACTCTTAGTAGACAAGGAGGTGATGAGTTTATTCTGATTTTATCAGATATAAATGAATTTTCAGAAGTCTCTGCAATTGCTACAAAATTACTTAAACAATTTCAAAAAATATTTGATGTTAAAAATCAACATCTATCAACCACTGCTTCTATTGGTATTGCTATGTATCCAGAACATGGCTCTAATTTTGAACAGCTTTTACAAAATGCCGATGCAGCAATGTACAAAGCAAAAGAAAATGGTAAAAATACCTATTGTTTTTTTACTCAACAAATGAGACATAATCAAATAGGAATATTTCGAATACAAAATGACCTTAAAGAGGCCATCAAAAATAAAGAATTTATTTTACATTATCAACCTCAGATAGATTTAATAAGTAACAAAATTATAGGTGCTGAAGCATTAATTAGATGGGAACATCCAATATTAGGAATGATACCACCTATGAATTTCATCTCTATTGCAGAGTCTAGTGGTCTAATAGTTCAAATAGGAGAATGGGTAATTCAAGAAGCTTGTAAACAAGCTGCTATTTGGAATAACCAAGGTAAAGAGATAGTAGTTGCTGTTAATGTATCTGCTATTCAGTTTAAAAGAGGCAATTTAATTGATGTAGTAAAAAAAGCCTTAGATGTATCAGGTTTAAATCCAAAATATTTAGAATTAGAATTAACTGAATCAATTTTGATTAGTGATACAGAAAATATTTTAAGAACAGTAAAAGTTATTAAAGAACTTGGAATTCAGTTGTCAATAGATGATTTTGGAACAGGATATTCAAGTCTTTCTTATCTTAAAAGATTTGCAGTAGATAAACTTAAAATCGATCAGTCATTTGTTCGAGATATTGTACAAGATAAAGATGATGCAACAATAGTTAAAACAATTATTCAAATGGCAAAAAGTTTTAATTTAAAATCAATAGCAGAAGGGGTAGAAAATGAGGCAGTATTAAAAGTACTACATGAATATGGATGTGATGAGGTTCAAGGATACCATTTCTCTAAACCAATGATTGTAGAAGATTTTGAAAATTATTACAATAATAATCTTTCAGATATTTAAAATTAGTAAAAAAAAAGGGCGCAAATGTTAAGTAAAATAGATACAAAAAAGAAATTATTATTATTCCCTGTTATGTTTGTAATAATAGTAATTATATCAGGATGGGTATATTCTCACTGGAGTAATATATCAAACGTTAGAAATGAAGCAGCAAATAAAACAGAACAGTTTCAATTAGAGATTTTAAACGCAAGAATTTCTGTATATCAATTCTTACGAACACCAAATAATTCAAATACAGAAAAAGTAAAAGATAAATTCTCAGCATTAACTAAAAATATTGAAACATTTAAAAGTACTTTAAGTGTAGAAAAAAATAGAATTTTATGTGATGAGATAGTTAGAAATTTAAAAAAATATGTTGAATATTTTGATAGTTTTGCGAATAAAAGAATCAAAGATTTTGAAAATGGTATAAAAGATGAATCTGCAGAAATAAAAACTGTTATTGGACAAATGTCAGAAGCTGGTTTATCAGCAGAATCAAAACTTGATGAAATCAGTGTAAGTGCAATATCATTAAGAGAAGAGTCAAATGCATCTTTAAATAATATTTTAATAAGTGTATCTGTAGGGGCAATTCTGTTATTTATCATTATTTCTATGTTAATTTCAAATGTAGTTATAAAATCTTTAACAGACTTCAAAGAGGGATTACTAACATTTTTCTCATATCTAAACCGAGAGACATCAAATGTTTTGTTATTAAATGAAAGCTCAAAAGATGAGTTTGGAGAGATGGCAAAAGTAGTTAATGAAAATATAGAAAAAACTCAAAAGAATATAGATGAAGATAGAAAACTAATAGATCAAACAATAGCAGTTTTAGGTGAGTTTGAACAAGGTGACCTTTGTCAAAGATTAAATATGAGTGTATCAAATCCAGCATTAATGCAATTAAAAGATGTCTTAAATAAAATGGCAGATAATCTAGAGAGTAATATTGATAATGTATTGCATATTATAGAAGAGTACTCTTCATACCATTACTTAAATAAAATTGATACAAAACATTTAAAAGAACATCTTCTAAAATTAGCAAGCGGAGTTAATGGTTTGGGAGATTCTATTACAGGGATGTTAATAGAGAATAAAATAAATGGATTAACACTTGATGAAAGCTCAAATATACTTTTAGAAAATGTAGATAAATTAAATACAAGCTCAAATGAAGCAGCAACTTCTTTAGAAGAGACAGCAGCAGCATTAGAAGAGATAACTTCAAATATAAGAAATAACACAGAGAATATAGCACAAATGTCAAATTTTTCAAATAATGTAACCGATTCAGCAAAAGAAGGTGAAAAACTTGCAAATGAAACAACTGTTGCGATGGAAGAGATAAATACACAAGTAACTGCAATAAATGAAGCAATAACTGTTATTGATCAAATTGCATTCCAAACAAATATACTTTCACTAAATGCAGCCGTAGAAGCAGCAACAGCAGGTGAAGCTGGAAAAGGATTCGCAGTAGTAGCAGCAGAAGTAAGAAACCTAGCATCTCGTTCAGCAGAAGCAGCTAAAGAGATAAAAACTTTGGTAGAGAATGCAACATCAAAAGCGAATCATGGGAAAAATATTGCTGGGAATATGATAGTAGGATATAAAAAATTAAATGAGAATATTGCAAAAACAATTAATTTAATATCAGATATAGAAAATGCCTCAAAAGAGCAACTATCAGGGATTGAACAAATTAATGATGCAGTAACGCAACTTGACCAACAAACACAACAAAATGCAGCAGTAGCCTCGCAAACCCATGATGTGGCTGTGTTAACAGACCAAATAGCAAAACTAGTTGTAAGTGATGCTGATGCAAAAGAGTTTAAAGGTAAAAATGAAGCAAAGGCAAAACCAATGACAGTTCAACAAAATCATAATGGTGAAATAAAAAAAAGAAAAGTAGCAATACAAAATGACCATAATGAAAGTTGGGAAAGCTTTTAATGAGTTTTTTTAAAAGATTTAAGAGATGAAATTTTTAGCCTCTTGTTCAAATAGAATAAAACCAAAATTATTAAGAGAGATGAAAACAGAAGCTTTATTAGTATTTATTCGTACAACATTAGAAGAATATTTTATTAAATTAGATACTGAAGAGATAAAGTTTCAAATAGGAGATGATAAAGATATAGAGTTTATATCTTTGTCTCTTCGTAAATTATTATCTAACCTTCAAGAGAGTGTCGTAAGTTCCACATATCTAAGAAGTTTAATTGCAAATATGCATAAAAATAGTGCCTTGAAAATGATAGCAAAAAAAGAAGAACCACTTATGGTTTATTATGACAGTATTATAAAAGCATTAGAAAAGAAATTTTATAACGGGCAATATTGGATGCCAGAATTAGTAGTTATTTCATTGTTAAGTGAATGGATTATAGAAGAAGAAAAATCGATTTTTTTATACCCTTTTTTAGAAGATATTAATTATTTAGAATTGCTAGAGATATATGATAAGACAAAATTAAATTTAGATGAAGAAAAAAGAGAAATTATTATGAATATGTATAAAACATCTTCATATTTAATATTTAAACTCAAAGAGAGTCATTTTAAAATAAACAATAAAAGAACAAAAAATAGAACAAAAAAATAAAATAATTTAAAAGTAGGTTTGATATGAAAGATGAATTAATTTTGTCAAAAGATATAATGATAGTATCTGAGACAAATGCAAAAGGAGAAATTGTTTTTGCAAATAATGATTTTTGTAAAATTGCTGGTTATTCAATTGATGAATTAGTTGGTAAACCACATAATATGGTTAGACATAAAGATATGCCAAAAGTAGCCTTTAAAAGTTTATGGGAAACTGTGCAAGCAGGCAGAATTTGGAAAGGTATTGTAAAAAATAGAACAAAAGATGGAAAATATTATTGGGTTAATGCAACTGCATTTCCATCAAAAACTTTAAATGGCGAAATAAGATATATTTCAATAAGAGTTAAACCTACAAATGAAGAGATAGTAAATGCCCAAAAACTATACTCTACACTAGAATAGGAAATAATAATGTTTTTTAATAAAAAAGAAGAAGAATTTACTTTAAATATTTTAAATAATATTGAGTTATATTTAAATAATGAAATAAATGGAATACCTACTACAAATTTAAATGGAAAAAAGAATACAAAAATTCATAATAAACTATTAAATATTTGTGATTTACTTAATAAAAAAAATGATGAAGAATTAATGATATATGCTGAAATTATATTAGTTTCTGAGAAGTTGGCTAATGGAGATTTTAATGATAAAATTCATCATGTAAATACGTCAAATTTAAAACTCAATTATATAGCAAAAATTATTAATAATCTTAATAACTCTTTAAAAATCAATTTTGAACAAATATTAAGTATATTAAATGTTTATAGTAATCAAAATTATATTAATAGAATAAATACAACTGGATTATCTGGTTCTTTTGAATTATTAGCAAATGGAGTTAATACTTTAGGAGATTCAATAACACAAATGTTAGTAGAGAATAAATCAAATGGATTAACATTAGATGAGAGTTCAAATATACTTTTAGAAAATGTAGATAAGTTAAATATAAGCTCAAATGAAGCAGCCGCAAGTCTAGAAGAGACAGCAGCAGCCCTAGAAGAGATAACATCAAATATAAGAAATAATACACAGAATATTCAAAAGATGGCTACTTTTTCAAATAGTGTAACAAAATCTGCTCAAGATGGAGAAAAACTAGCAAATCAAACAACAGTTGCAATGGATGAGATAAATAATCAAGTAAATCTAATTAATGAAGCAATTAGTGTTATTGACCAAATAGCATTCCAAACAAATATTCTTTCTTTAAATGCAGCAGTAGAAGCAGCAACAGCAGGAGAAGCGGGAAAAGGATTCTCAGTAGTTGCAGCAGAAGTAAGAAACCTAGCTTCCAGAAGTGCAGAAGCAGCGAAAGAGATAAAAAGTATTGTTGAAAATGCAACAAAAAAAGCGAATGATGGGAAAGATATAGCAAATCATATGATAGAAGGCTATAAAGAGTTAAATCTAAATATTACAAATACAATAAACCTAATTCAAGATATAGAGATGTCAAGTAAAGAGCAGTTACTGGGGATTGAGCAAATTAATACTGCCGTAACGCAACTTGACCAACAAACGCAACAAAATGCAGCAGTAGCATCACAAACCCATGATGTAGCAGTGTTAACAGATGAAATAGCAAAATTAGTAGTTAGTAATGCAAATGCTAAAGAGTTTACAGGTAAAAAAGAAGTTAGAGCAAAAAATATAAATATTAAATAAATTAATAATAATTAGCTATTTTTTTAGTTAGAAGTAAACAAAAGTAGATATTTTTATCTACTTCTTTGGCATTTTCGTTTATAATCTGTTTTAAAATTACGATGTGATAATTATGAATATATCATCAAAGACAAAAGGATTATAATGGGATTAGGTGTAGGAATAGTAGGACTTCCAAATGTGGGTAAATCAACAACATTCAATGCTTTAACAAAAGCGCAAAATGCAGAGGCACAAAATTATCCATTTTGTACAATCGAGCCAAATAAAGCAATAGTTCCAGTTCCTGACAAAAGATTAACTGCTTTAGCGAAAATTGTTAATCCTGATAAAATTCAACATTCAACAATCGATTTTGTTGATATTGCTGGACTTGTAAGAGGTGCTTCAAAAGGTGAAGGTTTAGGAAATCAATTTTTATCAAACATTAGAGAAGTTGAAGTTATTTTACACATGGTTAGATGTTTTGAAGATGGAAATATTATCCATGTTGAAGGTGATGTAAATCCTTTAAGAGATATTGAAATTATTGAAACAGAGTTAATCTATGCTGATATTTCTCAATTAGAGAAAAAAGTAGATAGATTAAAAAAACAATCAAAAGCATCAAAAGAAGCAGCTGCGTCTTTAGTTGTAGCAGAAGATTTATTTAAACATTTAGAAGAATTACAACCTGTAAAAACTTACGAAAATCAAGACAATGAAGTATTTGTTGCACTTGACAAAGAGATGAGATTTTTATCAAATAAAGATGTGATTTATGGAGCAAATGTTGATGAAGATTCATTAGCAGATGGTGGAAATAAATTTGTTGATATTTTAAAAGAACACGCAGCAAGTGTTGGTGCTGATGTTATTGTTCTTTGTGCAAAAATTGAAGAAGAACTTGTAGGTCTTGAAGATGAAGAAGCAACAGAATTTTTGGCAGATTTAGGTGTTAGTGAATCTGGATTAGAACAAATTATCCATAAAGCTTTTGATAAATTAGGATTACAATCTTATTTTACAGCTGGAAAAGTTGAAGTTAGAGCTTGGACTATTAGAAAAAATACAAAAGCACCACAAGCAGCAGCAGTAATTCATAATGATTTTGAAAAAGGATTTATTAAAGCTGAAGTTATTGCTTATGAAGATTTTGTAAATCTTGGTGGTGAAGCAAAATGTAAAGAAGCTGGTAAGTTAAGACTTGAAGGTAAAGAGTATGTAGTGCAAGATGGCGACATAATGCATTTCAGATTTAATGTGTAATAATTTATTTACAATTGATATAACTTTAGTTACAATAAAAATAATAATTAAATTAGGAGCTAAAATTGTCATCTAATAACATTTTAGAAAAGATAGAATCTCTTCCACCTCTACCAAAAACGATAATTGAGATTGAAGAGTTTAGAAAAAAACTTAATAAAGAAGCATTAGATTTATTACAAATAATTGAAAAAGATGCATTAATAATTTCTACACTATTAAAAATTTCTAACTCGGCAATGTTTGGATTTAGATCAAAAGTTGAAACTCCAAGTAGGGCTATTAATTTATTAGGAATAAATTTTACAATCTCTATTGCAATTGGTGGAACAGTTCAAAATTTATTAATGACAAATTTAGAACCATATGGAATAAATAGTGATGACTTTATGAGAGCTTCAAATATCTCTTCTACATTGGCTAGTTTATGGTTATCGAAAGTTGATGTTGAGTTAAAAGAAGAGATAATACTTCCTGCACTTTTACAAGAAACAGGTAAATTTATTTTATCAGATTTAATTTTGAGTGAAAAGAAATCAGAGTTATTTAAAAGTAAAATTGCATCTGGTGCTAGTGTAAAAGATGTAGAGAAAGAGTTATTAGGTGTAACTACTTCTGAAATTACTGCTCAGATTTTTAGACATTGGAAATTAAGTGATAATTTGATTAACATGATTGAACATGTTGATGATATTTCAAATGCAGCTGATAGTTTTAAGAAAAAATCACAAATCTTAGATGTTATTAAAACAGCATGTTCTATTAAAGAGCCATTAAGTGATGAAAACATCGGAAAAGCTGTAGAAAAAGTAACAGCTTATGGTTTAGATGTGAAAATATTTAAAAAAGCTATAGAAACTCTACAAGATAGATTACTAGATGAACTTTAATTTATAGACCTTGAAGTAGGATATTCCATAAGTATTCTACTTCTTCATCGTTAAAACTAATTACTTTTTTCTTTTCAAACAAATCTTTCATATTATCTAATTTAAAAATCTTTGAATGACTACAACTTGCATGTACAGGTAAAAAACCTCGTACTAATGACACATCTTCTGTAATAATATTTTCACACAATAAACATTCTAAATCACTATGAAGTCTACCTTCATATTCAAGTAGTGAAATATATGATTCACAAATTGCTCGTAATGCATTTTGTTTTATCATGATATGAATTAGGTTTTCAAAAGAGTAAAAATAAAAAGCATCAATTTGTTCAATATCTTTTAAGTGGGGATAAAAAAGTTTTATATATCTTTGCCAGCAGTACATTTTTTCATTATCAAGAATCCAAGGAAAGCCCAGTTGAATTACATCTTTTAATCTAGGAATTGTAGCTTTTGTATTTTCAAGCTCAAAATCAATCTTGTAACCAAGATTGATATTTGAGTGTCTAGCACCATAAAACCTATAAGTGGTCATTACCTCATGTTCAGTTAAAATGGATACTATTAAGTCATCATCTTTTACAGGTTTAATATCAATTATATAACCTTGCATAAAAAGATTTAGTCCTCGTCTTCTTCGTCATCTTCTTTTAACATATCATTGATTTCTTCAATAATCTCTTTACACTCTTCATCATCAAGTTCACCATTTGATAAATCAACTAACATGTCTTCGAAATCTTTTTTCATTTCTTGCATATCTTTTAATTCTTCTTTTGTGTTTTCATCTTCTTTTTTTGAAGCTATAATTTCAAATAATTCATCAATATAGTCTTCAATCTCAATAAGTACTTCATTTTTTATTAAATCTTCTAACTCTTTTTGGATACTCATTTTTACACCTTTTTTAAATTTAGAAATTATAACAAAAAAGAACTACTCTTTTGCTTCAATAAAATCATATAAATTTTGTGCTAAAATAATATAAAATAATCATGTAAGGAAAGTAAATGGCAGAGTTTAATAATGTTTCTATCGCAAAAGCAGCAAACATTCTTTTTGAAGGAAATATTACTAGTAGAACAATTGTGTTTGAAGATGGTTCTAGAAAAACATTAGGGATTATGTTAGCTGGAGAGTATGAATTAAATACGGTTCATAAAGAAGTTATGGATATTCAAAGAGGTGTTTTAGAAGTTATGTTACCAGCACAAGATTGGGTAAAATATGAAGGTCCTGCATCATTTGAAATTCCTGCAAATTCTAAATTTAAATTAAGAGTACATTCATTAGTTGACTATTGTTGTTCTTTTATTAAAAATAATTAATTCTATAGTTTGTCATTTATTAACAATGCGATAAAATCGCATTGTAATAAAGTCTTATTTCACCATCTCTTCTTTTATCTCATTAAACTTTAGTAAACTTTTACCAAAGTGATCAGCCATAAATTTATTAGCTTCATCTTCATTTTTAAATGGAATTATCTCTTCACCCATTGGCCCATAAATATTAGAACCAATTACATAATAAGCTTTTTTAGCATCAATTAATTCTAGTGAATAATAATCTGTTGCATTGATTTGTAAAATATCTTCTTTTTCATGGGGATGTTTATATTTTGCTGGATCAAAATAGAATTTCATCATATCTTTAATTCCATCAAAATAGTGAATATGTCCATCTTTAAGTTGAATTTGAGCTACCCATTTTGGAAATTTTGATACAAACATTCCACAAACTGGACATTTTGCTTCTTGTGGTACATTCATCATTTTAGATTTATCAAGAGCTAAAATTGGATTATATAAATAAATTGAAACAGCTTGCATCATTTGAGAATCTAAATTCTTACAAGTGTTGTTATCTATTAAATACTGTTTTGCTTCACCTATTGAATTAAACTCTTTAAATTGTTTTGCATCACACATAGATTCAAATATTTTTTTACCTTTTTTTGCCATTGGAGCTCTTTTTTCATCAAGAATTTCATTATCTTTATTTAAATTCTCTTTTGCAATTTTTAAGCTCTCTTGGAAATTATGAATCTTTCCACCAAACTCTTTTTGAAACTTTTGAGCTTCTTCTTGTGAAGCAAATGCATATTTACTAATAGGACTCATAGTTCCTTCTTTAGAACTTCCAACCACATAAAATGCTTTTGAAGCATCAATTAATTTTAATGAATTTGTATCAACAACTTGGATATATTTTATTTTATCTTCATAACTTTCATGAATTTGTGCTTGACAATGAAGAGAACAATATTGCTCTTTATGACCATTTTTAAACTCAGTAACGTGATTTGTTTTGTAGTATTTTGTTAAGTGCATTCCACAAACATTACAAAACTCTTTTGAAGAATCTGTTTTTACTAAAATTGCATCTTTTGCTTCTACCGATTGAAACTTTTCTTCTGCATTTAGATTTGTAAAAATAAATGCAAATAGAATCATAAGTAAATTTATACTTTTTCTCATAATTATCCTTAATAATTTATATATAAAAAGTATAGTTAAAAGTAGTTAATTTTTTGTTAAATAAAATTTACTTAATAATTGAAAATTAGTTTCTAACTGCATACTTCGTAATCAAATCACCCATAGCAGTAGTATCTAAAACCTCAATTGCATCAAATCCTGCTAAATCTTTTGTTCTATATCCATCTTTTAATGCTGATTTTATTGCATCTTCTATCATATCTGCTGCTTTTATCTCATTTAATGAGTATCTTAACATCATTGAAGCACTTAAGATTGTTGCTATTGGATTTGCTATTCCCATCCCTGCAATATCTGGTGCTGAGCCATGAATTGGTTCATAGATTGCAGTTTTATCTCCTGTTGAAGCTGATGGAAGTAATCCAATAGAACCAACTACCATTGAAGCTGTATCAGAAAGAATATCTCCAAAAATATTTCCAGTTACAATAACATCAAATTGTTTTGGATTTCTTACTAGTTGCATAGCAGCATTATCTACATACATATGAGAAAGGGTTACTTCTGGATAATCTTTTGATAATTCATTCATAGTATCTCTCCAAAGTTGAGAAACTTCTAAAACATTTGCTTTATCAACAGAACAAACTCTTTTATCTCTTTTCATAGCTAATTCAAATGCTTGTTTACCAATTCTTACAATTTCAGGTTTTGTATAAACCATTGTGTTATATGCTTTAAATCCATCATTTGCTCTTGGTTGACCAAAGTAAATTCCACCGATTAACTCACGAACTACCATAATATCACAACCTTTAATTACTTCAGGTTTTAGTGTTGATGCATTAACTAATTCATCATAAACAATAGCAGGTCTAAGATTTGCATAAACACCCATCTCTTCTCTAAACTTTAAAAGTCCAGTTTCAGGTCTTAATTCTCTTGGTAATGTATCCCATTTTTCTCCACCAATAGAACCAAATAAACAAGCATCAGAATCTAAAACACCATCAACTGTTTCTTGTGGAAGTGGAACACCAGTAATATCAATAGCAATACCACCCATTAAATATTCTTTATATGATAATTCAAAGCCACATTTTTTAGAAACTGCATTTAATACTTTTATTGCTTCATCAACGATTTCTGGTCCTATCCCATCACCTTTGATTATTGATATTTTATAGTTATTCATTTATTAAGCCTTTTTATTTCAAGTTTACTTGAAAATAATCGCAAAATAATCGCAAGTAAATCTAGAATGCAGATTGAACGACTCCACCATCTACTCTTAAAATAGCACCATTTGTTGCACTTGATAGTGCACTTGAAACATAAACAATCATATTTGCATCTTCTTCAACTTCTGCAAATCTTTGTATTAAAGAAGTTGGTCTAACGTTTTTAAAAAAGTCTTTTTCAACTTCTTGAGCAGTTTGATTTGTTTGCTTTGCTAAATCATTTATAAATGTTAGTACACCTTCTGATTTTGAAGGTCCCAAAATAACTGAATTTGAAGTTACATTTGTTCCTTTTGTTAATTCTGCAATTCCTCTTGAAACTGATATTTGTGCAGTTTTTGTCATACCGTAGTGAATCATCTCTTTTGGAATTTGAATTGCTGATTCACTTGAAATAAATATAATTCTTCCCCAATCTTGATTTATCATAGAAGATAGATAATGTTGGGCTAGTCTTACTCCACTCATAACATTTACATTAAACATGTGTAGCCACTCTTTTTCTGTAATATCTTTAAACTCTTTGGGTTCAAAAATTCCTAAATTATTTATTAAAATATCTATATGAGGAATTGCAGAGATTAATTTGTTACAACCTTCATTGTCTTTTAAATCAGCTGTAATTCCTATGATTTTTACTTTTGTAAACTCTTCTTGTAATTTTTTTACTGCATTATTTACTTTTTGCTCATTTCTACCATTTATAATTACATTAACTCCTTCTTCACAAAGTTTTTTTGCTGTTGCAAAACCAATGCCTTGAGTTGAACCAGTTATTAATGCTATTTTATTTGCTATTTTTAAATCCATTTTAAATCCTAATTTAATTATTTTTTTATCATATATGAAAATAATCGCAAATTCATCGCTTTTAAAATTCTTTAATATTGCGAATATTAAGCGATTATAATTAAATATGATTGCATATTAGAAACAATACACAGGAGTAGAAATGAAAAAAGTAATTATTATGTTAATGGGAATAACTCTTTTAGTTCCCTCATTAATTAATGCAATGGAAATAAATGGGACTTTAGCAAAAATGCCAGTTTATTCGGAATCAAAGGAAAAAGGGATTTTAGTTGACTTAGTAAAAGCAGTTGCAGAAGTAAGTGAAAATAATATAGATATAAAGGTATTACCTTTTAGTGCATCATTAAATCTAGTGATTTTTAATAAAAAAGACTTTCATATGCCTTTAATTAAAAATGATGTTCTAAATCAAGATGAACTAAAATATCTTTATTCTACAGATACAATATTTCATGTGAATTTTGTTATTTATTGCTTAAAAGACAAAGACATAAATGCTCAGAATATTTCAAACTTCAAAGTTGAAACAGATAGAGCTCATGTAGACTATTTTCCATTTGATGTAATTCCTTCAAATTCTATTGAACAAAGTTTATTAAAAGTAAATAGTGGTGAAATAGATGCTTTTATATTTGCAGATTTTGCTACAGATCCATATTTGAAACAAATGGATAACAAAAAAATAAAAAGAGAGCTTTATAAAAGATTTGATTCAAAAATAGTTTTTCCTAAAAATGAAAAAGGAAAACAAATGGATGAGATGTTTGTTGTTGCATTAGATAAATTAAGAACTAGTGGAAAACTACAAAAAATTGTTGCTCCAATTGATACAGAATATGATAATTGGCAACCATAATATAAGCATTTTAAAATGCTTATATTAGATATTTTTTAATTACAAAAAATAATAAAAATCAAGGTGATATAAATGAATAAAATAAGTGAATTAAGTATTAATACAAAAATAGTTTTTGGATTTTCAATACTTATATTTATGATAATTTTTATAAGTAGTTATTCTATTTTAAAAATAAAAGATCTAGCATCTATTACTTCGAGGTTTTATAATTATCCCTATCAAGGAAGTAATACTACAAAAGCAATAAGTTTTAGAATTACCTTAGAAATAAGTGCAGTAAAAGATATTGCTTTAACAAATTCAAAAGATGAAAAACAATCATCAATAGACAAAATAAGTAAAATTGATAATGAGATATTTGAGTTATTTAAAATATTAGAGAATTCTTTTTTAGGGGATAAAACAAAAATTGCTGATGCAAAAAAACAGTTTATTACTTGGATTCCCTTAAGAACAGAAGTTGTGGATGCAATGATGAGTGGAAATATGCCACTTGCAGGTAAAATCATTAAAGAAAGAGCACTTCCTCACGACACAATTTTATACAAACAAATGGATGAATTAACAAAATTAGCTGAAAAAAATGGAAAAGATTTTTATGAAAACTCAGAAAAAACTAAAGATAGTATATTAAATATTATTATGATAATTTTTGTTATTAGTTTAATTTTAGCAATCTTAATAACATATATCATTTTTATAGATATTAAAAAATCATTAATAACTTTTCAAGATGGATTATTCTCTTTTTTTAGGTATTTATCAAAAGAATCAAATGATGTTGAATTAATGAAAGAGAATAGTACAAATGAATTTGGAAAAATGTCAAAAATCATAAATGAAAATATAATTAAAATAAAAGATGGAATACAAAAAGATAATGAAACTGTAGAAGATGTTTTAGCTGTGGTGTCAAAAATCAATAGAGGTTATCTCAATGTTTCTGTTGAAAAAGTTCCTAATAATCCACAATTAAATAGCTTATGTGAAGCTTTTAATTTGATGATAAATGAATTGAGATTAAATATAGAATCAATCTCTGTTGTACTTAAAGAGTTTAGTAGTTATAAATTTATAAATAAAGTTGAAATAAGAAACCAAGAAGGTGAAATTGCAGAATTTATCGAAAATATAAATTTCTTAACAGAAGAGATTTCGGAGTTATTAAAACAATCTTTGCTTCGAGGAATAACTTTAGATAGTGCTTCAAGTAAATTAATAGAGTATGTAAATACTTTAAATGAGTCTACAAAAGATACAACAATATCTTTAGATAAAACAAATAATTCTTTAAAAAATATTACAGATATTATTGTAGAAAGTAATGGAAATATTTCACAATTAAGTAAATATGCACAAGAGTTAAATCTCTCTGCACAAGAGGGACAGAAATTAGCTTTAAATACATCAAATTCTATGGATGAGATTACAAATCAAGTTAATTTAATAAATGAAGCAATAATGATAATAGATCAAATTGCCTTTCAAACAAATATACTTTCTCTAAATGCAGCAGTTGAAGCTGCAACTGCTGGTGAGATGGGAAAAGGATTCGCAGTTGTTGCAGGAGAAGTAAGAAACTTAGCAAGCAGAAGCGCAGATGCGGCACGTGAGATAAAACAATTAGTGGAAAATGCAACAAGTAAAGCAAATGATGGTAAAAATATATCACGAACTATGATTAAAGGTTATGATGAACTTTTAGAAAATATAAATAAATCAACCATTATGATAAAAACAATTACTACTTCTAGCACAATACAAGAAAAAGGTATTGTAGAAGTAAATAGCATTATTAATGACTTAGACACACAAACAAAATTTAATGGTTCAATTATGGATCAGACTTATGATATAGCTATTCAAACTGATAAAATTGCTAAAAATATATTTAATGAAGCGAATAATAAGAATTTTATAGGAAAAGATGAAATTATGAAAATAGATAGGTAAATATACCTATCTAAAAAAGTTCTATTTTATAACCAGTATTATTTTGATTAGTAATTAAATCTTTATGGATTTTGCTTCTAAGTCTAAATAATACAGACCTAAAAGCAGCATAACCAGCTGGTTCATCTTGCCAAATTGCGTATTCTAGTTGTTCTTGAGAAACATTATGTCCAGGACTATCACATAAATATCTTATAATTTTCATCTCTTTAGTAGTGAGTTTTATAGGCTCATCTCCATAATATAATATTTCTGCCTCTTTATCAAATAGATAACCATATTTAAGTTGGATAGTTCTTGAGCGTTGTTCGCTATTTAATTCTAATTGATGAATTAGAGTTTTATTTACATTTTCAATTGCATCTAATTTTTTATTTTTTACATTATCTTCTTTTGCTTTAGATAATGCTATCTCAATTGCTGCATGTAAATTTGATTTTTTATAGGGTTTTAAAATATATCCATAAGCAAGAGTTTCTGAAGCTTTTTTGATTGTAGAAACTTCAGAATTTGCAGTTAAAAAAACAACAGGAGTAAATGGTAATATATGTTTTAATTCTTTAGTTAATTCAATACCTGTTGTTGGTCCTTTTAAATAAATATCCATCAAAATCAAATCAGGAACAACTCCTTTTTCTAAAATCCTCATAGTTTTACATTTATTAGGGGCAATTCCACATGGTTCATAACCTAAATCCATTAGGGTTTCTTTTAGATTTAATGCTATTATTGATTCATCTTCTACTATTAATATTTTGATTTTACTCATTATTCTTCCTCATCTTCTGAAAATATGATATTACACTCTAATCCATTATTATTTTTAAACTCTATAGTTGCATCCAATTGGTCTTCTACAATTGAATGGATTAATTGCATACCTATAGAATCACTTTTATATAAACAATTAATATCTTCCAATCCTTCTCCGTTATCTCTGATTTTTACATGTATTTTGTCATCTATCCTTTTCATATGAATACATAAAAGATTCTCTCTATTTTCTTTGAATGCATATTTTAAAGCATTAACACAAAGTTCGTGTAAAACCATACCAATTTGAATACATCTATTTGTTGAGAAAATTATTTTATCAATATGTAAATCTACTTCAAGTTGTGTATTTTGAGAAATATATAACTCTTTTATATCTTCAATTAATTTTTTAATATAATCTTGTAGATTTATGTAAGCTAGATTTTCTCCTAAATATAAAAATTCATGAACTAATGCCATAGTATTAATTCTACTTTTACTTTGTTTTAAAATATTTCTTACTTCATCATCTTCTGCTCGTCTAAGTTGCATTGCAAGCAGTGATGAGATTATTTCCATATTATTTTTAACTCTATGATGAATCTCTTTTAATAAAATCTCTTTTTCATCTAAAGATTTTTGAAGTTCCAAATTTATATTTGTAATTTTCTTGTTTATCTCTTGTCTTTGACTAAGATCTCTTCCAAATGCACAAATGTACTCTTGTCCCCCATAGGTAAAGCCATGTCCTGAAACTTCAACTGGAAAAATTTCTCCATTTTTTCTTCTTTGGGTTGTTTCTAGTATCCAATTTTGGGTATTTCTAATTTTATACATTACTTCAATTGCAGTTAATCTATTAAAATTAGTATCCATAACTTCAAGATATTTACCTAATAGTTCCTCTTTTTCATAGCCTAACATTTTACAAGCTGCATCATTTAAATAAACTATTTTGGCATCTATTGTAAACCAATAAATTCCATCAACAGAGTTATTTAATGCAAATTCATAAGGCATTAATCTCTCTTTATCTTGGTCTTTTAAATCTTTATATGACTTGTCAATTTTTGAAATAACTTTTTGCATATGATTTAAAATCAAAAAAAGAAGTACAACTGTAAAGATTAGAAATAAAAAAATAAAGTTAAAACTCAAATGATTATCAAGTGTACTCTCATTATTTTCAGAATAAATTATAAACAACTTATTTATAGAAGCAATCCCTATTATCCCACTCAATAGGTAAAATATTGAAAATTTTACTGGAATATATTTATTATTTAAAAAATATTTTTTAATTAATTTTTCAGAAAAGTGTCTTTTCATTAAACTCATATATTAATCCTTTTATTTTTTGTATTTTAACAGAATTAACTTTTTTTTATTTTTTTTGCGAATAATTCGCGATTTTATTTACATAGTATTCCCTTGTTCTAAAGACTAACAGAGTAATTTAATTAGGAGTTTTAATGTATGAACTTATGCCAAATGAAAAAAAATTTGTACAAATCATTAGTATAAAAGATAATGGATTTGTAGAATTTAATTTTGCAGTAGGTGAAGCTGTAATGAATGTTGAATTACTTTTACCATACAAAGCTTTTATTGAGTTTTGTCAAAATAATAGAGTCTCTTTTTTTACAAAAGAGCAAGAGAATGAACTATTAATTGACAGTCAAAATTGGAAATATGGATTAAATTAAACTAAGGAGAAAATATGGAATTAAATATAGCTAGTGTTGAAATTGAACCAAAAAGACATACTTTTGGACATGTTGCAAAAAGATTAGGTGAAGATAGACCAGCTTCAAGATATGAAGAAGCTATGTATGATGCTCAACCAACTGAGAATTTTCATTACAGACCACAATGGGAACCTGAATTTGAGATTTATGATAAGAATAGAACAAAAATCAAAATGAATGATTGGTATGACTTATTGGATCCAAGAAAGTTTCATTATATGTCTTATGTTTCAACTAGAGCTTCACAAAATGCTGCAAATGAACAAAGTTTTGAGTTTATAGAAAAAAGAGGTTTGGTTAATTTTATCAAAAAAGATAATTTACAAAAAGTATATGAATTCTTAACACCATTAAGACATTATGAATATGGTGCAAATATGAATAATCTTTGTATTGTTGATAGAGTTTATGGAACAGCTATGATGAGTGCATGTTTATTTCATGCAGAAGATAGACTAGGAATGGCACAACATATCACAAAAACAATTTTGCTTCTTAGTGATAATGATGTTTCAAAATTAGATGCAGGAAAAGATGCTTGGTTAAATTGTCCTAAATGGCAAGGTTTGAGAAAAGCTGTTGAAGACTCTTTAGTTGAAAAAGACCCAATTAGATTATTTGTAAAACAAAATATTGTTTTTGATGCTTTTGTTATTCCTTTAATGATTAATGAATTTTCAAAAGAGTTAGCGCAAAATGATGAGATGACAGTTTCAATGTTAAATGAATTTATTGTTTCATGGTATGAAGAGACAGTTAAATGGTTAGATAGTGTTATAAAAGTTATGGCAAATGAATCAGATGAAAATAGAGAATTACTAACTTCATGGATTAAAGAAGATATTGAAATTATGGAAAGTTCTATGGAATCTTTATCGACATTTTCAACTAATTCTAAAGAATTAATATCAAATGTGAAAGCCGAATTAATCGAAAGATTAAATAAATCTGGAATAAGTTTATAAAACTTACAAATTAAATAAAAAGGTAACTAAATGTCAGCAAGTATAGCATTATTATGTCTTCAAGCAACAGAAGATGGAAGAGCAATCGCAGAAGCAATAAGACAAGATAACGAGGGTGTAGTAATTACTAATAAACCAGCAATGATTCAACTTGAGCGACCTGAGAGAATTACTGTAAAAGCTTCAACTGTATCAGAAGCTTTAGGAAGAGCTTGGGAACCTGAAGAGTTACAATTAGTACTTATTTCTTTAGGTGGTCAAGTTGATGAAACAGACGATGAGTTTATCGTTTATTGGAATAATTAATAGATAATTTATATAACAAAGGGAGATATTATGAGTGTAGAACCTAGAAAAAAAAGATTAAATAAAAAAGATGCATATAAATATATGACTAGACTTGGTTGGGATCCAACTTATCAAAAAGAGGAAGATGTTTTTCCATATTTAGAAATGGAAGGATTAAAAATCCATGATTGGGAAGCTTGGGAAGATCCATTTAGAATGACTATGGATTCTTATTGGAAATTACAGGCTGAAAAAGATAAAAAACTTTATTCAATTATTGATGCTTTTGCTCAAAATAATGCACAAAAAAATATTTCTGATGCTAGATATGTAAATGCACTAAAACTATTTTTAACAGGTGTAACACCACTTGAATATAAAGTTGTTCAAGGTTTCTCTCATGCTGCAAGGGCTTTCAAAGGTGAGGGTGCTGCTATTGCTTGTCAAATGCAAGCTATTGATGAGTTAAGACATTTTCAAACTCAAGTTCATACTATGAGTCATTATAATAAATATTTTGATGGTTTCCATGATTATAGCACTATGCATGATAGAGTTTGGTATCTATCTGTTCCAAAATCATTTGGTGATGATGCAAGTACTGCTGGCCCTTTTGAGTATTTAACAGCTATTTCATTCTCTTTTGAGTTTGTATTAACAAGTCTATTATTTGTGCCATTCATGAGTGGAGCTGCTTATAATGGAGACATGGCAACTGTTACATTTGGATTCTCAGCTCAAAGTGATGAATCAAGACACATGACACTTGGACTTTCTGCTATTAAATTTATGTTAGAGCAAGATGCACAAAATGTACCGATTGTTCAAAAATGGATGGATAAATGGCTATGGAGAGGTTACAGAATGTTAGGTCTTGTAGCTATGATGATGGATTATATGTTACCTAATTCTCCAACTTCATGGGGTGAAGCAGTTGAGTTATATATCGAACAAAACTGTATGGCACTTTATAAAGATTTAGAAAAATATGGAATAACAGTTCCTGCGAAACTTGTAAATACAATTGTTGCAGAAAAAGGACATTTATCTCATCAAGTTTGGAATATTTTTTATAATCATACAAATGCAGCGGCTTTCCATACATGGATGCCAGATGAGAATAAAATGAATTGGTTAAGTGAAAAATATCCAGATACTTTTGATAAATATTATAGACCAATGTTTGAAAGATATACGCAACTAGAGAAAAAAGGTGAAAGATTCTATTCAGAAGTTTTACCACTTGTTTGTCAAACTTGTCAAATTCCTTTAGGATTTACAGATATTGAAGGTGGAAATCCTGATGTTTATACACATCAAACTTCTGAGTATAATGGTGAAATATTCCATACTTGTTCAGATGGTTGTAAACATATATTTGATGCTCAACCTGAAAAATATGTTCAAGCATGGTTACCACCACATCAAATATTCCAAGGAAATTGTGGAGGGGCAACTATTCCTGAAGTTCTAAATTGGTATAAAATTGAACTAGGTGTTGATAATATGGATTATGTAGGTTCACCTGATGAAGCTATGTGGAATAAATTAAAAAATAAATAATAAGGAGAAAAAATGGCAACTCAATCAATTGGAGAATATCCAATCATAATGAAAGATAGTTTAGATAAATTTCATGGGAATCAATTAGTATTTATTTATTGGCATGGACACAGGGTTGTTTGCTCTCCTAGAGCATTTCCTTTCCCTCCTGAAATGCCTTTTGGAGCGTTAATATCAGATATTATTCCTTTGACTTATAGCATTGAACCTGATTTTGCTGATTTAGATTTTGATAAAACAGAAGTTATTTGGGAAATTGATGGAAAAGTTGTAGTTCCTGATTTTTCAAAAAGTTTAAAAGAAAATGGTGTTGGACATAAATCATTTATTACATTTATAACACCATCTTTAACAGGTAAAGTAGGAGCATAAATTGGCTTGCAAATTAGAGATAGAACCAACAGGTGATATAGTAGAAGTTCAAGAGGGTCAAACCCTTCTTGATGCTGCTTTAAGACAAGGAGTTTATCTTCCTCATGCTTGTAATCATGGACTTTGTGGAACTTGTAAAGTTGAAGTTTTAGAAGGTGAAGTTGATTTAGGTGATGCCTCACCTTTCGCTTTGATGGAGAGTGAGAGAGAAGATGGATATTGTTTAGCATGTACAGCAACAATTATTGAAGATGTAGTTATTGAGGCTGATATTGATGTTGATGTAGATGCCAGAAGTATTAAAGTAAAAGATGTTTGGGGAACAGTTATTAAAAGAGAAATGTTAACTCCTAGAATTCTTGGACTTTGGATTGAATTAGATGAAGAGTTAGATTTTCAAGCAGGACAATATATAAATTATCATGTTCCAGGTTTTGATGAACCAAGAGCATTTTCTCTAGCAAATCAACCAAGCACAGGTAAAATAATAGAGTTAAATATTGGAATTATCCCAGATGGAGAAGCAACTCCTTGGATTCATGGTAATGTAAAAGTTGGAGATAGAAGAAAAATAACTGGACCTTTTGGAAGATTTTTTGTAAAAAGAAGTGCCCAAAAACCAATGATATTTTTTGCAGGTGGTTCAGGACTTTCAAGTCCAAAATCTATGATTTTAGATGAATTGGAAAATGGATGTACATTACCAATTACACTTTTTCATGGAGCAAGAAATGAAGAAGAGTTATATTATTCACAACTTTTTAAAGATTTAGAGACAAAATATGAAAATTTCAAATATGTACCAGTTTTATCAGATAATAAAAATCCTTTGTGGAGTGGTGAAATTGGATTTACAAATGTAGTTGCAAAAAAATTATATGATAATCAATTTGCAGGAAATAAAGCTTATTTATGTGGTCCTCCTATGATGAGTGATGCATGTATTACTGCACTTATGCAAGGAAGATTATTTGAAAAAGATATTCATACTGAAAAATTCTTTTCAAAAGCTGATTTACACAGTGATAAAGTAAAAAGTCCTCTTTTTAAATCTATATAAAAGATACAATTTTTAAAAATTGTATCTTTTTTTATTCTCTCAAATAGCGTAAAATTCGCGACTATAACTTGCTAAAATTGGATTTAAAAACTACAAGGTTGACTCATGTTAGATATACAAACAATAATTTATTTTTTAGCTTTAGGCTCTTTTGTTGGAGTAGTTTCTGGACTTTTTGGAATAGGTGGTGGTGGAATTATTGTTCCTGTATTAACAACAATTTTTCTAGCCCATGGAATTGATGAACATAATGTTGTACACATGGCACTTGGTACTTCAATGGCTATTATAATAATAACTTCAATTTCAAGTATAAAAGCTCAACAAAAGAAAAAAGCAATCGTTTGGGATGTTGTTAAAATGATGGCTCCTGGAATTATAATAGGTACATTTTTAGCAACTTTTATTGCTTCAAAGTTAGACTCTTTTTATCTTTCTATTATTTTTGCTGTTTTTATGTTTTATTCAGCAATTCAAATGTTTATTGGTAAAAAGCCAAAGCCAGATAGTAAAGTATTCTCAAATAAAACACATTTTTTTTCTGGTGGAATAATTGGTGCCCTATCTTCTTTAGTTTCTATTGGAGGAGGAATTTTAAGTGTTCCATATTTATTGGTTCAAAATATTGATATAAAAAGAGCAATAGCCACATCTTCTGCTATTGGTTTTCCAATTGCACTTTCTGGAACATTTGGTTATATAGTAAATGGTTGGGCAAATACTTCAATGGATACTTTAACTCTTGGGTTTGTAAATTTAACTGCTTTTGCTTGTGTTGCATTTGCTAGTTTTTTAACTGCACCAATTGGAGTGGCATTAGTTCATAAAATAGATGTAAATTTGATGAAAAAGTTATTCTCTTTGATACCTTTAATATTAAGTATTAGAATGATTTATGCTTTGATTTAAAATAGAACAATTAAAGTTTATAATATGAGTATTATAAACTTTAAAAGTATTTGATAGTAGATTTATTTCTCTTTAACGTGTCTCTTAATTGCAAAAAGATGTATATTAAAACGGCTTTTAATTAATCCCCATAATCCTTGAGGATATTTAATCATTACAATAATTGTAAATAATCCTAGAATAATTAAATACCAAGTACCAAATCCATTAAGAGTTTCTCTTAATGTAAAATAAACAATAGTACCAATAATTGGCCCTTCAATTGTACCAATTCCCCCAATTACAACAATAAAAAACATAATTACTGTCCAATCAATAGAAAAAGCAGCTTCAGGTGATACTCTTAATTTTGTAATAAAAATTAATGCTCCTGCCATTCCACATCCAAAGGCTGAAATTAGATAAACAAGTAGTTTTACTTTTTTAACTTTTATTCCTAAACTTTCAGATGCCACTTCACTATCTCTAACAGCTGTTAGTGATAATCCATATTTAGATTTTAAAATATAATTCACAAGTAAAACAGAACCAATACCTATAAAAATAGCAAACCAAAGAGTCATTGACTCTCTCCACCAAGTAGAAATTCCACTCATTGTTTTTGTAATAGATAATCCAGAACCACCACCTAACCAAGATACATTTGAAAATAGCAATCTAAATGTTTCTGCTAATACCCAAGTTCCCACGGCAAAATAAGCGCCTTTAAGTCTAAATGCAACTTTAGAAACTCCAAAAGCAACAATAAGCGAAACAACACCAGCAATTGGAATAACTAAAAATGGATTTAATCCTAATTTATAAGAAAAAATCACTAAAGTATAAGCACCAATTCCAATAAATAATTGTTGTCCAACAGATAATAATCCACCATACCCTGCAAGTAAATTCCACATTTGAGCCAATGCTAAAATATATAAAAATTCAGTTATTCTTCTTACATCTGCTCGATCTAACCACCAAGCTGTAGTTATTAAAAATATTATAAAAAAAACAGTAAAAATACTAAAGGCATAAGTGAGTTTATTTCCCCTTGTAATTTCATATTTACTTAAAAAAGATTCCATTATTTTCCCTTCGTCTTTGGAAATAATCCATTTGGTTTAAACATTAGGATTATAAAAAAAGTGATATGTCCAGCTAAAATTCCCCAACCAGGATCAAAATTTGAACCAACAGTTTGAGCAATTCCTAGAATTATTCCTCCAATTAAAGTTCCCCAAAATGAGCCAAGACCCCCAATGATTACAACTTCAAAGGCGTATAATAGTTGTAAAGGACCAGCTGATGGATCAAAATTTGTACGAATTGCCATTAAAACTCCTGCAATTGCTGTAACTCCAAGAGCTAAACCCATAGCCATTCCATAAATGTGTTTTGTATTAATTCCCATTAGCTCAGATGTAACATGATCATCAGAAGTTGCACGGAAACATCTTCCTAAACGTGTTTTATAAAATATAATTTGTAAAGTAACAATAACAGCAATTGCTATAATAATTGTAATTAAAGGGAAAACACCAATGGCAATATTATCACCTAATGAAATACTTGCAACTTCTACAACTCCTGCATTTAATCCTCTAGAGTCTGCTGAAAATATCTCTAAAAGTAAATTTTGAATAATAATTGACATACCAAAGGTAACAAGTAAAGGAGATAAAATATTTTCTCCTAATGTTTTATTTAATACTAATCTTTGTAAAACATATCCAAAAATTGCCATTATTGGAACAATTAATAAAATCATATAAAAAGGATTTATTTGTAGAGGCTGAACAACTGCAAATGCAAGAAATGCAGCCAAAATAATAAAATCACCATGGGCCATATTAATAAGTCTCATTACTCCAAATGATAAAGATAGACCTGTGGCAAAAAGTGCATATATTCCACCAAGTAATATACCTTGGGTTATAACATTAATCCATTCAATCATATTTATACTCCAAAATAAGCTGCTGATATTTCATCGTGAGATAATTCATCAGGTTTTCCGTGTAATGTTACTTTTCCTTCTTGAAAACAGTAAACCCTATCAGAAACTTTCATAGCTTGGTTTATGTCTTGTTCTACAATTACAATACAAATTCCTTGTTTTTTAATCTGTGGGAAAATTGCATAAATATCACGAACAATTACGGGGGCTAGTCCTAAAGATATTTCATCACAAAGTAGAATCTTAGGATTCGACATTAAACCACGTCCAATTGCAACCATTTGTTGCTGACCTCCTGATAGGGCAGTTCCAGGACTATTTCGTCTCTCTTTTAAAATTGGAAAAAGTTCATAAATTTTTTCTAAATTCCATTCACCTTCTCTTTTTGATTCTGCACCCATAAGTAAATTTTCTTCAACTGTTAGACTTGGAAAAAGTTTTCTACCCTCAGGAACCAATGCAATTCCTAATTTATTTATAACATCAGAGGATAACCCACCAATATTTTTATCATCAAAAGTAATTGAACTATTTTTAACACTAATTACACCCATTATAGATTTTAAAAAAGTAGATTTTCCAGCTCCATTTGAGCCAATTATTGCAACAGTTTCTCCAACATTTAGCTGAAAATCAATACCAAATAATGCTTGAAAATCACCATATTTTGCAATAAGATTTTTACATGTTAAGATACTCATTAGGCATCAATCCCCATGTACACTTCTTTTACTTCAGGACTATTCATAACCATTTGAGGGTCTCCTTCTATAAGCATTTCTCCAAAATTTATCGCAATTAAACGATCAACAACTGATAATAATGCATGTACTATATGTTCTATCCAAATAATAGATACACCTTTTTTACGTATTTTTTGAATTAATTCAATTAATTCATGAACTTCATGTTCAGTTAATCCCCCCGCAATTTCATCAAGAAGTAAAATTTTAGGTTGTGTAGCCATTGCTTTTGCAAGTTCTAATCTTTTACGTTCAAGTAAAGATAAAGTTCCAGCTAGTGCTTCTGCTTTATTTATTAATCCCGTTTCTTCTAAGACATAAAGGGCTAACTCTTCTGCTTGTTTTTCTGAATAGTTATTACCAAAAACAGCACCAACTAAAACATTTTCAAAAACGCTCATCCCTTCAAAAGGATGGGGAATTTGATATGTTCTTCCAAATCCTTCTATACATCTTTGTGCTGGACTTAAAGATAAAATACTTTTACCATTTAATAATATATCTCCACTATCTGGAGTTATATCACCAGAAACTAGATTAAAAAGGGTTGTTTTTCCTGCACCATTTGGTCCTAAAATTCCTATTGCTTCACCTTCTTTTAAATCAAAAGACAAATTATTTGTAACTTTAAGAGAACCAAAATTTTTGGAAACATTTTGTACTGATAATAAACTCAAAAAGACTCCTATTAAATTGATTAAAAAAATCCATAATCTAGTAAAACTATATTATGGATTTAAAGATTATTTTAAAAATATTTATACTAGTTAATAGGTTTTAATTTACCTTGCACTGCAATATCTTTAGCTTGTGAATTTTCTACAATAATAAGTTCTAAGTTTTTATCTTTTCTTTCCCATTGTCCTGATACTAATGGTGTTTTACTAATATTTGGAACTGGACCTGTTTTAAAATTTACATTTCCAACAATTGATTTATAGTTAGTTTTTGCAATTGCATCTCTAATAGCTTCTGGATTTCCTGGCCCTTTTGAACGTTTTAATGCATCAATTGCAACTTCAAATAAAGCATGTTTAAATCCAAGAGGCATTGACCATTGTTTTCCTGTTGCTTTTGTGTATGCACTTGCAAGTTGTGCTGATGATTGTCCTGTTAATCCTGATGAATATGGATGTTCAGGAGACCACCAAACTTCAACACTTAATTTGTCAGCTCTATCTCCAAACGGAGCAATTGCCATTGGGAATTCACTAGCTTTTGCAACAGTTACAATTTTTGGATTAAATCCTTGTTGACCTGCTTGATTCCAGAAGTTTGCAAAATCAGGAGGTGGAATTACACCTGTCACTATCTCAACACCTTGTTTTTTAAATTCATAGATATATGAAGAGAAATCACTTGAAGGAGATTGGTATCTTCCTAAATCAACAACTTTAAATCCTTTTTCTTTTAATACAGGAGGGAAACCTCTTTCTTTATCTCCCCATGCATTTCCATCTGAATCGTTAGGGAAAAGTACACCTACAACTTTATTCGTAGGAATTTGTTCCCAAAGATTTGTATATGAACCTATAATATCTTCAAGTCCCCAGAAAAAGTGATATGTCCATTCAAATCCCTCTTTTGGATCTCCACCACGACCGAAAAAATGTGGTTGCCAAGGTGTATCTGTTGTGATACAAGGAACTCCATTTAACTCACATTGATCAGCAACAGGATTTGTAGTTGCAGGCGTACTAGCAGCAATTACAATATCAACCTTATCTTTTAGTATTAACTCAGAAGCAACTTCAGATGCACGGTTTGAATTAGATTGACTATCCTTATAGATTATTTCTACAGCATAAGTATTTCCATTAATAGTAATACCATCTTTTAGTGATTCTCTAACTTGTTTTAATGTAAATTCATCAGGCTCAGCAAATATTGCTAAAGGTCCAGTTTGAGGACTTACATAACCGATTTTAAAAACTTTGTTTTTGTCCGATGCAAAAAGAATAGTGGTATTTAAAAGTGCGATACCACTAATTGCTGCTCCACTTAATTTTTTTAAAGCTTCCCTTCTAGGTAATGACATAATATTGTTGTTCATGATTAATCCTTTTAATTTGTTTTACGATTTATCTTAGGCACAGAAGGATTATTACAAAATGTAATCGCTTCTTAATCGCAAATTAAGGGAAAATTAATTTTAAGTAATTTTTATTAGAAAGTAGGTAGAACAGAATAGAGCTTATAAAAGTTCTATTCTATATCCTGTATTATTTTGGTTAGTAATTAAGTCTTTGTGAATTTTATTTCTAAGTCTAAATAATACAGACCTAAAAGCTGCATAACCAGCTGGTTCATCTTGCCAAATAGCATATTCAAGTTGATCTTGAGAGATTTTTTGCCCTGGTGTTTTACATAGGGTTTTGATAATATCTGTCTCTTTATTTGTAAGTTTTACTACATCATCTCCATAATATAGAATCTCTTTTTCTTTATCAAATAAATAGCCATATTTTAGTTTGATAGTTCTTGATTTTGATTCTTCATTTAGAGTTAATTTATGTTCTAAAGTTTTGTTAATATTTTTCATTGATTCATAATTTAAACTTTTTAAATAGTCCTCATTAGCTTTTTTTAAAGCCAACTCAATAGTAGCAAAAAGAGTATTTTTTTTATAAGGTTTTACCAAATAGCCATAGGCAAAAGTTTCTGATGCTTCTCGAATTGTTGCTAATTCAGAGTTAGCAGTTAAAAAAATCACAGGTACATAAGGCATTGTTTTCTTTAGCTCTTTGGCTAATTCTATACCAGTAGTTGGACCTTGAAGATAAATATCCATAAGAATTAAATCAGGAATTACATTGTTTGATAAAATTTCCATAGTTTTACATCTATTATATGTAATACCTAAAGTTTCATACCCTAATTCATACAATATTTCTTGTAAATTTAAAGCTATTATTGGTTCATCTTCTACAATTAATATTTTATACTTTTTCATACTTCCTCCTTTTGTGGGAATATAATATTACATTCCAAACCTTTATTAATTTTAAAGTCTATTTTCCCATGTAATTGGAAATCAACAATTGAATAAATTAATTGTAATCCAATTGAATCTCTTTTTTGTAGGCTTGTTATATCTATTTGATTATCTCCATTATCCCTAATTTTTATATTAATATTCTCATCAATTTTATTTATATGGATGCATAATAAATTTTTCCTATTCTCTTCAAAAGCATATTTTAAAGAATTAACACACAATTCATGTAAAATCATTCCAACTTGAATACATCTATTAGCTGAAAAAATAAGATTATCAATATCTAAATCAACATCTAATTTTGTATTTTGAGAAATATATAACTCTTTTATATCTTGAACTAATTTTTTTATATAATCTTGTACGTTTATGTGTGCTAAATTTTCACCAAGATATAAAAATTCATGAACTAAAGCCATAGTATGAATTCTACTTCTACTTTGTTTCATTGCATTTTTGAAGTTTATATCATCACTTCTTCTTGCTTGCATATTTAGTAGAGATGAAATAATCTCCATATTATTTTTAACTCTGTGATGTATCTCTTTTAATAAAATCTCTTTTTCATCTAAAGATTTTTGTAAGGCTAGATTAATATTTGTGATATTATTTTTATCTTCAAGTCTTTGGGTAATATCTCTTGCAAATGCACAAATATAAACTTTTCCATCAAAGGTAAATGCATGACCTGAAACTTCAACTGGATAAATTGTTCCATCTTTTCTTTTATGAGTACTTTCTAATCTCCAATTTTCAGTATTTTTTATATCTTGCATACATTGTATTGCACCAGCTCTATCAAAAGATGGATCAATATCCTCTAAATACATATCAGTAAACTCTTCTTTTGTATAACCTTCTTGTCTACAAGTTGATTCGTTTACATATAAAAATTTTCCATCTAAACTTAACCAATGAATTGAATCAACAGAATTATCAAGGGAAAATTCATAAGGAGCAATTCTATTTAAGTCTTTTCTTTTTAGCTCATTATATGAGGTATCTATTTTTTTTAAAACTTTTTCCATATTGTTTATTATTATGTACAAAATCATTCCTGTCATAATCATAAATAATATAGCAAGGGTAAATGGACCTTGTTTTGACATATCATTATTTACATGAAAAATTTGTACTAATTTATCAATAGAAATAACTCCTAATATTCCAATAATTATAAAAGTGAGTGAGAATTTTTTTGCCATTTTTTTTCTTATAAATAATTTGTGTGAAGTATAACATAATCAAAAAATTTAAAAAAACTCTGCGATTAGAAAGCGATTGGATTTATATAGCATTTCAAAAAATAAAAAAGGAGAGATGTGAATAATAAAAAAGTTGGAATAATTGGAGTTGGAAATGTTGGTGCTACTTTGGCTTATACTTTAGCTTTGAAAAATATCTGTTCTACTATCTTATTAAAAGATATTAGAAGTGATTTAACAAAAGCTATGGCTTTAGATATTTCTCAAGCTACTTTTGCCTCAAAGCAAAAAACAAAAATTATACCTATTTATGAAAATGAAGATTTTTGTGATTGTGATGTGGTTGTAATAACAGCAGGAATTGCGAGACGTCCTGGAATGAGTAGAGATGATTTATTAAATATAAATGCTGGGATTATGGAATCTGTAATTAATGATGTGATTTTATATAATCCAAACTCAATAATAATTATTGTTTCTAATCCATTAGATGCAATGGTTTATAAAGCCTTAGAAATTTCAAAATGGCCACGAAATAAAATTATCGGAATGGCTGGAATTTTAGATAGTTCAAGAATGAGTCATTTTATATATGAAAAATTAAATTGCAAAAAAGATGAAATAGTTTCATCTGTAATGGGTGGTCATGGAAATGAGATGGTTCCATTAATCTCTTCCGTAAAAATCTCACAAACTCCTTTGACTGAACTTTTGTCTACAGAAGATATTAATTGCATTATAAATGATACAAAAAATGGTGGAGTACAAATAGTTGATTTATTGCAAACTGGTTCTGCATATTTTGCCCCTGCAAATTCAACAGCTGTAATGATTGATGCAATTTTAAATGATAAAAAAGAAATTTATCCTTGTTCTGTAATGTTAGAAGGGGAGTACGGATATAAAAATGTTGTTGCAGGAGTTCCTGTAATTTTAGGGAAAAATGGAGCAGAAAAGATAATTGAATTAGATTTAGATGAAACACAAACTGTCTCATTTGATAAATCAATTAACGCTGTAATCGAACTTATTGATATATTAAAGGTAAAAATCTAAAATATTTGCAAAAAGAGTTAATCGCGATTTTTATGCGAATCTTTTAAAGTATAGTACCAATACTTAAAAGGTAACTTTTAATTCAAACAAGAGATATAGGCATTTTGTTTATATTGTAAATTTAAAATGAAAGGATATTTTTGAAACACAATATCTTAGTAAAAAACAAAGAAAAAGAACGAGCTTGTACTGAAGAAAAACATCTTATGAGTTCATTATCTGTTTGCACAGATTTGGTACCAAGAGGTTGTCATAACGGTGCTTGTGGTGTATGTAAAATTTTGATTCATAAAGGTACTTATAAAAAAGACAAAATGAATCGAAAACACATCTCAGAAGAAGAAGAAAACTCTAATATTGTTTTAGCATGTAAAACTTTTCCTACAAGTGATATGGAAATAGAGTTTATATCAAAACCAAAATCAGAGATTTATGCGCTTGGAAATTAATTTATAATAAAAGGAATTAAAATGGGAGTTATGAGAATTGGACACATAGATATTAATGTTTTAAACATTAGTGAGTCAAGAGAATATTATGTAAATATTATAGGTATGGATGTAACAAGAGAAGATTCTGATGGTACATTATATTTAAAATGTTGGGATGAATGGGATAAATATAGTTTAGTTTTAAGACCTAGTGATGAAGCAACTTATAATAAAGTTGGTTATAAAGTTGAAAAAGATTCTGATTTAGATCAATTAAAAGAAAAAATAGAAGCCTATGGAATTAAAACAGAAATGTTAGCAGCTGGTGAAGTTGTTGAATGTGGAAGAGTTCTAAAATTTATTGCTCCAAGTGGACATGAATTTAATCTATATGCTGAAAAAACATTTGTAGGTAAGGTTGTAGGTGATACAAATCCAGCACCTTGGCCTTTTAAAGGAAGAGGAATAAAAGCACACTGGATTGATCACGTTTTATTAATGTGTCAAGGACCAGAAGGTGTTATGGCTTCAACTAAATTTTTCCAAGAAGTATTAGAGTTTAGTTTAGCTGAGCAAGTATGTGTTGGACCAAATGGTTCATTACAAGCAGCAACTTGGTTATCTAGAACTTCAACTCCTCATGATTTAGCTTTTGTTGCTGGTCCTGAAGTTGGTATGCATCACTTTGCATTTTTCCTAGATGGATGGAATGATATTTTAAGAGCAGCTGACGTTATGGCTATGCATAATGTAAAAATTGATGTTACTCCTCAAAGACATGGTATTACAAGAGGTGAGACAATTTATTTCTTTGACCCATCTGGACATAGACTTGAAACATTTGCAGGATTAGGTTATTTAATGCAACCTGATATGCCAACAGTAACATGGACTGAAGATGAGTTATGGAGAGGAATTTTCTACCATACAGGTGTTGAAAATGGTGCATTTACAACAGCCTATACATTGTCTGCCTATAAGTAAAATGAATACTGTAGTAGTAGAAAAAACAATTTCAAGACAAGCCTCTATGGAGGCTTGTCTTTTTGCAGTTAAAAAAGCTGAAGAATTAAATATATCTATAAATGTAAGCGTTGTTGATAACAAAGGCTTAGAAATGGCTTTTTTAAGAATGGAGAATTCGTTTATTCATTCGATTAATATTGCAAAGGATAAAGCTTTTACAAGTGCAAGTTTTGGTTTCCCTACTGATACTTGGACAAATATTTTTAAACAAATGCCACATTTAGAACAAGGTTTTTCTAATAGAGATAGACTTATTCCTTTTGGTGGTGGATTACCAATATTTGATGAAAATAATGTAAAAGTTGGAGCAATTGGTGTTTCAGGTGGAACTGAAGAGGAAGATATTATATGTGCAAAATATGCAATTGAACAAATAGGATTAAAATAATGAAAAAAGTACAACACTATATTAACGGAAAATTTATGGACTCTATCAATGGTGAGTTCTTTGATAACTTTAACCCAGCAACAAATGAATTAATATCAAAAGTAGCATTAGGAAGAGAAGCAGAAGTAAATGCAGCAGTTGCAGCTGCAAAGGCTGCACTTACAGGTGAATGGGGGCAAATGAAGTTAAATGACAGAATTGCTTTAATGTATGAAATTGCAAATGAGATTGATAGAAGATTTAATGATTTTTTAGAAGCTGAAACTTTAGATACTGGAAAACCATACTCAATTGCTAGACATATTGATATTCCAAGAGGTGCTGCAAACTTCAAAGTATTTGCAGATACTATGAAAGCAGTTGCAGATGAAGCTTATCAAGCTGATACTCCTGATGGAAAAAGAATGTTTAATTATAGTGTGCGAAAACCAAAAGGTGTAATTGCAGTTATTTCACCATGGAATTTACCATTATTACTTATGACTTGGAAAGTGGGTCCTGCAATGGCTTGTGGAAATACAGTTGTTGTAAAACCATCTCAAGTAACTCCTACAACTACATCACTTTTAGGTGAAGTTATGTCTAAAGTTGGTGTTCCAGCAGGTGCATATAATGTTGTTCAAGGAAAAGGTTCAATTACTGGTAATTTAATAACTGCTCATAAAGATATTGATGCAATTACATTTACAGGTGAAACAGTTACAGGTGAGATGATTATGAGAGCTTGTTCTGTTGGAGTAAGAGATGTTTCACTTGAACTTGGTGGAAAAAATCCTGCAATAATTTTTGATGATTGTGATATCAAAAAAGCTGTAGCAGAAACTACAAGATCAGCATTTGCAAACTCTGGACAAGTATGTCTTGGAACGGAGAGAGTTTATGTTCAAAGACCTATTTTTGATGAATTTGTGCAAGGATTAAAAGAGTCAGCATCTAAACTTAAACTTGGAATCCAACATGATGAGTCTACTGATATTGGACCACTTGTAAGTGCTTCACATAGGGATAAAGTATTGGATTATTATGGGAAAGCAGCAGCTGAGGGTGCGAATATAATTTTAGGTGGAAAAGCTCCTGTAATGCCAGGAAACATGAAAGATGGATATTGGGTGGAACCAACTATTTGGACAGGACTTCCAGAAACAGCAACAGTAGTAAAAGAAGAAGTTTTCGGTCCTTGTTGTCACGTTCAACCTTTTGATACAGAAGAAGAAGTTATTAAAATGGCAAACAATTCACCTTATGGACTTGCAGCTACTGTATTTACAGAGAATTTAGATAAAGCCCATAGAGTTGCTGGACAAATTGATGCGGGAATCGTATGGATTAACTCATGGTTCTTAAGAGATTTAAGAACTCCATTTGGTGGAATGAAAGGTTCAGGTATTGGAAGAGAAGGTGGACATCACTCACTTGAATTCTATACAGAACTTAAAAATGTATGTATAAAAATGTAATGATTGGATTAAAAATGACAAATGAAAAAATAGAAAAATATGGAAATGAATTATACGAAGCATTAAAAGGTAACTACACAATTGAGCCAATAAGTTCTAGAGAAACAGATGCAACTATTGAAGATGCTTATGCTATTCAACACCATTTTTTAAAAAGAAGAATGGAAGATGATGGCTCAAAAATCATTGGTAAAAAAATTGGAGTTACTTCAAAAGTAGTTATGGATATGTTAGGTGTTCATCAACCAGATTTTGGATACCTATTATCTGATATGATTTATTCAGATGGTGATGAAATCGATGTTACAAATGGAATGATTCAACCAAAAGCAGAAGGTGAAATAGCTTTCGTTTTAAAAGAAGATTTAATGGGACCTGGTGTTACAACAGCTGATGTTTTAAGAGCTACAAAATTCGTAATGCCTTGTTTTGAAATTGTTGATTCGAGAATTAAAGACTGGAAAATCAAAATCCAAGATACAGTTTCTGATAACGCATCTTGTGGATATATAGTATTTGGTGGAAAAGGTGTAGACCCAAGAGATGTTGATTTAACAACTTGTGGAATTACTTTAGAGTGTAATGGTGAGTTATTACATACAGGTGCAGGTGCAGCAGCACTTGGAAGTCCTGTAAATGCAGTGGCTTGGCTTGCAAATACACTAGGTTCTTTTGGTGTTGGATTAAAAGCTGGTGAAGTTATTCTTTCAGGTGCTTTATGTGCAATGGTAACAATTAAACCAGGTGATAATATGACTATAAACATTGGTGGAATCGGTTCTGCTTCATGTAGATTTGTATAAAGGATAATAGAATGAAAATAAATTGCGCATTAATTGGATCTGGAAATATTGGAACAGATTTAATGTATAAATTAAAAAGAAGTGAAGTTTTAAATCCTTTATGGATGGTGGGAATTGACCCTGAATCAGATGGATTATTAAGAGCAAAAGAAGCTGGAATGAAAATTACAGCTGATGGTGTTGATGGATTACTTCCTTTTATATTAGAAGATGGTGTAAAGATTGCATTTGATGCAACATCTGCTTATGTTCATGGTGAAAATAATAGAAAATTAAAAGAGTTAGGTGTTATGGTTATTGACTTAACACCAGCTGCAATTGGGCCATTTTGTGTACCTGCTGTGAATATGAAAGAATTATTAGAACAAAATACTCAAAATGTAAATATGGTAACTTGTGGAGGACAAGCAACAATTCCTATGATTGCTGCTGTTTCTTCTGTTCAAGAAGTAGAATATGCTGAAATCATTGCAACTGCTGCTTCAAAATCAGCAGGTCCAGGAACAAGAGCTAATATTGATGAGTTTACAGAAACTACAAAATTAGGTATTGAAGTTGTAGGTGGAGCAAAAAAAGGTAAAGCAATTATTATTTTAAATCCAGCAGAGCCACCTTTGATGATGAGAGATACAATCCATTGTTTAACAACAGATGAACCAGATGAAAAAGCAATTACTAAATCTATTCATGAAATGGTTGAAAAAATGCAAAAAATTATCCCTGGATATACACTTAAAAATGGACCAGTTTTTGATGGAAAAAAGATTTCTATTTGGTTAGAAATTGAAGGACTTGGTGACTATTTACCAAAATACGCTGGTAATTTAGACATCATCACAGCGGCAGCTGTAAATATTGCTGAGCAAATGGCATATAAGATTAAAGGAGCATAAGATGGATTTAAGAGGTAAAAAAATTACAATTCATGATATGTCTTTAAGAGATGGAATGCACTCTATTAGACATCAATTTACACTAGAACAAATGACTGCAATGTCAACTGCTATGGATGAAGCTGGTGTTCCTATGATTGAAGTAACTCATGGGGATGGACTTGGTGGTTCATCTTTAAATTATGGTTATGGATTACATACAAATGAAGAGTGGTTAGACGCAGTTGTTCCAAATATGAAAAAAGCGAAAATCTCTGCTTTATTATTACCTGGAATTGGAATAGTAAAAGATTTACAAAGAGCAGTTGAACATGGAATTACAACAGTAAGAGTTGCAACTCATTGTACAGAAGCTGATTGTTCAGCTCAACATATAAGAGCAGCAGTTGGAATGAAACTTGATACTGTTGGATTTTTAATGATGGCTCACATGGTTGATGAAAAAAGATTAGTTGAAGAAGCTAGAAAAATGGTTTCTTATGGAGCTAATTGTATTTATGCAACTGATTCTGCTGGATATTTACTTCCTGATATGGTAAGTTCAAGAATTGCAGCTTTGAAAAAAGAGTTTGGAAATGATATTGAATTAGGATTCCATGGTCATAATAATATGTCAATGGGTGTTGCAAATTCATTAGCTGCTATTGAAGCTGGAGCTACAAGAATTGATGCTAGTTTAGCTGGATTTGGAGCAGGTTCGGGAAATACTGCAACTGAAGTTTTAGTAGCGGTTTGTAATAGAATGGGTGTTGAAACTGGAATTGATTTAGACAAAATTGAAGATGCAGCTGAAGATATTGCACTTCCTATTATGGGTAGACCAACAAGAATTTCAAGAGACTCTTTAACTTTAGGATATGCAGGTGTTTATTCTTCATTTTTATTATTTGCACGTAGAGCAGAAGCAAAATATGGAATTGATGCAAGAACACTTTTAGTTGAGTTAGGTAGAAGAGGAATGATAGGTGGTCAAGAAGATATGATTGATGACTGCGCTATGGAAATGGCAAAAGCAAAAGGATTAATATAATGGCACTTGATATTCAAACAATAGAAAAATTAGCAAAACATTGTGAAGATGCTGAGCTAAATGCACAAGAGATTACAAAAATTACTGATGATTATCCAGAAATGACTTATGAAGATGCCTATGATATTCAATGGACAGCAAGACGGGCTAAAGAGGCACGTGGTCATAAAATTGTAGGTATGAAAATGGGGCTAACTAGCCAAGCAAAAATGAAACAAATGGGTGTTCCAAATCCATGTTATGGATATTTAGCTGATTATTTTGCCTATGGTGATGGAGCTCAGATTAAAATTGATGAGTTAATCCATCCAAAAGTTGAAGCAGAAATAGCTTTTGTTTTAAAAGATGATTTAAGTGGTCCAGGATGTCATATTGGTGATGTTCTTGCAGCAACTGATTTTGTAATGCCAGCTGTTGAAGTAATTGACTCAAGATATAAAGATTTTAAATTTGATTTAAAATCTGTAATAGCTGATAACTCTTCATCTTCACGATATGTAACTGGTGGAAGAATGAGAGATATTAAAGATTTAGACCTTAAAACACTTGGTGTTGTTATGGAAATAAATGGAGAAATAGTACAACTAGGAGCTGGTGCTGCTGTTTTAGGACATCCTGCTACTTCTATTGCAATGCTTGCAAATATGATGAGCGAACGAGGAGAAATCTTAAAAGCTGGAACATATATTCTTTCAGGTGCAATAACAGCTGCTGTGGGTGTAAAAAAAGGTGATAATGTAACTGTTAAGTTCCAAGATTTAGGTTCATTATCATTTAGATTTGTATAAAAATAGAGATATTTTTAAGGACAACTAGTTGTTCTCTTTAGAGTTTTGCTACTTTTAAATGGAATTTATTTCCATTGTTAAAAAGTAGACATAAAATAATTTGGTCCCTTAAAAATGGGACATTTTTAAGGAATATATTATGCCAATAGCTACAATAAATATTATTGAGGGAAGAACTGATGAGCAAAAAGAGGAACTTATAGTAAAAGTTTCTCAAGCTATTCATGAAGCTTTAGATGCACCACTTGCAAGTGTAAGAGTTATTATAAATGAAATGCCAAAACAACACTTTGGAATTGCTGGTCAAAGTGTCAAAAAGATGGGGAAATAAACCTTTCTATGGCATCTTTAAAATTAAGTGTTCTTGACCAATCGCCAATTCATGATGGTAAAGAAGCAAAAGAAGGTCTATTTGATACCATTAAACTAGCAATCAAGTGTGAGGAGTTGGGTTATTATAGATATTGGTGTGCTGAACATCACGATACTCCTGGATATGCAAGTTCATCTCCTGAAATTATGGTTAGCTCTGTTGCGAATGCCACAAAAACTATAAGAGTTGGAAGTGGTGGAGTTATGTTAAATCACTATAGTGCATTTAAAGTTGCAGAAACTTTTAATACTTTAAGTGCCTTACATGATATGCGAATTGATTTGGGAATAGGCAGGGCTAGTGGGGCTAATTTTCTAGCAGCACGAGCTTTACATAATGCAAATAATGGTGACTATGCAAATAAAGCTAATGATTTAATAAATTATTTGGATAATAAAGTTCCTAAAAATGACTATTTTTATGGAGTAAATTTATCACCAAAAGATGTTAATTCAACACCTGTTTATTTGTTGGGTTCAAGTGATGGAAGTAGTAAGTTAGCAGGAAAATTAGGTGCAGGTTTTTGTTTAGCATTATTTATTGGAACACATGATAGACCAACACAAATTATGAAGTATTATAAAGATAATTTTACAGCTTCAAAAAATTTTAAAAAACCAAAAGCTATGTTGGCTCTTGCGTGTATTTGTGCAGATTCAAAAGAAAAAGCACAAGAAATAGCAAGTTCTCACACATATTGGAAAGTTCAAGCTTTTAGACACCCAACACGAGATGGTTTACATTCTCCAAATGAGGTAAAAAAATTATATGAAAATTTAAGCTTTGAAGATAAAGCATATTATCATGAAACCTTAGATTCCATGATTTTAGGAACGCCCAAAGAGTGTAGAGAAAAAATAGAAAAACTAGCAATTGAGTATGGTGTAGATGAGGTTATTATTGTAAATGTAACATACTTATTTGAAGATAGAATTAAATCTTATGAACTTTTGGCCAAAGAGTTCAATTTAAATAAAAGATAAAGGAGAAAAAATGTCAAATCCAGAAATAGCAAAAAGTATAAAAACAGGAAGTTTTAATACAAACTATCATGATTTAGGTGAGGGTGAAACAATCATGTTTATCCATGGTTCAGGGCCTGGTGTTTCAGCTTATGCAAATTGGAGAGGTTCAATGCCTATTCTTGCAGAGAAATTTAGAGTAATTGCTCCTGATATGGTTGGTTTTGGTTATACAGATAGACCAGCGGGAATCACGTATAATATGGATACATGGGTGCAACAAACTATTGATTTAATGGATGCATTAGGAATAGAAAAAACAAATTTAGTTGGTAATTCATTTGGTGGAGCTTTAGCCTTAGCTTTAACTATTAAATACCCAAATAGATTTAATAAAGTTGTTTTAATGGGTGCGGTTGGTGTTTATTTTGATTTAACTTATGGTTTAGATAAAGCATGGGGATATACTCCAAGTATAAAAAACATGAGAGAATTACTTGATATTTTTGCTTATGATAGAAGTATTGTAACAGATGACTTAGCAAAAATGAGATATGAAGCAAGTATAAGACCAGGTTTCCAAGAATCTTTTTCTTCTATGTTTCCAGCTCCAAGACAAAATGGTGTTGATTCAATGGAAAGTTGTGAAAATGATATTAAAAAAATAGATAAAGAAGTTTTAATTATTCATGGAAGAGAAGATAAAGTAATTCCTGTTCAAAACTCTATTAGATTAAACCAACTTATCTTAAAATCTCAATTACATATTTTTGGTCAGTGTGGACACTGGACGCAAATTGAACATAAAGATAGATTTAATAATCTATTATTAAATTTCTTTAGTGAGAAATAAAAAAAGGTAGAAAATGAGATTTTTAATTCTGGGTGCTGGTGGTATAGGCTCTTATTTTGGCGCAAGATTAATCAATGCAGGACATGATGTAATTTTTGTTGCAAGAGGAAAGCACTTAGATGCTTTACAGCACAATCAGTTGAAGTTGCAGCACCCAGAATTTTGTTTTTCTAAAAAAATCATCTCCTACTCAATTGATGAAATCAAGAAACTTAATGCTCATTCCTTTCAGGCTGTTCTATTAACCACAAAATCAACTTCAACTGGAACATTATCAAAACATTTGCAGATGTGGTTCGGTAATGAAAAAAAGATTCCTTATATTATCTCTTTACAAAATGGAGTAGATAATGAGGAAATCCTTTCCTTAGTTTTGAATAAAAAATACATAATAGCAGGACTTACAAGAAAAATAGGTGCCCACATTGTAAGTCCTGCCGTAATAAATGCAACTGGAACTGCTGAAACAATTCTTGGGAGTTTAGAAAAAACAGTTGAAAATAGTTCTTTTCTAGAAGAGATTAAAAACATTTTTAATGATGCAAAAATCCCAACACAAATATCTGAAAATATAAACTTAGAACTTTGGAAAAAATTGATAATCAATAATGGAGTAAATGCAATATGTGCACTCTTAAAAAAAGAGACAGGTATTATAATGCACCATGAAAAGTTATCAAAAATTGTCTATGGTTTAATGAATGAAACAGCAATTGCAGCTTCAAATAAAGGAATAAAAATTTCTAAAAAAGAAATAGATGATATGTATGAATTGATTACAAATTTTGATTCAATAAAACCTTCTATGTTAGTTGATGTTGAAAATAATAGAGAATTAGAATTAGATGAAATTTGCAATGTAGTAATAGAAAATTGTGAAGCTTTAGGTTTAGATGCACCATATACAAGAACAATCTCTACATTATTAGAATATACCTATTATAAAAAATAATTTGAGGAATTTTAGAAATGATATTTAAAATTCTTGAGATTATATTTCCTGTATTAATAATCGCTCTTTTGGGATATTTTTATGCTAAAAAAGAAAAAGTTAGCATGGATATACCAAATAAAATAAATCTAGATGTATTTATTCCTATTTTAGTTTTTTATGCAATTAGTGAAAAACTACCTTCAATCACTACTTTGACAAGTTTTTCTTTTGGTGCAGTTATTGTAGTTTTAGGTTCAGGTTTGATTTTATATCCTGTTACAAAATTTCTAAAAGTAAATCCTCGAACATTTTTACCTTCAATGATGTTCAATAATTCAATAAATTTAGGTTTACCTTTGGCCTTATTTGCCTTTGGAGAAGAAGCTATGGCTTTGTTTATAGCTTTGTCAATAGTTCAAATTATTGGACAATTTACTATTGCAATTGTAATGTATGGTGGAGAAGTTCGACTTATTAATTTATTTAAAAATCCAGTTATTATGGCTACAATTGTTGGTCTATTTTTTAATTATTTTAACTTTCATTTACCCCAACTTTTTCAAGAGCCTTTACTTATGTTATCTCAAGTATCAATACCATTAATTTTATTTTCATTGGGAGTTAGATTATCTAATATAAAGTTTTCCCATTTAAAAATAGGAATAATTGGAGCGATTTTGTGTCCACTTTCTGGAATTTTAATGGCATTATTTGCAATATGGATTTTTGATTATACTTCATTACAAAAAAGTTTATTAATACTTTTTGGTTCAATGCCACCAGCTGTAGTAAACTCTTTGATGGCTGAAAAATATGGACATGATTCAGGAACGGTAGCTTCAATAGTGGCAGTTGGAAATATATTTAGTTTAGTTGTAATTCCAATTGTTCTTTATTTTTTAGTTGTATAGATATGTATAGCTCATATATTTCTGGGATTTTGATTTTTTTATCTTTTATTTTGAGTATATATTCATATTTTTTTTACAAAGATTTGTTAATTATTTCTGGTTTATGTGCTTGGATTTCTTTTGTTATATTTTTTATTACATTACAAAAGAAAAAACTTTTATTAGTTTTATTATCCTTGAGTTTTATCTTTTTTGCAATATCTTTATTTAATTCCTTTAAAATAAATTATTACAATATTTTTACAGTAAATCAATTCCTAATCACACTATTAATAGGTGTTGGTTTTTTAAGATTAATTGCAACTCCTAATAATATAAGTTTAGAGGAAGTGCCACCAAAAGGTATAAAGTCATTTGTAAAAACTTACTTTGGTGTTCATTTATTTGCATCAGTTATAAATCTTTCTGCACTTATTTTGATAGCTGATAAAATGTATAAAAAGAATTTTTTAACTAATACTCAAATTATTTTACTTACTCGCTCTTTTGCAAATGATGCTTATTGGTCACCTTTTTTTGTAGCATTTGCAGCAGCAGTTGTATATATGCCAAAATTAAATACTTCTATAATTTTATTAAATGGAATAGTTTTAGCTTTTATTGGATTTTTAATTACCTATTTTGAAGTAAAAAATGATAAAAAAAATATAATAAATGAATTTGAAGGTTATCCTATCTCTTTTAGTAGTTTGTATTTACCTTTCTCTCTTGCTTTTCTAGTTTTACTAACAAACTATTTTTTTCCTCATATCAAAGTTATTATATTAATATCTCTATTCTCCTTTTTTCTAGCATTGATAATTTTACCCATTAAAAAAAGTATAAAAAAAGCTATAAGAGAAATAACAAATCATATTTTAGTGGAACTGCCAAAAATGAAAGCAGAAATTTCTCTTTTTTTAGTTGCAGGAATGTTTGGGGTTATTATGAGCTCAATTCTTTTGGGATTAAATTTACAACTTCCCTTTGAAAAATTTGATTGGATAATAGCTTCTATTTTATTAGCTATCTTTATTCTTCTTGGATTTATTGGAATTCATCCTCTTATTACAATTGCAATTATTGGTGATTTATTAAATCAAGTTGATCATACATTATTAGCAGTGACTTTTTTGATGGCTTGGGCTACAACTGTATCTACATCACCTTTTAGTGGTTCAAATTTAACCATAGTTTCAAGATATGATTTTAATGCAAAAGATATATTCAAATTAAATATGTTTTATGCTTTGAAGATGTATGTGGTAAGTGTGATATTTTTATTTATGTTATATAAGTATTTAAACTAAGTTGCTGTGCCTTTTTATAGGAGAACAAAAGGACACAGCAGAAAATTTAGAATTAGTTATATCGTAACTCGCGCGCCCGATATTATGATTTGATTTAATAATTAATGAAAAGTCCATTAGCCTAATTTGGCTATTGGACTGATTTCATTTAGAATTTATATGACAGATAAACTCTTGTTACATCTGTATTTCCCTCAACAATACCAGCAGCTGCAATAGTATTTTCAGTTTCAACATGTTCATAATTTGCTTTTAACAAAAAGTTTTTATAGAATGGATATATTGCCATTGCTCCAACTGCTGAAACATCCCCTAATCCACCATTAGACCATGAATTACCTGCATAAGCTACTGTTGTAATGTCAGTGATTGGAATAACTATTCCACCAACAAGTGTATCAGTATTTGCTCTTGTTGGAACTCCACCACCATTTACAGGCATTGCAGTAAATGCTGTATCTGTTGTTCCTGTACCTGCACCTAAATTAACATCACCATCTTTTGTACTTGAGTTAAATGCTACAACATAACCAAGATTTGAGATTCCTAAAGGACCAGTTGCTTTAATACCAAATAATTCCCCATCTTGTAAATTAACAGCTTTTGATTCATCAGTTGATGATAAGTATTGAGCAGATAGTGTTTGCATTCCTAATTTATAATCCATTTGGAAATATAGATTTTCTCTATCTGCATTTACAGCTAATCCATTTACATTAAGATACTGTCCTTGTAATTCTAGATTTTCTACAGAATTATTTTTTACATATAAAGTATATGCTCCATCTTCAAATTGTCGAAAACTTCCAATATTAGTTGAAGCAGCTTTACTTTGGTATTTATCAACATAACCAGCAACTAATACCGTATCAGGAATATCTGTATTTGTTAATAAATAAGCTTCAAATGAGTCTTTTATTAAACTTTCAGATGATTTCCCATCAATTGCACTACTAACAAGAGGAGTATAAATAAATTGTCTACCAGCTTTTGCACTTGTGTTTGCTAATTTATAATCAATATAAATTTCAGATAAAACAGCACCAGATGCATCTAAATCAGAAGCAAATACAGAATTATTCTTATTTTCACTAACTACATGAGAAACTTGAGCTGTTGCACCAGCTTTAAATCCATAAAAATCACCAGTTACATATCCTAAACTTCCACCAACAGTTGTTATATCATCTGATTTCGTTTTTCCTAAGAAATTTGAATTTGAGTATACAGACTTAATCTCACCCTTGATTTTACCATTTGTAAAAGCTTCAGATAAATTATCAGCAGACATACTTGTAACTAAAGATGTTAGTGATAGCGCAGCAATAAGGCTTGTTCTTGTAATTCTTTTCATATAAATCCTTTTTTGTTAATATATTTTAATCTTAGTTGATAAGTTTAAAACTATGAAGGAGTAGCTTATAGAAATTCAATCGCAGAATTATCGCATATTTAGATATCTTCAATTTCTTTTTTATAAGAGCCTAGAATTTTTATATGTTTATTATGTTTATTTAAAATCTTTTTTATATTAGAATCATTTTTATGGCCTTCAAATTCAATAAAAAATGTTGATATTCCTTTTACAATATGAGATTTAATTTTGCTCAAATTTATTTTGGCTTCTTTAAAATCATTCAAAAAATCAATTAAACTTCCATATTTGTCAGGTAATTGAACTATAATTGAAGTCTTATCATTAGTGCTTTTTTTTGTATCACTTTTACTAATTATAAAAAATCTAGTTTTATTATCTTTATTATCTTCAATATCATTAAATAAAATTGGGATATTGCTTGTTTTAGCTGCAAGTTTAGAGCAAATTGCAGCGCTATTTGGTGTTTGAGAAGCTAATATTGCTGCTTTTGTAGTAGAATCAACATATTCATATTTTACTTCATTTAAGTGATAATTCTCTAGAAAAATTGAACATTGGTCAAATGCTATATCTTTTGAATATATAATCTTTATATCTTCAATTTTATTGCACTTACTAACAAGTGTATGATGAATATCTAAAACAGTTTCCCCAATAATATTTAAATCATAAGAATTAAAACAATTAATAGTATCACCAACTATTCCATTAGAACTATTTTCAATTGGAACAATTCCATATTTAGCTCTATCTTCATTAACTTCAAAAAAAATATTTTTTATAGAATTTACTGAGTAATAGATGTTATTAATTCCAAATTTATTTATAGCTGCCTCTTGGGTATAACTCCCCTGCGGTCCTAAATAAACAATTTTTTCATCGTTGGATATTAAATTTGGTAATAAAATTTCAGGGAATAACTGATGTAGTAATACCAAATCAACTTTTGTATTCTTTTGTTTTTGGATTTTTTCAATAGATTTTGTATCAATAGAAAAAGTATTTAGATTTGGTTCTTTTTCTAATATCGCTATTCTTTCATCTAAAAGTTTTAATATCTTATTATTTATAAGATTTAACTTTTCTATATTTTTCTTAGATTTATTATTCAAAATATACCTTTATATGTTAATGTATTTATTAACTATAATATAAAAAAAGAATCGTAAAAAAATCGCTTTTATGTGAGAATATTTAAGATGTATCCTAGATAAATATCTTTTTTCATAATAATTTTGCAAAGAGGATGTTTTAAAGATTTTTTTAATTCTTTATTTTCCCACAAAACAATATATTCTACAACGCAAGTTTCAACAGAAAAACCACTTTGAAGTTTTTGTTGAAGTAAATCATTAAATTCTAGTTTTTCTAATTTTATATCAGAACTTATATATTTAAAAAAAGAACTAAAATAAATATTGTTTTTAATTCTAAGTCTTTATAAACTAAGCCTATTTCATTGATTTTTTTAGTTTTTACACTGGCTTTTATATCGCAATAAATTATGTTTTCCAGAAATAAACCTACTTGTTTAATAATTTCATAGTTATTTCCTTTGAGATTTCTTTCATTCTTTTATTAAAATCTTCGTCAAATAAATCATCTCGTTTTATATAAAATGGCTTTACATATCCAACTTTTTTAAATTCATCTAAACTATATAAGAATTCAAAATATTTATCTAAAATTTCAATTTTAGTTGTTTTCCTAGAAATCTCTTTTTTAAATTTTTCATAATATTGTGTTATTTCTTCATCAGTAAAGTTAAAATTATCTATACAATATTGTTCTCCAAAATATTTTTGGAACATTCCTATTTTAGTTATCCAATCTTTTAATTTTTTCTGAACTATTTTTAGCATTTTTGAATTTAAAAATTTGAATTGGTTCAATTGCAAATTCTTCATGTAATTCTTGATTCCACATTTATCATTAGAAGAACTCCAATCTTTAAAAGATTGTTTTATAATCACTTCACCATAATTTGCTAGTTCATCAAATATGGATAAAACATGTTTGCTGAAATATTTTCACAGTCAAAAAAAAATGCTATCCTTTTATAATTTTTCATCATTCTACTCCTAATATCTATTTTTGTATTTATCAAAATTAACATCAACATGATTTATAATTTCACTTGTACAAATATCAAGAATCGATGCAGAATATGTATAAGTAGAATTTGTATTTTGATAAAATCTACCATGAGGATCAATCATAATATATGAATCAGTCATTTCATCATTTGATTCTGGAAATAAATTTATATTTATGTTTCTATGCTTTTGTAAAAAAATCATATACTGCTCTTCAGTGCAATGAATTTTATTTGTATTAATACTTAATGCTTGAAATACTTTCCATTTATCAGGTTTAACTAAAGATATAAAGTCACCTATGTATTCATGATAATTATATTTATTTATTACCGTATTAATTTTTATTTTTATATCTTTGTTAATAATTCTAAGAAGTTCTATATTTTTAAATATCTTTGAAAATTCAAGTGATTTATTTTTAGAAAACCTTCCAATTTTATGATTAGTTTCTGTATCTAAACTATCAATACTTATTGCAAACATTGATATATATTTAGCATTCTCCCTAATAAATTTAGTTGTTAAAATAGATGAATTAGTTATTATAGAAATTTTAAATCCCATACTAAAAGCCGTTTGAATGATATAATCCAAATTTTTTGACAATGTCGGTTCTCCTCCAGCTATATTCAAACGTAAGTCACTATCTTTGTATTTTAATTTAAAAGCTTCATAAACTCTATTTAATAAAAGTTCAATCTCTTTTTTTGAATAATGAATTTCTTTCTTTTTGTAATTATCATATTTCGCAAAACAGTAATAACATTTGTAGTTACACTTCTGTATAATATGCCAATTTATTGTTATCTCTTTCATTTTAAGTCCTTTTTATCTCAAAATCATGTGGACTATCATCTATATTTATAATACCTCTACTATAAAGTTCTAATTGTTTTTTACTTTCAAGATTGAAAATATTAAATATAGAATAATCTGGGATTTGTCGCTGAGTCTTCCAACAATACTCTTTTGCGTCACACTCATAAGGGTTATTACAATGTATTCCTATATCAATATTTGGTTCATTTTCTTTATCTTCTAAATATGTTTCAAACTCTTTTAAAATATTTGGGATATTTGACTGCATTGATATAACTTCATTTGTGACATCAACTATTTTAAAAAGTTGATTTATATCTAATTCATCACCTCTTATATATTCATTGTTTATATGAACTACATTTGCACTTTTTATTTTAAAACCTAAGTTTTTAAGAACATAATACTGAATAGATACATCATGTAAATATATATCTTTTACCTCTGTTGAACTTTTAACTTCATAGATAGATACTTCACCATTTTCAATAGTTAAAATATCTACCATAACTAAAATACCCTCATAGTTAAAAGTAGCTTCATAGATAGTTGAAATTCCCTCATCAAGCCACTGTTTTGTCGTAGTTATCATCTCATCATAGTTTTTTGAATATGGTACTTCTTTTCCATTAGGAAAAAGCTGACATGCAAAATCTCCAACTATATTTCCAGTATCAAATATAGCTTGAGCTGATTCATCTGGTGGTGTTAGTACACTTGGCTTATATTTTTTAAGCCAAAGTGCTTTGGGGCATTGGATGCCTTTTGTGTATAGGGATTTTGATAGAGTCATAATTATTTTTGAAATAATTTTGAATAAATATCAATATTTTTATCAATATATTTATTTACTTCTTCAATAGTAGTAACTTCATATTCTCTATATAAAAAAACATCTAATAAAAGAGCATAAGATAAATGAAACAGAAAATAAGCATGTGCATATGTATCTAAAGTAGCCGTACTGCTTCTAAAAGGAGAAAATACTGCTCCATGAAATCTTTCATTTCTATAATTTGCTAAAACAATTTTCAATAAAAACTTAATTAAAGAATTATCATTAAAAGTATAATCTACACCATTTAAAGAAATTTTCTCTTTATTAAATACCTTTTTTAATAGTTTACCTGCATTTCTTAAATCACCTGCTATAGGTTTTTTATTTGAACTAGGTGGATATTTATTTACAAATTCATTGATGAAACTCTCACTTAAACTAGATTGTGCTCTTCTATATAGTGTTTCTTGATTATTATTTTCTTTTAAAGATGATTCAATAATTCTTTTTGCAGCATATTTACAAGTTTGTTCTGGAATTACATTTAAATACTTTATAAAAGCGGTTGATACATTAACATTAATTAATATTTCATCTATAAATGCATCAAATCTAGAAGTATTATTTTGATTCAATTCATTTTGTATTACAAAAAATTCTGCATCGAGTGCTTTCCAAATATTATCAAAAGCAAAATCAGGTCTTAATGGTAACATATCTAATGAATCAATTAAATAACCTAAATATGTTTGAAAATTATTATCATCATTTTCTTTTAATTTGACTACATTAATTACTTTTAAACCCAAATTATTTAACTTATCAGTAAGTTGTTTTTCAACATCAAATAAAAATTTATTGGGCCATTCATTGTTATATTTTACTCTTAATTGCTGTGTATTCATTTTAATCCTTTAATTTTGTATATCTTAAATATTATTAAGATTTTTAATATCAGTGTATAGCTGTTTTAATTCAATAATATCCATATCTAAAAGAGGTTCGTACATAAATGAATTTAAATGTATATTTTCAGGTGTCATAATATTTACACTATCCAGTTTCTGAATATTTTCATCAGAACCAATTTGTTTGTATCCATTAAATAGTTCCCATGTTTGATTTGGACATGAATCAATAAAAGCTAAAAAGACATCTTTATTTCCAGTATTTGTTGTTCTGTATCTTCCTCTTCCACTTTTCCATGTAAATATCTGAAGCGAAGTTTCTATTTTACTTTTCATAAATTCTTCTGACTTTAGCCTTATTGCAATTGCTAAAATAATTTTATTTTCTAACAATATGTTTTCATTTGAAATATGATTATCAGCTATATTCATTATGGAATTATAGATACTATCATTAGTTAAATCTATAGATTCATCAAAATCATTATTATCTATATATTCCCCATATATAGTTTTTAATTGGTTGAATTTAATTTTTTTAGTTTCATTCTTAATATGAAGTAAGTTTGTCAATAATAAGAAATCATTCATACTTACTGGATAGCTATTTACATGTTTGTCTTTACCATATTCTATAAGATTTCTAACAAATGGTATTAAAGACAAAATATGTTTAATTGCGTCTATACTTGTATATGTACAATGATTATGTGTCTTAGCTTTTAAAACATCTTTCCAAGTATGAAAAGGATTATCCTGATAATGTTCTTGACTAACAGTAACTTCATTTCCAGTTTTTGAAGCATGTAATTTATTTTGTCTTGATAAATTTAATCTATTTGAAATAATTCTATAAAAATCAAAATTATGAGATAAAATAATCATATAAAAATTAGGTTTTTTTGAAATATCTTTTAAATATTGAATAATTGCGTATTTATTTTTGTAATCAAATGAATCAGCAATATCATCTATAATAAACAATGTTCTTTGATTTTCATTTATCCTTTTTTCAACATCAAAAATAATATTTAATAAATATAATGCTCTTTTTTCACCTTGACTCAAAGTATCTTTATTTTCCAATTCATCTCTATTAATTAATACTCCATTTCCAAAGTCAAATATTATTTTTGGTAAAGATTCCCCTATTATGGAACTTATAGGATTTTCAATCTTCATTGTAAAAGGAAGGTTAAATCTATTATTAAAAATATCAATAGATTTTTTCCAAAGAGTGCCATTTATATCTAAAGTTCTAATTTCTTCTATTAACAGCAAATAACTTTCTTTCAAAGTATTGAAACTAGTTTCATCTACTTTTAAATAAGAAAGCCAAAGTTTTTTTCTAAAATTTGCTAAATTATTTAAAGCTAATTCTTCTATGATGGCAGGATTATTTTCAATTATGTCTTTTAAAAATTTACCTTCTATTGTTGTCAAAGCTTTATCAATAGCTTTAAAAGCACTTGTTTCTTGCAATCGTAATTCAATTTCTTCTATTTTATTTGATAATGCTTGTAAATTCGCAAATTCTCCAGAACCATCTAAATAAATTTTATTTGTCCTAACAAAAAAGCTACTAGTTTCTAACTCTTTTTTTATATTTTTTAGTTTTGGTAAATTAAAATTTCCTCTTTCAAAAAAAGTATAATCTCCATATATTTCATCACTTTTTTCAAGATAATCACGAATAGAAGTTTGAAAATCATCTTTCATAATGTTATTGAGCACAGCTTTATGAAATACTTGAGAATATTCTATATCTGAATAATCATAATCAACATCTAAATTTATACTTTCAATATTTTGCAAAAAACTTTGTTCTGTAAAATCAAAATCTTTTAAAATTTGTTCTTCTAATTTTAAAAATCCTTTTGTAGATAATGCTTTATTACTATCTAATCCTGATTTATCTTTTAAATTACTAAATATAATATTTTTGATTCTTATTATCTCAGCTAATCTAGTTCTTATATCTTCATTAATCAATAATGATGAAATACTACCTGATTCATATTCTTTCTCAAATGAATTAATTACAAATATCTCATCTTTATTTATATCAACATTATCTACTTTAATATTTTTAACAATTGGTGTATTATTAAAGATAACATCTTTTATATCCCTTTCTTTTCCTTCTTGAAATTTTTTAAATATCTTTGCAAAAGATGTTTTCATTAAACCATTCTTTGCATAAATTACATTAACATTATTTTCTGTAGTAAAATTAAATTCTTTATTTAGCTTTTTAATACCATAACAATTTTCAAACTCAACTTTTAAATTTTGCATATTTATATCCTTTTAATTTAAATCTAAAACACTCGTCCCATCACCCTTATGAACAACATTAATCTGAAATGAAAATTGCTCTTTTAGTGCTTCCACATGGGAAATCACACCTACCATCTTTCCTGAACTTTGAAGTTGATTTAGTGCTAGTTCCAAACTATCACTATCAAGTCTCCCAAATCCTTCGTCCAAGAAAAGTGAATCTATACTTATCTTTTGACTAGCCAAACTTGAAAGCCCCAACGCTAAAGATAAACTCACTATAAAATTCTCAAACATATAATTTAAGTAATATCGTATCGAAAAGGTGTCACATATGGTGTCACAGATTGGTTTTTTATAAATTATTTTTTTATTTTATGAAAGGAAATGTACTATTTATAGATGATGGTATAAGAAACATTAAATTATTTTTATAAATTATTAGTTATTTTTAAGAAATTTTGCAAACAAAAAAAGGTAAGAACTAACAGCTCTTACCTTTTTAATAGAATAGAATTTAGAGCTTATTCAGCTACAGCTACTTCTACTGGTGTACCTTCCCAACTTTTCATATTTCTAACATAATCACACAACCCCCAAAATATCGACAATATATCGTAAAATAGGAACTTTTTATATTTATTTTTTATTTCTCAAAGGTGGCTAAAAGTCTTTTAAAGTTGCTAAAAGTTAAAATAGCTGTATAAGAACTGTATAAATAAAAATCAACCCTACAAAGATAAAAATAAATGGAAAAAACAAAATTTACAGGTGTTTTCAAAAGAACATCAAATGATGGTATAACAGTATATTATATCAAGTATTCTTTAAAAAATAAACAACACCTGGAAAAGGTAGGAACATCAGTAGAAGGTGTGACTGCAACTTATGCTGCAAAAATGAGAGCAAAAAGAACATCAATAGATAGACTTAGAGACGATGCACCAATGCTTTTAAATCAAAAACAAATGACTTTTAATGAAGCTTTTGAATTATATATAAAATCAATCGAGGGCAAAAGTGATACAGAAAATACAAAATCAAGATATGCAAATCATGTTGGACCTTATTTTGCTAATTTTAGATTAGATGATATTACACCGGAAGTGGTTGAAGATTTTAGACAAAAAGCAAGAAGTAAGAAAAAAGACAATAAAACATTTTACGCACCAAAAACAGTAAACGACTGGATAAATATTGTAGGAACGGTATATAATTTTTTAATCTCAAAAAGAGATTTAAAACTTTCAAATCCTGCTCATGCAGCTAAAGTTGAAAGGGAAAAAATTGATAATGATAGAGAAAGATATTTAGATATTAAAGAAATTGATAAATTGTGGGATTATTTAGACAATAGAATAGGAACAGAATTTAAAGGATATGTTACAGAATATATGAAAGTTTTTTTAGCACTTAGTCTTTCAACAGGCGCTAGATTATCTAGTATTTTGTCAATATCAAAAAATGATATAAATTTAGATACAAGTACGGTTATTATTAAAAACCATAAATCAAATAGAACATATCATGGATATATACATCCTGCTTTTGAAGATATTATTAAAAAGAGGATGGAAAGTTTATCACAGATAGATTATCTTGTAAGTGGAACACCAAATATTTTGTCAAGGAGTGCGCCCTATAAAGTTTTTCAACCAATATTTGATGAACTTTTTAACCAGGGATTAAAACCTGATGATAGAAAAAGGAGAGTTGTGATTCACACATTAAGACATACTTTTGCTTCACAACTTGCAATATCTGGAACACCCATTTATACAATCATGAAACTAATGGATCATGCAGACATAAATCAAACAATAAGATATGCTAAATTAAGCCCTGAAAACGGAAGGAATAGTGTATTTAATTTATCTTATAGAACTAATTATTAAATATTTTAATTTGATTATCTACAATTGTTTTTGCTATAGCAGTAATTGAATAAAGAGGTTTACCTCTATCTTTTTTATTTAGTCTAGTATATGGTATTCCGATATTTTCTTCCCTATCTTGTTTAAGTCCTGCTTCTGTTTTTCCAAGAACAGATGCAGTTTCTTTTGGAGTAAGAGCAACTTTCCCAAATTTTTCAAAAAGGAAAGTTGAAATCATTTTATAATCATCATTTTTTTGTATTGCATTCATCTAATAATCCTTTAATCCAAGTTTTTGCCAAACTGTATTTATTTTTTTGTTGTAGTGCGATATTCTTTCCAGGTATGGATATTCTGGTAATTTAGCAGTTAATCCATTTGTTATTTGCTCAAAGCTTTGTGTAAAATCTAAATTGTTTCTTCTTTCAACAATAATTTCACCTTTATATTTTTTATACTCAAAACGATAGCCTTTAGTACTCCATCTTTTTTTATTTGGATTAAGACAATCTTTTATATGATTTCTACAAACTTCTAACATTTGCGCAGCGTAATTAATGCTTCTAAAAGTTCCTACAGGCTTTAAAGAGTTTGCTTTAAATACAGCTATTTCTTTTGAATGTGGCTGTACTCTATGCTTTTCTTTTTCTTTTTCTGGCATTAAATAGCCTTTTTTACCTTTTAATTTTATTCCGTTTTTCTTTTTGCTTAAATCATATTTTCTAATCAGTTCTTGTATATAAGTTGTTGGGACTTTTCTTATTTTAGCTATTTCAAAATCTGTTTTTTCTTCATCCCAATACTTCTTTTTTAACCATATTTTTGAAATAGTAGGATGTTTATTCATATTTTATCTTTCCATTAAAATGGGATTTCATCTTCTATTTCTTCACTATACCGATATGAACTTTCTTCATTTTCATAACTATCTGGTTCATAAGTACTGTTTTGTCTTTTATCTTCCATTGTTTTTATATCATAGGCATATTCTATAACTTCATTCTCAAATCTTTTTTCAGCTCGCCAAACAGCAATAGATAATTTTCTAAAAGCTACTTCTATTGTTCCGGTCATAAACTTTTTTAATTCACCATCTATTACCTTTTCACCCATCCAAAGCGAACCTATAGGAATGTCTCTAAATGTATCACCTTTATTAACATTTCCTCTTTGATAAATAATATAGTCAGGATGTTTTGATTCCGTTTTATTTTTGTTTGGACTTAACTTTGCAGAAAATGGTCTCACTCCTGCAATTCTAAAATAACACTCATACCATTTAACAAGTTCTTCTTTATCAGCTCTTTTTATTTTTAACTGTTCCCTTCTAATAAATCCTATTTGCATTATTTACCTTTCTTCCAAATCTATTTCTACACCTAGTTTTTTTAACTTAGATTGTAACCTTCTCATTTCAGCTGATAACTTTTTAAGTTCAGTTTTCTTTTTTAAAATATCTGTTAATTTTAAGTTGCCTAAATCCATTAGTTCTTTTTCTATTTCAAAATATTTTATTCTTACACCTGCTAATTCATCTTTTAATTGCTTAACATGTAATAACTTCTTTTCGCTATTTGTAAAAGAAGGTGCTTCTATTTTAGTTATTTGAACACCTTTTTATTACAGTAAATCCATTGTCTTTTAATTCTCTTATAGCTTCTTGATCAGACATTTAACACCTCTATTTTATTAAGTCTTTAATTGCATCAAAAAATGAATTTTTTCTCACTTTTTACCTTTTACTTCTTCAAAATAATAAATTTCTAAATCCCTATAAAGTAGGTCAAATAATTCTTCATCAGCACCCCATTCGTTAGCTATTGTAAAGGCTACGATATTGTCTTCTCTACCATTCCAATTTTTAATATAACTTCCATCTTTATAACCATTATCTTGTCTAAATTTATTCAAACAGTTTTTTGTAATATAAGCAATATAAACATCTTCATTACTCATGTTTAAATTATTAAAAATAGCTTTCATAGTAAAAAATCTACCATGTACATTTAAGTTTAATTCATCTACCAATTCAGATAAATGAGGATTTCTATTATTTACTAAAGTAAAACTATTTTGAAAATCTTCTGCAGTTTTTTCTAAATAAGAAACCTTATTATCGTATTTTCTTTGCAATTCATAACTAATCACAAAATGAAGTAAATCAATAGCTTCAACTTTTACATTTTCCATGTCTGGAATTTGATGTTTCCACCACTTGAAACCTAATGACTCTAATAGTTCACCACTTTCAACAATAATGGCACTATTCCAATTAAATTTTTTATCAAGATAATCTTTTGCTACCTGTTGGTTAAATTTATGTTGTAATCTAACCATTACATTAAATATATTTTTTTCCATTGTATTATTTCCTTTTAATTTCAAATTTATAAAGTTCTGTATTTATTTCTCTAAGTTCTATTTCTAAATCAACTCTTTTTTTAGAATAAGATTCATGATTTTGCTTTTTGCATATCTGTAAATTATGCTTTTTTGCTTTATCCCACAATCCTGCCCATTTATAAGAATTTGTATCTTTTGTATCATCTAAATATCTTTGTAATGCTTTCATGCTTTTTACATAAGCTGTTGCAGCTCTACTTAAATAAGGATGTTCATGTAATTTAATTAGATTTTTTAACTTCTTTTCTAAAATAACTTTTCTTTTTTTTAAAGTTTTTTCAATGTATGACATTTAAATTTCCTCAATAGTTATTTTGTAATTATTAGTTATAGATTTTTTTTATCAATTTATTTGGATAGTCTATAATTAAGCTTGCTTCTAAATCACCTATAGTTATTGATATGTATTCACCTATTTCATTGTGACAACCATTTCCATAACATATAAATTTTTGTTTATTTTGGTTTTTATCTTCCAAAACTTCAAAAACTCCATCATCATATCTTTTTGTTTTTTTTGGTTCTTTCAAATTTCTAATTTCATTTCTGGTAATTTCTCCATTGCTATACTGTTCATAAATTTCTTTTTGCGCAGTTGGATTTTTTACCCTTGAAATTTCATCCATAACAGATAAAGATATATCTTTCTTGTTTTGCTCAATATCTTCTAATATCTCACTACCAAGCTTTAAACAACTAAAAGCTTTACTTACAAAAGTATCTGATTTACCAATTCTATTTGCTAAATCTGATTTTTTTTCATATCTTCCAGATTCCCAAAGTTTTAAAATATATTTTGCTACTTCAAAATCTGTTAAATCACTTCTTTGAATATTTTCAATCAATGTTAGTTCTTCTACTTGTTCATCAGATGAAGTCATTATTAAAGCTATAATTGTTTTAGCTTTATTATGTAAGTGAGCCTTATATCTTCTTTCTCCACTTACTATCATGTATTTATTTTCTTTTTTAACAACCGTTATTGGTTGCAATAAACCATGTTCTTTTATATTTGCTGCAAGTTCTTCTATATCATCAAATTGTTTTCTTGGTTGTTCTGGATTAGGAAATACTTTTTCTATTTCTAATTCTAAAAATGGGCTAACCCCAGTTGTTTTAATTTTTCCTTTTGTTACATCACCAATATCAGAAAAGTTCATTTTTAAGCTCCTCAATTTCTGCAGTTGCTCTTAAATCAGTATGCTCAAAAACAGATTTACCTAATCCCATAACATCTTTATAAGTTTTTCTACTTCTTACGATAGTGTTTAATAGTTTGATTCCATTATGACTTACTGCGTTTTGAATATCTGTAAAATCTCTTTGTAAAGGATGTATATTATTTAATACTAAATTTACTGCAGTTGCATTAACATCATTTAAAATAGTTTCAAATGTCATAAATCCTATAACTTCAACAGCACTTGGACTTATAGGAACAAGTATTTTGTCTGCATTAGAAAGTGCGATTCTGTTTATGTCATTATCAAAACCACCTGCATCTATTACTATATGCCCATCATAATTATTTATTATGTCAAGTAGTTCACTACCTGTTTTAGGTTGTAAAACTTCTATAGTTTCTTGATTTCTTTTAGCAGCAATACTATTTACAAAAAACAAAGTTTACTGAAAATCCAGGTCAATTATTTTTATATTTTCACCATGTACTTTTAAACTATGTGCAATATTCCATGCAAGAGTTGATTTTCCAACTCCACCTTTTGTGTGAGCAACTAACAAAATCATAAAATAGCCTCACCAATTTTTAGTATCGCATTATCTAATGCAACAATTACTTTTTTTACTTTTTTTAATAACATTTCAGTTCCTTTAAATGTTTCTAATCAAAAATCAAACAAAAATCAGAGGGTATAAATACCCTCTAATATCACTCACTATCGTTCGTTCCTAACATTAACCAATATAGGCTGGACGAAACCCAACAGCCGCGTACACAGAAGAACGAGGATCATTCAGAGTCAGAGCGAAAAGCCCTGCAGTCGAACCATCGAGCCAACCCCCACCACGCAACGGCAACCTTTCTTTATTATTATCTATCCATAAGGCACCTTTGCCTTTTAAATTAAAATAAGGTAAAACCAAAGATTTTTTTAACTGTTCTATTTTTTCGCCGGCGAAAATAACATCTTTTTTAATTCCTAATTCATCCCATTTTCTATTAAATTCCCACCCATTATTTTTTACAGAATCACTAATAAAAATATCTTTATCTTCATTTATGTCAAAATAAAGATTTGTACTTTTCCATTCATTTTCATCTAGTAGATAGTCATTATCATTAGGCATAATGATTTGCCCATCAATAAGTTTTAAACCGTCATTCCATTCCCAATATTGACCAATATCTTCGATTAACTCTTTGTTTTGTTTAACAGAGTATAGAGCCATTGCAGCCCATTCCCAGTTAGTCATTAAATGCCAACCTTGACCTTTGTTTTTACAATAAGCTTTAGCTGTATCAAAATCAACTGATGTTGTAGGTTTAAATCCTGGCATTGAAACAGGCATTCCATTTTTTACATGTGCTTGATATTGACCGATAAAGATTTCTGATTTTTCAACACCACCAACAATAAATGCAGGATGTACACCTGTACCTAAAGAAGCATCAATATCTTCTACTTTAAATTTTGGAATAACATTCATATATGATGGATAACCTTTATCATCATAAAGTACAGTTACTTTTCCACCTGTTGCAGCTTCTACGCCTGCTCTTAATGTATCTTTTAAAAAATGCATTTTGTTCCTTTATATTTTTATTTACTTACGATTGAATTACCAATCAAGTAACTCAAAACTAAATAAAAAAAGATTAACAATAAATTTTAAAAGAACGCAAACTACTGTTTGGATTTAGAATAATACATTTAGTATTCTAAATTAAAACTTAAAAATAATACATTTAGTATTCTTATTTTGAAAATTAAATTAAATTTGTTTGAATTTGTTTGTTAGATATAGATTTTTAGGCATAAAAAAACCCAAGTTTTTACACTTGGGTTTAGAGAAAGAATTTATTTTATTTAATTAATATTTTAAGACATCATATATTTTTTTTGTTTTTGCATCTACCTTTGCGCTAAAAGTATTAGTTACTATAGCATTGTATGCATTGGTACCTCTTATAGTAGTTTTTATAAACATATAAGGATTTTCTGTATTAGAAATATAGTTTTTTAAGGTTTCTACATGTTCAAAAGAATTTGGGTTATGCATCATGTTTTTTATGATTTTATTAAAAGGCTCATAACTTAGATTCCATGGATCAATATCAACCATAAATGAAGCAATATTAATATGATTAATCTTATCATAATCACTTCTTTTTGTTTCATCTATACACCATTTAGAAATATTCAATAAAGATAATGTTTTTTCTTTTTCCCATATATATTGACCTATACAATCATATATCTTATCGCTATATTTTAAATCAATTTTATTTGCACCAACATATCTTAAAGATAATTTATTTAAATCTTCCAAAGATAGTTGAGTAGCTTTTTTTAGAGAAATATCCATATCATCTTCAATATTTTTTAAATCTTTTAGTTCTTGTTTTTGTTTTTGTTCAATTATCTTTTTTTGTTTTTCTATTTCTTCCAGGTCTTTTTGTTTTTGTTCAAAAAGCTTTTTATCTTGTTCTTTTAGCTCTTTTTCTTTTTGTTCTTGTAAATCTTTTTTTTGTTTTTCTATTTCTTCCAGGTCTTTTTGTTTTTGTTCAAAAAGCTTTTTATCTTGTTCTTTTAGCTCTTTTTCTTTCTGTTCTTGTAAATCTTTAAGCTCACGCTCTTTTATTTGTTCTGGCGTAGGTGGTGGTAAAACAATAGCAGCAGATACAAACAATCCAATACAACTTAAAAGTAAACTAAATATATGAGATAAAATTTTTCCTCTTTTTTTTAGAAAATATTTATATGCAAATATCCATATAAATATAAATAAAATAAAAGGTATTGCTTCCACTATAATTCCTTGACTTTTGCTATAAATTTCTTAATTTTTTTTAATTCTTTAATAATAGCCTTTTGTTCATAATACTTATCATCATTTATTATTTTTATTTTTTTAGAATTGTTTTTAGAAGTCATTGTCTATCTTACCAACTACTTTTGCCATTTTTAAATCTACTAGTTCATCACAATGTATAGTGATGATTTCAAAATTAGGATTAAGAGGAATAAGAGATATTATTGTTCCTGCTTCATTAATTTTATATTTTTTGATACCACTTTCACCATTAAGACAATAATGAACTATTTTTCCATTATCTATAATTTGAGTAGGATTGCAAAAAACTATATCACCATGATTTATTTTAGGATACATACTTTCACCATCAGCTTCTACTGCATACATACCATCTCTATACATTTTTTCCGGAATAGGAATAGGTTCATATCCGTTTAAATCATATTCTTTTGGAATACCACATGAAGACTTTCCAATTAGTGGAATTAATTTCATTCCTATTTCATTTCCTGTTGAAAATAAATCATCATATTTAATATTTAATACTTTTACAATGTCTCTAATATGATTTTCTTTTGGGAATCTTGTACCATTTGACCAATGTATAGCCGTTGCTTTAGTAACACCTACTAATTCACCTAGCTTTTCTCCTGTAAGTTTTTTATTATCCATTATTCTTCTTAAATTTTTAGCAAAAGTATCCAACCTAAATCCTTTTTAAATTTATAAATTATTGTAGCTAATCAAAAAATACTATTAGTATTCTTTTTATTTATTATTAAGAATACTAAATGTATCATTCTGCATGGAAAGAGAAAAATTAAAACAAATACTTTTAAATTTTTATTCAATAGCTATGATAGATATGATTTTAAGAGGTGCTAGAAAACCATCTTATGAAACTATCTGTGAATTAAATAAAAAATTTGACATACCATTTGATGTATGGCTTGATATTAAATCTTTTATAAATAATACAAAAGATAAAAGTAGTTCAACAACTACACTTTAAATTAATTTTATAGGTGCAATTAATATTTGTTTTTTTCATTCTAAAATGTTTTTCATTCAAAAATATTTTAGAGTGAAAACTCAATTTTTAGGAGTTGTTAGATGCTAGATAAAATATTTAATACTGACGAAATGCCAAATTATAAAGTTTATGAAATGGCGCATCAAGTGGTATCAGACTATATGGAACTTAAAAGATGCAAAATAGATTTAGTTGCAACTGAACTTGGAACAACTACAGGTGTCCTGTATAGACAATTAAATCCAAAAGATACGCAAATGCCTTTGAGTATTGATAGGATTATTGCAATTACAAGATTAACTAAAGACAACAGGATAATAGAAGAAATAAACAAAGAATTTGATTTGATTGCTATTCCAAAAGTTTGTGAGAATGCAAATACATCAGATATTAACCTGCTAGTAGATATTGCAAATATTGAAAATAATGATGTATTTAAAATAATTAAAATGTCTATGGAAAATGGAGTCATAAGCGAAGAAGAACAGCAGGCTATTTTGAAAGAAATAGATGAAGCACAAAAAGCAAATGCAAGATTAAAAGATATGGTTCTTCATATTGCTATAAAAAATTCATAGAGCTTATTTTAAATAAGTTCTATTGAGTTTTTACTCAAAAAATAGGTAAGCGCTCGGTCGAATGTTTGCTTACCTACCCATACTAAAATGTAACTCCATAGTGAAGTTAGTTGTAATTTTAACAGTTCCTTATTTACAACTGGCTTCAACAAACTAATTTCACTATGGAGTTGAGAGGAAATTAAACTAATGAGTCTCGAACTTATGAATAAAACTTGGAAGACTAGTTTTAATGGAAATGATTTATTGATACTTTTAGCATTAGCTGATAATGCAAGTGATGAAGGTTTTTGTTTTCCATCTTGGAAAACTATCATGAAAAAAACAAAAGTATCAAAAGCAACATTAAGTTATACATTAAACGCTTTTGAACATTTTGGAATAGTTAAAAGGTCTCATAGAAAAAGGGAAAATGGTAGTAATGCTTCAAATGAATATATAGTTAATATCTTAGATATAGATATTAAAGATTTTAAAAATTATAAGCAAAAAATATCATCAAAAAAGAACCAGAGTTCAGAATCTGAACTACACCCCACAGTTCAGAATCTGAACTACCCTAGTTCAGAATCTGAACTAGACCCTAGTTCAGAATCTGAACTAACTATAGAACCATCACTATATGAACCATCAATAGAATCTATTAAAAAAGAAAATAAAGAAAAAGATTTATCACCTTTAATTTTCGAATTAGAAAATATTGAAGAAATAAATCAAAGTGAAAAATTAATTTTAAATGGATTTATTGGATATAGAAAAAAAATTAAAAAATCAATAAAAACTACAGGTCCATTAAAAATATTTTTAGATGAACTTAGAAAAATAAATATTGCAGGAATAGATATTAAAAACGCAATAGAAATAATGAAAAATAATGAATGGCAAACTATCAAGCTTGACTGGATTCAAAAAATATTAAATTTAAATTCATCTTTAGTAGCACCTGGAATAAATAAAACATTTTTTGAAAAAACGGAAGAACAAAAATTCGAGAAACAAAAATCGACTTTAGCAAATATTGCAAATGTTAGAAAACTTAGAGAGGAAGGATTACTATGAATAATAATACACCAAACGCAAGAGATTATTTTGTTGGGTCATTAATGGACCTTTTAAAAATAGATACTATTAATCCAATAAATATTGGAGTAGTTGAGCAAATGACTAATTCAATACCACAAAAAGAATTTATTAATTTCATTTCATTTATTGCAAAAAGCAATAATGAATATAAAAAACCTATTGAAATAATCGGAACAGCAGTAAAAGAATTTGAAAAGATAAGAATCGAACAAATTAAAAATACTGGTCTTGAAGATGAAATGAGAAAGCTAGTTGATAAATGCAGATATATTGCAACATCAGCTTATGACAATAAACCAAAAGGTTTAAATTTTACAGTTTTTGCACTTCATGCAAATTTTTTAAATTTTCCAAATGCGTTTACTTTGGAAGAACAGGAGATATTATCTAAAGTTGGTGGATGTAAGCGGTGGTTAATTTCTCATGATGATAATAGTTTTTTAACAGATCTAATACAAGAAAAAATAAAAAGCTTAATTAATTATCAATCTCTATCAAGTATAAGCTATGAATCACCTTCTATATTTAGAAAATTACAGATAAAACAAACAGCTTAAATGGAAATATCTATTGAAATATTAGTTATAAATGGTGCAAAAGCCCATGTAATCTACAAGGTAGAAAATGGAATTAAATTCTATTTAACACCAAAACTAAAATTCAATAGACATCTTGGTTCAAGAGGATATATCAGAGAATGGAAAAAAGTGACAAAAATTATTGAGAAAATTTTCGCCGGGGAAATAAGTAATGATTGCATCTAAAAGATATGGTTCAAAAGTTCAATTAAATTATTTACAAAATGGAGATATTTCATATTTTATAACTTATAAAACTAATAAAAAAACAGTATTTAAAAAAGTTGGAAAAAAATCAGAAGGCATAAATGAAGCTAAAGCAATAGAGTTAAGAAATCAAATTTTATCAGAGATTAGACACGGTATAGATTTAAGTCAAAAAAGTATTAAAACTTTAAGCTTTCAGAAATTAGCAGACATTTATTTTTCTAGTAATGATGGACATAATAAAAGCAATAAAAAATATAAACAACAATACGAACTACATATAAAAGCTTCTTTTGGTGATTTGCCTATTATCAAACTAGAAGATAGTTTAATATATGAATTTCAATCTTTAAAAATAGCAGAGGGATTAAGTGAAAGCACCACTAATATTTTAGTTAAATTGATTAAAAGAATTATTGGATTTGGAATAAAAAGAGGTGTTTTAACCTACAGCCCATTTAAAAACATTAAACTTTTTAAAGTTGATAATTCAAGAATTAGATATTTAAATAACAATGAAATAAAAATGCTAAATGATTTAATAAAAGATGATTTAGTTTTAAAACTTTTTATAAAAATTGCTTTAACAACAGGTGCAAGAGCTGTTAGTGTTTTGAGCCTACAAAAGAAACATTTTAGTTCAGAAAATAGAAATTTATTAATAACGGACTTTAAAAGAAATAATACTTATTTAGGCTATTTAGATAATGAAACATTTGAATTAATTAAAAATCATACTAACAAATTTATGGCAAATCATTTTATTGTTTCTGCTGATGGAAAAAGCTACAAATATCAAACAATATATAAAAAACTAACAAAAATTTTAAAAATATTTAATGAACAATTATCAAAAAATGATAGAGCAAATAGAGTTGTAATTCATACATTAAGACATACATTTGCAAGTCATTTAGCAAAAAGTGGAGTATCAATTCAAAAAATTCAAAAACTAATGAATCATAAAGATATTAAACAAACTTTGAAATATGCAAAATTAAATCCAGATAGTGGGCAAATTGAAGTAGAAGATTTATACAAGGAAATATAATGGATATTAAAATTAAAGGTATTGATGAACTAATAGTAAAGCTGAACCCAAAAGTTGCAAAACAAGCAGTCAATAGAACAATTAATGAACTGGGTTCGAAAACAAGAACTTTCTTAGTAAAGGAAGTAAGACTCAACTATAACATATCAGCAAAAGATTTAAAGCAATTTATAAAAATAAAGAAATCAAGATATGCAGATTTAAGTTATGTGATGGATATTAGAAGTTCTAGTTTTAACGCAAAAAGATTTAATGCAAAGAAATTAAAAGCCAAAGGAAAAATGAGTGTTTTAATTAAAAAAACAGATGGTAGAAAGGTTTTTAAAAAAGGAACTTTTGTTGCAAAGAATGGCGCAGTTCTTCAAAGAAAAGGAAATACCCAAGAAATAGAAGGTGTAAAGACTGTATCAATTCCACAAATGTTTAATGAGAAAACACTACAAAAAGCAGATAAGTTAATAGAAAATGAACATGAAAGAATATTTAAAAACAACTTTAATTTTTATATTGGAAAAGAATAAAAACATGATAAAAATTATATATAGAAATAGGTTAGAAATGAAGTGTAAATATTATCTTGCTAAAACATTGTCTATTGCTTTTATAATGGGCATTGCAAAGCTTAGTATTGTATTAGCTATGAAAAGTAACTATAGGGAATATATAAAGGAAAAGAAGATAGAGCTAAAGACTCGATTTAAAGGTACTCCTGGGAGTTTCAGTCATGAGGGTGCTTGCGAGCGCAAAAAGATTCTATTTATCAGTTTTGAAACTTGGTTATATTTTGTTAGTACACTAAAACAACTACTAAGCCTTAGTGCATCGGCTTTATGCTTGGTTATATGTCTTGGTTATATTTTTAAAAAAGTGGTTATAAAATGAGTAAAAAGTATTTATCTCAAAGTGAATTAGCTGCTTTTTGTGGAGTAACACAGCCTTATATTTCAAAGCTTAAAAATAAAGGTTTATTTGATGATATTCTTGAAGATGGAAAATTCCCAAGAACAAAATCAACAGAACTTGCAAGGGTAATTGAAGATAATAAAGATGAAACAAGAGAACCCCAAAGGCAAGCTAATCTAAATAAAAAAAATGGAAACAATATTTCGCCGGCGAAAAAAGATAATCAACCAACAGAACCTTTAAAAAATAATTTTGGAATGTTTGATGTTTCATATATGGGTGGTGATGCTCAAATAGAATTAGTTGCATTGATTGAAACAGGAAAATCAGCAGTTCAAAAAATACAGATTAAAGATGCATTTATAGAATCCAAAAAAAAAGAAATTGAATTTAAAAAAGAACTTGGAGTTTTGATTGAATTAGAACAAGCGCAGGCAGTAATGGAATTGGTTGCTTCTAATATGAAGACAAAAATGTATAACGCCGCACATAGTTTTAAATCTAAATATTCAAAAACAACCAAAGAGCAAATAGAATTTTTATATTCATTAATTGATGAAGCTTTTAATGAATTTAATAAATATGGACTTGATGATATTGAGGTTGATGAATGAGTTGTAATGAGAAACTAACGGAACAACAATATAAATTACTCCAATATGCCCAGGCTTTATTAAAGCCAAAACCTAGGCTTAGTGGAGCAGATTGGGCAGACAAATATTTTCACTTATCTCCTGAAAGTAGTGCAAGTCCAGGTAAGTGGAAAACATTACCATACCAAATAGAACCAATAAATTGTATGACTGATGAAATAACAGAACAGGTAACTTGGTTTAAATCTGCAAGGGTAGGTTATACAAAATGCATAAATGTAGCTGTTGGTTATCATATACATCAAAATCCCGCATCAATACTATTAGCACAACCAACAGACGGTGAAGCATTAGGATATGCAGAAGATGAAATAGAACCAATGATAAGAGATAATGATGTTATCTCTGAACTAATAGGTAAAACAACTAAAAAAGGAAAAAACAAAAAAGAAAAAACTGCTAAAAAAATGTATCCAGGTGGAATACTAGAATTAGTTGGAGCGCATTCACCTAAAAACTTTAGAAGAAGAACAGTTAGAGTATTTATAGGTGATGAAATTGACGGATGGGAGCAACAAGCAGGGCAAGAAGGTGACCAAATTTCTTTAGGTAAAAAAAGAACTAATGATTTTTGGAATAGAAAAATTATTCTTGGTTCTTCCCCAGGTGTAAAAGAATTATCTAAAATTGAACCAGAATTTTATAAAGGTGATCAAAGATATTTTTATTTACCTTGCCCTTTTTGTGGACACAAACATAAACTAGAATTTAGCAATATGGATATGCCTAGAGATGAACATGACCAAATAATAGAGGAAGAAGTTGGATTCTTTTGTCCGGATTGTGGCTCTAAATATACCGAAGATTACAAAGTGGAAATGATAGAAAAAGGAGAGTGGATTGCCCAAAAACCTTTTAGAGGACATGCTAGTTTTCATATATGGGCTGCGTATTCATACAATGCAAACTCATCATGGGCTGCAATAGCAAAAGAATGGTTTGAAGCGCAAGGAAATATATTAAAACTAAAAGCATTCACCATGTTAGTTCTAGGTGAAACATGGGAAAGTGAACAAGGTGAAAAGATAGAAGATGATGAACTGTTACAAAGGAGAGAAGATTATACTGCCATACCAAATGAAGCCCTGGTATTAACTTGTAGTGTAGATACGCAAGATAATAGACTTGAAGGAGAAGTTAAAGCATGGGGTATTGACAATGAAAACTGGGGAATATTTCCTTTTAGAATAGAGGGGATTCCTAGTCAAAAAGAAGTTTGGGAAGACTTAGACAATATTTTGAATGATACATATAAAAGATTAGATGGAACAGAATTAAGAATTAGCTGTACTTGTATTGATAGTGGGGGACACTTTACAGATGAAGTGTATAAGTTTTGTAAAAAAAGAGAAATTAAAAGAGTTTTTGCAATAAAAGGTGCGAATACTCCTGGAAAACCAATTGTTTCAAGACCTTCAACCTCCAATAAATATAAAGCAAAACTTTTTACTATAGGAACAGATACAGCAAAAGAATTAATATTTGCAAGACTTAGGCTAGATTCTTTTGGTGAAGGGTATATGCATTTTAATAAAAAATATAATGAAGAATATTTTAAACAATTAACAGCCGAAAAAGTTATAAATACTTATAAAAATGGAAGACATGTAAGGGTTTGGAAAAAAACCAGGGCAAGAAATGAAGCATTGGATATAACGGTTTATGGTTTAGCTGCGCTAAGTATATTAAACCCTAACTATAAAAAAATAAAAGAAAACTTTAGTTTAATAAAAAAAGAAAAACAAGAACAAAAAATACAAAAAAATAAATCTACAACAAAAAAAGGAGGTTGGGTTAATGGATGGAAATAAAAAAAATGTAGGGCGACCAAAAACAACAGACCCAAAAATAAAGCTAGATAATGTAAGGCTTAAAACATCAACAATATTAGATATTCAAGCAGTTGCAGAAAAATTAAAAGTTTCACCAAGCTCTTTAGTACAAACATTATTGGAAACAGAAATGCAAAAATATAAAAAAATATTAAATTTATAATTTTTGTCCCCTTTTTAAATACCCATACTTTTTGAAATAATGCCATTAATAAAATATAAAAAGGCATTATTTTGACTGATGTAGAAAAAATAGCACTTTACGAAGAAAGACTAGAAAAAATAGATTCTTTATTATCTGGAATTTCAGATAACAATATTGAACAATATACTATTAATGGACGAGAATTAAAAAAATACTCAATTCCAGATTTAATTCAACTTTCTAAACATTTTCAAAATAAATTAACTTCTTTAAAAAATAAAAATAAATCTAGAAAAATATTGACTAGGTTTATATAATGAAAATATTTGGATATGAATTTAAAAAATCAGAAAAAAATATACAAAAAAAATCTTTCCATGGAGCTTCTACAGGTAATTTATATGCAACATGGTTAGCTAGCAATACAACTGCAGATGTTGATATAAAAAAAGACCTAAAAACAATGAGAGCAAGAAGTCGTGAATTAATGAGAAATGACGACTATGCAAAAAAATTTAAAAGAATGGTTAAAACAAATGTTGTTGGTCAAAATGGGATTAGATTGCAAAATAAAGCAAAAGACACTAATGGAAATTTAGATAAAACAGCAAATGATATTATTGAAGAATCTTGGAAAAAATGGAGTAAAAAAGGTATTTGTGATGTATCTGGAAAATACTCTTTAAGAGAAATACAAAAAATGGTTATGGGAACACTTGCAGAAGATGGAGAAGTGTTAATAAGAAAAATAAAAGGCTATGACAATGAATTTGGTTTTGCTTTACAATTATTAGAAGCAGACCATTTAGATGAACAATATACGATACCAGAATTAAATATATTCATGGGTATTGAGTTTGACAAATGGAATAAACCAATTGCTTATCATCTTCATAAAAATCATCCAGGAAAACTAATAAACGGTACAGATACAACAAGAGAACGAATTAGTGCAAATGAAATAAATCATTTATTTTTACCTTTAAGAATATCTGCAACAAGAGGTGTTCCTTGGATGCATACTGCAATGACTAGAATGAAAATGGTTAATGGATATGAAGAAGCAGAATTAACAGCTTCAAGAATTGCAGCCGCAAAAGGTGGTTTTTATATTTCAAAAGATGGCGCAGAAGAATATTCAGGCGATAGTGTAGATGATAGAGGAAATATTGTAAATGAATTAGAACCAGGTCAAATTGAATTATTACCAAAAGGTATAGAGTTCCAAAATTATGACCCACAACATCCAACTACTGCGTTTAAAGATTTTATGAAAGTGGTTTTAAGAGGAATATCAAGCGGTATTGATGTTTCATACAATACTTTAGCAAATGATTTAGAGGGTGTAAATTTTAGCTCATTAAGAAGCGGTGTTTTAGATGAAAGAGAAGTTTGGAAAGATTTACAAACATGGTTAGGTGAAAATTTACTTGATGATATTTTTGCTGATTGGTTAGACATGGCTTTATTAACAAAAGCTGTACCTTTGCCATATTTTAAATACGATAAATTTAATGCTCCAAGTTGGTTGTCAAGAGGTTTTGCATGGGTGGACCCTTTAAAAGATATGCAGTCAAATATTTTAGCAGTAAAAGAAGGGTTAAAAACACATACACAAATTGCAAGTGAAATGGGTATGGATATAGAGGAACTATATCAGCAAATAGCCAAAGAAAAAGAATTAAGAGCTAAATATGGAATTACAACAATTAGCGAGGCGGAATTATTACAGCTTTTGCAAACAACAAATACAGGAGATTAAAAAATGAAGCTTAAACCGCAGTTTAGAGATTTAGAACTTAAAAGTTTTAATGAAGAGAACAAAACAGTAGAACTTACTTTTAGTTCAGAAGAACCTTATGAAAGATGGTGGGGAATAGAAATATTAGATCACTCATCTACATCAGTAAATATGAATAGATTAAATAACTCTGCACCACTACTATTTAATCATGATAGAGATGTTGTTATTGGTGTTGTTGAATTTGCCAAAATTGAAAATAAAAAAGGTCATGCTGTTGTTAGATTTGGTAATAGTGAAAAAGCAAAAGAAGTATTTAGTGATGTGGTTGATGGGATAATGAAAAATGTATCTGTGGGATACCAGATAAACGAAATGAAACTAGAGAGCGAATCTAAAGGTTTGGAAACTTATAGAGTAACTCAATGGGAGCCTTTTGAAATTTCAATAGTTTCTATACCAGCAGATAATACGGTAGGTGTAGGTCGAATTAGTGACCTAGAAGAACAAGAGGTAAAAATATTAAATCAAAAAAAGGAAGTAAAAAAAATGCCAGATGAAATTAAACAAACTGATACTCAAACTGTTGAAGCAGCTAGAACACTTGCAACTAACAATGAAAGAACAAGAGTAAGAGAAATAAATGCAATTGCTTCAAAACATGGCTTACAAGATTTAGCAGCTAAAGCAATTGATGAAGGTACAACAGCTGATACTTTTAGAGGTATGGCTTTGGATGTTATTGGTAAAAAGCAAACACATATAGATAGTAAATCAAGTGATATTGGTTTAAATCAAAAAGAGTTAAAAGCCTATTCTTTTAGTAAAGCATTAACTGCAGCTATTACGGGTGATTGGTCAAAAGCTGCTTTTGAAAGAGAAGCAAGTGAAGCTGTTGCAAAAATGTTAGGTCAATCTTCAAAAGGATTCTATATTCCACATGAAGTTTTAAAAAGAGATATATCAACTGCAAATAATGGAAATTTAGTTGCAACGCAACACATGGGCGGTAATTTTATTGATATTTTAAGAAACAAATTAATTATTGCTAGATTAGGTGGTCAGGTTTTAACTGGATTAAGTGGAAATGTTGCAATTCCAAAACAAACAGGTACGGCTACAGCTTATTGGGTTATAGAAGGTGAAGATACTACTGAAAGTGAATTAACAATCGGTATGATGAATTTATCTCCAAAAACAGTAAGTGGTGCAACTGCATATACTAGACAAATGTTACTACAGGGTAATCCTTCTATTGAAAATTTAGTAATGCTAGATTTAGCAACAAATATTGCTTTAGCAATTGATAAAGCTGCTATTAGTGGAACAGGAACAAACGGACAACCTTTAGGTATTTTAAATACAACAGGTGTAAATGCTGTAAATTGTGCTACTTCAAATGGTGGTTTAAATTGGAAAAATACTGTTGATTTCGAAACAAAAACAGCTGCAGGTAATGCTGATGTTAATAATATGAATTATATTGCCGGAGCAGGAGTAACAGGAATTTTAAAAACGACAGAAAAAACTCCAAATAGTGGTAAGTTTTTATTAGAAGACGGGCAAGTTAATGGGTATAACTTTTCAAGAACAAATCAAGTAGATGCGAATACTATGCTTTTTGGTGATTTTAGTCAAATGATAACAGGTTTATGGGGTGGGCTAGATATTATGATTGACCCATATACTAAAGCTGCATCTGGTGGTGTAGTTATTAGAGCATTCCAAAGTTTAGACATAGGTCTTAGACATGCGCAAGCATTTAGTGCATCAAAAAATATAAATCAATAAGGTTGAAATATGAAAGATACAGTATTAGTTTTAATTCTATCTACAATTTTTGTTAGAGGTGAAATGTATGAGGAAGGGTCTCATGTTGAAGTAAATACAAGAGAAGCAAAAGAATTAATCAATAGGGGAGTTGCCTCTTTGGAAGTAGAAACGGATGTAGAAATAACAGAAGATGAAACTTTAGGAGATATAACAAAACCTATAGAAAAAATGAATAAAACAGAGCTTTTAAACTATGCAGCTGAATTAAATTTAGAAGTTAATGAAACAATGACTAAAGCAGATTTAATTAAATTAATTAATGAAGATGCAGAATAAAAATGGACTTTGATCAAATGGTAGAAAAAGATTTATCAAACTGTAAAGAGTTTGGCGGTTCTTTTATTTTGAAAAATAAAGATATTTCAGTTGAAATTGAATATTTATGTTTTGATGAAAATACAGATGTTATATTTGAAGGTAAAGCGGTTGAAGATTTTAGTGATATGGAAGCTAGTATCCCTTCACTTACTGTTCAAACAATTAAAACTAACAAAATTACCAACAGGTCAAAAATAGAAGTAAAAAACTCATCTTATGGAGTTATAAAAAAAGATAACAAAAAAGATGGAACAACAATTATTTATTTGGAATTAGAAGATGTATAGACAATCAATAGTATCTGAACTTTTACTAAAACTAGAAGAAATAAAAATAAATAATGGTTTTTATTCTGATGCAGGAGCAAATGTTCTTGAATGGTTTGATAAACCATTAGAGGAAGAAGACTTTCCTGCATTAATAGTAAGAGATCCATCTGATAATGTTGTTGATTCAACTTCACTTGAACATAAATTGAAAATAGAAATAGACATAGCCCATAAGGGTAAAAATTGTATTTGGAATATGAGAGAAGCATCAAGTGATGTATTGAAGGCATTTAAAAACCTAGAAGATTCAATAGGTCATCAATGTAAATATTTAGGTAGTGAATCATTGGTTGAACAAAAAGAAAAGTTATACGGTGGGATGAGATTAGAATTTGAAATAATCTATCATACTAGAAGATGGGAACAATAATGCCTCCTGAAATATTAAGATTAATTTCTAATATATGCCTTTTTGGAACTGTATCTGAAACAAAAAGCGCAGACGGATATGCTTTAGCAAAAGTTAAAATTGATGATAGGGTTACTGATTTTTTTCCGGTTCTAAGTCAAGCAAATAGTTTCAAAAAGCATTTTATACCAATAAGAGTAGGTGAACAAGTTATGGTTCTTTGTCCATACGGTGAAGCTAATATAGGACTTGTTTTTAGAAGTATTTTTAATAAGAGCATAAAAGAACCATCTGGTTCAACAAATGAAAGAGAAGTAGTTACATACGAAGATGGAACAACTTTCTTTTATGATACTAAACTCAAAGAATTAAATATAAATGCAATTGGTGCAATTAACATTGTATGTAAAGAAGCAACAGTAAAAGCAGATAAATTAGATATTACTGCAACAACTTCCAATACAGGTAATGTAACCATAAAAGGAACTTTATCTGTTAGTGGGAAAATAGTTGGACAAAGCGGTATATCTATAAGTGGTGGTCAAGGAGCTACTTTTGACGGGAACATTACATCAACAGGTGAAATTAGTGACTCAAAAGGTTCTTTAACTAATCATACTAATCATGGATATGGTAGAGATTAATGTTTGCTGTATCTATTGAAGATAGTATTAATAGAATACTAAAAACACCATTGGGCAGTAGGGTTATGAGACCTTTATATGGAAGTAAACTTTATGAGTTAAGAGATAGACAATTTGATGAAAGATTTAAAACTCTTGCAACAAAGTATATATTTGAAGCAATAAAAGTAAACGAGCCAAGAGTGCAAGTAGAAGAAGTAAATTTTAAATTAGAACCAATTAGCGGAAAAGTAGTGTTTCTAATTTATTTGACAAATCAAGAAGAAGTAGAGGTAAGCAATGTTTGATATTAATAGTTTAGCAACACCAAAAGTATTAAATGAATTAAGTTATGAAGATATTTTAAATCAAAACATTGCAAATTTCAAAATTCTAGTTCCAGACTGGGAACCATTAGAAAGTGATGAGTTTAAAATCATACTGGAAGCAATGTCTTATAGAGAACTTTTTCTAAGAAATGAATTTAATCAATCAGCATTAGCTTTTTTCTTATCAACTACAACAGGTAGCGATTTAGAAAATTATGCAATGTTTTACAATATAGAAAGATTAAAAGGCGCTTATCCTTATGCAGAATATGATTTTGAATTAAGTGAAACAGCTAAACAAGAAATAGTTATTCCAAAAAATCTTGTATTAATGGATGCTAATGGTAAATACGAATCAAAACTTTTACAAGATGGAATCATTCCTATTGGAAGTAAAAAAAGTACAGGTTTAGTTGAACTTCAAACAGCAATATCAACAACAGATATTAAAACAGAAGTAATTACAACAACTTTACCATATCTGGTAACTGCAACTGCTACAGCTATGTTTAAAAATGGTTCTAATCCTGAAACTGATACAGAATTAAGAGAAAGAATACTTTTGAGCATGTCTGATAAATCAACTGCAGGTAGTGAAGAAACTTATAAATCTTATACTTTTTCAGCTGATGAAAGAATCAAAGATGTGAATATTATAAATGGTGGTCCAGGAGTAGTAAAAGTTTTTTATTATAGTACAAATAGTGATAGTTTAATGCAAAGCAGAATAGAAGAAAAATTGAACGCTAAAGATATTCGACCAATAACAGATAATGTAATTGTCGAGCAATGCGAAGAAATAAATTTTGTTATTGCAGCAGAACTTAAAATAAATGGAAATCAAGAGACAGCAGAAATATATCTAGCTGCAATAAACAATCTTGAAAAAGGTCTTGAAAGTTTAAAAAAAATTGGTGTGAGAATTACTTTAAGTGAAGTGAACAATTTTTTAAAAGTTCCAGGCGTAAAAGAAGTAGTTATATCTTTACCAATTGTAAATGTTGAAGTTCAGGAAAACCAAATAGGAGTATGTAGTGCAAAAACAATCACTTATACCATCATTTGAAAAAATAGAACTTCATAGTTTAGATTTAACTGCTGAAAAAGCAATTAATTTTTTAAACAATGAGATACAAGCTTTTAGGACTTTAGCAAATCCTCTTATTTGTGATGAAAAATATCTTCCTTTTTTAGCTTATGCTTTTAAGGTTGATTTTTGGGATGAAAGATTAAGCACTACAAAAAAAAGAGCATTAATAAAAGAATCTATTTTGCTACATCAGAAAAAAGGAACACTTTGGGCGATAGAAAGAGTTCTGGAAATACTTGAAGTAAAAGCAGAAATTAGAGAGTGGTTTCAGTATGGTGGTGAACCTTATTTTTTTAAAATAAAGTTATCAATAGAACAAGAATTTCCACACTTAAACCAACTACAAAAATTGATAGATGTGTATAAAAATGTAAGAAGTATTTTTGAAATAGATTTTGATTTATTTCTTAAAACACCTTTTACTATTTCTGGCGCAACAAACACAGATTTAGAAATTTGTGAAGACATGATAATTAAAAGAGAATCAGTTACTAATATACATTTTGGGTGTAATTATGATTATGAACCTTATGAAATTATTCATATTAGTAAACAAGCTAACTATGCTTTAGTTTGTTCAAATATTGCAGATGTAGAAGTTGAGATTAAAGGTTTTAATATCGATAGAGATACTTATATTTCTTTAAATGCAGGTGCAATAGCAAATTTACATTTTGGAAACATAGATAGTGATGTTATGCACTTACCAATACCGCCTATTGAGTTAAATACAAAAATTATGGACGGTTCAAATCTTATTGTAAATATAGGATTTGAACAAAATAATACAAGTGATTTATTTCATTTGGATTATCACAAACACTATGAAGCTATATCTTCATTTAATTTTATTTCATTAACAAAATTTGGAATAGAGTTTCAAGATAGTGGATTAAATACAAATATCAATGCAAAAACAAATATTACCAATGTTTGTTTTTTAAATCTTAATATATAGGAGAAAATATATGGCAGTTTCAGGATTACCTACAAATCAAGGTGTTTCGATTTTATCGAATGAACTTAGAGTACAGGTTAAAAAGTTTTGTCTTTTTGGGACAAATAATAGTGGTGATGTAATTAATTTTAATGAGACTTCAACACTTACATCTTTGGCAAATTATTTAGTTGGAAAGTTTGATATAAGCAGGTCTTATTTTGATGATAACGGAACACTAACTTTTGAATGCCCAATTCCTTATGATTTTAATAATACTAAGTGGATAGGAAGCACAGGATTAATTTATATAGATCCAACAAATGGTAATGAAACATTAGTAGCTATTAGCTCAATGCCTAGATTCCAAAAAACCTCCGGTATAGGTGGAACAATACACTATAAAGTACCAATTGCAGGTAGTGCAAGTACGGTTGTTTTTGAAGATATGCCTTATGTTACTAGACAGGAATTAGATGTTGTTTTGAATGAACAACATTCAGCTTTAGCAATGGCTTTAGATTTAGGAGCTATGGCAAATAAAGAACTTATGAAGACTTTAACTCAACGAGTTCAAACAGGTGAAGTGGTTATCTACAATAGAGGAATAAAATCAGGATGTACAATTGTTAAATCAACAACAGCTACAAGAAATCTTACTTTAACAAATGGAACACTTTTTATGAATGGACAGATTCATAGTGTTTTTGATATGGCTAATACAGCCAATGTTCCACAAAATCAAACAGCGGAAACAAAATATAGCTATGTTTTTTTATGGAAAGATTTAGACGGTAAATTCCAGGTTGATTGTACAAACTTAAATGAATTACCGCCAGAAGATTCTTTGACTTTATATAAGGTTACAGTTCCTGCAAATTCAACAGAAGCTACAGATCCATATTTAAATAATTGTGCATTAACAGATTTGCGAAAATTAGAACCAAACTATCCAAAGATTTTAATAAATGCACCTTTTGTATATGTACCATTTAAATATGACTTAATAGATTTAGATTATTCGGTTGATTTAGACATTGTTAGTTTTTTAGGTGGTGGGTTCCAACTGGGATATTGTTATTCTTCGGACAGGGCAAAAAATGGATTTAACATAAATGTAAATGGTACTGCTGATGTAGTAAAAGTTAAATATACAATAAAAAAATTTAATTTATAGGAGTAAATATGAATGTAATTTATATTCATGGGGAAGATGAACAATATGCAAATTTTGTTTTAGATGATGCAGTTTTGACAATAGATGGTCTTCAATATAATTTAGTATCTTTGCAAAAAGATGAACAATCAATTATCAATGTTATTGAGGAAGATATGTTTATTGCGAATATTATTATTCCGCCGGCGAAATATGAAGAAATAGAAACAAGTGAAATGGATGATGAAGAAAGACCTATTTATAAAAAGATAAAGAATCCTTTAGATTTAGAAAGTGTAACTTTAAATCTTTGGAAAAAAGAAATTAAAATTAAAAATGAAAGTGAGAAAATATAATGCCAACAATTTTTACAAAAGATACATTAAGAGCAGGCGTAGAAGCTGCAACAGGTGGTAAAGTAACTGTACTTTATGATGATAAAGGTTATCCATCATATATGAATGTTATTCCAAAATTTAAAGTAGAAGATATTGATGCTTCTTTAGGTACAGGTGTACATCCTGCATTTATTGTTGGTGGTGTTGAAAAATCAGAAATCTTTATCGGTCAATATCAAGCACATGTAAAAGATAGTAGAGCTGTTTCTTTACCAGGATTAGACCCAACTGCATCAGTTAATTTTGATACGGCTAAAGCTTATTGTAAAAACAAAGGTCAAGGTTGGCATTTAATGACTAACTGGGAATGGGCTGCAATAGCTTTATGGTCTTTAAAAAATGGGTATCAACCAAGAGGTAATACTTATTATGGAAAAAATGATGTTGCAGGATATGAAACAGGAGTAAGACAAGATGGTGTAGCACCTGGAACAACTTCCGGAACAGCAAGACATTTAACAGGCTCTGGTCCTGCTAGTTGGAGACATGATAATACTTATGCAGGAATATCTGATTTAGTTGGAAATGTATGGGAGTGGAATGATGGTCTTAAAATTGTAGATGGAAAGATTTTTATGCCTGCAGATAATAATTATGCTTTAGATGAAGCACAATGGAATGATACAGGTATTTTTATTGATACAGGAGCTATTTTAAGTAATACAAAAACTGCAAACTGGGCTTCAAGCATTCCAAATTGGAAAGGAATGACAACTAAAGCAGGTGTTACCGTTCCTACAAGTTTAAAACAAGCTGCAATAGCACCTTATGATGTTACAAATCCAAAAGGAGCATTCTGGGCAGATAATACAGGCGAAAGGTTGCCGTTGCGTGGTGGGGGTTGGTACAATGGTTCGTTTGCAGGGCTTTTCGCTCTGATTCTGGATAATCCTCGTTCTCTTGTGGGCGCGACTGTTGGGTTTCGTCCAGCCTATATTGGTTGATGTAAAAGCGAACGATAGTGAGTGATAAAACAGGTGGAAGACATCTTTTATTGGAAAAGAAAATAAGAGATTTAAAAATTTATATAGGGGTAATGCTAAGACATTACCCTAGATATGAAAAATTTGCATTAGCAAATGAGATAAGAATAAATGTAGTTAATATGCAAAAAATGGTTCTTATTGCAGGTAAAAAATATCATAAAAAAACAGATTTAAGAGACTTGGATATTGAACATGAAATGTTAAGACAAAATATTTTAATTTCTTTTCAATGTGAATATATCAATGAAAAAAGATTTGAATTTGTCAATAAAAATATTGATGAAATAGGTAGGCTGTTAGGCGACTGGTTTACTAAATTATAAATTAAAGGGTTGTATTTCTCTTATGTTGCCGTTGCGTGGTGGGAATTGGAACAATGGTTCGAATGCAGGGCTTTTCGCTCTGAATCTGAATAATCCTCGTTCTAATGTGAACACGAATGTTGGGTTTCGTCCAGACTGTATAGCTTTTCTTGAAGTCTTTAATTAAATATTAAAGAATGTATGTTGTATAGGGTAGAAATATGACCCGTATCCTTTACGGGACAAAGTAAGTGCTAGAACAATATTAGTTTTAAACTTTATATTTTCTGTAAGTCACATAAAAGGTATTAAATGGGAAAGATATTTGAACAAATTATAAAAGTTGAAAATGCTTTAAAATCTTTTAAAATGATAAGAAGAGGTCATTCTGAAAACTATTCAATGTTAAAGTTTGAAAGCAATCTAATGACTAATATATCAAATATTTTAGAAAGTGTTACAAATAAACTTTATAGCGTTACAGGATATAGAACTCTTGTTGTAAGAGAGCCTAAAGAGAGAAATATATACGCCCCATATATTCAGGATAGATTAGTTCAACAAATGATTTATTCTGTTATTGAGCCTTTTCTTGATAAAAAAATGGATAACTATTCTTGTGCATGTAGAACTGGCAAAGGTGTAGATTATGCCAGAAATAAATGCCAAAGAATTATGAGAAAAAAAACTTCAATTTGGTATGTAAAACTAGATATAGATAAATATTTTGCTTCAATAAATCATGAAGTATTAAGAAATATATTGAGCAAACATATCAAAGATAAAGAAGTTATTGAATTGTTAAATAAATTTATAGGCAATGGTTTTGGTGAAAAAGGCATTCCTATAGGTAATTTATTAAGTCAATTGTTTGCAAATTTATATCTTAATGAATTAGATAATTTTATTAGACATAAAACAGCAACAAAAGATTATGTTAGATATATGGATGATTTTATTTGTTTTACTGATACAAAAGAAGAAGCAAATGAAATAAAAAAACAAATTTTTAAGTTTATTGAAGAAAAATTAAAATTATCAATTGATAATAGAAAAGTAAAACTTCAACAAACTAAGTATGGAATAGTATTTTTAGGTCATAAAATAAAACCAAAAAATCAAATTTTATCAAGAACAAAAACTAGAAAGTTAAGACAAAACATAAAAAAATATATTAGAAGCAATATGGGTATAAACCTGCATCATACTTTTACGAATATTATTCCAAAAGATGATACCGGTTTTTTAAAAACAATTATTGCTCAATATAACAGCGTGAATTTTAATCTTATACAAAAGATTCTAATTCTGAAAGCACTATGTAAAAAATTTAATATTTTCTTATGTGGTGGAAAATTCAATTTAAAGGAAAAATTATGGATTTAAACTTTGGTATAAATGGAAGTTTTGGTGTAGCTGCTGCAAGACCAATAACAATAAGTTCTTCAACTCCAATTGGAATTGTTGCAACTGCAGATGTGGGTGATTTTGGATTAATGAAATTTAACAATGCAGATGAAGGTTTGGAATATATTAAAAGTAAGAATATTGCTAATGGAACACTTGAAGCAGTATTAACAGGAATATCACTTCAAGCTGTAAATTGTCCATTAGTAGTATTTGTTTGTTTATTAAGCCAGGATGCAGCAATAAATAAAACAAATGTATTAGATGGATTAGATGAATTAAAGAAAGCAGACCCATTGACTGGAATTAATCTTAAAAATGGACTTATTATTGCACCTTTTTATTCAACTGATATTGAAGTTGCAGCCAAAATGGACAGCATTTCTACAAAATTATGGACAACAGGAATTACTGATAATTTTAGTGATGATGAAGCCGGTGTATCAGATTATGTAAGTAATTTTGGTAGTAAATATTTATTAATTGGTCATGGTAAATATAAGGCTGATGGGAAAATTATTCCATTTAGCGCACTTATGGCAGGACTTATTGCTTATCATGATGGAAATACTACTTTTGGATGGTCTCAAAATCATTCAAACAGAATTGCATTAGGCGTAGCAGGAACTGAAAGAGTTATTGAATACCTGGAAGGTAGTGATTGTGAAGCAAGAAGATTAAGACAAAAATCAGTATCTATGATTGTTAAAGATGTAGGTTGGAGAACTTACGGATTTGAAACAACAGACATTGATCCAATATGGCAGTCTTTAGATAGAGTTAGAACTTTCCATAGACTTTTAGCTGCAATTATAACTGCTAGTAAATGGGCAAGAGATAGAGAGGCAGACCAACTTATTTGGGTAAAAAAATCTATAGTTGAATTTATGAATGAGCTAAAAGGAAATAGTGTAGTAATTGGTTTTGATGTTTATTTTGATTCTGAAAAAAATACTAAAGCAACAGTAACTGCAGGTAAATTTTATTTAACTGTAAAAGTTCAAGATATGCCAAGTATTAGAGAATTAAATATAGAGTTAGTTTATGCAGATGATTGGGGTGACACTCTAATCAATTATATTAATGGTTAAGGAGTTTTAAAATGAGTAATTTACCACAAACAATGAGAGATATAAATATCTTTATTGATGGAATAGGACATCTAGGTACAAGTGAAGAATTTGAATTACCAAAGATAAATCAAAAGAAGTTTTCACAGGAATTTGGTGGGTTTGAAAGAGAAGTTTTAACTGGTTCTTTTGAAAAGATGGAAGCAAATGTTACTTTAAATGAATATTCAGCAGCTGTTTTTACTGCAATGGCATTAGGTAATGTTACAGGCTTAGGAGTAAATTTAACTGTAAAAGGTTCTATTTTCCAAGATGGAAAAAGTAAACAGGCATTAGCAACTATTCAAGGGAACATAGATATTGATGACGGTTCTTGGAAAGCAAACGAGCAAGTAAAAAGAAAATTAAAAATTTCTGTAAATATGTATGCAATGGAAATAGATGGTAAACAAGCATGCCTATTTGATGTAAACCACATGATAGCAATTATTGACGGTGTTGATTTTTTAGCAACACTTAGAAGCCATATACAATAAAAAGGTAAATGTAAGGGGGTAGATGAAATGATAGTGCCAAATATTTTGCGCTTACCTTTTTGAAGCCCCATTTTTAGGGCGTTTGTTTGAAGTTGTAGTTTATTTCATCTGCAAATTTTAGGACGCTTTTTTTCCTACCACTCCCAAAAGCCGTTTATTTCTCCCAAAAGCCCACTCAAAAGCGATACTTTTTCCAATGTATAAAGAGCCTTTAAACGCCGTATAAAGCGATTTTAAACGGTATTTTATAGCTCATCCCGCCGTGATGGAAAATAGGCGGAATTTTAGAGCGTGTGATGAGGTGATGTGAAATTGCAAAAAGTAGAGAAACGAACATACTATTTTTAAGAAACGAACATTTTAAAAAGAGAAACGAACATTGAGAAACGAACATTTCACCGTTTAAAATTTTTATCGACAAAGTGACTCGCACGGAGTACCGTCTTTGTCTTTGTCAAGAGCAGACACGCCACACTCCTCAAGATAAAATCTCGCCTCGGCACATGTTGTCATTTGCTTACATGTACGCTTTGAGCCACACTCTTTTTTTGATGAGGTCTTTTGAGCTGTCGGCTTTGAGTCTTGTTTGGCTGATTTTTTGCCTTTGCGGTACTCCCACGGAGGTGTCGTCTCCGACATACTCCATAAACCCTCTTTTGACGCTTTTGCCTCTGCCTCTGCTTTGAAGTATCGCTGGTCTGATGCGTACTGACGATAAACCCATGCTAAGCCCTCTTTGACTTGCTGAAGATTTGCCTCGGTTCCCTCACAATATACAATCGCAACGCTTCTTTGGTATCTGTCTGTCGTTTCGACTTTGGCTTTGGCTTCTTTGCCGTAGCACATTCGGGAGAGGCTTTGTTTTGATGCACTGCCAAAGTCTTGAGTGCTTTCGGGTGCGTCTATCTGAGCGAGACGGATTTTGTGTTGTGTCTTTGAGCTGTCGAGAATGGTGAGCGTGTCGCCGTCGTGAACTCCGACAACCTTGCCGGTGATGTCTGCTCCATATAAAGATGAAAGAAGAGCTACGAAAAGCAGTGTTTTAGAAAGGACGGAATTTTGCACGGACGACTCCTATTATATTAATGTATTGAAGCTCATCATCTTTGAGCATGATGTCTTCGTAGCTTTTGTTTGTTGAGATGAGCTTGACCCATTTTTGGAACGGGTCACGGAGGAGTCTTTTGACATAGACTTCGCCGTTGACATTTGCGATCACTATCTCATTATTTCTTGCTTCATCGGTACGCTCGACGATGACATACTCTCCGTTTGATATGAACGGCTCCATGCTGTCGCCTTGGACTCCTATGATGTCAAGATTTTTAAAGACCTTGAGTCCGAGGATATTTGAGAGGAATGAGCGGCTTATCTCAAGCGGCTCCGGTAGCTCATCGCCATTGATGTAACCATAGCCAGCGGCAGCAGTAGTATCGTGGTAAAAGTTTATTGTAACGATGTCGCTACTGTAGCTTTTAATCATATTTTTATGCTCATTTACATCAGGCTCTTTGCCCGTCAATAGATATTCAAGAGAGATACCTTCATTTTTTGAAAGTAAGTCAAGTCTCTTTGTTGGTATGTTGTCTCTATTCTTCCAAGTGTCGAGCGTGCCGTATGGTATGCCCCACTTCTCGCATAGTTCCTTATCCGTAAAAACGCCAAAATGCTTTCTTATCCTCTCAAGGATACTTTCAATTCTTTTCATTTTCCCTCCAAACTACTTGACAATACTTTCAAAACACATTATAATTACTGCAATATATGAGGCAATTATATCAGAAATGACAGTAATTTCCTCTAAATATTGTGTTTTTTTACAATCTGCGGTGTGCTTATGCTTAAAACTACGACCAGCACCGCCATTTTTGAATGTAAATACTTTCAAAAATGATGTCAAAAGATTAGGACTGGGGATAGAGTGCCTAATTGCCGATGCCCACACTAAAGCCGCTCCTTTATGGGCAGCTTCACTGTGGACATCTGTTTGCTCCAAAACCTCCATTTGTGGGCGGTTTTGGTGTGAATAAAACACACACGAAAGGATAAGAGAGATGAAAGAAATGCCGGACATGAGACAGTATTTTATTGATAACTGCATCAATTTTGCGGCTTTTGCACGAAAACACGAACTCGACGAAACGATACTCTCAAAAGTGCTCAGCGGAAAGCTGAAAGGTGAGAGAGACCGTGGAGGCGAAGACGGACGAACTGCAAAAGTAGTCAAGGTTCTTTGGGAACTTGGGATTTGGAAAGGCGAGAAGCCGAAAATATTACAAAAAATCGAAAATGACGAGCGGGGGGGGGTAACACCTCTAACGCACTCTAACTAAAGGAGCGTTGCCCATGTATGTAGAAACGAAAATCGCATCGGTAGTGTATGGAGTAACTGAGAGGGCTTTGCAAAATGCCGTCAAAAGAGACTCCGACAAATACAACTATCGCTACATCGACGGTGTGGGCAGAGGCGGCAAAAAACTACTTATTAAAGTTGACGAGGTCGAGCTTGCAGTCGCAATCGACAAAGGCGAACTTGAGGAGTCAATCACTATTTATGAAGAGCTGCCCGAGGGCGGTCTTGGAGAGGTAGCTTGGAATGACTTTAACGGCGAACCAAAAGAGATAAGCGTCAAGGAAGAGCCGGAGATAAAAACGGCAAAACCTAAAGCAGACAAAGAGGTCAAATACTTTGAGCTTGACGAAGAGCAAAAGCGAGAGGCTACTGAGCGTCTGCGAATACTCAAAGACTGGGATGAGTACAGAAAAGAGGGAGTGGCGACCTCGAAATTTTGCGATAACAAAAACCGCTTCGATCCTACACTAAAGCTAAGCGAGCAAAAGCTGTATCGCTGGCAGAGAGACTATAAAGAAAAAGGGATTGTCGGCTTGGCTGATATGAGAGGCAAGGCAAGAGCGGGTAAGACAACGCTCAAGCCTTGGATGCAAGACTTTGTGTTAGCACAATTCAGAGCCTTTGGAGCCGGAGGTATCAACTATCTCCAGTTATGGGATGCGTTGCATGAGGAGGCAGCTCGCAAAGGCGAGTGCGATTATATCAAGTTCATCAAAAAAGAGCAAAAGCCTCTTTGCGACTACGGCACCATCAAACGCTTTATTGACAACTACTATAAAAACAATCGGCTTGAGTATGTGATGGTCACGCTGGGCGAAGACAAAGCGAAAAGCTACTTGCAACCTGCAATGGGCAATCAAAAAGAGCTCATCATCAGACGCAATCAGTGCTGGCAAGTTGACTCATCGCCTCTTGACGCAATGGTACGAGATGGAGATAACGGGACTGCCTTTAGACCAAACATCCTCTCAATCGTGGATGTGTTCAGCGGTCGAAGCGTGATGAGCTTAGAGCGAACATCAAACGCTCTCTCACTTGTCCGCTTGCTATGGAAAGCGTTGGAGAAATTTGGAAAGCCTGAGTACATCAAAGGTGACAACGGAAAAGACTATCTATCCAAACAGTTTCAAGAGCTGCTGAGCGGTCTTGGTATCGACTACGACAGAGCGATTGCTTATGCCGGTGATGAGAAAGGATTTGTTGAGAGACACTTCCGAACGGTTCAGCATAGCGGTATCAGCTTTACACCAGGATACATCGGAAACAGCTTGGCAAAGCGTGAGATGATAGAGCAGAGAACGCCAAAGCGAGACCGAAAAGCAAAAGACCAATTTGGGAATGTGAAAAAGACAAACCAGCTGCACCTTTTGACATTCGAGCAAATGAAGATGAGGCTTGACACTGAGGTTGCCAAATGGGACATCATGCGTATCAGACGCAAAAATGAGTCTCCGATGGATAGATGGAACTCGGACGATACGGCAATCAGAAAAGTCGCTTACGAAGAGTTCATCTTGTATGCGGGTAGAGCCGACATCAGAACGGTCGCTAAAAAAGGTATCGAATACGAAGCGTTGCGCTTTGTTGGAGACTCACTGCCTCCGGTCGGTACCAAAGTGGTATGCAGAGCAAACATCGACAACGCTCAAGAGATATTTGTTTTCTCGCTCACTGGAGATTTTATCTGCCGAGCCTACGACAAAGAGATTGCTCTTATGTCAGCAGAGCAGTACAAGGCGGTCAAAAAGGTTTTCAAAGAGGAGATGCGTCAAGTCAGAGGCGTTATCAAATCAGCGGAGTTCAGTGCATTTACACGGCTTGCAATCGAGGAGGACTTCGAGCGTATGCTGGAGGAGCACAAAGAGTCGCTTAAACCTCAGAAAATAGAAGCGGTCAATAGTGATGTCGTCGCAGATGTCAGAGAGAAGCTTCGAGAGCAAAGAGAGGTTGACAGCATAAAAGAGCGTGTCTTTGACATAGACTCAATGATGATGCCAAACAGCGAAAAGCGAAACAAGCTGAGCTGGGACAGCGTCATCGAGCGAGCGGTCAATTGGAGTTGAATTAACAGACTCTCCCATGGGAGGGTCGCTTAATCCAACAATAAAAAGGAGAAAGATTATGGATTTACAAAGTCAGATTTTGGAGTTTTTAGAAGCTCAGGGGATTAGTCAAAATAGGTTCGCAAAGACAATCGGAGTTAATCCGGCTTATTTGAGTGGGTATATGCAGCAAGGAGATGATTACCAGTACAAAGATAAAGTCATCGCCCCTGCTAAAACATACATCGCAAATTATATCGAAAAGACAAGTAAAAGAAAAGAGGCAGAGCTTGAATTTGTGATGACAAGAGACGCAAAAAGCGTCTTTGCGGTTATCGAATGGGCGGTGATGGATGAGGATATGGCGGTCATCGTAGGTAAAGCCGGAACGGGCAAGAGTCGAACGCTCAGGGAGTTTGCAAAAAATCATCCTGAGTCCATCTTGATTGAAGCAACCATCAGCACCACGGCAAGAGACCTTTTCAAAAAGATTGCTGAGCTGCTTGGCTCTCAATACAAAGGAAGCCTCGACCTAACGGTGCGAGAGTGCGCTTCGATACTTCAAAAAAGCGAGAAGTTTATCATCATCGATGAGGCAGAGCACTTGCCTTATCGGGCTTTGGAGCTGCTTCGACGGATGTATGACTTCTCAAAGAGTCCTTTGATACTTGCCGGAACCAAAAAGCTCATCAAAAACCTCACCGGTGGCGAGAGTGATTATGACGAATATGAGCAGCTCAGCTCAAGAGTCGGTGGCAAGTGGATACTTCAAGGGCTCACTTATGCCAAAGAGAGCGAGGGCAAAGTCGTTGAGATAGACGATGACCTCAAGGCGGTCTGCAAGCTCTTTGGAATAAACGACATTGCGACAGCGAAAACAATCAAACAGTTCACAAAAGGGAACTTCAGAAAAACAGAAAAGCTGCTCAAGCGTTCTGAGAGACTGGCAAAAAGCTACGGCACGGAGATCACAAAAGATGTTATCGAGACTGCGGTCGAGATGTTACTGCTGAGATAGGAGGCGAATATGTTGTTTGTAGGCGTTGATAAGGACGGAGTGACTCACATGGTTATGACTGACGACTGGAAGGTACTCGAAGAGTTTGCCGGAATGGTTGAGAGGTACGAATTTGTTGCGGGGGGGGGGGTCGAGATGTTTGAGCTTATAGGAACTGGCATAGGAAGCTTTGTGCTTGGATGGCTTGGCTGTGAAATATGGATGGAATACAAAAAGAGAGGTAGATGGAAATGACTGCGACACGACTTGGAAACGACACTTTGTGCCTCAATGAGGGGAAGTTTATTGTCTCTTTGAGCGTTGATGAAGCCAAAGAGCTTGCACGACAACTGGTTAGAGAGACCGGAATGCCTATCTCCGAGCTGTTAAGACAACACACCGGAGGAGACCAGGCGAGAAAGCTGCGAGCGATTGCGGCTTATGGGGATAAATGAAGCGTTGCTAAAGACCGTCACGGCGGTCTTTATGGAGTGCTTACACTCACAAAATAGGAAAAAGGAGAGCAATGTCAATCAGGATTATACGAAAAAACAAAGATAACTTGCCGGTCGCATTGAAATATGGCTTTGTGTGCAAGAAGTCATTTTGTGACAAGCATCAACTTTCGGGAGAAAGGAAATGATGAAGTTTGGCGCAATATCTGCCGCAGTCATGGCGGCATTAGGTTTTGGAGCAAGAGTCGCAGAGACTCCGACACTCAAAACGCAAAAGAGTTTTGGACTTTCAAAGGCACCGGTAACAAAAGGCAAACGCCATAAGAGTCAAAAAATCAGGTCAAACAGACGCAAAGCAAAGATGAGGAGCTGAGATGGATTTGATAAAGCTTGAAGCCAAAGTGCTTGAGATGGTCGGCAGACCTTTTACCGTATCGACACAATCGCTTTTCAAAAACAAGCGACTGTTTTTGAGAGTTGAGCCTGAGGGTGATGCCGAGTCGATTGACTTTGTGATCTACGGTGAGAAGTGGGAGCAAATAGAGGTGGAGTTCTTTGAAGAGCTCGAAAAACAAATCAAACCTAAGGAGTGAGAATGGCTTTAACGGATGAAAAAGGATGGTGGCTCAACAATCGTGGCGAGTCAGTACACAAAGACCTTGTAAGAGTCAACGAACAATTGAGAGATGAGATGGTTGAGGGGCTTATTGGTGATGCAAGACAAATATCAAAAAGTATCTTGGATTTTAAAGGATATTCGGCTGAAAAAATAGACAGCTATTTTGGGCTTTTGCTTCAAAATTACGGGATAGACGAAAAGGCAAAAACCAAAAAAGGAAATATCACTCTTGAGAACTTTTCAGGGACAAAACGAGTCGAAGTTCGTGTCTCAGAGACGCTTCATTTTGATGAAAAGATACAAATTGCAAAGCTCAAAATAGATGAGTATTTGATGGATGTAACAAAAGACTCTCTTCCCGAAATAATTACCTTAATTACAAGGGCGTTTGAAGTTGACAAAGAGGGGAATATTGACTCTAAAAAGATTTTTGCTTTGAAGAGCTACGACATCAAAGACCCTAGATGGGTTGAAGCAATGGAGATCATCGATGAGAGTAAAAAAATAGCATACACAAAAAGCTATATCAGGTTTTATACAAGAGAGAATATCGAAGATGCGTGGAAGCTGATACCTATTGACATGGCGGCAGTGTAATAAAAAAATTATCATAAAAAAAGGAGTTAAAAATGCCAAAGTTTGGAGAAACATCAAGGAGTCGTCTTGACACATGTCACCCCGATTTGCAAAGAATTTGCGAGAGAGTTATTACGGTGTTTGATTTTAGCGTCCTTGAGGGCGAAAGAACATTAGAGCTACAACAAAAGTATTTCAAAGAGGGTAAGAGCAAGCTTGACGGTGTCAACCAAAAGAGCAAACATCAAAGCAAGCCGAGCAACGCCGTTGACATTGCTCCTTATCCGATTGATTTCAACGAAAAAGAGAAAGCCCGAGCACGGTTCTATCATCTTGCCGGTTATATGTTTATGGCGGCAGCTCAGCTCAAAGCCGAGGGTGTTATCACCCATGAGCTCAGATGGGGCGGTGACTGGGACAGCGACAAAGATTTTGCAGACCAAAACTTTGACGACTTACCACACTTCGAGCTTGCATAATAAGTTTAAAAGCCCGTTTAACACTGTTTAAACGGGCATTAAAACGCTTTTTAAAGTCTCCAAATTGCTTGGCGACTTTCAAGATCGTTTATAGGAGAGAGAATGGATTTAGGAAAACCGAACGCAAGATTTTTAACCGCAAAAGAAAAGGCGGCTCTTTGGAGAGCTCTCAAGGACGGCAAAGCAAAAGTGATCCCTATCAAACAAAGGAGACCACATGCAAAGCAAAACTGAGAGCTTGATTGAAAGCTTACTAAACACCGCAACTGGCTTTTTACTTTCACTGGTACTTGTCAATGTCGTATTGCCTCTTTATGGCTTCCCCGTTAAGCCTGGTCAATCTTTGGAGATAGTCACTATCTTTACGGTCGCATCTGTCGGTCGCTCTTATCTTTGGAGGAGATTTTTCAATAAAAAGGCTAAACGAATGGAGGCTAAAAAGTGAATAATGTTTTTGAATATCTGCAAACGCTCAAGCTGCAAGACACTCATTTTAATGCAGAGGTTGAGTTTTTAATCCCCGACTTTTTGCCAAAAAAGCTCATAACAATGTATTACGCAGACGGAGGCAACGGCAAGAGCTGGCTTGCTCAAGCGATTACAAATCATTTGCTTGATGAAAAAAAGGTCGCAATGTTGACTTATATCGACTTCGACAATCCGGTGAGCATCTTGAAAGACCGGAATATTTATGATCTACTCATCAAGAAGCATAAGAACCTAAACTATATCCAACGCTCAACACTCAACATGCCGCCGTTTGACTTGCTCTTAAAGCTTGAAGAGCATGCCTACAATGGAGCTTATGAAGATTGTGTTTTTATGATTGACAGTTTGCGAAATGTGGTTGACATCATGCACGACGGCAAGGTGATGAGAGTGATGGATGCCCTGATGAATATCAGGGAAGCCGGAGCAACAATCGTACTCTTGCACCATAGCAACAAAGACGGTCGAAACTATCAAGGCTCAAACAACATCAGAAACTCTATCGACTGCATGTATAGACTCGATAAGAGACCGAGTCAAGAGAATGAGATTAATTTTTTGCTTGAAGTGCAAAAAGAGCGTGCCGGTATCAAAGACCGTGCGTTTTGTGTCAAGACGAAAGAGCTGAGCCTGCAAGAGATGGATTTTGATATTGCTTGCATGAACGAGTATGAGCTTGAGTTTGTCGAGAAAGTTAAAAAGGCTTTGACGCTTTACAAAGAGGGCTTGAATAAAACCGAGCTGCTTGAGAATACTGGTCACAAAAAAGATGATAAGACGGCGAGAGACACGCTAGATAAGTTCACCGACAAGTTTTGGAAGTCCAAAAAAGCGGGTAACAAATATGTTTATAGTTTGGGTTGATACAACCTTTACAACTTCTACAACTTGCAAGTTGTAAAGGTTGTAGATGTTGTATGCCCCTGAGCTACAACTTGGAAGGATAAGAGATGACAGCAAAACAAAAAGAGCTTAAAAAGCACCTTATCAAGGTGTGTCATACGCTCAAAAGCAGTAAGTTCCCCGATGATGATATACGCAAAGATTATCTCTTCGTGACCTACGGCAAAACATCAATGAGTGAGCTGAGTATTGACCAGCTCAAAGAGTTTGCAATTTTCCTCGGTTATGGAAGAGCTGCTAAAGAGAAAAAGCCTTTTATCAAAGATAAGAGCGAGAAGACAGTGCAAAACGCAACCCAAAGTCAGATTGATACTATCGAGGGCGTTTGGTTTAGGATTGCTAGAGAGCCGAGCGATTTTGCGCTGAGAAACTACATCCACCGAATAACTGGCATGAGACCGCTTTATTTGCGCTTTTTAAGTCGCACGGATGCTCAAAAAGTCATAACTGGTCTTTTGAAAATGCAAGAGGATTGGAACGAAAAGAGAAATGATGTAGATTTTAAAAGTGGAGAGTGAGACCTGCCAATCCCGCTCCCCAAAGTAATAGAACTGCCAATTATATCACAGGAGGAGTTAAGGAATGGTTACAACCGTGGAGCTATTTGAAGAGTTTTTTAATAAAATCAAAGAGTGCGACTCTATAACCGACATTTACAAAGAGTTTGGTGGCAGTTCTATTTATGTGCCTTCTTATAAGTCCGTATGCAGAAACGAAGAGATATTGAACGAATACGAAGCCATGAGCAAAGACGGAAGGTCGGGCTCAGGTATCATCCGAAAGCTTGCCTCAAAATATGACTTGTCTGTCTCTCAAATATACGCTATTACAAAAGACATCAGAGAGCCTTCACTTTTTTAATAGGCTCTGAGCGTCCGCTTTTGCTTTTTCAGTCTTTACGCTTTGCTGGGCTGATAACTCACTTAACTTCTTATCATACGATTTTCCTGCGTTATAATTCCAACCATCATCCGCAAATCCTACCTTAGCCACATCCGGCGTTACTCCAAACTTTTTGGCTTTGCTCTCTGTTATGGCATACGCCTGACAGCGACAGTTGAACCCGTTTGGAGGATAAAAACTATCCCAAAACTTATCATCTATCGGCAAAACCTTACCGTGCATCATTGCGTGTGATGGACGAGTGTGATTGTCTAAAATCGCAGAGTACCTCAAATAAGGAAAGTCCTCTTTCGTCTCTTGCATTTGCTTCCATGATCCGATTGATTTTGCTTGGTGCATATTGGTCTGATAAACTGTCTTGACCCTAAAATCGCTCCAGCCCTTTTGCTTCCAAAGCTCCTTTGTCTGCTTTTTCCATTCCGCAAACCCCTGACCCTCTTCCAATGCCTTTTTGATAGAACCAAACACAAACTCAAGCTCTGAGCTCTTGGTGAGTTCGCTGACTGTAAAAGCGAAGACCTTTGCGTCTTGCTCAAGAGCTGCAAACTCTTCGGGTGACAAGAGCAGCTTTTTTACAAAGTATTCAATCGCCTCATCGGGAGTGATTTTGCCAAAGTTAATCATCTTTGCTCATCCCATAAAGCTCAGAGATAAGGATTGCTTGCTCTATGGTCTTTTGATCCACATTCTCAAGTGAGTCCAGCGCATCAAGCAAATCCTCAAAGCTCTCCGACTTATCAAGCAGCTCGATAAAGTTTGATTTGCTCAAGCTTGCATTTTCGAGAAACGATGAGACGAGTTCGTCAAATAGTATGGCTCTTGCCGCTGCTTTCTGCTCGTCTGTATCTGTTTTATTCGCTATTAAATGGGCTTTAAACGGTGTTTTATTTGCCGTTACCGTTTCTTGTTGCTGCATCTCTTCGACCGTGATATTGTAGGTCGCTTCGATGTATTCTTTTGTTGGTCGGTATCCCATGTCGTAGATTGTTTTGTCTCTCGTTGCGAGCTCGGTGCGTGGATCATCCTCATCTTTGAGCATCACATACATTTCGTCAGTGATACCGTTGACCTCTTTGAAATAGCCTATTGCACGATTTAAGACATGCTCAAGTATCTTTCGGTCTGCATTTGCCAAATCCTCTCTGATTTCGTTGTGAACCTGAGTTGCTGCCAAAGAGCCTGAGCTGACATTGCCGGTTAGATTGCCTCCAAGTATCGCACGATTGATTTGAGAGTCGCAGTAATCAATGAGCTTGTCAAAGTCGCCTTTGTTGGAGCTTGGATGGATGAGCTCTATTTTCTCATCAGGGTCAATAACTGCCGTGTCCCCGCTGAGCATTGCGTTAATCTCATTTGCCAACTCATCTGCATCAGAGTCGGTCTTACCAATCGCCCACGGGCTTCCAAACTTCTCAAGGAACCTAACCCAAAACTCCATTGAAGCATTTTTGAGTTTAACTGGAAAATAAATCTTTGCAATCGTTCCATCACCATAGGGCTTATTAAACCGTTTGCGGTATGTAGCGGTGATTATTTTGTATTCAGGTATATCATAGAGCGTGCCTTGGTTTCTCCACTTCAAAACGCCCTCGCTGTCATATACAAAGGTGCGATAATCTCTTTGGATGAGTTCCGGCAAGTAAAGTCCGTCTTTGAGTTTCCAGTTGATTTCAAAAACATTGAAGCCGTACATGTAAGTGTCGAGAATTTGAGAGATGACATCCGGGGTGAATGCCTCCTCAAGAGCTGCAATGTGCTTGTCGTTTTTGCTGACAATCTGAAGCTCTTTTTTTTCGGTGACGCTCTTTCGGCTTTCGTCTGCTTGAGAGACACTCAAATCCCTGATAATTTTATCCATCTGCTCATCGCTCAGCCCTCCGATTATAGACGAAGTGTCAATCGAAAAAAGCTGCTCAACAAGACTATTATTTGAACTTACAAGTCTGCTTTTTTTGTTTGCATCGACTTTATTTGAGAAAAATCCCTTAAACATCTTAATCATCCATCACTCCTGGTCGTTTTCTAATTATGCGGTTTGTCCGTTTTTTCTTTTTATTCTTGCTCTTTTCGAGCTTGCTGAGCTTATAGGCTCCATGTAAACTATCGGGTGCGTCATCGTGCTCTCCTTCAGGAAACTCCTCAAGCTGCTCAATGAGAAGCGTGTGGCTCTTATGGAACATAATCTCTCCGTTTTCAATCGGAAGCTCAAGCTCTTCAATCCTCGCCTCTTTGTTTTGATAGTTATCCATCCCTCTGAGCGGTAAGTGTACTCCGGCATCAAATGCCGCCTCAAGCATCCAGCCCTTGAGGAAAAATTGACCGCCGTTTGTCTCAACGCCGATAATCTTGCAGCGGTAGAGCTGCTGAAGCTTGATGACGGTGTTGATGATTTCTCTTGCTGGCATAACTTTGACTTTGCTCTCAAGAACATAGCCTTTGCGTTCACTGTCTTTTATTCCAAGGACAGTGATTGCCGTGTAGTCGCTTTTCTTTTTCTCTCCAGCTGGGTCAACCCACATAACATGGCGGTCGCATTTTGGAGCAGTGAGGTAAAAGTGCATATTCTCTTTTTTGAACTTTTGAGCCTCACTGAGAGGATTATTCATCTGCTCTTTGTTGAAAGCTTTGGGGTTTTCTGCTCTGATTTGCATGAGTTTATTGATCGGGAGAGCTTCTTTCCAAAGAACCTCTGCACCCTCGTCCATTTCGGTTTTATGCTTGAGATAGAAAGCCTCTGCCTCATGCGTCCCCATGTTTTTGTAAAGAAAGCCATATCTATCCCATAAGTCCATGCGCTTTGGAAAAGTGATAACGGACTGAAACTTTTTAGGGTTCCAAAACTGGAGCTTGAGCTTTCGTGCGAGTACGCTGTCTCGGTGTAGAATGGTTCCGATGTAAAGAATATCCATCGACCTATCGGCTGAGCCTAAGTTCAAGACTGCTTCGTCTAGCCACTCTTCAAGCTTATCTCTTTGCGGTTTGCTTCTTACATTCGTGTCGTTCTCAAGGTCGTCAAGGATTGTGAGGTCGGGTCGATATACGCCGAACTTTACACCCCTTAGTCTTTTGCCGCTACCAAACGCTTTGAACTTAACACCGTTGCGAGTGACAAACTCTCCAACTTTCCAGCTGGTACCGACACCGCAGACATCAGGAAAGTCAGCTTTGAGGTTTTCATTGTCCTCAAGCTCGACCTTGATTGCCTCAAGGTTTCCCTCGACCAGTTCGACTGCGTCTGATATTTCGACAATAAAGCGTTTCTTTTTGTATGTCGCACACCATAGTGGGAAGAGCTGCGAAACATAAGTAGTCTTTGCATGTCCCCTTGGTGCAGCTATGGCGTTCTTGGTTCCCTCAAGCGTTGTCGTAATCTCGACAAACTTTTCCTCAAGGTATTCGTGAAGAGCATTTTTGCCAGGTATGCTGAAATAATGTGGGAAGTATGTTCTTGACCAAAACTCAAAGTCATGCTCACCTCTTGCAACACGCTCGTCTCTCGTTTTCGGGTCAAGGGTGGCGTTGCATAGGATTTGAGCTCTCAGCTCCTCTTTGAGGTCATCCAACCAATCAACAAAATCTTTGCGTGTTAGCTTTCGGATAGTCTTCTCATCCTTGCCATCAAGCTCATAGCTGAGTCGTGTCTCCTCTAAGAACGAGTCCAGCTCTTCTTTACTAAACAACATCAATCGTTCCTAAGCTGTCGGTAAATTCTTTGCTGCCAAGCATGTCAACCATCTTCTCAATGCACTTTTTGTCGCCGGTATTTTTAAACTCTCCGACGATCAGCTGCACAACTCTTTTTGCGATTGCGAGTTTATAGCTCTCAGGGTCTTCAAAACTTGCCACTTTTTTCATTTTGGCAAATGAGTCTCCGAGCTGAGAGAGTGCTGATGCTTTCTCGTTTGCTTTTAGACTGGACTCATTTATCTCTTTGACTGCGAGATACATTTGCTCGATGAAGTTTTGATAAATCACAACTTTGTCATCGCCACGCTTATTCAGATAACCGGCAGCTCTGAGCTCATCCCAATCACCGTCTTGGCTTTTGTAGTTTTTGATAGTCTTTGCATTCTTTGACAATATCTGAGCGATTTTGTCGATGTCAAAGCCTTTTAAGTAAAGCTCTTTTGCGAGCTCTTTTGTATTAGTTGTTGGTGCCAAAATGTTTCCTTAGTTGATTTGTTAGAATTTCGGTGATTTCATCATAGTCGTCTTTGTTGATGCCTAAAAACGCTCTTGCTGGCATCTTCTTTGTGCCGAACTGATGGAAGACTCCGTAATTGACTGATGCACCTATCTTGACAAATCCTTTACCCGTGATATATGTCACCCTTTTTAGCTGACCGCTGTTATGCAGTATTTTTCTGCCTTGAGTCTTCTTTGTCTCTACCTTTCGACGCTTCCATTTGTTGCCGTCGGGGTCAACCTCATTCTCAAACCGTTCTATCGTTTGACCGACAACTGCTTGACCTATACTCTTGAGAGCTCTTGTAAGTGGAGCATCGCCAAAGCGTCCGAGCATTTCAAGACTGGCATTGAGTTCATCGAGTCCGCTTACTTTTACTTCGAGCGTCATTTAAACACCTTTTAAAGACCAGTTAAATCCAAACGCTGGCTATTGTGGACAAAGCTGCGTTTCTTTTGCACCGGACTCTTTGCACCGCTTGTTGTTACCTCTGTCGGTATTTTCTTTGCCGCCATTTTAAGAAGGAGCGACTCGCACTTCTCTTGAACCTCTTTGACTGCCTCTTTCGGAAAGCCGTTGCGCTTTTTTAGCTCAATTACTGTCAGGTCAACGGCGATGTCTTTGAGTAGAGGCGACGGGTTTGAAGGTATAGTGATAAAAGAGCTAATAAAAGAGATAGTGTCTTGCATACAGTCGTCAATGATGTTTTGGTCAATATCGCCAGTCGCATTAACATCGCTAAGCTGTAAAAGCTCTTTTTGAGATACCTCTTTTAGTAGGTCTTCGTTAGTTATCATCTTAGTCCTTTGTGTAGTACCGTTTAAATGCCGTTTAAAATCGCCGTAAATCGTTTAAAATCTTTTTTTGGTATCTTTTACCGTCTTAGATAAGAAAAGGGCTTTTAAGCCCCTTTCTGTTCGTTTTATGCAGTTTGATACTTCAACTTGATTAAAGCACCCGGTCTGACACATACCGGAATAGGTCTTGTTTCACTCACGACAGAGTATCCACGACCTTTTGGCAGCTCTTCAGGCGTAGCTGTAAAGAATAGCACTGGAGCTTTATTCAATGCTTGAGTGTGATTTGCTCGTCCGTAGAAGAGTTTGTAAACATCAGCACTGTCAGGCGTTACGATTGCTTCATTTTCGGCAATAAAGCTTTTTGTAGCACCGTTTGCATTTTTGTACTTCGCAGTGTAAGGGATGAACTTTTTGCCATGCACCTCAAGGATTCGTTTTTCGCCCTCACTGATCCACTTAGCTTGACCTTGAGTAAATAGCTCTTCAGTTGTAGCTCTTGCAGCAACCCCGCTGATAAACGAACGACTTGCAAGGATTGTATAACCAACCTCGGTGCCAAGCTCTTCAACCAAAGCGTCATCGATTTCGTTTAGACTTTGGATAATCGGTTTTGCATTTGTGAATGTTTTTTGAGCAGCTCCGCTTGAGAACTCAAATAGCACATTGCCTTTTCCGTCCATTACTTTTCCAAAAAGCGCACCGACAGACATAAACTCGATAGTTGTCATAAAAGAGTCTTTATGCTCTTTGACGAGTTCTCCGATTTTTTGAGAGAGAGCTTGAGCTTGATCGTTCGCTCCTTCAAGTGCTTTGATTTCGTTCATATCGCTTGCACTGATAACAGACTCAAGCGGGAAACGAGGCAGCGTGACAGTCAGCATATAAGTATCGCCCTCATCATGGATCAAGTGTTCCGCATTTGGTGATACGCTCTCAAGAACGATACCGGCACCCTTTTTGATTGGAATGTTTACGCTTGTCCCCATAACGCCTTTTTGAGATTTTGCAAAGTATGTGTCAAATGCAAAACTCGGTGCAACTTTAATTTGGTTGATGATTGCAATCATTGATTGCAGTGTGAAAAGTTTAAGAATATCTTTCATAGTGCCTTCCTTATTTCAAGATGATTTTGTTGCCGAAAAGAGTTGCTCTTAGAGCCTCTTCAAAGCCGCTTAGATTGTGCTCAACCACAACACCGCTTACCAGTACATTTGCAGTGCTTGTCGTTTCGATGTAATCGCAAAGCACCCCGTTTGCGTTCCATGCGCCTTTGTCTTCCCATTTTACTGGGTCGCTTCCAGGTACTGCGGTGTTTGCGTCTGCAAGACTTTCCCAAATATGTCCGAGATGATAAACCTCTTCAGCCGTATCGTATGAACCAGCTGCATAAGCAGGTGTTGTTTGAGTAGTGAAAGTTACTCCTCCATCGTTACTTGATAGAAGTGTTCCGATGTCAAGCGTTGCGTCTTCCGGTACTGTTACCGTTGCGTTTACACTTAAAGCCTTTGTGACAACCACATCGCTGTGTTTTAATCCCATTTTTTCCATGAGGTCTCCTTTTATTTAGTATTGCCGGTTGCAAGTGCTACGACATCAATGCCATCACCTTGACCGCTTTTGTTTGCAAACATATTGCTTCCCGGTAAATCTTTTTGCTCTTTTTGAAATGACAAAAATTGCGTAAAGCCTTCAGGGTCTTGCTTGCAGTATTTAACTGCCCATGCTTTTTGATCTGCCGTGATTTTGTTTGCGGCGATTGCTGCTTCAACTTTGGTCTCTGCTAACTGCTCTTTGAGCTTTTCGTTTTCAGTTGCAAGGTCTGCATCTGTTCCGGTTTGGCTCGCAGCGTCTCCATCTTTTTCATCAGGTTTTTTCTGATCTTCGGCGTTTGCTGGATTTTTATCTTTATCCATGTTTTTCTCCTTTTGGGTATTTTTGTTGGCGTGAACTTCTCCTAATTCATCGAGAAACGGCGTGTTTGTCAATGCTACGGAATGCAGTTTGATTCCAATATAGGCATTTGTTTTGTTGTCAAAACTATCAAAAACATAGACTGGCGAGACATACTTGTACTCTCCGTTTTTGATGTACTCGGCGGCTTTTTCCGTCCAGGTGATTTTTGCGAGCAGTTTGTCACCTTCAATCATCAGCTCGCTAATCCATCCCGCAGCGGGTGCCTCAGTTCCGTATAGTGTTTGGTGTTCGTAATCGATGACGATTTCTGTCTTTTGTTTGTCGAAGTTCTCCTTTATGGTTTTTAGGTCTTCAGCCGTGATTTTAAACGAACCCGACGGATGACCGTGCCACTCCCCTACAACTCCTACAACTATTACAACTTCACTCTCTGAACCCGTACTCTTTGGGCTTTCCTTGAGAGGGAAGATTGTATTTGAATACAAAGTATTTTTCATTCTCACTCCTCTTCTAAAATTTCAACTTCATCCTCAAATAACACGGCAGAGAAGTTTCTGACATAAACAGTCAAATAACCTTGATTGGTTACCCCGTCAAAAATCTTCTTTGCAGCAATGAGTTTGATGCTTCCGCTATTGCTAAAACTTCTATCAATAAGGCTTTTGTCAACCTTTTCCATAAAATCTATGAGCTCATGTCTGCTTGCCTCCCTGTATTTTTCTGCCTTGCTCGCCGTTGAACCGACAATATAAAGGTTCCATCGACACTCTTTTTTGTAAGTGTCAATGACCTCGTCACCGTCATAATCAATGAAAATGACCGGAGCGGATTTAATACAACTCTCAAGACGCTCAGGGTCGTCGAACTCTCCGAGATAAGCTCTTACAGATTCGGGCGACTCAGTGAGCGTTTGTAGATGTTGTTTGAGCTCGTTTTCAAATACTGCAACCATTACAACTCCCCGAATTTTTGCGCCATTTTTACATTTACATTGTCGGCATATCTATTAAGGCTTTATGCTCAAGCAGTGTAATCGTAGATTTGAGCCGCCGCCTTTTCAAAAGCATTTGTCTGAAAAATAAGAATAGATTTAAGAAAAGCCTTTTGCCTAAGATGTCGCCAAAAGTTAAAAAAAGGATTTAAAGATGGATTGGAAAGGCGTTGCGGAGGTAGTTGGTAAAGCAGCTCCGATGGTAGGCACTCTTCTTGGTGGCTCAATGGGAGGCACAATCGGTTCAATGGTGGCATCACTTCTTGGAGTAGAGCAAACGCCTGACAGCATCGCTCAAGCCTTAAAAGACAATCCTGATGCTTTACTGAAAATCAAACAATTTGAGCTTGATAATGAAAAAGACCTCAGAGCGCATGTGTTTAAAATGAGTGAACTCGACCTAAAAGAAAAAGAGCTCTATATCAACGACAGAATGAATGCACGAACGAGAGAAGTGCAAATGGCTCAAACTGGCAAAAAAGACTACACACAACCTATTCTCGCTTATATAGGTGTCATGGCTTTTTTTGCAATCGTTGGCTATGTGGTTGCCATAGGTCTTGCAGATATGAGCAAAGAGGCAAGCTTTATTATCGGTAACTTGACCGGTATCGCAGCTGCTATCGCAAAAGATGTCTATGGCTATTACTTTGGCAGCTCTGAGGGAAGCAAAACAAAAACCGACATTATGACAAAGGCTTCAAGTGGAACAAGCAATTAATTACTTACCGCTTTTAAACTTTCTGATTGTGTTTTTTGTGGTTCCGGTTTGGAAGCTAATCGCAAACTCGCAAAAGACAATCGAAAAGCAACAACAAGAGATTGAGCAGCTTAAAAAGATTGTCAAACAGCAGAGCGAAGAGCTAAAGCTGTTAAGGGCGATCTTTTTCAAACATTTGCCGCCAGATGACTTTAAGCAATATATGCTGGAGATAGAAAAATGAATGCAGAACTACTCCGAAAGCTTGGAAACATAGCAGCCGTTGGAACTATCAGCGAGGTTGTTGAAGCTAAAGCCCTGGTCAGGGTGACGCTACTTGATAGGGTGACTGATTTGCTGCCGGTGCTGATGTTTGCAAATACTTTTAAAAAGCATTTTATGCCGCTTCGAGTCGGAGAGCAAGTGATTGTCATTTCTCCATACGGTGAGGCAAGCAGCGGTTTTGTGATCCGTGGTATTTTTAATCGTGGATGCAGAGAGCCCGAGCTTGCAAACGACACGACCGAGGTCATGGAGTTTGAAGACGGCACGGTTGTTTTGTATGACACAAAAGCAAAGGTTCTTTTTCTTAATTGCGTACAAGACATAAAAGTGGTTGCCGGAGGAAAAATAGAGATTAAATGCCCGTCCGTAAGCATTGAAGGCAATGTCAATGTCATTGGCAATTTAAAAGTAAGCGGAACGATTGAAGATGTGAAAGGCGACTTGACATCACACAATCATCCCGACGCATCTGCAAGGTAAAGGAAAGTCATGTACCAAGTAGGAATTGCAGAGTCAATTAGCAGAATACTTGAAACGCCTATCGGTACAAGAGTGATGCGTCCCGAGTTTGGAAGTAGGCTCCATGAGCTTATCGACAAACGAATGGATGAGAAGTGGAAACTTGATTTTGTGCGCTTTACTGCTGAAGCGATTGACAAGTGGGAAAAACGAGTGAAGCTCACTGATGTCGAGCTTCGCAAATTAGAAGACGGCAAGGTTTATTACACATTGCACTTTGACAATGGAGAGGAGATAGAGCGTGAATTTATCGGCGTTGCCTAAACCGGCAGTAATTGAAGAGCTTGAATACGAGACGCTTCTTGCTCAAAACATAGCTCAAGTTCAGCTTATCTTCCCTGCATGGAAGCCTATCGAGTCAGATGACTGGATGGTGCTTATCGAAAGCTTTACATATAAAGAGATGTTTCTTAGAGCGAGAATAAATGAGGCAATCAAAGCGATGCTACTGCCTACTTCGACCGGAACTGACCTTGACAACTTTGTTGCCGGTCTTGGAGTTGAGCGTCTTCCTGGTGCCTATCCTTATGCACAATATGAATTTGAGCTCAGTCGCATCTCATCCTCTGATGTAATCATTCCAGCTGGTCTGTCTTTAATCAGTGACGATGGAGCGTTTAAAAGCCGTTTAAAAAGCAATTTAATGATTGTTGCCGGAGAGATAAAAGCCGTCGGAGTTGTTGAGCTTGAGTCATTTATTGAGTTTGATGCTGCCAAAACAGAGAATATCACAACGCCATTGCCCTATGTGCTTAAAGCTAAATCACTTGATCCGTTCGCAAATGGAAGCAGACCGGAGAGTGATGAGGAACTGCGTGAGCGGTATCTTTTGTCTCTCTCAAGATTTAGCACTGCCGGAAGTGTTGGTAGTTACATTTATCACACAATGAGCTCCGATGAGCGTGTCGATGATGTGAGCGTTGTTTCTCCTTCACCTGGTGTCGTTAATGTTTATCTTGCATCAGCTGACGGCGTGGATGAGCAAATGATTGATCGTGTCGAAGTTGCCTTGAACCATGAAAAAGTAAGACCTTTGACGGACACCGTCAATGTAACGGCGGCAAATCCGGTCAATATTATTATCAATGCGTCAATAACTGTTTTTGACTTGAGTCGTGCTGTCAATATTGAAAGCACAATCAGAACCAATTTAAACCGCAGATTTAGAATAAAACAAAACCTCACGCTCTCGGACATCATAAGAAGCTGTCATGTTGACGGAGTTTATAAAGTCGTTATCAATGAGCCGACAAGCGATGTTGTTGCGACGGCTGCGGATGTAATTATCATAAATGAAGTCCAGCTCTCATTTGAGGTGACTGCATGACGCTCTTGCCTCAAAATGAAAGCTCGACACTTAAAGGGCTTGATAGTGTTTTTGAGAATGCTTCAACGCTTGATATTTCAGGCGTAACCATATTGCCTCAAGATGCAAGGGCTGAGCTGCTCCCATATCTAGCGCACATGCTTGATGTAAATATTTCGGGGTTATCTGAGACAGAGAGCAGAGCATTAATCGCAAATGCAATCGAAATACATCGTTATCAAGGGACTCTTTACGCAGTAAAAAAAGTATTGCTGTCGGTGTTTTCTGAAGCGGAGATTTTAGAGTGGTTTGACATCGGTGGGGAGCCTTACACTTTTAACGCAAAAGTAACCATTGGTGTGTCGCTTGATGCTGTCTTTGACGCAAAGAAGTTCGAGAAGTGCAGAGAGCTTATCAATTCTGCCAAAAATGCCCGTTCGCATTTTCTCAACTTTTATGTAGAGCTGCCAAAAAGCAAAGGTCTTCTCGGATGTGATACTGGCTTAAACTGGATAACTGACACATCGGGTCAAACAGACCTCAAGCAGAGTTCAGGCGGTGCTTTAAATAACTACTGGGGAGCAGCTTATGTTGATGGATCACGGCTAACAACGACAAAAAAAGACAATGCAAAGGCTGACCTTTCTCTTGCATGTGCAAGCGTGCAAAGAGTCGAGAGTCAAACAGACCTCTTGCTCCAAAAGAGCATGGGGTTTGAATTTAACGCAATAGGAGGAATTACATGGCGAATCTGACCGCTGTACCAACCAATCAGGGTATCGGCATATTAAACACTGAGCTGAGAAATCAGGTCACTAAGTTCGTACTCATTGGTGCAACTAATTACACGAACGCAACGCTTGACGCAATCTTAACCGACACCGAGGTCGTGACTTATGCCGACATTCAGGGATATGTTTTTTATCACGGTGTTGTTGAGACTGCATATTTTGATGATGAGGGCGTGCTTACTTTTGAGCTGCTTTTGCCACTCGAGGAGGACTTGCAAAAATATACTTTTGCGGTAGGTCTTGTCTCGACTGACAATCAGCTGGTAAGTATCACGCCGACTCCAAAGATAGTGCTTATCTCAGGTGTCGGCGGCACATTTGTCGTCAAGGTGGCGGTAAAGGGCAGTCCTGGCGTGATTGTCTTTAAAAATAGTGAGTATGTGACACCGGCTGAGCTCTTGAACCATAAACAAAATGTTTTAAGACCAGTCGTAGCAAATGCAACAAACTATTTTGATTTGACAAATAAACTAATTGATAAAGGAGTAATCGATGTTAACAACTGAGGAGTTGAATTTAGCAATTGAAGAGTTGCTAAATAAAGCAAGAGAGGTTTTCAATAAATACGACGGAGCTTTCGCTGCAATCGGAAGTCAATCAGGTGCGGCAGTGCAAGGATTGAACGCTTTGCATTATGAGCTTATGTCTGAACTGCAAGAGTTGGCAAATGGTGTCGGTCTTGAGCATGAGTGGGACGGTACATCTGTGCGTTTCAAACAAAACGACGGCACTTGGGGTCAATGGGTAAATCTTCAAGCTCCATCGGGCTTTGATTATGAGGATGCTGCAAATCCTGGCATTAATGTCAATCCTACTGTCTTGAATGCAAAATGGCTCAATATCACTACAGCTGAGCTTTTTGTTTGCTCAGATAATACACCAGGTGCGAACATGTGGACTGGGAGCAATGGCACGACTATTCAGCCGAACCAACTGCCGACAAATCCGACAAATACATTTCCGGCGACGCTTTACAATAACCAAACATACAATCACACCTTTGCGGGTGCTACTGATGCAGACGGCACCGTAACGCATTACATTGTGGATCAAATCTCAAGCGCACATTTGAGTGTTGCAACTTTTGAGGTTGCCGCTGGCTCTGCTCATGTGTTTACGGTCGGAAGCGTGACAACGGATGAGACTGTAACCTTCAGGGTTCGTGCAAAAGACAATTATGGCTCTTATAGCTCAGGTATCACAGTAACGGCTCAACTGAAGCTCTCAAGCATTGGGGTACCTGGAGGAGTTGGATTTGGTGTCGGTGTTGCACCTGATACGCTTGTCACTTCTTTTGGCTTGACTCCGATGACCGGATACAATGACCCGGCACACGCAAACTTTGGAAACTATACTGATGCTTCAGGCTCGGTGATGGTTTATATTCCTAAGCACTATGTGAAGCTTTCGCTCAACACGGCTGCACCTTACAACGGCTTGCAAGTTGACATCAGCGGCTCTGCTCAAGCTGGGTACGGCTTGCCGAGATGTTTTGTCAATAACGGTGTAGAGGTTGCCGGTATTTTTGTTGATAAGTACCTTGGTGGTAAAGAGGGAACGGTGATGGTTTCTAAGCGAAACCTTGATCCAGTCAGTACGGCAGCAGCTCACAATCCTATTACAACACTGACTGCAAACTCTCAATCACCGGCAGCGACTTATGAGGGTATGTATGCAGCAGTTAAAACGAGAGGAGCTAACTACTCGCTCACGACCATTTTTACTTATACGATGCTGGCAAACCTTGCCGATGCTCATTATCAAGCGTGCTATCGCAACAATAACTTTGCTCCGTGTGCATGGGCTGACATTGCACCTTATCAGCCGAAAGGGTGTAACAACAATGCTCTCAAGGATGTCAATGATGCGAATGTCGTTTATACGACTTCTCCATACAGTACATGCGGTCTGACTGGAGGCGTAACAGATACGGTATTTGCAAAAATTGCTCATAACGGTCAAAAGTGCGGTGTTGTTGACTTAAACGGAAACATGTGGGAGGTTGCAGCCGGTTACATTACAAGTGCCGCTGGAGCTCACTTGGTGCTTAAAGAGAGCATTGATGTCAAAAACCTAACTGCGGCGGTAGCCTACACAACAACCAATTATGATGCACTCACTATGCCTCTGACTCTGAGCAATACTCAAGTCGCTTTTGGCAACGGAACAAATCAGTTTTTTAGCGGTGATACCGTCCGAACTAACAACGCTTATCATCTTGATAATCTTGGCTTGCCTCTCAACGATAGTGCGGTCGGTGCAAGTGGTACGGATAGATTTGGTGGTGATGGTTTTTGGCGATACCAGGTGAACGAAATGTGTCCGATTGTCGGCGGCTATTGGGGCGATTCCGGTCTGTCCGGCGTGCGGACTCGGAATTTGTCTTCTGTTCGCTCGAGCTCGGACGTCCATGTTGGCGGGCGTGCCTGTTTGGTGCCTTCTGTAGCAGGGTGAGAACCCTGCGAATCCTAAATAAAGGAGAGCCATGACAGTTGATGCGGAGACTGCATTTGTCAGAAAATACATTGATTTTCTCAAGCAGTTAAATCTCTATCTCAATCACTTTCCAAGGCATGAGAAATATGCTTTGTGTCAGTCAATCAGGCAAGACGCTTACAATGTCTTTGACTTGATGGTTGAGGGTCAAAAGAGATATTACAAAAAGACCTCTTTGTCAAATATGGATGTTCAATTTGAGCAGCTCAAGGCAAAGATTTTGTTGGCTTATCATCTCGGTTACTTTGAGTTCAAAGACGGGAAGACGGATGAAAAAAATCCAACGACCATGAGCGAAAAGCGTTTTGCCGTTCTTTCAAGAATGGCTGATGAGCTCGGGCGCATGATCGGAGGATGGATTAAAAAGGTCAAAGAAGAAAATCAATGGTAACACCATCAGGCACCATACGATTATGTTTGTGTCCGATTGTCGGCGGCAATTGGAACAATTCCGGTCTGTCCGGCGTGCGGACTCGGAATTTGAATAATGTTCGCTCGAACTCGAACAACAATGTTGGCGGGCGTGACTGCAAATCCTCGTATTTCAAAAAGTGGATCGACAGGGATATGGTGTCTGGCTTTTTAGCGAAATATACTAAGACCTCGATTGTGGTAGGCACAGCCGAAGCTCTAAAGGGATTACATTTGAAGCGTTATGGAAATTTATACGAAGAGGTCATAAGCAGTGAGAATATGTTTAATGCCTTTCGAGACTCAAAGAACAATAAGCGAAACAAAAAGACCGTTTACCAGTTTGAGCTCAACTTTGGAAAAGAGATGGGCGACTTAATCCTTGAGTTAAGACAAGGCACTTATGAGCCGAAACCGTACAACAAATTTATAGTTTATGAACCAAAAAAGAGAGAGATATTTGCTCCGGCGTTTAGAGATATTGTTGTGCAGCATGCTTTGTATAGAGTGGTTTATCCTATCTTTGAAAAGGGTTTTATCACACAATCACATGGATGCAGAAAACATCACGGATGTCAAAGTGCGAGTGAGTATTTGCAAACGGTGATGAGAGACTCTGACCCGGAGAGCTACTTTCTCCAGCTGGACATTAGAAAGTATTTTTACTCGTTTGACAGAGCAGCTTTAAAAGGCATGCTTGAGAGAAAAATCAAAGACAAGGCGGTCATTGATCTGCTGATGCAATTTACCAAATATGACTCTGACAAGGGCGTGCCTATTGGAAACTTGCTGTCTCAGCTTTATGGCTTGATTTACCTTAACCCTCTCGACCATTTTGTGAAGAGAGAACTCAAGGTTAAAAATTATGTCAGATATGTTGATGATTTTGTCCTGGTCGGTTTGACGCTTGAGCAGTCAAAAGAGTATCTGTCCCGGATTACGGATTTTCTAAAAAGTGAGCTTGGTCTTGAGCTATCAAAAGCAACAAGAGCCAAAATCAAACGGGGCATTAACTTCGTAGGGTATCGCACTTGGCAATCTCATAGGCTTGTCAGAAAGTATGCGATGCACAAATTTAGAAGAGCGTGCAAAAAAGAAAAAGTGGAGTCTATTGCGAGCATGCTTGGTCATGCGAAAAACACGCAAACAATTCCCTATTACAAAAGAATCTTGGAGGAGTGCGACATGGTTCAAAAGTTACCCACAAAAATTCAAAGGAGTCTGACATGAGATATTTTAGTTTTGTTGATGAAAAGACAAGCGATGCAACACTGAGCTTGGTTTATCACAACTTGCCAAATGACAAAATCAAAATCTATCCGACAGCAGAGGGCAAGGTTTGCTCGGTTGATGGTACGGATGAAGAAATCTTGGAGTGGCTCGATGCTCAGGTTGTCGAAATGACTGACATCGATGTTGCTGCTTTTACGCTTGGAAAATCACAAAGCGAGCAGTGGATGCTCGAGTGGCAGTTTATGAAAAAACAGCGTGCGTCTGAGCTTACAATCGCAACCGTTGTCGTGAACTCTATTGAGTACGATGCTGATGAGACCGCAATGGATAGGGTTGACCGTATCCTTACGCTGGCAAATTGGAAGTTCAATCAAGCCGTTGCTGGAGGTGCTACAGCAGCTGAAGCTTATGCGGCTGTTTACAAGACGACCGTTGTTTGGAAAGGCAAAGATAATGAGTTCCACGACATTCAAATTGAAAGCCTTGCTAAAGCTCAAGAAGCGGCAATCAATAAAATGAAAACCGTTTGGGAGAAATACGAATGAAAGTAGCTTTTTACAAAGTCACTCAGCAAAATGCAACCGCTCTTGACAAAGTGATTGCTTGGTGGACGAGTGATTTTAAAGAAAAGTTTAACGGTGGCTGGAAGCTCGGATACTCTCACACTGAGATTGTTTTCTCGGATGGAGTGATGATTTCATCATCTCCAAGAGAAGCGACAGTTAGAGCCAAAGAGCATACGATCAACACTGAAGCATGGGATTATATTGATGTTTCAGGCTTGGACGAGTCAACTGCTCGGGTATTTGCCGAGACATAGCTTGGTAAGTCTTATGACTGGTTCGGTGTTTCAGGCTTTGTTGTGGCGGTCAGGGATAATGAGTCAAAGTGGTTTTGCTCAGAGCTCTCAAGCCGAATACTTCAAATCGCCGGTTGCGTCAAATTAGGTGAGTTTAATCCAGGGCGAATAAGCCCAAATAGACTCTATAAACTACTTCAAAGGAGATAACATGTCATCAAATTACGGTGTAAATACCATCACAACGGTCAACGCTGCGAGACCAATTAAAATCGCAAGCTCAACTCCAATCGGTATCGCTGCGACAGCGTTACTTGACATAAACAATACGGCTGATGCTGCAATCATTGCAGAGCTTACAGAAAACAGCGGTCTTTTGTATTACGGAAGTCCTGACGAAGCTCTTGAGGTATTCAGTGAGAACCTAGGAACCGTGCGAAATGCGCTTGACGGTATTGTGGATCAAAATGTAAATTGTCCGGTTGTTCTCTCAATCGTTCAAATCACTGAGCTACAAAAAGCAGCTGGAGAGCCGGAGGAGTTTTACGCTGAGCCTGAGATTAAAAGTGACATCATCACTGCAATCGGAGCTTTGAGAAAATCGTCTGCAAGATTTGGAGTTAAACCAAACTTGCTAATCGCTCCATATTTCTCTCATGACCTTGATGTTAATGCTGAACTCAAAGCGGTTGCAGATGGACTTCTTGCAACTGGTATCATCGATCTAAATGCAGACGATGAGGCTGACGCAAACACTAAGATTGCAAATTACGGCACAAAACGCCTTTTGATTTGTGACCCTTATGTCAAGGTTTGGAATACGGTTACAAGTGCAGCAGCTTATGAGCCTATGTCTGCAAGAGTAGCGGGTATGATCGCACGAACTGACAGCGAGGTTGAGTATGGATGGGCTGACAGCTTCTCCAATAGAGTTGTAAACGGCATCAGTGGAACAAAGCGTGATGTTGAGTTTACTCCAGGACAAGAGTGTGAAGCTGATCGCTTGAGAACCAAAGCGGTAACAACGCTTATTCGTTATCAAGGCTTCAGAGCATGGGGAGGCGAGACGACTGATATTGACCCGATTTGGCAAGACCTTACAAGAGTGCGTGTATTCGACCGTGTATGCGAGGCTGCTCTTGAGGGATTGTTTTGGGCAATTGACCGTCGAGCTGACATTTTAAAAAGTGCAAAAGACTCCGTTGAGCAAATGCTCTTGGCTCTTAAAGGCTCTCAAGTATTGCTCGGCTTCAATGTGTACTGGGATCCAAACAAGAATACCAGGGCGAACATTACAGCTGGTAAGTTTTACATGGTTGCTGAGATGCAAAACATGCCTATCGTCAAGCGTCTTGAGGTCAACTTCAGCTATGTTGACAAATACGCTGATGTTCTCATCAAACAAATTTCATAAAAGGAGTAGATCATGGCTGATGTAAGAAAATCACAAACAATCAACGGGGCGGTAGTTTATGTTGAGGGAATGGGCTTTGTCGGCACAACCTCAGAGGTTGAGCTTCCGGCAATTGAGTTCGAGACATTTGAAGGGAACGGCGGCGTTTATAAAAGAGACATTAACACTTTGATGCTCAAGGCGTTGACAACAAAGCTAAAGTTCAGCGAATACAATAAGGTTCTTTACGAGAGCTTAGGCAAACATGGGACGGAAGAGACAAGCATTTATGTTAAATGGAATGTCACCGGTAAAAAAGGAAACTTCTCTCATGTAGCAACCTTCAGAGGAGAAATTAAGAAGTTTGAGTCTCCAAAGGTTGAATACGGCAAAGAGACGGCGGTTAGTATGGAGCTGGCTTGCTCATTCTATAAGCTTGAGGAGGACGGCACGACTCAACTGCTTATTGACCTTGACGCTTATGTGTGTGAGATTGACGGCAAAGATGTGTGGCAAGAGCTTCGAGAAAACATTTTATAAGGAGTAAACAGTGAAAAAAATTACTATTAACGGAAAAGAAGTAACGGTTAGAGAGCCAAAAGTGCGAGATATGCGTGCAGTTGCGCATCATGCAAGCGAAGAGGATAAAGAGGTACATTTGATTGCAAATCTTACCGGTATGAGTGTCGATGAGATTGATGACTTAAGTGTCCAAGATTACAAGAAGCTACAAAAAGAGTTGCATGATTTTTTGGCTTAATTGGCGTGCCGTGGAGCGACATGCTCATCGGCATAGCTTCTTTGGGCAATATGTTTAATCAAGGGTATTGCGACTCTCTCGAGATGTTTGTTTCGGACTTTGTGGTTCTTAATAAAATGGCTCAAGATGAGATGATAAGAAGAGCTGAGGGTTAAATAAACCCTCGCTTTAAACGGTGTTTAAACGGTTGAAAAAAGTGTTTTATCAGCTGTTTACAGAGTGTTTAAAAGAAGCAATGATTTTATAAAAGAGTGGAACGAAAAAGAAAATGCTGAAGCTGATTGCAAAAGGTAAATTGTAATCCGGTAGCGTTCTCCAGTAGTAGTTCACCGCAATAGTTAATAAAATAGAAAGGATAAGAGATGTCATTGAAAGCGATGGGACTTGGTATCGTAATTGGAGCAGCTGTTTCATCATCTTTTAAATCCTCAATTGGTACCGCAATTAATAGCATAGGTGGACTTAAAGAAAAGATAAACGGACTCAACTCTCAAAGGGTTGAGCTTCGTAAAATGGACACTGAGTCTTCAAAAATTGAACTTAGAAAAGTTAATGCGGAGCTTCTAAAGCTCAAAAAAGATGCAATTATTCAGCTGAAATTTGAGACCAAAAAAGAAGAGCTTTTGGCTCAGAAAAACGCTATTTTGGGAGTGCTTGGAACTGCAATGGTTATCAGGGCTCCCATTATGGCTCAAATGCAAGTCGAGCAAGCTCAAGGCGAAATATCATCTCTTGGCATTAACGAAGCCGGTATCCAAAAAATCACAAAAGCCGGTCGAGAATTTAGTAATCAGTTTGCCGGTACAACTACAAGCGATTTTATCAAAGCAAGCTACGACATTAAATCCGGTATAGCCTCTTTATCTGATGAGGGTGTTGCTAAGTTTACGAGTTTAGCAGCGATGACAGCTACTGCGACAAAAGCTTCAACATCTGAAATGACAAAGCTTTTTGCACTTGGATATGGAATTTATAGAGACCAGTTTAAAAGTGACTTTGATTTTGGTGAGAAATTCAGTGCAGCAATCTCTACCTCGGTTATGGCATTTAGAACAGATGGTGTTGACTTAAGCACAGGCTTATCAACTCTTGGTGCAGTCGCAACAAAATTCGGCGTTAGTTTATCTGAGCAGCTTTCAATTATAGGAAATGCCAAAGGTGCGTTTAACTCAGCAACTGAAGCCGCAACCAGTTATCGTGCGTTCTTGATGAATGTTGGAAAAGCTCAAGAGAAGCTCGGAGTCCAAATGACAGACTCTCAAGGCAAGATGCTTCCTATGTCTCAAATTCTTGAGAGTTTAAAAGATAAGTTTGGAGACTTGGAAAAAGTTGAAAACATGGACAAGCTCAAAGAAGCTTTCGGAAGTGATGAAGCAGTTAAGATCGTAACCGCTCTTATTGATAAAACAAAAGATTTGACAGCGAGCCAAAAACAGATTAATGATGAGATGGAAAAAGGCACTAGTATAACCAAGCAAATGGCTGATGCAATGCAAAGAGGTAAGGGGTTTGAGCTGCTTGGTCAGCAAATTGGAAATCTCGGAGCGAGCATAGGAAAAATATTCATGCCGGCAGCGACTTTACTTGCAAGCGGTATCGGCGTGATGGTAAACGGCGTTGATGGTTTTATCAATACATTTCCCGTTCTTAGCTCTGTTATCGGCGGTGTTGCAATGGGATTTTTTGGACTTGTCGCAGTCATTAAAATTGCTACGATAACAAAAACACTTTTCCAAATGGCAACAATTGTTTTGAGGGGCTCATTGCTTGCTCAAATACCGGTCGTAAATGGTCTCAGACTCGCCTTTAACAGATTGAGTCTCACAAAGATGCTGACATCTGCAAAAACTGGAGTTTTAACAGCTATGCAATGGGCTTACAATACGGCTGCAACTGTTGGAAGTGGTGCATCATTAAAGCTTGGTGCCGCTTTGAGATTTGTTGGCAGTGGCATTGCTTGGATTGGTAGAGCTTTGTTTGCAAATCCAATCGGCTTGGCAGTTCTCGCAATAGCTGGAGCCGCTTACGCTATTTATACCTACTGGGAACCAATTAAAGGTTTTTTCTCAAGCGTTTGGAATAGTGTTTTATCGATATTTGGTGCAGCTAAAGACGGGATAAAAATGGCTTTATCTTTTAGCCCTATTGGTTTAATTGCTATGCACTGGGAGCCAATCAGAGGCTTTTTTGTTTGGGTTTGGAACTCTGTTTTATCCGTATTTGGTCAGGCTTGGACGGCAATCACTGGAGTCCTTGGCTTTAATCCAATTGGTATCGTCATGCAAAGCTGGGAAGGGATAAAGACTTATTTTATCAATCTATGGCAAGGGCTTGTTGCTGGATTTGTCAAGACATTTGAGAAAGTCGGAGAGATGTGGGGAAGTGTCAAAAGCTTCTTGGGCTTTGGGGATGACAAAGACACAAAGAAAACCGTCAAGCTGACAAATAATACCCAAAACATAGGCAGTGAGGTATTTAAAAAAGACGTAAAGGTCACCGAGAGCAAGACAGTGGCTCCAGTCATTAAGCCGATTGCGGTATCGGATAAGGGGTATCAGGCACCTCAACCAAAACCAATCGCATTATCTGAGTCAAAGAAACAAAGCATAAAACCAGCAAACAACACTGAGGTAAGTGCTGAAGGCGGTTCATCTGCTGCCAAAAAAACTGCGGCTGCTGTTATGATCGGAGGCTCTCTCGTTGCTGCGCCTCAAAGTATGCCAGCAAGTACCGTAATGCCTAAGACTCACATTGCACCGGCTACACAAACAGCTAAAGAGTCAAAGTCTCCACAGCAGTATAAAATCGATGTCACTTTCACCGGAGACATCATCGTCAAAGCTACTGACGGTAAAGTGGTCGAAGCCGGGCAGTTAAAAAGCAATCTTGAAGACCAGGTTAGAGTTGCTCTTTCAAGGATTAAAGACAGTGCAAAAAATAGAAGTTTTGAAGACGAGGTGATTTGATGTTTTACGCAATGATAGGAGAGTATCAGCTGGAGCTCACGAAGCATCAGCTTGATGAGCTTTCATACTCACTTGAGTTTGGTTGGAAAAAGATTGATCGTCTTGCAACACTACCGGCTTTTCAGTCTGTCAATGAATATTCGGAAACGATAGAGCTCAAGGCTTCTTTGATTATGCAAAAGCAAAGCGTGCTTGATGAGTTCATACAGACCGCAAAAGAGAAAAAGCCTCTTTTTATGGTGCTTGGATACGGCAAGGTAATCGGAAATGTATTGGTGCAGTCTATTCAGGTTACAAGTAGAGACTTTGTGCGAGACGGCAAGGCTGTCAAGCGTGATGTATCAATCTCACTGGCAAGGTATTACGATGCTTAGATATATAGCAAATGATGGCGATAGATTAGACAAAATCATTTATGACAATTACAAGACGCTTGATGTTTTTAAGTCGGTTATGGATGTTAATAAACATATATACGGCAAGACAATACTTGACGCTGGAGATATTGTCTATCTACCGACAATAGAAAATCAAATCAAAGTAAAAGAGCTTAAATCACTATGGAATTGACACCAATTTTCGCCATTCAGGCAAACGGTACCGATGTTACCGGTCATATCGCCAAGAACCTTATTGATTTACAATTTAAAGATGAGGACGGGAATGTTAGTGATGAGCTGACAATCAATGTTTATGGAGACTTCCAGCGTCCAAAGTATCAAGATGAGCTCAAGCTTTGGCTTGGCTACAAAGAAAGCGGTGTTTTTTATTGCGGTCTCTTTAAGGTGCAGACCAGCGAGCGAACCGACAACCATATACTCAAAATAACTGCAACCGGTGCGGACTTTGGTGACTCTATAAAGCAAAAGAAGAGTCGAAGTTTTGAGAAGATGAGTGTTAAGGCTTTGTGCGAGCAAATAGCATCTCACAACGGTCTTACGCTTAATAGTGACTATGATGATGTCTTCATCTCTCATCAGGCTCAAAACAATGAAAGCGACTTGCATTTTTTAAAGCGACTCGCTGGAGAGCTTAATGCGATTTTTAGCATAAAAAATAATGTCCTGGTCTTTCTGAAGAAACAAAAAGACGGCAAAAAGAATGATGCGCTCCCTGAGTTCTTTATTGACGCAAACAAAGTCTCAGGTCTTACCATAAAGCACTCAAATAAGCTTTTGTACTACTCTTGCAAAGCTGTTTGGCACGACACAAAAGACAATGTAAAAAAGGAAGTTGTTGTCGGTTCAGGTGCTCCTCAATTAGTCCTCGAGGGAAGTTTCAAGGATAAAGTAGACGCAAAGATAAAAGCAGAGGCGAAGCTTCAAAAAGCAAATCAAGGCATAAAATCAGGCTCATTCTCATGTGCTGGCGTTGAGATATATGCCGGAGGCAAGTTGACTCTATCAAATACATTAGGAGGTGAAGACGATGAAACTTACAGCATAAAAAGCGTGAGCCACACATTTTCGTCAAGTGGCTGGGAAACATCCGTAGAATTTGAAAATTAACTAAGCGAGAAGCAGCCACACCCTCAACTCCTCATGGCTGCTTTGACTATATCGGCATTTGCGCCGTTAATCTTTATCAATGAGGAGTACACATGAACACTACAAATAAACAGCTCAAGGCACCTTTCGGTTGGGTCGGCGGTAAGTCGAAACTTGCAAAAGACATCGTTGCAGCAATGCCGGATCATAGGCTATATGTTGAAGTCTTTGGAGGCGCATTAAATGTTCTTTATGCAAAACCAAAGCCTACCGGAACAAAGCAAGCAGAGGTCGTCAATGACATCAACGGAGACCTTATCAATCTGCACCGAATGATACAAACTCAGCCTCAAACACTCTCGTTCTATCTCAATAACATGCTTATAAGCCGTGCTATATTCGACGGCATCAAAAAAGGCTTTTATCGCCCACGCAATAAGATAGAGAGAGCGGCTTATTATTTCTACCAGTTGACTCAAAGCTTTGGCTCAAAAGGAGATAACTTTGCTATGTCTGCCAAGAGTAGAAAGCCTAAAAACATTTATAAAAGCTTTCAGGTGTGGAGCTCTCGTCTCAAGATGGTTACTATTGAGAATATGAGCTTTGAAGAGCTAATCCGAACCTATGACAGCGATGACGCTTTCTTTTATTGTGACCCGCCTTATGTTGACACTGAGTCATATTATAAGAACACTGGAGGCTTTGGTCATGCAGAGCATGAAAAACTTGCAAGCGCACTGGCAAAAGCAAAAGGAAAGTTCCTTGTATCATATAATGATTGTCAGCTGGTTAGAGAGCTATATAAGGAGTTCACTATCACAAAGACCAAAGCGATTGATTATACACTTGGTGCGAATGTGTCCGGGGTTAAGAAAAGCGTTCAAGAAGTCTTTATAACTAACTATTAAATACCATTTAAACGGTGTTTAATTTCGCACATAGAATGAAAGTATCCGACCCGTTTTAAAGGTTGGACTTTCATTTTAAATACAAAATACTATCATTTCAAAAACCGTTTTACAGTAAAAGATGAAAGATATAACATTAGCAAATGGTAAAACTGTACAAATGAGAGAACCAAAGGTAAGAGATATGAGAATATCTCAAGAGGCAAAAACTGATGCAGAACAAGAAATTAAATTAATTGGTAATTTAACAAATATGACAATGGATGAAATTGATGAGTTATCTTTAAAAGATTACACTTCATTGCAAACGGCGTTAAAAAGTTTTTTGTAATAACCTGGGAAGATGCAAGAAAAGGTATAGCTATGATAGGTTATACCTTTTCTTTTGGATATGAAGAAATCTTAGGAATGGATTTAAATGATTTCTTCTATTTTGTAAAGGAATGTAAGGATTATAAAAAATGAAAACCTTCGCTTTAGGTATTACCATTGGTGCTGTTTTTGGTGGAGCTAATGCTTTTGGTTCTGCACTAAAAAGTACAAATATGCTTAATTCCAAATTACAAGAGCTGAAAGACAAACGAATTGATTTGGGCAGTAAATTTGGAAAAGCTTCAAATGAAGCTACTAAATTAAATTCTACAATTATTGGGCTTACTAGAAATATTAAACTGATGGATAAAAGCTTTAATTTAGATAAAGGGCTTAGTGAATATAGAAAAAAATTTAAAGAAAGCTTTGTAGATAAATTAGCTCTTGGAACTTCTATTGTAATGCCTTTTAAAGTAGCAATAGATTTTGAATCAGCAATGGCTGATGTAAAAAAAGTAGTTGATTTTGCAAATGATTTAGAGTTTAAAGATTTTGAAAAGAGTTTATTAAGTTTATCTCAAACTATTCCTTTAAGCGCAACAGAATTAGCAACAATAAGTGCAAGTGGTGGTCAATTAGGTATAGCAAAAGAAAACTTACTTGAATTTACGGTAACAGTTGCAAAGATGAGTACAGCCTTTGATATGAATGCTGAACATGCAGGTGATAGCATAGCTAAACTTATGAATATATATGGATTAAGTCAATCTCAAATAGTTGAATTAGGCGATAGTATAAACCATTTAAGTGATACTAGCGCTTCAAAAGCTTCTGATGTAGTAGAAACACTTGGTCGTATAGGTGGAATAGCTAAAATATTTGGTTTAACTACAGTTCAAGCAGGTGCATTAAGTAGTGCTTTTTTATCACTTGGAAAACCGCCAGAAGTTGCAGCAACAGCAATAAATGCATTATTATTAAAACTTCAAACAGCAGAAAAACAACCAAAATCCTTTGGAGAAGGGTTAAAATATATAGGAATGTCTGCTAAACAATTAAAAATGAATATAGAAGATGATGCACAAGGTGCATTAATTGGATTTTTAGAGACTTTAAAAGAAATTCCAAAAGAAGATCAAATGGGTGTTTTATCTGATTTATTTGGTGCTGAATATAGTGATGATATTGCATTATTAGTTGGTGGATTAGAAAATTATACAAAAGCTTTAGATAGTGTAGCTGATAAAACTAAGTATCTTGGAAGCATGAATAAAGAATTTGAAACTAGAAGTAAAACATCTGCAAATAATTTAAAATTATTGGGTAATACTATTACAAAAATAGCTATTAATTTTGGAACACTTTTACTACCTGCTTTAAATAGTGTAATTGCACCACTTAGAGTTATTGGCGATTTTGTTGGTGATTTTGTAGTTGCCTTTCCAAATCTTAGTAGAGTTTTAGGAATAGCGGTAGTTGGAGCTATAGCTCTATCACTTTCTTTTAGTGCAATAGGGTTTATGAGTAGTTTTGTTATTACAGGTCTTTTAAGTCTAGGTAGAGCGCTAATTGTTCTAAACAGCATATTTTTAGCAAATCCAATTGGAGTTGCAATTGCAGCAATTGGTTTAGCAGTAGGTTTAATCTATATTTATTGGGAACCGATAAAAGCTTTTTTTATTGATTTATGGGCAGATGTTAGCAATATTTTTAGTAATACCTGGAATGGTATAAAAAGTACAATTAGTATATTTTCAGATGTAATAGGAAATATATTTATTTCTGTATGGTCTGGGGTAACTAATTTATTTTCTAATATTTGGAATGGTATAAAAAATATTTTTTCTTCATCAATATATGTGATTAAAACTTATTTAGGTTGGACTCCAATTGGTATGATAATGAACAACTGGGGCGTAATAACTTATTTTTTCACAAACCTTTGGGATGGAGTTATTCAAATCTTTAGCAATGCCTGGACTGGAATTAAAAATATAGTTACTGATGTTTCTAATATAGCCAAAAGCATAATTGTATCTATATGGTCTCCAATAGAAAATTTCTTTAGTTCTTTATGGAATAGTGTGACTGCAATATTTATTAGCACCTGGGAAAATATAAAAAATAGTTTCATTGGTGTTGTTGAATTTATTAAAAAACCTTTTGAGGACTTCTTTAATTGGCTAGCAAGTAAATTTCAATGGATAAATGAACTAATAAGTAATACCCTTGGGGCATTAGCAAACATTGGAACTACGATAGGCAATAAAGCTGTTGAAATGGGTAGCGTAATAGGTGATGGTTTAAAATCAGCAAGTCAATTTTTTACAATTGATCACAAAGCAAATAAACCTGCAGAAAATGAATCAAAGTTAAATTATACACCCTTACCTATTGATAAAAAAGATGTAGTTAATAAAGATGTTCAGCAAACAAATCACATTCAAGTTACTGTAAATAATCCATCAAGTACAGTTGATGTTCAAAAAGGTGTAACAAATGCTTTGGCAAAAAAAACTAATTCACTAAATGATGAGGAATTATAATGTTAGCAATGATTGATGATTATGAATTTGATGTAAGCAAAACAAGTTATGATGAATTTGAAAGCAGAATAACATATTTCTTTGCTACACATCAAAATTTAGGCGGTTTTGATACATATCAAAACACAGGAAGACATGAAGAACAAATTTTATTAAAAGGCACTTTGATTTGTAAAAGTCAAAAACAATTAAATGCGTTTGAAAAAATGGCAGCTAGAAAAAGAGCAGTAACTATGGCTTTTTCAAATGGTAAAGCATTTGAAATTCTTATTTTTTCATTGAATAAGAAAAGGAATAATTTTTTAAATACAGGTGAATTTTTAAAACAAGAATACCAAATAGATTTACAAGTTATAGGTGGTTCAAAATGAAAGAACTTACTGCTAAAAATGGAGAAAGGTTAGATGAAATAGTTTTTAGAGAATATGGAACACTTGATTTCTTTGAAAAAGTTTTATCTGAAAATCAAAAACTATCAAAAAAAATATTTTTAGATGAATCAGACATTATTTATTTACCTGAAATAATGATAGTTTCAAGCAAAAAACAGGAAACCCTATGGTAACAAATCCAGGTTATATCATTGTAATTAATGGAAGCGATAAAACAAGTATTATTCATGATAAATTAATTTCATTAACATTAACAGATAATGCAAATAATGAAAGTGATGAATTAGAAATAATACTTTCTGGAAATTTTACAAGACCCAGATATGAAGATCAAATTAAAATATTTTTTGGATATGGAATAGATGTTCAGTTCATGGGATTGTTTAATGTTCAGAGTACATCAAAAACATTTACTCAACTTTCAATAAAAGCAACAGGAATAGATTTTTCTGATAATTTTAAAGTAAAAAGAAATATTACTTATGAAAAGCTAAGCTTAAAACAATTAGCTAATCAAATAGCAGATAGGCATAATTTAAAATTAAAAAGTGATTTTGATGATATTTATTTAATAAGTCAATCTCAATCAAATGAAAGTGATATGCATTTTTTAAATAGATTAGCCAAAGAGTATAACGCTTTATTTAATATTAAAAATGACACATTATATTTTGTGAAAAAAATAAAAGAAAATAAAAAAAATGATGATTTGCCAAAGTATTCAATTGATGTTAATTATTGTACAGACATATCTATAGAACATTCAAATAAAACTTCTTATAACTCATGTGAAGTGACATGGCATGATACAAAAGAAAATAAAACTTTTACTAAAGTATATCCGCCAAATGGGGGAGAACCAATACTTAAATTTAAAGGCAGTTTTAAAAATGAAGCACATGCAATTGAAAGAGCTAAGGCTCAATTACAAAAAGCAAATCAAGGGTTAATTTCCGGAAATTTGAGAAAATCAGGAGATGTTATTTTCGCCGGCGGGATTCTTACTCTTTTGAATAATATAGATGAAGATGAAGAAGAATATCAAATAACAAGAGTAACTCATAACTTAGACAAACAAAGCGGTTGGATAACTAGTTTAGAGTTTGAAAAATAAATTAACATAGGAGAAGATATGGAACCTGTAACAACAACAGCAGGAGCAAGTATAAGTGTAGGGCTATCAGCTTTTTTAATAGGATGGCTAGGACAGGTTGGAGCTGATGTAATGATGATAATTTTAAGCGCTATTGCAGGATGCAGCATTGCACTTACAGGTCAAACAAAAAGATATAGTGAAAGCTTAATTTTTATCTTAAAAGGTGTTCTTTTAGCTTTAGTTTTAGCATGGAGTTCAAGCGAATTATTGGTGACGCAAATACCGTCAATTAAATCTCCGTATTTACCATCTGTTGTAGCTTTTGCATTAGGTTTTTGCGTAGATAAATTGTCATTCGTATTAAATCGTTTAATTGATTCAAAAATAAAAAAAATAGGGGAGAGTTAAGATGTTATTTAATTTAACAATGATGTCATATCTATGGCTATTAATTTCTAGTATATTTATTATTGTTGGTGCATATATATCATATAGGCTATGTAGTAGTACAAAAAAACTAATTAAATTAATCGTTGTTTTACCTATGCTCGTAGCACTTTTTCAAATACATGTCATTTTAACAACCGGTACAATATATGATAATTTATTTCTAATTTGTGAAATTTCATACCTGGGCTTATATTTACTATTAGCAGTAATGTTGTCCGGAAAAAGAATATTAAAAAATATAGAACAACAAAGGATGAAACATGCCTAAAATTTATTTAGCAGCAATTTTATTTACTGTAGTTCTATCAGTAGGTGGATATGTAAAGTATCTTCAATCAGATTTAGAAGACAAAGAAGTAGAATTAAAAACTACTTCTACTAAATTGGAAGAAGCTAATAAAAATAATACTTTAATTATTGAAGCCTATGAAAAAACTTTAGCAATTGAAAGAGAAATAGCCAAAGAAAAAGCTGTTACTTCTGAACAAAAAGAAATAGTGGTAACAAAGTATAAAACATTAACAAAAACTGTTGAAAAAAGAGGAGAAATAAAAGCAGATGAAAAAAGCAATTTTACAATTATTAATTTTTAGTTTTGTTTTTGTTGGATGTACTGCAGAAAAAGAAATAGTATTTCAAGACAAAATAGTTTGTTTTGAGCAACAAAAAGTAGAAAGAGTTCAACCAACCCAAATTAGAGTTTATAGAGATGATATTGATGTTGCAGTTGCATATAAAACTGCAATTGATTCTAATATTGAGTTCTATGAAAAGCAAGTAGATAGGACCAATGAATTTTGTAAAGGAGCAAACAAATGAATTATGGTGTAATAAATTTAAAGAGAATTGATGAAGATGCAGAAATTATATGCAAATGTATAGGTCTTGGTAAGTATGGAACTGCTAAAGAAATGATTATAGAGACTGCAATTGCTGAAACTGCATTAGGTCAAATTGAAGATAAAACTGTAGGCGCAGGCATGGGATTAACACAGTTTGATGAACTTCCGTTTAACGATATTAGAAATAGATGCAAAAAATTACAACCTCAAATTTTAAAAGATTTACATATTGATATTTCTTTAGTAAATTGGGATGATTTAAGATATAACCAATTTTTAGCACTTTTATTTACTAGGCTTCTTTATTGGCTAAAAGGTGATCCAATTCCTGAAACTATTGAAGAAAGAGCTGCCTATTGGAAACTTCACTACAATACTAAATTAGGCAAAGGCACAATTGAGCATTATCTTGAAATGAATAAAATTTATGGAGTTAAAATCAATTAAAATTTTATACAGAATTATACGCTTTTTAAAATAACTGTATAAAAACTGTATAAAGCATAAAAAAAGGCAAGAGATAAAAACCTCTTACCTTTTCGATAATATAGAGCTTAGAGCTTATTCTGTAACTTCAACAGTAACAGGCGTACCTTCCCAGATACCGTGTTTTGTACAGTAACCATGAGCAACTAAGTTTAATTTTGAACCAGTTGGAATGATTGTAAATGTAGTTGTGTTATGAGCTTTAACATTTCCTAATGTTCCTGGAACATAAGAAGCTTTAGCTAATTGAACATCACCGTTATATAATGTTACAGATTCAATATAATGATCAAAATCATCTGGATGAGTATATTCGTTACCCATTTTTACAGTTACTTCAAATGGTTCACCTTTTTTTGCAGTTGCTGCACAGTGAATAAATGGACTGTGTCTATCTATTAAATCTTTTTTAGCTTCTCTTTCTACAGTATCGATATCAACATATTTGTTAATTTTTGGCATCTTATCTCCTATTAAATTATTTAAAAAAATATTATACAATAATTTTTTTAAAATAAAGAGGAGATTTTTTATCCTCTATCTATAAATATTTAAATATATGAAAACAGCGTGTATATTTTGCTCATATTTGATATAATACGCGAATGAACAAAGAAGAATATTTTATAAAACAATTTTCAAATAATAAAATTATTGGTGATGATGGTGCTTTTATTGATGGATTTGTTTACTCTATGGATGCTTTTTTTGAGAATGTTCATTTTAAAAAAGAGTGGATGAGTTTAAAGCAAATTGCCTATAAATCAATGATTGTAAATATTTCAGATGCAATTGTAATGAATGCAATCCCTTTATATGCACTTCTTAGTGTTGCAATTCCAAAATCATATACAAATGAAGATTTAAAAGAGTTAGCAGATGGATTCAAAAAAGCTGCGAAGAAGTTTAATATTCAAATCATTGGTGGAGATACAATATCAAATGAAAAACTTGATATTTCAATAACTATCATTTCAAAAACATCAAATCCAGTTTTAAGATCTGGCGTTAAAAAAAATGATTTGCTTTGTTATACAGGAACTTTAGGTTCATGTAAAAAAGATTTAGAGACTCTTTTTGAGAATAAGCCAATTTCAGAAAAATCTAAATTTATCAAACCAAAGTTAAATCCAAACTTTTTTTATGAAGTTTCACCTTTTATAACAGCTTCAATGGATATTTCTGATGGGCTGTTTTTTGAATTAGAAAAATTATCAAAAGCAAGTAACATTGGTTTTGAGTTTTTTAATGAAATTGATGACAGTATTGGAAGTTCTGGTGAAGAGTATGAGATTCTTTTTTCTTTCGATGAGATAAATCTGGATAAAATAAAAAAAATAGCAAAAAAACATAAAGTAAAATTGAATATATTTGCAAAAGCTATAAAGGGTAAATATAGAACTGCTTGTAAAAATCATCACTTTTAGTCAATCAGTAAAAATTTAGGAACTTAATTTAAAGGAAAAATAATTGGAACAATTACAAAGATATTTAAATCACTCAAAAATTGATGTGGTTTTTAAGCAAAACAAAGATGATTTCGTGGTTACAGAAATTCCTTTATATGAATTTTCAGGTGAGGGTGAACATCTAGTTTTAAAAATTAGAAAAAAAGATTTAGCAACTTGGGATGCTATTGAGATTTTAGCTAAGTTTCTAAATTGTAGTAGTAGAGAGTTTGGATATGCAGGTTTAAAAGATAAAAATGCAATGACTGTTCAATCTATTTCAGTTCATAGAAAATATGAAGAGGCTTTAAAATCTTTTCAAAATGATAATTTAAAAATACTTGAAACAACTTATCATAATAACAAAATCAAAGTAGGGCACTTAAAAGGTAATAAGTTTTTTATTAGACTAAAAAGAGTTGGTTCTATTGAAAAAAGAAAAATTGAAGAAGCTTTAGGATCAATCGTAACTAATGGAATTCCTAACTATTTTGGTTTTCAAAGATTTGGAATTGATGGTGACAACTATAAAAAAGGTAAAGATATTATTGATGGAAAACTAAAAGAAAAAAGAAGAAATTTAAAGCAAATGTATATCAACGCTTATCAAAGTTATCTTTTTAACTCTTGGCTTTCAAAAAGAATCGAAATATCAAAATTAATTGAAGCTTTTGAGCCAAAAGAGATTTATCAAAGATTAAATTTACCACTTGATGTTGTAAAACAGATGAAAAAACAAAAACATCCATTCAAATTAATGACTGGTGATTTACTTTCTCATTATCCATTTGGGAAGATTTTTACTATTGAAAATTTAGAAGAAGAATCACAAAAATTCAATGAAAGAGATAGAGTTCCAACAGGACTTTTAAGCGGAAATAGAGTTAAAAATTCAGTTGATTTAGCTTATGAAATTGAAAAAGAGTTTGAAGAAAAAACAGGTGAAGATGGTGCAAGAAGATTTGCATGGATTTTCCCAGAAGATATTTCAAGTAACTACAAAGAAGAAAAAAACTGGATGGAAATACAATTTTATTTACCAAAAGGTTCTTATGCAACTGAAGTAATTGCAGAAATAATTCATTAATAACTAAATAACATAAATCTATTAAGTTAAAATAAGTTAAACTCTTCCTCACTATTTTACAAAATAAAGGAAGTTTATGACATATGAAGAGTTAATAGCCCAACTATGTGAAGTTATAAAAGAATCAGAAGTTAATGCCCAATTAATTTATGATAATACCGAATCAATTGAAGAAATAATAAATGGTTCGGAACTTCCTTTACATAAAAAAGATAAAATGATAGATAAGATTTCTGATATTTTTGGTTTGTTACAACATCAAGATTTACATAGACAAAAGATTGAAAGAGTTGTTAATTTTGTTTGTGAGAAAAACGATATTGATAAAAGTCAGTACAATATAGCACCGAGTGCGAAAAATATTGATTCTTGTGATGAAACATTATCAGAGGATGAATTAGAAGCTTTAATAAAACAGATGCAACAATAAAATAAAAGAAGTTAGCCTTCTTTTATTTCTTAGTCTTTTCTATTTCTTACAAGCCACTTTCTTAACATCGTTCAAATTTCCAAAAATACGTAAAGCATCCATTTCAACTTCTTTAGCATTTTTATTTAATGTCTCATTTGATTCTTTATTTGAATTTGCATCTACTAAATTCTGTAAATTCTCAGTGAACTTTTTATCTAAAACTT
>JAQTXA010000032.1 GCA_028689025.1 Aliarcobacter sp.
TATGCTTTCAGAGATAGAAGACAGAAAAAAAGAGACATAAGAAAATTATGGATTATAAGAATCAATGCAGCTTGTAGATTAAATGATATTAACTACTCAAGATTCATGAACGGATTAAAATTATCTGCAATTGAATTAGATAGAAAAATCTTAGCTGATATGGCTATGAATGATTCTGCTGCATTTGCATCTTTAGTAGTAACTGCTAAATCTGCACTAAAATAAATTTGCAAAAACACTAAAAAAGGGTTAGAAGATTTTCTTCTAACCCTTTTTTTATGCCTAAATTATCAAAAGATTATAATAGAGGCTCATTTACATCAATTTTACAATTATTATCTTTGCAAGAAATATTTGCATCTAAATAATAAATTTCGGACATATCAAATTTCGCATCTTTCAATTTAGACCAAGCTTCTATTGCTCTTCCACCTGTTGTACAATTAAATACAATAGTTTTATTTTTTGGTAACTTTTCAAATAACTCATTTGCACTAAGTTTTCCAGCCTCAATATTTATTGCACTATTAAGATGTCCCGTTTTAAACTCATTTGCAGATGTTACATCAACTACTTGAATATATGATGGAACTTTATTTTCTAATACTTGTTTTTTAAGCCATTCGCCATCAACACTTCCTTCATCACTTCCTAATTTCAAACCATTTTTACTAAACTGCTCTTTTTTTGAAACCTTTTCTTTCGTAACTACTTTTGAAGATGCAGTTGTTGCTTCTCCTAATTCTTTCCAAGCTGGGAGTCCACCTGCATAAACCATAACGTCTTTATAATCTAAAGACTTTAATTTATTAGCAACAACATGGGATTTTTCACAGCTATATCCACCACAAAATACTACAATTCTTTCTTTTTTATTAATAGGGAATCTTCCTATTAATTTATCTAAACTTGTATCAGGAATTGAAATAGCTCCAGGAATTGTCTCTTGTAAAAATTTTGGATAAGGTCTTGCATCAACTATCAATGCAGAATTTTTTTCTTGATACACTTTTACAACTGAAGTATCAATTTCAAGATAACTTAGTCTATTCCATTCAGGTTCACCTGCGGGATAAACTTTTACATTTATATAGCCTTTTTCTTTTAACTTTTCAGCCACAATAGGGCTTTTAGTGCAGTTATATCCACCACAATAAACTATAATCTCTTTTTCTTTTGGAATATCTTTTAAAACTGAATAATACTCATCAAATTTTGTATCTGGAATATTTAAACTTGAAGGAATTGTTCCCTTTTGATATTTAATCTCTGGTCTTGCATCTATTAAAATTGCATTAACAGAATTTCTATTCCCTTGATTAATAGCTTTTTTCACATAATTGTAATCAACTTGTTCCAATTGGTATTTCTGAATTAATTCTAAAACATTGTTTGTTGGGGCAGTAAGTGTTTCTATTTCTGTTGAAAAACTCAAACTTCCTGTTAAAAGAAAACCTGATAATATAATACTTTTTAACATTCTATTCATTTAAAACTCCTTTTTAATAGTTTAATAACAAATCTTGGTAATAAAATTACTAGATAAACAATAAATGTGAAAATAAATGGATGAGAAAAACCCAATCCATAGGCTCCTGATTTAGATAAATTTAGAATATGTACAAATGGTTGAGTTAAAAATTCTTTATAATGAATACCAAATGATAAAATCACTAATAAACTTACAAAAATTAATAACTCTTTTTTCAAGATAAATTACCTCTTATGCTTTACCGCTTAACATACCATATTGAGTCATTGGTTTAAGTAAATATACTTTTAGTAACCACCAAATATATCTCTCTTGTGTTGGATCAAGTGGGAAAGATGGAGTTGGTTTTGCTGTCCAATCGAACTCTGCTAACATAACTTTTCCAATATCTGTAATTAATGGACAAACTGTGTATCCAGCATATTTAGAAGTTGGCTCTTTACCTTCCATAACAGCTACTAAATTGTCAACTAATACTTTATACTGTTTTCTAACACTTCCACCTGTTTTTCCCATAGGAACTGCGGCTATATCACCTAAAGAGAAGATATTTTTATATTTTACATGTTGTAATGTTTCTTTATCAACTGGAACCCAACCTTTAGCTGAACCAATAGCTGATTTTCCAATCTCATCTGGAGCTTTTTGAGGAGGAGTAATATGAAGGAAATCAAATGGAACTTCTACATTTTGGTGTTTTGTAACCATCTCATACTCTTCTAAATCTTTATCATAAGCACCTTTTTCTTGCCAATGTTTATCAAAAGTAGCAATTTTCTTTGTTAAATCTACTCCTGTTAAATTATGATTAAAATTCCATTTCATATCTCTTGCAATAAATTGTTTTTCAATTGCATCTGCATACTCTTTTACACCAAATAATTTACCAGAATCTGCATAAAATGTTAACTCTGCATTTGCTCTTGCATTTGCTTCATTTAATCTAGCATTAGTAAGATACATTACTTTTTTAGGAGCTCCACCACATTTTATAGCTGTATTTGGATCCGTAAATATACCTTTTACTTTCTCTCCATTTTTTGCTTTTTGTATGAATTTTTGCATTTGTTCCCACATAGCAACTGATGAATCAATATTATAAACTGATGTTGCACCTGAGTCACCAAATGTTTTTATTATTTTAGAAGCATCACCTGCAGTGTAAGCATTTCCAATCTCTTCTAATCCTTTAATAGCACCATAATCTAAAGTAATTCCAGCTGCAACAACTAAAAAATCATAAGTTAATGTCTCTCCTGATTCCAAAGCAACTTTATTTGCTTCAGGATTAAACTCAACAGCTTTATCTTTTAAAAGTGTTACTCCGCTTGGCAAAAAATCTTTAGTATCATAATCTACATCTTCTTTTGTATAAATTCCTGATGCAATTAATGTTGTTCCAGGTTGATAACATACAGATTTTGGATTTGGTTCAACTATTGTAATATCTGGATTTGATAATGTATTAACTAATCTAGCAGCTGTTGAAATACCAGCTAATCCACCACCTATAATTAAAATTTTTCCTGTTGCATCACTAGCTTTTAATTCCGTAGCAGCTTCAGCTGTCGTACTTCCTGCCATTAAATAAGCAGCTGAACCTAGCCCTGCTAATTTGAATGCCTCTCTTCTTGAAATTCCAGCTTTTTTTATTTCAGAATCAACTAATTCTAATGCTTCATCTAGCTCATTTTTTGCCATTTTAATTTCCTTTATTTTAATAATAAATATATTCTAAGGATAACGAAAAAGACTTAATACTTGACTTATAAAAAATATGTTGAATTATTTTAGGAATTATTATCTTTATTTATATAAAATAAAGATTTATTATATTCTTCATTATTATTTATATTCATAAACTCTCTATTATTAGGAAATTCTAATATTTTATATTTATTATTTTTTATTAAATAATTAATTTTATGTATATCATTTTTAATCATACTTTTAATACTTACACTTATATTTGAAGAAAAAACTCCACATAAATTGTGAGTTTTTTCTGTTTGTGCAATACAAATGTCATAATTTTCTGACTCTATTATTAATTTAGAAATTGTTTCAATTGATACAAATGGAGAATCTACTGTAATTATAAAGATTTTTTGGTTTTTAAACTTATTAAAAATAGAATCAAGTGCAAGTATTGGTGAAAAAACATCTTGATTTTCATCTAAGATTAAAGAATCTGTTTCTAAAAAATCGAATTTATTTATTTTTGAAGATATATAAATATTTTTAAAATAGGGTTTTAATCGTTCATATTGATATTGGATTAAAGTTTTAGAGGTAGAAAATGGAAGAAGAGATTTATCTTCTCCCATTCGAGAGCTTTTGCCTCCACTTAAAATTACACAAGTAATTTCAAAAGGAGTTATCATATTATAAACTTCTTGGGTCTGTAATATATCCAGAAATTGCAGAAGCTGCTGCCACTGCACTATTTGCTAAATAAATTTTTGAGCTTCTTGAACCCATTCTTCCAACAAAGTTTCTATTAGTTGTAGAGATACAAACTTCACCATCACCTAAAATACCCATATATCCACCTAAACATGCCCCACAAGTTGGATTTGATACAACTGCACCTGCGTCAACTAAAATATCAATATATCCAGCTTTTTGAGCATCTCTTAAGATTTTTTGTGTTCCTGGAGTTACAATTAATCTTACATGACGTGCAACTTTTTTATCTTTCAAAATTTCAGCTGCAACTTTAAAATCTGATAATCTTCCATTTGTACAAGACCCTATAAATACTTGATCAACTCTGATATTATCAATTACAGCTTGATTTACTGAATGACCATTTGATGGTAAAAATGGATATGCAATTACAGGATTTAAAGATTCAACATCAATCTCAATTACTTGACAATATTTTGCATTTTCATCAGAATAATGAATTTTTGGCTCTGCTCTTAATCCACCATTTAATGTAGCTGTTTTATCTAAGAATTCTTTTGTAACATCATCATATGCAACGATTCCATTTTTAGCTCCTGCTTCAATAGCCATGTTACATAAAGAGAATCTATCATCCATACTTAAATAAGGAATTGTATCACCAGTGAATTCTAAAGCTTTATATAAAGCTCCATCAACACCAAGGATTCTAATAATTTCTAAAATTAAATCTTTTCCAGTTACGTAAGGACCTGGTTTCCCTTTGAATACAACTTTGATTGATTCTGGAATTTTAAACCAGTTACCACCAGTAATCATTCCAAATGAAATATCAGTTGAACCCATACCTGTTGAAAATGCTCCAAGTGCTCCATGTGTACATGTATGTGAATCTGCACCAATGATAACATCACCTGGTAATACTAACCCTTTTTCAGGTAAAAGTGCATGTTCAATTCCCATATCTTTTTCATCAAAGAAATATTTTAAATCATGTTTCATCGCAAAATCTCTTGAGATTTTTGCTTGATTTGCAGATGCAATATCTTTTGCAGGAATAAAGTGGTCAAGAACAATTGCAAAACCTTCAGGATTTACTAGTTTTTCAAAACCACCATCTTCAAATGCTTTGATAGAAATTGGAGTAGTAATATCATTTCCAATCACCATATCAATTGGACTTCTTACAATCTCTCCGGCATATACTTTATGACCTACATGCTCACTAAAAATTTTTTCTGTTATTGTTTGACCCATAATTAAACTCTTCCTATGATTTTAATAAAATTTTTTCGATTATAGCTAAATCTTTTTTAAGCTACAAATTTACGAATTAATCTCTTTTTGTTTTTTTTCTTCTCTTGATTGTTTGATTTGTTTATAAATTATTATTACAACTGCCAAATCTATCATCACATCTGCAATGTTAAATATTGCAAAATCAAATAAATAGTGCCAATAAAAATAATCAACAACTCCACCATAAGTAAATCTATCTAAAATATTAGATACCCCCCCTGCGTATAACAAAGCTATTGGTAAATAATACTCTTTAAAAACATTTTGATTTTTAAATAAATATAGCGTTGCAATTAAAACAATAATTAATTGAATATATTTTAAATTATGTTCTAAAAATGAGAACATTGAAAATGCAACACCGTAATTATATGCCAATTTCAAAGACATATAAGGACCATTTACATCCCAAGCTAAATTTGCAAAACCAAATTTAACCACTTGATCAATTATAAAAACAACTACAAAAATTGTTATAGCAATTTTAAACTCTTTTTTCATAATACTTTTTTAAAAAATGACTTTAAAGTTTCCATTGCATTTTCAACATCATTTTTATTTTTTCCCTCAAGAAGTAATCTGATTTTATTTTCAGTTCCTGAATATCTGATTAAATCTCTTATTCCTTTTTCTCTAATTGGTTTTAAAATCTCTTCTAAACCTTTTATTTTATCTAAAGGAATTTTTTCTGTAACTTTCATATTATGTAAAATCTGAGGATATAATTCAAAAGGATTGAGTACTTCACTTGCTTTTTTACCAGATTTCAAAATAAGAGCTAATACTTGAAGTGATGAAGCTAATCCATCACCAGTTTTTGCAACATCTGAGAAAATAATGTGTCCACTTTGTTCACCACCAAAGTTTATACCTTTTTCTTTCATGATTTCAAGAACATATTTATCACCAACATTTGATCTAAATAATTCAATACCTTTTGAAGATAAATAATCTTCTAAAGCTTTATTTGACATAACAGTTGCTACACAACCATTACCTTTTAAAAGCTTCTCTTCATTTAAATAATTACATAAAGCACCAATTAATTTATCACCATCAACTACTTCACCTTTTTCATCAATGATAACTAATCTATCAGCATCACCATCAAGTGCAAGTCCAATATCAGCTCTGTATTCTCTTATTATTTTACCAATATGCTCAGGATGCATTGCTCCACAATCTTCATTAATGTTAAATCCATCTGGCTTATTATTTACAACAATTACGTCTGCACCTAATTCTTGTAAAATTGTAGGTCCAACTTTATAAGCTGCTCCATTTGCACAATCAAGAACTATTCTCATACCACTTAAATTTAAATCTCTTGGAAATGAACTTTTAATTGATACTATGTATCTACCAATAACATCATCAATTCTTTTTGAAGCACCGATATTTCTGCCAGTTACTTGTTCAGATATCATCAAATTATCATCATTAAAAATAGCTTCTATTGCTTCTTCACAATCAGTATTTAATTTGTCTCCATGATTATCAAAGAATTTTATTCCATTATCTTCAAAAGGATTGTGAGAAGCTGAAATCATAATTCCTGCATCACATCTCATGCTCTCTGTCAAATAAGCAATTGCTGGTGTTGGCATAGGCCCTATTTGAATAACATCATACCCAACAGCAGTTAATCCACTAACAAGGGCATTTTCAATCATGTAACCACTTCTTCTTGTATCTTTTCCAACAAGTATTTTTTTTGTTGTTGAATGTTTTCTAAAATATATTCCTGCTGCTTTTGCTAATTTTAGTACTGTAATTGCATCTAAAAAATCACCAGCTTTTCCTCTAACGCCATCTGTTCCGAATAGTTTCATTAAATCTTCCTAAAATTAAACTCTGTTTAAGTTACTTTAGGTAATATTCTACCCTTAAAAATTTTATAAAGAGGTTAAAAAAATGGCAAATCACAAATCTTCTGAAAAAAGAGCTAGACAAACTAGAATTAAAACAGAAAGAAACAGATTTTACAAAACTAGAATCAAAAACGTAACGAAAAATGTATTAGCAGCAATCGAAACAGCTGATAAAGAAAAAGCAGTTGAGACAATGAAAACTGCGAACAAATATTTACACCATTGTGTATCTAAAGGTATTATCAAAAAAGAAACTGCTGCTAGAAAAGTAAGTAGATTACAAGTAAAAGTTAACGCTATATAGTTTATGTTAAAAAGCAGACTACAACCATTTATTAATAGATACGAAGAAATTAATAATTTATTAATGGCTCCTGATATTACAAATGATATAAAAAGAATGACTGATCTGTCAAAAGAACAGTCAAATATGCAACCTATTGTTATTAAAGCTCGAGAGTATGTTAAATTAATGGATGACATTGATGAAAACAAGATGATGCTTGATGATCCAGAACTTGGTGATTTAGCAAAAGAAGAACTCAAAGAATTAGAAACAAGAAAACCAAAACTTGAAGATGAAATTAAATTTTTAATGATTCCTAAAGACCCTAATGATGATAAAAATATCTATTTAGAGTTAAGAGCTGGTACGGGTGGTGATGAAGCTGCTATTTTCGTAGGTGACCTTTTTAGGGGTTATTTAAGATATGCAGAAAACAATGGTTGGAAAGTTGAAATTATGAGCTCAAGTGAGAGCGAATCACATGGATATAAAGAAATTGTATTTCTAATCAAAGGTGACCATGTTTACTCAAAATTAAAGTTTGAGGGTGGTACACATAGAGTACAAAGGGTTCCTGCAACTGAATCTCAAGGAAGGGTTCATACATCAGCTATTACTGTTGCTGTTATGCCTGAAGTTGATGATGTGGAAGTTGAAATCAATCCAAATGATTTAAAAATTGATGTTATGAGAGCCAGTGGGAATGGTGGTCAATCTGTAAATACTACAGACTCGGCTGTTAGAATCACTCATATTCCTTCTGGAATTGTTGTAACAAATCAAGATCAGAAATCTCAACATAAAAACAAAGATAGAGCTATGAAAGTTTTAAAAGCTAAGCTTTATGAAATAGAAATAAATAAAAAAATGGAATCTGAAGGTGCTACTAGAAAAGAACAAGTTGGTACTGGTGATAGAAGTGGAAGAATTAGAACTTATAACTATCCACAAAATAGAATCAGTGATCATAGAATCAACTTGACTTTATATAGACTTGATTACATCATGAATGATGGTCTGTTTG
>JAQTXA010000006.1:0-134436 GCA_028689025.1 Aliarcobacter sp.
TTTAAATATGAGTACGACAATTAGAAGTTTTGAACAACAAAAAGATTCTTATGTATTAAGTGCTCAATTACTAAATAATAGTATTGAAAAACTAAATGGACATATGGACAATTTAAGTTCAGATAATTTGAAAGCAATTTATTCAAATATTATAAAAAGCATTGAAACTATGAAAAGTGATATGGAAAAAATTGAGTGGAAATTTAAACAAGGCCTTGATGAATATGATGCTAAGTTTACAGATAAATTACAAAATTCACTTGAATCAATTGATCAACAAACTGTAAAAATCATAGAAGATTTAACAGAATTTAAAGAACTATCAAAGTAGCCATAAATGTACAACAATGAACAAAAAAATGATGAAAACTTCTGGATTTCTTATGCAGATTTAATGGCAGGATTACTTTTTGTATTTATATTAGTACTTGGTGCTATTGTAATAAAATATATCTACACTCAAAGTAATTTAGAAAAAGAGAAATATGCTTTAAATCAAAGTCAAGAAGAGTTAATAAGTAAAACTGAAGTATTAAGTAAGTTAAATAATTTACTCAAAAAACTTGAAGAAGAAAAAACTGAATTATCAACACAGTTATCAAAATCAAATGAAACTATACAACTAAATAGTGTAGAACTTCAAAAACTAAAAGATGCTTTATTAACTTATGAATTAAAAGATAAAGAACAAATAGAAACTAATTCAAAATTAACTTCTGAACTTGAAAATAGCAATAACACAATAACTCTAAAAGATAGTGAACTTACTGTTTTAGTAAATAGATTATTAGAACAAGAAAAAGCTCATCAAAAAACTGTTGAAGAGTTTGATATTACAAAAGCTAAAATCAAAAGTTTAACTGGAATAAAACTAAATGTTATTACAAAATTAAAAGAGAGACTTGGAAAATCTATAAATATAGATGAAAAAAGTGGAGCTATAAAATTCTCTTCAAATATTTTATTTGACCAAGGTGCTTATAAATTAAAAGAGGACTCAAAAAAAGAGTTAGATGGAATCTTGAAAAAATATATCTCTACACTTCTTGAAGATAAAGAGATTAGAAAATATATCTATGGAATTACTATTGAAGGACATACAAATAGTGATGGTTCATATTTAAGTAACTTACAACTTTCGCAACAAAGAGCTTTAGAAGTTATGCAGTTTTTATATGAAACAAGTGGAATTGATAAAAACTTATTAAATAAATATGTAAGTTCAAGTGGAAAATCATCTTCTGAGTTAATTTATAATAAAGATGGTATTGAAGATAAAGATAATTCAAGAAGAATAGAGATTAAATTTATTATTAAAAATGATGAAGCAGTAAAAGAACTTCAAAACTATTTAGGAACAAAAGAGTAATGGAAATATCAAAAGAATCACTTTATGAACCCAAAAAACTTGAAGCTCTAAGAGCTGATGTAAAAGAAAAACTAAAGAAGAAAAATAGATTTTCTTTCTTTAGGAAGATTAAAAGATTTTTCTTTGGGAAATAAACTCTCTAATATTATTAGCAACCATTTCAACTAATCTAGTTCTAGCTTCCACACTTGCCCAACCAATATGTGGAGTTAGTAAAAGTTGATGTTTATTTTTTACTTTTAAAAGTGGATTATCTTCTAAAATTGGCTCAATTGAAACCACATCTATTCCACAATAAATCTCTTTTTCATCAATTATTTTTGCCAAATCTGCTTCGTTTATAATTCCACCACGACCAAGATTTAATAAAATTGCACCTGTTTTTATATTTTTCATATTTTCATAATTTAATAAATCTTTGGTATCAGCATTAAGAGGACAATGAATTGAAATAATGTCACAAGTGCTTAATAACTCATCTAATTCAACTCTTTTATATTCCTCATTACTATTTTTCCCACTTGTAGAGTAATACAATATTTCACAATCAAAGGCTTGTGCTTTTTTTGCAAAATTTCTTCCAATGTCTCCTAGTCCAATGATTCCCACTTTTTTACCATCTAGTTCAAAAAATGGTTTATCAATATGAGTGAAGATTTTTGATTTTTGCCAGTTTTGTTCATCTACATATTTTTTATAATAATCAAGTTTTTGCACAAAATGAAAAATCATCGCAAAGGCAACTTGAACAACACTAGAGCTTGAATATCCAGCAACATTTTTTACTTCAATATTTTTTTCTTTTGCATATACTAAATCCACATTATTTGTTCCAGTTGCACTAATACAAATAAGTTTTAGATTTGAAGCATCCATAAGCTCTTTTGAAATTACGACTTTATTTGTGATTACAATATCAGCATCTATAACTCTAGCTATTGTCTCATTTTCAAATGTAATGTCATAAGATATTACTTCACCTAAAGTCTCAAAAACACTCATATCAATATCAAATCCTAAAGTTGCTCTATCTAAAATTACTATTTTCATACTTTTTCCTAATTTCTTCTTTGTCCAGGTTTTGGAGGAGTTACTTCTTTTTGTAAATCAATACTTAGATTATTGTAAAAAAGTTCTCCGTAGTTTGTCTCTCGATTAATAGTTTCATAGGCTTGTTTAATATCATTATTATATTTTAAAGCATCTTGTAAAATTTTAATGATTTTTACAGATTCTAAAAAATTCACATGAGATGGAGCTTCAATTGGAGAAGAGTAATATTTATGCATTCTTTCAACTAAAGATTTATTTCTAATCTCTATAAAAACAGATTCAATTGGTGATTTAAAAAATAGTACTTTTTGTTTTACATTTATAGAGATGTATGTTGTCTCCATTCCATATATTTTTCTTGAAAAAGAATCAAATAGAAAAAGTTTTTTATTATAGTTGTTATTGAAAAGTTCATAAATCAATTCTAAAATTTTAATCTTCTCTTCTTTTGTATAAAAGTTTCCAATAATTGCAAAACAAAAAGATAAAATAGATTTTATTGAGTACCATTCAGTTGTATCATAATCATATTTTAACATCTGATTTATTCTAGCTTGTTTTAATTCTTCAATATCTGTACTTGTTGTAGTTTTGTACACTTTTTGTACAGCAGAATCCCTATACATGGGTCCTGGAAATTGAGCTTGAATAACAAATCTTCTATTTTGTTCTTGCTCCATTATATATTTTAATCGTCCATGATAGTCTTCATCAATGATTCTCACCTCTTTTTGAGGTATTTGAGTAATTGATTTTAGAAATTCTTCACCATTACAACCCTCTTCCCAAATATAGTCTGGATACCTGAAAGTCTGACAAATTTTGTCCTTTATTTCTTTATTTGGTTCTATATCTGTAATCTTATCAATCCACGATGTAACCGTTCTTCTATCTTTATTTATTAATACTGCAAATTTAGAAATACTTAAGTTTGATCTTTTGAATATTTCTATAAACTTTTCAATTGAATTTTTATAATTCATAACAACACCTTGAATATAATATTTACGTCATTGTACTATTTTTTTACATAAAAGCAAATATAGTACATTTATTTATTTAATGGTGATAAATTGTAATTTATATTTCAAGAATCATACATCACTACTATGTATAAATTATGTATAATTACTTACAACTTAAATTTAAAGGATGTGTATGAGCGCAGGAAAAAAATTTAGAGAAGCTTTAAAAGAAGAGTCTCCTTTACAAATCGTAGGAACTATTAATGCTTACCAAGCATTACAAGCAACAAAAGTAGGACATAAAGCAATTTACCTATCAGGTGGAGGTATCGCTAATGCTTCTTACGGTTTACCAGATTTAGGTATGACTATGATTGAAGATGTATGTATTGATGTTAGAAGAATTACTTCTATTTGTAATACTCCATTAATCGTTGATGCTGATACTGGTTGGGGACATGCATTTAATGTTGCAAGAACTGTTAAAGAATTTATTAGATCTGGTGCAGCTGGTATGCATATTGAAGATCAAGTTGCTGCAAAAAGATGTGGACACAGACCAAATAAAGAGTTAGTATCTACTGAAGAAATGTGTGACAGAATCAGAGCTGCAGTTGATGCTAAAATGGAATTAGATCCAGAATTCTACATCATTGCTAGAACTGATGCACATGCATCTGAAGGTCAACAAGCTGCAATCGACAGAGCTAAAGCTTATGTTGAAGCTGGAGCAGACGCAATTTTCGCAGAAGCTGTTCACACTTTAAAAGAGTACAAAGAATTTACAGACCAAATGAGTGTTCCAGTATTAGCTAACATTACTGAATTTGGAGCAACTCCAATGTTCACTACTGAAGAATTAGCTTCTGTTGGTATTGATATGGTTCTTTACCCATTATCAGCATTTAGAGCAATGAATAAAGCTGCACTTGCAGTTTACCAAGAATTAAAAGACAAAGGTACTCAAGAAGGTGTTCTTGATACTATGCAAACAAGAATGGAATTATACGATATGTTAAATTACCATGCTTATGAGCAAAAAATGGATGAATTATTTTCAAAAGGTAAAGCTAAGTAATTAGCTTTATCTCACCAATATTAAACAAAATTATACTTAAACTAAGGGGAAAATATGAGTACTGAAACAACTACAGCGTTTAAACCAAAAAAATCTGTTGCACTATCTGGAACTTCTGCTGGAAATACAGCTTTATGTTCAGTTGGTAAAAGTGGAAATGACTTACACTATAGAGGATATGATATTTTAGAATTTGCTGATAAAGCTGAATTTGAAGAAATTGCATACTTAATTGTACATGAAAAACTACCAAACAAAGCAGAGTTAGCAGCATATAAAGCAAAACTTAGATCATTTAGAGATATTCCAAATGGTGTTAAAGTAGCACTTGAGCAATTACCAAAAACTTGTCATCCAATGGATGTTATGAGAACTGGTTGTTCAGTACTTGGAGCTTTAAATCAAGAAAAAGAAGAGCATCCTAAAAACGAAGCTCAAGATATTATTGACAGATTAATGGGATCATTTTCTTCTATTTTATTATACTGGTACCACTTCGCATACAACGGAAAAAGAATTGATGTTGTAACTGATGATGATACTGTTGGTGGACACTTCTTACATTTATTACATGGTGAAAAACCAAGAGAATCTTGGGTTAAAGCTATGCATGTATCTTTAATTCTTTATGCTGAGCATGAATTTAATGCATCAACATTTACTTCAAGAGTAATTGCTGGTACAAATTCTGATATGTATTCTTGTATCACTGGTTCAATTGGAGCTTTAAGAGGTCCAAAACACGGTGGAGCTAATGAAGTTGCATTTAGAATTCAAGAAAGATATTCTTCAGCTGATGAAGCAGAAGCTGATATCAAAGAAAGAATGGCTAAAAAAGAGATTATTATCGGATTTGGACACCCAGTTTATTCTATCTGTGACCCAAGAAACGTAGTAATTAAAAAAGTTGCAAAAGATTTATCTGAAGAAAACAAAAATATGTTAATGTATGATGTTGCTGAAAGAATTGAAACAATTATGTGGGATCAAAAGAAAATGTTCCCAAATCTTGACTGGTTCTCTGCTGTTTCTTATAACCAAATGGGAATTCCAACAGATATGTTTACTCCAATATTCATTATCGCTAGAGTTACTGGATGGGGTGCACACGTAATTGAGCAAAGAGAAGATGGAAAAATTATTAGACCATCAGCTACTTATACAGGACCTGAAGGTTTAAAATTCGTTCTATTAGAAGATAGAAAATAATTATTATTTTTCTATAAATCTAAGGAAGACCTTACAAAATATACAGTGCTAATCTTAGCAAAATAAAAGGATGGGAGAAATTCCATCCTTTTTTAAAATTAAATATATGGATATAAAATATGACAAACGAAAAATATCTTAAAGACCTTTCTGGTATTGATGGTGTTAAATATTATGATGTAAAAAGTGCTGTTGAGGATATTACTCCTGGTTCTTTTGCAAAATTAAACTACACATCAAGAGTATTAGCAGAAAACTTAATTAGAAAATGCCCTAGCGAAGACTTAAAAGATTCACTAGTTCAATTAATCGAAAAAAGAACTGACAAAGATTTCCCTTGGTTCCCTTCAAGAGTTATTTGTCACGATATCTTAGGATTAACTGCATTCGTTGACCTTGCAGGTCTAAGAGAAGCAGTTGCTTCAAAAGGTGGAAATCCTGATAAAGTAAATCCAGTTGTTCCTACTCAATTAATCGTTGACCACTCATTAGCAGTTGAGTGTGGTGGATTTGATCCAGATGCTTTCCAAAAAAATAGAAATATTGAAGATAGAAGAAATGCAGATAGATTCCATTTTATTAACTGGACTAAAGAAGCATTTAATAATGTTGACGTTATTCCTCCAGGTAATGGAATTATGCACCAAATCAACCTTGAAAAAATGTCTCCAGTAGTTCATTTAGATGATGGTATTGCATCTCCTGATACATTAGTTGGAACTGACTCACACACTCCTCACGTTGACGCACTTGGTGTTATCGCTGTTGGTGTTGGTGGATTAGAAGCTGAAAACGTAATGTTAGGAAATCCTTCTTATATGAGAGTTCCTGAAATCATTGGTGTTAATATTGTAGGTGTTAGATCTGAAGGTATAACTGCTACTGATATTGCACTTTCTATGACTTCTTACTTAAGAGACAACAATGTTATTTCTGCATATTTAGAATTCTTTGGAACTGGTATTAAATATCTTGATTTAGGAGATAGAGCAACTATTTCTAATATGACTCCTGAATATGGTGCAAGTGCTGCAATGTTTGCTATTGATGACAAAACTATTGATTATTTAAAAATTACAGGTAGAGAAGCTGCTCAAGTTAAATTAGTAGAAGCTTATGCTAAAGCAAATGGTTTATGGGCTGACGCTTTTGAACATGCTACTTATGCTAGAACTATTGAGTTTGATTTATCAACAGTTACAAGAACACTAGCAGGTCCTTCTCAACCTCATAAATTACTTCCTGTTTCAACTTTAGAAGCAGCAGGAATTTCTAAAGAAATTACAATTACTGATGATGTAATGCCTGATGGTGCTGTTTTAATTGCAGCAATTACTTCATGTACAAATACATCAAATCCTAGAAATGTTATTGCAGCTGGATTATTAGCTAAAAAAGCAAATGAACTAGGATTAACAAGAAAACCATGGGTTAAATCTTCATTAGCACCAGGTTCAAAAGTTGCTGAATTATATTTAAAAGAATCAGGATTATTGCCAGAACTTGAAAAATTAGGATTTGGAATTGTAGGTTTTGCTTGTACAACTTGTAATGGTATGTCTGGAGCATTAGATCCAAAAATTCAACAAGCTGCTGCTGATGCAGGTATTTATACAACAGCTGTATTATCTGGAAACAGAAACTTTGATGGAAGAATTCACCCATTTATTAAAGAAGCATTTTTAGCATCACCTCCACTTGTAATTGCTTATGCTCTTGCTGGAAGTATCAGATTTAATATTGAAACTGGTGTTTTAGGAAAAGATAAAAATGGAAATGATATTAAGTTAAAAGATTTATGGCCATCTGATGCTGAGATTGATGCTGTTGTAAGTACTGCTGTTAAACCTGAAATGTTTGCTGCGATTTATGACCCAATGTTTGCAAGAAATGGTTTAGCTGGAATTAAAGTAGATCCATTCTATAAATGGAATACAAAATCAACATATATTAACAAACCTCCTTATTGGGAAGATGAATATATGCAAATGCCAGCGCTTAAAAATATGAGACCATTAGGTGTATTCCCTAATGATATTACAACAGACCACTTATCTCCTTCAAATGCAATTTTACCAACGTCAGCGTCTGGTGAGTATTGTTTAAAAATGGGATTACCTGTTGAAGATTTAAACTCTTATGCAACACATAGAGGGGATCATCATACTGCTTCAAGAGCAACTTTAGCAAATCCAAAACTATTTAACGAAATGGTTAAAGATGAAAATGGAAAAGTTAAACAAGGAAGTTTGACAAAAATTATGCCAGAGGGTGTTGAATCAAGAATGTGGGAAGCAATAGAAACTTACACAACTAGAAAACAACCTTTAATTATCATTGCTGGAACTAACTATGGTCAAGGGTCTTCTAGAGACTGGGCTGCAAAAGGTGTTAGACTTGCAGGTGTTGAAGTTTTAATTGCTGAATCAATTGAAAGAATTCACAGAACTAACTTAGTTGGAATGGGTGTTTTACCATTACAATTTAAAAAAGGTGAAACTAGACATACTTACTCTATTGATGGATCTGAAGTATTTGACATTGAGGGTGAAATTACTCCAAGATGTGAGTTAACAGTTGTAATGACTAGAGTAAATGGTGAAGTTGTTAAATTCAATGTTTTATGTAGATTAGATACTTCAGCTGAAGTTGATGTTTACAAAAATGGTGGTATTTTACAAAAATTCGCTAAAGATGTTATTGCATCTTCAAAAAAATAAATATCTAAAGAGCTTTTGCTCTTTAGTATTTTATAAAACTATTTAAAGAAATCACAAAGATTTTTTTAGAGAGTTTTTAAAGCAAAACTATTTTTTTTAAGGAAAACACATGAGTAATTACAAACCACAATTCAAAGTTAAAGCTACATATATGAGAGGTGGAACTTCTAAGGGAACATTTTTTAATATAGCTGATTTACCTAAAGAAGCACAAGAAGATACAAGAAAAAGAGATAAATTACTTCAAAGAATTGTTGGAAGTCCTGATGTTTATAAACAACAAATGGATGGTATGGGAGGAGCAACTTCAAGTACATCTAAAGCTATATTAGTTGGTAAAAGTTCAGTTCCAAATCATGATGTAGATTACTATTTCTGTCAAGTTGCAATCGATAAAGATTTTGTGGATATGAGTGGAAACTGTGGAAACTTATCAAGTGCAGTTGGACCTTTTGCAATAAAAGAAGGTTTAGTTGATAACGTTCCTGAAAACGGTGTTTGTTGTGTAAGAATTTGGCAAGCAAATATTAAAAAAACTATTCTATGTTATGTAACTATGGAAAATGGTATGGTTAAAGAAATGGGAGATTACTACATTGATGGTGTAGCATTTCCTGCTGAAGAAATCGTTTTAGAATTCGCAGAACCTGTAGATCCAAGTGAAGAGTTATTCCCAACAGGAAATTTAGTAGATTATTTAGAAGTTCCAGGAATTGGTACATTTAAAGCTACTATGATAACTGCAGGAATTCCTACATGTTTTGTTAATGCTGCTGATATTGGTTACACAGGAACTGAACTTCAAGGTGATATTAACTCAGATGTTGAAGCGTTGGCAAGATTTGAAACAATTAGATCTTATGCTGCATTAAAAATGGGTTTAATTTCTGATTTAAAAGAAGCAGAAACTAGACAACATACTCCTAAAATTGCTTTTGTTGCACCGGCATCTGATTTTACTACTTCAAGTGGAAAAGAAGTTAAAGCAAGCGAAATTGATTTACATGTACGTGCTTTATCAATGCAAAAATTACACCATGCTATGATGGGAACAGCTTCAGTTGCTATTGGTGTTGCTGCTTGTATTGAAGGAACTTTAGTAAATATTGCTGCTGGTGGTGGTGAAAAAAATGCTGTTGAATTTGGACATCCATCAGGAACTTTAAAAGTTGGTGCAGTTATTCAAAAAGAAAATGGTAAATTTATAGTTGATAAAGCAACTATGAGTAGAAGTGCTAGAATCATAATGGAAGGTTATGTTCATGTTCCTGAGGGAACTATGAACTAATAATTGTTCCTAATCTTTAAATTCTACTTAAAAAAGGTCTGAAGTAAAACTTCAGGCCTTTTTTTATCCTTTAATTATTAATATTATGTTACCATTCCGTAATAAAATCTAGGAGATAAGTAATAGTGGATAATTCATTTAAATTTAATCCATACGAAGCCCTAAAATCAATACTTGAGATAACTTCTTATCATACAGGTGATGAATTTATAGAACACACAGCAATAGAAATCAAAAAATTATTCCAAGCTGATTTAGTATATATAACTAAAGCTATAGATTTTAATCCTACAACAAAAGTGAAAATTTTATATTCTACAAATGACAAAGTTCCTAATATTATAGATTTAAGTGGAGTTCCAGGGAAATTTGTTTTTGATAATAAAATTATAAAAATAAAAGAACATGTTAAATATAACTTTTTAGATTTACTTGATGAAAAATTTGAAAGTTTTTATGGTATTCCTATAACTGACGGAATTGGTAATTGTGTAGGACATATAGCAATTTATTCTAAATTAATCAGGGAATTACCTGAAGAAATAAATGATATTGCATTAATCTATTCAAGAAAACTTGAAAGAGAAATAAGAAGAATAGAGTTAGAAACTGAGAATCAAATAATTAGAAATCAATTACAAGAATTAACTATAACTGATACACTAACTTCTTTATTTAATAGAAGATATTTTGGAAAAGTTTGTTCTGATGTTTTTGCACAAGTAAATAGAGGTTCTACAAAAGCAACTTTAGCATATCTTGATATAGATGACTTCAAAAGTATAAATGATAAATTTGGGCACGAAGGTGGAGATGTTGTTCTTAAATATTTTGCAGAAATATTATTAGATAATACAAGAAAAGGTTTAGATTATGTATTTAGACTTGGTGGAGAAGAGTTTTGTGTAATTAGTATTGATAACACTCTTCAATATGCTAATGAACATATGAATAGAATTATGAGTATAACTTCAGAGAAATTTTCTACTACAAGATTTGGAGAAGTTACCCTTAGTATTGGAATTGTTGAGTTTGATAAAAGCTTCAATACTTATGATGAAATTTTAAATTTAGCCGATAAAAAAATGTATGAAGCTAAAAAAAGTGGGAAAAATACTATTGTAAAATAAGAGAAAATACTCTTATTTTACTAATGATGAAATCTCTTTAAAAACTGGGTTTTTTGCAGTTAAAGTTAACTCAAAAAGTAAAGATTCGTAAGTTGTAGGAATTACACCTTCTTGAACTAATCTTGTAATTGCCATATCTGTATCTTTTTGTTTTCTTGAAGTACAACAATCAGTAACTAAAACAACTTCAAAACCTGATTCAAGTAAATCAATACAAGTTTGTAAAACACAAACATGAGTCTCAATTCCAGCAACTATTACAACTTTTTTATTTGTTGCATTAATCGCATCCATTGTTGCTTCATTTTGACAACAAGAAAAAGTAACTTTTTCAAAATGTGGATAATCTTGAACTAACTCATTTAAAGAAGGAATTGTTTCTCCTATCCCCTTTTTATATTGCTCATTTACAATAAAAGGAACACTAAGAACTTTTAATCCTTTTACCAATGTAATTAAATTTTTCTCTGTTTCTTCTTTATTTGTAACATGTGGGTATAACTTATCTTGAACATCAACTAAACAAAAAAGCGCATCTTCAACATTTATTCTCATATTATTCTCCTTTTTTAATGGTTCCCATTAAAAAAGGGAACCTATTTCACATCTATCTACTTTTTAGCGTGATTTAAAAAATCACTAAAAGTAGCAAAAACTAAAGTGCTTTAAGAATAAAGCTTATTAAATTTATTTAAAAGCTAATTTTTCAGCTCGTTCTAGTAACTCTTTTGCACCTTGGTCTATAAAATTTTGTGCTAAATTTCGACCAACTTTTTCATAATCATTAATATCAGCAGTTATATCTTCACTAATGTATTCGCTTCCATCAGGCATTCCAACAATTGCTTGAACTCTAATAGAATTTTCATCAATGATAGTTGCTTTTACACCAATAGGAACTTGACAACCACCTTGAAGTGTATCAACAAAACTTCGTTCAATTGTAGATTCTATATGGGCATCCATATCATTTAATACTTTTACTATTTCTAATACTTCTGGATTATTTGTAGTTTCAATTCCAAGAGTTGCTTGTCCCATAGATGGAATCATTACATCAGTTGAAATTGGAGTGAAAAATTTAACTTCATTTTCTATTTGAAGTTTTTGAATACCAGTAGCTGCTAAAATAATTGCATCATATTCACCTGCATTTAATTTTGCGATTCTAGTATTAATATTCCCTCTTAAATCTTTTAAAACAATATCTGGTCTTAACATTTTAATAGCCATTCTTCGTCTTAAACTAGTTGTTCCAACAACTGCACCTTCTGGTAATTCTTCTAAAGATGCATATTTATTACTTAAAATCGCATCTCTTGGGTCAAATCTTTTTGTAACAGCAGCAAGTTGTAAGCCATCTTCAAATTGTGTTGGAACATCTTTTAAAGAGTGAACTGCTAAATGTGCAGTTCCTTCAAGCATTGCTACTTCAAGTTCTTTTGTAAAAAGTCCTTTTCCTCCAATTTTTGCTAAAGGAACATCTAAAATTTTATCACCTTTTGTTACAAACTCTTGAAGTTCAATTTGCATATCTGGATAGTGTTCTTGAAGTTTCGCTTTTACATATTCACTTTGCCAAAGGGCAAGTTGACTTCTTCTTGTTGCTATTACTAATTTTTCCATATTACCTTCTTAATAAATTTATTTTTTACCTAATGTCTCATATTTTTGTCTTGTAGAATCTTTAACTTTATTTACAAATATAGTTGGAGTTCCTTGAACCATAACTTCTTCACCCATTTTAATATCTTTTGCAATTAGTGAACTTATTTTAGTATCTGAAAGCTCTTCAATTTTTATATTAGTTTTGAACTCTTTATTAAATGCTTCTAAGATTTTCTTTTCATCTGTTGTTTTAACATCAAAATATGGTTCCCAATCTGTTTCATAAACTTTTAACTCAACATCTTTAAGACCTTTGTGTTTAGCAATTTCAACTAATTTTGATAAAGGTGTAGCTGCTGGATGAATTGATAAAGGGAAATTATAATAATATAAAGCGATACTATCACTATTTTTATTTACGTATTTAATTACATCAGGTAAATAATCTTTACAAAATGGACATAATGGATCAGAGAAAACTACAATTTTATCTTTTGCATTAGCGTTACCTGCAATTAATTTTGCTTTATCATGATAATTGTCAGTTAAATTTGGAGTTACTAAATCTTTTAAAGATTTTCCAGTTTCAGAATCTATTAACTCTAAAGAGATATATTTCCCATCAGAAAAAATAATATCTTTTGCATCTATATCTTTTCCTTGAATATTAGCTTTAACATCTATAATATATCCATACCAACCATTTAATGGTAACTCTTTTTTTGTATTAATTTTTATATCATTAATTTTAACATTTGGGTTTTGAGATATTCTTTTTTGCTCAAAACTAATGATATTTTCATCACTTGTTGCTGCATATAATGCACTTGATAATAAAATACTTATTGATAATATTTTTGAAAATTTATTCATTCATTTTTTCCTTATTGAAAATTAGATTATAGTCTATCTATTTAATATTAATAAAAAGTTAATATTTAACTTCTTGCTTTTACAGTTATCTTTTTAATATCAAAAAGCTCTTTTGCTTTATCTAGCATTTTTGAATTTAATATATCATTCAACTGTAACTCTTGTTGTGAGGGTTGAGTAACTGCACCTTTATGCATATCAGCCACACAACCTGAACCCATTTCAATCTCTTCAAGCATCGAACTTGTATCATTTGAATTTTCAATAACTTCATTAGAAGAAATCTCATTTTGAGAAACAGAATTTGTTTCTTCTTTTTCTTCTACTTTTTTATTTTCTAGTACGGAGGGTTCTTCCTTTTTGAAATCTAGCTCAACATCATTTCCAAAAATATCTTGAGCGAAAGTTTTTATTATTCCAAAATGTTTATATAAAAACTTTCTATCTTCATCTTGAGCATAAGAAGTTATATATAATTTTTTGTTCTCAAAACCATTAAATATAAAATTCTTTTCAAAACATTCACCTAAATCAGGGTCTCTATCATAAACTTTTGCAGTTAACTTTTCATATAACTCATTTTGAATATCTGGTTCTTCTTCAAATACTTCTTCTAGTGGAACAATTTCTATCTCTTCAAAAATATTTGCTTGAACTTGATGCTCAATAATTGGCTCTATTGCAATCTCTTCTTTTGGTTTTTCAATCTCTATTTCTTTTGCAATAACAGTTGGAGGAGTTATTGGTAAATCATCAAAAGGAGTTGAATAATCAACAACTTCAATAGCATCAATCATGCCTAAATCCATAATATTATCACTTTGAACTAAAACTTCATCAAATGGAGTTACTTCTTCTATTTTTGTTTCAGGTTCAACAAAAACTGGTTTTATCTCTTCTGTCTTTTCAATAACTCTTTCAATTACTTTTTCTTCAATTTTTTCAATTGGAGCTTCAACAACTTTTTCAACTATTTTTTCAACTGGCTTAGAAACCACACTTTCTTTTCTAACTTCAATTCTTTCAACTTGATTTATAATATCATCAATAGTTTTTAAATTTGTAGCTTCTATCATTTTCATAAAAGTTAAAATTAAAACAAAACCACCATCACTATTTATCGCTAATAAATGTTTTGCATCACTTAAAATTCTAAAAAATCTATCAAACAGAAGTAAATCAAATTTTGTATCTTTGCTTAACATTTTGTCTTTTAAATAAATAGCCATTTCATCACAGATTTGAGAAACTTCGTAAACTTCTAAATCTTTAATTATTTGATTTATGTCACCTTTATTTAATATGATTGAAAAGATATTATCCATTAATTTTGGGTCGATTAAACCTAACATATCAACAACACTTGTTGTATTTACTCTTCCCTTTGAAAAGATAATTGCTTGGTCAAGTAAAGTTAGAGTATCTCTTAAACTTCCTTGTCCAGTTCTTGCAAGTATCTCTAAGGCATCTTTTTCATAAGCTATATTTTCTTCATTTAAAATATGAGATAAGTGATGAATTACATCAGAAGTTGCAATTTTATTAAATCTAAAATGTTGAGTTCTACTTAAAATCGTAGCTGGTAATTTTAATGGGTCAGTAGTTGCTAAAATAAATTTTACAAAAGGAGGTGGTTCTTCAAGTGTTTTTAAAAGTGCATTAAAAGCTTGAGTTGTAAGCATGTGAACTTCATCGATTATAAATACTTTAAATCTTCCAGAACTTGGTTTATATTTTGTGTGTTCTATTAAATCTTTAATATCATCAATTCCACGATTAGATGCAGCATCCATTTCAATAATATCAAGATGTCTATTTGTATTTGCACTTTTACAATTATCACAAACTTCACAAGGTTTTGAAGTTGGGCCATTTGAACATAATAATGCTTTTGCCATAATTCTAGCTGTTGAAGTTTTTCCACTTCCTCTTAAACCTGAAAATAGATATGCGTGAGATAATCTATCTGAATCCAAAGCTAAAGAGAGAGTTTGAGAAACTGTACTTTGCCCAACTAAATCTTCAAATCTATGAGGTCTATATTTTAAGGCTAAAACTCTTTTTTCTAAAATCTCTTGACTCATATTGTACATTTCCTAACTTCTATTTTTTTATTTTCTAAAATTTTTTCAATCATTTGTTTATTTATTTCACCAGTAAAACAAACACTTATTTCAAGATTTCCCTCATTTTTATGCCCTATTTCTTCACTTAAAAGTACTAATCTTTTTGCTATTGCATTTCCTGTTTCTATTAAAGTGACGTCATTTGCCATAACTTTTTTTATAACTTCATCTACCAAGGGATAATGGGTACAACCTAAAACAATTGTGTCAACACTATTTTCTCTCATTGGTTTTAACCATTTTTCTAGCATATCAAAAGTTTTAGGAGTATTTATTTCACCTTTTTCTATTTGCTCAACTAAACCAACACAAGCTTGTTCATAAAGGGTTACTTTTTTAATATTTGATAATTCATTCACTAATAACTGATATTTATCACCTTTTAATGTTGCAGGTGTTGCTAAAACACCAACATGAGATGTTTTTGTATTTAAAATTGCAGGTTTAATTCCAGGTTCAGTTCCAATTACTATTAAAAAAGGGAACTTTTCTCTTAAATGTTTTATTGCAGCACTGGTTGCTGTATTACAAGCAACAATCAAAGCTTCGATTCCATGTTTTTCTAAAAGATATCTAGTAATATTGTCACATCTATTTAAAATCTCACCAGCAGTTTTTTCCCCATAAGGAGCATATGCGGTATCTGCAATATAGAAAAGTTCTGCACCTTTAAAGACTTTTTGAATTGCACTAACAACAGTTAATCCACCAAGCCCTGAGTCAAATACACCTACTTTCAAATAAAACCTTTAATAAATTTTGAAAATTATATCTAAAAGAGTATAACTAATTTGTTAAAACCTCTATTGATTTCTCTGTTAATCTAGTGATTAGGCAACTCTATGGTAAATTTAGCACCAACAGATGTATTTGTTGCATATAGTTTCCCTTTAAGATGTTTAACTACAATATTATAACAATTATATAAACCCATTCCAGTACCTTGATTTTGATGTTTTGTTGTGAAATAAGGATTAAAAATTTTATCTAAAACATTAATAGGAATTCCACCGGCATTATCTTCAAGTACTATGAAAATTTTCTGTTCCTCTTTTTTGACTGAATATTTAAGCCATTTATTTTTTGAATCATTACCGATGAATGCATCTTTTGTATTATTCAATATTAAAAGCAACACTTGTAATAATTCTCCAGATATTAATTTAAAAGAGATAGGACTTTTTTCCATACAATCTTCCACTACTTGGATATTTTCCATTAAAAAAGCAGACTCTATTATTTTTATTGCCATTCTAACTCTTTCTTGAATTATTATCTCTTTTTCAATATGACTCTCTTTTATATAATCTCTAAATTCATCAATGGTTGTAGAAAGAAAATAAGTATTATCAACAATTTTATTTAAATAATTAGAGAAATCATTATCTTCAAGGATATTCATCTCTTTTTTTAATTTTAATCCACTAGCAACCGTCGAAATTACACTTAAAGGTTGTCTCCATTGATGGGCAATATTACCAATTAATTCACCCATTTGAGCCATTTTCATCTGCTCAAACATTTGTTTATCTTTTCTTTTATTTAATTCAACAGCTTTATTTACTTCATTTTGTAGATTTAAAGTTAGATTATTTAATTCTGAATTCTTTTCCTCTAAATCTTTTACATTCAAACAAGAGTTTATACTAATATCCAATCTTTTTCTTAAACTCTCAAAAATTGATTTTATAAAATTTATATCAATATCTTCATCATAAATAAAAATTAAAAATGCTTTTTCAAGTCTATAAAAAACTAAACTCAATTTCTCATTATATTTAAATATATTAATTTCATCTTTTGTGGATTCTTTTAATAATAAATCAATATTATAATCAACTTTTTTACCAACAGAATAGATATATTTACTCGAATTATTCTCAAATAAATAAAATGCTCCTGACATAGCACATGTTTCTTCAAAAAAAGTTGTTAAAACTTCTTTAATCATTTCATCCAATTTTAAACTATTACCAATTGAACTTTGGCATTTATAAGATATTGATAATTTATTAAGTGTCATATTGTCCCAATTACACATGTTTTATTTAAAAGAGTTATATATCTATTTCCACTATTAGCGATTTCTCCAATTGTCGTAACACCTATCATATTATCTGTATCAACTTCAGAATATAGGGCATCTAACTCTTCTTCAAACTTTTCTTCTAAAAAATTCTTTCTAGTTATACAATTAAAAACTATTGCAAAACTATTATTTTTATCTGATACTTCTTTTGCTGCTTCACTTGCTGCATTAATTAAAACTTCTTTTTTACCTTTTAATATATTAATTATTGAATTTACTTTAACATCATTAACTAAAACCAAACTTCCATTTTCAAAAGATATTAAATCACGTACAATATTTTTATCACTGTATTTTACAATACCAATTGGATAGTTTTTTGAAATCTCTAAAAAGTTTTCTTTTGTAATATCAAGACCACAATCTTTTTTTATTTCATTTTTATAAAGTTCAAAAGCATCAATATAATCTATAGATTTTAAAAGATTATTTTCACTAGAAGTTACAATAAATGGTCCAGATAGATGTTCCCAACCATGTCTTGAAGCTATTTTTATTTTTTCATTTAAAGATAAAATAATTGCCGAATTTAAAAAAAATCCTTTATTATTAAAAAGCACTTTTTTTGTAGTCTCCTCAATTATTCCAGCTCCTCCTCCAATAATATTCGTATTAATAGGAATATTCTCAAAAAGTTTAACAAAAAGTCTTTCATTACATTCACTAAAACCATTGAAAATAGTAATAATTGATTTTGATTCTAAAAAACGGCTATTGTTAAAATTATAATCAAAAATATTTTCAATAAAATCTAAATTTATCCCTTTTGAAATTTCAATGGAAATTAATCCTTCATCATAAACTCTATTTTTGTAAATAATATGGGAAAAAATCGCCCCATAAATCTCAATATTTTGTTGATTAAAAGTTTCTAATATTATCTTCGTTTTAGATGCAACAAAAATTAAATACTTTGATTTCTTATCATTTGTATATTTCAAAAAAGCATCTTGATTATTAAAATATTTAAAATCTATATCCATAATAAGCCCTTTATTTTACTAAATAATCATATCATAAATAATTTAGATTTTATAGATGAATCTTTGTTTTATAGTATTCTCATTTTGATAACTTATTTTCTAAATCTTTTATTTCTAATTCAATTTTTTTGATATTTGCAGTTATATCTTCTAAAGAATTTTTTAATGATTTTTTATCTAATTTATCAAGTTCTATATCTATTTCTATACTGTTTTTTATAACTGAAACTATTTGTAAATGTTCTCTAAATTTTTCAAAGATATTGTTTTTATGTATAAGATTTTGATAAATGTTTACAAAAGATAACTCTTTTTTTATAAGTGCTGTTTTTTTGTATATCAACGCAGTTAAAATAAAAGTTGCAACTATAAATAATAATTCAATATACAAATAATTGTTCCTTTCATATTATTTAATCATTTTTATGAGATAATCAGCAGATTATTTTAATTTTAAAAAATTGCCACTACTGTAGTATTTGTTGAGTAATATATTTAAAAAGTTAATACTTTTTTCACTATCACTACAATTATAATTGATAACTTCTGGTAATTGTTTAAATATTAAATTTTTTGCTTTGTTAAAAGATATATATTTGAAATCATTATTTGTATATTCAATATAAATATCTTTTTTCATAATATCAATATATTTAATTTTCAAAGTAGGATTAATTCCTTTTATTTATGTAATTTTAGTAAATTATTTCTATTTTGTCAATACTTTTATATAGGAATTTTAAAATATGACAAAAAAAGAGCTTGCAGAAAGAATAAATGTTGACCCAAAAACTCTAAAAAACTGGGAAACAACAAAACCAGAACTACTAAAGTTAATATATTTAGGATTAACAACAGAAAAACATATTAAAGAAACGGAAGAATATATCAAAGTAATTAAGGAATTAAATGAAAGCAAGTGAAGCAAAACTTAGTAATCTTATCGGTCATGCAGAAAAACAATTTATTATTCCTATTTATCAGAGAAGTTACAAATGGACAAAACAAAATGTGGATAGACTTTGGGAAGATATCAATGATGTAGATTTTGATGTACCAACTAATATGCACTTTTTAGATTCTATTGTTTATTCAAAACTTTCTCATATTAATATGGCTTCTTCAATGGGGCATAGAATAGAAAAATATCAAGTTATAGATGGACAACAAAGATTGACTACTGTAAGTTTACTTTTAATAAGTATCAGAGATAAATTAATCATTTTTACAGAATCTCAAGAAGCGGAAAGGCTAAATAATCTTTTTATTATTAATTTGTATGCAAAAGAATATGATGATAAAGTTAGGTTAAAGTTATCCGATACAGACCATACTGTGTATAAAAAATTAGTTTTCAATGACACATTAACCTTGGATGATAAAAAAACCATAATCTTTAAAAATTTTAATGTATTAAAAAAATATGTTGCAGAACTTACTCTTGAAGAATTAAGAAAACTAATCAGAAAATTTGAAGATAGGCTAGATATTATAGATACATTCTTAGAAGCAAATGATAACCCTCAAAAAATATTTTCAAGTCTCAATTCTACGGGGAAAGAACTAAAAGCATCTGATTTGGTAAAAAACTACATCTTAATGAATTTAGATTCTTCTGTACAAATAGAATTTTATAATCGTTTTTGGATAGATATTGAGAAAAAACTTCAAAATGAAGAAAATACTTTAATGAACTTTTTACAACACTATTTAACTATGAAAATAGCTAATGGAACAGTTGTAACTACAAGTAGTATATATGATACTTTTGAAAAATACTATAGTATGCAAAAAAGTCAACATACACATCTAACAGACAAAGACTTTATAGAGATACTTTTAAGAAATATATCAGAGTATGCGGAAGTGTACAAAAGATTGTTTTTGGATTTTCATATTGTAAATTTTGATAGTATAAAAAACTCTATCCGTAAACTTGGAATAGAATCTTACTATCCTCTCATAATGAAAATAGAGTATGAATGCTATACAGAAACAGAATCCGTCCTTAAAGTAATAGAAAACTACTTAGTAAGAAGATTTGTGGTCGGGCTTCAAGCTGGAAAAACAAAAAATGTTTTTGCAAAAATAGTTAAAAATTTGCTGATAACTCAAGGTAGTGTAAGTCTTGCTCAAAATGTTCAAGAACTATTAAAACTTGAACAAAAACAAAATAGATATCCAAATGATAGTGAGTTTACAGACAGCTTAAAACATAGTCCAATTTATGCTAACTCATCAACTGGTACAAAATACTTACTTTATAAAACTGAGCACTTTAGAAACTCTCAAAATAGAACGCTAACTGTAAACTTTGAAGATTTAACAGTAGAACATATTCTACCTCAAACAGAATACTCAAACCTTGATAGTTGCTGGACTGATTCGTTTGACCTTGGAGAATACGAGAAATATGTACATACTCTTGGAAACTTAACACTTGTAACGCAAGAAAAAAACTCTCAACTTGGGAATAGATGTTATGGTACAAAAAAAGATATTTATAAAACAGACAGTTTTATGGGTACAAAAGATATAGACAATACTTACAATGAATGGGAAGCTTCTAACATAGAAGAACATGCTAACAAATTGATAAGTGATTTTGTTTTAGAGATTTGGAAATAAAGGAAGAATATGTCTGAACATTTGATTAATGCGACACCAACAAAAGAATTTTTTATTGATATGATTGTTAGGGATATCCCTTTACACATGGCTATTCTAGATTTGATTGATAATTCAATAGATAGTGCCTACCAAAAAAGTGGTTCAGCTGACTTGACAGGCTTTTCTATCAAAATTAGTTGTACTAAAGATGAATTTGTAATAAAAGATAATTGCGCTGGTTTTGATATTGAAACAGCGGAGAATTATGTTTTTAGATTTGGAAGTAACAATAAGACGGAGACAACTAAATCTTCAATTGGTCAATTTGGAATAGGTCTAAAAAGAACAATATTTAAAATGGGTAATATTTTTCGTGTTGATTCAAATACTTCTAATACAAGTTTAACTATTGAAGATAATATAAGTAATTGGAGTCATAGGACAAGAGATATTATAGTAAATGGAATTGTAGAACAAGAAGATGACTGGCATTTTAAATTTTCAAAAAGAGAATCAGATATTCAGAATCAGAATACAGGTACTACAATAAGAATAACAGAATTATTTCCAAATATTGTCAGTAGCTTTTCCAATAAACTATTCATAACTAAGTTAAGCAATGAAATCAAAATAGCACATATGGTATCTCTTAACAGTGGGCTAAATATTGAATTAGAATATTTTGATGATGAAATGAAAAAAGTAAATATTACACCTGATGAATTAAGTTTAATTAATAATGACTACATTAAACCAATCAATCATACATACGATATTACATTATCCACTGGTGATGTAATTAAAGCACATATGTATGTAGGAATAATTAATAGAGATTTTAATAAAAGTGGAGTTTTTATTTTTTGCAATAATAGAACTATACTACATGCCAATAAAGATTCAACAATTTGGAATGTAGACGTGATTGGTAAAAATTGGCACCATAATTATGCTTTATTTTGTGCATACATTTTCCTTGAGTCTGAAAAAACTTCGGTACTTCCTTGGACTACAACTAAAGAAGGGGTAGATGAAGATTCTGAAGCATTTCATAAACTTTCTTCATTGCTAAATATCGTTTCAGAACCTGTCCTGAATTTTTTAAGAAAAGGTGCTCACGAGAGAGATAATTATTCAAAAAATAAGTATATCAATATGCCAATTTATGATGCGATAGAAAGCTCAAGTGAAGTTGGTTTTCGTGAAAGTCCAATGAGTACAAACTTCTATATTAATATAGCTGAAGCACTCGAAAATGAAACATTTGAAGTATCAAAAAGAATTCAATATGATATGCCTGAAGCAAAAATTCAAAAATTGAAAACTATTCTTGGTGTTGAGCACAATTACGAAGTCGGTATAGAGACATTTAAAAGAGTATATAATAAATTAGTTTTAGGTAAATAACTATGGGTAAAGATCAACCTAGTTTTGAAAAAATAAACTATTCTTTAAGAATTGCAAAAAATATTGAAAGGAAAATGATTGTTGAATCACTTCCTGGTCTAAAAGAATTTTTACCAATAAATAATTATTCATATATTGGTTTTGGGTCTCCGTACTTTACTGATTTTATTTTATTTCATAAACAATTAGGCATTACAGATTTAATAAGTATAGAAAAAGAATATGAAAAAAAAGAAAGATTTGAGTTTAATAAACCTTTCAATTCCATAAAAATGATTTTTAAGGAATCTACATTAGCTCTTCAAGATGATATTGACCATCAGAAAAACAAGATAATTTGGCTTGATTATGATTATAAGCTAGATACAAGTGTACTCATTGATATTGAATATATTTCAAAAAAGTCTATATCAGGTGATGTGCTATTAGTAACCTTAAACGCTAACTCTAGTGAGTCATTACCGAATATTGAAAGTATACAAAAAAGAAATAATGTTCTTAATAAGTTTAAAGAAAAACTTTCTAATATGGATGAGAATGGCGAAATATTAGATTTTTCACGCTATATAGATGCTAGTATCACACCTAGTGATATTGAAGGCTGGGGATATTCAAAAGAATGTAAAAAAGTTATAGATAACTTAATTCAAGAAACTTTACGGAGACGAGAAGAAGCTTTAGGTATCGATATGAGATATAAACTTATTTATAACTTTAATTATACGGATGGAGCTCATATGCTCACTATAGGGTATATATTTTATGAATCTTGCGATGAAGTAAAGTATACAAATTGTAAATTTGATAATTTTGATTTTTGCAAAGAAGAAAATCAGCCTTATATGATTAGTGCACCAAAACTAACAATGAAAGAGTTACATTTAATTGATTATTATTTACCAAATAATACAGCATCTTTACCCGAATTGAAACTTAATCCAGAAGATTTAGAAATGTATAAAAAAGTTTATAGATACTATCCTTCTTTTATTGAAGCCGTAAGATAACTCAGAAATCCTGCCCCATAAACTCAAAAATATTACTATCAGATTTTAGTGATGTTTTGAGTATCACATAACCTCTTACGATATGTCGTTGGAGGTTTTCTTCCAGTTTCTTTTTAGAAGTAATCGTAATATTATCAAAAACTTCTATCATATCCCAAAAAAGTTTAGTGTAGTCTTCGCTTCCCTTTCCTTCACCTGTGATTTGTTCCAGTCTATACTCTTTTCCATCAAAAGTATGAATTTCCACATCTTCAAACTCTTTTTCAAGAGAAAGCGAAATATTTATCATAAATCTTAAAATTACCCATTTTGGTTCATTTTCAAGATTAAGCATTTTCCCAAGAGGAAATATGTATTGTTCTATCTCTTGTGTTGTTTTTATCATGCTATTTCCTCTATTTTTGAACCAAAACTATCTCTTTGTATTTGATATGTTTTATATTTTAGACCTTGAGTTTGTATAAACTCATATTCACTATCTGTCAAAAGTAATATCAAATTATCAAATGACAAATAACAAGTATGTAGTAACAATGCCTTATTTTTGTTTGAAAGTCTTCCAAATGGTGTATCTACCATCACAAAAGAAGCAAACTCTTTGAAATCCAAAATTGTTTTTACTATCAAAAAATTCAACACTTGTTTTTGTCCAGCAGATAATAATTCAGTATTTAATAACTCTTCACCATCACTGATAATAATTCGATGTTTTGAATCAATATATATATCATTTATATGTTCATATTGTTCTAGAAAATTTCTTGTATTTTGTTTTAATTTTGTATTAAATAGTGCTAATTTTTTTTCCAATTTTTTAACATAAACTTTTGCACTTGATTTAGCGATAATTTGTAACTCTTCATAACCTTTTATAAAAGCATATTTATTTTGATTTGATTTAAAAGCTTGTGTTAAAGTTTTATTTATCTCTTTTGCTTTGATGCTATTTTGTTCAATACTATCTTTTAACTCTTCTAATGATTTTTCAAAAATATTTAAATACTTTTCTTGTTCATCTCGTGATTCAACTAAAGAACGCATGATTTCTTGTTCCATCGCAGAATTCTCAGCATCTTTTATTTTTTCTTCCATTTGTTGAATTGAAAGTTTCAAATCTTTCATCTCTTCAAGCAGTTTTTTAAACTCTGCATTTGTAACTGAAAGTTCTATTGTAGAAGATTCATTAAGCATCATTGATTTAAATAGTTCTAATATTTTTTCTTCTTCAAGTGAAGAATTTATCTCTTTTACAAATTTTTGGAATCTATTTGTAAAAAGTGATTCATCCTCAACTTTTAAAGCGGTTGTTGTTCTTCTTTCCATACCTTTTAATAATCTTTTATTTAAAAGTAACGGCATTTGCCAAAGTATCAATTCTTTGAATTTCAAAGTTTTTTTATCAAGTATTTCTTTTATACTATCTTGTTCTTCATATAATACTTTTACTTTTTTATTTCGATTTCTTATTTGAGTATTTTGTTTTTGGAGATTCATTTTAAGAGTTTTATACTCTATTTCTTTATCTTTTAATTCTTCTTTTTGATTACTAATTATTTCTAATATGTCTAATCTTTGATTTTCAAGAATTAACAACTCTTTTGTAGATTCATCACTATTTTTTTCAAGTAATCTTTTTGCAACTTCTAAAGCATCTTTACTTGTATTAACAAGTAAATCTAAATCAAAAACATAATCAAATATTGATTTTAATTTTGTGTTAGATAAAAGTAATAAATTATTTCCTATTTCACCATCATAAAAAAGAAAATCAATCAAAAATTCTGGAATTTTATTTTGAATATAATGTTCTGCTTCACTATCTTCTAACTTATCACCATCTTTTAAAGTAATAGATAAATATTCTTCTACTTTAGAATCAAATGTCCATCGTCTTTTAATATTGAATTCTTCAAAATCAATATTTACCCAACACTCTTTTTCTTGAGCATTATTATTTAAAATAGAATTTACATCTATATTTGATTGACCAAGACAAAGTTTAATAGAATTTAGAATAGAAGTTTTTCCAAATCCATTTGTACCAATAATACACGAAATATTATCAAACAATAAAGTATTCACGCCATGATATGAAAACATGTTATTTATAACAATACTAGTTAACTTCACGAAATTCACCCTTATAAAAATCAACTACTCTTTTTTCAATATCGTTTAATATTCCATATCTACTTGATATATTTTTTCTATATGCTTGTATTTCATAAATTCTTTCAAATAAATCTATATTAAAATCCTCTTCTTCTAACTTTTCTAAATCTGTTCTTAACTCTGTTTGTATAGTTTTGTTTAAAAGTTTGTCATATTTTTGAGCTATTCTAAATGCACTATTTGAAATATCACCATCATAATTCCAATTTTGTTGAATCAACTCTATTTCATCATTTTTGATTAATCCAATTTTTTCATTTGGATTATAATCTTTTGCATTTATTTTCATTGAATGATAGTTTATATTTACTTCTTTTTCTGCTTTAAATAACTCTTCTAAAAGTTCTTTTCTAGTATCCATCAAAAAAGGACCTGCACCTTTTGAGCCATCTCTTCGTCTAGTATCTCTTTTTTCAGGGTCATTTCTATAATTATAAAGCTTTTCTCTATATGCCCAAAGTGGTTGCATCCACTCTTCGCCATTTTTAAGCATTCCTTCCATCGAACGATCTTTTTCAACAACCGTACAAACCCAACATCCAAATCGAGTTTTTCCGCATGATGGTGATTCAGGATTAAGAGCAATATTACAATCACCCTCTGCACTTCCTTTGTCATATAAACTCATCATATAACTATGGTCACCCCAAGGGAAAGGATTTTTTCCAAGATATGTCCAAACTTCTTCATTTGTCCAATATTTTATAGGAGATAATACATAAGCATTTGGTATTGCATCATGAACAGATAAACCTCTATGATTCAGAACTCTTGATTCAATTGAGTTTGCTCTAGCTATCGATTCATCAGTTCTAACACCTAAAAGCATTAAAATTGATTGATGTTTATTCACCAAACTTTTTAAAAATTCCGTTGCAGGATTAATTTTCATTCTTTCAGTACACCATCTAAAAGAACTAGTTGGTGCAGGATAGCCCTTTCCTAACATCAAAGTCCAAAAAGATTCTTCAATCTTAGGTTCAAGTTTATGGCAAGATAACTTTAATCCACTATTTAAAGCATATTCTGTAATTTGATTTAATCTTGTATTTGTATAGTTTTCAATAATCGGCATTTCTACAGTTGTATCAGAAGAAACTATATAAACATGCTTTGTATCTTTTCCCTCTTTATGTAACTCTTTAATCATTGTAATCACAAGATGTAATACAGTTGTTGAATCTTTACCACCAGAGTATGTTACAACCCAAGGTCTGTTGTCTGAAAAATATTGTTCTTTAAGTTTTTCTATTGTTTGTTGAAATATTTCCATTAATTATTTATCTTTTATATATTTTTTTAATTGTTTTGTAATTAGAGGAATGTTATCCAAAAGTTCTTTAAATAACCCATGAGTAAGAACTCTGGGGCTATTCATTCATTGAGTTAAAAAAATCTTCGTTGTTTTTAGTTTTTTGCATTTTTGAGTATAAGAATTTAAGAGCTTCAACTTCATCCATTTGAGAAATTGCATTTCTTAAAATCCATGTTTTTTGAAGAACATCAGGAGTAAGAAGTAACTCTTCTTTTCTAGTTCCAGATTTTGTAATATCAAGAGCTGGGTAAACTCTTTTGTTTGCTGCATTTCTTGAAAGTACAACTTCACTATTTCCAGTTCCTTTGAACTCTTCAAAAATTACTTCATCCATTTTTGAACCAGTTTCAATAAGTGCAGTTGAAATAATTGTTAAACTTCCACCCTCTTCAATATTTCTAGCAGCTCCAAAAAATCTTTTTGGTTTATGTAAAGCATTTGCATCAACCCCACCTGAAAGTACTTTTCCAGAAGATGGTGTTACTGTATTATATGCACGGGCAAGTCTAGTGATTGAATCAAGTAAAATAACTACATCTTTTTTCATTTCTACAAGTCTTTTTGCTTTTTCAATAACAATTTCTGCAACTCTTACATGATTATGTGCAGGTAAATCAAAAGTTGAAGAGTAAACTTCTCCTCTTACACTTCTTTGCATATCTGTAACCTCTTCTGGTCTTTCATCAATTAATAAAACCATTAATGTAACTTCAGGATGATTTCTTGCAATTGCGTGAGCTAACTCTTTTAAAAGTTCAGTTTTACCTGTTTTTGGAGGTGCAACAATAAGTCCTCTTTGACCTTTTCCCATTGGAGCAAATAAGTCAAGCATTCTTCCTGTCATTCTTGTTGATTCATATTCAAAGTTAAATCTTTTAGTTGAATATAACGGAGTTAAGTTATCAAATAGAGGTCTATTTTTAGACTCTTTTACTGGTAAATAATTTATTGCTTCTATTTTTAATAATGCGTTATATTTTTCACTCTCTTTATTTGGAGGTCTAACTTGTCCAGAAACAATATCACCAGTTCTTAAAGCAAATTTTCTAATTTGTGTTGCACTTACATAAGAGTCATTTGATGTATCAGAAAAGTTTCCATCAATTGCTCTTAAAAATCCAAAACCACCCTCTTTAATCTCTAAAATACCAGTAAATAAAATAAATCCACCAGCATCAATTTGTGATCTTAAAATTGTAAACATTAAATCTTGTCGTTTTAACTCTTGAGGATTTTCTACTTCAAGTTCATTTGCGATATTGATAAGTTCTTCTAGGGGGAATTCTCTTAGTTGCTCAATCTTATAACCTTCAACAGGAATATGCGTTCTTGCTTTTTTCGAAGTTGGGGTTTTTGTTTTTGTTTCTTCTTTAGACTCTTCCATGAGTATTTTTTACCTTTGATTTTACATAAGTTTATGTAGTTTTTGTAGTTTTTTGTAGTTTTTAATAAAGTATTAGCATTATTGTAGTGTTAATTTGAAAAATTGTCAATAAAACAGTTTTACATAAAAAAAGGTATCAAAACAAAATTTGATACCTTTTAGATTATATAATATACTTAAATATTATAATTTACCTTCGTTTTTAGCTAAATATTCAGCAACACCAGCAGTATTAGCTTTCATACCTTCGTCACCTTTTGTCCATCCAGCAGGACAAACTTCTCCATGCTCATTTGTAAATAACATTGTATCTACCATTCTAATCATTTCATCAATGTTTCTTCCTAATGGTAAATCATTAATTACTGCATGTCTTACTGTTCCATCTGCATCAATTAAAAAAGATCCTCTTAATGCAACTGATTCACCAAATAATACATCATAATCTCTAGAGATTGATTTAGATAAATCTGCTACTAATGGAAATTTAATTCTTCCAATTCCACCATTTTCAATAGCTGTTTCTCTCCATGCAAAGTGAGAGAATTGTGAATCAACTGAACAACCAATTACAGATACTCCTCTTGAAGTAAATTCATCAACTCTTTTAGAGAAAGCAATAATTTCTGATGGACATACAAATGTAAAGTCTAATGGGTAAAAGAATAATACTGCACCTTTTTCACCAATGTTTTCATATAAGTTAAAATTTTCTACAATTTGACCATCTGCAAGTACAGCTTTTGCTGTGAAATCTGGAGCTTTTTTTGTTACTAACATATTTTATTTCCTTTTAATAATAATTTTTATTCCGAAATTATATAACAATTTTTTTAAAACAAACTGTGATTTTCCTTAAATTTTAAAATTTATAAAAAATATTATCTTATGATAAATATTATCCTTTTATTAAAATTAATCCAATGAATAATTATTCATTTATTACAATTAGGGCATTTATTGAATGATTATTTCTATGTTTTAAAGATAAATTTATATTTACTGTGATAAAGTTTTCTAAATTTTAATTAGGAGATATACTATGGCAGTAAAAATTACTGATATTTGTATTAGTTGTGATGCTTGTTTAGATGAGTGTCCAGTAGAAGCAATCGTTGATAATGATGAGAATCCAACTGGAGCAGATACATATTATGTATACGCTGATAAATGTGTTGAGTGCGTAGGTCATAATGATGCTCCAGCATGTGCTGATGCATGTCCAACTGAAGGTTGTATTGTATGGGATGAAGCTGGTTCAAGTTCTGTTGAAAAAGAAGACAGAGGAACTCCTGGTACTCCTGTAGTTGAAGATTAATTTTAACCATTATTTAAACTAAAAAAAGGTGAGTAGTTTTTGCTACTTGCCTTTTTTTTTATTTTTAGGTATAATCCGCGACTTTAAAAAAATCGAGGAATACAAGTAATGGAACAAACATTATCAATCATTAAACCAGACGCTGTAGCAAAAAATGTAGTTGGGAAAATCTTAGACAGATTCGAAACAGCTGGATTAAGAATTGCAGCTACTAGAAAAATGCAATTAAGCCAAGCTGAAGCTGAAGCTTTTTATGCAGTTCATGCAGCAAGACCTTTCTTTAAAGATTTAGTTGAATTCATGATCTCAGGACCAGTTGTAGTAACAGTTTTAGAAGGTGTTAACGCAATGGCAATAAACAGAGAATTAATGGGTGCAACTAATCCTAAAGAAGCTGCTGCTGGAACAATTAGAGCAGATTTTGCAGAATCAATTGATGCAAATGCAGTTCACGGTTCTGATTCATTAGAAAATGCAGCAAATGAGATTAATTTCTTCTTTGCACAAAAAGAAATTTGTTAATTAACTATTAATAAATACACTTTATAATGAAAATTGAATTTAAAAAAGTTCCTCAAGTAAGCAAAGAATTGGAGTTTATTTCCAATTCAGTTAAAATTGAAGGTACTTTTTGTAAAATGTCGCAATCATTAGTAAAAATTGACGGAGTACTAAAAGGCAGTACTGAAATTGATTGTTGTAGATGTGGAAAAACTGAAGAAATTGAAGTTGATGAAGAGCTTCATTTATTATTAAGTGATGGCATTTACAAAAATGATGAAAGTGAATATTTAGTAATAGAAGTTGAAAACAGTTTAATTGATTTTGATGAAATCATCGAAAGTGAATTAAATAGTATCAAAAGTGACTATCACCTGTGTGACGATTGTGCACAACTTGGTGATAATTTTGAAAAAGAATTTTAAGGAGAATTAAAATGGCAGTACCTAAGAGAAGAGTATCTCATACTAGATCAGCAAAAAGAAGAACTCACTACAAAATAACATTAAAAAAACCTGTTAAAGATAGTGATGGAACTTGGAAAATGCCTCATATGGTTAATCCAACTACTGGTGAATATAAAAACTAATGCTACGAATTGCAATAGACGCTATGGGTGGGGACTTCGGTCCTGAACCTATAATGGAAGGCTTAATTGCCGCACTTAAAAAAAACAACAACTTTACTGCGATAGCAGTTGGTAAAAAAGATGAACTTTTACCACTTATTCCACAAATTTTTCTATCAAGAATTGAAATATTAGATACAGATGATGTAATTAGTATGAGCGATTCTGCTACTGATGCACTTAAAAGAAAAGAATCAACTATTTATAAAGCTATTGAACTTGTACGAGATGGAAAGGCTGATGCTGTAGTTTCTGCAGGACATTCAGGTGCTTCTATGTCATTAGCTACATTAAGAATTGGCCGAATAAAAGGTGTAAACAGACCTGCAATTGCAACATTGATGCCAACGAGTGAAAATCAAAATACTTTAGTATTAGATGTTGGAGCAAATGTAGATAGTGATCCAAAAAACTTATTTGAATTTGCAGTTATGGGACAAGTTTATGCTCAATATGTTCTTTTACTTGATGAACCAATTGTTGGATTATTAAGTAATGGTGAAGAAGATAGTAAAGGTAATGAAGTTACTAAAGAAGCTTATAAATTAATATCAAAAATACCTAATTTTGCTGGAAATGTTGAAGGTAGTGATATCTTCAAAGGAACAGTTGATGTTGTTGTTTGTGATGGGTTTGTAGGTAATATTTTACTTAAAACAGCCGAAGGTGTTGCAGATACAATCGGTAAAATTATTAAGAAAAATTTAAAAAGATCATTAATTTCAATAGCTGGTGCAGTTCTTATGAGAAAAGTTTTTAAAAACTTGAAAGTAAGAGTTGATTATGCAGAATATGGAGGGGCACCTTTACTTGGAGTAAAAGCACCTGTTATTATTGCCCATGGAAAATCAAATCCAAAAGCAATACAAAATGCTATATTACAAGCAATAAATGCAGCAAGTTCAAATTTAGATAGTATAATTGAACAAAGATTAGCAAAATATAGTGGTAATCAAGAAAACTAATTACTATAACTATATTTAATTTAAGGATATGTAAATGACATATGCAGCTTTTAGATCTATTGGAGCTTATATTCCTCCAAAGATTATGACGAATGCAGATTTTGAAAAAATCATTGATACAAGTGATGAATGGATTACAAAAAGAACTGGTATTAAAGAAAGAAGAATATCTGAAGTTGATGAAGCTTCATCTGATTTAGGAGCACGAGCAGCAGAACTTGCAATTACAAGAGCTGGAATTTCTAAAGAAGAGATTGATTTAGTAATTTGTGCAACGGTAACTCCTGATTATTTATGTATGCCATCAACTGCATGTTTAATATCAGCAAAAGTAGGACTTCCAAATGTAATGGCATTTGATATTAGTGCTGCATGTACTGGTTTTGTATATGCAGTTTCAATTGCAAAAGCATTTATAGAATCAGGTATGAAAAAAAATGTACTAATTATTGGTGCAGAAACATACTCTTCTATTCTTGATTATACAGACAGAGGTACTTGTTTTATTTTTGGTGATGGAGCTGGAGCTGCAATTATTTCAGCTACATCAGATAAAAATGAAGCAATTATTGATGTAAATTGTTCAAGTGATGGTAATTATGAAGATTTAATTAAAACTGCAGGAGGAGGAAGTAAACATCCTTGTTCTGCTGAAGTTTTAGAAAATAAAATGGCTTGTATAAAAATGAAAGGAAATGAAACTTTCAAACTTGCTGTTAAAACATTAACATCAGATGTTAAAATAATGATGCAAAAACATAATCTTTCAAATGAGGATATAACTCACTTTATTCCTCATCAAGCAAACCTTAGAATCATAAATGCTGTAGGTGAAGCTTTAGGATTTAGTGAAGAACAAACTGTAGTTACTGTACACAAATACGGTAATACATCAGCAGCTTCAATTCCTATGGCTATGAACGATGCATATGAAGAAGGTAGAATAAAAGCAGGTGATACTGTACTTTTTGATGCCTTCGGTGGTGGATTAACTTGGGGTTCTGCTCTATTTAAATTCTCGCCAAAAAAATAAAATAGGTTTCTCGACCTATTTTATACTAACTTAACTATTTCCATATAAAAAATCAAATAATCTTTAGATATTAAATCTACTTACTATCTTCTTTCTTATTTAAATTGTCTATTATTAGGATTATTTTTAAATACATTAAATGAATTTTTTTTCAAATCTTTATTAAATTTATCTACAGTTGCCACCGAATTTATAAATAGAATTGACTCATCAACAATTATTTGGAAAACTGCATGTAAAGGAATTTTTACTACACTTCCAAAATTCTCATTTCCAAATCCTGCTTCAAAACTAAGATAATCATCATCAATTTGAACTGTTGTATAAGTGTAATTACTCAATACAAAAAGAGAAAATTTATGCATTTGATCTTTAATAACTTTTGGTAGTTCTGGATTAAATGTAATTGGTTCAATATTTGCTGTAATTGAAAACTCTTGATTTTTTTTCAATAAAAAAAGAATATTCTCTTTTATTTGATTTTCAACTAAACTTTTATACTCATCATTTTCTATAATATCTTTTATCATAATTAATACCTATTTCAAAAATTTAATGTTATTATAACCCATGAAACAACTAATTTTCCTTATTTTACTTATGAATTATACTCTTGCTTATGAATTTAAATTAAATAAAAAAGATTTAAGTTATATAAACAATTCAAGCAGAAAATCATTTATATTAAATCGTCTAGCTAAATACGAGAGTATGAAAACTGAAATTAAAAATTATGAACTTATTAAAAAGCTTTCTTATGTGAATACATTCATGAATAAAACTTTCCCTGCACAAGATATATCATCACAATCTACTATTGATTATTGGGCAACACCAAAAGAGTTCTTACTGCAAGGTCATGGGGATTGTGAAGATTATGCAATTGCAAAATATTTTACACTTATTGAAATTGGCATTCCAAAAGAAAAATTGTATTTTGCAGTTGTTGATGTAAAAGGAGAAAAAGCTTCTCACATGGTTTTATTATATCTTGAAGATAAAAATTCTACACCTTTAGTATTGGATAATCTTAGTTTTCTTGTGATTCCATTTACAAAAAGACCAAAACTTATTCCAAGATTTGCCTTTAATGAAATAGATTCTTATAAATTTACTCCTGAAAAATTCACTGAAAAAGTAAAAATAAATTGGGGGAAAGAGGACAAATGGGAAAAACTACTTTTAAGAGTTTATAATTTAAATGAATAGTTCTCTTTAATATCAAAATCAATCATTGCATTCATTAGTGCAATTTTTGAAGCATTTTTTAACATATCAAGAGTTATATCTTTTTCAATCAAAAACTTCTCTTCCAAAAGTCTATCTCTTGTAGTTCCTTTTAACAAACAATTTTTTGAAGTTATCCAAATGTTCTCATAAAAAATTGCAATATTTGCAATACTTGTATCGTTTACAATTCCATTTTTTATGATAATAATTTCATCACAATCTTCTTTTTTTGAGAAAAGATTATCTAAAGATTCCCTATTAAAATACTTTTTATTATAAATTATTTCATCATCAAATATTAGTTTAAAAGTGTTGATTTCTCTTTTTTTATAAGGAAAATATTCTACATTTATAACTTCAAAATCATTATAAATAACTTTACATCTAAGTAATTTTTCATTTAAAGGATATATATATTCTTGTAAATTAATATTTAATCCTATTGTATTAGCAACTCTTTTATTATGATAATCTAAATTAAAAATCTCATAATCTTCACATTTTATTGTTTCAAAATAGATATTTTCTTTCATTTAAATCCTTCTAAAATGGTAAATAAATTTTATCAATCAACTCTTGATACTCATTTAAAATATTTGAATCACAAGTAATTCCACCACCACTTTTATAAAATTTATCTCCAAATATATCCTCTTCAATAAATCTTATCATAACCGATGAATCTAATTTTTCACCATCAAAAACACCAAAAACTCCCGTATAAAACTCTCTATTATAATCTTCTAAATTTTCTAAAATCTCAACTGTTTTTTTCTTTGGTGTTCCTGTAATTGAACCAGCTGGAAGTAGTGAAGTTAAAATATCACCTATTTTTTCATTCCAATTATTTTGCAAATCTGCACTAATTGCTGAGCTAATTTGAAGAAGTTTTTTATCCCCAGCATTTATAGTTTCAACATATCTAAAATCGTTTACTTTTACATTTTTCCCAATAATTCCCAAATCATTTCTTAATAAATCAACAACCATTGTATGTTCTGCTAACTCTTTTTTATCATTTAAAATAATAGATTTAGCATCAGGAATTGAAGCATCAATTGTCCCTTTCATTGGATAGGTAAAAATCTTATTATCTTTAATCTCTACAAATCGTTCAGGTGAAAAACAGACAAAATTATCATTTTGATTTTTAAATCTAAGTTTGAATTTAGCATCAACTTTTTCATATATTTCATCAAGAGTTATGGAAGTTTTTATCTTAGATTTTGCAGTTAAATTACAAAGGTAAGTATTTCCCTTTTTAATCTCTTCTTGTAAAAAGTCAAATCTCTTTTTATATTCACAAAAGAGCATTGGGAATTTTTCTATTTTAGTTTGATTTGATTTCATAAAATTATTAGAATTTTCTTTTGCATTTAGTTCAAATTTTATTGAACCTGGAAGAAGTGATAGTTTTTGGATATAAAACTTACTTAAATCGTAAGATAAGACAAATAAAAATGGCTCTTTTTCTGAGCCAAATTTATTTAATTTTTCTTTTATTAACTCTTTACTCAAATTTTATTTTAGAATTAATTTTTTTAAAACAGCAGCACGAATAGCAACACCATTTGTAACTTGAGTTAATACTTTTGATCTTGGATCTTTTAACATTTCGTCACTAATATCAACATTTCTATTAACAGGTCCTGGATGTAAAAGAATAATATCTCTATTTCCCATTACTTCATTTGTAATACAGTAATCTTTTGCATATTCGTTTAAAGACTCAAAATATATTTCTGAATGTCTCTCTAATTGAGTTCTAAGGCTCATAATAATGTCAAGTTCATCAATAATATCAGAGATTTTCTCATATTGTTTAAAATCACTTCCCTCATATCTAAAACATTCAGGTGCAATGAAACTCACATCTATTCCAAATGTTGGAAGTAATCTTCTATTTGAACCAGCAACTCTTGAAGTTCTAACATCTCCTACAATTGCGATTTTTTTACCTTCAGTATTTCCATCAAAATGTTCATAAATTGTAAATAAGTCTAATAAAGCTTGTGTTGGGTGGGCGTGCTTTCCATCACCTGCGTTGATAATTGGACAATCTACATATCCAGCTAATGATTCAGGTAAACCACACTCAGAATGTCTAATAATAATTGCATCAGGTCTCATTGCATTAATATTTGCAACTGTATCAAAGATAGTTTCACCTTTTGAAGTTGATGATGTTCCAACATCAAGTGAAACAACCTCAGCACCTAATCTTTTAGCTGCAATTTCAAAAGAACTTCTTGTTCTTGTAGAATTTTCAAAAAACAGGGTAACAATTAGTTTACCTTTTAAAATTTCATTTGAGTCAGATTTTAAAAACTCTCTAGCATCATCAAATATGTTTAATATCTCTTCTTTTGAAAAATCAGAAGTTCTAATCAAGTGCTGCATTTCATTCCTTTATTTTTAATTTTTGATTCTAGCAAAAAGCTGTTTAAAAAATAAAACTTTTTGTATAATGAAAAACTTTATTTTATAGGATATTTTTTTAATGAAATTACAATTTTTTATACTTACACTATTTATCATTTTATTTACAGCATGTTCACCAAAACCATTGGATCCTGTAGTTTTCGACGAATTAAAAAATGAAATCTCTTATGAGAATGAAATCAAACCAATTTTAGACAAAAGATGTATCTCTTGTCACTCTTGTTACAACTCACCTTGTCAATTAAAACTATCATCTTTTGAAGGAATGCAAAGGGGAGCTACAAAAAAAAATATTTATGAAAATAGAATAAAAGCAGATGACCCAACTAGACTTTTTATTGATGCTACAAATGAAAAACAGTGGCGAGGAAAAGGATTCTTTTCTGTTCTTGATTCAATGGAAGAATCAAATGAATCTATTATGATGCAATATCTTTTCCAAAAAAACAAAAATCCTCTGAATATAGGAACTTATTCACCAGAAAATGACAAATTAACTTGTGTTAAAAACAAAGAGGAACTTACTAATTTTTTTGATGAGAATCCACATAAAGGAATGCCTTATGGATTTCCTGCTTTAAAAAAACAAGAGTACAACCTTTTGATGACTTGGCTTAAACAAGGAGCTATTAATGATACAAAAAAAGCTGTTGGTACAAATCTTGAATTAGAACAAATCAAAAAATTTGAAGATTTTTTCAACAATCAAAATATAAAATACAAAGTAAGTGCAAGATACATTTATGAACATCTTTTTTTAGCTCATATCTCTTTTGATGATAATAGTGGGAATTTTTATGAATTAATTCGCTCAAAAACACCATCAGGACAAAAACCACAAATTATTCCAACTAGATTTCCCTATGAAGGAATAAATGAAAGATTTTATTATAGATTTCAAAAAATTGAATCTACAATAGTTCATAAAACTCACATGGTTTATAAATTTAACAATGAAAAATTAGCTAGATATTATGAGTTATTTATAAAACCTGATTGGGAGCAAAAACCATATTTTCCTGTTTATGAAACAAATATTTGTGCAAATGCTTTAAGAATATTTGAACAAATTCCTGTAAGAAGTAGATACCAGTTTTTACTTGATGATGTTCACTATATTATTATGACTTTTATTAGAGGTCCAGTTTGTCGAGGTCAGATTGCATTAAATGTAATTCAAGACCATTTTTGGGTAATGTTTATGGACCCAAAATATGATTTGTCAATTCAAGATAAATATTTATTGCATGATAATCTTTCAAATCTTTCAATTCCAAATGAGTATGGAGAAGATCCAAGTTTATATAAAACTTTTAAAGCTTTGGATAATTACGAATTAGCTAAAAAATATGAAACAAATAAAGCCCAAATATATAAACAATATTATCCAAATGGTTTGTCTATGGATGCAATTTGGAAAGGAAATGAAAATAAAGAAAATGATTCTATTTTGACAATCTATAGACATTTTGATTCAGCTTCCGTTCACAAAGGTGCGTTTGGAGATATTCCAAAAACTTTATGGGTTATTGATTATCCTTTACTTGAAAGAATTTATTATTCCTTAGTTGCAGGGTTTGATATATTTGGAAATGCCTCTCATCAATTACTCGTTCGAACTCATATGGATAGATTAAGAATTGAAGCTGAGAGTAATTTCTTAGAATTTTTACCAAAAGATTCAAGGGTTGATTATTTTAATTCTTGGTATGAAGGCTGGTTGGCACAATATTTAAGTGTATATATCCCCTCAAATAATAATGTTGATATTTCATATAAAACAAAAGATTATAAAAAAGAGTTTGTTGAAAAACTTTTTGAGCATACTAATATGAAAAAAGACCCAATAAATTTTATAGAAGATGGTTACAAAAAAACTTCAATCAAAACTACTTATAATACAAAAGAGCAAATTGAAGAGAGTTTTAAAACATTAACTTTACCAAATGGTTCTGAATTAATAAAGCATTTTAATGACAATGCTTCAAATCTTGCATACATAAAAGTTGAACTAAACTCAGGTGAAAATCTCATTTATAGTCTTGTAATAAATAGATGGCATAAAAATGTAGCTTTACTTTTTGATGAAGAATCAAGATTAGATTCACCAAAAGATAGAATAAATATCATTAAAGGTTTTGTTGGTTCTTATCCTAATATTTTTGTAATTGTAAAACAGAATGATTTAGGTGATTTTTTTAATCTTCTTCAAAATTATGAGGATAATGAAATAGATAATAAAAAACTATTAAAGTATGCAGTAAATCGTGCAAATGCAAATTTCTGGGAAATCTTTGATTGGTTTGATAAAGAGTTTAAAAAACAAGATCCTTTACAATATGGACTATTTGATTTAAATAGATATTTAAGTAATGCAAGAGAGCAATAATTAATAAATGGTTTAAATATTTTAGATATAATCGTCCCTTAAATTACATCTAAATTTTTTTAGGAAAATAAATGAATGAACAAATAGAACAATTAGATAAAGAGTATGTACTTCATACATATGCCAGAAATTATGTTAATTTCAAAAAAGGTATAAATGCTACACTTTTTGATGATAAAAATAAAGATTATATAGATTTTACTTCAGGAATTGCAGTTTGTAGTGTTGGTCATGGAAACAAAAGAGTTGCTGATAAAATCTATGAACAAGTTTCAAATATTACTCATATTTCAAATTTATACGCAATTGAGCCACAAGCAAAATTAGCACAAAAAATTAATGAACTTTCAGGACTTGATATAAGAATCTTCTTTTCAAATAGTGGAGCTGAAGCAAACGAAGGAGCTATTAAAATAGCTAGAAAATATGGTGAAACAAAGTTTGAAAATAAAAAATATAAAGTTATCACACTTGAGCACTCTTTTCATGGAAGAACGATAACAACAGTAAAAGCAACTGGTCAAGAATCAATGCATACTCCAAATTTTGCTCCATATCCTGATGGTTTTTCATACAAAACTTCAATCGCTGATGTTTATGATTCTATTGATGATGAAACAGTTGCAGTTATGATTGAACTTGTACAAGGTGAAGGTGGTGTTCAACCTTTTGATAAAAAAGAGATTCAAGATTTAGCAAAATTCTTAAAAGAAAAAGATATTTTATTAATCGTAGATGAAGTTCAAACAGGTGTATTTAGAACTGGAGAATTTTTAGCTGCAAATCTTTATGAGATTGAACCAGATATTGTAACTCTTGCAAAAGGTTTAGGTGGTGGAGTTCCAATTGGTGCTGTTTTAACTAGACTAAAAGATATTTTTAGCCCAGGTGATCATGGTTCTACTTTTGGTGGAAATTATCTTGTAACAACTGCTGCACTTGAAGTTTTAGCTATTTTAGAAGAGATAAAAGATAGTGGAGCTTTAGATGAGACTATCATCTATTTTAATAAAATGTTAACTGATATTTATGAAAAAAATAGAGAAATTTTTACAGATAATGTGGGTCTAGGACTAATGAGAGGACTAAGAGTTAAAGATGCTGATACTTTAGCACTTGTTATAAAAACAGCCTTTGAAGAAGGTGTTTTAGTTCTAAAAGCAGGAAAAAATACCCTTAGATTACTTCCAGCTCTTACTATTTCAAAAGAAGAGATGAATGAAGGATTTAAAAGGTTAGAAAATGCACTTGATAAAATCAAACAAGGTTAAACTACTTTTATGTAGTTTAATCTTTTCAAGTTTATATGCCCAAACTGAAGCATTTGACGAAAAAATACTTTCAGATAAAAGGCTAAAGAATTTTGATTTAACAAAAGAACAAATTCAAGAAGATAGTTCTAAACTAAGAAAAGATTGGATAAATCCAATTACTTATCAATATACAAATAATTTAGGTGAAGATTACAAAACTCAAAGGTCTATGATTTCAATTAATCAACCTATTTTTCAAAGTGGTGGAATTTATCAAGCTATAAAATATGCTGATAATAGCTATAAATATGCAGATTTAGACCTAGCTCAACAAAAAAAAGAGTTAATAAAAGAGGCTTTAAATATTCTTTTTAATATTGAAAAAACAAACCTAAATATTCAAAAAGCTCAATACACTTTACAAAATGCAAAAATCGATGTTAATAGAAAAAAAGAACAAGTTTTAAATGGCTTTCTTGATGCTTCTTATTTGGATGATGCCCTTTTAACTTTGAATACAACAAAACATAACTTGGTCGATTTAAAATATCAAAAAGAAGAGTTAATCAATAATTTTAATAATATTTCGTCAAGTGATTATACAAATTTTGAATTACCAACTTTTACAATATTTAGTGAAAAAGAGTTTTTAGAAAATAATATAAATCTAAAAAAAATAGAAGCAGATATTGATAAAAAAGGTAATTATTCATTTATGACTATGGCAAAATATTTACCAAGTGTTAATGCTTATTATAATTATTCAAAATATCATGAGATTGATGATAATACAAAATTAACTAGAACAAATGACCAAACTTTTGGAGTTAGTGTTACAGTTCCTTTTGATTCAAGAACTTTTAATGACGTACAAAGTAAAAGAATTGATTATCTAAAATCTAAATTAAATTTAGAAAATAGTTTAGATGATGAAAAAACTTTTTTCAAATCAAAACTTCAAAAACTCTCTATGCTTGATGAAAGATTACAAATTACAAAAGATGATTTAGAAGTTTATGACTCTATTTTAAAAACTATAAATGAAGAAAAAATAGCACAAATCAAAACTCAAAGTGATTTAGACACTCTTCAAAATTCACAAAAAATCAAATCTTTAGATTTAAAAATTTACGAGATAGATAAACAACTTGAATTTCTTGAGATGTATGTAAAACTTCAATAAGAAGTTTTACAACACTTTGATTACTTAGATTTTTTCTCTTTCTCTTTTTCTTTAAAATTCAAATAATATTCAATTTCAGATGGAGTTAAAATCTTGATTGTATTTGTGCTTCCAGGCATTCCAACTGGATAACCAACAGTTGCTACATATAAACCATTTCTATTTAATAATCCCATTTCATCAAGGGCTTTTAACATTCTTTGGAACATTTTAGATGCTTGTGCTTCTTTAATTATTCCTATTGGTTCAACTCCCCAAACAGCTGTTAGTGAATTTAAAACTTTTTTCTTATGAGTAAATGTGTAAATAGGAGTTCTTGGTCTATATCTTGACATTTTTAAAGCTGATTTCCCAGAACTTGTAAGTGCTAAAATACCATTTGCTTTTAAATCATCTGCAAGTTTTGTAACCGTTGCTTGAATAACATCAAACTCATCTAAATATGGGAATTTGTATTGTTTATCATAGTTATAAATACCTTCAGTTTTTGCAATAATATTATGCATTGTATCAACTACATTTATTGGGTCTTCACCTACAGCACTTTCTTCAGAAAGCATAACAACATCAGTTCCATCTAAAACAGCATTTGCAACGTCTGAAATTTCAGCACGAGTAGCTCTTTCATTTTGAGTCATTGATAATAGCATTTGAGTTGCTGTAATTACTGGAATACCTTTTAAATTTGCTTTTTTAATAAGCATTTTTTGAATTGTAGGAACATCATAATAAGGAACTTCAATTCCTAAATCTCCCCTTGCAACCATTAATCCATCACTAGCTTCTATAATTTCATCAATATTTTCAACAGCATCAAATTTTTCAATTTTTGCAATTAATTTACCTTTGTATCCATTTAGAAGATTTCTAGCTTTTCTCATATCTTTTGCATTTTGTACAAATGAAATAGCGAAATAATCAACCTCGTTTTCAACTCCCCAAGCAATATCAATTTCATCTTTTTTTGTAATTACATCAATATCAATTACAGTATTTGGGAAATTTACACCTTTTCTTGAAGAAAGAGTTCCGTGGTTTTCTATTTTTGCTTTTACTTCATTTCCAATTGCAATAACTTTTGCTCTAATAGTTCCATCATATAAATATATATATTCATCAATTTTAACTTTGTCTAAAATATCTGGATAATTAATTGATACCACATACTCTTTATCTGCTTTTTTATATCCAACCATATCATCTTTTAAAAATGTAATTACATCATCTCTATATAGTTCAAAAGGTTCTTTTAAATCACCAATTCTAACTTTTGGTCCAGAAATATCTTGTAAAATTCCAACCGTTTTATTTAAGTTTTTCATTGCTGTTCTAATATTATTTAATGTTTCTAAATGATATTCATGACTTCCGTGTGAAAAGTTTAATCTAAACATATTTGCACCGGCTTTTATAAGTCCTTCAATCATCTCCACGCTATGGCTTGCTGGGCCTAAAGTTGCTAATATTTTTGTTCTTTTTTCCATAGTTTCTCCTTTTTGAGTAATATTAATTATAACATACAATTATTACAAGTCAAGTAACTTTTCCATCTAACAATTATTTCACAATAAAGATGTTAAAATCTATAATCAAAAATAAAATCTTAAAAGGTCTAATATGAAATTTATTAATTTTAAAACTATTATCTCTTCTTTAGCAATTGCTTCATTAGTTAGTGGTTGTGCTCAAAAATCAGGAAATGAAACTTATGATAATAATCAAAATGCAATAATTGGTACAACAATTGGAGCACTTGCTGGTATTGTTCTTGGAAATAATATTGGTGGTGGGAATAAAGGAAGAAACAAAGTAATTGGGGCAGTTGCAGGTGCTGCAATTGGTGGAGCAGTTGGTTATAGTATGGATAATCAAGCAAAAGAAGTTGCAGCTAGCCTAAATACAAATGTAAATAATAGCCCAACAGCAGCATTAGATCCAAATCAAGATTTAATAGTTTCAAACACTGATAACTACGTAAAAATCATGTTCAGAGATGATATGATGTTTGAAACAAACTCTGAAAATCCAACTTATGCTGCTGGAACTAAAATAGCAAAAATCACAACTGTTTTACAAAAATATCCAAATACTTTAGTTCAAGTAGCAGGTCATACAGATAACAGAGGAAGCCACGCTTACAATTTAACTTTATCTGAAAAAAGAGCTACAAATGTTGGAAATATTATAAACAATACAGGTGTTCAAAATCAAATCTTCTCAAAAGGTTGTTCTTTTGATAAACCAATTGCCCCAAATACAAGTGATGCAAATATGGGATTAAATAGAAGAGTTGAAGTTTATTTATATCCAAATCAACAATCTGTAATCGACGTTTGTAAATAAAAAGAGAAATCTTTTTATTTACGACTCTTTTGATACAATCTTTTTATGATTAAATTTAATGACTACTTTAACGATTGGCTTTATGGCCAAAATGCTTATTATTCAAACTATAAACAAATAGGAAAAGATGGTGATTTTTTCACTTCTGTTTCAACTTCATCTTTTTTTGGTGGCTCAATTGCTAAAAAAATAATCACATCTATTGAAGAAGGTTTTTTACCAAGTAATACAACTATTTTAGAAATTGGTGCACATCACGGATATTTATTAGCTGATATTATTCAGTTTATTTACACTTTAAAACCTCAACTTTTAGAAACTCTAAATTTTGCAATAGTTGAGCGATTTTCAAATCTACAAGAGCAACAAAAAAAATATCTAAATGACTCTTTTGGAGAGATAATAAAACTAAAACATTACAATGATATAAATGAAGTGAAACTAGAAAATGCCTATGTTCTTGCAAATGAAATATTTGATGCTTTTTCTTGTGATTTAGTTTATACAAATAAAGAAGGAACTTTACAACAAGCCTTTGTTTCAAATCATAAAATAGAATTTATAAATTGTATTGATGAAAACATCATAAATCATTGCAAAAAATATCACATCACAAAAGGTGAAGTAACGCTATCATACAAAGATTTTGTAAATACACTTTGCTCAAATATCAAAACTTTTGAATTTCTAACTTTTGATTATGGAGATAGATTTCCTAGAAATGATTTTTCAACTAGAGTTTATGAAAAACATAATGTTTACCCTATTTTTGAAGATAATTTACCTTTAGAAAAACTCTTTAAAAACGCAGATATTACCTATGATGTTCATTTTAATTATTTAAGTGATTGTTTTAGAGAAGTTGGTATTTTAGATATAAAATTCAATACTCAACTAAAATCTTTAATAGAGTTTAGAATTTTAGATTTATTAGAAATTTTAAAAGCAAATGTAGATGAAACTACATATTTAAAAGAGACTCAAAAAGTAAAAGTTTTACTTGAGCCAACTGGAATGGGCGATAGATTTAAAACTTTGAATATTAGGAAATAAGTTAACTCTTTGTATAATCAAACTTTATAAAAAATATAATAAGGTATAAAAATGACACTTATAATAAATGGCGAAACAAAAGAGTTTTCAGACTCATTAACACTTCAAAATATTATTACAGATTTACAAATAGAAAATAAAGTAATGGCAGCAGCTGTTAATATGAACATCGTAAAAAAAGATGATTGGAATAGTTTTATTCCTAAAAATGATGACAAAATTGAGCTTCTTCAATTTGTTGGTGGTGGATGATTTTTCATGAGTAGAGAAAAAGGAGATTTCGCTGAAAAAAAAGCTATCTCTTTTTTAGAAGATTTAGATTTTAAAATAATTGAACAAAACTTCTACGCAAAAAAATTAGGTGAAATAGACATTATTGCCACTAAAAATTCTGTTTATCACTTTTGTGAAGTAAAATCTGCCCCTGATTATGAAACTGCTTTAAACAACATAACAAAATCAAAACTCTCTAAAATAAAAAGAAGTGTTGATTATTATCTACAAACGAAAAAACTTGATGTTGCTTTTTGTATAGATGCGATTATTGTAGATGACAAAGAGATTAATTTTTTAGAAAATATAACTTTATAAACATCTTACTCTTCTAAATTTTTACTCAACTTCCCTTCAATTTCATCAATACTAAACATTAATTTTTTTATAGAATTCAGCTGAGTAGAAAGTTCTTTTGTTAATTCTTGAACTTCTTTATTTTTATTACCCAACTCTATTGTTAAATCATCTAATAAAAAAACAGCTTTGTCTTTTTTTTCTTGAACATCTTTTTGCGTTGTTACTACTTGCTTTATTTTTTGGCTAGCTTTTCCACTTACTTCTTTTATTTTTTCTTCTATGGATTCTAACTCTTTTTCATAAAAATTAATTTGATTAATAAATTTTGATGTTCTATGCTTTTCTTCAAGCAACAAGGTTTTAATACCACTATATTCAGAAATTTTATTCATAAGATCATCAATCTTTTCACGTGCATCATTATTATTTTTTCTATTTTCATACATATTTTTAACTACTCTATTTTTAAACTCTTTTGCTTCAAGTTCAGCCTCTGTAGTTAAAAAACTTATCCACATAAATTCTGTTATATCTGAATTACTTTTATTATAAATAGGAAGTACTGTTAAATATATGTAAAACTCTTCTTTTGTTTTTGATATATTTTTTAATTTACCTTCCCAAATTATCCCTTCATTTACTTTAGCTATCAAATCTTTATATATTGAACTACTTGTTTTTTCATCTTTTAAAATTAGATGATTTTGACCTATTAATTCTTCTTTTGTATAAGCTGAGATTTCACAGAAACAACTATTCACAAAAGTTATATTACCTTCAATATCTGTTTTAGAAACTAATGCTACTTCATTTACAACTGTTCTTAAATCCTCTAAATCCTGTTGCATTAATAACTTTAATCTCTCATGGTATTTATTATGACAAACTCTCTCTATAGAGAATATCATATCTTTTGCATTCACTGGCTTTGATAAATAATCAGTTGCTTTGTACTTAATTGCAGTTAATAAATCATCAATTTCAATTGAAGGGCTTGTAATTATAAAAGGGATTTCAGAATCTATTTCTCTTATCTTTTTTAGAATCTTTATTCCTGTAATATCAGTAAGAGTTTTATCACAAATAATGATGTCAATAAAATACTCTTTTCTTTTTTCTAAAAAACTATCAATTCCCTCTTTACCATTTGAACAAACAATTACATTATTGAAAAATTTATACAAAATATTTGAAAAATGTTCTCTATCTTCACTATTACTTTCTATAAATAAAATATTTAATTTTTTTAAAAAACTATTATTAAACATCTAAGATTTTGCCTTCTTATTTTCTATTTGAGTTTTTCTATGTTCTAAAACATCTTCTAAATCACTTATTTTAGAGCCTTTTATATCTATTTCATTTTTTATTTTTACAATAAGTGAATCTTTTGATTTAATATCTTCAACAACAGTAACAATTTTTTTGCTAGTTTTTTCTTCTACACTTTTCATTTCAGATGTTATAAGAGAAATTTGATTTATTTTTTTATTAACCCCAACAGTTAATAGCTCATATTTATCTTTTGCAACCTTAAGTCTATTTTCTAACTCTTCAAGTTTTATAAAATAGTTTTGGTTTATTTTTTGTACTTTGTCTAAATTTTCTTTAAATTCTTCATAATCACTACATGAACCTAAAATATTATTTAATTCATCAATTTTTCGTTGAGCAATGGCATATATTCTTTTTGTTTCTTTAAGATCAAGATGAACTCTTTTTTTAAATTCTCTTTTATCATTCTCATCTTTTGTTGTAAGAAAATTTACACTTACATATTTTCTAATTTTTTTATTTTCATCAAATACAGGAATAATTGTACAATTTGTGTAAAATACTGAATCAATACTTGTTAAATATTTTATTTTTCCTTGCCATTTATTTCCACCTTGAAGGATTTGAGCCTGCTCTTCAATTATAGCTTTTGGCATTTCATTATGAAAGAAACATCTATAATCTTGCCCTAATATCTCATCTTCATCATATTTAATCAACTCTTTAAAGAAATTATTTACATAAATTATTGTTCTATTTAAATCAAAAGTATAAACAATTGCAACTTTATTTATTAATTCAAAATACTCTTCAATCTCATTTTGATAATTTAAAATCTCGTCTTCTTCTTGTCTTGAGATACATGCTTCTTCTATTTTTTTTAGTATTTCATATTCATTAATTGGTTTAACAAAATAGTCAGTTACATCATATCTTAATGAATTCAATAACAAATCAATATTTGTTTCTTGAGTGATAAATATAAATGGAACATTTTTACTCATATCTCTTATTTTAAATAAAAGTTCTAATCCATTTAAAGAGGGTATTGTGTATTCACTAAGAATAACATCAATTTTTTCAGGAGTATTACTTAATTGGGTAAATTGTTCTAAGGCATCTAATCCATCAGAACAAAGAAAAACTTTATTAAATAATTTATTTAAAATACGTGAAAAAATTACTCTTAATTTTTCATCATTTTCAACATACAAAACATTTAATGATTTAAAAAGTTCTTGGTTTAATGTCATTTATAATATAAATCTCCCCAATTTTTCGTTATTATATTACAAATCATAACAATTATATATAATCTTACTTATATTTTCTAGTTATTTTTTTTATTATACTTTTTAGTAACGAAATAAGGATTTTGAAGTTTTATAGTGTTAATAATAAAAAAAGTAAGAGGTGAAGGTCGCAAAAACACCTCTTACTTTTTTTGACTTGTATAAAATTAGTAAAGTAATTATAACAACTCATAGTAGCAATAATCTAGCACTAGTTACAAATTTCAGAATTTAATTTTTTATTAGCACTTTTTAGTTATCATACAAAAATACTAACGGAGAAATATTTGTACTCAAAAGAATTAGAATCTATTAAAAAATCAAATCGGTTTAGAACAAGAGAAGTTTTTGATGATACTTTAATTGATTTAGCTTCAAATGATTATTTAGGTCTTTCTACAAATAAAACACTTTTCCAAAATGCTTATGAAAATGTTCTAAAAGAAAACTACCACTCACCAAAAGCCTCAATGCTTGTAAATGGATACAGTAAAATTCACAAAAAATTTGAAGATAGATTATGTGAAGTTAATGGTTTTGAAGCTGGTGTAATTGTGGGTTCTGGTTTTTTAGCAAATATCTCTATGATTGAAGCACTAACAAGAAAAAATGATACTTTATTTATAGATGAAGAGTACCATGCAAGTGGAATATTAGCCACAAAACTTTTAAAACCTGAACAAGTTATTGTTTTTAAACACAATGATTCTAAAGATTTAGAACAAAAACTCTCGAAAAACAAAAGAACGGGAAGAAATATAATTGCAATTGAAGGTGTTTATTCTATGGGTGGTGATTTAGCTCCCCTTGAAATATTTGAAATAGCGAATGAAAAAAAAGCTATTTTAATAGTTGATGAAGCCCATAGTTTTGGTGTTATTGGTGATAATCTTTTGGGTATTTTTGATTATTACAAAATAAAACCAAACAAATATCATGTAAAAATGGGAACTTTGGGAAAAGCTTATGGTTCTTATGGAGCTTATATTTTAGCATCAAAACAGATTATTGATTTTCTTACAAACAGAGCAAAACCTATAATATACTCAACTGCTCCATCACTGTTTGATACAGCACTTGCACATGAATCTTTAGATTTTATTATAGAAAATAAAGAATCATTAAAAGAAAAAATAAAAACAAATTTAACAATTATTCATAATATCTTGGGTTTAAAATCCCAAAGTTTAATTATTCCTATATTAATAGGTGATAATAAACAAGTAAAAATTATACAAGAAAATTTAAAGAAAAATGGTTATTTAGTTGGAGCAATTAGACAACCAACAGTAAAAGAAGCAATTATTAGATTAATTGCAAAAATAGATATAAATGAAAATGATTTAACAAAAGTATGTAACTTATTAAAGGATTCAAATGTTAATAAATGATTTAATAAAAGGTAATCAAAAATTTAGAGAAGCAAGTTTCCCTAAGTACGAGGGTGATTTAAAAGTATTAGTAGAAAAAGGACAAAAACCAGAAATTTTGTTTGTTGGATGTAGTGATAGCAGAGTTACACCTGACTTAATGCTTGATACAAAACCTGGAGATATGTTTATTTTAAGAAATGTTGGGAATTTTGTACCACCATATAATCCAGATGATGATTATCATGGAAGTTCAGCAGCTATTGAATATGCTGTTTCTATTCTAGGTGTTAAACATATTATTATTTGTGGACACTCTCATTGTGGTGCTTGTAAAAGTTTATACCAAGATTTAGGTAGTTCACCTAATTTAATTCATGTTAAAAAATGGCTTGAGCTTGGGAAAAGAGCAAAAGAGTATACACTTCTAGCAATTCAAGATAAGTCTGATAAAGAGAAACTATACAGAGCAACAGAGAGAATTTCTATTGTTCACCAAATGGAAAATCTTTTAACTTTTCCAGATGTAGTTAAAAAAGTAAAAAATGGTGAACTACAAATTCACGGTTGGTATTATAGAATTGAAGATGGAACAATCGAATATTATGATGGAGAAGAGTGTTCATTTAAACCACTAAAGGAGAATTAGGATGAATACTCATCAAGTAAGAAGACTTCCAAAAAGAACTGTTGTTATAATTAGTATAATTATAGCTATTGCTTTTATTATATTTTATGTAATAAAAGATTTAAAAGAGAAAAAAATAACTGAAGTTCTTGCTACAGTAGGTCATGCAAATATAACTCAATTAAAAGTTATCAATAAATTAAATGTAGAAGATAAAGATACTAGATACCAAAGTACTGTTTATAAAGTAATTTTTTATGACAATGATTTGAACCAAAGTTGTATTGGTTTTATTCATCAAGAAAGAAATGAACAATATACAAAAGATCTAAACTGCGAATAGGAAAATTATGAGTATTATAGAAAAATTAGAAAAAAATGAACGACTAAATTATGAAGATGCTATCAAATTATATGATTTAGATTTGTTTACTCTTGCATCTTATGCAAATAAAATAAGAGATGAAAAGCATGGTAGAAAAACCTATTTTAATATAAATAGACATATTAATCCAACAAATATCTGTAAAGATGTTTGTCAATTTTGTGCCTATAGTGCAAGTAGGAAAAACCCAGAACAATATACAATGAGCCATGAAGAGATTCTTCAGATTGTAAAAAACTCTTCAAAAAATAATATTAAAGAAGTTCATATTGTTTCAGCACATAATCCACATACAGGATTACAATGGTACATGGATGTTTTTAAAAAAATTAAAGAAAATTTCCCTAACATACATGTAAAAGCATTAACTGCTGCTGAAATTCACTTCTTAAGTACTGAATACAAACTATCTTATGAAGAAATTATTAATATGATGATTGAACATGGGATTGATTCAATGCCAGGTGGTGGAGCTGAAATTTTTGATGAACAGGTACGAAAAAGAATCTGTGGTGGAAAAGTAACTTCTGAACAATGGTTAGAAATTCATAAACTTTGGCATCTAAAAGGTAGAAAAAGTAATGCTACAATGCTTTTTGGACATGTTGAAGATAGAAACCATAGAATTGATCATATGTTAAGACTTAGAGATTTACAAGACATTACAGGTGGTTTTAATGCCTTTATTCCTTTAGTTTATCAAACTGAAAACAACTACTTAAAAGTAAAAGAGCCATTAACTGGTCAAGAAATATTAAAAACTTATGCAATAGCTAGAATCTTACTTGATAATATTCCAAATATAAAAGCTTATTGGGCAACGTCAACTGTTAAATTAGCGCTAATTGCTCAAGAATTTGGAGCAAATGATGTTGATGGAACAATTGAGAAAGAAGCAATCCAAAGTGCAGCAGGAGCTTCAAGTGCAAATGGAATAGCTCAAATGGAATTTGTTGATTTAATTAAGAATTCTGGATTTATACCAGTTGAGAGAGACTCAATTTATAATGAAATAAAAACTTGGTAACCAACCCAAGTTTTTATTTAGTTTCTTCTTTAACTTGTTCTTTTACCTCATTTTGCTGATTAAATACTAAAACAAACTCTATTTCAACACCTGCTTCTGTTTTTAACATACTAATTGGGTATGCAATATGTATTGAATATAATTCATTATTTAACACTTCAATCATATCAAAAAATTCACTTGGGTCTTGAACTAGAATATTAACAGAATAAACAAATCTAGTAATATTACTGCTACTTGTAGTTGCATTAAATTTAATTATAGAATCAACTGGCATCAAAATCTTTAACTGCTCAGTTACTCTATCTAATGCCATAAATTCGTCTGTTAAATACTCTTTATCATAACTTTTATATGTTTTATTTAAATCAATATCTTCTTTTGCAAGTACAACGCCATCAACTTTAACTTTTTTATCAGTTGATAAAGTATTATAAAGAATATTTTTATATAATTTATCCAAGTTTGGTTTTAAAGAGTTTGCGAAACTATTCTCTCTTAAAAAATTAGCTTTTAATTCTAAGATATTTTTATCTATTTTTAACTCATTAAGTACAATATCTTCAGGAATAGTTTCAAATATTGCTTTAATTCTTTGTTCTATTCTGTCATTTAAATTTACATGATTTGGTAATTCAAGAACATTTTCAATTTTTTTCACATCTTGAGCTTTTTCAATAGTAACTTCTTTTTTGAAATAATCTTCGTAAAGTCCTTTAAAATCAACTTTTAAATAAACCTGATAAGCTAAAAATGCAACAGCTAGAATAAATAAAGCTATATATAAATTTGTATAATTTCTTTTCGTTTTCTTTTTTCTTGGTTTTGTAAAACTTTTCTTGAGATGTTTATCTTTTGATAATTCAAAAATTTCTTCATCTATATTTATAGGATGGTAGTCTACTTTCAATAGTAAATCTTCACCTAACTGTTCAATTTGCTCTTGTGATAACTGTTTTGTTACGTAAAGTATTGTCACTTTTTCTACAAATGTATTGCTTTTTTTCTCATAAAAGTTATTTAATGTATTATGAATAATCTCATTTAATTCTAAGTAATAAATTTCATCAAAAAGTTTCTGTCCGTCAATATCATCTTCATAAAAGTGAGTTTTTTTAACAGAATCAAAACAAGCTAAATCTAAAATTGTATTATGAACGATAATTCCAGCAGCATCTAAAATAACAATAAAAGCTTTACTATTAAATAAAAGTACAATAATTTCACTTCTTGAAATATTTTTATCAATATGAAGATTAATCAAATGAAAAGCTGAATAGATATAATCTATTCCTGTTTTTACAAAATAATTTTTTGTTTCAAAAAGTGTTGTTTTAAGTACAGCAATATCGTATTCATTGTTAAATTTTGCGATTTCACAATCTTTTAATTTTGAAGATAGAGCTTTTGGAATAAGTTTTGTTGTGTCATTTATTAAAAGTGTAGAGATATAAGTATTATCAATTTCTGATTGAGAAGAGTTTAATTTTAAAGCAATATCTAAAGGTAATAAATCATTATCAACCAAAAAAACTGAACTGTTAGTATCTATAATTGCTTCATTACTTAATTTTTTGTAATCAAGCTTTAATTGAGTATCATATTTCACAGCATTAATATATAAAGACTCTTTAGTAAACATATATTTCCTACCTAACTTCTTTTAAATAATTGCATTTAGCATCATTTTACTTTTAATAAAATCTCTTGCCTCTTCAAACTCTAAATTACTAATGTCAAAAGGTTCTGACATATAAAAATCAATTTTCCCAAATGGTTTTGGTAATATAAATTTATCCCAAGAATTAAACTGCCAGTATTTACTTGGTTTAGAATTACAAACTACAATTTTAGCACCACTTTTTTGTGCAATTGTTATAACTCCACCTGCAAAACTAAATCTTGGACCTCGTGGACCATCCGGAGACAATGCTATATCACAACCTGATTTAATCTCTTTAATTGTACTGATTAATGCTTTAGTTGCACCTTTAGAAGAAGAACCTCTAATTGCACCAGCCCCAAATAATCCATAAACTTTTGTAATAATTTCGCCATCTTTGCTTTGACTAATTATAGTTTTTATTCTACCATTTGGCCTTAGTTTAAAATAGCTTACTGGTTGAGAAGCTAAATCACCATGCCAAGATACAAATACATAAGCTTCGTTTTCTTCTAACTTATTATGATGAAAAACTTTTTTATTTGTAAATAATATTACTTTTATTAATGAATATACAATATAAGGAAGTACTTTAAATTTAAAATAATTCTTCATTAAAGTACAACATCACCTTTTAAAGATGTTCGAGAAGCATCAGTAATTTTAACATTCACAAATTTACCTAAAAGCTCATCACTTCCTTTTGTAAATACTTGTAAAAAATTATCTGTAAATCCACAAACTTCACCATTTGGTTTTAATGATTCCACTAATACATTTAAAGTTTTCCCAACATAAGAAGGCATTGTCTCTTCTAAATGTCTTTTATGAAGTTCAATTAATTCAATTAACCTAGCACTTCCAATTTCATCAGCAATCTCTAAATCTTTCATATTTAAAGCTTCAGTTCCCGGTCTTGGAGAGTATTTAAAGTTGAAAATCTGATCAAATTTCACTTGATTTACAACATCTAATGTATCTTCAAAATCTTCTTGTGTTTCACCTGGAAATGCAACAATAATATCAGTTGTAATTCTAAGATTTGGAACAAGAGTTCTAAGTTTCGCAGCTCTATTTAAAAACCACTCTTTTGTATAGCCTCTTTTCATAGCTCTTAAAATTTCTGTAGAACCACTTTGCAATGGCATATGAATACATTTAGATATTTTGTCATTTTTAGCAAACTCTTCAATAAATTCATCATCCATATGTAAAGGGTGTGGAGATGTAAATCTAATTCGCTCTAATCCTTCTATTTTTGAAACATCTTGTAAAAGATTTGTAAATGAATATTTACCTCTTCCATCTGAAAAATTTCTTCCATAAGAATTAACATTTTGACCCAATAATGTAACTTCAACTGCACCAATTTCAACAGATTTTCGAACCTGTTCCACAATCATTTCAGGTGGAATAGAAATCTCTTCACCACGAGTGCTTGGAACAATACAATAAGTACATTTTTTATCACAACCAACAGAGATATTAACACTAGCTCTATATTGATTTGTTTTTGCAGTTGAAAAGTCATAAGTTGATTCATCATTATCAATAGAAATTTCTACTGAACCTTTTATATCAACAATATCTTTTATTTTTGAGATGTTTCTAGCACCAAGAACAAAATCTACATAAGGTGCTCTTTTTATAATATCTTCACCTAAATGTGATGCCGTACAACCAGCAACACCAATTTTTGCACCTACTTTTTTCTTTTTGTTAAATTGACCAATTTCAGAAAAAAGTTTCGAAACAGGTTTTTCTCTTACAGAACAAGTATTGATTATAATTAAATCAGCTTCTTCCATTATGTCTGTTTGAACATAATCTTTGTGTTTTTCTAACTCAGCAGCAATATGTTGGCTATCAGTGTCATTCATCTGACAACCTAATGTTTGTATAAATAATTTTTTATTTGAACTCATAATTTTTTTACTTAAATACCTAAATATTAAAGTGAATGAACCTCATACATATACTCATCGTCAGCTAAACCATATTTAACTTCTCTGAAGTAAACATTATAACCATCAGCCTCTAATGCATCAACTAATGCCATCATATCTTTATGAGAGTTATCTCTATCAAAATAGAAAATCTTTTGACCATCTTTTTTTAAATCTTCTTTTATTTTATCTAATTGCACTTTTTTTGGTTTTTCATTTAACTCATTTCTTGCAAATAATAATTCCATTTATTAAGCCTTTTCTTTTTTAATTAATCATATATTCTATCTCAAAATTACTTTAATTTCTATAAAAGGGTATTTTAGCTATACTAATAAACTATACTACATTGGAAATCAAAACAATCATTTCAATGTCAACAAATAAAAGGTTATTAATGGATAAAATAATAGATATTTTAGATTCAATTGCATATGAAAAAGGTCTCAGAATTGATGATGTTGAAAATGCACTAAAAGAGGCGTTAATTAAAACAGCCCAAAAAATGGTGGATGAAACATTAACTTTTGATGCAAATATTGATAGAGCTAATAAAAAATTAGAGCTATTTCAAAAAATTGAAGTTGTATCAGAAGATGATGAAAGACTACATGCTAATGCGGTTAATAAATATGGTGAAGCACTTAATTATGAAAATTTTATTACTCTTGAAGAAGCAAAAGAGATTGACCCAGATTTAGAAATTGGCGACTTTATGAACTATGACTTAGAGTTCGAAAACATGGGAAGAAATGCGGCTACAATTTTACATAGTAATTTTGAATACAGGCTTCAAAGATTTATTGAAGAAAATATTGTTAGCAAATACAAAGAAAAAATCGGAAAAACTGTTGCTGGAACTGTTACTAGAATTGATAGACAAGAAAATACATATATTGAAATTGGCGAAGTAAAAGGTATTTTACAAAGAAAAAGCAGAATTAAAGGTGAAACATTTAAAGTTGGTGATGTTTTAAAAGCTGTTGTTAAAGGTGTTAATATTGATAAAACTAACGGTTTATTAATTGATATTTCAAGAACTTCTCCAAAATTCCTAGAAAATCTTTTAGTTCTTGAAGTTCCTGAATTAAAAGACAAAAAAGTAAATATTGAAGCAAGTGCCAGAATTCCAGGTACTAGATCAAAAATTGCATTATCTTCTATTGATCCACAAATTGATCCTATTGGTTCTGTTGTTGGAGTAAAAGGTGTTAGAATTGGTTCAGTTTCAAAACAACTAAACGGTGAAAATATAGATTGTGTTGAGTTCTCAACAATACCTGAAATGTTCATTTCAAGAGCACTATCACCAGCACTTGTGAATAGTGTGAAAATAGAGAAACATCCAAGTTATGGTGAAAAAGGGAAAGCTATTGTTACAATTCCTAGTGATCAGAAATCAAAAGCTATTGGGAAAGCTGGTTTAAATATCAGATTAGCTTCAATGCTTACAAAATATGATATTGAATTAATTGAAATTGCATCAACAGTAAGTTCTTCAAATAATAATGAGAAAGCCATTACTGAAGAAAAAATAACTGATACTGCATCTTTAGAAGCTCTATTTAAATAACATGTTACTACATATTTACGACTCAGTAAAAAAGGAAAAAGTAGAGTTTAACTCTATTATTCCTAATGTAGCTAAGATTTATGTTTGTGGACCAACTGTTTATGATGATTCTCACTTAGGTCATGCAAGAAGTGCAATAGCTTTTGATTTACTTCATAGGGTTTTAAAAGCAAACGATTATGAAGTTATTATGACAAAAAACTTCACTGATATTGATGATAAAATTATCAAAAAAATGTATGACTCAAATAAATCCTTAGAAGAAATTACAACTACTTATATAAATGCCTACAAAGCTGATATGAAATCTTTAAATATCCTAGATAATACAATAGAACCAAAAGCTACAGAAAATCTTGAAAGCATGAAAGAGATGATTTCAAATCTTATGGAAAAAGATATTGCTTATAAAACAAATGACAGCATATATTTTGATACTTCAAAAGATAACTCTTATGGAACATTATCTCACAAAGCAAGTGATGAAAACTCACAAGCTAGAGTTGAAGCAAATAATGAAAAAAGAAATCCATCTGATTTTGCTCTTTGGAAATTTGCAAAAACTAATGATGTAAGTTTTGATGCTCCTTTTGGTTTAGGACGACCAGGTTGGCATATTGAGTGTAGTGCTATGATTGAAAAACATTTAGCTTATAAAGATTCTGAATTTCAAATAGATATTCATGGAGGTGGAGCTGATTTACTTTTCCCTCACCATGAAAATGAAGCTGCACAAACAAGATGTTCAAGTGGACAAAATCTTGCAAAATATTGGATGCATAATGGTTTTGTAAATATTGACGGGGAAAAAATGAGCAAATCTTTAGGAAATTCATTTTTCTTAAAAGATGTACTTAAATCATACTCAGGTGAAGTTGTAAGATTTTATCTTATGTCTACACATTATAGAGCAAATTTTAATTTCAATGAAGAAGATTTACTTTCATCTAAAAAAAGACTAGATAAGCTATACAGAGTTAAAAAAAGAGTTTATGCAGTTGAAGCTTCAAGTGTAAATAAAAAGTTCTCTGAAGATATCTTTAATGCCTTAAATGATGATATGAACACTTCAAAAGCTTTTTCAATTATTGATGAGATGATAGGAAATGCAAATGATAAACTTGATGCTAATCCAAAAGATAAAAATCTAAAAAAAGAGTTAGTTGCAAACATTTTATTTATTAATGATATTTTAGGAATTGCATTTAATGATGCTTATGAATATTTCCAATTTGGAATAGATGAAGCTACAATATCTAAAATTCAAGAATTAATTGAAAAAAGAAATGAAGCAAAAAAAGTAAAAGATTTTACTACTGCAGATGCTGTTAGAGATGAATTATCAAAAATGGATATTTCAGTAATGGATACTGTTAATGGAACTGTTTGGGAAAAACTATAAATTTTTCTCATGCTGTTCTAGCAATTTTGGCATCTTCAAAGCAATCTCTTTAAAATCATACTCTAAACTTTTCACTACAACACTATATAAATCATGACCTTTGTACTTTTCATGCCAAATATTTTCTTTGTTTTCATAAATATTGTAATACATAAAACGTAATTTTAGAGCTTCTTTTAATCGCTTTTCCATATATATCTTTTAATTTTAAATATAAAAAAAGGGAAGAAGTAAAACTTCTTCCCTTTTAAGTACTAAAAATAAATCTTAGTAAAATGATCTTGCGTATGCAGAATCAGTAATGTTTTTTGTATCAACAATGTAAGGAACTAAAGCCATATGTCTAGCTCTTTTGATTGCTTTTTCTACCATTTCTTGTGAATTTTTAGAGTTACCAGTAAGTCTTCTAGGCATAATTTTACCTCTTTCACTCATAGATAATTTTAATAATTCTGTATTTTTATAATCAATGAAATCTACTTTCATCTCAGTATATTTACAATATTTTTTTCCGTACTTTCTTCTTTCTGCCATTTGATGTCCTTTCTAAAACGGTATTTCGTCTTCGTCTATATCAATTTCAGGTATTCGTTGCTCAACTCTTGGTTTTGCTTGATTCATACCACCATAGCTTGCTGGAGAAGATGGTTCATCGTATTGAGCTGCTGGTTGATTATAAGATCCTTGCGGATTATAACCTTGGTTGTCCCCAACATTCATTGAATCACCCTTAGCATCTAACATTTTCATAGTGTCAACTCTTAAAGAGTGTCTACTTCTTGTAGATCCATCTTGGGCTGTCCATTGTTCAAATACAAGTCTTCCCTCTAATAAAACTTTAGAACCTTTTTTCAAGTATTGATTAGCAACTTCAGCAGATCTTCCAAAAATATTAAAATCTAAAAAACAAACTTCATCTTTTTGTTCACCAGTTGAAGATTTGTATTTATAAGATGTTGCAACAGCAGATTTTGCAATTGCAGAACCTGATGGTAAATATCTTAATTCAATATCTCTTGTTAAATTTCCTACCATTATTACTTTGTTATACATGTAAGATTCCTAAATATTATTATTTATTAGCTTTTTTAGCTGCCTCATCACTCATTTTAGTCCACGAAGCAATTTCTTTTTTACTTTCGTATTTAATGAAGATAAATCTAATTAAGTTTTCGTTCATTCTGTAATTTCTTTCGATTTCAGCAATTCCTGCTGGGTTACCTTGGAAATAGATTACATAATAGTAACCTCTTTTACATTTTTCGATTTCATAAGCTAATTCTCTTTGACCAACATTGTCAAATGATATGATTTCTCCACCATTTTTTTCAATAATAGCTCTGATGTTTTCAATTTGTCCTACAGTTTCTTCATCAGTTAATGTAGGTTTTAAGATAAACATTGTTTCATAATGTTTGATTTTTGACATTAATTCTCCTTATAGTTTGTGCCGGTATCTTTACATTTCCTAATATCAGCAAGGATTTCTTTCTTTGTAAAGTGCGAGATTCTATCTAAATAAAACTGTAAACTTTCTTAAGCTTGCTTGAAGATATAAATTTTGATTGTCAATCTTTGAAGTTTTAAAATCTAACTCTGTATTTAATAGGTATTCTAAAATCTCTTGAAAAACTTCTGGTTTTTTATTTATTGCTAATTTTGATTTTTTTTCCCAAATATTTTTTGGTGGAATAAAACCTAAAATTTCTTTTGGGTTTGGTTGTCCTATTGTTCTTGCGTATGAGCTAATCATAAAAAGTTGTTGAACAAATGAAGTTACTTGATTTAATAAAAAGATTTCATTCATTCCCTCTTCAAGAAGTAGACTTAAATCAGAACTTATATCTTTTCCACTTAATAAATCATATAAGAAATCTTCAAAATTAACAGCTCCAATTCCAAAGCAGTGACTATCTACGAGGTGTGTAGTAATTACTTCATCAAATATTGCTAATTTTTTCATATCATTTACACATAAAGCCAAATCATTTTTATGCATAAAATATAGGTGATTTAATGCACTTAATTCTACTTTCACATTTAGCATTTTTGCTTCATATTCTAAGAACTTTATAGCTTCAGTATCTGTTGGTAGGAAAAATCTTACAGCTGCTGAATTTGTTTTTAGTGAAAAACTTGCTTCCATAGTTTTAAAATCACTATCTCCTAAACAAGCAAAAATTAGTGTGCTATCTGGATTTAAATTACATGCTTCAATTAAAGAATCAACTTCTTTTTTTGGAAGTTTTTTATCAATTTTTATTAAAACTATATTATTACTTGAAAATAAAGAAGATTGTAGTAATTTATCTTTTGTATATTTGAAGTCATAATCTTCAAAATATAATTTTTCTATTTCATCTTCATTTCCCAATGATTGGGCAATTACCAAGGCATATTGCTCCACCAAAAAAGTAGATTGTCCATAGAACATATAAGCTTTAAATTTTTTATTTTGTTTAAGATAGTTATCAAATTCATTTTTATACATAAACCAATGATAACCTAAGTTTACTTTCAATACAATTTAATTATTTGAAAGGGGTTTTAGCTATGTATAGAGTTGTTCTTCCAATATTAGGGTTTGAAAATTTCGAGAGTTTAAGTGTTGAAAAAATTGATGATTTTTTCTCTTTTTTACTTTTTGATGAAAAAACAAAAATTACAATTGTAAATATTAATGTTTTGAACAAAGTATCATTTGATTTCCAAATAGATGCAGATGTTTTAGAAAAATTAAAAATCAAATCAAAAGAGGATTTTGATATATATTTTTGTGTAGTTTCTCAAAATCCAATTGAGCACTCAATTATAAATCTTGTTTCTCCAATTTTTATAAATGAAAAAGAAAAACTTATTGGTCAATATATAACTAGTGAAAAAGTAGATCCTTACTTAGCTTCTATTGATAAGTGTGCTACATTATAGTCGCAACTATAACCTTTGTTACAATATCGGCAGATTTTATTTTCACTCTCATTTTAGAAAATAATCTCTGTCCTTTGTAATTTTCTAAATTTACTTTCATACCAAATATTTTCTCATAACATACAGCTTTTGCTTTTTCAGTATCAACCACTTTTACTTTTATCTCTTCGCCTAAATGTAAACTTGCCCATCTTGCGTATTTTCTATCCTCAAAATCCCATACAAGTTGATCTATTTTTCTCTCATTTAATGAAATATATTCACAAATATCTTCAATATTTTTAGGTGTCTGTTTTGTTTTTAGGATTCTATGTAAAACTAAATCTGAATATCTTCTAATTGGAGATGTAAAGTGAGAATATGAAGAGAATCCTAAACCAAAATGTCCTAAGTTTTTTGAAGAGTATTTTGCTTGGGTTTGGGCTTGAATAATAAGTTCATCGATTTCAGCACCCATCATAGAAGCTTTTGCTTTTTCTTGAATATGTACAATTGTATCGTGAACATCACTTTGAAGTTTTACATTAACTCCTAAAATATTCACATCATCCACAAGTTTTGAAATAGCTTTAAAAGCTGGTTCTTCATGGATTCTATAAATTCCGACCATATTTACTTTTTTACTAGCTTCTATATTTGCCAATAACATACACTCTTCTACAAGCTGATGTGATGCTGTTGATGTTTCAACGTCAATAGATTCTAAATTATCGTTTTTTAATTTTAATCTATTTTCAGTGGTTCTAAAATCATAACCTTTTAATAATCTTCTTTTTCTAAATTTTTTAGTTATTTCATATAAAGGAATAAGATAATCAAATATCTCTTTTTCTGTTTTTGAATATTGATCAAGATGACCTTCAATAACTCTGTCTATTCTTCCATAAGAGAAATTTTTATGTGAATTTATAATTGCTTCAAAAAGTTCAGCTTTTTTAACACTTAGATTTTCTAAATCTAAATAAAGTTTAAAAACAAAAGAGTATCTATCAACTCCCTCTTTTAGTGAACACATCTCTTCACTTAAAATTGGTGGTAACATTGGTAAAACTTTTGTAGGAAGATAAACAGAAGTTGATTTTTTAAAGGCCAATAAATCAAGTTCACTTCCCTCTTTTACAAAATACGAAACATCTGCAATTGCTACATATAAAATATTCTCTTTTGTATCAAAATAGATTGCATCATCATGATCTTTTGCACTATTTGGATCAATTGTACAAAAATATAAATCTCTTAAATCAACCCTTTGTTTTGTATCATCCATATCTGCTTTTACATCGAGATGTTTTTCTAATCTATACATTTCATTATAAAGGTGTAAAGAGATAAGTTCATCAATTTTTGGATTTTCTATATTTCCAAGATTTTTTATTAATTCCAAAGATTTATTTTCTACAAGTAAAACATCACCATCTTGGTATTTTAAAGCATTTTTATTCTCTAATTTTATGTTTTCTTTTACAGTATAAAATGCTTTATCTTTTATGTAAACCAAAACATCATTTTTTTTGCCATCAAGGATTTGTACAATTTTTGCTTTTGTTCTACTTCTTGGATTAAAAACCCTTTTTGCTAATACTAAATCCCCATCATAAGCCCCATTTAAATCATCAAACTCTATTTTTATATTTTTATGTTCACTTGTTAAATCTTCAAGAACTACAAGATTTTTTCCAACTTTAACAAGGGCAACTTTGTATTTAGAGTTTAATTCAAAAGTATTATCTTCATTAGTAACTATTATTTCATCTTTTAAAAACTTTTCTATCTCAATTAATTCCTCTTTTGAGTAGTTTTTACAGTTTGTTTGAATTTTTATAAATAGTTCTTTTAGCAATTTTAATCCTTTTAATAATCATCTAATAGTAGCAAAACTAAAAGTATTCTTCCCTTTAATTTTCCAAGTTATCTAAGATTTAGATACTTTTTTGTATAATCTCAAAAATTTAATATTTAGAGGGTTTACTTATGGGTTTAAATGTATTCTATGATAAAGATTGTAATATCGATTTAATTAAATCAAAAAAAGTTGCAATGATTGGTTTTGGTTCTCAAGGTCACGCACACGCTGAAAACTTAAGAGATTCAGGTGTTGAAGTAATCGTTGGTTTAAGACAAGATGGTTCATCTTGGGCAAAAGCTGAAGCAAAAGGTTTCAAAGTTTTAACAGTTGCACAGGCTACAGCTGAATGTGATGTTATTATGATTTTATTACCTGATGAAAATCAAGGTGATATTTATGCAAACGAAATTGCTCCAAACTTAAAAGCTGGTGCAACAATTGCATTTGGACATGGATTTAACATTCACTATGGAAGAATCACTCCTAAAAAAGACATCAATGTAATGATGGTTGCACCAAAAGCTCCAGGGCACACTGTAAGATCAGAGTTTGTTAAAGGTGGAGGAATTCCAGATTTAATTGCAATTCACCAAGATGCATCTGGTACTACTAAAGAATTAGCATTATCTTATGCAAGTGCAATTGGTGGTGGAAGAACTGCAATTATTGAAACAACTTTCAAAGATGAAACAGAAACTGACCTTTTCGGAGAGCAAGCTGTATTATGTGGTGGAGCTGTATCTTTAGTTCAAGCTGGATTTGAAACATTAACAGAAGCTGGATATGCTCCTGAAATGGCTTACTTTGAATGTTTACACGAATTAAAATTAATCGTTGACTTAATGTTCGAAGGTGGAATCGCTGATATGAGATATTCAATTTCTAATACTGCTGAGTATGGAGATTATGTATCTGGTAAAAGAGTTATCAATGCTGAATCTAAGCTAGCTATGAAAGAAATTTTAAAAGAGATTCAAGATGGTAGATTTGCAAAAGACTTCATCTTAGAAGGTCAAGCTGGATACCCAAGAATGAACGCAGAAAGAGCAAATGCTAGAGCTTCATTAATTGAGCAAACAGGAAATCAATTAAGAGAAATGATGCCTTGGATTTCATCTAACAAAATCGTTAACAAAGACAAAAACTAATTTATTTTAAGGAAGATTTTTCTTCCTTAAATAAAAACTCAAGAGATATATGAACCAGAAAAAACCGCGAAAAAAATCACGAAAAAAAATTACTCCTCAACCAAATAAAAAACTTATTAATATTTTTTTAATAATATTTTTAATTGCATTTTTAGCAACTATTGCTAGTTATTATACATTAAAAAATAAAGATACAATTAAGAATATCCCTGCTCAAATCGAAGCTAAAACCCAAGAGATAAAAAAAGAAATAATTCTTCCAAAAATAAAAGAGATAAAAGATTTTAAAGAACAAGCACCTGAAGATTTTTTTGAAGAGAAATTTAATGTACCTGATGAACATAAATTTGAAGAATATTCAAAAGAGCTTGAAAAAGTAATCATAGATAAGCCAGAAACAGAAGAATCTATAAATAAAGAAAATGAACTTATTCAAAAAAAAGTTGAAGAGATAAAAGAGAATAAACTAAAAGAAATAAATTCTACGAAAAAAGATGAAAAAGTTATAATTAAAACAAAAGAGAAATTAGATGAGAAAAGTATAATTACAACTAAAGACACTTTCATTTATGACAAAAAAAGTAAACCAAAAATTGCAATCTTAGTTGATGATGTTACCACTCAAGCCCAAAAAGACAAAATATTAAGTATGGGTTATAAAATAAATATGGCATTTTTACCTCCAACAAATGCTCATCCAAATTCAGCAAAAATTGCACAAAACTTATCTTTTCATATGATACATTTTCCTATGCAAGCATCCAATTCATTTAAAGGTGAAGAAGTTAATACTCTAAAAACTACTGATTCTTATGAAACAATTGAAAAAAGAGTTAAACAGTTAAGATTATGGTATCCAAATGCTGTTTATACAAATAATCACACTGGTTCAGTATTTACTGAAAATGATGAAGCTGTTGATAAATTATTTAGAGCATTAAAAAAATACAATTTTATCTTTGTTGATAGTAGAACAAGTGCTAAATCTGTTGTAAAAAAATATGCAAAAAAATATGATATGCCTTATATTGTTAGAAATACATTTCTAGATAATGAACAAAGCTATCAATATGTTCAGAAACAATTAAAAGAAGCTATTGAACTAGCTAAAAAAAGAGGTTATTCATTAGCAATTGGTCATCCTCATGAGGTTACTCTTCGAGTTTTAAGAGATTCAAAAAGTTTGTTTAAAGATGTTGAACCAATCTTTATAAATCAATTACCATATCTGCAATAAATAGGCTATAATAATTTAATTAATTATTAAAGAGCCTTTATGATTTCAAAAATAAACTTTCCCATTGATGAATTATCATCAATGAAAAAATACCCCCATGAACTTTTTTATATTGGAAATCTTGAACTTTTAAAAAGAAAAAAAATCTCAATAATTGGGACGAGAAGGCCGAATTCTTATACTAAAGAGTTTACATATAAATTAGCTTCTAAATTCTCAAATGCAGGAATTTGTATAGTAAGTGGCGCAGCTATGGGTGTTGATGCACTTGCTCATCAAGGAGCAAAATCAAATAATACAATTGCAGTTGTAGCAAATGGCTTAGATATTCGCTATCCAAGTATTAATAAAAATCTAATTATCGATATTGAAAAAAATGGCTTAGTACTTTCAGCCTATAAAGAGAAAGAAAAGGCAAGAAACTACACTTTTGTACATAGAAATGAGATTGTAGTTGCTTTAAGTGAATTTCTAATAGTAACTGAAGCTGATTTGAATTCAGGTTCATTAACTTCAGTTAATTATGCTTTAAGAATGGGCAAAAAAGTTTATACACTTCCCCATAGAATCAATGAGAGTTTAGGAACGCAAGAACTCTTAAAAAAAGGCTTAATTGAAGCTATTTATGATATTGATGAATTTTTAGAAAAAGTTTCTGGCATAAAAACTACTTTCTTGGATGATGAAGTATTAAACTTTTGTAAAAATTACCCCACCTATGAAGAAGCTCTAAGAAAATTCTCAAATAAAATATTTGAATATGAATTAGAAGGAAAAATAAAAATAGAAAATGGTAAATTAATTGTAGTCTAATACCTTTCTCAGCTTATATCCTCAGGTTGAATACTTTTCTTAACTTTTAGATTTAATAAAATTAAATAGCCAACTAAACCTGAGAATAAAGAACCTAATAAAATAGCTAATTTGTCTGTATAAAAGAATGTTGAGGAGTCAACATAAGCTAAAGAATCAATAAATAAACTCATAGTAAATCCGACACCTGTTAAAACTGCAACTCCATATAATTGAGCCCATGATACATCCGTTGGAAGTTTTGTAAGATTTAGTTTTACTGCAATATAAATAAAGGTGAAAACACCTAATTGTTTTCCTATAAATACACTTAAGAATATTCCCCATGATACGGAGTTATTCATCTGCTCCAATGAAATTAATCGAAGGTCAATCCCTGCATTTACAAAAGCAAAAATTGGCAAAATAAAATATGTAACCCAATTATGAATAAAGTGCTCTAAAGTTCTAATAGGAGAGATATGTTTTCTTTTTTCATTTATTATACTTATAGGAATTGTAAAAGCTAGAATAATTCCTGTTAATGTAGCATGAACACCTGTTTTTAAAATACAAATCCAAAGAATAAAACCAACAATGGCATAAAGACTTAAATAATGAACTTTAAATCTATTTAATAAAATTAAAATTAAAATGCAAATAGTTCCAAAAACCAATGAAATAGAAGATAATTCAGCCGTATAAAAAAATGCAATAATTAAAATAGCCCCTAAATCGTCAAATATTGCAAGTGCCATTAAAAATATTTTTAAAGAAGTTGGTACTCTTTTCCCAAGTAACACTAAAATTCCTAAAGCAAAGGCTATATCAGTTGCAGTGGGAATTGCCCAACCTCTGAGGGCAAACTCATCATGTTTGTTAAATAAAAAAAAGATTAAAGCAGGAATTAGCATTCCACCAATTGCACCAATTAAGGGAAGTGTTACATTTGAGATTTTTGACAAATGTCCTAAAATAAGCTCTCTTTTTATCTCTAAGCCAATCATTAAAAAGAAAATAGCCATAAGACCATCATTTACCCATAAAATTAAAGGCTTAGAAATTTCAATAGTTGTTCCTACTCGAAATTCAATTTTAGTATGTAAAAAAGTATTATAAAATTCAGAAAGAAATGTATTACTAAAAATCAATGCAATTATAGTAACAAATATTAATATAATTCCAGATGCTGACTCTTTTTCTAGAAATTTTCCAACTAAAACTTTCATAATAATTATCCTTGAAATTAATGTATTTATTTTAGTAAAGAAAGCTTTATATATTTTTAAATAATTACAATGGTATAAAAGATGCATTTATTGAAAGAATTATAATAGTTTAAAAGTTAGGATTATATTATGGGTTATCAAAGTTTAGTTTTTAATGGAAATGAAGTTTTAGCATATGTGGATTCACCAACTCCATATGAATTAAAAGAGAATGATATTATTTATGTAATGCCATTGGATTTATATTTTAAAGTTACAAATAAAAAAATGTATACGATGCAGTTAAAAGAGGATGAATTTGGGAAAGTTAAAAATACCCAATTAAGAAATTATGGTGTATTAAAATTTAAACTTGATGAAAATGAGATTTTTATAGAGAGGAAAACCCATCTTCTACTTGAAAAAGTTAAAGTTGAAAATGGGATATTTGTAAAATTTTAGAATCTTAATTGATAAGTAATATCTCCAGCACCAACGCCTAAGAATATTCCCTCATCATAACTTTTGATGATTTTCCCATCTTTGATTAAATCAATTCTACCTTCAGTGGTAGTGATTTTATCTGCAAATATTGGATTATATGAAGCAAACTCTTTTTCAAAATCTATATCAATTTTTTTCTCACCAGGAATTGTCCAAAGTGGTAAAATAATAAGCTCATCACATCTTCTAAAACATTTTTTGAAACCTTCAAGATTATCACTTGTTCTTGAATATTTGTGAGGTTGCCAAAGAACTATTCTTTTATTTATATTTGTAAGATTGTCGTATAACTCAATTGATTTCATTGTAGCTTCAATCTCTGTTGGATGGTGAGCATAATCATCAATTACTACAAATTTACTATTTGCTTGAACAATATCAAATCTTTTTTTGATACCTTTATAGTCTAAAAGATTTTTTCTAATAGTTTCAACATCTAGTTCATTAAGTGCTGCAAGTATTGCTAAAGAAGCATTTGTTGCCATGTGAAAACCAAATCCCCAAACTTCAAATGTACCTAAATCTTTTAAATCAAATTTTGTACAAGGTTGATTATCTTTTAGTGTGTAACAAAGATTTTTAATATCTTTTGAGGGATAAAGATAAGTTGCATCTTCTACTTTTAATTTTTTAATATCTTTATCTTCACCATTTAAAACTCTTTTTTTAGCAAGTGAAATAAATCTTTCATAAGACTCATAAAACTTATCATAATCATAGTGATAATATTCCATGTGCTCAGGTTCAGCATTTGTAACAATTGCACAATATGGATTTGAAAGTAAAAAAGAGGCATCTGATTCATCTGCTTCAAAGGCAATTAAATCACTTACGTATCTAAAATTTGAACCGAAATCCTTTGAAATTGCCCCTATTAATGCAGAACTTTGTAAGATTGAAGCTAACATTGCAGTTGTTGTAGATTTCCCATGAGCACCTGCAACACAATAGTTTTTCTTATCTCCAAGAATAATTGGTAAGGCTTCTTTTCTTGAAAGAGTTCTAATTTGTTTAAGTCTTGCTTCTATTAACTCAGGATTTTCATCTGTAACTGCTGCTGAATAAATAACTAAATCAAAATCATCATTCATGTTTGAAGCACTTTGAGGACAAGAAACTTTTATTCCCTCATCTTCTAAAGCCTTTGTAATTAATGAACTTTTCATATCAGAACCACTAACTTCGTGTCCATCAAAATTTAAAAATCTAGCTAAGGCAGAAAGGCCAATTCCACCAATTCCTATAAAATGTACTTTCAATTAATTTCCTAATAAATGTTTTAAGTTTTTGTACTCTTGTTCTAAAATATCTTTGTTTTCATTTAAAAAATCTTGATTATTAAATCTAAAATTCATAATAAAATATCCATATTTTTCATCTTCAACATCAGCCTCTAAATCGACTCTTGTATCATAAAAATCATCCAATTGGATTTTTGAAGCTAAAAATATAATCAAGATATTTAATGCTTTTTCTAAAGCTTCATCTTCAATTATATTTGCTAAAACAAAAACTAATTCTTTTGCTCCATCAAAATTATCATAAGACCATTTCTCAATTGCATGTTCATATAAAGCTCTTACATAAAGTAAATTGTCACCTTCAAGATTTAGCTTTTCATGTTTGTTTAATATTTTTTCAACATTTGCAAATGATGTTTTTAAAATTTGTTCATATAATTTATTTATATTCTCTTCATCTAAATCTAAAACTAACATAGAATCTAATGTCTCATACATTAAACCAATATCTTCAGCTTTCATAGAATTAACTCTAGCTTCTTCTAAATATTTTAAAAAATCTGGGTTTGTTCTTGCTTGAAATAGTGCTTCTTTATTCATTTATAAAATCCTTTAATCTAGTAAGTGCTTCTCTTGTTTTCTCTTCATTTTCAACAAGTGCAATTCTAATATAACCTTTACCTAAACCATTTCTACCTAAAAAACTTCCAGGTAATACTTTTACATTTTTTTCTTTATATAAGTTTTTTGTAAATTCTAATTCATCTTTTACTTCTAACCAAATATAAAAAGTAGCTTCTGGAATTGGTGTTCCTAAAATCTCATTTGCAATTTCAAAATTCTTTTTATAAATTTTTCTAAAACCTGCTACATGTTCTTGATCATTCCATGCAACTGCAGCTGCTTCTTGAAGAGGAACGGGACTTGCGCAACCTACATAAGTTCTGTATTGTAAATACTCTTTTAAAATATTTGCATCACCTGCAATAAATCCACTTCGTAGTCCTGGAGCTGAGCTTCTTTTTGAAATAGAATTCATTACTAAAACATTTTTAAAATCTTTATTTCCCACAAAAATTGAAGCTTCTAAAAGTGAAGCTGGTTTTGTATCTTCATCAAAATAGATTTCAGAATAACACTCATCATTTACTAAAATAAAATCAAACTCTAATGCTTTTTTAACCCATTCACCTAAATCTGCTTTACTCATTGAAGCTGATGTTGGATTATTTGGGAAATTTAAAATTACTAAATCACATCTTTTTAAATCTTCATCACTAAGTGTAGCTTTAAAACCATTCTCTTTAGTTAAATCAATATGAATAACCTCAGCTCTTGAAGCAATTGCAGCACCTTCATAGATTTGATAAAAAGGATTTGTAAATGCCATAACTGGATTTTTTTTATCAAATAGAGCAAATTGTGGAAAATTAAATAAAACTTCTCTTGTTCCAAATGATGGCACAATTTGATTCATTTCTAAGTTTACATTAAATCTTGTTTTTACAAAATTTATCATTGATTCTCTTAAAAATGGTTCACCAATTGTTGATGGATATTTTCGTAAACTTGCACTTGTCTCTTTTAATTTATCTTGAATAAAAGCTGGTGTTTCAAATTTTGGCTCACCAATTGTTAAAGCTGATAATTCATATTTTTCATTTGGGATAATTCCCTCTAATAACTCATTTAATTTTTCAAATGGATATTTTTCAAAATTCATAAAATTTATTCCTTTTATTCTTCAACTATTGGAATCAATAATTGATTAAATTTATTTAAATCAAATGCTATAAAATCGCTGTTTGTATATAAAAATTTAAAAGAAAATCTTTTTTTGAACATATTTTCTTTTAAAGGTAAAAGCTGAAGCATATCTTTTTGTTTTTTTAGTTCTCTAATTGGATTTTGACCACTAGAAACCACTTCAAGTTTTTCATTAAAGATTTTTGCAAGATTTTCAAAGTGATCTAAAAGATTAGTTTTACCCTCTTTTTCACCTGTTGGATCTAAATCAAATATTTTTGTTTTTATTTTTAATTGACTTGAAATATCAAATACAATTGGTGATATTTGCTCATAAGAATTTGTATCATTTAAAATAATTACAGTTCTTTTTACAGCTTTTAGATTCTCTTTTCCAAATTTAAAAACTGGAATTTTTAAATCTAAAACACTTCTAACATCTTCTTTATTTTTAAACATTTCAGGAGTTAACATAATCATACCAATATTGTTTTTTCTAAAATCCTCTTTTATGATTTTATTAAAACCTTTATTTGCATAATCAATTAATAAAACAATTGATGGAAAATGTTTTAACTCTTCTTTTATAAACTCCATAATTTGTACAGTTGTTGGTCTGGTAACTCTTACAATTAACAGATTGTTTTTTAGTTTTTGATTTAGATATTTTGCCTCATCAATTACTTTTTTTACACTTGCATCGTTTTGTAAGTATAGATCTAAATATAGATATATATTTGTTCCAAAAGGCATTGGAAATTGACCTTGAGTTTTTCCAATTACATTGTAAACTTGCATTAAAACATCAGGTTTCCCAATAACTAAAATCACATCATTTGGTTTTAAAACTAAAGATGGTTTTATTGTAATCATTTTTTGATTTCTATAAAGTCCAAAGATTTTCCACTCTTTTTGCTCAATTGAACCTATATATCTATAAGCATAAGAACTTCCAAATGGGATTCTAATCTCCATAATTTCACCCTGTTTTAATCCAATATTTTGGGCTAGAACTGGAACATTTGGGAGTTTTTCAACCATTCCATTTGCTAAAACTTCTATCCCTCTATAGATATTTACTAACGGGTCATTTATTTTCATTCCCCAATAATCTAAAACATTCATCTGAATATTTTTTGTATGCTCTCTAATATTTTTTATAACATTTAGCATTTCATCTTTTGAATTTAGAGCTATTAAAACTTCAGTATGAATATTTTTATCTAAAACCATAGAAAGTTTTGATTTTGAAGTTGGATCGAACTTATAAAATGTGAAATTTGAAGGTTTTTGAACAGGCAAAATTAAGTCACTCATATAAATTACATCATAACTATTGTCACCTGTATTTGCTTCAATAATTCTTTGCATTAATTTTTTTGCAACAATACCATCAAGGATAATTAATATTTTTTTCATGGGCGCAATTATATCTTAAAAAAATTAATTGTAGATTTTTAAAGCCTATCAGGTAAGAGCTATAATCTTACTTTAGATACAATGGCATTATCAAAAAAAAAGGTTTATATAATTTATGGAATTTAAAATTGACGCTACTTCAAATAAAGCTAGAGCATGTACAATTAAAACAGCTCACAGCACAATAGAAACTCCTGTTTTTATGCCCGTTGGAACTCAAGGAACTGTAAAAGCTCTTGATGCAAATGACATGTTAGAACTTGGGGCAAAAATTATACTTGGAAATACTTATCACTTATATTTAAGACCTGGAAGTAAACTTATAAAAAAATTTGGTGGACTTCATGGTTTTTCAAAATTTCCAAACTCATTTTTAACTGACTCTGGTGGATTTCAAGCATTTTCTTTAAGTTCTAACTCAAAACCAGATGAGAATGGAATTATGTTTAAATCACATATTGATGGAAGCAAGCACTACTTTACACCTCAAAGTGTACTAGATACTCAATATGATTTAAACTCTGATATTATGATGATTTTAGATGATTTAGTTGCCTTACCAAATACAAAAGAAAGAATTTCAAAATCAATTGAAAGAACTACAAAATGGGCAAAAGAAGCAATTGAGTATCACATGGAACAAAAAGCAAGAGGAATTGGAACACACCAAAATATCTTTGCAATTATTCAAGGTGGAACAGACAAAGAGTTTAGAAAACAAAGTGCTGAGCAACTTTGTGCATTAACTGACTATGATGGTTTTGCAATTGGTGGATTAAGTGTTGGTGAGCCAAATGCTGATATGTATGAAACTGTTGAGTGGACTACACAATTTATGCCAGAAAATAAACCAAGATATTTAATGGGTGTTGGAACTCCTGAAGATTTAATAGAAAATATTGAACGTGGTGTTGATATGTTTGACTGCGTTATGCCCACAAGAAATGCAAGAAATGGAACACTATTTACTACTTTTGGAAGATTAAATATCAAAAAAGCTGAGTATAAAGATGATGAGACTGCAATTGATGAAACATGTGAATGTTATACTTGTAGAAATTTCTCAAAAGCATATTTAAATCACCTATTTAGAGCAAAAGAGATTACATATTTTAGACTTGGTTCTATTCACAATATTCACTACTATTTATCTTTAATGAAAGAAGCAAGAGCTGCTATTTTAGGTGATAATTGGGTTGAATTTAAAAAAGAGTTTTACGCTAAAAGAAGCAAATAAACTCTTTTTAGTTAAAATAAAAAATATTAAATATTAAGGAAATTTATGACTGTTGATGATAATTTAATAGCAAAATTAGCAAAACTTTCAAGTTTAGAAATTGATGATTCAAGAAAAGAAACACTAAAAACTGAATTAGCTGATATTATAAACTTTGTTGAAAATTTAAATGAAATTGATGTTTCAGGAATTGAAGCAACATTTAGTACAATCGAGGGTGGAACACCTTTAAGAGAAGATGTTTCAGAACAAAATCTAGAACTTTCAAACCATATTTTAAAACATGCTCCAAAATCTGAAGATGGTTATTTTATAGTTCCAAAAATTATTGAGTAAAAAATGATTACAGTTTACGGTATAAAAACTTGTGGAAGTGTAAGAAATGCTCTAAAATTCTTCAAAGACAACAATATAGAAGTTGAATTCTTTGATTTTAAAAAAGAGACTCCAGCAAGTGATAAAATCAAATCTTGGGTAGATAAATCTGATATAAATATTTTATTTAACTCAAAAGGTACAAAATACAAAACTCTAAATCTAAAAGAGTTAAACCTTGATTCAAATGGAAAATATGAGTGGTTATGTAAATACCCAATGCTTTTTAAAAGACCAGTTATTGAGTTTGATGATAAAGTTCTTGTAGCTTGGGATGAAGAGGTTTATAAGAATACTTTTTTATAGAGTAGAGTTTTCAACTCTACTTCTTAAAATTTGTATGCAACATTAAAATAGTGTGCAAATCCTGTTGTATCTGTTTTTTTACCATTTAATACTTCACCATTTTTCCATTGTGTCATATCTTTATAAGCTTTTAAACCATATCCAACTGCCCATTTTTTCTCATGTAACCATAAACCTAAATATGATTGTAAAGAGTCACTTGTTCTGTAACTTCTTTCAAAACTATTATTATCTAAATCACTTCCAAACTCATAATCTATATAACCTTGAAAAGAGACAAATCTATTTTCTGTAAAATTGTAAATTGGTTTAAACCAATTTATATGAGCAACATATCCATCAAAACTATTTTCATTACTTGCACCATAATTTTCTTCAATATATCTAGTATAAAGATTTACTCCACTTTTACCTAACCATGGAATATCAATATCACTTCCCAATCCCATCCAAATTACTTTTAATCCATTTCCATTTGGTTCATCTGCATAATATATATCAAATGCAAAAAACAGCTCTTTTAATGCTCCATAAGATAAATCTTTATTTAATAAATAGTCTATTGAAATTCTAGGTTCAATGTCTACAAAGAAGTTATTTTGCCCATGTTTATCACTACTTGAACTGTTTAGTGCATCAATAAAATCTACATAACCGTATAAATCAAGCCACTCATATCTTCCACCAAACTCTAACTCTACATACGTGTCATTAAATGCATATGGCCCACCTCGTTGATTTTCACCATGATATAGGTGTAGTGTTTCCCAATTTGAATTTGTTATTGAACTAATATCTTTTGCTTGTATATTTAGATTAACTCCTAAAAGAATTAACATTAAAAAGATAAAGTTTGAAGTTTTATTTCCCATTATAGTCCTTAATTATTTTATAACTTGATTTATAAAAAAGGGAAGAGAGTAAAAACTCTCTTCCCTTTTAAAATATAAAATCTATTAAATCAAATCTTTTCTAGCTTCTTTTAAAGTATCAGCTATCATAAATGATAACTCTAATGCTTGATCTGCATTCATTCTTGGGTCACATTGAGTGTGGTAACGACTAGATAAACTCTCTTGAGTTACACCTGATGATGCACTTCCTGTACACTCAGTTACATTTTGACCTGTCATTTCTAAATGAATACCACCAGCATAAGTTCCCTCTGCATGATGAATTTGGAAAAATTGTTTCACTTCACTCAAAATTGCTTCAAAATCTCTTGTTTTATAACCATTATCAGCTTTGATTGTATTTCCATGCATTGGGTCACTTGACCATAATACATTTTTACCCTCTGATTTTACTCTTTGTAAAAGTTTTGGAAAGAAATCTCCAACTTTATTTGCACCCATTCTAACGATTAGATTTAATCTTCCAGCTTCATTATTTGGATTTAGAGTATCAATCAATTGGATTAATTCATCCTCTTTCATAGTTGGTCCTACTTTACAACCAATTGGATTATTAATACCTCTAAAATATTCAATATGTGCATCTCTTAGATCTCTTGTTCTATCACCAATCCATAACATATGAGCAGCACAGTTAAACCAATCACCAGTGATTGAATCTTTTCTTGTAAGTGCTTGTTCATAATTTAATAACAGTGCTTCATGAGAAGTAAATAGCGTTGTTTGATTTAATTGTGGAGTGTTTTCGCTTGTAATTCCACATGCATTCATAAATTTTAAACTTTCAGATATTTTATTTGCAAGTTCTTCATATTTTGCACCTAAATAGTTATCTTTAACAAAGTCTAAATTCCATAAATGAACTTGATTTAAATCAGCCATTCCACCTCTTGAAAATGCTCTAAGAAGATTCATAGTTGCAGCACTTTGATTGTATGCTTTTAGTAATTTTTTAGCTCTTGGATTTCTAGCTTTTTCGCTAAATTCAATATCATTTACAATATCTCCTCTATATGAAGGTAGTGATATTCCATCAATCTCTTCAAAATCTGAACTTCTAGGTTTTGCAAATTGTCCTGCAACTCGTCCAACTTTTACAATTGGACATCCACCTGAGAAAGTTAAAACTACTGCCATTTGCATCATTACTTTGAATAAATCTTTTATATTTGTAGCATTAAAAGAGGAGAAAGATTCAGCACAATCTCCACCTTGAAGTAAAAATGCTTTTCCATTTACTACATCTGCTAATTGTTTTTTTAAATTTAAGGCCTCACCTGCAAAAATTAAAGGGGGATAAGAAGCTAGTTCACTCTCTACTTTTTTTAGTTTTTCTAAATCATTATAAGTAGGTTGTTGCTTTATAGGGAAATCTCTCCAGCTACTAGGATTCCAATTGTTCATTTTTAATTGCCTTTTGTATATTTTATTTAATTACACAAATTCTAGCTAAAAGTTTCTTAAGGAGTTAATCTTGAAAAGTAATCGATTTGTAATAGTAAAAAAGAGATAAAACTATAATGTAGCATGTGTTTTTTGCTACATTATAGTTTTTGGATTTAGTGAATTAATTTTGAAAGTAAATCTTTGAATGAAACTTTAAAAGATTCAAGTCCATCATTTAAAAGTTTTGAATAAATATTTTCCATATTTATTCCCTTTTGTTTTAATGTTGCAAAATATTTATTACAATCGGCTTCACTCATGATTGATGTTTCAACTTTTGAACCATCTTTAACCCAATCTTCAATTGTAGCAAGGGGTGCTGTGTTTACAGAATTTGGATAAATTAAATTATCAACATAATAACTAGGACTTAATTCATCACCTTTAACACCTGTACTTGCAAATAGTGTTCTAATATTTGGGTTTCCAAATTTATTAATTTCATGGTAACATTTAGTTGCATTTACAATTCCTAATTTTGAAGTTTCTAAACCTTTTAATTTGAAATCATTATCAGCTAACCTATCAAGTCTTGAAACAAAAACAGAAACAACTGCTTTTATATCTTTATTTGAATCTCTAATTCCCTCATCTAAAGCTTGAGTACATTTTATAGCTTGTTCAGGTGAAAAAATCAAAGTTGCATTTACATTTATTCCTTTTGAAGTCAACTCTCTCATAGCAATATATCCAGCTTCAGTTGCGGGAACTTTTATCATTACATTGTCAGCACTTATTGAAGAGTAAAGTCTTATTCCTTCTTCAATTGTTCCAGCAGCGTTATCACATAAAAGTGGATCAACTTCAATAGAAATGAATCCATCATCAGCATCATTTTTATGTAAATCAGAAAGTAAAGCTGCTGCTCTTTTAATATCTGTTAATGCTAACTCTTCATAAATAGTTTTAGCATTATTCGCTTGTAACATATCAAGTTGTTGTTTGTATGCTAGTGAATTTGTAATTGATGATTCAAAAATCGCAGGATTTGAAGTTGCACCCTGAATATATTTTTTTTTGATTATCTCTTTAAATCTTGTTTCTAAAAAATCTCTTTCAATAAAATCACACCATAAAGAGAAATTGATATCTTCTTTTAAACTCATTGTTATTCCTTTAAAAATGTCCCATTTTAAAGGGACCTATTCACTTTTAACTTCTTTTTGCCTTCACTTCGTTTGTCACAAGACTACGCTATGAAAAGCGATGAAAATAAATTTCATCTAAAGAAGCAAACTCTAAAGGGCTTTAAGAATAAAGCCTATTTAATATAATCTAAAATTTTAGTTAAATCTTTTGTATCAATAACTACATTTGCTTCTTTTTTAAGAACTTCTCTTGCGCAAAAAGCAACTCTTGTATCAGCGTGAGCAAACATAGATAAATCATTTGCACCATCACCACAAACTAAAGTTTCAGCTCTTGAAATTCCCATTAAACCTTGAATTCTTTGAAGCATATCACCTTTAGAGTATCCAAACATCATATCTCCACCAATAAGACCTGTTAGTTTTCCATCTTTTTCATGTAAAACATTTGAAAAATCAGCATCTAATCCTAGTTTTTCCCTTGCAGGAGTTGTACCAATTCTAAAACCACCAGAAAAACAAACTACTTTGTAACCCATTTTTTGAAGTGCTGGAACTAGTTCCATTGCACCTGGCATTAAAGGAAGGTTTGCACAAATATCCACAACTCTTTGGTAATCCATACCTTTTAAAAGTGCAACTCTTGTAGTTAAAGATTCAAAAAAATCTAATCTTCCACTCATTGCTTCTTCTGTAATTTTTGTAACTTGTTCACCTATACCTAACTCTTCTGCTAAAAAGTCGATAGTCTCCCCATCCATAAGTGTTGAATCAAAATCGAAAACAGCTAATTTCATTAATTTTCCCTAGTTTTATTCTTTAAAGGGTATAATTTTAGCCAAATAAAACTAAATATACTAAAGGATTGTTTATCCAATGTTTGAAACACTAATACAAAAACTTCAAGAAGATAAATACTTAACACTTGAAACAACACCTCAACATGAACCATCTATGCATAATATTATTGAAAGAATTAAAAAATTTAAATTACAAGATAGAGTTGATGGTTTTTCATGTACAGATAATCCACTTGCAAAACTAAAATATAATGCACTTTTTGCATCACTAAAACTTCAAATGGAGTTTAAAAAACCTGTAATTGCCACTATGACAATGAGAGATAGAAATAAAATTGCTCTTCAATCTGATTTAATGGGCGCAAATGATTTTGATGTAAGAGCGATTTTGGCTCTTACTGGAGATCCTGCAAAAATGAGTGATCAACCCCATGCAAAAGGGGTTTTTGAAGCAAACTCTTTGATGCTTTTAAAAATCATAAAATCATTTAACTATGGGATGGATATGTCAGGTCATCCTTTTAAAATCGAACCTAAACAAATTTTTCCATTTGCAGTTACAAACTCTTATGCAAAAAATTTCTCTAGTTTAGAGAAAAAAATGCATAATAAAATTCAAAATGGAGCAATGGGAATAATCTCTCAACCAGTATTTGATATAGAAAATGCAAAAAAACTTTTGGAATCATTCAACATAGCTAAAGAAGGAGTTGAAGGAGATAAACAAAAAGCTCAATTAATTTTTGGACTTTTCCCTGTAACGAAACTTCGAACTGCTCTATTCTTATCAGCTCAAGTTCCAGGAATTCATGTTCCTCAATTTTGGATTGATGCCCTTGAAGCTGCTCACAATATTTCAGAAGAGGAAGAGTACAAAGTTGGAATGCAATTAAGTCAAGATTTATTCAGAGATTTAAATAAACTTCATCCAAAAATCCACCTTATGACAGCAAATAGATTTGATGTTGCTAATGAGATAATTTCTTGAAATTAGCCTCAATTGATGTTGGTTTAAAAAGAATAGGAGTTGCAATTTGTCTAACTTCAGACATAGTAACTCCACAAAGTGCAATTTTAAGAAAAAATAGAGACCAAGCTGCACGAGATGTGAATATTTTTTTAAAAGAGTGGGAAATCGAAAAACTAATTGTTGGATTTCCAAGTGCGAGTGAAGATATGCAAAAAAGAATAAAACATTTTGTAGCTTTACTTGAACTCTCTATTCCTTACGAATTTCAAGAAGAAAATATGAGTTCTATTGAAGCTGAGGATTTAATCAAAGGTGAAATTAAATACAAAAGAGATGGAAGAGTAGATTCAATCGCTGCTAAAATTATATTAGAGAGGTTTTTAGCTAAAAAACACTAATTATATTCACTTCAAAACATTTACAACAACAGCAATCGCAAAACCTGAATCGTGCGTTATTGATAAATGAGAATTTTTTATACCAAAAGCTTTTCTTACTTTTTTTCTATATTTTAGTAAAGGAGCTCCAAGCTCACTTTTTGATATTTTGATATCATGAAAACTACAAGATGCACCAATTCCAGTACCAAGTGCTTTTGAAGCTGCTTCCTTTGCTGCCCAAAATCCAGCGGCAGTTTCTGGCTTTTTCACAAGCTCAATCTCTTTTGAATTTAAAAACTTTTCATAAGCCTTTATTCCAAACTTTTCATACATTCTTTTTATTCTATCAATTGATGTTATATCTATACCTATCATTTAAACCTATCTTTTGTATAATCCCAACATGAAACTATTTTTTAAAAAATTATTATACCTTATCACGATGCTTTTTATTATTAGCCTTATATCTTTTATCGCAATAAACGCTGCACCAAACTCTTTTTTTGCAAGTGGCGAATTAAATCCAAATATCACACCTGAATCAATCGAGCAATTAAAAGCAATTTATGGTTTAGACAAACCTTTATATGTTCAATTTTTCTCTTGGCTTTTTTCTATTATTCAACTTGATTTTGGGATTTCATTTGCAAGTGGGGAAATGGTTAAAGATGAGATATTAAGTAGAATTCCTATTACTCTTACAATCAATATTATTTCAATGGTTTTAATATTCATCATTTCTCTTTATTTTGGAATAAAATCTGCTTTAAATAAAAACTCATTATTTGATAAATTTACAGGGCAATTATCACTTCTTAGTTTTGCAATGCCTTCATTTTATTTGGCACTTTTATTGGTTTTAGTATTTGCAATTAATTTTGAAATTTTACCAATTGCTGGACTTCATGGAGTTTCTGATGATGGAAGTTTTTCTTACTATTTAGATTATGCTTGGCATTTAGTTTTACCAATATTTATTATGGTTTTTGGTGGAATTGGAAGTCTGATTTTATATATTAGAAGTTTAACTATAGAGATTTTGAAATCTGATTACATCTTTTTTGCAAAGGCCAGAGGTTTAAGCCAAAAACAGATTTTAAGATATTATATTTTGCCAAATTTATATCCACCAGTTATTACACTTCTTGGTCTTTCACTTCCTGGAATTATTGGTGGTTCAGTAATTCTTGAAACAATTTTTTCAATAGATGGAATGGGATTATTGTTTTATCAAAGTGCTTTATCACATGATTATCCAGTAATTATGGGGATTTTGATAATTGGTGCCTTTTTGACACTAATTGGTAATATGATTGCAGATTTAGTTTTACTAAAACTAAATCCAAACTACGAAGAAAAATAGATTAGATAATTTTAACAAGGAAAAGAATTGCAAGTTTTAAAAACAATTGAAGAGTTACAAGAAATCAGAAAAAATATTTCTGGAACAGTTGGATTTGTTCCAACAATGGGTGCTTTACATAATGGTCACATTTCACTTATCAAACAAGCAAGAAATGAAAATGATATTGTTATTGTTTCAATATTTGTAAACCCAACTCAATTTTTACCAGGTGAGGATTTAGATGCATATCCAAGAAAGGATGAAGCAGATAAAAAAATCTGTCAAATGTGCAAAGTTGATTATGTTTTTATGCCAGAAATTTCAACTATGTATACAAAAGAAGAAGTGTTAATTAAAGCTCCAAATAAAAGTTATGTTTTAGAAGGTAAAACAAGACCTGGCCATTTTGATGGAGTTTTACAAGTAGTTTTAAAACTATTTAATTTAACTCAACCAACAAATGCTTATTTTGGGAAAAAAGATGCTCAACAACTTTCATTAATTATGCAAATGGTAAAAAATCTATTTTTACCTATAAATATTGTTCCTTGTGAAATAATAAGAGAAGATGATGGATTAGCTTTAAGTTCAAGAAATATCTACTTAGATGTTACTCAAAGAAAAGATGCTTTACATATTTCAAAATCTTTATATATGGCAGGTTCACTTATTTCAAGAGGAGAAAGAAGTGTAGAAGCTGTAAAAAATAAAATCTATGAAATCATGGAAACTTTAGATGTTGAATATGTGGCGATTGTTGATAGAGAATTTAATGAGTTAGAAAATATTAAACCTAAAAATACAATTATTCTTGTAGTTGCTAGATTTGGGAATACTAGATTACTTGATAATATTTGGCTTTAACATTTTGTTTTAAAAAGAGTTTATGATAAAATTGCAAAAAAATTAAGATAAAAAGAATAAATATATGAAATTTTCAGTAAAAAATCCTAAGAAAACTCTACATTTAGTAAGCCTTGGTTGTACTAAAAATCTTGTAGATTCAGAGATTATGTTAGGTAAATTAAAAGATTATACAATTACAAATGATGCAGCAAATGCCGATGTAATTATTGTAAATACATGTGGATTTATAGATAGTGCAAAAGAAGAGAGTTTAAATACAATTTTAAATCTGCATGATGAAAGAAAAAAAGAGTCAGTTTTAGTAATGGCTGGATGTTTAAGTGAAAGATACCAAGGTGAACTTCAAAAAGAGTTACCAGAAATTGATGTTTTCACAGGTGTTGGAGATTATGACAAAATAGATTTGCTTGTACACGAAAAAAGAAGTGCCTTTTCAAATGAAGTATTTTTAGCAAGCGATGAAAATGAAAGAGTAATTACAGGTTCTTCATATCACGCTTACGTAAAACTAAGCGAAGGATGTAATCAAACTTGTTCATTCTGTGCAATTCCTTCATTTAAAGGAAAGCTTCACTCTAGAACTCTAGAATCACTTGTTAAAGAGGTAAAATCATTAGTTTCAAAAGGATATATTGATTTCTCTTTTGTATCTCAAGATTCTTCTTCATTTTTAAGAGATTTAGGAATTAATAATGGCATTGAACTTTTAATCGAAGAGATTGAAAAAATTGATGGTATTAAAACAGCAAGAATTTTATACCTTTATCCATCAACTACAACTTTGTCTTTGATTGATAAAATTGCTGATTCAAAAGTATTTGTAAACTATTTTGATATGCCATTACAACACATAACTCCATCAATGCTTAAAATCATGAAAAGAGGAAAAGGTGTTGAAAAACTAAATGAACTTATGAATCATATGAGAAGTAAACCGAACTCATTTGTAAGAACTACATTTATTGCTGGACATCCAGGAGAAACTGTTGAAGACCACGAAGCACTTTGTAAATATATTGAAGAGTTTAAATTTGATAGAGCAAATGTTTTCTCTTATTCAACAGAAGAAGGAACAGCAGCTGCACTTTCAAAAGATTTAATAGAGCAAGAAATTATTGATGAAAGAGCTGATATTATTGGTGAAATAATTGCTTTGACTACACAAGAATCACTAGAAAATGAAATTGGAAAAACTTTTGAAGTTTATGTTGATGGAGAAAGTGAAGAACATGAGTATTTATTAAGTGCTAGAAAAACTCTTTGGGCTCCTGATATTGATGGTGAGATTTATATCAATGATAATGAATTATCTGAGGGTGAACAAATTAAATTTGGACAAATTTATACTGTAAAAATCACAGAACTTGCGGGAGATAAATTACTAGCAACTGTAATTAAATAGTTATGAACTTAGATTTTAGTGTAGTAAAAAATCAAAAAAACCTGCTAGCATTTTCAGCAGGTGTTGATTCAACTGCACTGTTTTTTTTACTCCTTGAACAAAATATTCCTTTTGATATAGCAATTGTAAATTATAATTTAAGAGAGCAAAGTAAAGATGAAATTTCTTATGCAAAAGAGCTTGCAAAAAAATATAAAAAAGAAATATTTATCCATGAAATAAATCTTGATGATACTTCAAATTTTGAAAAAAACGCAAGAGATATAAGATACGCTTTTTTTGAAACAATTATCAATAATCACTCCTACACTAACTTAATCACAGCACATCAGTTAAACGACAAATTAGAGTGGTTTATGATGCAATTATCAAAAGGTGCAGGATTAGTTGAACTAATTGGATTTAATGAGTTTGAGCAAAAAGAAAACTATCAAATTTATAAACCACTTCTAAATATAACAAAAGATGAACTTGAAAATTATCTAAAAAACAATAATAATAAATATTTTGTTGACCAATCAAATTTTGATGAGAAATATAAAAGAAACTACTTTAGACATAATTTTTCAAATAAGTTTCTACAAGAGTTTAGTTCTGGAGTTAAAAAATCTTTTGAGTACTTACAAAATGATTTAAGTTCATTAAATATTCAAAACCATCCAATAAAAAAAATAAAAGAATTAGAAATATTTTTAAATCAGAATGATGATAATTTAAATATTAGAACTATAGATTTATCACTAAAAAGAAGAGGTTTGCTTTTAACTTCAGCCCAAAGAGATGAAATATTAAGACAAAAAGAGATTACAATTTCTCATAAAATAAATATATCTATTCAAGAAAATTATATTTGGATTGCTCCATTTTGTAATGACCCCATAGATAAAAAATATAAGGAAATTTATAGAATAAATCATATCCCTAAAAACATAAGAGCTTATGTTTTCAGAGAAAAAGTTGAGTTAAAAGAGTTAATTTTTTAAAAATCTCTTCATTTTTTGCATTTGAACAAGCTCTTGTCTTGTTTTTTCTCTATGAATTTTAAGAAAATTAATATTTTTAAAAAAAAGTTCTTCCAGCTTTTTTAAATCTATCAATTCTAAATCAAAATCCTCAATAGTATCATTAGTTAAATAACTTTCATGCCATCTTATTAAAGCATCAGCTTTTTCTGAAGGCTCTAATGAATCAATATAAGTTAATTCATTAAGCGCTTTTAAAGACCAGTCTCTTCTTTCCATGCGTCAATTAGTCCTTGAGTAACTTTCATAACTTGATTAACTGCATTGATATTATCATCAATTCCAGCACTAAACAGAGTTTCAATTTGATATAAGTATAAACCATCTAAATAATATGCAACTTCTCCACCATCAAAATCTAAAACATTTCTTAATTCATCAAAGATAGCAATTGACTTATTTATATAAGTAAATTTTAATTCAACATTTCCCTCTTCCATAGCACTCTTTACAAATGACAGATATTTTATAACACCTTCATAAAGTTTTAATACTAATACATAAGGATCATCAGAGATCGCGTTTTGTTGATTATATACTTCTATTCCCATATTTATACCTCATTACAATTGTTTTTATACGTCAGTATATTATATATTTGCTTAATTATGAAAAAGAAAGGGAGAAGGGATAAATCCATTCTCCTTTTTAAGAATTAATTACCAGAAGTTGATTGTTGGATTAACATTTTTAATCCAGAAAATGATGATTCCATTTGATTTATGATAGCTCCATATGAACTAAATTGTAGGGATAACTGTTCATATTTGGCATCTAATGCTTTTTCTGCTTTTGTTTTTTCATCATTTAAAGTTGCCTCTCGGTTTATCATTTCCGATCCATAAGTGTATAAAAGCCCGCCTGTATATTTCATATTATCTATTGTTTCTTTTAAAATAGTTCCTAAACCTTTATTTTCAGCCGCACCTAAAAATAAATCTTTTAAACCTGACATATTATTTTGTACTGCGTCATTGAATTTAGTTGAATCAATTGATAATCCGCCATCTTTAGCTAACTCTATTCCATAATTGAACACTGATTTATCATTTGATGATCCATATGAACCAAATAATTTATCTTTCAGCTGAGTTATAATATTTTTAATTGAAGACTTATCTGATATTGCAGAATCTGCATTAAAAACTTCACTATCAACCATTGCTACTAATTCATTATATTTCGTAACAAAATTTTGCATCTGTGTTTCTACTTGAGTATTATCTTCCACAATATTAATACTTGATGCGCCAATTTTATTAGCTGTAATTTTTAATCCATCAACAGTAATACTATTACTTGATACATTGTATTCAACTCCATCAACTTTTGATATCATATTTTTTGCATCTAATATATGATTAGTAGTATCAACAGTTGTTCCATCTGTTGTATAACCCAAAGCTTGACTAGCTGCTCCACTAATAGTTAATTTATTATCAACTCCAGATTCTTCACTTTTTATAACTAATCTAAAGGAATCTGTTCCGACTTGTTCAACTGTTGCATTCATCCCAGATTTTGCTGTAATTTCAGTTGCAAGTTGTTGATAAGTTTTATTTGTAGTATCAAAATCTATACTACCTGAAGTTATACTACTAATAGTTAAAGTACCAGCTCCAATCACAGCATCTTTTGTTGTTGCATTAACATTGTTTGACTGATAAACATCTTTTTGTGCAAGTTGAGTTACATCTACATTTGTAGTACCTTTATTTAAAGCTTTTATGTCAGCTGCATCAAAAGTAACTGAATCACCAGAAGTAGTTGCAATTTTTTGTTCAAAAGCAGTAACTCCACCTGATACAAACAAATCAAAAGGTTTAATTGCATCCAAAAGAGCAGTAACTTTTTCTTCTATAGTTGTAAAAGTCTCTCTTTCTGTTCCTATCTTCGTTATTTTTGTTTCGATAGGCTCAACTGTAGATTTTCTTTCAGCTGTTTTTAATTTATCTATTAAATCACTATTTAACGCCGATGCTTGTCCTGAACCTAAACCTAAAACACCATTTGCCATAATTTATCCTTTATCTTTTTAAGCCAAGTAAAGTCTGTAACATCTCATCTATTACAGTTATCATCTTAGCATTTGCTGTATATGCAGCCTGAAATTTAATTAAATTCAACATCTCTTCATCTTTATCAACTTTTGTTAATTGATCATAAGTACTTTTTATTGACATTGTTACATTTAATTGTGTAGTCTTCGAAAAATCTACACCTTCTTTATCCGAGGAAACATTAACTTTTAAATCTCTAAAAAATTCTCCCAAAGAACTTTTATTTGATGAAGTTATATTCTGACCTTTTCCATCAAATGACAAATCATTTTTCCACTGTATAGTTGCTAAATAATCTAACTTATTTTGTGTTAAATCACTAACTAAATCTTTATTAAATTTTAAAGTTTTAATATTTGAACCATTAAATAACCCTGTTGAATTTATAACACCCAAAGACTCGTTAGTTGCTGCTTCTCCATAAATATAACTATTTGTTCCTGTTTGAATATATTTATTTGATACATCGGCTAAAGTTTGAGCAAAAGAATTTAATTTATCTAAATAGACTTGATATTTGTTATTTGATGAATCTGATGATAAATTTTCAACCTGCGCTTTTAATGAACCACTTTTAATAGGAATCTCTTTATCATTAATTGCAACATAAACTTTTGTCTCTGCTGTTGCACTTTCAGAGTCATTTTTATAAATTATTTCTCTACTATCAACAATTGTAGAATCCGTATTATCTCTTTTCTCAATACTAATTCTTCCATCAAACTGATTTGATACCCCTCCAAAATTTGATTCAATTCTTAAAAAATTATCTTGGTTATTATCAGTTAGTTTATTCCCATTTGCATCAACTCTATAATCACCATTGTATGCAGTGATTGAATCTTTCATATCAGAGTTTGCATTTATTTTAAAAACTAAAGCTCTTGTTAAATTAGTTAAATCTATTACTTGAGTAGTATCTGCTGTACTAGAATCATTATCCCAATCGGCTGTTAAGCTTTCACCCATAGTTACTGATACTTCAAATTCATTATTTAATTTATAAGTTACAATATCATTTGCATCAATTGCATTTGTTCTTGGTGTACCATCTGAATTATATTTTAAAGGATCGAAAACATCTGTTACTTTTGTTAGATCATTAAATTTTGTATAATTAAATTTATCTTTTTGTAGACTATTTTCTTCCACTACATTTAAAGTTCTTATATTTGTATTATTACTTATTGCAGTTTGTCCACCTAATGTCAACTCATAGTAACCACTATCTTTAATTACACTTATATCTGCATAATTTGATAATTGCAATTCAAGCTGATCTCTTTTATCAAGTAAGTCATTTGTTTCACCAAACTTCTCAATTTTTTCATTTAAAGAACCTATCTCTTTTAAAATACTATTTACATCATTAACATTAGCACCCAGCTCTTTTTTTTCAGTTTGTTGTTGCTTTTCTATACTTGTATAAAGATTTTGGAGAGATTCTACAACTATACTACCTTGATTTTCTAATGTAGTTTTATATATTTGGGAATTAGGGTTTGTTCTTAAATTCTCAACAGCTTGATAATATCTATCTAAATCAGCAGATAAACCACTATCTGTAGTTTCAGCAAAAATAGATTCAACGTTACTCAACATATTAGATAATTTATCATAATAATTTGATTTAGTATTCTCAGATATTAATTTATCATACATATATTGAGAAGTAATTCTATATGCTCCACTTGCATTTACTCCTCGACCAGTAAATTGTGAATCCATTTGACTTAATTCACTAAGTTGGACAACTCTTTTTTTATACCCAGGAGTACTCTCATTAGCTATATTATTAGATACATTTTCAACCGCTATTTTTGCTGCATTCAGTCCAGTTTGTGATACATTCAACGTACTTAGCATAGAGACTCCTTTTCGTATAATTTATCAAATTATTACATTACATTTCTTAAAATTAGATTAAAATGGCCATATCGCTCTAACAAACCTTAAACCCCATGGCGTATCTAAAATATCAGATTCAACGCCATCTTTACTATATAATAATTTTAAATCTGCAATTTGTGAAGAATTTATTGAATTATCAGAAGTTATGTCATAAGGTCTTATCACTCCACTTACAATTATCTCTTGTTTTTGACCTTCAATCAATACCTCTTTTTTACCCTTTATATAGTAGTTTCCATTTTGGTAAGTTTCTTCTATAATTGCAGAGATAGTAGTAGAAAATGTTTCGCTTAACTGAGTTTTAACAGAACCCTTATCGGAACTTGAACTATTAGTTCCAAAATCTACTCCCAAATTTCCATTCAATTTATTTGCATATTTTTGTGCTGTATTACCTAAAGCATTTGTTCCTGTTCCTGCGAATAAGCCACCACCTAAACTATTATCTCTAGTACTTGATAATTCTCTTTTATTATTACTCTTTGATGCTAGGTCTTCACTTATAACAATTTGAATTATATCTCCAACTTGTAAATCTTTTTTATCAGCAAATAGTGATGTTCCTTGCATTGAATATAAAGATCCTTTGTTTTTTCTTGCTTCTGGTAGTTTTTTAGGAATCTGAATTTCTGGTTTTTCAAAAGCTAACTCTTGTTTTGACTCAACACATGCACTAAAAAAAATTGAAATTAAAATTATTATAATACTATTTTGCATTTAATCTACTTTTTAATATAAAATTAATATCAACAGCTATTATTATCTCATTTAAAGTTTTTTTAATAAGTGCCATTGCTCCATATCTTACTAACAATGCATCTAAATTAGTTGCTGGTTCGCAAATTATTATAACTTTATCTTCAATTATTTTAACATGTCTAATATGCTCTTGTCCAACCAAATCTATGGCTTTTTCAACTTCAGTTAAAATTGCTTTTTCCATATCTTTTTTTTCTTTTTCTTTTTTATCTTCTTGCAGTTTTAACGCCTGTTTTGATTCCAATTCTTTTTGTTGTTGTTCTTCAAAACTTTTGTTCATATGAAAATAATATGCAACTAACATTGCAACTAAAAGTAGTAAAGACACTACCTTTAGTAGAGTTCGTTTTTTATTTCTTTTTACTGCAACTATCATTATTATTTAATTACAAAAGTTGTAAATAATATTTGTTTAACATTGTTTTTTGCAACATCTGATTTAGTCTTTGTAACTTCATTTATTACATTATTAATATCTTGCATCAATTCATCTTTCAATAAATTTTTACCTCCAACAGTTAATAATTCTTCTGAACTTCTAGAACTAATTTGTGAAATCACTACATCTATTATTTCAGCTTTATACTCTTCAACAAGTGCTGCAATTGTTGGTTCATTACTTTTAATTGAAAAAGATAGTTTCATTAACTTTTCTTTTCCCCTTGAATCTGTTAAATTAAGAACTAAATCATTAATATCTGCTTTAAATGAATCTGTTTTTTCAGAAGATTCATCTTTTTTAACTTCTTCTTGTGTAGGTTGAGAATTATTCCCGCCTAATGAACCTTGAGAATAAAGAAAAAACCCACCACCAATTACTGCTAATATAAGAATTACTACTAAGGCAATTAATACAATCATTAAGCCCTTTCCACCACCTGAACTTTTTTCTTGATTATCATCTGCCATAACTATTCCTTTTTCTCATTATTAACACTAAAATTTTTAAGCCTCTCTGTAATCATTGATGCATTAGAAACACTTAAAAATTTCATAATCTGTGTTACATTTTTCTCTTTTAATTTTATCAGTATACCAAAAACATCTTCAATTTTGCCTTCATCTATCATCTGATTGAAGATATCAGCTGCATTTTTAGCCTTCATAGCATTGTATATTTTTGCAGTTTTAGTCTCAACTTCAAGTTTAATGTCTTTTAATGTTTGCTCATTTTCATCATGTAGTTTTTGTATTTTACTCTTCTCTTTTTCAATTTGAGAAAGAATATTTTCAAGCTCTTTTTTTCTTTGTTGATATTCAGTCTCTTTTTCATTATAAAAATTATTTAGTTCTTTTTTTAACTCCATAACTTCAATTCTTTGTTTTGTTAAAGAGCTACTTGTCTCTTCAACTGCAAACAATAAAGTTCCAAAACAGATTAAAAATAAAAAAAATCTAATCAAACTAAATCCTTTTGTCTACTAATATATTTACTTTGAATGTATTCACTTGAAGCTTCTTCTTCAGCTAGTAAAATCTTTTTAATAGCTTCTTTCTTCTCTTCATCTAAAATATATGAAAATTGTTCAGCTTCTTTTTGAAGTTCTATTATATCTTTTAATAATGCTTCAACTTGTACATTAATAATATTTTTTTCATTATTTAATTTTTGAATATGCATTTTCATGGTATTTTTATGGATTGTTAAAATCATAAAATCTGAAATCGCTCCATATTTTTCAACACTTGCAGTATCTATTCTATTTTGAGTTAATATTATTTCAATATTAATTTGTTCAATTTTTGATAAAAGTTGAGCTTTTTGCATCAATTTTTGATCAGTTTGATTTTTTTTTAATTTATATAATTTATCTATCAATTGTGCTGACCAAATACAAGAATTAAATCCCATAAATCTTTTGTATAAGCTTCGATATGATCACCAATCCAAGGAAGTGAAATTAAAATAAATGCGGATACAAAAATCATTTTAGGAACAAAAGATAAAGATGCATCACTTATTTGTGTTACCGCTTGAAAAACTGAAATTAAGAGTCCAATAATCATACTTACGATTAAAGAAGGTAGTCCAAGTATTAATATGATTTTTACTGTATTTTCAGAAATTGCAATTAAATCCATATTTAATCTTTTATTTTTATTGTTATCTCTAAAGTTTTGTTATTTAACAATTTAGAAATTAGTAAAGAAAGATCATTAACATTAGAACTATCAATACTTAGTGTTTCATTTCTTGTTTCTGAAACTGTAGGTTTAAACTCACTTGTAGAATTACTTTCTCCAACATTGTAACTCAATGCTTCTAATAAATCTTTTTCATTTAAAGAATCTAATTCAAAAAAATCTTCACTCATTTTAGCTCCTTGTACAGATTCACTGTTTTTTCCACTTTGTATTTTCTCTTCTTTTGAAAAATCAAATTCACTAAATAAATCATCATCAAGTGTTTCTTCATCTTCCTTATCAAATTTATTATCTTCTTTGATTTCTTTATCTTCATCTATCTCATCATTTAAAAAATCAAAATCACCAAATGGATTGCTTTCTATTGTATCAATCTCTTCTTCAACTACTTCTTCAGCTACTTTTTTACCTTCTTGTATCTCTTCATTTAAGAAATCAAATCCACCAAATAAATCATTATTGATTTTTTCCAAATCCATGATTTCTTCTTCATCTTCTTCTACTTCTTCACCTAAGAAATCTAGCTCTTTAAATATGTCAATGCTTTCTTTTGGTGTACTATCAGATAAATCTTCATCACTTTCTTCTTTGTATAAGACATCATTATCATCGTAATCATATGATATATTATTTAATCCGAAATTATCATTAAAATTCACTAAATCATCAAATTCATTAACTTTTTTTAATTCATTTTTATCTGTATTTCCAATTATATCTTCAATATCATCAAGATTTATATCTTTTTCTATACCAAATATATCATCTAAATCGTCAATTGGTGTTAAATCTTGTTTTTTCCTATCACCTTTTGATAATAATTGAGCTAATTCATCATCCAATTCAATATCATTTTGTTCTATATCTTCTATTTTATTTTCTTCAGATTCTATCTCTTTTGGTTCGAGTAGTTTTAATTCTTCATATCTTTTAATTATGTATTTAGGTAATTCGCTCAAAGAATCTATTGACAAATCTGCAATTCCACTATCAAGCAAATATTCTTCTTCAATCCCATCTTTTGGAGTTAAAAATTTAATTCTTTTATTTAAAGAATTTTTCTTAATAATTTTTTCATCATCAATAAGATAAATATCAGTAGGGTTATTCTTGATTGTTTCTTTTAATTTTATTAGGCTATTAATTTCTTCAATTACAGTATCACTATCAAGTTTAAATTTGATATTTGAATGTTCTAATGTTTCATGTATCTCTTTTTTAAAACTTTGATTACCATAAATGTAAATCTTCAATTTATAACCCTGCTAAATAATTTTATTATCTTCGATTATACCTTTTTTTATTAAATTTTCGATAAAATGTAAACAATTAATAATGGAGGATAATATTGAGAAACTTTTTAATAGTAACATTTTTATTATCATCTTTGTATTCACAAACTATCAAAGATATTTCAAATGTAATTGGAATCAGAGAAAATCAACTAATTGGTTATGGACTAATTGTGGGACTTGCAGGAACTGGTGATAAATCAAAATTTACAATGCAGTCTTTACAAAATCTTTTAAGAAATTCTTATATAAAAATTCCAGCTGGTTCAATTAATTCAAAAAATATTGCGGCTGTTATGGTAACAGCAGAATTACCAGCTTTTTCAAGACAAGGTGACAAAATAAAAGTAAAAGTTTCAACAATTGGTGATGCCAAATCTGTTGATAATGGAGAACTTTTAATAACTCAACTAAAAGGTGTTGATGGTAATGTATATGCATTAGCTCAAGGAACTATTATTGCTAATGAAAATAATAAAACTACAGGTTTTGTTTATGATGGAGCTACAGTTGAAAATGAAATTCAATATGACTTAAGAGATGAAAAATCTATTCAATTGAGCCTTTATAAAAGTTCTGCTCGAAATGCTGATTTAATTGAAACAAAAGTAAATAACAAATTTGGAAAAAAACTCGCAACTGCAATTGACACAAGAACAATTGAAATAATCAGACCAGATAATATCTCAGCTGTAAAATTTATTTCAATGGTTGAAGGTATTGAGCTTGACGCTGAAATCTTTAAAAAGAAAGTTATTGTTGATATGGCAAGAGAATCTGTAATTACAGGTGGTGACATTCCTATTAGCCCAGTGACAATAGCAAGACCATCTTTTTCAATTAGAATTAATAAATCAGGATTAAGTGATGAAGGATGGAAAGACCCTTCTCAAAATCCAGGTGTAGATATTGGAGATAATGTAAAAATCGCAGATAAACCTGTTATAAATATTGACAATGCAATGATTAATACAAAAGGAACTCCTACAATATCAGATTTAGTAAGAGCTATGAAAGTTATGAAATTACCTATGACTGAAATCATTGATACATTAAAAATGATTAAAGAAATGGGTGCTATTGATGTCGAAATTGAAGTAAGAGGCTAGAATGGCTGAATTTTTAAGTCAAGATGAAATTGATGCTCTTTTAGATATTGCCGAACAAGGTGAAGATATTGAAACGCCTATTGAAAGGATTGTTTCAAAAGAAAAGAATTATTCTATTTATGACTTTAAAAAACCAAATAGAATCTCAGCAGAACAATTAAAAGCATTTTCTGCTATGCATGATAAAATGTTAAGAGATTTTATCAATGATTTATCTTCTATGCTTAGAAAAATTGTTGATATAAAGTTATATTCTATTGAGCAGATGACTTATGGGGAGTTTATTTTATCAATTCCTCAAATTACTTCATTAAACACTTTATCAATAAAACCTTTAGATGGAAGAATAGTAATTGAGTGTAATCCTGCAATTTCACATAAGATTATTGCAGAATTATTAGGTTCAGGTGCAGTAAATACCAATGATAATATTGATAGAGAATTAACAGAAATTGAAGTTGAAATCCTTGAACATTTTTATAAAATGTTTATCAAAAACTTATATAAAGCCTGGAGTGATATTTCTGCTCTTAACTATAAAATTGAATCAAGAGATACAAATGCAAATGCTATACAAATTGTATCTGACCACGAAATAGTTTTACTTGTTGTTTTAGAAATCACTATTGATGAAGAATCAGGATTTCTATCTATTTGTTATCCAATTTCTTACTTTGAACCATTATTAAACAAAGTTGTTGAAAAAATATTTAGTGAAGGTAAAAATAGAAAGTCTAGTAGGAAAAGAGATATTAAAACACTTATCTCTGGTGCTAGAATGAGAATAGATGCAATAATGGCTGAAACTGAGTTGACTGCTTATGAGATAATAAATTTAAAAGTTGATGACGTAATTGTATTTAATAAAAATGGAACTTCTTCTGCTGCCACAATTTATATAAATAAAAAAGAGAAGTTTTCAGCAATTTCTGGAATCTCAAATAATAGAAAAGCTATTCAAATAAGAGCTAACCTAGATAGAGAAAAACAAGAAACTCTAGATAATTTAAGAGCAATGAGAGAAGAGAGAGAAGTAAAAGCTAAAGAGATGTCTGAAAATATTAAAAAACTATTAGAACAAAAAGATGACTTTTAGAGTCATCTTTTCTAATTCACACTCTTAATACTCCAAGATAATTTTTCTCCCCAATACATTGGAACTACACTTTCATCTTTATATTCATATGCAGTGGGAACTATAAAATCTTTTTTTATCAGTTTTACTGTTTTTTTCACAGGATTTAAATTATAAATTTTTTGTGCATTTAAAGATACAAATTTATTTAAATTATCCAAGCTTCCATGCTTTTCAAAAAGTTGCATTAAAACTTGTAAAGCAATTGGTGATGTAAATACACCTGCCGCACAACCACAAGACTCTTTTTTATGTTTTGGATGAGGAGCTGAATCACTACCAAACATAAGTTTTGGATGTGCTCCTATTGCTGCATTTAATAATGCTGCTCTATCTTCAGGTCTTTTTGCAATTGGTTTACAAAAAAGATGTGGATTTAACATACCACCAGCAACATCATCAAGAGTAATTAATAAATGGTGCAATGTAACTGTTGCATATAAGTTTTCATATTTATCAAGTAATTCTATTGCATCTTTTGTGGTTATATGTTCCATAATAATTTTAAGATCAGGAAAAGCAATAGCCAATGATTCATAAATAGGCATAAATTCTTTTTCTCTATCCATTACGAATCCATTTGTTTCACCATGAATACATAAAGGAATCCCTAATTTACTCATTGATTCTAAAGTAGGTCTTAAATTTTCAATATCCATTGAAGAAACACCTGTCTCAGAATTTGTCGTAATTCCTGCTGGATAAAGTTTAATAGCAATAATATCATTTTTTATATCTTCTAAAAACTCATAAGAATAATCATTTTTAAAAAATAGAGTTACATAAGGTTCAAATTTATCTTTATCACAAACATCTTTTATTCTTTGTTTATAAGATAATAATTCCTCTTTTGTAGTAATTGGAGGTACCAAATTTGGCATAACTAATGCCCCACTAAAAGTTTCAGATGTTAAAGGACCTACAAGACTAAGCATATCACTATCTCGTAGGTGAAGATGCATATCTAAAGGTTCATATATTTCAAAAGTAGAAATATTTTTCATTAGATAGCTTCCTCATCTTGCTCACCAGTTCTAATTCTTACAATTTTTTCAATTGGTGAAACGAAAATCTTACCATCTCCAATTTTTCCAGTTTTCGCTGATTCAATAATTACAGAGATTATAGAATCAACATCTTCATCAGCAACAATTAGTTCTAATTTAATTTTAGGTAAAAAATCAACTACATACTCAGCACCTCTATATAGTTCACTATGACCTTGTTGTCTTCCATAACCTTTTACATCTGATACAGTCATACCTGTAACTCCAGATTGAGCCAATGCTTCTTTTACATCTTCAAGTTTAAATGGTTTAATTACAGCTTCAATTTTTTTCACTATTAATCCTTTTTTTAGTTCTTATATTTTAACAAAATTTTTTTAAATTAATATTAGAATGCTCGTTTAAATTCTGGATAAGCTTCAATACCACACTCTTCTACATCTAATCCTTGCATTTCTTCATCATTTCCAGCTCTTAATGGCATTATTTTATTTATTACATATAATACAATATATGAACTAACAAAAGCAAAAATACCAATAAATAAAATCCCTTTCAACTGTCCTAATAATGTAATAGTTTCACCATTTGAAGCAAAAATACCAACTGCTATAGTTCCCCAAATTCCATTTAGAAGATGTACGGATAAAGCACCAACTGGATCATCTATTCTTATCTTATCAAAAAATGATACACCAATTACAACTAAACATCCACCAAATGCACCTATGAATATTGGTGTATAGATATCATATAATTCTGGACCTGCTGTAATTGCAACTAATCCACCTAATGCGCCATTTAGAATCATTGTTAAATCAAGTTTTTTATAAACAATTTGCATGATAATAGCAACTATAATGGCTCCACTTAAACCTGCTGTATTTGTATTCATAATAGTAAGAGCAACTAAATCTGCATTTTCTTTACTTGCTATTGAGCCTACACTTCCACCATTAAATCCAAACCAACCAATCCATAATAAAAATGCACCTAATGTAACTAATGGAATATTTGAAGCGGGAATTACTCTAATTCCACCCTCTTTTGTATATCTTCCACGTCTCGCACCAATTATTAAAATTGCTGCTAATAATGCCCATCCACCAGTACTATGAATTACAGTTGAACCTGCTAAATCATGCATTGATAATTCAAAAGGTGTTCCTTCAAGAAAGTTTGTACCCCATGTAATATTTACAATTAATGGATAAAGAAATGAAGCCATAATAACTGTGAATAACATCAAAGGTATTACTTTAGCTCTTTCACTAACTCCACCACTCATTATATTCACAACTTTTCCTACAAATGCCATTTGAAATAAGAATGCAGCCCACTTGCTCATTGATTCGCTACCAAATTCACCAAAAGCTAAAGAGTAACCATACAGTAAAAAAGACATAGATGCAACGGCATAAATAAGTGTATTTATTGTTAACACTGCTGATACATTTTTTGTTCTAACAATTCCTGCTTCCAACATAGCAAAACCTGGAACCATAAAAATTATTAATGTCATTGCAAAAATTGCATACAAAGTGTTAATAATGTAAGAGATAGATTCTATACTCATTAATATTCCTTAATTTTTTTGAATATTATAACAGCATAAAAAATATATAGAAAAAATTTAATGTATAAAATATATACAATCAAAGGAAAAGTATCCCTTTGATATAAAACTAGACAGCTTCACTACCTCTTTCTTCAGTTCTGATTCTAACAACTTCATCTAAAGATGAAACAAATATTTTTCCATCTCCGATTTTTCCAGTTTTTGCTGAACCTACGATTGCGTTTATTACTGATTCTACCATATCATCTTTTACTACGATATCTATTTTTATTTTTGGTAGAAAATCTACTACATACTCAGCTCCTCTATATAGCTCACTATGTCCTTGTTGTCTTCCATAACCTTTTACATCATATACACTCATACCTGTAATTCCAGCTTCTACTAAAGCATCTTTTACATCTTCTAGTTTAAAAGGTTTTATTATTACTTCGATCTTTTTCATTATTTATCCTTAATTATGCTCTTTTGAATTCAGGATATGCTTCAAGTCCTGTTTCATGAATATCAAGACCATTTACTTCTGTCTCTTCATCAACTCTTAATCCAACAATCAAATCTAATACTTTCCACACAATAAAAGATGTTACAAAAACAAATGCTCCAATTACAATAATACCTTTTACTTGTGATAAAAGTGCAACTTCTGGATTAAAGATTCCAACTGCAAGTGTTCCCCAAATACCAGCAACTAAATGTACAGATAAAGCACCAACTGGATCATCAATTCTTATTTTATCAAAGAATGGAATTGCAAATACAACTAAAGCGCCACCAACTACACCTTCGATTAATGCAACATTAATTCCTAGATTAGGACCTGCTGTACAAGAAACTAATCCAGCTAAGGCACCATTTAGAACCATTGTTAAATCAACTTTTTTATATATAAGTTGTGTTAACACAGCAGCAATAAGAGCGCCAGCACATGCAGCCATATTTGTACTTGCAATTACAGAAGCAATTCCATCTATATCTTCCTTTGAACCTAATGCTAATTGAGAGCCACCATTAAATCCAAACCATCCCATCCACAAAATAAATGTTCCAAGTGTTGCCATAGAAAGATTTGAACCAGGAATTGGTCTTACTTGTCCATCTTTTCCATATTTTCCTTTTCTAGCACCCAAGATTAAAACACCTGCAAGTGCAGCCCAACCACCAACAGAGTGAACAATTGTTGAACCAGCAAAATCAGAAAATCCAGAAATTAGTCCACCTAATTCAGAACCACCCCATGACCAGTGACCTTGAATTGGATAAATTACACCAGATAAAACAACTACAAATACTAAAAATGGCCATAATTTCATTCTTTCAGCGATAGTTCCAGAAATAACAGAAGCTGCAGTTGCTACAAATACTACTTGAAAAAAGAAATCTGCCATTACGGGATATCCCATTTCTGCACTTGTTTTACCTGATAACATTGCTCCACTTCCTATGAAGGCATTTCCATCACCATACATGAAGTTGTATCCTATAAAATAAAACATAATACATGAAACTGCAAATAATGCAATATTTTTTGTTAAAATAGTAGCTGTATTTTTAGTTCTTGTTAATCCAGATTCTAACATTGCAAATCCAGCTGCCATCCACATTACAAGAATCCCTGCAAATATAAACAAAAAACCATCTAAGATATATTTTACATCAGCAAAATTTTCCATATAACACCTTTATTAATTCATCTAATCAAATTATATAAATTTTATATCATATAGTGAAGACTTTACTGTGCATTTTATATACATATAATTATTTCTTAAATATTTATTTCTATAAAGCTTAGAACTCTATTTTTTATTATATAATCACAAATAAATTATATTATAAAATATGGGTTGGTAAAATGTTCAAGAAATTCCTAAATAAGGGAAATGCTACAGAAGAAGATTTTTTAAAAGAATTATTAAATTTAAATATGAATACTGAAAAGCTTAATAAGATGTATAGAGAGCTTAATTTAAACTTGAATAATCTACATATTCAAGATGAATATGTTTTACATTATTGTTGCAAAAAAGATTTATTTCAATCAGTACTTTGGCTTATCGCAAATGGAATAAACATAGAAATTGAAAATGCTCAGAAAGAGACAGCAATTTTTTATGCGATACATGCAAAGAATACTGCTATATTACAAACTTTAATTGATAATAATGTAAATCTTAATCAACGAAATATTTATAATAGAACAGCTTTACAAGATGCTGTTATTAGTGCGAATAATAGAATTGTAAACTATTTAATTCAAGTTAGTAAATCTTTTGGGAATTGTGATATTCATGGTAATAATCTAATTTTTGATGCGGTTGCAAATGGTAATATTGATATTATAAAAAAAATTGGCTCAATAAAAGAAGTTAACATAAACCAAGTTAATGAAGAAAGAAATACTGTTCTGCACAAAGAGAGTGTTATAAAAAACACTGATTTAGCTTTATTACTCATGGATTTAGGAGCAGATCCAACTATTTTAGATGGAAAAGGAAAAAATTTTCTTTTTTATGCAATATCAAAAGGAATTGAAAATATCTCAATTTTAGAAAAAGCTGTTCACTTAGGTTGTAATATAAATAGTAAAAGTGGTGATAATAAAACACTTTTAATGGAATCAATAAATTATTTTCTTAATACTCCAAAAGATAATACTGAAATAAGAATGAGTCATTTAGAGATGATTAAAGAGTTAATTCATTTAGGTGTGGATGTTGATGCTCTTGATAGCAACAATGAAAATGCTTTCTTCTTAGTAACTAGAAGTGAAGATAGAGAATTAATTAATAGTTTCTTAGAAGATTGTAGAGTAGATTTTAATCATCAGAATAATCAAGGTGATACAGTTTTATTGATTTTAGTTTTAAATGGGATCAGAAATAGTGATTTAATTAAACTATATTTAGAAAAAGGGGCCAATCCTGATTTAGTAAATAAAACAGGTAAATCAATTATAGAAATTTTAATAGATATAATTTTATATTCAGAGAACAGAAAACCATTAGAGTTTGAATATGAAATACTTTTAAATGAAGATGCTGAATATGCTAATGTTTTAGAAAATGTTTTGAGAAACTATAATGTTGACATTAACAAATTAAACTCAAAAGGTGAACCTTTATTTTTTGATGCAATTGTTCATTTTAACTTTAAACTATTTAAATTACTAAGAACAAAAAATATAAACTTAAATCAAAGAGATAAAGATGGAAACAATATTGTTTTCAAATTAATGAACTTTAATAATGAAAATCTAATCAAAGACAAAAAGCTATATTTAAACACAATAAAAAGTCTTGTAAATGCTGGTATTGATATAAATGCTAGAAATAATGAGGGACTAACTGCTTTACATGTTGCAGTTGGTGAAAAATGTGAGTATACAATAAGACTTCTTTTAGAATTGAGAGCTGATTGTTTTGCTACAGATAAACAAGGAAGAACTATTATTCATACTTGTATTTGGAAAAATACTACAAAATATTTCAGACTATTACATCATTATAATAATGAAATAGTTAATGTACCTGACAAATATGGAATTAGACCAATTAATTATGCGGCATTTATGGGTAAAAGAGATTTAGTTATTGAAATGTTAGATGTTGGTGCATTAGTAAATAATACACTAAATAAAGATCCTAAAATCTTACAATTTCTTGAAAAATTTCATCCAAATATTTTAACATTAACAAAAGGTATAGAAAAAGAAGTTGATGCTGTTAATCTAAGATTACTTACAGATAATATGATAAAAGAGTTTAATATCAAAAAAGATTAAATTCTTTTAATTTATAGTTTATCTGTATGGATTGTATACAAAATATATGATTGTATGCATTGTTAATCTTGTATAATATGATAAAAAATATACAGGATTAAATATGAAAGAATTTTTCGAAACATACATAGAACATCAAGAAGATATTGAATATTTTTTACAAGAGAGTTTACGAAACTCAGGAATTTTATCTAATCATAAAAAGAATAATTTTGCTCAACTTTATAAAATCTTCCCTTCACTAGAACTTATTTACATTGTAAATAAAGATACTAAAATTCAAACTTCTCAAAATTTCTATAGATATAAAACAGATGACAATGCAAAGGGAAAAGATAGATCTCATTTAATCTCAAAATTGCATTTTAAAGAGTCTAATATTGCTTTTTCTTCACCTTATATCAGTAGTGCCACAAGTAGTAATTGTGTAACTGTTACAATAAAAGAAGGTGATGAAATATTTTTCTTAGATTTTCAAATAGATATTTTATTACAAAAATTAAACCTAATTGAATTAAACAAACCTTTCCATGGTATAACAAAAGTTTTTTATATAGTTGCAGGTTTTTCAATGATAATTTTGTCATTACTAACTATTATATTTTCGTTATATGATTTTGTTGCTTATTTATTATCTAATCATGATTTATCTTTAGAGATGATATTCAAACCTATCATTGCCTTAACCTTAAGTATTGCAATATTTGATTTAGCAAAAACTATTCTTGAGCAGGAAGTATTCTTTAAATCTTATTCAAAAAATTCAAGAGTAGAAACGAAAATTCTAACTAAATTTTTAACTACTATTATTATCGCGCTTTCAATTGAAGCTTTGATTGTTGTATTTAAGATTGCAATTAATGATTATGTTCAAATGATAAATGCATTTTATTTAATTGCAGGAATTGCATTAATTTTAATTTCATTAACAATATTCATCCACTTTTCCAATAAAAAATCAGACTCTGTTTCTGAGTAAAATTTAAGAATAAAGAGCATAAAACTCTATACTCTTTATTCTATAGGAATTGATATTTCAAATGAAGCTCCAGTATAACTTTTATCTTCATAAATATACTCTTCATTTGAAACTTTTATTTTTCCTTTTATATGTTTTGTAATAATCTCTTCACACATATAAAGCCCAATTCCTGTACCTTTACTTTTATGTTTTGTTGTAAAATAAGGTTCAAATACTCTATCCATAATCTCTTTTGGTATTCCACCACCACTATCTTTGATTTTTATTATTAACTCATTTTGCTCTTTATATAAATCAATAAAAACAACTCTATCTAGTTCATTTTCAATTTTAAGCAATTCATCTTTTGAGTTATTTAGAATATTAATCATTACTTGTAATAACTCATTTTCAAAACTAAACATTGTTAATTCTTCAATATTTTGAACTATTTTTATATGTTTGTTTGAAAAATCTATATTTACAATATTTATACATCTGCTTATCAAGCCTTTTGTATTAAACAGATTTTTATCTTTGTTTGGTGAGAAATAGTATCTAAAGTCATCAATTGTATTTGATAAATAATTTGCTGTTTCTACAATATGATTTAAGTCATGATGATACTCTTCATCACTTAAAATATCATACTCCTTTTTTAGTTTTAATGAAGAGGCAACTGTTGTAATTACAGATAGTGGTTGTCTCCATTGATGGGCAATATTCTCAATCATTTCTCCCATTGCAGCCATTTTATTTTGCTGAAATAAGATTCTATTTTTTTCATCATTTTTTAAAATTTCACTACTTACGGTTTGTTCTAAAGAAGAGTTTAGTTCTTTTAATTTTTTTGAATAGATAAAATAACCTATAAAAGAGATTGTTGAGCATAAAAGTGCAATAAAAAATGCCAAATACAAAAATGCATGCATTTTAAATTGTTCTATCTCTAAAGTATCAATAGTTTTTAAATCTTTAATTATTAAAAAATTTGCTAACTTTTTCCCTGATTCAATTATTGGTACATTTATTATCAGATTATTATCTTTTATCAAATAATTATCTAACTCAAAAATTGTTTCTAAATCTTGTTTTTCTAAATAATTCAATATTTCTTTATTTGCAGAAACATTTGCAACATAGTAGTTTTGTAAAAATAATTTGCTAAAACTTTGCTCTTTTACCTGTTTAGTAAACTCTTTTTCTACAATAACAAAAGGTTCTACCTTATCTGAATTTTTTAAAGCTTTTGTAATTGAATTAAAGTGGGTAACAATATCTATAACACCTAAAAACTGATTGTTTTGATATATTGGTACTATTGATTTAAAAGTAATATCATATTTTCCTATACTAATAGTACTTTTAATTTGTGGATTTTTATATAACTCTTGTAAATCTAATCTTATACTTTTTATCTTATCAAATCTATCATTTGTCCAACTTCTATAAACAGAAACTCCATCTTTATCAATAAGTTGAAACCAAACATTTTTAAAATCTGTATATTCATTCAATTTATTTGATAATTCACTCAAATCATATATCTCATCGTTTAATAAAGCTCTTCTAATTTTATCATTTTCAGCAAGTGTAATGGCGATTGCTAAAGTAGCATTTTGTTTAGTATGAATTAGCGAATAAACTTTATCTTTAAGGTTATTAGTTAAATCACTGTATCTTTTTTCAAGTAAATCTTTTTCTTTTTCAAGAATAAAATAAATTCCTATAAAAATAGAAAATATAGTTATTAAAATTAATGAAATTATCATACCCAGAATATATTTATTTTTTTTCATAATTTTCACTTTTGCATAAATTTATTTCAAACTATTATACCTTAGTAAATTAAAGAAATTATTATGTTACAACTTTAATTAAATAAGTATATTTTATATACAATAAAATATAAACTTTTTGTTTTTATACAGTATAATATTTTTTAATCTAAAAGTTAGTGATGATTAAAAAAGAGGTGGTAAACTATGCAAAATTTTATTGCAGAAGATGGAATTTCAAAAGAAATATTAAATTCAGCTAAACTTTTACAAGCTGTTCAAGTTAATGCACTTATTTTAGGTAATGCAGGTACAGGGAAAAAAACTTTAGCAAAATATATATTGCCAAATTCTGATATTTATGAGGCTAAAAATCTACAAAAAGATATTAGTGATGATATATTAGTTTTACAAAATGAAGCAATAATTATAGATAAAATAAATGAAATAACAAATATTGATCTATTTTTAAAATGGTTAGAAGATAATAATATTAGAGTAATTGCAATTTCAAATACAGAGAATTTAAATCAAAAACTAAAAGATATTTTTTCAATCAACCTTGAAATACCAAACCTAAGTAAAAGAGAAGAAGATACAAAAGCTTTAGTAAATAAATTTTCACAAGAAGCAAGTTCTATCTTAGATTTACCCAAAATTCCCTCTTCAAAACTAATCGTTAATATATCAAATAACACACATAGTTTGAGAAAGTCAATCTATTTTTCATACCTATTTGAAACTATTGGAGAACATGAAATTTTAATGTTCTTAGAAAAATATCTAAGTGAAAATTTAAAAGGTGAAAACTCATATAAAGAGTTATCATATATTTTTGAAGTTCCATTATTAAAAGCTTCTACAAAAAAATATAAATCTCAAGTACAAATAGCTAAACATTTAGGTTTAAATAGAATTACATTAAGAAAGAAACTGGAAATTTATAAAGATTTATTATGACAGATTTAAATATACAAATAGAAGAATTAATTTCAAACAATGCTACAGACTTTCAAATTTCAAAAGTTTTTAAAACTTACTATAAAAACTATCTAGACTCAATAGATACCACTGTTGAAACAACTGGTGGTAAAGATTTTTTCATAAAACATACAAAACATACTGATAAGTTTTTGATTTTACTTTATAAATATATTTTACGAAAAAATTTTACTTCACATCAACCAATGAGTACATCAATTCCTATTAGTTTAATTGCCTTAGGTTCTTATGGAAGAGAACAACTTTGTATCTATTCTGATATTGATATTATGATTTTATATGAAAATGTAAAAGGTTATAATCTAAAAACACTTATGGAAGAGTTCATCACACTTGCATGGGATTGTGGATTAAAATTAGGTTCAAGAGTTCATGAGTTAAATGAAATTTCTGAAGCTGTAAAAGGAGATATAACTATAAAAAGTTCTATCTTAGAATCAAGACTGATTTATGGTTCAAAAATCCTTTGGTATGGATATGAAAATGTTTTAACAAAAATTAGAAAAACAAACCAAAAAGAGTTTGTTTTAGACAAACTTGAAGAACATAAACAAAGACTATTGAAATATCCACTAAAAATGGAACCAAATATCAAAGATGGATATGGTGGAATTAGAGAATCTAATATGATGTATTGGATGGCAAATATTTTATATGGAGCTACAAATACAAAAGATTTAATTGGTACTCAATTTACAGAAGATGAATACAAAAAATATAGACAAGCTTTAGAATTTATATTTCAAGTAAGAAATGCTTTACATAATATTGCAAGAAAAAAACAAGATCAAGTTACTTTTGATATTTTACCAGATTTGAGTTCTAAACTTGGATTTAAAAATAAATCTAGATATACAAAAGATAGACAATGTATGTCAAAAATAATATCTTCTTTACATATAATCCACAGTTTTACAGCAACTATGGTAAAAAAATTCACAAGATTAATTATCTTTGAAGCATCAAATATTCCAAAATTAAAAGAGTTGAGATTCAAAAAAAATCTTTATATTATTGAAAATACTCTATTTTGTTCATTTCATAGAAAAGAGCAAACTTTAAATACATTATTAAAAGAGTTAATTGAACTTCCTACAAATGTTGAAAGATTTGATAGATCTTATATCTATTATGCAAGTCGTGCTAAATTACCAAAAGTTCAAACAAAAGAACTAAAGAAAAATGTAAAAATAATTTTATCTAAGCCAAATTTATACCCTTTAATAAAATTAATCTACAATGCTGGATTATTTCAAGCAGTACTTCCAAGTACAAAAAAAATAATTAATCAGCCTCAATTTGATGGTTATCATAGACACCCTGTTGATATTCACTCTATTAAAACATTAAAATTCTCTCAAAATATTGAAGATAGTTATATCAAATCAATATTTGAAGAGTTAACAAATGAACAAAAAATTCTAGTTAGATTAGTTGCATTTTTCCATGATATTGGAAAAGGAAGAACTGAAGACCATCATATTATTGGAGAAAAATTATTCAAAAGTATGATGAAATCTTTTGATTTTAGTGAAGAGTTTATAAAACTTGGAGCTAGACTTGTAAGATACCACAATACAATGTCTTACATGGCAACCCATGAAGATATATATTCAGAAAAAACTATTTTAAATTTTACAGGACTTATAAAAACTAAAGAAGCCTTAAAAATGTTATATGTAATTACATATTGCGATATATCTGCTGTTGGTAAAAATATTTTCAATAGCTCTACAGCTTCTTTATTAAAACAACTTTACTTGCAATCACTTCCTGCTTTTGAGAATGAAGATTTTTTAAATGAAAGTAGAAGAAGAATAGCAAAACAAAATGCAATTAAAAATCTTGATAAATACAAAGAATTACCTAATAATTTACAAAAGAAAATTATGTATATTGCATCAAATCAAATCTTTTTGAGATTAAAAGCTGAAGACATTTTAGATATTGCAATAAAAGCGAAAGATGTTGAAACTTATATCTATAAAATTACAAATGAAAATCAATTAACAATTAGAATTATTAGAAAATCACCTTTAAATTTAGGATATTTACTAGGTAAATTAGAATTTTTAAATATTGCGGCTATGAATATTTTCAAGCTTTATGATAATAAAAAAGCTTTTGATATCTCTTTTTCTGAGAAAGTTGATGATGAAGATTTATTTTTAATTGAAGAAATTATAAAAGATTCATTTGATATGAGTAAAACAACTACCGCTAAAACTCCACTTATTAGAAAAGATGACATTAAAATTGATTGTAACCACACAGCTTATTTAGCTTCTATGCAAATTATTGCAAAAGATCAAAAAGGTTTATTTGCTTATGTTGCTAGAATATTTGATGATTTCAATGTGGAAATTGAAAGTGCAAAACTTCATACTCTAAATGGTTATGCAAGGGACTTAATATTAATAGAAAAAAATGGGAATTTCTGTTCAAAACAAGAAGAAATTATAAATCTTATGTGTATTGGTGAAAAAGAGGATTAACTTCATTATATAATTTTTTATGATAGAATTTGGGACCTAATATTTACACATTAAGGTCTCAAAATGAAAATTTTATTATCTTTATTACTCTTATTAAACTTCTCAATTCTAAATGCAAGTACACCTAATAAAAAACTAGCTTATATTGTTTCTGATTCAACTATCCCTTTTTGGGATATTATGGCTAGAGGTGTAAAAAATAATGCTAAAAATCTAGGTTATGAAGTTGAAATATATAACTCACAAAATAATAAAAAAATTGAACTCCAAAATACGATAAAAGCAATAAATAATAAAGTATCAGGGATTATAATATCTCCAAATAATTCTTCTTCATGTGCAACTATTCTAAAACTTGCAAAAAATGCCAATATTCCAGTAGTAATTGCTGATATTGGAACTGACTCTGGTGAATATATCTCATATATCTCTTCTGATAATAAAAATGGATCGTATGAAATAGGAAAAGTATTAGCAAATAAAATATCTACTTTAAAAATCGAAAATCCAAAAGTTGCAATTATTGCAATTCCACAAAAAAGATTAAATGGACAAGAAAGAACTATAGGTTTTATGAAAGCGATGGATGAATCTTCAATAAAAGGTGCAAATATAAAACAACAAGTAACTTTTTCAAAAGAAGAAACTTATAATTTTACAAAAGAATTAATAAATGAAAATCCTAATTTAAATGCTATATGGCTACAAGGTTCAGATAAATACCAAGGTGCATTAGATGCAATTTATGAAAGTAATAAGAAAAATGAAATATTCCTTTTAACATTTGATGCTGAACCTGAATTTTTACAACTTATTCCCAATAATATACTTCTAGCTTCAGCTATGCAGCAACCTTTTCTATTAGGAGAAAAAGCTATTGAAACTATGAATAAATATTTAAATAATCAAAAAATTGAGAAAAATTATAAATTACCTGTTCTTGTCATTACTAAAGATAATATTGAATATAATTTACCAATAATTAAAAGAAATGTTTTTGGTATTGATGATAAAACAGATATCAAAAATTAAAGTAAGTGAATAACATGTATAATCAAAAAAAGTCTTTATATTTAATACTAATCCCTATTATAGTTCTAACAGTAATTTTTATTATATCAATACATTCAACATTAACTTTTCTTACAATAAGAAATAATATTATCAATAACATAAAAAATGACTCCAATAATCTAGTTATAGAATTAAGAAATAATATTACACCTCTTATTGAATCGTACTCTGTAAATGAATATGAAAAACTTTTATATAATCAAATGGATTCTACAGAAATTTTATTTGCAATAGTTGTAAATGATTATAATATGGGAAAACTTCAAGGTACAGAATATGATGTTATAGGAAAAATAAGAGATGAAAATTGGAATATACTTGACTTTGATTATAAAAATGAAATACATAAAAAATTAATATCTCATGTCTATTATGAAAAAAAATTTGATATCAAAAATCAAGAATCTGAAATAATTGCTACAATTAGCATGTATATCTCTGATAAAACTCTCAGTAAAGAGCTTGATGATATAATCTCTAATAACTTAACGAATGCCATTTTTATCTCTTTGATATTGATTATTTTCATATTCTTAACTATTCGATATTTTATATTAAAACCTCTTTCTGATATGATTGAGATAATAAATAACACTGATAAAGATGGATTACCTACAAAAAAAATCTCACTAAGTGGTTCAAAAGAGATTTTTACACTTTCTACTACAATCAATAATATGATTGAATCGATAAAAAGTTCAAGAAATATATTAGAAGATAATGAAAAAAAACTCCGATCACTTCTGGAATTAAGTCCAATTGCTGTAAGAATTGTTGATGAAACTAATGAAAAAATAATCTTTGCAAACAAATCTTATTTAAAATTACTTCATGTAAAAGAGGAAGAGCTTTCAAATATAAATCCAAAAGTATATTATATAAAAGAGTCAATATATAATGATATATTAAACTCTTTAGACAAAAATAGAAAAATAGAAAATAAATTAATTTCTTTAAATATAAATAACTCTGACGTTTGGGTAATTGCTTCATACATGAATATTTCTTATGATAATGAAAAGTGTGTTATTGGCTGGTTCTATGATGTAACTGATAAAATAAAAATTCAAAAACAAATTGAAGAACAAAAAAATGAACTTGAAACAATTTTCAACTATACAATCGATGGTTTAGCAATTGTAGATTTAGAGAGTAATTTCTTAAAAGTTAATGATTCTTATATAAAAATGACTGGTTTCTCAGAAGAAGAGTTACTAAAAACTTCATGTATAAAACTAACTGCTCCTGAAGATATTCAAAGAGCAGAAGAAGCTTTACAAAATATTATAGAAAAAGGTTCTGTTATAGATTTTGAGAAAACATGTATTGTAAAAGATAATATAAACATAAGTGTTAATATGTCTATGGTTTTACTTCCCGATAAAGAAAGGATTCTTTTAAGTATAAAAGATATGACTCAACATAAACTTATGGAATCTCAATCAAAACTAGCTTCAATGGGAGAAATGATAGGAAATATTGCCCATCAATGGAGACAACCTTTAAGTATTATTTCAACAATTGCAAGCGGCATAAAAGTACAAGTGGAGTTTGAACAATTTAATGAAAAAAATATTATTCCTGATATGGATAATATTATAAAACAAACAACTTATTTATCAAATACTATTGATGACTTTAGAAACTTCATAAAAAATTCAAATGAAAAAAGTGAAGTTCAAATCTCAAATGTAATTAACAAAGCACTATCAATATTAAATCCATCAATAGTAACTCATAACATACGTGTAATTCTAAATCTTGATGATACTATGAAAATAGTTGCTTATGAGAATCAACTTATTCAGGCTTTAATAAATATTATTAATAATGCTAAAGATGCAATAAAAGAGAATATAAAAGATGATGAAGAAAAACTTATTTTTATAGAAACTAAAAGTATAAAAAATTGCTTCATTTTAAAAATCAAAGATAATGCAGGAGGGATTCCTGAAAGTATTATGGATAAGATATTTGAGCCATACTTTACAACAAAACACAAAAGTATTGGAACAGGAATTGGTTTATCTATAACTCATCAAATTATTACAAAACACCATAATGCGCAGATAATTGCTTCAAATAAAACTTATGCATATGAAAATAAAACCTACACTGGTGCTTGTTTTACAATTACTTTTGAGAAAAATGATTTATAAAAAATACTTTAATAAAAGTTATAATTAAATTTATATTTGAGAAAAAGCAACTACTCTATTTCGACCATTATCTTTTGCAAAATAGAGTGCTTTATCTGCATTGTTTATTAAATCATCTAAAACTATCCCCTCTTCCATTTGGGCAACACCAACACTCATTGTTTTATGTCCAACTTTTGTAAACAGAGTTGTTTCAATTTTTTCTCTAAGACTAGAAGCTAATTTTATTGCATTTTCTTCCGAAGTTTCAATACAAACAATCAAAAACTCCTCCCCTCCCCATCTTCCAATAAAGTCACTATTTCTTATATTTTGTTTTAAAATTGTTGCAAATTCTTTTAATACACTATCTCCAACTTGATGTCCATAAGTGTCATTTACACTTTTGAAAAAATCGATATCAATCATAATCACTGAAAAAATCCTACCATATCTTTTAAATATCACATCAAGTTTTTGAAGTTCCTTATCCATTTTAGATCTGTTATAAAGTTGGGTTAAACCATCTGTAATAGCTATATATTCAAGTTCTTCAGTTCTTTTTTCTACTTCAGATTCTAATTTTTGATTTATTTCTCGAAGAAGTTCAACACGTTTTATCTCTTCATTAGAAATTTTATTAAGTAATTTATTAAACTCATCTTGTAATATTTTAAGTTCATTATCATATTTCATATCAACAGAAATTTTTCTTTTATTTATATCTTCAACTCTAAGTTTTACTATGGTATTTGTTAAATCTTGTAAAGGTTTTTCTAAATATTTACTAAATGTGATCATAAATAAAAAAACTAAAACCGCTGTTTTAATAATTGCACTAAGCAAAATCATTAAAAAGCCTACTTTTAATCTTTCAAAGATAACATCTTCATGGGAATAGATAGTCGCATTTGCAAGATATATACTATTTCCATTTAGTTGATGATGAATAACAAAGTGATAGCTATATTCTAAATCTTTAAGTTTATTAATATTCTTTTGGAATTTTTCTATCATTATTTCATTAGAAGAGTTTTTAATTTGAACTCCATAAATTAATGGAATATTTAACATTCCATCAGCCAATGACTTAAGTTGTTCATCATTTAATTCCCACAATGCAGTTTGTAAAGCTGGTTGAAAAGTTTTTGCTGTTTGTTCTAATTCATTTTGAATATTGTTTTTTGTATATTGATAATCCACATACAAATGAATGACCGTTACAAAAAAAGTTAAAATTAAATATATAACTAATATTGATTTTAGTAACTGTGTTGAAAGATTAAATTGTTTAGTAAACATTATTTCTTAACTTCAAAATATTTTTTACTATACTCATCAAAAATATCATTATATCTTCCACTTTCTCTTAAATATTTCATTCCAGCATTAAAATCATCTCTTAATTTTTCATCTTTAAATGCAGTTTTATAAGGAGTTGGTGTGAAGAGTTCTATAAGTTCAACATCAATATTCTCATCAACTTTTTTCTCTTGAATTAATAAATTTCTATAAAAAGTAAAAATATGTCTATCCATAATAGCAACTTCTACTCTTGCATTTAATAACATAGAAACCTGTTGTTTTTGATCTGCAACTTCACTATATTTCTTATTTTCAAGGGTGATTTTTTTAAATGCTTCACCTAAATATACATTGGCATTTTTAAATCCTATAGTATATAAATCCCTTAAATCTTCTAATTTCTCAATTTTTACATGTTTATTTTTTAGAACAAAAGCAGCATTGTGATATTGCATAAAATCATCAGAATAAAAAGCCTCTAATCCCATAGATGTTTGAGTAATAGATGTGGCATCCACATATCCATCTTTAAATAGTTCAGCAGCTCTTCCCATATTTGCAAAAATAGGATTAATCGTATGTCCTTTATAGGCCAAAGCTTCTTTTACAATTGTAAATACAATTCCACTTCCATCTTGAAAGACATAAGGAGGTGTTGATGGTGAAAATACAACATTTAGCTCTTTTGAGAATAATACAACTGATAATAGGGCAATTAAAAATAAAATCTTTTTCATGGGATGATTTTATCAGAAAAAATAATACTAATTAATATATTTAATATAATAAAAGCTTATTTTATTACATTATGTTTTTATTGGTTACAATATTGTGTATTTTTAAAAGACTAAAGCAGAGCTAACTCTTTAGCTGCTTTAAAATCTTTTTTTCCAGTTCCAAGTTTTGGAATATCTTCTACTATTTTTATAGTTGAGGGAATCATTAGTTTATTATCAAAACTATTTATCATTTTCTCTTTTAGATTTGTTACAAACTCTTCACCTACATTTGAAATTAAAAGAACTATCTTTTCACCTTTTTTTTCATCTTCAATTGAAGTTACAATAAAATCAACCAATGAGTCTTCACCTAAAGCTACAATTTTTGAAATTTTTTCTTCCACAGCTCCAAGACTTATCATTTCACCAGCTAGTTTTGCGAATCTTGAATATCTATCAACAATAGTTAAAAAACCATCTTCGTCCAATCTTCCTTTGTCTCCAGTGATATAGTAAATTTTGCCTTTTAATTTTTTTAGCACTTGTGAGGTTTTTACCTCATCATTTAAATAACCTTTCATTACTTGAATACCAGAAATCAAAATCATTCCCTCTTCATTTGTAGCTAACTCTTCAAAAGTCAAAGGGTCAACTATTTTTATTGTAGTTCCAGGAATTGCCATACCAACTGTTCCTATTTTATTTCCAACTTGAACGCTAAAATCATCAGGAGCTAAAACATCTGGTAAATTACAAGCAGCAACTGGTGAAGTTTCACTTGTTCCATATCCTTCTAAAATATCTTTTCCAAATTTCTTTTTAAAATCGTATCTTACATCTTCTCTCAGTTTTTCAGCGCCAGCAACACAAAGTCGTAGACTTTCAAACATCAAAGGATGAACTTTTGAGTTTTTAGTGTAAAGTCTAAAGAATGTTGAAGTTCCCGTCATAATTGTGGCTTTATATTGAGAAACTAATTTCCCCAAACCTAAACCATCTGTTGGGTCTGGATGACAAACACATTTTATTCCCTCAATTAAGGGTAAAAAGGTAGTAACAACTATTCCAAAAGCGTGAAACAGTGGTAAAGAACCCACCATAATATCATCATCATTTGCATTGATGATATTTGCTATTTGTTGAGAATTTCCTAAAATATTATCTCCACTTAATTCCACACCTTTTGGAGTTCCCTCACTTCCTGATGAGAATAATATTAAAACTGTATCGCTCTTTGAAGTTTTTGTTAAATGAATTGCTTTTAACATAAAACTCGGCATTAGTTTTACACTAAAATATGTAACTATTCCTTTTGGTCTTGAAATTTTCTCTTTTAAATCTTCCACATAAACAACTTCAACCAACTCAAGAATCTCTTTTATATTTATCCCTTTGTTTTCAAGTTTTTCTATAAACTTTTTTGAAGCAATAATAGTTTTTATTTGAGCTGATTGTACAGCTGTTTTTAAAGAGTTTAATTCACTTGTATAGTTTAGATTTATCAAAGTTTTTCCCATCATTAAAACAGCATAATTTATAAATGCTCCAGCAGCAGTTGAAGGAAGTAATAAACCTATATTTTGCCCTTTAAGTTCAGACTTTAACAAGTTTTTAAATATAATTGAAACAGTTAAAAATCTCTCTCCACTTAATTCAAGTCCAGTTGAATCTGCAAAAATCATATTTGAACCAACTTCTTTTAATCTATCAAAAATTGTTTCACTCAGTGGTTTTAAATCTCTAATATGCTCTTGCCACGATTTTGTAGATAGTTTTATTAGCTCTTGTTTTACACTTATGATATTTGCTTTTTCTTTTCTCATCATTCTTGAAAATGATACTGTTACATTGTTTGTTTTGTTTGATTTTTTGAACTTTTTACTAGCTCTTGAAAACATAGATTCCCAAAGTCCTCGAATATAAAAAGGAACAACTATTACATCAGTAGTTGTTAGTTCCAATATTTTCTCAAAACCTTTTTTAAACTCTCCTAAGTGACCATTTCTCGTGATTGCACCCTCAGGAAAAACAACAACTACATTTCCAGCATCTAACTCTTTTGCTATTGTTTGAATTGTGTTTTTACTTGAACCATTTGAAATTGGAATTGCTTTGAAGATTTTTAAAAGCCAATTTAAATACCATTTTTCATAAATTGGTTTATGCATTACAAATCGCACTTCCCTTGGAGTTGCCATTAAAACAACAGCCCAATCTATCCATGAGATATGATTTCCTAAAAGTAAAACTCCACCAGATGCAGGAATATTTTTTACTCCATTTACTTCAAGTTTGTATTTTAATCCAACGATTCTTTTTAGAAATAGTAAAATCAAAGATTGTGGTAGTTTATAAATTGTATAAAATGTTCCAATAACTGTGATTAATAAAATCAAATAAAGTGTATTTAATGGGTCTAATTCATAATATGAAACTGTACTTGTTAGTGCTAACATCAAAAACATTGCTAGAGAATTAAACCAGTTATTTCCAGCAAGGATAGTTCCTAAAACTCTTTTTTTAGCATTAAATTGAATTAAGGCATTTAAAGGAACAACAAACAATCCTCCAAAAATTCCAAATACTAAAAAACTAATTCCCAAAAGAAGTGGAGTTTGAACAACTGTTGAGATATAAATCATCAAAGCCATTCCCAAAGCTGCAAGGGGAATTGTTCCAATTTCTATATAGTGTTTTGAGATTTTTGAATACAAAATTGAACCAATTGCAATTCCAATTCCCGATGCTCCAATAACTCCATTTATCATAAAGACATCTGTTATTCCTAAATACTCTTTTACATAAGATGGAAAAACTGCCATCAAGGCTTGTGAAACTCCCCAAAAAACAGACAATCCAATTACAGATAAAGAGATGATGTTATTTGCAAATATTATTTCTATATTTTTAGATAGAAGTTTCCCTTTAAATAACTCATTTTTATCTAAAGTTAGAGTTTCATTTTTAGTGTATGTTGTATTTATTCTTCTCAAGAATAAAAATGAAATTACCATTTCTAAAAATGCAACTGGCAAAATATAATATGTCAAAGGTAAAATTGCTTTTAAAAGTTCCTCTTTTGTGGCAAGTGAGGCTAAATTATTTAGATTATAGTAGTTTTCAAATACATAAGAGGCAGTTGCAATTGAGAATAAAATAGCGATAATTGAAGTGGCTTGTAAAACAGCATTACCATTTGAAAGATTTTTTTTACCATAAATATCAATAATCAATCCAAACTTTGCAGGTGAATAAATCGCACTTTGAACAGCTAATAAAACTAAAGAGAACATTGCAAAATAGAAATTCTCACTCATATAAGAAATCACCATCAAAACTGATAAACAAAATGATGATATTGCTCCATAAATCAAAATATTTTTCTTATTATATTTATCAGATAAATACCCACTTACTGTAAACAGAAGTAAAAAAGGAATAATAATCAAAGCATTTATAATAGAGATCCAAATAACTTGATTACTTCCATCAAATACTTTAAATGCAATATTCTGCAAAAACACTTTATGTGCTACATCCACGATTACATTACAAAAAACTACAAATAAAAATGCCATTTTTATTGCTAGAATATTGTTTATCTTGTTCATTTATTATCCCTTTTTAGTTCAAGAATTGTTTGTTTATTAAAAATATATGGTTTGAGTGAGTTTAGTATATTTAACACTAAAATTTCTGGAATTGTTCCTGTTTTATCAAAAACTTTTTGTGATAACTCTTTTTCAAGAAGGGCAAGTTTTTTACTTGTATTAATATATTCTTCCACAAGTTCTAAGGAAATATCATATTTTAATAACTCATCAAAAATATCTAAAATCTCTATTTCTGTTTTAAAATATATCTCTTTATCTTCTAGTAAACCAATATTTATTGCTTCTTGTAGGTTTTTGTTTATTAGTTTTTCTTTTAAAATTGGATTTTTTATCTCACTTGAAATCATTTCAATAGATTGAATTACCAACTCACTTCTATTTTCAAAATCAACATTATAATAATCAAAAAGCTCTTTTATGTAATCAATTGAGAAATTTAAATTCTCTTTAAAATATACAATCAGATTTAAAACAGTAACTGTAATCTCTGGATAATATTTCATATTTATTGAAGTGCTTACACTATTTGGAATCAAACCTTTTTTATCATAAAAAGAGATTGTGTGATTATTTAGATTTGTAAGTTCAACAAGTTCAGACATTTTGTAATAGTTTTTTTCTTCTATTATTTTCATTTAAAAACCTCTATTAAAAGTAAAGAGTTAAGCTCTTTACTTTTTGAAGTATATATTTTTTGAATATCCTTGTCAAGGGCTTATAAGCTTTTTTTGATAAAATGTAAATCTTAACTTAAATAAATAATCAAAAATAAACAAGGACTTTTATGTATCAAACCATAAAAAATGAGTGGTTTTCAAATATTCGAGCAGATATTTTATCAGGTTTAGTTGTGGCACTTGCCCTGATTCCTGAAGCTATTGCATTTTCAATTATTGCAGGAGTTGACCCAAAAGTTGGACTTTATGCTTCATTTTCAATGGCAGTTGTAATTGCTTTTGTCGGAGGTCGACCAGGAATGATAAGTGCAGCAACTGGTGCAATGGCATTGGTAATGGTTACACTTGTAAAAGATTATGGACTTCAATACTTACTAGCTGCAACTTTATTAACTGGTGTTATTCAAATATGTTTATCATATATTGGAATTCATAAACTTATGAGTTTTGTGGCACGAGCTGTTGTGGTTGGATTCGTAAATGCTTTGGCAATTCTTATTTTTATGGCTCAACTTCCAGAACTAACAGATGTGACTTGGCATGTTTATGCTCTAACAGCAGTTGGACTTGGAATCATTTATCTATTTCCTTATATTCCAAAAATTGGGCAGATTCTTCCATCTCCTCTTGTAACAATAGTTGTTTTGACAATATTTGTATATTTTGTTGGTTGGGATGTAAGAAATGTTGGAGATATGGGTGCACTTCCTAATACTTTACCTATATTTTTACTTCCTGATATTCCTTTTAATTTTGAAACTCTAAAAATTATTCTTCCTTACTCTTTTGCTTTGGCAATCGTGGGACTTTTAGAATCATTTATGACGGCTACAATAATTGATGATTTTACAGATACAAAAAGTAATAAACAAACAGAAGCAAAAGGTCAAGGAATTGCAAACTTTGCAACTGGATGTATTGGAGGAATGGCAGGTTGTGCAATGATTGGTCAATCAATTATCAACTATAAATCAGGTGGACGAGGAAGATTATCAACATTTATTGCTGGTTTTTTCCTTTTAATTATGGTTGTTTTTTTATCTGATATTATCTCTATTATTCCAATGGCAGCATTGGTTTCTGTTATGATTATGGTATCTATTAGTACTTTTGATTGGTCTTCAATTAAAAAACTAAAAACTCTTCCAATATCTACAAATATTGTTATGCTCTCAACTGTAGCAGTTACAGTTTATACCCATAATCTAGCTCTTGGAGTAATTACAGGAGTTCTTTTTGCTTCACTATTTTTTGCAAATAAAATTTCACACTTTATGTATTGTAATACAGAATATAGTGAAGATAAAAATTGTAAAACTTATCAATTTGTAGGACAAGTATTTTTTAATAGTGCCGATAAATTTTATGAAATAATAGATTTCAAAGAAGAGATTAAAGATGTAATTATTGATGTAAGAAGGGCTCATTTTTGGGATATATCTGCTGTTTATGCCTTAGATAAATCAGTTATAAAACTAAAAAAAGAGGGAAAATCTGTAGAGATAATTGGACAAAATGAAGCAACTAAAACTATCATTGATAGGTTTGGAATCCATGATAAACCCGATGAAATAGAAAAAGTTATGGGCGGACATTAGAAAAGATTTACATATTATTCTGTATTAATTTCAAATAACATGAATCTTCTCTAAATATATTTTAACATTAAGTCATTTGAAAGTTTAGATAATTTAATAAATTATCTAAACTAACTTTTAACTTAAATATAATTCTCAATAAAATTTGACAAAATTCTTCTGTATTTCCATACTTTCAAAATCAAACTCTTTTTTTATCCACTCAAAAGTTTGCTCTTGGAAAATAAAAACATGTGTTAAATCATTTTTATACCACCACTTTGAGAACTCTATATTATCCCTATAAATTCCCGTCATTAGATATAAAATTCCAGAGTTTTTTAAAAGTTTTTTTAATAATTCAAACTCTTTTTTTGGATTATAAAAATGCTCAATTACTTCACAACAAGCAATATAATTATATTTTTTCTCTAAAGCTTTTTTATCATCAAAAAAGTATGGGTCATATTCAAATATTTTATATTCATTATTTCTTAAAATCTTAACTATTGGAGAGTCTTTCCCACAACCAAAATCTAAACCAATATCTTCTTTGGAAAACTCTTTTAAAATAGAATTTGTAATTGGTGATACAAAGTTTTGATAACCTAAATCATCTGAATCATTTGTATGACTTTCGTACCTTTCTTTCTCTTTTTGATTGTCAAGTAGTTTTTCAATAGGTCTAAATATTCCACAACAACAAGAACATTCATAAAATTCATCTTTATAAAATGCTTTTGAATTACTATTACAAAGTGGACAAATTGGCATTAAATACTCCTATATTTTATAAAATATTTTATCATAATAAAGCATATAGCAACTTTTGGCTAAAATCCAAGAAAAAAAGGATAAAAATGGAAATTGAATTATTTATAGGCTTTATTAGCTTTTTTTTAACTGCACTTGCTCTTGTAATTGTCTTTCTTTATTTATATGCAATTGTAACACCTTATGATGATTATAAACTAATTTTTGAAGAAAATAATACAGCAGCTGCTCTTGGTTTTGGTGGAGCAATTATTGGAGTTGCAATTCCTATGTATAGTGCTTTAGTTAACTCTACATCGTATATAGATTTTGCTATTTGGGGAAGTATTGCAATTATTATTCAATTAATTTTTGCATTTATTGTAACAAGACTTAATGGGAAATATTCTCTTAAAACTAAAATCTCTGATGGAATAGTTTCTGTTGGAATTTTAATGGCATTTTTATCAATTTCGATTGGGCTTTTAAATGCAGGATCAATGAGTTATTAATAACTCATTGATTAACTATTTTAATAACTCTACAATATCATCAGAACTTAAAACTTTCCCACTACTTTTTACTACTCCATCAACAACTAAAGCTGGTGTACTCATAACTCCATAATTCATTATTTCAACTACATCTTCCACTTTTTTAATTTCGTGAAATCCGCCAATTTTTGCAAGTGCTTGTTTGGCATTTTCTTCTAAAGTTTTACACTTTGAACATCCTGTTCCTAAAATCTCTATTTTCATTTTTTCTCCTATTTTTGATTTCCAATTAATATAATACTTGCACCTAAAATACAAATGCCAGCACCTATTAAATCCCATTTATTAAAACTTTGTTTCTCTATAAAGTATAACCAAAGAAGTGATGAAACTATATAAATCCCACCATAAATAGCATAAGCACGACCTGCAAACTCTAGATTTACTTTTGTTAATAAATATGCAAAGATACTCAAAGAGACCATTCCAATAAAAAGCCAAATATAAGTCTTTTCGAGTTTAAAGAAACTCCAAAAACTATAACAACCAAGTATCTCAAAAAAGGCTGCTAAAAAATATATTATAAATTCTTTTATCAAAATCTTATCCGATTAAATAATTAAACAAATAACCCGTAAAAAGAATCGCTAATCCAACTATTCCAAAGAAAATTGAAATTAATTTTATACTTAATACTCTTTTTAAAATCATAGCTTCTGGAAGACTAAGAGCCACAACTGCCATCATGAAACTAAGAGCTGTTCCAAGTAACATACCTTTTTGTGTTAAAACCTCAACAAGTGGTAAAATTCCAGCTGCATTTGAATACATTGGAATTCCCATGATAACTGCAACTATTGGAGCATACCAAACAGAACCACCAGCATAATTACTTATGAAATCAGCTGGAATATATCCGTGAATAAAGGCTCCAATTCCAACTCCTACAATCACATAAAGATATATTTTTTTGAAAATATCTGCTGTATATTCCCATGATTCTTTTAATCTTTGATTAAATAAAGTTTCATCAATATCTGAACCATTACAACAAGCACTTGTAGGTTTTACTTCAATTAAAACTTCTTTTTCTAAATTCATAGCTCCAATTATAAGACCTGCAACAATGGCAATTAATAAACCAATTCCCACATATAAAAGTGCAATTTTCCATCCGAATAAAGAGAATAACATAGCAATTACAACAGCATCACTAAGAGGTGCTGAAATCAAATATGAAAAAGTAACTCCTAAAGGAATTCTAGCTTGTAAAAATCCTAAAAATAAAGGAATTGCACTACAAGAACAAAAGGGTGTTATCACTCCAAAAATTGCGGCTAAGATGTGTCCCACAATTTTATGTTTTCCACTTATATAATCTCTGGCTTTTTCAATTGGGAAATAACTTCTCAACAGAGTTACAAGATAAATAATAGAAATTAAAAGTATAAATATTTTTATAGTGTCAAATAAAAAAAATTGTAAAGCATCACCTAAGTGAGTACCTTTTATAAGTCCTAATATGTCAAAGACAAATAGTGAACTTAAGTCTGAAAGCCAATCAAACATCTATTTCAAAGCCTCTATAACTTTTGGAAGTAAAATCTCTTCTATTTCTTTATACGTAGCTTCAAATGCTTCAAAACCTTTTCCATCTGGATCTTCAAAACCAACATGAATTTTTGCTATTGGTTTGGGAAACATTGGGCAAGTTTCATTTGCATGGTCACAAACAGTTACTATTAAATCATAATCATTTTCAATTACTGTATCAAGAGTTTTTGAGTGATATTCACTTTTCCAAATTCCTTTTTCTTCAAGAAGTTTTTTTGCATTTGGATTTACTCTTCCACTTGCTTTCACACCACTAGAATCAGCACTAATTCCTTCTAATTTTGCATTTATTAAAGCTTCAGCAATAATACTTCTGCAAGAATTACCAGTACATAAAATCAAAACTTTTTTTGTTGAACTACTCATTTTATTTCCTTAAATTTAATTATTTGCATGCCAAGATTCTGGGAATCCAGCTTTTATATGTTGATTTTTTATTAACTCTATTAGTTTTAAAATATTTACTTTTAACTCATTTTTTGATTGAATAACTTTTGCTTTTTTTTCAGCAGGCGTTCCATCACATGCTGGACTTGATATATTCCAATGTAAAACTCCATCTAAACCTGGGAAAATTGGACAAGCCTCTTTCTTAGCCTCATCACAAACAGTTATTACATAGTGAAAATGAAGACCCTCTTTAAAAAAATCTAAAACCTTATTTGTTCTATAAGAAGAAATATCCATATTCTCATCTTCAAGTATCACTTCAACTGCCATTGGATTTAATTCACCTGCATTAATTCCTGCACTTAAAACTTCAAACTCATCTCCTCCATATTTTGATAATAATGCTTGAGCCATTTGGCTTCTTGTTGTATTGTGACTACAAATAAATAAAACTTTTGTTTTCAATCTTTTCTCCTAAATAAATTAAATTGACAATAATACTATTAATAAAACAGGTGGAGTAATAATAAGTCCAAACTTACTATACTCCCAAAATCCTATTTTTACACCTTTTTTTGCTAAAACATGAAGCCATAAAAGTGTAGCTAAACTACCAAATGGCGTCATTTTCGGTCCTAAATTACATCCAACAATATTTGCATAAGCCAAAGCTTGATTTGGTATATCATGAAGTGCAATATCCATAATCATAACTGTAGGCATATTATTCATAATTGCACTTAAAAATGCAGCTATAAATCCAGTTCCAATGATGGCAATTGTGTCACCTCTTTGGGCTAAGTTTTGTAAAACTATTGTTAAATAATCTGTTAATCCAGCATTTTTTAGACCATAAACAACAATATAAAGTCCAATACTAAACCAAACAACTTGCCATGGTGCTTCTTTTATTATCTGCTTTGCATTTACTGTTTTTGAAAGTGTGGCAATGATTAAAAATATAATCGCTCCACCTAAAGCAAAAATAGAAATTGGTAAATCATAAGCATCACCAATAAAATATGCACATAATAAAAAGCCTAAAAAGAACCATGAGAAGTAAAATAATTTCATGTTTTTGATTACACTTTTTGGCTCTTTTAACAGACTTATATCAACTGTTTGTGGTATATCTTTTCGTAAAAGTACCCACAAAATAACAATCGAAGCTAAAATACTTACAATAAAAGGAATAATCATATTTAAAAAATATTCCACAAAACCAATACTAAAATAGTTGGCAGTTACGATATTTGTAAGATTTGAAAATACAAAAGGCAAAGAAGCACTATCACTTATAAATCCACCTGCAAGTAAAAAGGCAACTATTGTTTTTGTATTTAGTTTTAATATTCTCATTTTTGCAAGTAATATTGGAGTTAATATCAAAGCTGCTCCATCATTTGCAAAAAGGGCAGATACAAAAGCCCCCAACAAAATAGAATAGATAAACATCTTAATTCCACTTCCATTTGAAAACTTTGCCATTTTCAAAGCTGCCCATTCAAAAAATCCAATCTCATCTAAAACCATAGATAAGATGATAATTCCAATAAATGCCAAAGTTGCATCCCAAACAATATTTGTTACAATCAAAACATCTGAAAAACTTACAACTCCAAAAACAAAAGCCACAATTGAACCAATTACAGCAGTTGTTCCTATTTGTAAATTTTTTGGTTGCCAGATAACAAAAATAAGTGTAACTATAAAAATAAGACTTGCAACTATCATATTACATCCTCTTTAAACTCTTCAACTCCAGCTTTTAAAACATAAATAAAAGTATCAACTTCTAGTTCATCAAATCTCTCAACGGTAACCTCTTCCCTTTGAAATTCAGCTCCCTCAAACTCATCTAAATTATCCCAATGATTTATTAGATTGTCTGAATAAAATAAAAATCCATGAACAGTATCACCGTCTTCATCGAGTTTGATTCCAGGATAACCCATACTTGCACTCCAACCTGCATCTTTTAGAACACCTTTTACTGTTGCAGGAATAAATTTTCCTACTATGTTTTCTAAAACATGTCCATTTGGGCAATTTGGCATTAAAGTTCCATATACAAAAAGTGTCTCTTTCACTCATTTTCCTTTGTTTCACACGCTTTTTTCAAGTTTGGTAACTCAATTTGTAAAGTCATAATCTCTTTTATACAAGATGTTCTAAATTCATCAAGGGGAAATCTAATACTATAATAAGCCCATCTTCCCTCACGTTCAAGTTTTAAAAATCCTGCTTCTTTTAGAATTTTTAGATGTCTTGAAAGTCTTGATTGAATCATTTCAAAAGAGTTTTCCAAATCACAAACACAACATTTTCCATAAATATTTATAAATTTGAGGATTTTTATTCTTGTTTCATCATTTAAAGCACTTGCGGATTTTAGAAATATATCCATAAAATTCCTTTTCTTTTTTTGAATTATAACTAAATAAATTTAATACATCAAGATATGTTGATATATTAAATTAAAAATATCTGATTTTTGATAATCACTTAAAAAAAGTGATTATCATAGGAAGAAAGATTGCTGTAAATATTCCACTTAGTCCCATAGCAAGTGCTGAGAAAGCTGCTGCTTTTTCACTTATTTCTATGGCTCTTGCTGTTCCAATTCCGTGAGAAACTAAACCTAAAGCAAAACCTTTTGAAGTATCATGTTTTATATTTACAAGTTTAAAAACAATTGTTCCAAATAATGCTCCAATAATTCCAGTTATAAGTACAAAACCAACGGCTAAAGATGGAATCCCACCTATTTGTTGAGAGGTAATTATTGCAATTGGTGCAGTAATTGATTTTGTTGTCATTGATAACATTGTTGGTAAATCAGCTCCAAAAACCCATAATAATGAGACTGCAATTACAATTGAGAAAACACCAGCAATAAAAAGTGTCAAAACTATTGGCAAAAAAAGTGATTTTATATATTTCAAATTTTTATAAAGTGGCAATGCCAAAGCAACAGTTGCAGGGCCAAGGAAAAAATGAATAATTTGAACACTTTTAAAATACTCTTCAAAAGAGGTATTTGTGTAAATAATTAGACTCAAAAGAATCACATAAGCTATGATAATTGGTTGCAATAAAGTGTGTTTATTAAATTTCTCATAAATGATTATTCCCAATTTAAAAGCTGCCAATGTTGCAATCAACCAAGTAAGTGGCGTTGAATGAATATAATTTATTAAAGCTTCTGAATTCATTTTTTTTCTGCTTTGATTGTAAGATAATCCATAAACTTAGCTGCAAAAACTAAAGCCACTAAAGTTCCAACAAACAGAGCAATTGTAATTGCCCAAAACTCTCTTGTAATAATATCAATTTGAGTAATTATTCCCATCGCCGCTGGTATAAAAAGCAAAGGTAAATATCTTAAATGTAAGGCAACAGCATTATCAAGACTTAAAAAACTTCCTTTTCTAATTAATAAGAATAGTAATAACAAAATCATTCCAATTACTGGACCTGGAACTAAAAGTTCAAAAAACTTTGCTATACATTCTCCAATGAATTGAAATAACAATAAAATAATAATACCTTTTAACATGGTATTTTCCTTTCTTTAAAAATAAAATAAATTGAATAAAATTATAGAGATTTTCTAAAAGCAATCATGCTAGATTTATTAAAACCTTGTTTTTCATAGAATTTATGAGCGTTAAAATTATCACCATCAGTTAATAATGTAACCCTTTTAACTGAATTTTCTTTTAGATAATTCATGGTAAATTTGATTAGTTGTGAACCAATATTTTGATTTCTAAAGGAATCAAAAACTACCATATCTTCTAAAATTGCAACTTTTTCACCTAAAGCAGTTGATATTGTATATAAAACATTTACCATAGCAATTACTTTTTTTTCTTTTACTGCTACAAAAATATCACCAATATTTTCATCTTTTATGATTTTTTCCAAAGCTTTTTCATGTTTTTTATAATCTGGAACAAATTCAACTTCTTGGGAAAAAAGTTGAATTAAAAGTTCACATAAAACTGGAATATCTTCAAGTGTTGCAATTCTAAAATCTAAATTATTAGGCAAGTGGATCTTCCCCACTTTCCCAAGATGCTAGATATTTTTCAACTAGATGAAAATCTTCACCTTTGTGTTCAGTGAATGTAATATATTGGTTTTTACTATTTATTCCAAAAGTCTCTTTTACAATCTCCATATATTTTAGCGCTAACTCTCTTCTTTTCTCGATTGTTCGCCCTTCCCTAATATCAAGATTCATTAAACAAATATCATCATTTACATCAGCTCGTCCAATCGTTAAAGAGTATTTATCATACTCTCTTAAAGTTATTGCAATATGGTCAGTTCCTGTATCCATAATTTCACTAAAAGTTTTTCTTATCTCATTTACAAACTCTTCTTTAGACTCATTAGATACTTTTTTATTTATTTCAAACTGTAAATGTGGCATCGTTTATCCTTTTATTTTTTAAATAGTCTATAAATTGAAGAAAAATCTTCTTCACCTTTTCCCATCATTTTCATTTTAGAAAACAGCTCTTTTGGAATTGCTGCTGTATAAAGTGGTTGATTCAAATTATATGCTAAATCTTGAACTAAATGCAAGTCTTTATTAATTGCATTATTTGAAAAATGAGCAGAAAAATCTTCATCTATTAGTTTTTGAGTTTTTGCTTTTAATACAAGTGATTGACCACCACCAACTCCTAAAATCTCTAAGGCTTTTGCTTTTGGAATCTCACAATTTTCAGCTAATGCTGTACACTCTGCAAGAGTTGCCATAAACGAACCTAAACAAAGATTGTTGATAAGTTTCATTTTTGTGGCACTCGATGGAACTTCCAAATGGAAAATCTCAACTGCAATTTTTTCTAAAATTGGTTTTACATTATCAAAAACTTCTTTTTTACCTGAAGCAACAACTGTTAATAAACCTTTTAAAGCAGGTGCAACTGAGCCAAAAACTGGATTTTCAAGATAATTTCCACCAATATCATTTACCATTTTATGAAATTCTAAAACCTCTTCATAATGATTTGTAGTTAAATCAATAATTGTTTTACCTTTTAACTCTTCACACAATAGTCCACTTTCTTGAGTTAAAATATCTCTAACTGCATTTGAATCAAATAGACATAAAAAAATCACTTCACACTCTTTTAATAAATCTTTTGGCGTATTTGATACTTTATATGGTAAATCTTTTATTTTATCTTTGTTTCTATTATAAATTATTAGTTCAACATCCACAGATGCTAATCTTTCGCATATTGCTCGACCTAGATTTCCAAGTCCTATAAATCCTATTTTCATAATCTCTCCTAGATTTTTTATCTATGTATTATAAAGGGTTTATATTAAAAAAAGATGATATTTTGATTAGTTTAAAGGGAAGTTCTAAAAAAGATTAAGAGATAAAGAAAAATAGATGGAAAGTTTCCATCTATTTTAAAAGAATTATTTTTTGAAGTCAGCTACAATATTGGCTTTTAGTTTTGGAATTGTAAATCCAAACTCTTCAAACAGATCATTTGCTGGACCAGATGCTCCAAATGTATCCATTCCAAATACTTTGTCTGCAAATCTGTAATACTCTAAACCTCGTGCTGCTTCAACCGCATATACTCTTGTATTTTTATCAATAACTTGAGCAATATAAGATTCGTCTTGTTCTAATAATAAGTCAAAACAAGGAACAGAAACTACATTTGCAATTATTCCATCTTTTTCTAATTCACAAGCAGTTTGAAGTGCTAACATTAATTCAGATCCAGATGCCATAATTGTAATATTTGCATTTTCTCTTTTTTTAAGTAAGTATCCCCCATTTGCAACTGTTCCAAATGCTTTTTCATCTTTTAAAACTTTTAAGCCTTGTCTTGAGCATACAAATGCTGTTGGAGCTTTCATTTTTAAAGCAACTTTCCAAGAATCTACATTTTCAGTTGCGTCTGCTGGTCTGAATGTATAGAAATTTGGTAATGCTCTAAATTGTGATAAATGCTCAATTGGTTGGTGAGTTGGTCCATCTTCTCCAACACCAATTGAATCATGTGTCCAAATGAAGTGTTGAGGGATAGAAGCCAGTGCTGCGATTCTAGCTGCTGGTTTTAAGTAATCAGAAAATACAAAGAATGTAGCTGAATAAACTCTAAATAAACCATATAAGTTCATTGCATTTGACATTGCAGCCATTGCATGTTCTTTAATTCCAAAGTGGATATTTCTTCCCGTTGGGAAATCTCCCATATCTTTTAATTCAGTTTTATTTGAAGGTCCAAGGTCAGCTGAACCTCCTAAGAATCCTGGAATTGCTTTTGCAATTGCATTTAATATTTTATGGTTTGAATCTCTTGTTGCAACACTAGAATCAGCTTCAAATGTTGGGTATTCAATAGAATCAAAATTTGGATTTTGTAACTCAGCAATTTTAGCTTTTGCCTCTTTGCTTAAAGAATCATTCCATGCATTTTGAGCAATAGAACCTACGATTAATTTATCAAAAGCACCTTTTACATCAGCAGGAACGCAGAATTTTTCTTCAGGATTAAATCCAGCTTTTATTTTTGATTTTGCAATTTCATCATCACCTAATGGAGCACCATGAGCGTGGTGACTTCCTTCCATTGTAACTGCACCTTTTGCAATTGCAGTTTTAGCAATAATTAAAACAGGAAGAGTTGATTGTTTTGCTGTAACTAAGGCTTTATCTATTTGTTCAAAATTGTGTCCATCTATTTCGATAACTTCAAAATCAATAGCTTGGAATCTTTTTTTAACATTTTCACTCCATGATAAAGATGTATCACCTTCAATTGTGATTGAATTTGAATCATAAATTATTACAAGATTGTTAAGTTTTAAATGTCCAGCAGTTGCAGTTGCTTCATAAGAAATTCCTTCTTGTAAATCACCATCTCCACATAAACAATAAACTTTATGATTAATAACTTCACGTCCAAGGATATTTTGTGCATATTTTGAAGCCATTGAAAAACCAACAGCATTTGCAATACCTTGCCCTAAAGGTCCAGTTGTGATTTCAATTCCATGAGTATGACCATATTCTGGATGTCCTGGAGTTTTAGAGTGAGTTTGTCTAAAGTTTTTCATATCATTTACAGATACATTAAATCCCCAAAGATGTAATAAAGAGTAAACTAATCCAGTTGCATGACCACCTGAAAATACTAATCTATCTCTATTTAGCCATTTTTCATCAGCTGGATTTACATTTAAGTGTTTACTTAATACTGTTGCAATATCTGCTAAACCCATTGGAGCACCTGGATGTCCTGAATTTGCTTGTTGCACCATATCAGCGGCTAGAAATCTAATTGTATCTGCTTGTTTTTGTAATAATTGTTTTGACATGATTATCCTATTAATAAGTGAAGTTTTCTAATTTTTGGTGATTATATCTAAAATAGTTTAAATACAATATGAAGCAAATATTTCTAATTTTTTGGAATAATAATTTTGAAAAAAGCACCTTTTGAAGAGTTCTCTACTAATAACTTTCCATTCATATTTTTTTCAATTATAAGTTTTGACATAAAAAGTCCAATTCCTGAACCTCCAATTTTTTCATAGGTAAAAAAGGGATCAAATATTTTTTCAATTGGATTAACTTTTATTCCACCTGCATTATCTTCTACAGTTGTTATAATATTCCCATTTTCTTCAAATATTGAGATTTTCATATATGGATTTTCAATTTTTCTTTGAACTAAAACATCTTTTGCATTGTTTATTATATTTATCAAAACTTGAGAATAATCATTCTTATATCCAATTAATTCAGGGTTTTTTTGAATAATGATATCAAGCTTAATATTATGTGTTTTTAATCCGCCACTTATAATATTTATAGTTGAATTAATTTGCTCTAATAATTGAAATTTTATTTTTTCTTTATCTGTAGCAAAAAAGTTTTTAAAGTCGTCAATTGTATTAGACATATACTTTGTAATGTGGTTCAATTTACTTATAGTTTCAAGAATTTCTTCTTTATCCAAAGGCATATCAAGTGAAATTTTACCTTCAATAGGTAAAAATAAAGAGTTTATTTCCATAAGTGGTTGCCTCCATTGATGGGATATATTTCCTAACATTTCACCCAAAGATGCTAACTTTGCTTGTTGAAACATTAACTTATCTTTTTCTCTGTTTTTTGTAACTTCTTCTTCTACTCTTTTTTCTAGTTCTTTATTATGGTGTTCTAACTCTAAAAATTCATCTATTCTTGTTTGTCTCATATAAAAAGTTTATCCAATTTTATTGCTAAGTTTAAAAATGTATAAATAGGAAAAACTCCTATTTATACTTATATATCTGGTGTAATATCAATGTCATCTTCAATTAATAATTTAATTGTTGAATTAACACCTATTCCTTTGTAAACATTATAATTTACACCATCTAATTGTTCTTTACCTGTATTTGACCAGTCACTTGGAGTATCTAAATCAACTTTATCATGTAAATCACCTTTTATAACTAACTGTTTGTCTGAATCAACTAAATCTATTACATCATTCATATCAATTTGTAATGTGTTAACTTTATTGTTAGTCATATCTATAATATCAGTTACACCTTTATATGTTGTATTGTTATTTATTAAACTTGTTAAATCAATAGTATCAGCATCACTATTAATATCAAATGTTGTTACTGTCTCATTAGGTGTTATATCCATTTTTAAATTTACATCAAATGATGCAGAATCACCATTTGTATCAGATGCATGTACTTCAAATGTTTTTGTTGTATCTGCTGTAAATTCTGAAGATTTTGCACTATATGAATAAACACCTGTATCAAAATTAAATACTAATTTACCATCTCCATCAAGAGCTATGCCATCTGTTGGGAAAGTAGTTTTTGTATACTCAACTCCATCAATAACGATACTAGTTATTGCTATAGTTCCATCTCCACCAAAAATATTATCTGATACATCACCTGAGATTGTATTTGTAATTAATTCTTGTAAAGCCGCATTTAATTTTGTATCATCTGTAACTTTTACTACGGCATTATCTCCTGCACTCGCTAATAAATTTAAGTAAGTATAATCTTTTATTCCACTTCCTACACCAACTACATAAAGTTCATCCACATTAGTAGCTACAAAATTATTCCATGCTGTTTTATATGCTGTATCAACCCAACCTGATTCTGAATCTGCTCCTGTTGATGAACTAGTTGATGTTACAACAGTTTGTGTATTATTTTTATTTTCAGCAGTTGGTACTCCATCTGATATAAAATAAGCAACAGTTCTATCTGCAGCTGGTTCTGTATAATTATTATATGTTTCATAAACTGCATCTTCATAATTTGTATACATATCGCTTTTTAAATTACTAATAATATTTTTTGCTTCTGTTAACGTCATCCAAGTGTTATATGCATGACCTTCTGTACTAAATGTTATTAATTTAACATTTATACTACCTTGATCTGAATATGAATCAAGCATATTTTTTATTGCAGCTTTTGCAATATCAAGTCTTGTTTTTGTACCATCTACTCTATCATCCATACTTTTTGATATATCAAGAGTAATCACTACATTTGTCGTAGTTGTTGCTTTTCCAAATGTTAAAGTATTCGTTTCATTAATTGCATATACAATAGCATCACTATCTGTAGCTTCTGCAAAATTTAAACCATTTGAATTATCATATGTTTCTGTTGCTACTGCATCAATTGTTAAATTAAATGCTCCAGTACTTAAAGGAACTGTCATTTTTAATGTATCACTAATTGATGTTGTGCCAGCTGGAAGAGTTAATTCCCAAACTCCATTACCTTTATCTACAATATCAGCCATATCAAAAGTCGCACCCATTGGAACTCCACTGATTTTTACTGTTAATGTTTCACTTCCATCTGTATCTGCTAAAGCTGCGCTTATATCAACACTATATTCTACCGTTGAGTCAGTAACAACATTAACTTTTCCAAAAGTATTTCCATCAGCAAAGATTATTCCCTCAATATTATTAACAACTAAAATTCCACCTGTATCTTTATCTTTTAATTGAAAATCCATATCTGGATGACCTTGTTCATATCCATTGTAATTTAAGATTTCATATTTATCCATAGCTTTACCTAAGTATAGATAATCTATTCCATTGTCACCAGCAAATGAACCGCCATATATATTTCCAAGAATTGCAACGATATCATTACCATCTGTTGAATTTATATTTGTACCAGCGTTAACATCTCCATTAATAATGATAATATCATTATTTACTGTTCCACCAACCATATCATTTTGATTTAACCCACCATTTACTGTAATCTTTGCTGTATTATCATTATCCATATCATAATTATTTCCAACATTCGATTTTTGTTTAAATTGTGTTAAATCATTTTTGTTAGCTAATATTTCTGTAATGTTATACGTATTGTTTCCTGCTTTAACAATTATCTCATCTGCTGTTGAAGAAACTATTCTTGTAACATCAATACTTGCTGTTGGTTTATCAGCAACTGCAACTACTTCAACAACTGTTGTGTATTCTGCACTAAAGTTACCTTTTCCATCTCCAACTTCAAATTTGAAATTTCCATCAATATCACTATTAAGTTTTGGTTCGAATATAACTTTTTCTGCACCTATATCTGCTAGAGATATAATTTGATCTTTGAAAATCTCAACTTTTGTATCTTGAATAGCAACTGTTATTTTTCCTTCTTTATCTATTATTGTTTCACCTTCTTTAACTAATAAATAAAGTTTTCCACTTTCAGAATCTGGTAATTGAGTTATTTTAAACTCTTTTGTATTGATTGAAAGTTCTCCAAAATCAGTTACTTTTAAAGTATGAGATTCATCTTCATTTGTAGTTATACTATCATCTGAAGATTTTAAAATTGGTGTAAAATCAAAAGTTTTTTCTACTAGATTTACTTTTTCATAATTTCCACCATTTATTTCTAATACTTTTATTACAACATTAGATAAATCACCTAAATCTTTTCCATCAATAGTCAGAGTTGCCCTTCCTGTTGCATTTATTATAACATTGTCATAAACAACTCCATTTACCTCTATTTTAGCTGTAGCAGTTCCTTGTGGTGGATATTTATCGTCAAGTTGAATATCAAATGTTACATTTCCACCATCAACTGAAACATCTGTCATTTCTGGATTTAGTACTTCTTTATATGAAATTTTATTTATTAAATAATCATCATCATGATTTGGAGCAGTAAATTCTATTCTATCAAAAGAAACCAAACTACCATCTGCATTTGGTAATTCAAATGTATATGATAAATCAACTCTATCTGTTCCACCTTGAGCTTCAACGGATTTTATTAATTCACCATCATTAGTATAATAATTTACTACCGCTTTTGTATTAGTCCCTCCACCTTTAACTTCCGCATAACCAACAACATTACCATCATTAATAAATGTAATTCTTGCTGTCTCTCCATTATTTCTCCATGCAAAAGCAATATCTAAAGAATTTACATCTTTATCAAATTCAAAAACTAATTTTTCACTTTTTCCATCTCCAAGATTTCCTAATTCTGAGTTAGCTCCACCACCTGTTGTTTGACCTTCCACTCCAAATCCATCATGATTTGTACCAGTTACAATAGATATATTTTTGCTATTACCATCAGTGTCTATTGCACTGATTTTAACTCCTGTTAATTCATCAAACTTAGTATTTACATCAATAATTTTTGGAGCTGTTGCTGTTGCAGTAATCATTATATTTACAGGATCTTGATCATCATTTATAATAATTGTTGCTGTTTTGTTTGTTATATCTATTTTAGAGTTTGACACATTTTGAATAGATACATCATATGTTGTAGTACCTTGTTTATAATAATCATCAACTCTATTTGTCTCAATTTCAATAGGACCAGTTGTTGTTTCTCCAGCTTTAATAATTACTTCTTTTCCATTACTTAGAGTAATCGTTAAATCTTCTGCAAACACTTTTCCATTTTCAATACTAATCTCAACTGTACCTACTACTTTATCACCTGTAGAAATACCATTCTCTTTTTCTGTAACTGTGCTTCCTGTTATAATAAGTATTGGTTTATCTCCATCTTTATCATCTGGAGTTGTTCTATCTTCATCATTTATTACCGTTACTACTGGCATTTTATCTACTGTTACATTCTCAAACTGTGTTTGATTTGAAACTGTATTTATTGCTATGCTAAACTCTTCCGATATTTCATAAATATTATCATCGATTGTTTTTACACTTACCGGTGCCTCACTTGATCCTGCTTTTATTGTTACACTAGCTGTTTCAATTATATCTTCACCTTCTGCTGTTATATATGTATATGTGAATGTTACTTCCATATCTTCAACTGCAACTACTGGTTTCCCTACATCATCTGTCAATGTTACTTTATATGTTGAACTTTCACCCTCTGTTACAGTGGTATCAACTCCTACTAGTTTTACATTTACATTATCTTTTTCATTTGGTACTGTTTCATCTGTAATTATTGTATCTACTGATGCTTTTGCAGTATTTACTCTTACATCTTCTAATCCACCTACAGTTCCTAGTTTTGAAGAGTCTATTGAAACTGTGAATTTCTCACTTCCTTCTGCTAGGTTATCATCTAATGTTGCGATTGTAAATGTTTTTGAAGTTGTACCAGCTGCTATTACTACACTTGATACTCCTGTAAAGTCTGTACCATCTGCTGCTACACCTGAGTATGTAAAGAATACTGTTAAATCTGTTGTTGGAGCTTGTGAAATTGTTACTGTATATGGAGTTGTTGTATCACCTTCAACTACATTTGCAGGTCCTTCGATACTTACCAATGCTGTTTGATCATCAGGAGTTGTTGGTACTGTTTCATCTGTAATTATTGTATCTACTGATGCTTTTGCAGTATTTACTCTTACATCTTCTAATCCACCTACAGTTCCTAGTTTTGAAGAGTCTATTGAAACTGTGAATTTCTCACTTCC
>JAQTXA010000006.1:134536-153055 GCA_028689025.1 Aliarcobacter sp.
CTGTATATGGAGTTGTTGTATCACCTTCAACTACATTTGCAGGTCCTTCGATACTTACCAATGCTGTTTGATCATCAGGAGTTGTTGGTACTGTTTCATCTGTAATTATTGTATCTACTGATGCTTTATTTATAGTAACAGAATCAAATTGTGATTGATTAGAAACTGTATCTATTTCAATAGAAAAAGTTTCTTTTCCTTCATCTAGGTTATCATCTATCGTTTTAACTAAAACTGGTACTTCACTTGAACCAGCAGGTATTACTACACTTATTGTTTCAGTAATATCTTCACCTTCTGCTGTAATATACGTGTATTTAAATGTTACTGTAATATCTTCAATAGCTAGTACTGCATTTCCAGCATCATCTGTTAATGTTACTTTATAAGTTGCATTATCACCTTCTATTACATCAGTCTTAACTCCAATTAAGCTCACATTTATATTAATCAAGTCAACAGTTGTTGGTGTAGCTGCAATTGTAGCTGCTGAATCTACAGGAATTGTTGAGATAGATTCTGTAAGATTAACACCTCTTGCAGTATCTGCAATACCATTTAATCCACCATCTATTATAGAAAATATTGAATTAAATGTTGAACCATTACCGGCAGCATTTCCACCTGCTTGTCCACCTGCCGCTGCTGCTCCAAGTGATTCTAATAATGTTTGATAATCAGATATTAAAGTTAAATTAGATGCGTTATTATTCCCCAATTCAACAGGTTTTGTTAATAGAGCTTCTAACCTATCAATAATTTCTCCACCATTAAAAGAGTTGTTTTCTACAATATTATCAACATCTTTATTATTTACATCTTTATTGATAATAATAGCAGTAGGATTAGGCATATTTGTTGTATTTGATTGAAGGTGAGGAACGATACCATTTAATTCAACTTTTATACTTTTACCATCGACATTAAAAGTTAAAACAACTGATTCTTGATTATCTTTAAAATTTAAAACATAATTAGAAAAACCATTTGAAAAGACATACTGTTCACCTTTTAAAGTGTTAAATTGTAAATCATTTTTTAAATCTACAATTTTTTGACCATTTTCAGTTTTTATCGTTAACTTCATCTTATCTCTCCATTATTATCAAATAATTTTTTTACTACATAAAGTAAAATTTTATATCATAATATTATATCAATAAAGTCTCCAAAAAGTTTTTTTATTATTATTTTAAGTAAAAAGATAATCTAAAGTTAGATTATCTTTCGTGAAGAGAGTCTTGTTTAACTTTTAGTATTGGTTTTAGAAGGAAATCTAATATTGTTTTCTTACCTGTTACTATATCTACAGATGCAATCATACCTGGAATAATCGGTAATTTTTTACCTTTTCTTTCCAAATAATTTTTATCTGTTTTTACTAAAACTCTATAGTAACTTTTTCCATCTTTTGAATCTTTATCAACTATTGTATCAGCTGAAATTTCAACAATTTTACCTTCTAATCCACCATAAATACCAAAATCATATGCCGTAATTTTTATAATTGCTTTTTGGCTAGGATTGATAAATGCTATATCTTTTGGATCAATTTTTGCTTCTACGACCAAGGCATCACTTAATGGTACAATTTCTATTAAGTCCATACCGGATTGAACAACTCCACCAATAGTATTAAAATTAAGTTGTTTGATAATACCATCAACAGGTGAAGTAATTGTTGTTTTAGCTACTTTATCCCTATCTCCAACTAATTTAGCTTCAAATCTATTTATTTGACTTACTGTTTTTTGAAGATCTCTTGATGCTTCAGCTTTAAATGTATCAATTTTTTCTCGAATTCTATTTTGTGCTTCTGAAATAGCAAAATTTGATCTTGCAATAGATAATCTTGCTGTTTGTAAATCACCTTTTGTAACATTGTACTCTTTCTCAATATCTAATAAATCATACTTAGATTTGATTCCTCTTTCAACAAGTTTTCTAATAGTAACTCTTTGCTCTTCAATAAAACCCAAAGTATCAGTTAATTTTTTAATAGTACTTTCAATCTCTTTTAGTTCCTGAACCTTCTGACTTTCTTGATTTTCAAGAACTTTGATAGAAGATTGTAGTTCTCTAAATCTATTTTCTAATAGTAACTTTTCATTAATATCATATCTTGATAAATCTTTGATAATTTTTTCATCAAATACTAAAGTTGGCAATTCTTTATTCAGATCTATTGTTGATTCAACTTCTAATCTAGTTTTTAGGGCTAATAAAGATAGATACTCTTGTTTGCTTTCCTCAAGAGTTGCTTGGAATCTTGTAGTATCAATTTTCATTAAAGGATCATCAAATTTAACAATATCACCCTCTTTTATGAAAATCTCTGAAATTATTCCTCCATCCAAAGATTGAACAGTTTGTATTTTATCTGTGGGAATTACTTTTCCATTTCCTCTAGCCATTTCATCTATTTCTGCAATAGCTGCCCATAAAATAAGTATCGAAAATATACCTATTACTAATAAAAAAATTATGTTAGAAACTCTACTAGGTCTTTCATTTGAATTTGAGTACAAACTGTACATAAATTCTAAATCTTCTTGTTTTTCATCCTCTAAACCATAGAGTCTTCTAAACCAATCAACCAAACCTCTTTTTTCTTTTATCTTCTTCTCTTTTTGCATTATTTAACCTACTTTTGTAGTAAAAACTTCTTCTTTAGGTCCATCAACAATTATCTGACCATTTTCTACTATTATTATTCTATCAACTAATTGTAATAAAGAAGTTTTATGTGTTACCACTATCAAAGTTTTATCTGAAACTATATTTTGAAGTCTATTTATAAATGATTTTTCTGTTTGTCTATCCATTGAATTTGTTGGCTCATCAAGCATTATTATATTTGGATCAGAGATTAGTGCACGTGCAAGTGTAACTGATTGTCTCTCTCCTCCTGATAAACCATCTCCTCTTTCACCAACTAATAAATCATATCCAGCTTCATGTTTACCTAAGAAATCATCCAATCCAGCAATTTTTGACACTCGTAATAACTCTTCATCTGATACATATTGTTCACCAATTGTAAGATTATCTTTTACTGTCCCCATAAATAAAAATGGCTCTTGTGGAACACTTCCAATAGAATGTCTTAAATCTGTTGGGTCAATTTGTCTTGTATCTAAACCATCTATTAAAACTGAACCTGAAGTTGGTTCATATAAATTCATAATTAATTTTAATAAAGTAGATTTTCCCGAACCAATTTTTCCAAGAATTGCTACTTTTTCACCTTCTTTAATTACTAAGTTTATATCTTTTAAAGTTTGATGATTTTGATTTTTATAAGCAAACTGAACATCTTTTAATTCAATATCACCTTTTAAATTTGGTCTACTAATATATGATTTATTCTCTTTCTCAACAGGCATTTTCATAACCTCATCGAGGTTATTTAAAGACAACATTGTTCTATCAAATTTTATAATCATTCCAACTAATTGAGAAATTGGGGCTATTACTCTTCCATTTAAAATCATTGCAGCAATAATTGCTCCCATTGTAATTTCACCATCTTGTGCCAAATAAACACCAGCTGCTACAATTGCAATATTTGAAAATTGTGAAATAAAAGCTGTCAAATATGTGATTGTTTGAGATAAAAAATGACCTTTATCAGTAAAATGTACTGTTTTATTAACAGAATTATCCCAATGAGTTTTCATTCTATTTTGTGCTTTTACACTTTTAATTATTTCTAAGCCAGAAACTGTTTCAATAAGTGTAGTTTGTTTTATTTGTTCTTCTTTTACTGATCTTGAAATAATTTCTTTAAGTGGTCTTTGCATATACCACGAAATCAATAATGATATAATAACTGTTAGTATAGTTATATATGCTAATGGACCAGCAATAAAAAATATTACCATTATAAAAATTAGTACAAATGGTAAATCAACAATTGCTGCAATTGTTGCTCCTGTAAAAAATTCTCTTACACTTTCAAAAGATTGTAATCTACTTACAAATTGACCAGTTGAAGCTGGTTTTGCATCAAGTTTAATATTTAATAGATGATTAAATATTTTGTTAGACATTATTGTATCAGCTCTTTTACTCGCAATTCCAAGAAAATGAGATCTTAAAATTTTTAACAATAAATCAAAAAACATAACAATCGAAATCCCAATAAACAATGCCCATAATGTCTCTATTGCATTATTTGGAAGAACCCTATCATATACGTTCATAGTAAAAAGTGGTGTTGCTAAAATGAATAAATTAATAAATAAAGAAACAACTACTACTTGTTGATAAATTCCTTTATTTCTTAATAAAGTTCCCCAAAACCACTCTTTTGGATTATCTACAACAACTTCTTTTTCTATTCTATTATTAAAGTTATACTCAGGTTTTATAATTATAACTTCGCCTGTATATTCACTCTCCAGTTTTACTATTGACATTTGTGTTTCACCTGAAATTAATCCAGGAATAATTACATTTGCTGTTCCTTCTTTTAAATCATAATTTAATAAAACACAAGCTCTACTTTTATCTAAAATTAAAACTGAAGGGAGTGCTAGTTTTGTTATATCTTTTAACTTCTCTCTTTTTACTGTTTTTGTAATCAAGCCAATTCTAGCTGATGCTTGGTGAAACATTGTTATATTCATTGAAGTTTTATGAATTGGGAGTCCAAAAGTTAGGGATTCGGCAGATGTTTCTCTATTATGATATTTAGATAAAAAAAGTAGACAACCTAATAAGTCATCTACTTTTCTTCTATCTTTTAAATCTGTTAATGTTTCATTCTCTACAAAATTAGAATTGTTTTCCAATATTAACCTTTTATTAGAAATTCTATACTAAATTATTTATTGTATTTTGTGTATAGTTTTTGGTGTTTACTTATATTATCAATATATGGTTTATTTGCAATAACTGATGAAGGCAAATTACTTATTGCTTCATTTGCTTCTTTTACAGACTTAAATGTACCATAAATAACCTTAGCACTTTTCATTTCAGGTCCAAATGGATACACATATGCTGTCGCTGTATCTAAATTATTAGAATTTACATAATTTTTTGCAGCATCTAATCCTTCAGTTGTTGTTATATTAACAGTATAATAATCAGCTGGTGCATCTAAAAAAGAACTATATTCATTTGCCATTTTAGTTTTTGGTATTTGAGGGGCAACTTGTTTAGCCTCTTTTACTACTGGTTTCTCATCACCTAATAAAGCACCAAGCTCTGATGATACTGTTTGAGTCATTGATGATTGTTTTTGAACTGAAATTATTGTATTTAAAGCTTTATCATCTGAACAACCATCTTCTGATTCTATAATAGTAGTTGTTAACATTGATAATGTATTCAAAATATCATAGTAATTTGTATATAAATCATATTCTCGTGCAACTAAACTTTTTTTAGCTTCATATAATACTGTTTGAGCATCTAAAATATCAACAAATGTTCTTGTACCTGATTCAAATTCGCTTTTATAAACTTCAACAATATTTTCATTTGCTACAACATAATTTTTAAGAACTGCTATTCTTTCTTTATTTTTCATGAATCTTTGATAATTTACTTTTATTGATTCAACTATTTTGTTTGTAATTGCATCTAATCTCTCTTTTTCTTCTGCTAAAAAAAGTTCAGCTTGTTTCGATACAGCATAATCTCCTCCACCATTATATAAATTCCAAGATAGATTTATTCTTCCATATGCTTGATTTTCTTTACCCTCTTCATTTAATGCTAAATCACTATCTGTTAGAGCTTTTAGTTCTAAATTTAGATTTGGTAAAAATTTAGAATCTGCTTGTGCAATTTTTTCTCTTTGCGCTTTAATAGTTTCTATTTGTTGTTGAATTTCATAATTTTTAAGAACTGCTAATTCCACTATTTGCTGTAAATTATCTGGAATTTTCTTTAAATGAATTATTGGTCTGCACTCATTACCTGAAGGTTCTACACCTACATATCTTTTAAATGTACTAATTTTTGAGCTCTTTAAATCATTTTCTTCTAAATACTTTTCTTTTACAAAACTTAGTTTTGAATCTACTTGGTAAGTTTCTAAAACTTCACCGCTAATAGACTCTTTTTCTTTTGCTATTTGAAGATTTTCTTCATTTGTTGCTATCATATCTTTTGTTAAATCTAACATTTCATTGTATTGAACAAAATCCTTATATGCAGTGATTGTCTCATAAACAACATTATCAATATTTTTTTGACTTCTATATTTATTTGCTAAATCATTATGTTTTGCTTCTTCTACTTGACTAGGAGTTAAATTACCATCATAAAGCATTTGATTTAAAGCTATACCAAAATTATATCCATCTTCTTGAGATGAACCATCTGGTAAATTATTTGTATTGGGATGATCATACTTTTTATCAGAATTACTTTTTTCAAGTCTTCCATCAATATCAATTCGAGGAAGATAGTTCGCTTTTCTTTCATCTATATATTTTCTAAAAGCTTCTTGATTGTTTTTCTCAGCAATAATCTCTGGATTAGTTGCTAACACCTTTTCAACACTCTCTTTTAGACTCATTGCATGTAAAGAACCACTTACTAATATAGAAATACAAGTAAATCTCAATAACTTTTTTATATACATAGATAACTCCAATTTAAAAATAAATGCTTTAAAAAATAATTTTATATATTACTTTGAAGCATTCTACTCAACTAATTATTAAAAATAACTTTTATCAATAAAAAATAACAATATTCCCATTAATTCTTTTAAGTTTTATTATAATAGTATACTTAATTATTATTTTCATTACAAGAGTTAAACATGCAAAAAAGCCCTAATTTTAATAATATATTAAAAAATCTAAACATCCTTTATATCGAAGATGAAGAAAATATTAGATTAAATATAAAAAAAGTTTTACTTTTATTATGTGAAAATGTGTTTGACGTATCATGTATAGAAGAAGCCAAAATCATGATAAAAGAGCAAAGAATAGATATAGTTATTTCTGATATAAATTTACCAGATACTGATGGCATTGCCTTTGTAAAAGAATTAAGAAAAACTGATAAAACAATACCTGTAATTTTATTAAGTGCATATACTGATACAAAATATTTATTAGAAGCTACAAAACTCAAACTTGTAGATTATCTAACTAAACCTATAGATTTTAAAACTTTAAATAATGCCTTACAAACTTGTGTAGAAGAGATTTTGGATAATTCAAGATATTTAATTCTTTTTCAGAATAATATCCAATACAATGTTCTTCACAAAAAACTAATAGATTTAAATACAAAAAAAGAGATTTTACTTACATCAAAAGAGTTAGAATTATTAAGTTTTCTAATAAAAAATAGCAATAGAATTGTTTCAACAGATGAATTAAAATCTAATATATGGGAAGATTATTTTGAAGCTACGGATTCTGCTTTAAAAAACTTATTAAATAAAGTGAGAAAAAAAATAGGAAAAGAATCTTTAATTAATATCTCAGGGGTAGGTTATCGATTAGATTTCTAATTATACAGATTAACTTGCACTAATTTAATAATTATTTGTTATAATATTTAGGAATATATTATTAATTTTTATACATTACTTTTATTTAGGCTATCATGAAAACTCTCTTTATTATTTTTTTATTTTCTATTTCAATATTTGCAAAAGAATCTGATTTTAAAATTTCTTACGATCCAAATTATGCTCCATTCTCTTACAAACAAGATGACAAAGCAGCTGGCTTACTGGTTGACATATGGAAATTATGGGCAAAATATAACAATTGTACTATTGAATTTATAGATGGTATTTTATGGGAAGATGCAATTAATTTAGTAAGAGATAAAAAAGTCGATTTTTTTCTAGGTACAGAAGAATATAATGATTGGATGGTTGGTTCTAGCTTCTTTTATGAAATAAAAAGTTCATTTTTTACTTTAGCTGGGAATGATTTTAAAATAGAAAAAAAAGAGAATCTTAATATTGGAATAATAGGAAATGTATATAAAGAATTAATGCAAAAGAATTTTCCAAATGCTAATATAAAAATTTATGAGGATTATATATATTCAATTAATGATTTAAAAGAGTCTAAAATTGATGTAATTTATGATGATAAGTTAGCTATCGAATTTTATTCTGTTCAAAATAATTTCTTTCATCTAATAAAACCTCTTAGTAATTTAATACTTAAAAATAAAATACAAACAATAACTTATGACAAAGAAAAAGCTGCTATCTTTAACAAAGGTTTATTAAAAATTCCTACCAATGAACTTTTAGAACTTGAAAAAAAATGGATTCTAAATGAGAATGAAAGATATTATCCAGATTTTAAACTACAAATAAATTTAACACAAGAGGAAAAAGATTTTTTAGCAAAGAATATAATAAAAGTGTCAGTTTCTAACTCATGGGAACCATTTACTTTTAAATCAAAAAATAATGATGCAATTGGTATTTCATCAGAATATTGGAAATTAATAGCTAGTAAATTAGATTTAAACTACAAAAATACTTTTTTTGAAACATTTAATCAACAAATAAATAGTATTAAAAATAAAGAATCTGATTTAATTTATAGTGTGGGAGAAACTGAAAATAGAAAAGAATTTTCTATTTTTACAAAAGAGTATGCTAAATTTCCCATCTCAATAGTTACAAAAAAAGATGAAAATTTTATTGAAAATATTACTGTACTTTATAAGAAAAAAATAGCTGTTGGAAATAACTTTACCGCGCACAATATAATAAAAAATAAATATCCTGATATGGAACTTATTTTAGTTAATAGTATTAAAGAGGGTTTAGAGTTAGTATCAAATAATAAAGCCTATGCATTTATAGATATTCAGCCTGTACTTCTTTATAATATTGCAAAATATGGTTTTGATGATTTGAAAGTATCAGGAAATACAGGCTTAGATTTTAATATAAAATTTATGATTAGAGATGATTATGCAATTTTAGAATCTATCTTAAATAAAGCTATATCATCTATTTCAATTAATGAATTAAATCAAATAATCAATAAGTGGGATAATGTTCAATTTCAAACTAGTTTTAATTATGATCTATTTTGGCAAGGATTACTTGTTATTTCTATAATTATATTGGCATTTATACATAGAACATTAACACTAAGAAATCTCAATAAAATACTTACTAAAACAGTAGAAGAAAAAACTAGAAAATTGAATAAAATGAATAAAAATCTCGAAGAGATGGTTGAGAAAAAAACTAGTGAATTAATTCAAAAAGAGAATATATTAAATCAACAATCAAAAATGGCAGCAATGGGAGAGATGATAGAAAATATTGCTCACCAATGGAGACAACCTTTATCTTTAATATCAACAGCAGCAACTGGTGCTAAACTAAAAAAAGATTTTAAACAATTAAGTGATGAAGATTTCTATGAAACTATGGATATTATAAATAATTCAGCTCAGCATTTATCTAGTACTATTGATGATTTTAGAAACTTTTTTAATAATGATAAACAAACTACAACATTTGATATTAATGTACCAATTGAAAAAGTTTTATATTTAGTTAGTTCAAAATTAAAAAATAGAGAAATAGTAATTGTAAAAAATACTCAAGAGATAAATATTTTAGGTCTTAGTAATGAATTTATTCAAGTTTTACTGAACATCTTAAATAATGCATTGGATGCATTTAAAGAATACAATTCTAAAGATAAGTTAATATTTATAGATGCTTACAAAAAAGATAAAAAACTTATTTTAAAAATAAGAGATAATGCAGGGGGAATAAAAGAAGAGATAATATCAAGAATTTTTGAACCATACTTTACAACAAAACATCAAAGTCAAGGTACGGGAATTGGTCTTTATATGTCTACTGAAATTATAGAAAAACATATGCATGGAAGTTTAACTGCTTCAAATGAAGAGTACACCTACAATAATATAAGATGTAAAGGTGCACAGTTCACAATAGAGCTTCCGATACAGGAATAAGCTCTATTTTTTATCCTCTTTTTGCCATTTTCTTTTCATATTATGAATATAGATTATTAATACAAAAAATACAGAAGATGTAATTCCTAAAGCTATTAATATATCAGTTTCACTTGGAGTACTATCTAATAAAATAAGTTTTCTAATAATAACAACAAATGCTATTTCTAGAAAAGTTAAAGCATAATCAAAACCATTTTTAATAAAAAGAGTTTTTACAATTGCAATTACAATTAAAGTAAATAAACCATCAGTTAAAATTGTTTTAATTGATGCAAAATCTAAAGCACCTTGTTCAATTATAAAAGATATCATTTTATGGGATAAACTCAAAAGACAAATAGCTAAATAAACTATCATTATAACAATAAAAATATATTTGAGCATATTAATAAATCTTAATAAAATTGTATCAACTTTACTCTCAAGAACTTTATCAATACTATTTACTTTTACAAATACTTTTTCAACTAAACTCTTTTTTTCTATTTCTTCTTCCACTTAATTATCCTTAGTATCAGACCAATAATTTTGCGAATGTTATCACAGATGAACATAAAAGAAAGATAAAAAATAATATCTTTTTAGACTATTTTCGTAAATTCTTCAAACAACTTATTATCAAGTGGTATTTCTAACTTTAACTCTAAACTTATTGGTTTATTTCCTTCATATTTAATACTATTTGCCAAACCTAAATATATAAAATTTTGAGTCTTTTTATCCACTTGGGCAAATTTTCTCACAAAAATATGAAGTTTCACTCCATGCTTTTGGTTTTCTATCAATCTTTCTCCATCGCCTTTATCTTGACTTTGAGATGGTTTACTTTGATAAGTAAAAACTTCTTTTGATAAAAAAGCATTAAAATAATTCGCAGATTTTGAAAACTTCTCTTTTTCAAGATTTATAAACAAGAAAAAGTCATCTTGATATTTTAAAAATCCACTTCCTCTAAATGAACTATGAATTTTTGGAAAGTTACAAAGTTGAGCAATATTTAACATATTATATTTTGAATAGAGTTTTAAAAATGGCATTCCAAAATCAAGGGTTTTAAACTCCTCTTCATAGGTATAAATTCCATAATTCAGACTATCTTCAAAAATATCTTTGTAATCTTTATTTTCTAAAAGCTTTGAGAACTCTTTTGTTTTTGTAAGTTTTGTTCCATCAAAATCTACACATTTTAAATATCTACTTGTTTGTCCTGAATCAAAATAGTCTTGATTTAAATAAGAGAAACTATGAATTATAGTTTTTTTGCAAACTTTGTCTAAATATTTATCTAAGATTTTAAAAGCAATATTTTCATCACAAAAATCATTAAATAAAAGATATTTTAAAATCACAAATTCATAAACTCTTTTTATTGGAAGTTGATTTTCAATAAATCTAATTGCTTTTATAAAATCTTCATTTAAACAAAAATTTGTGTAAATATCCTTTGTTTTTCCAACTTCTACTTTTGATAAAAACTCCACATAAGATTTGCTTTCATCAATAAAATTTAAAGGATTAATCAAATCATCAAAGGCTAAATAATCTGTAAGTTTTGGTATTTTATTGTTTATCAAAGTTTTAAACTCAAAATATTGTTCTTTTAAATATTTAAGATTATTAAAGTTTTGGTTTTCAATTTGCTCTAAAATTCTTTGTTTTGAAATCTCATCCATACAGATAAAGGCATTTTGAAAATTTGCAAAATTATTCATCAAAGAAAGTCTCAAACTATCTTTATCAATGGCTTTATTTCCTGCAAGTGCAAGGGCAATTAAATATGCTTTTTTATGGTTTCCTATAAAATCAAGAACTGTTAAAAACTCTTTATTTTTATGTTTTCTTAATCCTCGTCCTAGTTGTTGAATAAATACAATAGGAGAATTTGTTGGTCGTAAAAACAGAACTGTATTGATTGAGGGAATATCAATTCCTTCATTAAAAATATCAACTGTAAAAATTACTTCTAAAGAGTCATTTTCATTCTCTAGTTTTTTAATAACTTCTTCTCTTTTTATAATTGAATCTTCACTTGTGAGACATGTGGAATTTATTCCTCTTTTATTAAACTCTTCACTCATATAAAAACAATGCTCTTTTGAAACACAAAAACCAATAGCTTTTCTTTTTGCTCCAAAGTATGAGTAAAAATACATTTGTTCTATTATAAATTCAACTCTTTTATTTACTTTTAGAAGTTTTGCCAACTCATCTATTTTATTTAAATCTACGTTTCCATAATCTATTGATTTAATATCACTTATTCCAAAATAGTGAAAAGGAACAACAAGATTATTTTCAAGGGCTTCGTTTAATCTAATATCACAAGCAATATTTTCATCAAATATTTCATAAATAGAGTTTCCATCCATTCTGTTTGAAGTGGCAGTAAGTCCCAATAAAAACTGCGGTTTAAAATATTCTATGATTTTTTTATAGCTAGGACTTGTGGCATGGTGGGCTTCATCAATTATTATGTAATCAAACTGCTCTTTTTCAAACTCTTCAAAATATAGACTCATAGTTTGAATAGTTGAGAATAGATAATCTTCTTCTTTCTCTTTTTTATTTCCAGTAAATAATCCATAGGTTCTATTTGGAATAATATTTTCAAAACTCTGTTTTGCACTTAAAAGAATATTTTCCCTATGAACTAAGAATAACATTTTTTTTGCATTAAAATTTTTCACATCAAAAGCACTAAGATAAGTTTTCCCAGTTCCCGTTGCTGCAATTATTAAAGCTCTGTTTTGTTTTTTTTGTCGTAGATTTTCTAGCTTTTCTAAGGCCATTTTTTGCATTAAGTTTGTTTTTATACTTTTATTAAAAAGGGGGAAATCTCTTTTTTCATTCTTTATTGAGTTTAAATAAAGTTCATAAGCTCTTAAAAACTTTTCATCTACAGCATAAGAATCATTCCATAAAAGATTAAACTCATCTAAAACATTTTTCAAAAATATATCATCTTTTTTTACACTTGTTTTTACATTCCACTCGATATTTGTTTTAAAAGCACTGGCTGTTATATTTGAAGAACCTACAATTATTTCATAGGAATCTGTAAACTCAAAGATATAAGATTTAGAATGAAACCCAATATTTGTCTCATTTGAATCATAGATTTTTAGTTCTATATTTGAAAACTCTTTTAACTTTTCTAAGGCTTTTACTTGGGTGAAATTTAGATAGGTAGAAGTTAAAATTTTGCCTTTTATATTTTTGTTTTCTAGCGTTGAGAAAACATCCAACAAAAGCTGGACTCCACTAAAATTTATGAAAGCCACATTAAAGATAAAAGAGTCAGCTTTTAAGAGAAGTTTTGTGATATGATTATAGAAATTTGTTGATTGATTATTTGTAATTAGATTATTCAAAAAATGCCTTAAATTTAATTATTGATTATAATTAAATCAAGTGTAATTTATGATAAATCACAATTTATTCACACTGCGAATATAAGATTCGACAAACACATAAAGGAAATATAATGAAAAAATTAATTTTAGTTTCACTTTTAACACTTGGTTCAAGTTTATTTGCTGGTCCTGATATTGGAATTAGTATACAAACACCAATCGGAAATGGTGGAATGCTTGGTCTAAATTTCAGATCAGATGACCATAGATATGATAATAGATATAGACATTTTGATTATAATCGATATGGTTATGCTGATGACTTTGGATATTATTATGGATATTTTGATAGAACTGGATATTTTTATAATAATATTTACTTCTTATTTGATAGCAGATATACATATTACGATAGATTACACCATAGAGGTCATTTTGATTCTCATCATCCTCATTATAGAGAGTATAGATACCATAAAAATAATGACTGGAATAAATCAAGAAATTACAGAAATGATAGAGAACCTGTTTATGGACATTATTATGAGAAACCAAATAATCATAAACAAGATTATCAAAGAAGAGATGATAGAAATAATAAACAACAAAGAGACAATAAAAACTATAATCAACAAAATGATAATAGAAATTACAAACAACATGGAGATAATAGGAATTCTCATGGAAGAGATGACAATAATCAAAGATAATACAAGGTACTAAATGAAAGAAAAGAATATAGTCTATTTTTTAACATTAGAAGATTTAAAAGATAAAAATATTCTATTTAACCACATTTATGCAAATGAAAATTCAAACTTTTATATAAGTGATGATTTATCAAAAGATTTTTATATAAATCAAGCATTATGTGGTTTTATTTCAACTTCGGTTTATCTAAAAGATAAATTTTATTTAGTTCCTGAAATGCAATTTGAATATGCAATTTTAGATTTTAAGAATTTACATATTAGTAAAAAAGTAAAAAAACTTTTAGATAAAAATGATTTTATTTTCACTATAAATAAAGATATTGATGAAGTCATCAAAAATATACAACTCCACCATAAAACAAATTGGTTAAGTCCTGAATATCACCAGATATTAAAAGAATTAAAAGATTACAAACATCCTAATATTGATTTTGAAATACTAAGTGTTGAAGTTTGGGATAAGAATACCAACACTTTAATTGCAGGAGAAATTGGTTATAAAATATTTTCAACTTATACTTCACTTACTGGTTTTTGTTTAAAAGATAAGAAATATAACAATTATGGGAAACTTCAACTCGTTCTTTTATCCAACTATCTTCAAAAAAACAACTACTCTTTTTGGAATTTAGGACATCCATATATGCAATACAAATTTGATTTAGGTGCTATTACTTTTTCAAGAAAAGATTTCTTAAAAAGATGGTTAAAAAAGATAAATATTAGTTATAATCTAGACATAAAATAAATTAAATATAGGTTGTTGTATTGATTTTTAAATATATTAGATTAAGTATCACTTTTTTTATAATTTCTTATTTTTTATTATGTGCAACTATTTTTGTAGTAAGTTACAAATTCTTTTTAAATGATTTTATTGCGCTAGAAGGTAAACAAAATCAAAACGATGTAAATACCTTTTTATCAAGTCTAAATGAAAATATTGAAAATCTAAAAAATACCACAAATGATTATAGCAAATGGGATGATACATATAACTTTGCAAAAGACAAAAATGAATCATATCTTTATGAAAATTTCAGGGAAGGGGCTCAAACTCTTTCAGGATTAAATTTAGATGCAATTATATATACAAATTTAAAAGATGAAGTCATGTTTTCTAAATATAACAATCAATATTTAGAATCAAATCAAGTAGATTTTGAGAAATATTTATTAACAAAATTTAAAAATAAGAACAATATCAATGAAGTAGTAAACTACAATTCAAATTTCATTTATCTATCAAAAAGTGAAATTTTAAAAAGTGACTACACAGGTGATGTTAGAGGTTTTGTTTTAACTGTAAAATTAAATACTAATGAAATTTTTAGCAAAAATTATTCCATTTTTAAAAATATCTCTATTAAAGAAAATAATTCTAAATTAGACCATACAGCAATAGATTTTGAATATTTAAAAACAAAAGTTACAACTCAGTTAGATTCAAACTATTTAATAAATGATATTCGATTTCTTGATAATCATGGCAAATATATTCTTTCTTTAATTACTACAAGCGAGAGAAATCTTATACATAATAGTAAAAAAACTATTTATTCATTTAATCTAATTATTTTTATAATAATTTTTTTCATTTTTCTTTTCATATATAAAAACCAATATTTGATTAATAATCAAAATATTCTTTTAAATGAAGAGGTAGAAAAAAGAACTAAACAACTAACTATAGCTTATAGAAATTTAGATGAAATAAACAAAGAACTTTACAAAAATGCAAATATTGATTATCTAACTGGTATCAAAAATAGAAGAAGTTATTTTGAGGAAGCACCTACTCTTTTAAAAGAATCCATTTTAAAAAATCATAGTTTTTATGTTCTTATGATTGATATTGATAATTTTAAAAAAATAAATGATACCTATGGTCATTCAGTTGGAGATAAAATATTAATTAATTTCTGTAATATTGTAAATAAAATAATAGATGAAAAAGATTTGTTTGCAAGAATTGGTGGTGAGGAATTTTGTATTACATTTTATAATAAAGATTTATCACAAATTACTAAGATTAGTCAAAATATTATAGAAGCATGTGCACAAAATAAATTAACCTTTAATAATCAAAAAATCACATTCACTGTTTCTTTAGGGTTAAGTTCAAGAAATAATTTAAATGTAATTGATAAAATTTTACATCAGGCAGATGAATCATTATATCTTGCAAAAACATCAGGAAAAAATTGTTTAGTAATTGAGAATAAAAAAATTACTTTTTAAAACTTATAAGTATCAATTTTTATATCACTTTAATTAAAGATTTTGGTTTAAATCATTCTAAACCAAAATCTATCAATAAAATATAAAGACTATATATTACCTGTTAAACTTAAACCAAGATAAGTGTTATAAGCTACATAACAAATTATTAGAATTGTTCCTTCTACTCTATTTATTACACCATTTTTTGCCTTAAATCCATAAGACATCAATAAAAGTGCAATAGTTAAAACTAACATTACAATCCAATCTCTTTGTAATACTTCTAAAGGAATATTATTCATAGGAGAGATAACTATAGCAATTCCAATAACAGCTAAAATATTAAACATATTAGAACCCACAACATTACCAATAGCAATATCATGTTCACCTTTTTTCGCGGCCATCACTGAAGCTGCAAGTTCAGGAAGAGAAGTTCCAAGAGCTACAATTGTAAGTCCAATTATTAAATCACTAATTCCAAATTCATGAGCAATTCCAACAGCACCCCAAACAAGAAGTCTAGAACTTGCAACCAATAAAACAAGTCCAACTAAAAGCCAAATAATTCCCACTTTTAAACTCATAGGATGTTCAATTAGTTCATCTTCCATGTCAGTTTCTAAAGCATCCCCTTTATTCCTCATTGCTGAAATTATTGACCAAGCAATTAATGCAAAAAATCCAGCTAAAAGAAGTGTACCTTCAACAAAAGTCAGTGAATTATCTAAAAGTAAATAACCAATAATAAATACAATTAACAATAAAAGTGGAATCTCTTTTTTTACAATTTTAGAATTTACTACAATTGGTGAAACTAATGCTGTAACTCCTAAAATAAGTGCAACATTTACAATATTTGAACCTATTGCATTTCCTAGGGCAAGTCCTGGATTTCCTTCCATTGCTGCAATTGCAGAAACAACCATTTCAGGTGCACTTGTTCCAAATCCAACAATTAAAATTCCAATTAATAAAGTAGGCATTCCTAAATGTTTTGCTGTTGAAGCTGCTCCATCTACAAATTTATCTGCACTCCAAACAAGAATAACAAAACCAGCTACAATTGCTAGTAAATATAAAATCATCTAATTTCCTTCTTTTTTTTCCAATATTTTTTGGAATTATAGTTAAATATAATTAATCAAAAGTTTATTGATACATAAAAACTTAATTCAAACTCTCCACTTTCATCTAAAAAATCTATTTTGTCATAAACTGCATATGATGGTTTTGTTGTAGTTTCATATTCACTTTTTGGCAACCATTCATGATAAACCCAGTGAATAAAAGGTAAAACGTCTCCTGTTTTTCCTTTCAAATCAAACTTTGCATAAACACCATCAGCAATTTTAAAATTAGGTAATCTATCACTTTTTACACTCTCTTTATCATCAACAACTATGCATCCAATATATTGACAGTCATTCAAAGGTGTAATTGTTGGATTATCATGAAAAAGTGCAATTCGCTTGTATGATGTAATATTATTAGTAAGAATCCAAGTTTGAAGCTTTTGCCAAGTTTCTCTAATATTTACGTTATAACCTTTGTTTCTAATATAAAAACTCTCAATTGCAGGCATTTTAACAATTGTTGGGGTCATATCTTTAAAATCAGCAGTTGATTGCATTGCTCTTTGGGATTGTTGTAAGATTTTTTTGGAATAATCTTTATATCCACCATTTCTCCAATCCTTTGGAGTCATTTCAAATCTCTCTTTAAATGTTTTTATAAAAGATGATTGCGATGAGTAACCACATAGATTTACTATATTTGAAATGGTTGAATACTTATTTGTTAAAAGCAAATTTGATGCTTTTTGAAGTCTAATTGACTTTATACTTTCATAAATATTTTTATCAAATGCCTCTTTAAAAATTCTATGCATATGAAATTTACTCACACCTAAATCGATACTTAGTTCTTCTATATCAATATTTGTTTCAATATGCGTATAAATATAATACATTATATCATTTGCTATTTTTGTTCGTTTTTGTAGTGTTTCTTTTTTCATAAGCCATTATATCATTTTCAAACTATTATTTTAGCAATAATAAACTATTTTTAAAGCACTTAAAAAGAAGAACTATTTTGATTATTTCCCTAAAATTGCACGCGTTAAATAAACATAAAGGTTTACTTATGGAAATAAACTTAGTAGCAGAGTCAATAAAATTCATGTTTTTAGGGATGGGAGTAGTATTTTCATTCCTAATAATACTGATATTTGTACTAAAAGCACAAGGAGCAATACTAACAAGATTTTT
>JAQTXA010000022.1 GCA_028689025.1 Aliarcobacter sp.
AAGATAAAAAAGATTTAGAGATTAAAAAGAAGTTTTTAAATGAAGCTGATTTAGTTTTTTTATGTTTACCTGATGAGGCTTCAAAAGAGTCTGTAAAATTAATAACTAACAATACAACAAAAGTAATAGATGCAAGTACAGCTCATAGAACAAACCCTGATTGGACTTATGGAATAGCAGAATTAAATCCAACTCAAAGAGAAAAAATAAAAAACTCAACAAGAGTTTGTGTTCCTGGTTGTCATGCAAGTGGATTTATAATGGCAATGAAACCATTAATTGAAAACAATATAGTTTCAAAAAAACAAAAAATAGTTTGTCACTCAATCACAGGTTATAGTGGTGGTGGAAAAGGTTTAATAGATATTTATGAAGCACCTGAAAATAAAGGTAAATATAAAAGCCAAAGACCTTATGCCCTAGCTTTAAGTCATAAACATTTACCAGAGATGAAATATATTTTAGGTTTAGAATCAGCTCCATTTTTTACACCTAGCGTTGGAAACTTTTCTCAAGGTATGTTAGTAATGTCATATCTAATAAAAGATGAATTAGAAAAAAACATATCAAAAAAAGAAGTATTGTCTTTATACAAAGATTATTATAAAAATGAAGAGTTTGTAAAAATAATTGAAGATGATATTGATTATTTAGATGAAGGTTTTTTAGATGCAATGAAATGTAATAACACAAATAGAATCGAAATCTCAGTTTATGAATCAAATGATTATATGCTTGTAATCTCAAGACTTGATAATCTTGGAAAAGGAGCTTCAGGAGCTGCAGTTCAAAATATGAATATCATGTTAGGACTTGAAGAAAAAGCAGGTTTGAAATCTTAATTTAAAAATTTGATTATTTTTGTTACTAAAAAATTATTTACATTATTTTTTAGTAACAAACTGAAGTATATATGCTAATATTCCACCTTTATTTATTAAAGAATAAGGGTTTTGATGGAACAAGTTATTTTGATGATGTTAGCAACGGGGGTTGTTGCAGTTATCTTGGGAATTATTTTAAAACGTTTTGATGTTCCACCTATTGTTGGATATATATTATCGGGAATTATTCTTGTAAATATTATTGGTTCTAATTCAGAAGATTCTCATGTTTTAGATCAAATTGCAGAGTTTGGTATTGTATTTTTAATGTTTACAATCGGGCTTGAAATGAGGCTTGAAAACCTAATCCAAATGCGAAAACAAGTATTTGTTTATGGTGGACTTCAAGTTGGTTTATCGATTCTATTTTTCACTTTTATTTCTTATTTTTTATTTAGTTTAGATATTAAAACTTCAATGGTTATTGGAGCTGCATTATCACTTTCATCTACAGCAATCGTACTAAAAATATTAAATGACACAAACAAAATAACAAACTATTATGGCCAAAACTCTTTGGGAATACTGATTTTCCAAGATTTAGCAGTTATTCCAATTTTATTGGTTTTAACAATTCTATCAAGTAGTGGAAGTTCAGTTAGTAGTTTACTTGTAAATATTGTTTTTTCTGGTGTGATATTACTTATTGTAATGGTACTTTTTGGTAAATACTTCTTAAATCATATTTTAAAACTTGTAAGTAAAGCGGATACTCACGAGCTTTTTATAATGATAGTTTTAATTATTGCAATAGGTGCAAGTTTTTTAGCTCACTATTTAGGTTTTACTTATTCAATGGGAGCATTTATTGGTGGTATGTTAATAGCAGAAACACACTATAAACACCAAGTAGAAGCTGACCTTATTCCATTTAGAGATCTATTTTTAGCACTATTTTTTGTAACTGTTGGAATGCAAATAGATATACAATTTTTTATCTCAAATATAATAGAAGTTTTTGGATTAACTCTTCTTATTATGTTATTTAAAGGTTTAATTATATTTGGCATTATGTACTTTTTTGTTGGAAAAAGAGTAGCTTTTGAAACCTCTCTTACTATTTCACAAGTTGGAGAGTTTTCATTTGTTGTATTTACCTTAGCTACTCAAAATACTCTTTTAGATGCAAATATAGGACAACTACTTACACTTTCTGTAATAATCTCAATGGTTCTAACTCCCTTTGTTCTTAAAAACATTGGATTTATTACAAATAGAGTTTTAGAAAAAAAAGATGCTAATAGCGAAATAATAAATATTTCTAAAGAGTCTTTAAAAGAACACGTAATTGTTTGTGGATATGGAAGTTTTGGAAAACAGATACTTTTAAATCTAAAAAATGAAAATATTGAACATATTGCAATTATTGATAATTATGAGTTTTTTGAAAATGCTTTAGCTCATGGTGAAAAAGTAATTTTTGGAAATCCTGCACAAAAACATATACTTGAAGAAGCAGGCATTTTAAAAGCAAAAGCTGTAATTATTGCTTTGCATGACATTGATAGTATTATACTTTTATCCCATACAATTAAAGATATTAACAGCAAAATAAAAATTCTTGCAAAAGTGACAAAAAAGAGTGTTCTTCCCGATAGTATTGATAGTGAAGATTTTGTTGATATATATGACTGTACTGCTGAAATGTTAGTTGAAAGATCTATGAATCAGTAAAAATAATTTTTTAGTGTAATGTTTCTACTTAGTTTTTACTTATACTATTCTGAATTATAGATGCTTTAATAGTAGATTAATAAAAATATAATAAAATATACCATAATAGAAAAATTGGAAGTATGAATGCAAAGTAACTTTATAGTGGGTAATAATAAAAAATATAACTTTAGTGATTTAGTTGATATTGTTGAATTTGAAGAACTACTAAAAAGTTTTTATAAAGCTACTGGTATTCCCAACGCCCTTGTAGGAGCAAATGGTGAAATTATTTTTCAAATTGGATGGATTGATGCTTGTGCCTTATTTCATCGAGCTAATAATGAAAGTAGTTCACAATGTAAAGAGAGTAATGATGAATTAATTCAATGTGTTAGTCATGGAAAAGTTACACGTGCTTTATGTAAAAATGGCTTATATGATTATGCAACTCCCATAATTATAGAAGGAGAAGTACTTGCAACTTTATTTTTAGGGCAAGTTTTAAATGAAGCACCAAATATGGAGTTCTTTAAAAAACAAGCTCAAAAGTTTAATTATGATGAAGTTAAATATCTTGAAGCAATAAGTTTAGTTCCAATTGTTACTAAAGAAGAGATGGAATCAACTATGGATTGTGTTGTAAAAATGGCACAAATGTTAGCTAAAACTGGTTTGTCAAAAATACGTGAAATTGCATTAGAACACAATCTTCATCAAACTAACCAACAAAAAATACAATTAAATGATATATTAGATTTTTCTCCAGTTGCAATTTCTTGGGCAGATGTAAATGGCAATATAGAGTATGTTAATCACAAATTTACAGAATTATTTGGATATACACTTGAAGATATTCCAACTATTGAAACTTGGTATAAAAAAGCTTATTCTGATTTAAAATATCAAGAAGATGATATAAAATCTTGGCATGAAGATATTTTATTATCTGGTAAAGAAAATAAACCTATGCGTACTTCACAAAGAGAAGTTACTATTTTATGTAAAGATGGCAGTGAACGGCAGGTACTTGTTTATATCTCTTGGTTAGGAGAAAAGTGTTTAGCAAATTTTAATGATATTACAGCCCATTGGAAAAGTGAATTACGAAATCGTGCACATGATTCTATGTTAGAAATGGTTGCAAAAGATTCTTCTTTATCTGATATTTTAAATACAATTGTAAAAAATATCGAATTAGAAGATTCAAGTTCATTATGTAGTGTATTATTACTTAGTAAAGATGAAAATCATCTATTAATTGGTGCATCACCAAGTTTACCTGAATTTTATAATAATGCTATTAATGGCACGGAGATAGGTCTTGGTGTCGGTTCTTGTGGATCTGCTGCTTTTTTAGCACAAAGAGTTATTGTTGAAGATATTGTTAATCATGAGTATTGGCAGCCATATAAAGGTTTGGCACAAAAAGCTGGATTGGCTGCTTGTTGGTCTGAACCAATTATTTCATCAACTGGGAAAGTTTTAGGTACTTTTGCAATTTATCATAAAAATCCTGCAAGTCCAAATTCAAGTGATATTGAAAGAATAACTTTTGCAGCAAATTTAGCCGCAATTGCTATAGAAAATAGAAATGCCCGAAATGAATTAGAACATAGAGCATATTCAGATTATTTAACAGGTTTAGCAAATAGACGATATTTTATTGAACAAGCTGAGTTAGAGTTATCACGATCTAATAGATATGAGACTGAACTCTCTTTAATAATGTTGGATATTGATTTCTTTAAAAAAATCAATGACACTTATGGACATAATATTGGAGATTTAGTTCTTCAAAAAATTGCAGATGTTAGTCGTACAATTTTACGAGACATTGATATAATTGGACGAATTGGTGGAGAAGAGTTTGCAATTTTATTACCACAAACTAGCCTTGAAGATTCAATAAAAGTAGCAGAACGTTTACGAATTGAAATCTCAAATGCATCGGTACTTTTAGAAAATAGTGAAGTTACTTTTACCTCTTCTTTTGGGGTTGTATCTGCAAGTAAATCAAATATCGATAATTTACTAATAAAAGCAGATAAAGCTCTGTACAAAGCAAAAGAGAGTGGAAGAAATAGGGTATGTACTTTTAGTGAATAAAAAAGTACATACTGGAATTTTTATAAAGATTTATTAATTACTGTTTTATACTCTTCAGTTCTAATTCGTCTTTCAATCTCTCTTTTTATAGCATTAATTGCATATTTTTTATTTCCACCATGGATAGTTGTTACAAGTTGTGAATTACAGTTTTCACAAATAAAATCAGTTTTTGCAACATCTGTATATCTTGTATGACAAGAACTCTCATCATAAACTAATACAGAATCACATTTTGGACAATAACATTCAATATTTACTATTTCATTTTTTGTCCATTTCCATCTCCATTTTGCATCATAGATAGAATCTTCCACATATTTTGTAAACTCTTCTTTTGAACCATTTGTGAGTAACAATAAAAGTTTTATTATAGTAACAAGTGCTAAAACTGAAATAATCAACAACACCCAAATAGGAAGAGAGTATGAAGTTAATAACATATAATAAAGCCAAATTGTACTATCAATTGATAAAGCTAAAAAATTAGCTACATATTCATGTGATTGAGGAATAAAGAATAAAGCAACACCAGCAATAATAAGTGAAGTAATTAGTAAAAGACATATTTTTAATTTTGAGTTTTCTATTTGAATACCTTTTTTAGGTTAAATTTTTCGGAATTATATAGTATGCAGACTAAATTTAAAATTTTTGACCCCATGAAATTCGCAATTTTTATTAAAGTTTCTTCCTTTGAGGTCAACTTTTAGATGCTAAAAAATTTACTATTTAAGCAATTTTATTTAAAACAGCTTTCTCTTCAATAGTAAAACATTGATGTGGATACTCTTCATTACGATTTTGAAATGCTAAGATAGCTTTATTAATAACGATACCTTTATCAATATTAATAGCTTGTCTTATGGTTTCATTTTTTTGCCAAGCTTCTCTTCCTTCCATTACAGTTGATAAATATACAATCAACGCAGCAGAAATAGAACGAGTTGCACTCTCCCAAAGGTAACTAGGAGTATGGTCAACTGCATAATAATCAACACGATTGTATTTAAACATAGGTTTTTTAAAGGTTGTTGGTTTTGCAAAAAAGAAACCCATTCCCTCATCACAACTTATATCAATAATTAAACTATCAGGTTTCAAACTTGAACTCTCTTCTTGAATGATAAAATTAGTAGGATTTGCAGTATCTTGAAAAACTCCATTTACGATAATGTCCGATTGACTAATAAGTTCTGAAAGTGGACTAATAGTTCCATCATGTTCTATTACAATCATACGTGGTTCATCGTTGTTACCTTCTTGAATTCTTACATAATGACAATCAAGTACTTCTTCTCTTACTTCATGGTCAGGTCGTTGTACACAAATGGTAATATCTCTAAATCCATGAGCTTTTAGGGCATAAACAGCACCACGACTAACAGCTCCAAAACCAAAGATAATAGTTTTACGTTGGTTTCCATAGTGTCCATCTATCCCTTTTAGTTGTAAGGCATGGATAACTGCACAATATCCAGCCATTTCATTGTTTTTATAAAAAGTGTGTCGGCCAACTTGACCCTCTGGTGACCATACAAACATATCTTCAAAGGCAATTAGAGTTTGTTTTCTTTTAATGGCAATATCTGTTATCTCTTTTTGTTGTACACAATGCACATAACCCCAAAGTGTTCCCCCTTCACAAAGTTCTTCTAAATCAGACAAGACAGGTTTATTGATAATTACTGTACCAATATTTGCTAACAAATTATGTCTTGTATCAATTCCCCCAGTTAATGCTGCAATCTCTTCATCTGGTATACCAAATGGTGCCCCATATCCTTCTTCAAAGATAAGTTGTTTTCGTAAAATTTCGGGAATTCGTAAGAGGTGATTTGGATGAATGGGAAGCCTTCTTTCATCTATTTTTTTTGAAGTTCCAATAACGCCTATTTTTAATTTTTGCATGTTGTATTTCCTTTTTTTAATTTATTATTTAGTTTTTCTCATGTTCCAAAAGCTACTTTTATTTATAAAATCTGGACCATCGTAAACACTTTTTAAATCAGATATTGTGTATACAGCTTTTTGGTCAAGCTCATTAATAAGGCGTATAAGTTTTGGAATATTACGTCTTCTTTCAACGATAAATAGGACTTCGACTGCTTTATCTTTGCCCATATCTCCATCTACTGAAACGACTTGATAGCCTTTTTCTCTTATTTTAAGTGCTAAAATATCACGATTAAATGAGATACAACGAACTAGTTCTTTTCCAATAGCAAAATGACTTTCAATCCACATACCAACATAAATACCAGTTGCAAAACCAGCAGAATATGCAAAGGCTAAATGCCATTGGTCAAGATTTTTAAATACCATTCCAGCAGCAACTAGCCAAATGCTGATTTCAACAAAACCAATCATAGATGATAATAGTTTGTATCCGCGAAATATAACAATAGTACGAAACGTCCCTAAAGATACATCAGCAACTCTTGAAAAGAAAATAAGGACTGCTAATAAATAGGGATATTCAACTATGAATTCAGCCATTTTTATTTCTTAATTTGTTTTTCATTTGATTTCCTTTTATGAAATTTTTTATAGGCAGAACTTTATTGAGGAAGTATTAGTTCCCAAGATAGCTGTGATTATGTATATTTTTATTGTTAAGTATTTAAGAGTTTTAAAATTAAAATTCTAAGGACAAAAGTCAAAGGATAGGATGATTGATTATATGAGTAACAGTTTTTTTCTCTAATTAGAGTTCTTTCTTTTTATAATCAATTCCAGATAGTGTTTCCATTCTATCACAATAATTTCTATATGCCTAGTTTGTGTTGATTTTAGAATTTTAATTTTTTGTTATAAATGTAGATATTTTGTTATGATAGAATTTTTGAATTCTGGTTATGGTGTGTAATATTAATTTATAATTGCTTTAAAATATTGAGTATATTTTCTGTTTTCCATTCAACACAACAAGAATATTTTTTATCATATTTTACATTTTTTATTAATGTAGAAAAACTTTTTTCTGTAAAAAAATAGTCATAATATGGCAAAGCAGTAGTAATATGTCCTATATCATCAAAGTCATTTACTTTAAAATTTTGGTTTTTATTCCATCTAATGGTTGAAAACATTTTAGCTCGAATATCAAAAGTAGGAAAATATGTATCCATTTTTTTATTATCAAATAAATTGTAAATCATATTAATAATAGGTTGAATATCATCCTCAGGTTCATTACCTATTTGTTCTTTAGAATTAGTTTCATTAGTTGCAAAATAACTAAAAGTAAATTTTATTCTATCTTTATTTGCTGTTAATAAACCAGCTATTTCACTCATATAAACTTTATGTTGAGTTTTGAGTTCATGTTCAAATTCAACTTTTTCCTTATTTATTGTATTTACCATATTCTTTGTTGAATTAATTAATATTAATTCTTTTTCTTCATCTAACTTATTACTAACAAGTTGGCTAAAACTGTATTTCCAAATGTCTTCAAAATATTTTTTTTGTATAAATTCATTATTTTCATTTGATAAAAAAGGTAAGGGTTCAAAATTAATTGCTCCTAAAATATCACATACTTTAGTCCAAACAAAAATATCTGATTCATAAATAAGATTTTTTCCTTTTAAATTTTCGTATAGGAAATAAAGTAATTCATATTCTATTAGTTCCATTTCAAACATAATTATTATATTTTCTGAAAGAAGTTCCATAATTTTTGTTGTTTCATTAAATCTATTTATATCTTTTTGTTTAAAAAGTTCAGAATATAATCTATAACTTAAAGGACAAATAATTTTCTTCTCTTTAGAAAGTTTGATTAATGTATCATAAATTTCAATTAAATTTTTATCAGTATTTTTTCCCAATGACACATCACATAAATAACCCCAATATTTTGTATCAAGATAAATTTTAAATCTATTTTTAATAGATTCTCCAAGTTTTAAACGATGTTCTTTTCTATGTGTTTCAATTGAAAACAAAAACTATCCTTTATAATTCTTTTTTTGATTATTTTATATTAACATACTATCTATGAAATAATTGACATTAAAAATATAATTAGCTAAACTTTTACCAAACAAACGTTTGGATAAAAATATGGCAATCAAAAAAACATCAAAAGAAGAGATTTTAAAAGAGTCTATTAAACTTTTTAAAATACGAGGATATTCAAATACTTCTATGGCAAATATTGCTGAGGCTTGTGGGCTAATCAAAGGAAGTATTTATCATCATTTTAAGAGTAAAGATGAGATAGGTTTAGAGTCTTTGAAATATATTCATAACTATTTTGCTGAGTTTATTTTTTCTATTGCTTTTAGAAGTGATTTAAGTGATAAGCAAAAAATAGAGCTAATAGTCAAAAAAACTGATGAATATTTTTTACAAAGTGAGGGTGGTTGTTTACTTGGAAATCTGGCTTTAGAAGCTAGCACTTTAAACTTGGATTTTAAAGAGGAGATAAAAGCATATTTTACTGCTTGGGAAAATGCTTTGATAAAAATCTTTGAAAACAAATACTCAAAAATCGAAGCTTCAAATTTAGCAAAAGAGTATGTGGCTTTAACTCAAGGTGCCATAATGATGATGAATTTATATGATTCATCTGAAAATTATCTAAAAGTAGGTGAAAAAATCATTAGTTTAATCTAATGGGTTTTTTTTATCTTATTTAAACAAACAATCGTTTGGTTGTTTAAATTCATTAAAAAGGAAAAATATGAGTTATTTTAAAAAATTCAAAGGGCAGGGCGAAGCACTTCCACCAAAATCACCAATTAGTGAAATAGCCTTTGCATGGTTTGGGGGATTTATTTCAATATTTATTATTGGATATCTTACAAAATCTTATGATAATCTTTTGATTATGGGTTCTTTTGGAGCCTCTTGTGTGTTGTTATTTGGATTTCCTAAAAGTCCATTTTCACAACCTAGAAATGTGATTTTAGGGCATTTCTTATCTACATTTATTGGTTTAGCTTTTTTACATATTTTAGGAAATGAATATTGGAGTATGGCATTAGCTTTGGCAACTGCAATTGCAATTATGATAGCAACAAGAACAGTTCATCCCCCAGCTGGTTCAAATCCATTGATAGTGTTTTTATTAGGTGCAAATTGGGATTATTTAATTTTTCCAAGTTTGATGGGTTCTATTATTTTAGTTCTTGTAGCAATTTTCTATAATAATTTGCATAAAAATAGAGCTTATCCACAATATTGGATATAGTTTTTAGAGGTATTGAGATTTAAAAATTTCAATACCCCTAAATGATTTGTTTTTAAATATTAAATCTCTTCTTTAGGTGAAGATAATGCAGCATTTGTAATTCTTAAAATCATCTCTTCATAACTTAGATTTTCGTTTATTTGAAATGCTTTATAAAAATAACCATCATCAAAACTTGGCATAAAATCGGCTTCTAAGAAATGTAAAATCCCGTTATAACTCATTTTAATAGATATTTTCCCCATAGTTTTTCCACCCAACGCTCTAAAAGAGTTTATGGCAACTAAACATAGTTCTTTTTTGATTTTTTTATCAATTACTTCCGTAACTTCTTCTAGTGTACTTTTTCTAGCATCAAAATCTAAAATCTTATGTCCATTTTTATTTTTAACTGCAACAATTTCAACTGGCAGAATCATTAGAATATTTTTTGATTTATTTTCTAAAATAGAAACACTATACTCTTTACCTGATAGATAGTTTTCCACTAAAGTACGAGATTTTTGATTATTATAAATATCTAAAACCTTTGCTTGGTATTTTTTAAAATCAAATACAACTGATTGGGCATTTATATCTTCTGGATTATTTTTTTCAACAGGTTTTAAAAATAGAGGAAATGTCACAGGAAGTGAACTCTCTGTTTCGTGCTCATCTGGTTGAGTTGTGAAAAATTTTGCTGTATTGATATTTTCTTTTTGTACAATCTCTTTTGCAAGATTTTTATCATATTCATTTTCAAAAGCATTTTTATTTGATGATATATAATCAATATTATGGTTTTTTAAATAATCTGAAAGCCAGATTTTCTCTTTTTTAAATTCAAAATATTTGATACCTGAAAATACTAAATCAGGTTTTTTATCCACTAAAATTTTTAAATCATCTTCATTTTTTATAATAGTAACGCAAACTTTTTCATAGTTTTTTGACAAGATTTCTAAGATTAACTCTGCATTTAAATCAATCCCTACACCTATTTTTTTTGTTGAAGTTGGTATGGTTACAATTTCTATATATTTATTAGTTTTTTCAAAAGGCTTATGCACAATAATCTCTGGGGTTTCTTGAATATTAATTTGTTGTCTTATCATTTTTGTCCTTGTTAGGTAGTTTTTTCAGTATTAGGCAGTTTATTTTTATTGAAAGAACTACATAAAGCTATTCAGGGTACCGTAAATAGTATTAATTGCATATTTTTATTTTTTATGGCTTTGATAAAGGCAAATAATCTTAAAATACGCAATCAAACAAGTAATCAAAGGATTTTTATGGGATTTTCAACTTTAGGTCTTTGTGAGAGTATAAATAAAGCACTTGATGAGAATGCTTATAAAGAACCCACAATAATTCAAACAAGAGTAATTCCTCTTGTTCTACAAAACAGAGATATTATGGCAAAAGCACAAACTGGTAGTGGAAAAACTGCTAGTTTTGTTTTACCAATTTTGCAATTATTCTTTAATAAAGAAGATAAAGAACATAAATCAAAAGCAAAAATTTCAATTTTAGTTCTTACTCCAACAAGGGAATTAGCCCTTCAAGTATCAAAGGCTTTTATTGATTTTTCTGTAAATTTTACTAAAAAACCTATAGTTGTTAGTGTGATAGGTGGAGAAAGTCTTACACAACAGCTTTTAGATATTCAAAAAGGTTGTGATATTGTTGTAGCAACTACAGGAAGATTACTTGATATATTAAATAAAAAACAGATGAATTTGTCAAATCTTGAATTTCTTGTTTTAGATGAAGCAGATAAGATGTTAGATTTTGGTTTTGAAGAGGAGTTAGAATTACTTTTAAAAGAGATTCCACAAAAAAGACAAAATCTTCTTTTTTCTGCAACATATCCACAAAAGATGTTGAATATTGCTTCAAAAATTACAACTCAAGCTGTAGAAGTTTTCATAGAAGATGAAACGCCAACTGTTCAAACTATAAATCAACGGGTAATAGAGGTAAATAAAGAGAACAGAAGCCCACTTCTTCGAAATCTAATACAAAACCATTCATGGGAGCAAATACTTGTTTTTATGGCAAATAAACGCTCTTGTGATAATATTGCTGCAAAGTTTAGAAAATATGGATTAAATGCTGAGTCTTTTCATGCTGATTTAACTCAAGATGAAAGAAATGAAACTTTACAAGATTTCAAAGATAAAAGAATTAAAATCTTATTTGCTACAGATATTGCAGCTCGAGGTTTACATATTGATGATATTTCTTGTGTTATAAATTTTGATTTACCAAGAGCAACTGCTGATTATGTTCATAGAATTGGACGAACAGGCCGAGCTGGTAAAAGTGGAGATGCAATATCTTTTATAGGATTAGAAGATTTTGAACATTTCTCTTTAATAGAAAAAAGATGTAATATAAAACTAGAAAAAGAGCAAATTGAAGGTTTTGAATTAACAGGAACACCTGTAAAAAAAGAAAAAGGATCTGAGCCTGTAAAAGGTAAAAGAAAAAGTAAAAAAGATAAGCTAAGAGAACAATCTTTATAAGACTAAATAGTCTTATAAAGCATGATAACTAAAACAACGATATTTAAAAGTAATACATATTTTTTGTAAGATGTTGCTTTTACAATATCTTTAACTTTCACTCCAAAATAAACTCCAATAAGAGAACCAATACCTACTGTTGCACCTTCAACAAATAACATTTGACCCTGATACGAAGTAGAAATAAAACCTGCAATTGAAGAAAAAATTACAAAAAATAATCCCAAAGCTGTTGCTGCTTTTAAATTATATTTTAAAAAACCAACTAAAATAGGAGTTAATAAAATAGAACCACCAACACCGATACTCATGGCAAGAATACCAATACCAGCACCAATTAAAAGTAGGGTAACTGTACTTTTTGTCTTTTTCTCTCCATCCTGAACAGCAGGAGAATAAAAAATTCTAATTATTGAGAAGATTAAGATAGCTATAAAAAGATATTGTAAAAATTCATTTGATAGACTAGGTACAATATACCCACTTACCATTCCACCAAAAGAACCACCAATTCCTAAAATTACTCCATCTTTTACAACATCTTTAGCTTTTTTTGCATTTAAAAAAGAGCCATAAATAGAAGAAAAAACCATTTGCATGATAGATATGGCAACGGCTTCTTTCATAACATAACCAAGCATTAGAAGCATAGGAACTAATATAGTTCCTCCTCCAATACCAAAAAAACCAGAAGAAAATCCTGTAATTATTCCGAATATTGCAAGTTCTAAATTCAAGAATCTTTCTTCTTAATAGAGTTCATAGCTTCGATGAAATTATTGTAATCATTTTCTAGTTTCTCATCTTTTTGTGTTAAATCTATACCATCTTCCTCTTTTAGGGCAACTTCAACTAAATGAATTCTATCAAGTAAGTATTTGAACATCTCTTTATTAATATCTGGTAAATCACCATGGGCCATTTTACAGTTTTTATTATCTCTTCTTATGATTTTTGCAGGAACACCAACAGCTGTTGAGTTATCTGGAACATCACAAACTACAACAGAATTTGCTCCAATTTTTGAGTTTTTACCTATTGTAATATTTCCTAAAACTTTTGCTCCACTTCCAATAACTGTATTTGATCTAACAGTTGGGTGACGTTTCCCTTTATTTAAACTAACTCCACCAAGAGTTACTCCTTGATAAATTAAAACATCATCTTCAACAATAGCAGTTGCACCAATAACAACTCCAATAGCATGGTCAATAAAAACTCTTCTACCTATTGTACAAGCTGGGTGAATATCTGTTTTTGTTAGAAAACTTGATATTCCACTAATAACCCTAGATAATTTTTTCCAGCCTTTATAGTAAAGTTTATTTGCAAATCTATAGTTTATAATTGCCCAAACACCTGGATAATTAAAAAATAGTTCTAAATTAGTATCAAGGGCTGGATCATTATTTTTTGGTACATAAAAATCCTCTTTTAATTGTGCCCAAAATGATATTTTTTCTTCTATTTCTGTCTCTTCATTACTCACGATAACTCCAACTTGTTTTTAAATAACTATTTTCATTTAGATATCTTTCCATATCTTTATAATTGTGGTCATTTAAATTTTTTCTTAAAATTGCTCTTATATTATCTGTATCATAATCAATATCTTCTAATATATCAATAATTTTTTGAGATTCTAAAATCTTTTCTAAAACAACTTTACCATCTTTAAATACGATATTTACTTCTGTTGGATGTGAAAATAGATTATGTTTCATTCCTAAAGTATCTTGATAAGCCCCAACATTAAAGAAACCAATAAAATAGTCTTCTTTATTTAAATTTACATCATGTAAATATAAAGGTTTTTTTATATCAAACGGTAACTCTCCATCACTATCGCAAGTAATATCCCATAAAGAAGCACTTCTTGTTGGTTTTTTATCAAGATGTGTTATTGGCATAATTGGGAATTCTTGATCAATTCCCCAATAATCAGGAAGTGATTGGAATAGTGAAAAGTTTAATAGATATTTTTCTTGAATATTCTCATCAAGTTTTTTTAACTCTTCATAATCATCAATTTCAAGTAAAGATATAGCTTTTTTGATAACTTGGTGAGTTAAAATTTCAGCATTAGATCTATCTTGTAAATCAATATAACCTAAATCAAATAGAGTTAATAAAGATTCCATATGGTCAATACTATCATGCATATATTCATAAGCAGTTTTTTTTGACATATCACTATATAAATCATGTAATTCTTGAATTAAAGGTGGATTATTTGGTTTAAGTTTTAAATGGTCAAAATCATATTCAGCAGAGAATAACTCAAGAACAGGTGCAATTAAAACAGTTGAAGCAGCTGATATAAATCTTCCTGATTCTGTGAAAATATTTGGTTCATCAACACCTTTTTGTTTTGCTATATCTTTTAGTGTAAATATAACATCATTTGAAAACTCACTTAAAGAATAAAATCTTGTTCTTTCGTAAGCATTATATTCAACTGCTAATCCACCACCAATATTGATAGAGTTTAAGTTTGCCGCACCTAGATTTTTTAGCTCAGCATAAATATGTCCAGATTCCCTTAAAGCTTTTTTCAAAGGTTTAATAGAGTTCATCGCAGAACCAATATGGAAATGAATCATTGTTAAATGTTTAACAAGGTTATTATCTTCCATTAATTCGTAAGCTTCAAGAATCTCTGTTGACGTTAATCCAAATTTAGAATTAATACCTCCACTCTTCGCCCATAGACCACTTCCACCACTATGAAGTCTAACTCTTAACCCTATATTAGGACACTCCATTTTGGTTTCATTTAAAACCTCTATAATTATTTCCAGTTCATTTAAGCCTTCAATTATTATAGTGATATTATGACCCATACTTTTTGCGATAAAACCTAAGTGAATCATCTCTTTATCTTTGAATCCATTTACAGTAATTGGAGAGCCTACATTATTGTAAGTCATAGCAATAACAAGCTCAGCTTTACTACCAGCTTCTAATCCATAGTTAAAGTTTTTTCCTTCATTAATTAGTGGATGTATAAAGTTTGGAAGCTGATTTACTTTTAAAGGGAAAACTGCGTTAAAAGTTCCCTTATAATCGTATTCTTTAATACTTCCATTGAATGTATTGTATAACGTATTTATCTGTTTTTCAGTTATATGTGGAAATCTTAAAAGTAAAGGACCTTTAAAATCTTGTTTTCTTATATCTTTAACTATAGATATTAATGAAGGTTTGCAGTCATAGTTTATTTTTGCAAGCCCATCTTCAATTATAAAATTATCATCACTCCAGATGTCAATACCGTAATTACCCACTTTTAAAAATCCTCTAATTTTAAATTTTTTTCTTCTTTTGTTTTTAAATCTTTAATATAAATAGTTCCATTTTTTAACTCATTTTCACCAATAAGCGCAACAATATTTGCACCTAGTTTTTCAGCGATTCCAAAATGTTTTCCGAAACTTCTCGGCGCGTATTCTACTAAAGTTTTTGTTGTTTTTCTCTTTTGATTTGCAACTTTTAACATAGTATTTAAAGAAGCCTCATCTAAAGCACCAATGTATACAATATCTTGATTACATTGTGGCATCTTAATTAATTCTAATAATCTTTCGATTCCAATTGCAAATCCAATACCACTAGTTGATTTTCCACCTAAGAATTCAACCAATCTATCATATCTTCCACCACCTGCAATTGCACTTTGAGCACCAATTTCATTACTTACAAATTCAAATGCAGTTTTATTATAATAATCTAAACCTCTAACTAAATTTGAATCAACCTCATATTTAATGTTGTTAAAATTTAATATCTCTTTTAATTTTTCAAAATCTGTATCACAAGATTCACATAAACTTGTTGTGATTTTTGGAGCATTGTTTAATAGTAATTGACAGTTTTCATTTTTACAATCTAAGACTCTAATTGGATTTGTAATAATCCTTCTATTACAATCTTCACAAAGGTTTTCTTTAAAATTTGTTAAATGTTTAACTAGGTTTTCTTTATACGGAGGCATACAAACATTACAACCAAGAGAATTTAATTTTAATGTAAATCCAATTCCAAAAAAATCAAGAATTTCTTTTATCATAATGATAATATTTGCATCTTCAAAAACAGAATCTATACCAAATACTTCACAACCAAATTGGTGAAATTCTCTTAGTCTTCCTTTTTGAGGTCTTTCATATCTAAACATTGGACCGTAATAATACCATTTATAGTTTCCACCAGCTCTATCAAGCTTTTTCTCAACAAAATGTCTTACAACACCAGCAGTCCCTTCTGGTCGCAAACAAACGTCATTTTCACCTTTATCAATAAATTGATACATCTCTTTATTTACAATATCGCTACTTTCTCCAACTGATCTTTTAAATAAAGCAGTCTCTTCTAATAAAGGAGTTTCTATATATGAAAATCCATAGTTCTTAGCAATTTTTGAGGCATTTTCAACAAAATAAGTAAATAAAGAACTTTCTTCATTTACTATATCCTTCATGCCTCTTAAGCTTTGTATATTTTTAACATTTTTAGTTTCATTACTCGGCATTTATAAAATCCTCAATTCTTTTTTCTATTTCTTTTATTTCTAAATCAGCATCAATAAAGATATGATTTATATTTAATCTTTTAACAGTCTCTTTCATTCTATTTTGGATATTTATTAAATAATCAATACCTCTTAATTCTATAGAATCATTTTCTTTTTGAGATAATCTATATTTTAATTCCGAAGGTGTTAATTCAAGTAAAACTACATGTGTTGGTAAAGTGTTATTTGTAGCGATTAAATTTAAATTAATTAATTCATCTATACTTAAAGCAGATGCATAAGCAATACCCGAAATCATCGACCTATCAGAGATAACTGTATTGTTCTTATACTTCTTTATAACTTCTTCAATATGTTCAGCTCTATCGGCCATAAAAAGAAACATTTCAGCGATTTTTGATTTTGCTTCACCATCAAGTGCCATAGCTCTTAACTTGATACCAAGTGGAGTTCCACCTGGCTCTTTTGTAAAAATTGCATTTGGTAATTTCTTTTTTAAAAGCTCTAATTGAGTTGATTTTCCAGCTGTATCTATTCCTTCTATTACTATATACATTTTAAAACTTTTTCAGGGATTAGATGTTGGAATTTTCCATTAAATCTTATGATTTCTCTTACTATTGTAGAACTTACAAAAGCATTTTCTAAAGTTGGCATTAGATATAAAGTTTCTATTTTTTTATTTATTGAAGAGTTTGCATATCCCATTTGTAATTCAAATTCAAAATCAGATACCGCTCTAAGCCCTCTAATAATTGTATTTATCTTTAAATCAACTGCTAAATCAACAAGTAGCGTATCAAAGCCTAAAACAGTAACTCCTTCGATACCTTCTGTTGCTGCTTTTGCAAATTCCACTCTTTGTTCATGGGTGAACATGGGTTTTTTTAATTCACTTTTTGCAACTGCAATTACAACTTCATCAAAAATGTTTGCTGCTCGTTTTATAATATCTAAATGACCATTTGTAATTGGATCAAAAGTTCCACTATATATGGCTTTTCTATATGAATTAATATCATTATTTGGCATATTTATTCCCATCTTTTATATAAATTATTGTCTATTTTTAGTAAATCTAACCATTTACCAATCAAAAATTTTTCCATATCTTCTAAACTTTGCTGAGCACTATAGTAACCTAAAATTGGAGGTGCAATTACAACTCCTAATTTTGATAATGTCAACATATTTTTTAGAACAATACTACTAAGTGGCATTTCTCTTGGAGCTACAATAATATCTCTTTTCTCTTTTAACATCACCGTAAAGGCTCTTGTTATGAGTGAATCTGAAATTCCTACAGCACATTTAGCTAAAGTATTCATTGAACAAGGAAGAATAATCATTTTATCGACCTTGAATGATCCTGATGCAATACTTGCACCTATGTTAGAATCTTTAAAAATTGTTACATTTGGATAATCTTTGAATATTTCTTTTGTAGAAGTTTGAGTTTCAAGTTTTAAAGCTATTTTTGCACTTTTCGAAAATACAACAAAAACCTCAATTTCTTTTGGTAATTTTTTTACAAAATTAACACCTAGATTTGAGCCACTGGCTCCTGAAATTGCAACAGTTATTTTCAAAAAAAACCTTTAGTTTTAATATATGTAATACGATAATAGCAAAAAAAAACTTTTAATTCAATTACCTGATAATAAGGGCTTTTTATAACAATTTATAAGTTTTAATTAATATTTAAAATGATAACATATTGTATAAATTATATATATATTAAATTAAACATTATGTTTATTTTAATATTAATTAATATACTTATTGTAAAAGGATTTAAATATGTCAAAATTTTTTACTTATATCAGAAATAATGAAAATAATCAGAAATATACATTAGAACAAAGAACTTCAGTTGAGAATTATTTAGAGAAAAATAATATCACAAATTTTAAAAATATTGAAATAAATATAAGCACACCAAGTGAAGAAAAAAACATATTAGAACTTCTAAAAAATTGTGAAATGAATTCAACAATAATTGTTTCAAATTTAAATGTTTTTGGTCGAACTATAGAAACTATTTTAGAGATAGTAAAATTCTTATTATCAAATAAAATTAGAATTATTGTTATTGAAGAAAATTTAGATTTAATAGATGATAAAGATATGTTAACTCAAATGATTTTAGGTGTAATTTCTATGACAATTGGTTTAGAGAAAGAGTTAATGAGTTTAAGAACAAAAGAAGCATTAACTGCAAAAAAATTAAGTGGTATATCTTTGGGAAAACCAAAAGGTACTATTCAAAAATCTAAGTTCGATTTACAAAGAGATAAAATTGAAGAGCTTTTAGCTGTTGGATTAAGTGTACGAAAGATTTCAAAACTTTTAGGTTATAACAATCATATAGGATTAAATAACTATGTTAAAAAAAGAAAGATAAAAATAAATCTAAAACAAGCATAAAATATTTGATTTTTCTCTTTATAAGGGTTTAAAAAAAATATAGTAAAATAAAATTAATTAAATAGAATGGAGTTATTGTGAAAGTATTATTAATCAAAGATGTAAAAACTTTAGGAAAAGCTGGTGAATTAAAAGAAGTAGCCGATGGGTATGGAAAAAATTTTTTAATTGGTAAAGGGTTAGCTTTACACGCAACAACTGAAGTATTAAATAGATACAAAGCAGAACAAAAGAAGTTAGCAGAAAATGAAGCAAAAGAGATAGCTGCTGCTAAAATATTAGCAGAAAAATTAAATGCAACTAAACTTACTATAAAACATAAAGTTGGAGCAAATGGACATTTAATTGGTTCGGTTACAAATAAAGAGATAGCAGAATCTTTACATGATCAGTTTTCAATTGAAATTGATAAAAAAAATATATCTGTAGAGAAAAAATTTAAATCTGTTGGAATTTACGAAGTAGATTGTAAATTAGGACATTCAATTCATGCAACTTTAAAAGTTGATATAATCGGAGAATAATTAAATGTTTGATGCTACAACCATACTTGCATATAGAGGTGCTAATAAAGCAGTAATTGGAGGTGACGGTCAAGTTACTTTTGGAAATACTATTTTAAAGGGAAATGCAACAAAAATAAGAACACTTTATAAAGACCAAATTCTTGCAGGATTTGCAGGAAGTACAGCTGATGCTTTTAATTTATTTGATATGTTTGAAGAACATTTAAATGCTTGCAAAGGTGATTTACTAAAATCAGTAATTGCCTTTTCTAAAGAGTGGAGAAAAGATAAAGTTTTAAGAAGATTAGAAGCTATGATGATAGTTTTAAATAAAGAGAAAATTTTTATATTAAGTGGAACAGGAGATGTTGTTGAACCTGAAGATGGTAGCATCGCATCTATTGGAAGTGGTGGAAATTTTGCCATTTCAGCTGCACGTGCTCTTGCCAAACATTCAACTTTAGATGAAGAACAAATTGTTCGAGAATCTTTGATGATTGCAGGAGAACTTTGCATTTATACAAATCAAAATATCAAAATATTAAAAATAGAGGATTAACCAACTATGGATATGACACCAAAACAAATAGTTGCATACTTAGATGATTATATTATTGGGCAGAATAATGCAAAAAAAACTATTGCCTTAGCTCTTAGAAATAGATATAGAAGAATGAAAGTAGATCCAGCTTTCCAAGAAGAGATAATGCCAAAAAATATTTTGATGATTGGAAATACAGGAGTTGGAAAAACTGAAATTGCAAGACGACTTGCAAAAATGATGGGATTACCTTTTGTAAAAGTAGAAGCTAGCAAATATACTGAAGTTGGATTTGTAGGTCGAGATGTTGAATCTATGATTAGAGATTTGGTTTATGAGGGTATAAATTTAGTAACTCGTGAATTTGAAGAAAAAATCAAAGATAAAATAGACGAAGAAGTAAACAAAAGAATAATTGAAAAATTAGTTCCTCCCTTACCTGAAGCTGCTAGTGAAAGTGCAAAAGAGTCATTTATTAAAACATATAACACTATGGAGAAAAAACTTCTTGATGGTTCTTTAGATGATAAAAAAATAGAAATAGAAATTCCTAAAAAAGCTCATATTGAGATTTTAGATTCTTCAATGCCTTTTGATATGAGCTCTATGCAAGAAAGCCTGAATAAAATGTTGGGTGGACTAAATAAAGAGACAATTAAAAAAGAAGTATTCATTAAAGATGCAAAAGTTTTATTAAGAGGAATAGCTAGTGAAGGTTTACTTGACCTTGAAGCTATAAAAATTGAAGCTCTTAAAAGATGTGAAAATGGTGGAATTATTTTCTTAGACGAAATTGATAAAATTGCTTCTGGGAAAAAAGCTCAAGGTCAAGATCCATCGAAAGAGGGAGTTCAAAGGGATTTACTTCCAATAGTTGAAGGAAGTTCTGTTCAAACAAAATTTGGACAAATAAAAACTGACCATATTTTATTTATAGCAGCTGGAGCTTTTCATGTTTCAAAACCAAGTGATTTAATACCTGAGCTTCAAGGAAGATTTCCTTTAAGAGTTGAATTAGAATCATTAGATGAAGAAGCTTTATATAAAATTCTAACTAATACAAAAAATTCACTTTTAAGACAATACAAAGCTCTTTTAGAAGTTGAAGGTGTTGATTTAGAGTTTGATGATGAAGCAATAAGAGCATTTGCTAAATATTCAGTTACTGCAAATGAAAAAACTGAAGATATAGGTGCCCGAAGACTTCATACTGTTATTGAAAAAGTGATTGAAGATATATCTTTTGATGCAGATGAAAAAAAAGGTGAAAAGATAATAGTAACTAAAGAGTTAGTTGCTTCTAAGCTGGATGACATTGTAGATAATGTTGATACAGCAAGATATATTTTATAAGTTATATAAATTAATAACTTTTTAGCTAGAATAATTTTATTAAAAAATACGGAGTAATAGTATGAACATTGTAACATTTTGTCAAGTAGATGAGTCTTTATTTAATCCAGAGTTCAAAGTTGAGTATTTTCACACAACTGGTGAAGCTAGTGATGCTGATATTGTAATTATTGATATAGATTCAATTTTTGAATTTGAGGAAAACAAAACAAAAGTTTGTAAAGATAAGTTTGTTTCAATTGCTATTATTGATGATGAGAGTGATTATGAAGCTTTTAAAAATTTTGGAATAGATGCTTGGATTAGACATGCTGATATTTCTCAAATAAATAATATTATAAATTTAGTAAATAAAAGGTTATTATCATAATTATTGATACTCATTGTCACTTAGACAACAAGCAATATTACGAAGATATTGATAAAGTAATTCAAAATGCTTTAAATCATAATGTAAAAGGTTTTTTAATTCCTGGTGCAGATTTTGATGATTTACCTCAAGCTATAAAATTGGCTGAAAAATATGATGAAGTCTATTTTGCAGTTGGAATTCATCCTTATGATATAGATAAATTTGATGAAGCAACTATGGAAAAATATGTAAACCATCCAAAATGTATTGCCATTGGTGAATGCGGTTTAGATTATTTTAGACTCCCTGAAGATGAAATTGAAAAACAAGAAAATATAAAAAAACAAAAAGAGGTTTTTATAGCGCAGATTGAATTTGCAAAAAAAATAAAAAAACCTTTAATTGTGCATATTCGAGAAGCTTCAAATGATTCAAGACAAATCTTGATTGATTATAATGCTAAAGAAGTAGGTGGTGTTTTACACTGTTTTAATGCAAGTGAACATTTACTTCCTTTATCTGAGCACAATTTTTATTTTGGAATAGGTGGAGTTTTAACTTTTAAAAATGCAAAAAAATTAGTTGATATACTTCCAAAAATTCCAAAAGATAAATTATTAATAGAAACAGATGCACCTTATCTTACTCCACATCCTCATAGAGGTGAGAGAAATGAGCCTTATTATACAGTTTTTGTAGCCCAAAAAATGGCAGAACTCCTTCAAATGAATGAAGATGAAATACAAAAATTAACTACGAATAATTCCAAAAAATTGTTTAAAGAGTTTTCTAGTCTTTCTTAGATATAATCTAAGATATATCAAGAAGATGGGGATTCTTTGAGTAAACTTTTTATAATAATACTTTTTTTAGTAAATACTCTTTTTGCAAATGCTACTGATGACATTGATTTGAAAATTTTAAAAGATTTAGATATTGACTCTTCATTTATATCTAATAAGTCTTTGAAAAGTACATTTGATGAATATTCTTCAAGCCAAAATATAAGTTATTATAATAATATTCTAAGAAAATCATCTTTAAATGTACAAATAGTTAGAAGTGAAATTGAGAGTGAAAATCTTCCTGATTCTGCTTTTTTTATTCCAATGTTAGAATCAAGTTTTGTAAATCAAACAAGAGGTAAAAATGCACCAGCTGGATTATGGCAATTTATACCAGGAACTGCTAAAAATTTAGGATTAAGAAATGATGAGTTCATTGATGAAAGATTAGATTTACTTAAATCAACAGATGCTGCAAGTACATATTTAAAAAAGTATTATAAAAAGTTCAATAAATGGTATTTAGCTATTTTATCTTACAATTGCGGTGAGGGTAATGTTGCTGAAGGAGTTGCAAGAGCTTCTCTTGATAGATATTTAGAATTAAATCCTGAAATGAATAATAGTGAATCTATTAAAAACTATAAAAGAGTACTTAGTAATTATAGAATAACTAAAAAGGGTTTTAACGATTTATATGATGTTTTAAATAAATTCAAATCATCTTATAGTTTTGAATATTTAGTTGAAAATAATGAAAAAAATAAGTATATTTCAGAATCTAGTATTACTTATTTAAAAAAGATAATTGTATTTTCAATGATTTCTGAAAGAAATTTATATAAGAGTATAGATAAAAAAGCTAGATATAAATTGGTAAAAGTAAAAGCACATAAAGGCTTACAATTAAAATCATTAGCAAATATAATAAATATGAATTATAATGAATTTAGAAATATTAATAAACATATAAAAAAAGAAGTACTTCCCGTTGATTCAAAATTATATAATATTTATATTCCTCAGGAAAAATTAGATATTTATAATCAAAAAATGATTATGATTAAACCTATTAACGAAAATAAAGTTGTAGATAAAAAAGTAATCGAAAATAAAAAAGAGAATAAAAATAGTAAACCAATTATTTATTACATAAAAAAAGGTGATTCATTAGAATCAATTGCACGAAAATATAATGTAAAATTAAAAAAATTAAAAAGTGATAATAATAAAAAATCCAATTCATTAAAAATAGGAGAGAAAATTGAAATTAATAGGTAATAATTTTACAAATAGTTTATTCTTAGGTTTGTTATTAAGTATTTTTCTTTTTACTGGATGTTCTCAGAAATCTTATAATACAGATATTGATAAATTTTATAAAGATACTAAAAATTCTAAAATTAATAATTCAAGGGAAATGCATAAATATACAATGAGACCTTATAGTGTATTTGGTATAAAATATTATCCATTTATCGCAAATATAGGTGATAAATTTGATGGTATCGCCTCTTGGTATGGACCAGATTTTCACTCTAAAAAAACTTCTAATGGTGAAATATATGATATGTATGATATGACAGCTGCTCATAAAACTTTGCCAATGAATACAGTTGTAAGAGTTGATAATTTAGAAAATGGAAGATCAGTAATTGTAAGAATTAATGATAGAGGGCCTTTTGTTAGAGGAAGAATTATTGATTTATCAAATAAAGCTGCACGAGAAATTGAAATGGTTGGAAAAGGAACAGCTAAAGTAAATATTACTGTTTTAGGATATAATGGGGAAATTGAAAATAAAAATGCACCTTATTCTGAATTACCAAAAAATGAAACATCAAATCTTGTGAAAAATGAAAAAATTGATGTTCTTGAGCCTTTAGAAATAAAAGAAAATGCAATTACTTCTACTAAAATACCAGTAGTTGTAGCACCTGTTGGTAAACCTATTAATAAGGTAATAACAAAACCTATTACAAATATGAGTAATAATAATGTTAGTAATAATAAAAAAGTTTTATCAACTGGTAAATATAGTGTTCAAGTTGGTGCTTTTGGTCAAGAAAGTGGAGCTATTAAAACTAAACAAGATTATCAAAGAAAATTTTCAAATAATAAAGTTGATGTAAAAAAAGTTTTATCAAATGGAAAAACGTTTTTTAAAGTATTTATTGGTGGATTTGATTCTTACGAAAAAGCTCAAAGTTTTAAAAGTTTAAATGGTTTAGGAAGTGCCCTAATAATCACTAATTAGGAAATAAAATGGTAGAAATAAATAGAAAAACAAAAGAGACAGATATTAACTGTAAAATCGATATAAATGGTTCTGGCAAATCAAACATAAAAACTGGTGTTGGATTTTTTGATCACATGCTAGAAGCTTTATCAAAACACAGTGGAATTGATATTGATTTAACTTGTGATGGAGATCTACATATAGATGCTCACCACACCGTTGAAGATTGTGGAATAGTTTTAGGACAAGCTTTAAAAAAAGCAATTTTTCCAATTCAAGCAGTTGAAAGATATGGGAATGCAACAGTTGTTATGGATGAAGCTGCAACTACTTGTGCTTTAGATTTATCAAATAGACCTTATTTAGTTTATGAAGTAAATGTAAGTGGAAAAGTAGGTGATTTTGATGTTGAGTTAGTTGAAGAATTTTTTCATGCAGTTGCTGGAAATGCTGGATTAACGGTACATATTATTCAAGATAGAGGGAGAAATAAACACCATATTTTGGAAGCTTCTTTCAAAGCATTTGCAGTCGCTTTAAGACGAGCATTAGTAAAAAATGAGAGATTAGGAATTCCTAGTACAAAAGGTGTTTTATGATTGAACTAATTGTTTTAGATGTTGATGGTACTTTAACAGATGGAAAAATCACATATTCAAATAGTGGTGAAGAGACAAAATCTTTTGATGTTGCTGATGGTTTAGCAATAGCTGTTTGGACAAAAAAATTTGGTAAAAAAGCTGCAATTATTACTGGACGAAGTTCTTTTGTTGTTGAAAAAAGAGCAAAAGAGTTAAATATTACTCATCTTCATCAAGGAATAAAAAATAAACAAGAAGTTTTAGAACAAATATTAAAAGAAGAGAATCTTTCATGGCATCAAGTAGCTGCTATTGGTGATGATTTAAATGATTATAATATGTTAAAAAAAGTTGGTCTTTCTTTTACTCCTGCAAATGGCTCACACTATTTAAAAGATTTTGTAAATGTTGTTTGTCAAAATAGAGGTGGAGATGGAGCAGTAAGAGAAATGTTAGAATATATCTTTAAAGAAGATGGATTAGAAGAGGAATTTTTAAACGCATGGGTATAAAACTTTTTACTTTTATCCTTCTTATTTTATCTGTAGGATCTTATTTTATTCCTGTAGAGAATTTGAAAAAAAATCTTGTTGATAAAGATATTCCTTTAGTTATATTTGAAGATGCTTTTATGTATACAATAGATGAAAATAGTATAAATAGAATTGTATTTGCAACTCATGCTATAAAATATAAAAATAGAGATGAAATGTATAATGCAGATATTATTTTAAAGAATATAGATGCTACAAAAAATTTCTATAGTGAAAAATTAAAAGCAGATTTAATTGTTAAAAAAGGTGATAATTATACTTTAACAAATAATGTAAAATATACAAGAGATGATTTTATAAAATTGAATACAAATGAGCTTTTTTATGACGACATGAATAAAATAGCTCAAAATACAAAACCATTTGATGCTATTTATAATAATCATTTTGTTAAAGGGAATACTGTTTATTTAGATGTAAATAATGATTTTATAAAAGCTAAAAATACACATTTTGAAATAGATGTAACTAAAAAAAATTAAAAGGAAAAAAATGAAATATTTAATTGGAACTTTGATCTGTTCTACATTTTTATTTGCTCAGAGTGAAACTTTGATAATTGATGCACAAAACTTCCAAGCTGATGATAAAAAAGGAATCTCTATATTTACTGGGAATGTAAAAATAAAAATGGGTGAAGATAAATTAAATGCAGATAGAGTGGATGTTTATTTTACTACAAATAAAGATAATGCAAAAGTTCCTTTAAAATATGAAGCTACAGGAAAAGCTGATTTTGAAATAGTAACTACTGATAAACACTATATCGGAAATGGTGATAAAGTAATTTATTCTCCAGAAAAAGAGGAATATACAATTATTGGAAATGGTTTTTTACAAGAGAAAAATGATGATAGAAAAGTTTATGGTGATACTATTTATGTAAATCAATTAACAGGTGAAGCAAGAGTTAAAGGAAGTGAGCAAAAACCAGTTAGATTTATTATTAATGTTGATCGTGGACAAGATAAAGGAAAACAACAATGAGAATAACTGAAGCTAAATTTTTACAATCTGCGCAAGGGATTATGGATTCTCCAAGTCCAGATAGAGCTGAAGTTGCATTTTTAGGAAGATCAAATGTTGGAAAGTCATCTTTACTTAACACTTTGACAAATAGAAAAGGTTTAGCAAAATCTTCTTCAACACCAGGTAAAACACAACTTATAAACTATTTTGAAATTAATTTCAAAACTGATAATGAAGAATTACCATATTTATATGCAAGATTTGTGGATTTACCAGGGTTTGGTTATGCAAAAGTTTCTAAAAGTATTAAAGCAGAATGGAATAGAAATCTTACAGCTTATTTAGAGCAAAGACAATGTTTACAAATATTTGTACATTTGATTGATTCAAGACATCCTTTACTTGATATTGATAAAAATGTGGATGAATTTTTAAGAACTATAAAAAGAGGCGATCAAATTATTATTCAAGCTTTTACAAAAATAGATAAATTAAAAATGAATGATTTAGCAAAATTAAAAAGAGAGTACCCAGAAGGAATTTTCATATCAAACTTGAAAAAAAAGGGTATGATAGATTTACAAAATAAAATTACAGGATACTTATTTGGACATTAGATTTTATAAGCCAACTGTGGCTGATATTACAAAAATGCAAGATATTGTAAAAGAAGAAGTTGCTAGTGGAAAAATTCTTCTAAGAACAGAAGATGAAATGGCAACAACAATTCGTTCATATACTGTTGTTGAAGTAGATGGAAAAATGGCTGGATTTACAGCAACACATATTCACTCTCCAAGACTTGCCGAAGTACGAAGTTTAGTTGTGGCAAAAGAGTTTAGAGGTCTAAAATTAGGTCGACAACTTGTAGATGCTTGTATTAAAGAAGCAAAAGAGTATGGAATACAACAACTTTTGTCTTTAACTTATGAACAAGGATTTTTTGAAAGTTGTGGATTTAGAGTAATTTCAAAAGAAGAGATTCCTGAGCACAAAATCTGGGCAGATTGTATTAGATGTAAGCATTTCCCTATTTGTGACGAAATTGCAATGGTTATTGATTTATAATTAATTACTTTTTATTAAGTTCTATTTACTTAAATATTTTTAATTAGTGTACAATGTATGAATATTATCTTAAAGGATTAATTCATGTGGTTGTATACTAGTTGCACTTTCAAATTTGACATTTCTGAATTTACTCCATTTTTATTTATGTTAAGACCTCAAAATAACTTAAATCAGTTTATAGCTTTAGAAGAGTTTCAAATAAAACCAAATGTTGAAGTTAATCAATTTCAAGATATTTATGGTAATTTTTATCAAAGATTAGTTGCACCTCCTGGAAAATTCAAAATACAATGTGATACAAAAGTTAGAATAAGAGATAACTCTAATAATGCTTTTGGTAAAGAGTTTATAGAGATTCACAATTTACCCCACGATGTACTTTTATATCTGCTTCCTAGCCGCTATTGTGAATCTGATTGGTTTAATCAAATGGCAACACAAATTACTCAAGGTTTACCTTTGGGATATGAACAAGTATTAGCAATAACCAATTGGATACGAACTAATATTAGTTTTGAAAATAATAGTAGTGATACCCAAGTGACAGCAATTGAAGTAAATAATAGAAAATATGGTGTATGTAGAGATTTAGCTCATTTAGCAATTGCTTTATGTAGAAGTATTAGTATTCCCTCACGTATAGTTGTTGGTTATTTATATGAATTAGAACCTATGGATTTACACGCTTGGTTTGAAGTTTATATTGGTAATGCTTGGCATAGATTTGATGCAACACAAGATATAAATAAAGAGGGTTATGTTGTTATTGCACACGGTAGAGATGCTGCTGATGTGGCTGTTTATACTCAATTTGGTTCAGCACTATTTCCAAGTTCTCAAAAAATAAAAGTAAAAAAATTAAATGAAATATAAATCAAGGATAAATTATGGAACGCTTTAAAATAGTTCATAGAACTTATTATAATTATTCAGAAAATGTAGCTTTAGGAACACATAATTTACTTTTAAGACCAAGGGAAAATCATGAGCTTCGAATAGAGTTGTTTACACTAAATATTACTCCAAAAGCAAAAGTTTTATGGCATTTAGATGTTGAAGATAATTCAGTTGCAGTTGCAACTTTTAATACGCCAACTCAACAACTTTTTATTGAAAGCGAAGTAATTATTCAACAATATAATGAATCGCCACTTGATTTTATAGTTGCTGATTATGCAATTAATTACCCTTTTAAATATTTACCAAATGATAATTTTATTCTTTCATCTTATATGGTTTTACCAAATGAAGAGACAAGAATTCTTTTAAATAACTGGATATATAATGTTTATAAGTATAATGAAAAAATTCAAACCTATACACTTTTACAAAAACTAACCACATATATATTTAAAAACTTTACATATAAAGTAAGGGAAGAAGCAGGGGTTCAAAGTGCAAAACAGACTCTAACTCTAGGTTCTGGTTCATGTAGAGATTTTGCTTTTTTATTTATGGAAGCTGTTAAATGTTTAGGTTTAGCAACAAGATTTGTAAGTGGTTACCTTTATGCTCCATTGATGTCTGACCAAGTTGGTTCAACCCATGCTTGGGCTGAAGTTTATGTTCCAGGTGGTGGTTGGATTGGTTTTGATCCAACTACAGGAAATATTGTAGGAACTGACCACATTTCAGTTGCAGTTTCAAGACTACCCGATAATGTTCCTCCAATTGCAGGTTCGTTTGTAGGAGTTTCTGATTCAACTCTTAATGTGGGTGTTTGGGTTACTAAAGTTTAAAAAATTTATCTTGATTTTAGATATTTATTTCTGAGACTATTGGAATATGATCACTAATTTCAAGCCATTTTTCTTTTTCTAAAATTTTAACTGTTGCATTATTGATTAAGTCTGTTGTAGTAAATATATAATCTATATGATAGGCTTTTTTAATATTTCTTTGTAAATAAAAAGTTGGAACAATTTCTTTTCCTTGCTCTTCATTATTTAATGTATGGTATAAACTTTTTATATTTATTTCTTCTAACTCTTTTACTACATCACTATGATTCCACCATCTATCCCATTTATCCCAAATAGAATTACTATTAAAATCACCAACTATAATAATATTATCTTCAGATATTTTGTTTTTATGTAGTTGTAAATATTTCCAAAATTGACCAATATACCCAAATACTTCAGAATTTGCATGTTTTGTCCAAACTCCAAGTAATAAAAATGAGTTATTAATTTTACAAGGTAAAAAAGATTCTAATTTCTCATTTTTATAATTTGTATTAATATCACTCCAATTTAATAGTTCTATAGAGTGATTTTTTTTAACAAAAATACCTAAACCTTTATTTTTATTATTGCCAATCCAAAGATAATTGTCATTTGCCCAATTTTTATACTCTTTTGTAGATTCATTGGGATTTTCACACTCTTGAATAACTAATATATCAGCATTTAATTCATCAATTAAATGATATTTTTTTCTAAATGCTCCATTACAATTCCACGTTACAATTTTCATAAATACTATCCATTATTAATAATATTTATCTTATCTAAAAAAGCTTTTGTTTTTTTATCATATTTTAAATACAAAATATAAATAATATTTATAAATTCTATTATTTAATAAGAAATAATTTAGTAAACTTTATATAAAATTAACATAATAATAACATAATGTTTTAAATATACAATTATCAAGAGGTAGAAAAATGAGCAGACCACAAAATCCATTTCCAATATTCAGTTCTTATAGACGAAATGAGTATAATTGGGAAAAAATTATGAATCCAAAAACTTTAGCAAGAAATAAATGGTTGGGTAAAACTTGGACAGACCTATATTTTCAGAATCAAGGAGATGATTATTTGAGATTCTTATCAACAGATGACATTATAAGTACAAAATGGTTTGAGAAGTATGGGGTTAAAGAACCTCAATTCTAGTATTTATAAAATTTATATATTTATTATATAATTATAACAAATTTATTAATTTTATATTTAACTTAAAAAAGGAGTTGTATGGCAAAAAATCAAGCAGAGATTTTTGAAACTAAATTATTAAAAATAATTAATAATCAAAATAATATATATGATTTTATTGTTGAATATGTTAATGAAAAATCTTATGGAACATTTAGAATTTTCTCTAAAAGATTAAAAGAGTTAAACCAAAAACTATTTAATGAAAATTCTATTAGTGAAGAAGAGTATAAGAAAATTAATAATGCAATAAAAAATAAAGTAAAAACAAGAAATCCAGAAATAATATTTGATATGGATGCTTTTTTTAAAAAATATATAGAATATTTTGAAATTAATAAAAATGATAATAAAAATTTGTTAAATATTCTTTTTTTGATCTTGCCATTTTTATTTGTTAAGACTTTTAAAGAGTTACAAAATATAAAAATAGAAGATATTGAAATTCATGAATTTAATAAGTGCATTGTTATCAAACATACAAATTTTTTGACAGGTGTTAATCATACGGTTAAAATGGGAAAGTTCTATAAAGAGTGGTTATATCTTTTTAATTTTATGAAAGAAAATACAAAAGAGAGATATTTATTTGCAAATGCTTCTTCTAATTACACAGTTTTTAATCAAAAACTAGATTCTTATCTTTGTAATTTTACTAATAAAGCAACAAGTGATACTAAATATATCACTCTGATTAAAAACTCTTTGAAATACTCTAAAAAATCTATTTTTGAGATTTTATAAACTATTGTCAGGGTTAGAATGAAATGTTAGTTGAAGTTTAAAAGCATTTTCTTTGATTAAGCCCCATTTATAGGGGCTTGTAGTTATTTATACGTGTGGTTGTAGAAATGTATGTGTTGCTTTTTTTTCCC
>JAQTXA010000023.1 GCA_028689025.1 Aliarcobacter sp.
ATAAATCTGCTGTATGTATATTCATTTTAATTTCCTTCTTCCTAAGTAGTTACAATGTTATATTATTAAAAAGAAATGTATAAAAAGTGTATAAATTAAAAAAAGATTAAATAAAAATATTAATTTTATAAAATAAGCAAAAAAGTAACAATCAATCAAACCACCTAATCTGCTTTCGTAAATTAACAACTTCACCTATTACAATCATAGCTGGAGTTGGCAAACCTTTTGATTTCTCTACAATATCATCTAATGTTCCAACTACTACTTTTTGCTCTTTTGTTGTTCCTTTTGAAATTACTGCGCATGGATAATCTTTTCTTTTACCTAAATCTATTAATTTTTTTGAGATTAATTCTATATTATGGTAACCCATTAAAAAAACAATAGTTTCATCATTTAAAAAGCTTTCCCATTCTATTTGAGATATTTTCTTTTTAGGATTTTCATGACCAGTTACAACTCTAAAAGAAGTTGTTATTCCTCTATGGGTTACTGGAATTCCTGCGTATGCTGGAACTGCTATTGCTGAAGTTATTCCTGGAATTATTTCAAATTTAATATTTCTATCAAATAAGTATAAAGCTTCTTCACCACCTCTTCCAAAAACAAAAGGATCACCACCTTTAAGTCTTACTACATTTTCATATTTTAATGAAGCTTGATAAATTAATTCATTTATCTCTTCTTGGGGAAGAGTATGTTTTTTATCTTCTTTACCAACATAGATTAAATCACAAGATGGTTTTACCATTTCTAGAATTTCTGGGTTTACTAATCTATCATAGATTAGAACATCTGCATTTTGTATTACTCGAACTGCTTTTAATGTTAGCAGTTCTACATCTCCAGGTCCTGCGCCTGTTAGGTATACTTTTGGCATATTATCATTTTACCTTATAGTAATTATTTTTTTGAATTATAGTAAAAAAACAATATAAACTACTTAGACTTACAAGAATTCATAAGTTTATCAAGTTCATTTTTCAATTCTTCAAGTTTTTTTGTAGAATTCATTAAATTCTCTTGGGATTGAATTACTATATCTTCACTTTTGTTCAATTGTTTAGAAATATCAGCTGAATTTTTAAGTTCGTCTATTATTTTGTCAAATTCATCAGTGATTTCTTCAAGTTTTATAGAAGCATATTTTGATTGTTCTATAGCGTTTGCAGAGTAGGTCATTGCAGAATTTACTTTCTCAATAAAACAATTTATTGTATCTGTGGCTTCTACTATCTCTTTTTCTGCTTCAATTTTCATTGGAATTAATGGTTCATTACTATCATTTTCCATGATTCTTTTTGATTCTTCAAAGAATCTTTTTGCATTTCCTTCAACAATTTTTAATTCAGAAAAACTGTAAATAATCAGAAATATAATAATTAACGCAAAAATATATTGAACATATCTTACATAGTCACTTTTTTGTTCACTATAAGTTGTATACATTGAAACTAAATTATCAACTTCATTTAGTAAAGGAGTATTTGTATCATAAATTGCATTTACAATATTTTTTAGAATGACTTCATTTTGAGTATCTCTTTTTTGAGTAAGCTCTCTAAAATCATTAATCTTTTTATTAAAATTATCCCATAAAATTTCAACTTTATGGATTTGTTTTACAATTTCCTCAGTTGGAGCTTTTGAAATATCTATTAAATTATTCCCATCTTTTAGAGAGTTTAAATTATAAATAAATTCAATAGTAGAACTATCTAACTCAGAATATGAAGCATTGTTATTATGATATAAATAAAAGATATTTTTAGAGATATTTTGAGTTAACATTCTTTGTTTTCCCGCAATATTTATAATTAAAGCATCTTTTTTATTTTTTTCATTTAAATGAATAGTAGTAGCTATAATACATGTCATTAAAAGAATAAATAAAATTCCAATAAATCTTATTTTTGTACGTATTGCATTTTGTTTCATACACCAACTCCTTTAAAAATTGATATTAACTCTTCATTATTTGTAATAATAACTTCACCATTTTCAATATTTATTGTCCCATCTCTTGCCAACCTTTTTAAAACTCTTGATAGAGTTTCAGGTTGAATATGTAACATAAATGAAACTTCTTGTCGTTTTAATTTATTAAACATCTCTAAATCTTGATTTAACATAAATGCAACTTTTGCAGTTGCATCAAAAACGAGTTCTCTATTTACAATACATTGTAATTGGTGGGTTTTTTTAAGTAATATTTCAAGCAATTCCATAGTTAAAATATTTTTTGATAAAAATAGTTCTTGAAATTTTTCAAAATCTAAGGATAAAACTGTAGAATCTTCGGTAAATTCTGCATTTGAAAAACAGTAAATATCACTGTTATTCATGGAGCTAAGTTCACTAATCATTGAGTTTTTATGAATGTGATATAAAAATATTTCATTATCAAACTTATCAACTTTATAAATCTTTATAAGCCCCTCTACTAAAAACAGTAAATTCTTATTTATATCACTCTCATAATATAGAATTGATTTATTTGGATATTTTGATACATTTGAAATGGAAGCAATTAATTTAATTTGCTCATCACTTAAATTATTAAAAAAACTTATTTTTCTAATGGTTTCTTCTATTGTCACATCAATCTTTCATATGGTTTTATTTAAGCTATTGTATATTATGCTTGTAAAAATACTAATTAAAAGATTTATAATAAGGTTTAGAATGAGTTTTAAAAAATATATAAAAGCAGTGGGAACTGGTGTAAAAGGTAATAGAGATTTAACAAAAGATGAAGTGGCAGATGCAATTGAACAAATATTATTAAATAAAGTTACACCAGCACAAGTTGGGGCTTTCCTAATTGGTTGGAGAACTAAACTTGAAACAAATGAAGAGCTAAGTGGTTGTGTAGAGGCTTTACGAAAATTTATGAAGTTTAAAAAAGTAGAAGATTCAATAGAACTTGGATATTCATTTGATGGAAGATGTGATAATCCATTTTTATTTCCTTTATTTGGAAAGATATTAGAAGATTTTTATGCAAAAAATAAGGATATTAGAAGATTAAATTTAGTTATTTCAGGAGATTTTTTACAACCTGCAAAAGTAGGGCTTACAACAAAAGAAATTTTTGCAAATATTGATGCAAATCAATACGTACATTTTTTTGATAGGGTAGAATGCTTAAAAGAGTTAAGTGATTTAACAGCTCTTAGACATGAATTAGGTCTTAGAACAGCTTTTAATACAGTGGAAAAACTTTTAAATCCAGCTTTATGTGAATATGGAGTGACAACTGCATTTCATAAACCTTATGTGCAAAAATATCTTGATATTTTTGCTCCATATTTCAAAGAAGTAATTGTTGTAAAAGCAAGTGAAGGAAGTCCAGAAGTATTTAAAGATGGCAAATATTGGAAAATGGTAGATACAAATATAATTGAAGAGAGTTTTTCATTAAAAGATTATGGTATTACTTATGATAAAGAATTTGAAAACATCTCTTTATCAGAGTCTTTAAATATTGTGAATAATCCAGATGATGAGATTTTAAAACTTGCAAAATTTAATGTGGCTTTATATTTGCTATTTTCAAAAAGAGTAGCTTCATTGGATGAAGCATGGGAAAGATTAAACTAGGTTTTAATAAAAGGTAAAAAATGTTAATAGATGGATTTGGAAGAAAACATGATTATCTAAGGGTTTCAGTTACAGAAAGATGTAATTTTAGATGTCATTATTGTATGCCTGAAAAACCTTTTTCTTGGGTTCCTAAAGAGAATTTACTCTCTTATGAAGATTTATTTAAATTTATAAAAGTTTCAATTGATGAAGGAATTAAAAAAGTAAGAATTACAGGTGGTGAACCCCTTTTAAGAGAAGGTTTAGATATTTTTTTAAAGATGATATTTGATTATAAAAATGATATAGATTTAGCTTTGACAACAAACGGATTTTTACTTCCAAAAGTTGCACAAAAATTAAAAGATGCTGGATTAAAAAGAATAAATATCTCTTTAGATAGTTTAAATCCTGCAACTGCTGCAAAAATAGCTCAAAAAGATGTTTTGGAAACAGTGCTTAAAGGAATTCAAGCAGCAAATGATGCTGGATTAAAAATTAAAATAAATTGTGTTCCAATAAAAGGAATAAATGATATTGATGTATTAGCTGTTTTAGAGTTCTGTAAAGAAAAAGGTTATGTGGTAAGATTTATAGAATTTATGGAAAATCATCACGCAAAAGATGGAGCAAAAGGATTAAATTCTGATGAAATATTAAATATTATCTCAAAAAAATATTCAAATATTAAAATGATTCCAAGAGATACAAGTTCTCCTGCTCAATATTATGAATTAGAAGATGGATTTCAATTTGGAATAATTGAACCTCATAAAGATGATTTTTGCGCCCAATGTAATAGAATAAGATTAACAGCTGAAGGTTTTTTAATACCATGTTTGTATTTTGAAGATGCGATGAGTATAAAAGATGCGGTTAGAAATAATAGAATGGATGAAGCAGTTGAAATTTTGAAAAAAGTTTTACAAAATAAACCAGAAAAGAATAAATGGTCAAGTAAAGATGATAATGAAATCTCAACTAGGGCTTTTTATCAAACAGGTGGATAAAAATTAAAAAAACTAGTATTTTAAAGTAAAAGTAAAGTAAAGTTTAAATATAATTCGCGCTCATTTATTACAAATGAAAAAATTAACATATACCTATTAGGAGGTCAACATGGCTTTAGATCAGGAAGTAAAAGCAGCTATAGTAGCAAAATACGGTAAAAATGAGGGTGATACTGGTTCATCAGAAGTTCAAATTGCTTTATTAACAGAGCAAGTTAAAATATTAACAGAACACTTAAAAGTTTTCAAAAAAGACCACTCTTCAAGATTAGGTCTATTAAAAATGGTTGGTAAAAGAAAAAGATTACTAGCATATTTAAGAAGAACAAACTATACTTCATTCGTTGGATTAGTTGCTTCTTTAGGAATTAGAGCTAAATAATTTTAGTTTTATTACGAAAAAAAGGGTTGTAGTTTTACTGCAACCCTTTTTTTTTGTTTAAATATCTGAATTATTTGATTTTAATAACGAATCTTAATAATAGTTCTTGTAGAATAAACAAAAAATATTGGAAATTTATAATATGTTATTAACAAAAAAGAGTGAATACGCGCTACTATCTTTAATTGCCATTGCAAAGAGTGATGAAGCAAAGAACGTAGATGAGTTATCAAAAGAATTAAATATATCAAAATCATTTTTAGCAAAAATCATGCAAAATCTAGCAAAACACAATTTAGTTATATCTCATAGGGGTGTAAATGGTGGTTTTGCACTAAATAAATCTTGGGAAACAATTACTATTTTAGAAATTGTAGTTGCTGCTGAAGAAAAATTACCATCTGTTTTTGAATGTTCACCATCTATTGGAAGTTGCCCAAATCAACTAGCAACACTTTGTACAATCTGGCCTTTATTAAATAATTTACAACTAAAAATCAATGATTTCTTAGAAAAATTAACATTAAAAGATATTGCTTAATGAAATTATTTCATATTTCCCACACTGATTTAGATGGATATGGATGTCAATTAATCACAAAAGAGTATTTTAAAGAGGGTTTCTTTTATAATGCAAATTATGGGATTGAAGTAAAATTATCTATAAAAAAAGTATTAGAACAAGTTCTTGAATATAAAGAAGATGAGATTCTAATTTTAATTAGTGATTTAAACTTAACTTTTCCCGAATCAAAAGATTTAGATAGAGATGTAAATAATCTTATAAAAGATGGCTACAAAATAAAACTTCAACTTTTAGATCATCATATAAGTGGTCAAAAAAGCTCAGAAACTTTTCCTTGGTACTATTTAGATGATAAAAGATGTGCTACCAAAATAGTTTATGATTATATGTTTGAAGAGTATGAGGGATTTGATTGTAATACTAGTGCTTGGTTAAAACCTTTGGTAGATGCAATAAATGCTGTAGATATTTGGCTTGATCATGAAGTTAAAAACTTTGAGTTTGGAAAAGTTTTAATGTCAATGATTACAAAAGTGAGAGAAATAAACAATATCTTATTTGCCGATTTAAATAGAGATTTTAGATGTCATTTATTAAAAGAAGCAGCTAAATATATAGATGTTGTTGATGGATATATAAAATTAGACAATGATGTACATTTTATAAAAAAAGATTTTCTAAAACTTAGTTCTAAAGATGATACTTTAGATAATTTATCAGCAACTTATCTTGTAAAAACTTTAGTTGATGTAAAAGATGATTTAACAGTTATTTACAAAGGCCACAAAGGACTTTTAACTTATTGTTTAGGTTCTATCTCAATTCCTGCAAATGCTTTTTTAAGAGCAAATCCTGAGTATGATTTTTTTATTGATGTGAATAAAAAAGGTAATGCTTCTTTTAGAGCAGATGGAAAAGTAGATGTTGCTTTAATGGCAACAAAACTAGCAAATGGTGGCGGGCATGTAAATGCAAGTGGTGGAAAATTTGATGACTTCAAAGAAGTTATTGATTTTTGTGAAGTTAGAACTTATATACAAAATAAACTAGATAAAATCTAGTTTATCTCTTCTTTTAGCATACTTTTAAATAATTTATTTATAATAGAACAATTTATTATAAAGGATATAAAATGGAATGCGAATTTCCTACAGTTAACTCAAAAAGCGAAGAAATAATAGAAATTTTTAAAAATACAAAAACTATTGCAATTGCAGGTCTTTCACCAGATTCATCAAAAGCTTCAAATATGGTAGCCGTATATTTACAAAACGCAGGATTTAAAGTAGTTCCTGTTTATCCAAAAGAAGATACTATTTTGGGTGAAAAGGTTTATAGAACTATTTCAGAAATTCCTTTTAAAATTGATATGGTAGATATTTTTAGAAAACCAGATGCAATAGCAGAAATCATTGATGAAGCGATAAAAAGAGGTGATGTTGACACTGTTTGGACACAATTGGGTCTTGTAAATAATGAAGCAGCGGCAAAGGCAAAAGAGGCTGGATTAAAAGTAGTACAAAATAAATGTACTAAAATAGAACATAGAAACTTATTCTAAACAACTTCAAGAGTATTTTTACTCTTGAAAAAGTTATTTTAATTTGTTTAAATTCAATATTTGATAGATTAAACAACCTTTTCTAATCTAAATTTATACACAATCTCAATATAATCAATTCTATTAGTCAATTCTATTTAATAGGAGCTTTATGGAATCAAGGCAAAAAATAATTATTTCATTGATTATTCTGTTTTCACTTTTTTTTATTGGTATGCTTACAAGTACAATTTTTAATTTTAGAGAATATGGAATTAAATCAGCAGAAAGCAAAGCTAAATTAACAGCAGAGATAATTAAAAGTGGTTTAACTGCACATATGGTAAATGGAATAATGAATGAAAGAGAATATTTCCTTCATCAAATAGAACAGGCAGAAAATATCAATCAATTATGGGTATCAAGATCTCCTACTGTGATTAAACAATATGGTGAGGGATTTAATAATGAAATTCCAAGGGACAATATTGATAAGGAAGTTTTATTATCAGGCAAACAAATATCAAAAGTGACAGAAACAGCAGATAAAAGTTTAATGAGAATTACTATTCCTTTTTCAGCATCATCTTTTGGCACACCAAATTGTATGAAATGTCATAATGCTAATGAAGGGGAAGTTTTAGGAACTGTAACCATGGTATTAGACATTACAGATGTAAGAATGGGTAGTTTAAAAACGGTTCTTTTTAATATGATTATTACAATTATTGTAATAGTGTTAATCTTTTTATTAATAAATAGATTTGTAAGACCATTTGTTAGCATATTCTATTCTATACAAGATGTTATGCAAGCTGCATACAGAGGTGATTATTCATTAAGAGTAAATGGCTTTAATAATGATGAGAGTAAATCTGTTGCTAATCTTTTAAATACAATGCTTGAAAAACTTCAACATACCTTTGAAGAGCTAGATAGAAAGGTATATGTATTTATAAAAAACAAGAATTATGTAAAAGAGAGTGATCCTTTAAAAAATATTAATAATACTATTGAGAGATTATCTGATATTTATAAATTTAAACAAACAATAGAGAATGATAAAGATTTAGTTGATATTTACAATAGAATTGCTTATATTTTAAATAAACATTTTAATTTAGATGATTTTACAATTATTGAAATTGATAATGCAACTAAAAACAAAACAATTGTTTATACTCAGGATACATGCCACTGTAACGTGTTATCAGGGGAGTGTAGAGCAAATAGAATTCATTCAAATGTAGATTCAAGTATTTTTGCAAACTCTTGTGATTTATATCAATTTAAAGAGGGAGAGCATATTTGTACTCCTTATACTATTTCAAATGATTTAACATTGGTTTTAACAATAATTACAAAAACAAAAGAAGCAACAGAATACGTACATACAATTATGAGTGATATTGAAGATTATATTACAACAGCTAGACCTGCAATTGTAAGTAAAAAACTAATGCAAATGTTAAATCTAATGGCTAGAGTTGATCAATTAACAGGTATGTATAATAGGAAATTTTTAGATGAATTTGTTGACGTTTCCATTCCACAAGCAGCGCGTGCAAAAATTGATTATGCAGTTTTAATGATAGATATTGACTATTTTAAAATGATTAATGACAATTATGGACATGATGTTGGCGATGAAGCAATAAGAGTTGTATCGAATGTTATAAAAAACAGTATTCGTTCTTCAGATATTGCAATCAGATATGGTGGTGAAGAGTTTTTAGTGCTATTGTATAATTGTGATGAAGAGAATATTCTAAAAATTGCAGATAATATTAGAAAGAATTTTGCAAAAGAGAAGATGGTTGGAAAGGGTGAAACATTTAGTAAAACATTAAGTGTTGGCTGTTCAATTTTTCCAAAAGATAGTGATAGTATTTGGAAATGTATTAAATTTGCAGATATTTCTTTGTATCATGCAAAAGAGAGCGGGAGAAATAGAGTTATTAGATTTGATAAAAGTTTAATAAAAGAGACAAATATTGGAGATAGTTTTTAAAATTATCTTCAACTTTAATTTATCTTTGATGTGTTGTTAAGTACAAGTTTAGCAACACATCCACTTTGCCCATCATCTCTATTTAGAAGTGTTATCTTCGCTCTTAAAGCATCAGCAGCATTTTTTGCAAGAAACAGTCCTAATCCAACTCCACTTTGATTTCCTACTCTTTTAAATGGTGCAAATAAATCAACATTTTCAGGTATTCCAATTCCCTCATCAGTTACTGTAATGATTATTTTCTCTTTTGTTTTTTTTAGTCTTATGGCAATAGATTTTTCATTTGGAGTAAACTTTATAGCATTTTGAACAAAATTTTGTAGAATTTGATTAAATAGAGTTACTTGAATTGAAGTCTCTAAATGATTAACATTTGAGAAAAATGTGATAATAATATTTTTTTGAGCACTTAACATTCTATAATCATTAGTTTTTTTCTTGATATATTCAACTAAATCAAGATGAGTAGTTTGCTCAAATTGAGCACCCTCAGTTCTCCCTATATCTAAAATTGAGGAAATCATTTTATTCATTTCATCAATTTGTTTTACAGTTAATTTTAAAGCCTCTTCATATTGTTCAACTTCTCTTTTTTTTCTTAGAGTAACTTCATTTTTTAATTTCATTACTGCAAGTGGAGTTTTAAGCTCATGGGCAGCTCCAATAAATAGCTCTTTCTTAAATTTTACATAAGTTCCTATTCTATTTGTTAAAGAGTTTATTGAATCAGCTAAAGAATGGAATTCTATGGGTAAATCTTTTTTATCAATTTGTGTTAATGAATTTTCATCCATATTTGACAATTTCTTATTTATTTGAATAATAGGTTTTAAAAGTGATTTTGAAACAAATAAAGAATAAACAAGCATTAATATAAAACCAGGAATTGCTAAAACAAATAGATTTTTATATATTACAGAGTATAGAAGTTCTCTTTCAAAACTGATATTTTTATCTATTTCTAAAAAAAGTTTATTTTCTAAATCAAATGGATAAAGAAGTTTTATAAAGTAATCACCTTGTTTTTGGTAATTTAAAAATTTGTGATTTTGTAGTTGTATATTATTTACTAAATTTATAGTTACATTTTCATTTTGAACAGAAACAAAACCATTTGTTGAAAGGGAAGATTTATAAAGTTGTTCAGCGTGGTTTAACATATTTTTTTGAATATCATCGTAAACTGTACTTCGTGCATATTCATAAAAGATAAATGAGAGAGTAATAATAAAAAGTGAGGTAGCTATAATCAGTTTTGTATAAAACTGTTTATAAATACTCTTACTTTCCATTTTTTTAATAGCCTAAATTATTTAGCTTTGTTATCTTCTATTGTATTAGGATAACAGAATCTATAACCTCTTCTTCTAATTGTTTCAATAGTAGAGATATTTAATGGTTTGTCCATTTTTTGTCTAATTTGGTTAATTGCAACTTCAATTACATTTGGAGTAACTAATTCTGGTTCTTCCCAAATTGCATCAAGTAATTGTTCTTTAGAAACAATTTGATCTCTGTGTCTTGCTAAGTGTGTTAAAACTTCAAAAGGTTTACCTTTTAGTTCAATTTCTACACCAGCATATTCGATTTTTTCTTCATCAGGATTAATGATTAAATCATCAATTTCAATGATGTTTGTTCCACCAAATCTAAGTCTTGCTTCAATTCTAGCTAATAAAATATCAAAATCAAATGGTTTTTTAATAAAATCATCTGCACCAGATTTTAATGCTTCAATTTCTGATTCTTTATCATCTCTTGCTGAAATGATAACAACAGCTGTTCTTGAACTTCTGTTTTTTACTATTTTACATAGTTCAATCCCGTCACCATCTGGTAACATCCAATCAGTTAAAACTAAATCGTAGTTTCTAATGTCGATAAAGTACTCTGCATCTTTATAATTTTCAGCAGTATCTACTTGATATCCAAAGTCTGAAAGACCTTCTTGTAGTGTTCTATTTAGTGTTATTTCGTCTTCAATAATCAAAATTCTCATAATATTCCTTAAATTTAAGTTAAATTTAAATTTGGACGGAATTGTATCATAAAAATTTCAAAATTTAAAGCCTTTTTAAGCTAAATTTTAAAATTTATAAATCCATTATTTTTTTACTTGTAATAATAGATAGAAATTATCAGTTTTACCTATAAAATTAACTGTTTATTAACTATGAATTGATAGAATACGCGAAATATAAAATCCCAAGGAATATTATGAAAAAAATAGTAACAAGTTTAGTTGCATCTTTAGTTTTAGTTACAGCTTTAAATGCAGGTGATTATGGTTCAGTAGATGGTGATGAAATTACAAAACAAGATGTTTCTATGGTTCTTCAAGATCCAAGAATTGATTTTTCTAAATTACCAGATGCTGCAAAAAAACAAGTTATTGAGCAAATTGTTAATAGAAAATTAATTGCAAAAAATGCTATTAAAAATGGAATTGAAAAAGATCCACAATATATTGAAGCATTAAATGGTATTAAAGAAGATTTAGCACTTCAAGTTTGGCAAAAAAATGAAGTAGAAAAAATCAAATTTACAGATCAAGACAAAAAAGATTTTTTTGAAAAAAATAAAGAAAAATTTGTAATTCCAGAAATTTTAGAAGCAAGACATATTTTAGTTAAAACAGAAGCTGAAGCTAAAACAATTATTAATGATCTTAACAAAGCTACTAAAAAAGAAGATAAATTTATTGAGTTAGCAAAAGCTAAGTCTAGTGATTCAACTGCTCAAAATGGTGGATATTTAGGAAAAGTTCCATCTGACAAATTAGTTCCTGAATTTACAGCAGGTGCAAGAGCATTAGCAAAAGATACATATTCAAAAGCACCAGTTAAAAGTGAGTTTGGTTACCATGTAATTTTCTTAAAAGATAAAACTGTACCTAAATCATTAACTTATGCAGAAGTTGAAGGTAAAATTTCACAAATTATGATGGGAAATGCTTTTAGTAAAAAAGTAAAAGAATTAACTGACGAATTAAAAAAAGACGCAAAAATAGTTATTAAATAAGGGAATATAAGATGGGTGTATTAGATGTTGTAAAACCAGGAGTTTTAACTGGAAGTGAAGCAAAAAAACTTTTTGCTTATGCAAAAGAGAATAATTTTGCAATTCCAGCTGTGAATGTTGTAGGAACTGATTCTGTAAATGCTGTTTTAGAAGTAGCTGCTAAAGTTAATTCACCAATTATAATTCAGTTTTCAAATGGTGGAGCTGGATTTTATGCTGGAAAAGGTTTAAAAACTGCAAATGCAGCTGTTCTTGGTGGAATTAGTGGTGCAAATCATGTTCATACTATGGCGGAAGCTTATGGAATTCCTGTAATTTTACATACAGACCATGCAGCAAAAAAACTTTTACCTTGGATTGATGGACTATTAGATGCAGGGGCGAAACATTTTGAAAAAACTGGACGTCCTTTATTTACTTCTCATATGCTTGATTTAAGTGAAGAGCCTTTAGAAGAAAATATTGAAATTTGTGTTGAGTATTTCAAAAAAATGAATGCACTTGATATGATGCTTGAAATTGAACTTGGAATTACTGGTGGTGAAGAAGATGGTGTTGACAACTCTGATGTTGATAATGCTTTACTTTATACACAACCTGAAGAAGTTTGTTTTGCTTATGAAGAGTTAAGTAAAGTTGGTTCTAATTTCACAATAGCTGCAAGTTTTGGAAATGTTCATGGTGTTTATAAACCAGGAAATGTTCAATTAAGTCCAAAAATCTTAGATAATTCTCAAAAATATATCCAAGAAAAACTAGGAACTTCTTCTCAACCTGTTGATTTTGTATTCCATGGTGGTTCAGGTTCACTACTAGAAGAGATTAGAGAAGCTATCTCTTATGGTGTTATTAAAATGAATATTGACACAGATACACAATGGGCAATGTGGGATGGTGTAAGAGCTTATGAAGCAAAATATCATGATTATTTACAAGGACAAATCGGAAACCCAGAGGGTGAAGATAAACCTAATAAAAATTACTATGACCCAAGAAAATTTTTAAGAGCAGGGCAAGAAACTATGATTGCTAGACTTGAAGTTGCATTTTCTGACCTTTGTGCTTTAAATAAAAACTAATTAAAACAAAAGGGCAAATAATTTGATTATTTGTCCTTTCTTTGAATAGATATTTATATTAAAACTATATAATATACGTTCAAAGGAAAATCTAATGAACATAACTCTAAATAAAAAAAATATCAATAAAAAAAACTCAAGTATTGAAATAATTATCTTAAATAAAATAAAAGATTTAGCTGAAAAAGAGAAAGAACTTCTACATAATATTAATTTTCATAAAAAATCTTTTAACACTCATTTTGATATAAAAAATAGCAAATTATATGTTTCTTGTTTAAAACTAAAAGATGAAGATATAAAAACAGCAATTTGTACAGCAATTAACTTTTTGAAAAAAACAAAAATTGAAAATATAAAAATAGACATTACTCAAAGTAAAAAAGAGCTAGAAATCCAGACAATTATTGAGGGTTTAGTTTTAGGAAATTATGAATTTTTAAAATACAAATCGTCAACAAATGAAGAAAAAATAAAGAATATAGAAATCAACACAAACTCATCTTCTAAAACAAAAGAAGAGTTAGAAGAGAATCTAAAAAAAGCTTTAATTATCTGCAATAGCGTGAATTATACAAGAGATATTGTAAATAGTTCACCTGAAGATTATTATCCCCAAATCATGGCGGATGATGCTTTAAAAATTGCTCAAAATAATAAAAATATTGAGTGTAAGATTTTTGGTGAAGATTATTTAAAAGAAAATAGTATGAATGCCATGTTAAGTGTTGGACTTGCCTCTCCACATGAGAGTAAATTAATTCATCTAACATATAAAACTAAAAATCCAATAGCAAAAATTGTCTTAGTTGGAAAAGGTGTAACTTATGATACAGGTGGAATGAGTTTAAAGCGTGGTGACGGAATGGTTTCTATGAAATGTGACAAAGCTGGAGGTGCAACTATTTTAGGTGTTATAGAAGCTCTTAGCACACTTAATTTGCCTTTTGAAGTTCATGGAATCATTGGAGCGGTTGAAAATATGATTGGTGGAGATGCTTATAAACCAGGTGATGTATTAAAAGCTTCAAATGGAAAAACAATTGAAGTTACAAATACAGATGCTGAGGGGCGATTGGTTTTAGCTGATTGTTTACATTATGCCCAAGAAAATATAGAAGATTTTGATTATATTTTTGATTTAGCAACATTAACGGGAGCTAGTATTGGAGCATTTGGTGGATATACAACTGCTGTTATGGGATATAGTGAAAAACTGAAAAAGAAGATTTTAAAAGCATCTCAAAAATCAGGGGAATTAGTTGGATTTTTACCTTTTAATGACTACTTAGAAAAGCTACTTGAGAGTCAAATTGCTGATTTTGTAAATACAAGTGCCAACAAAAATGGAGCAGCAATTACAGCATCACTATTTTTAAGTAAATTTATAAAAAACAAAAACAAGAAAAAATGGCTTCATTTTGATATAGCAGGTCCATCATATAGGAAAGAAGTTTGGGCTTATCACTCTTATGGAGCAACGGGAGTTGCTGTTAGGTTACTTCTTAAATTTATGGAAGATTTGAGAAAATAGTTATTTCAAATCTTTTTCATAAGAAGGATAAAGATTTATGATACTTCTTTCAAACTCTTCTTTTAACATTGTAAAACTTTCAAACTCTTTTGGGATTGGTTTATTTAATATTTCATAAATATCCAATCCCTTTTTTGCACTATTTTTTAAAGTAGTTTCCAAAAACTCTAAATATGCAATATTCTCTTTTATTGGCTCTTTTGTAAAAGAGATTATTCCATGTCCTGGAACTAAAATAGAGTAATTAATTTTTTCCAACTCTTCTAAGGATTTAATCCAATTATCTAGATTTGCATGGGGAGTTGCTGGTGTCCTTTTATAAAAAACTAAATCAGATGCATAAAGAATTTTTGTATTTTCATCATAAATAACAACATCACTTTTTGTATGTCCATCAAAATATAAAACTTGTAATTTATAGCCATCAAAATCTAAAGTTTTTGTGCTTAGGATTTCATTTGGAACTTTTACTTTTGTGTTATTCATTGCACCTTGAACTAGATTTGTTAAGTTCATAATATATAAATCACCATTTTTTTCTATCTCGTTTTTTGTATATTCATCTGCAAAAATACCACTACTTGAAAAGGCACTATTACCTAAAAAATGATCAGGATGATGGTGTGTATTTAAAATATATTTTATTGGTTTATCTGTAATTTTTTCTATCTCTTTTTTTACTTGTTCCCCATATTGTTCGGAACTTCCTGTATCAATTAGAATCACACTATTTTGAGTAATAATAAAAGAGCAATTTGAGATATTTCCACCATTTTGTTTTGAGAAATACTCCTCTTTTCCATAAAAATAGTAGCTATTATCTGACAATTTTATGGGCTTTAATTTATAATCAAAATCAGCACAAAAAAGAGCGCTAAATGTAAAAATTAAAAATAATAAAGTTTTCATTTTGTTTCTACAAAAAATTTATTTCCATCTATATCTAAGAACTCAATCTTATAATTATCTGCTTTTGTTTTTGTCTCAAATATAAATCTTGGGTTCTCACTAATTGCTGAATAAGTGCTTAGTTGTGCGATGTTTTTATCATCAGCTAAGACATTTATTTTATTAATATAAAACTCACTGTTCCCAAATACAAGTCCAGTCTCCATTGGATGAAAAATCGAAGATTTTATTCTATAAACTCCATCATTTAAAAATACATTAGCTTTTGTTTTTCCAAGAAGTTTGGCAAAGTCAGTTCCACTTGAAGAGACACTTGCAACTGAACATCCACCACCAAAACTTTTTATATTTTTACTTGCAATATGCCAAATATTTTTATCATCTAAAACTAAAACTCTTAAAGGTGTCTCTTGGGCTACTTTAATATTTAAAGAAATCAAAGGTAAAAGAGAAGTTAGTTTCATATCTACAATAATTGGAATTGGGTTTAAATCAGCAAATAAAATCATCTGTTTTGCATTTTGAATCTGTTTTGCATCGGCAAAAATTGGAACTTGAATTGGATTATCAGCAAATGCTGGAACTTCTAAAACTATATTTTTATCATCAAATATATATTTATCATTACCTATTATTGATTTTAAAATATCATCAAAAGTTGGCGATGGAATTGGATTATTTGCATATAAATTTTGAACAAATAAAAATGACACTAGCAAATAAAATAGATATTTCATGATAAATCCTTTTTAATTTTTTGATGTGGGAGGCATATACTCAATTCCATAATTATCAAAAATCTCTTTTATTTCATTATTTGAAAATGCTTCATTAATCACATTATCAATATGATAACTAAGGTCTTTATAGTTACTTGAAGCTGCTATTGCTAAATCCCATTGAGATTGCATTTGGGGGATATTTTCACTCAAGTAATATTTATCTTTATTGTTTTTATAATCCAATAAATACTCAAGTTGTGATTTTAATCCAGCAATTGAATCAATTTTTCCCTCTTTAAAATCTGCAATTGCTTCATCAAATTTAACATAATGTTTTATGTTTTTTCGAAGAAGTCCATTGGCAAATCCACTTAAATGAAGATCAGGAAGCATATCAATTTCAACACCAATAGTTTGATATGCAAATACAGCTAAAGTGTTAATTTGTGGGATTATCTCTTTATGTGTTGCAATAATCCATTTTTCACTTTGATAGGGAGCTTTTATTGTAATCAAGTTATTTTGTAAAGCTCCCGTTGATTTATCTGTTAATCTTAGATAATCATAATCATAAGGAACTCTGAACATAATATCAGCTTTATTTTTATGAACAGTGTTTCCTTTCCAAATATTGTTTCTTAAATCATCTGCTAGACTTTCACCGGTTCCTGTAAAATTCCATGTTGGTTTTACATCTAAAGAGTTTGCGACCATTTTACCAAGTTCAATATCTATGCCTTTTGGCTCACCATTTTCAACAAATGAATAGGGTGGAAAGTTCTCATAAACTGCAATGATAATCTCTCCACTTGCTTTTATATCATCAATACTTCTTGCAAATAAATTCATTGAAAGTAATAGTGTTAATACAGATAATTTAAGAATTGTTTTCATACAAGTACTTATTGATCTTGGTGTAAAGAAAGTATATATGTTCTAATAGCCCACATAGCTTCTTGATTTAAAACACCTTCAAATGGTGGCATATATACATTACCATTTCTAACAGCTCCACCTCTGATTCTCTCCATAAACCATTGGTCTCCATCAACACCTGGATCTAAATATCTTAAATCTGGAGCAATTCCACCAGAAACTACACCTAAACCATGACATCTAGCACAGTTTTCACTGTATCCGTGTTCACCAATCTCTTTTGCTTTTTCATTACCAACATAAGGATTTTTCTCTAGCCATTCAGCTCCAACTGATTCTAAACCTTTTGTGTCAACTGCTTGTGGTGTTACACTTCCATGCCCAAATGCAAATACAGCTGTTGACAGAACAGCTAAGCCTAATTTTTGAATATTATTCATACGAATTCCTTTTGATTTTTTTTGATTATCGAATTATAAACACATTTTATAGCCTGATTATAGCGCTTGGAAATATTTTTATAGCGCTAAATTCACGCTATAAATATTAAATACAATTCCTATAATAAATCTTCAAGGGGGATAAATTGAAATATAAAGTGATAACAATTTTATTTTTATGTTTAGTAAATCTATATGGTCAAGATAAACTTCGAATAGGAGTTTTGGCTTATGGAACAGTTAATTGGGAACTTAATGTACTAAAATATAATAAGCTTGATAATAAAAATGGATTTGATTTAGAAGTGGTAGAACTTGCATCAAAAAATGCCCAAGCGGTTGCTTTACAATCCGGTGATGTTGATATTATTGTTACAGATTGGATTTGGGTTAATTCTCAACGTGCAAGTGGAAAAGATTTCACTTTTTATCCATACTCAAAATCAATAGGAACACTGAATATTACAGCTAATAGTAAGGCTAAAACTCTACTTGATTTAAAAGATAAACATTTAGGAATTGCTGGTGGAGTTTACGATAAAAGTTGGTTACTTTATCGAGCTTATTGTAAGCGAAAATACAATATTGATTTAAAAAATGTTGTTACTCCTTTGTATGCAAGTGCACCCATTTTATATCAAAAAATGTTAGATGATTCCATAGAAGCTTCTATTAATTTTTGGCATTTTAATGCAATGCTTGAACCAAAAGGTGTTAAACCATTAGTTGATGTTGATGAGCTTTTATCAGGTTTAGAGTTAGATAAAGATGTTTCATTTGTGGGCTGGACTTTTAATAGAAATTTTGCCCTTAAAAACAAACAATTAATAAACTCATTTTTGGATGCAACATTACAAAGTAAAAAGATATTAAATTCAGATAATCAAGAGTGGAATAGAATAAGAAAAGATATGAATGCTAGTGATGATGAGACTTTTGAAGCATTAAAAACTGGCTATAAAAAAGGAATAATTAAAGAGTTCAGTCAACAAAATATTGATAATTTAGCAAAAGTATTCAAAATTTTATTAGAAGAGGGTGGCTCAAACTTTGTGGGAGAGAGTATCTCTTTAAAAGATGAAACATTTTGGAAATATACTCCTAAGTTAGATTGGTAAAAAGTGAATCAAATAAAATATATATCAATTTTCTTTTTTATAATTCTTTGGCAAGGATTAGCAATTGCTATAAATTCTTCTGTATTTCCAACAGTAATAGACATATTAAATAATATGTTTCATCACCTTGTAAATGGGGAGTTGTTGCACCATTTATACATAACTTTGTATAGAGTTTTTATTGCATTTGTAATTTGTATGATTATAGGAATTACTTTTGGAATTTTAATGGGTGTGTATTCAAAAGTAAATGATATGTTAGATTTTTTATTAATTGTTGGATTAAATCTTCCTGCATTAGTTACTATTATTATCTGTTATATTTGGTTTGGACTTAGTGATTTTTCTGCACTTTTAGCTGTAATTATAAATAAAGTTCCAATAATAGTTGTAAATATAAGAGAGGGTGCAAGGGCAATTGAGCAAAAATATTTTGATTTAGCAATTGTTTATAAGATTCCAAAAAAAGATGTTATCAAAAAAATCTATTTACCTCAGTTATATCCTTATATTATGGCAACAACTAGATTGTCATTATCTTTGATTTGGAAGATAGTTTTATTTGTGGAACTTTTAGGTAGAAGTGATGGAATTGGATTTCAAATATCTATGTTTTTCCAATTTTTTGATATTAAATCAATTTTATCTTATTCATTTGCTTTTATTTTTGTTGTTTTATTAATAGAAACTCTAATTTTAAAACCACTTGACAATAGAATAAAAAGATGGAAATAATATGATAAATATAAATATCCAAGAGAAAAAATATAATAAAAATACAATTTTAGAAAATATAAATATTGATGTAAAAGTAGGTGAGTTTTTATCAATAATTGGTCCATCTGGTTGTGGAAAAACTACTCTTTTAAATATTATTGCTTCTTTAGATAAAAATTTTCAAGGGCAATTAAAAGGTGATTTTTCAAATATCTCTTTTATGTTTCAAGACCATAGATTACTTCCGTGGCTTACAATAAAAGAGAATTTACTGCTTGTTTCAAAAGATAAAAATTTACAAGAGATAGAAAATCTAATAAAATCTGTAGGTTTAGAAAATATTTTAGAACAATATCCAAATAAATTATCAGGTGGAATGGCAAGAAGAGTTGCTCTTATTCGTGCTTTTTTAAATAAACCAAAATTAATACTTCTTGATGAGCCATTTATTTCTTTGGATTATCCAACTTCAATGAGCCTAAAAAAAGATTTTTTAAATTTCTGCCAAGAGTATAAACCAACTGTAATCTTAGTAACCCACGATTTAAGTGAAGCAATTTTTTTATCAAATAGAATTCTATTTTTTGGAAAAAATCCAGCAAGACAAATATATGAATTTAAAAATCCAAATAATCAAGAGTTCAATTTAAAAAAAATAGATGAGATAAAAAATGAGATTTTAGAAACTTATCCCAAAATATTAGAAGGAATCCTATGAAAAAATGTAGTTTAATTTTAGCCTTAAGTTTAAGTTTATTTGCACAAAATCAAAAGATGCAAATATATAAACCAGTTACAAGCTCTTGTCCTCAATCTTGGTTGGATGAGATGCAAAAAAATGTAGATGAGGTACAAATTGTCTCTTTAATAGATGTGAAAAATTTAAAAAGAGAAGTTGGAGTTCCAAAAGAGATTCAATCTTGTAATACTTCAATTTTAGATGATTATATTTTTGAAGGAAATGTTCCCTCCCTTGCTATAAAAGACTTTTTTAAAGATATTCCAAAAAATGCAATTGGCTTATCACTTCCTGCTTATGAAAATGATAAAGAAGAAAAAACTGTATTTATCATATTTGAAGATAAAACATATAAAGAGTTTGGAAAATATCACTAATTTTAGTGATATTTTTTTTATTGTTAAAGCTAATAGTTAATCAAAAAAATAATTTTTATGCTCTGCTATATTTAGGCTATATAAACGCTATAAATAGGCTATTTATGGGCTATACTGAGGCTATTTGATGTTGTTATAATAACGAATGCGAGATTTGTTTTTAGGTGAATTCTTGTAAAAATTATTTAAGGACTGAAGATGAAGAAATTAGGATTATTAAGTATTGCTGCATCAATTGCTGTTACATCTATGATGGCTGGAAACGTTGAATTAGTATCTGATTTGAAAATTTATGGAGATGCTGAAGTTAGAGGAATATCTGTAAAAGGTGACACAGATACAGTAAAAAAAGATAAACAAGTATTAGACTCAAAACTTAGAGTTAATTTAGATTTTAAAACTGTTGAGGGAATAGTAGTTCATTCAAGAATAGAGTTAAAAAATGATGCATGGGGTGATAACTCAAATGATACCTTTACTTGGGATGAAGCAAATGTTTTAGTACCTTTTCATGGGGATAAATTTTTATTAGCTGGACGTGTAAATGATACTTATGGAACACCATTTTATGGTTCTAATGGGGATAAAATTGATTTAGCATTAGTAGGTTATAAACCAGTTGAAAATGTTTTATTATATGCCTTTGATTTCAAAGCTGTTGAGGGTAAAAATAATGACCAAAATACATTCTTAGGTACAAATACTACAGGAACAGGTGATTTTGATGCTTATTCTGTTGGTGGACAAATTACTCTTGATAAATTAGTTGTTGGTGGAAGATACGTATATTTACAAAACAATACAGAAACATCAACTGGCTCAACTATATACAATGATGCAACAAGCCATATGTTTAATGCCTTTGCTATGGGTGAGATTGCTGATTTAGATGTACAAGCACAAGTTGAAAAAAGAATTGGCGATAAAACAAATTCAAGTGCTGGACAAACTGATGAAAAAATGTTTGGAGCTTATTTAAAAGTTGCTAAACAAATAAATGATTTTAATGTTGGATTTGCAGCTTTACAAACAAAAGATGGTTATGTAGCAGGGCAAAACTTACCAGTTACATATTTAACAAATGATGATTTAGGAACAGCTTCACTTAATAGAGTTGGGAAATATGGGGATACTTCATTGGTAGCTTTAAATTTTGAATATGATGCAACAAAAGAATTAACATTAGAATCAAATATAGGTCAACATAATATTAAAAATGCAACATTTAAAAGTCTAAATAAAGATTTAAAAATCACAGAATATGATGCGGGATTAGCTTATAAACTTAATAAAAGCGCAATTGTTAGTTTAAGATATGCACTAGGTACATTTGATGAGAGTAGCTTAGATGATATGCAAACAGTTGTTGCAGCAGTAAATATTAACTTCTAAAAATAAAATGGATATTGTAAAAGAACATGGATTAGGTGTATTTGGAATAATAGGACTTATTGGTATTTATATTAATATGTTTTATCAAATAGAGTATATTTTAACTCATTAGAAAATATGCCATCTTTAAAAGGATGGCGTATTATAAAAAGTGCATATATTATTATTCAACTGTCATGTTGTTAACAACTTTCTTAACACCTTCAACATCTTCAACAACTTTAGTTACAAGTTCTATTTCAGCTTTATTTTTAGCTTTTCCACTAACAGTAACTACCAAATCAGTAGTTGAAACAGAAGTTCTTAAAGCTCCTGTTGAAGCATGTAAACTTAATGCCATTTTTACTTTTGTTGTAATAGCTGAATCTTCAAGTCTTTCAGCTACTGTGCTTGTTTGCTCATTAGATACTTTCATCTCATTTTGAACACTTTTAACTCCTTGAACAGATGCTGCAACTTTTGTAGTCATATCTCTTTCAATATTATTCAGAACAGTACCTTGAATAAGTACAACACCATTAGAAGTTGAAACATCTGCTCCTAAAGTAGCCGTTGAAGAATCTTTTATTAATGCCATTTTTACTTGTGTAGTAATAATGGTGTCATCAATTTTTTCTCCAATTGTAGATTTTGATTTTGTTGCATCTGGAACTTCTGTTGCTAGAAGAGGAACTGTATTTACGATTAAAATGGTAGCAACCATAGCTGCTTTTGAAAATTTACCTAGTTTCATAATTCTTTCCTTGTGCCTATCATAAGACAAGTCAGTATAGTCCTATTAATGTTAAAGGGAAGCGCAATAAAATGGCTATTTACAGCATTCTTTAATTAAAGTGTTCTTTAGGTTGAATTTCTATCAATATAAGTATTTTTTGTACTCTTTTGTATAAAAATAAAATAAAACAAAAAAAATGAAAATTAGAAAAATAGATAAAAAAGGTTTGATTGATATAAAGAAATTATTTTAGTTTGGATTTAAGTATGCATTCCCACGCTGGAGATTGGGAACGAAGAAAAATTAGTACTTACATAATCTTTATTTAGTTCATTTCTATAATGTAAAACTATTGTATCCTTGTTCCACACAAAGTTCAGCTTTGCTTGAAATCTAATTTCCACGTGCAGTACTTCTTCTAGTCTTAATCAATCTTTTAATCTATTTTGCTATAATCAATTTAACAATTAATAAGGTTATTTCAATGCAATTTACAGCTCCATTAAAATCAAATTCTAAAAAAATTATGCTTCTAGGTTCTGGTGAACTTGGTAAAGAAGTGGTTATCGAAGCACAAAAATTTGGTCTTGATTATGATGGAGAAAACCTATGAACATTGATTTGAATAAAGAAAACCTAACAAAACGTATAGCACTTTTAGATTGCATCCGGGCTTTAGCGATTCTATTTGTTGTTCTAGTTCATTACCGTAGTGACGTTGCGCCGGGTGGTGCTATTGGAGTTTCGGTATTCTTTGCTTTGAGTGGGTATTTGATTACATCCATGCTCCTGAACGAAAAGCAACTGGATCGCGGCACAGTCGCTCGGTTTATTGTCCGGAGATTCCTACGTGTCTATGTCCCTTATGCAGCTACGCTGGGGATTATCTATGTGGTTATTGTCTTAATAGAATCACCAATCCTTGCCACGTATCTTGTTGCCTTACCTAACCTGCTGACTTTTACCTACAACAACCTGTGGCATTCCATGCCGGTAGGCGTTATGTGGACGCTACAGGTTGAATTCTGGTTTTATATCACGCTACCCCTTCTGATGTATGTATTCGGACGCGGCAGGCTTTTTCTGGCGATTATTCTACTGCTTACCGCTGTATCCCTTGCACACCATTTCGGTCAGCAATTGTTGACTGCCATCTCGTATGTCAGGGTCGTCGACAATTTACGTCTATACTGGATTGACGGCCTTCTGTTTGGCGCGTTGGCGGCGATGTACTTGCATCAATATGGCACAGTTGACCTACTAAAAAAATACTATCTTGCGATTTCCACCGCTTGTCTTATGTCACTATGGGCAATCGCGCTTTTCGTTTCCAGCGACTTAGGAGTATACTGGACAATTGCATCACTGGCAGCTAGCGCAATTAGCGCAATCTGGATCATTGCTTACATGAGCGCCGGCGTCGAAGTGTATTCCCCAATCACCGAATGGTTTGGTCGTATTTCTTATTCCTTGTATCTTGTGCATGCAATCCCGCTGCTTTTTCATGGAAAACTACCTTGGCCTGTTTCTATCGAAAGTAGCCGGATGTGGGGAGTCTTTGTTATTGCAATCATTGCCGCGACAATTCTTCACTACACAGTGGAAAAACCAACCATTCGACTTGCTCGGTTTATGACGTCGAAGAAAAAGCCCCTGCCGTTGGAAAATATTGTGGATTTTCCCTCGTTCCCAACGTCCACGTTGGGAATGCATATAAAAACTAAATAAAACAAGAAAAACAAAAATTGGCAGAAATACCGTAGTATACATTCCCAAGCTAGAGCTTGGGAACGAGAAAAATCAATCCAAACTTTTAAGAATCAAACTTTTCAAAACTTCATTTATTTTTTCAGCGATTTTATCTCCACTTTTAAAAGCTTTATATTTTTTATATGAGATGAAATTTCCATTTTTACTATTTTGATAAACAGATAATCCAAGTGGGCAGTAGTTTATGTTATTGGGATTTTCTTCTACCATTTGTAAAGTGAAGCTACTTTTACAAATACCTAGATTTATTCCCTCTTTTAAAACACCTTTTTTTTCAAGTAGAATGGCCACTTCATTTGTGGCTTTTGCGAGATTTAGTTCATAAACTATTGTAAAACCCTCAAAATTTATCTCATCTTTTAGGTTTAGTAAATTCTCTTGAAAAGTTCTATTATCTGTTTTTATTATGAAAATATTTTCATTTTCAATTATTTCATAATTGGCTTTTAAAAAAGAGGATAATAGAAAAATGCTCAAGAGAATTTTTATCATTTTTTACACTTCATTTCAAATGGAGCAATTCCCATAGTATCCAAATCAGTGATTGGATGTAAAAATCCCTCTTGTGGTGAAGTAGATATTAATGCCCTTGGTTGAATTAAAGAAATAGGCATTCTTAACTGCCCATTATAATCCCTAAAAGATAGTTTTCTTCCCATATAAGCTGCCACATCAAAATCATCTGAATAGATAAAATCAAGATTTGTTTTAAAATCAGCTGTTTTTGTTTTCATAATTGAGCTTATAATTGTTCGAACAGCTACCCAATTTGAAAAGTCTTTTGATTCCATCCATCTTGAAGCAAAACCTTCAAATCTACTTTGCATTTGTGCTGCTCCATTTGATTCTATTACTTTATTCCAAGTAACAGGAGTTAATCCTTGTGTTCCTGCAACTGGTCTTGGAAGCCAAGAGTTAAAATAAATAGACTCTCCAAAATCTCCAAAATAATCAGCAACCACAATCACATCATAATCTTTTGCTTGGGTAAATGCTGGAAACTCATCGGTGGCTCGTCTTCTAATATCTGTGTTGTTTTCCCAAACTTTCTCTTTTACGATATTTATACCAAACTTTTTAACGGCTCTTTTTATATCGTCACTTATTTGAATATCTTTTGGATTTTTTCCTGAAATTAGAAAAATATTTTTGAAGTTTCTTTTTACTAAAAATTGAACTAATCCATCATAAAGCATTGCATTACTAGCAATAGTATGAATTAGATTTTTATTACAATAATCTTTTCTTAAATCTGTACTTTGACTTCCTGCATTTATAAGTAGGGCATCTTTTGAAATTGGATTAGCAATTAACTTTTTTAGAAGTTCATCTTCCACATTTAAAATCACATAAGAGTTTTTGTTTTTGATGAACTCTTCAAAAGCTGCTATTAGTTCATTTTCATCATAAGAGATTTTTGTGATTAGATTGTAATTCTGATTTAAAAACTTTGAACTTTTATTACTATCAATAACAGCTAACTGCGCTCCACTTAAACCTAGATTTTTTGGCTCTTCTATTACATTTGATAAAACAGGAGGTTTTTCTGTTTTTTGTTCTAGATATAAAATATCTACATTTAACAGTTGGGCATTTGCATATGCGATTAATAGTAAAAAGAATAAAACGATTTTCATAATTTCTCCAATATATATTTTACTAAGTATATTGAAAAATTATAGCCTCAGTTTAGCAAAATGTTTTCGCTAAATTCAGGCTATAAATCTAGTATACAATCCATAAAATAGATTGGGAGAAGAAAATGAAGAAAAAAATATTATGTATGGCTATTGTTACAAGTTCTTTACTTGCCGATACTATTTATGTTTCAAATGAAAAAGATAACACAATATCAGTAATAGATTCAAACACAAATAAAGTAACAGATACTATAAAAGTTGGTCAAAGACCAAGGGGAATTCTTCTTACTAAAGATTATTCAAAATTATATATATGCGCAAGTGATGATGATACGGTTCAAGTATTAGATTTAAAAACTAAAAAAATTGAATACAACTTCCCATCAGGTGAAGACCCAGAACAATTTGCCCTTACTCCTGATGGAAAAGAACTTTACATCTCAAATGAAAATGATGCAATTGTAACTGTTGTTGATACTGCAAATAAAACAGTATTAAAACAAATAGAAGTTGGAGTTGAACCTGAGGGAATGGCTGTTAGTCCAGATGGAACTATGGTTATAAATACAACAGAAACTTCAAATTTTTTACATTGGATTGATACAAAAACTAAAGAGATAGTTCATAGTACATTAGTTGATCAAAGACCAAGACATATTGAGTTTTCAAAAAGTGGTGACAAAGTTTGGGCTTCAAGTGAAATTGGTGGGACGGTAATGGTTGTTGATTCAACTACAAAAGAGAGCATTGGAAAAATCACTTTTAAGATTCCAGGAATCTTCAAAGATTTAATTCAGCCAGTTGGAATTAAATTAACAAGTGATGGAAAATATGCTTTTATTGCACTTGGGCCTGCAAATCATGTAGCTGTTGTTGATACTCAAACATTAAAAGTAATTAAATATCTATTAGTTGGAAAAAGAGTTTGGCAGTTAGCTTTTGCTCAAGATGAGAAAAAACTTTACACTACAAATGGTGTAAGTGGAGATGTTTCAGTTATTGATGTGGATACATTAACTGTAGAAAAATCAATAAAAGTTGGAAGATACCCTTGGGGATTAGCAGTAATCCCAGATAAAAAATAAAGATTAGGAAAAGAAAGATGAATATTCATCACAAATATATTCGTATTGTTAATACAAAAGAGTCAAATTTAGAAAGTGACATAAAACAATTATCAAGTGAGTTTAGCCCAAAATTAGTTTTGGGATTTATTTCACCACATATTGATTTTCAAAATGTATCAAGAAAAATAAAATCAGCCTTTGAAAATGATGTAAAAATAGTATTAAGTTCAACAGCTGGAGAATTATGTACTTTTAATTTGAATGAAAAAAGAGATAGTTTATATAATGATGCAAGTGGCGTGTGGGATAATATTGTATTACAAGCTTTTAGTGATGAAATTATTGAGCAAGTTGAAATCTTAACTATTCCATTACATAGTGAAAATATTACAAACCAAACAATCTCACATAACGAAAGAATTGAAAAAATCAAAAATGAGATAGATAAACAAAAAATCCCATTTAAAATAAACCATGAAAATTGTTATGCCCTTACTTTTGTGGATGGTTTATCAAATAGTGAAAGTTTTTTAACAGAAGCTATTTATGCAAGTGGAAAATTGCCTTGTTTGATTATTGGTGGAAGTGCTGGTGGAAAGTTTGATTTTAAAGATACATTTTTATTTAATAATGAACAAACGCTAAGACATAATGCAATAATTATTCTTACAAAACTAAAATCAAATATCAAATATGGAGTATTCAAATCTCAAAGTTGTGAAAAAACAAATTTGAGTTTTTTAGTTGCCCAATCAAATATGTTAAATAGAAGTGTTCAAAGTGTATTAAATTCAAGGGGAAATAGAATTGTTAATTTTGTAGATTCTTTATGCCATCACTTAAATTGTAGTTTGCAAGATTTAAAAACTGTATTGGCTGATTATACTTTTGCCATTGAAGTTGATGGGGAATTATATATTAGATCAGTTTCAAATCTTGATATAGAGAAAAAACAAATTTCATTTTTTTGTGATATTTCATTTGGGGATTTATTATATTTAGTAAAAAACAAAGAGTTTGTTTCTCAAACAAATATTGATTTTGCAAACTTTTCAGCAAGAAAAAAATCAAAACCAATCGGTGGAATATTAAATGATTGTATTTTAAGAAGATTATTAAACACAGCAAATCTAAACTCTTTAAAAACTTTTAATGATATTCCCCTTGCCGGTTTTTCAACTTTTGGAGAGCTTTTAGGATTAAATATCAACCAAACTTTAACGGCAATATTTTTCTATGAAGTTGAAGATGAAAAGGATTTTTACGATGAATATGTTGATAATTTTGTACATAAATATGCAAAATTTAGTGGATATTTTATCCAAAGAGAAATCCATAAATATCAATTAATAGCAAAAGTTAGAATGGCAGTAATTAATAGTTTAAAAGATGCATTCCCACTTATAAAAGATATGGTTGAGATTTTAAATTATGTTTACGAAGATACAACTCAAACTAATAAATTAATTACTCAAATGACAAAAAAATTTGAAGGTTTCTCAAGTGATATTTTAAGTAATGTAGAAACAAACACCGTTCTTGTTGAAAACATGGATAAATTAACAAAAAATGCAAGGGATACAAAACAAGTATTATCTTCAATTTCAAGTATTGCAATACAAACAAATCTATTAGCTCTAAATGCAGCAATTGAAGCAAGCAGGGCGGGAGCTTTTGGAAATGGATTTAAAGTAGTTGCAGATGAGGTGAAAAAATTGGCATCAAAAACACAATCTAGTTTAAGTGATAGTAATCACTCTGTTGATGTGACTATAAAAAGTGTAAGTTTAATTTCTGAAGATATTAAAAATGCAAGTATTAAGTTATCAAATGTATCAGAAGATATGGAACAAATAAATGAAACCATAGGAAAAATACAAGAGAACTCAAATCATAGTAATAGTTTTATTGGAAATAAAAAAACAAGTTTTGAAAATCTGATTTCTAGTATGAATGTTATTGAAAAAATACAAGCACAGTTAGAAATTCTGGAAGATAATTTTTAAAATGAAAAAAAATATCCTAGAACTAAAAAATGTAGATTTCTCTTACGGAAAAAAACAAGTATTAAAAAATGTTGCTTTAAATATAAAAGAGGGAACTTTTTCTGTTTTATTAGGACTTAATGGTGCTGGGAAATCTACACTTTTTTCTTTGGTTACAAGATTATTAAATCTTCAAAGTGGAGAGATTTTTATAAATGGTTTTTCAATTCAAGATTATTCAAATGCCCTAAAAGATATAGGAATAGTTTTTCAAGAACCAACTTTAGATTTGGATTTAACAGTAAAACAAAATCTTTATTATTATGGTTCATTAAAAGGTTTAGGTTTTAAAGAAACAATCCTTTCTATAAATGATGAAATAGAAAAACTTGAACTCTCAGATGTTATGGATACAACTGTGCGAAATCTAAATGGTGGACACAGACGAAGAGTTGAGATTTTAAGAGCTTTGATAAATAAACCAAAACTGCTTTTACTTGATGAAGCAACCGTTGGACTTGATTTAAAAAGTAGATTTGATATTTTAGCTTACGTAAGAGATTTGGTTCAAACAAAAAATATATCAGTTTTATGGATTACTCACCTTTTTGATGAGGTAATTTTAGAAGATAATTTATCTATTATAAAAGCTGGACAAATTATAGATAGTGGAATAGTAAAAGATATTGTTGCAAAATATGAAAAAGAAAATTTAGTTGATACTTTCAACTTTTTAGTAAGGTAAAAAATGAAAAAATATATATCTTGTATGAAAGGAATTATCTACAAAGAGTTAATAAGATTTTTAAAACAAAAAAGTAGATTTTTCTCAGCACTTGTACGACCACTTTTATGGCTTTTTATTTTTTCTGTTGGATTTAAAACAGCTCTTGGTCTTGCAATCATTCCACCTTATGAAACTTATATTACCTATGAAACATATATCGTTCCAGGACTTGTGGGAATGGTTTTACTTTTTAATGGAATGCAAAGCTCACTAACTATGATATTTGATAGAGAAATGGGAAGTATGAAAATACTTTTAACTTCATATATAAATAGAAACTATTTACTATTTTGTAAAATGTTTGCAACTGCAATTGTTTCAACACTTCAAGCTATAACTTTTTTACTTATTGCAAAACTCTATGGAGTTGAGATTTCTTATGTAGCAATTATTATTACAATTCCAATAATCATAGTTTCATCAATAATATTAAATGCTTTTGCTTTGTTTATTTCATCTGTAATTAAACAGTTAGAAAACTTTGCAACGGTTATGAATTTTGTAATTTTCCCAATGTTTTTTTTAAGTTCTGCCCTTTATCCACTTTGGAAAGTAAAAGACTCATCACTTTTGTTATTTAATATTTCATCTTTTAATCCATTTACATATATTGTAGAGGCTATTAGATTCTCTTTATATATGAAATTTGATTTAGAATTGTTCATAATTTTAGGAATTTCTTTTGTAATTAGCCTAATAATGGCCTTTGTTGGGTTTAAATCTAAGAAAATAAATCATAGCTAAACTTAGGCTATATTTGTTATGTATACTTTCAATAAGACAAATTTTTAGTTTGTTGCGACAAAAATTAAGGAGAGAAAATGATTAAAAAAAAGCTACTAACTAGTGCCGCTGCCGTTACACTTTGTGCCCTAATTAGCGCTCAAGCAAATAGTAACACAAATAAGGTTACAGAACCATCATTCAACCCAGTTACATATACTGAAATTGCAAATGATGCGAAAAGTACAAATGACGTTTTAACTTACGGTATGGGTCAACAAGGACAAAGATATTCTACTTTAGAGCAAGTTAATAAAAAAACTATTAAAGATTTAGTTCCAGTATGGAATTTCTCTTTTGGTGGTGAAAAACAAAGAGGTCAAGAGTCTCAACCAATCGTTAAAGATGGTGTAATGTATGTTACAGCTTCTTACTCAAGAATTTTTGCTATTAACATAGCAACAGGTGAAGAGTTATGGCAATATGATTCGCAACTTCCAGATGCAATTTTACCATGTTGTGACGTTATCAACAGAGGTGCTGCAATTTATGATAATTTAATTATTTTTGGAACACTTGATGCTAAATTAGTTGCACTTGATAGAAAAACTGGAAAAGTAGTTTGGAAACAAAAAATTGCAGATTATAAAGATGGTTATTCTATAACTGCTGCTCCTCAAATTGTTAATGACAAAATTATCACAGGTGTTGCTGGTGGTGAGTTTGGTATTGTTGGAAAAGTAGAAGCTAGAGATCCAAAAACTGGAGAAGTAGTTTGGACAAGACCTACAGTTGAAGGTCACATGGGTTACTTAAATGGAAA
>JAQTXA010000007.1 GCA_028689025.1 Aliarcobacter sp.
GATCATCCAGCTTCGATTGCAACGCTTTCTATCATTCTTTCGTTTGATGCGCTTCAGTCAAATTGGACGGGAATTATAATAGGTTTTTATCTCTTTGTCAAGGGGTTAGCGCTTAAATTTCGCTTAAATTTTGGGATTCGTGTGCTTTTTACTCTTTTACTAGCTTTTTATTGGGATTTTTTAGTTTTCTTTATCTTTTATTTAATAATTTTTTACTTTTTACTTTTTTTTCACAATTTTTATGAAAAATGCCATATAATAACAAACGTAAATTTGTTAAAACATAATTTTGAACAATATGACACAATGGAGAAGAACATATAGAGAGGATGACATTAAAGAGATTTTTGAAAGTGCTTGGGGATTAGTGAGAGCTAGTAACACTACTCCAAAATTAGTTACAAGATTTGAGGCAGATACAAAAGAAAATGCTAAAATATACGAAAATGTTTTAATAAAACTATTTGAACAATTACAAGGAAAATAAAAATGACAAATAAAAATACACCTATTAAAAAATGCCTATTCCCTGCTGCTGGATATGGTACAAGATTTTTACCTGCGACAAAAGCAACTCCAAAAGAGATGTTACCTGTTTTAACTAAACCACTTATTCAATATGGTGTGGAAGAAGCACTTGCTGCTGGTATGGATACAATGGCAATAGTAACAGGTAGAGGTAAAAGAGCAATTGAAGATCACTTCGATATTTCTTATGAACTTGAAAATCAAATTAAAGGTACAAGTAAAGAGCATTATTTAACAGAAATTAGATCAGTTATTACTAAATGTACTTTCTCTTATACTAGACAAATAGAAATGAAAGGTTTAGGTCATGCAATTTTATGTGGTGAAACACTAATTGGTGACCAACCATTTGCAGTTTTACTTGCAGATGATTTATGTGATGCTCCAGGAAAAGGTGTATTAGCACAAATGGTTGATTTATACAAAAAATATGGTTGTTCTATTGTTGCTATTGAAGAGATTCCAAAAGAAGATACAAATAAATATGGTGTAATTGCTGGAAATGAGATTGAACCTGGTATTTATATGGTAAAAGATATGGTTGAAAAACCAGAACCTGAAGTTGCACCTTCAAATTTAGCAATTATTGGAAGATATATTTTAACTCCTGATATTTTTGAAATTATTAGAGAAACAAAACCAGGTAAAGGTGGTGAAATTCAAATTACAGATGCTCTTTTAACACAAGCGAAAAAAGGAATGGTTTTAGCTTTTAAATTTGATGGACAAAGATTTGACTGTGGAAGTATTGATGGATTTGTAAAAGCAACTAACTATTTTTACACAAAATCTATTGAAAAAGAGAAAAAAGAGAAAAAAGAAGTTGGAGCAAAATAAGTGAAAAACAATCTGTATTATCCGCAAGTATCACTAAGTGATGATGAAATCTTTGCAGAAATAAAAAAAGAAAGAGAGCATATAGGTTACTACTCTCTTCCTTATGAAGATACAACTTTTATAAAAGCCAAATTAGATAGTTTTAATTTTACTCAAAAAAAGATTGCAATTATTGGTATTGGTGGAAGTACTTTAGGAACTTATGCAATTTATAATTTTATGAAGTATAACAAGCAACATAATAAAACTTTAAAAAAAGAACTTTATTTTTTTGAAAGTACTGATCCTGTTAATTTAAATGGAACATTAAGTCAAATCGATCTTGAAGATACTCTTTTTATTGTAATTTCAAAATCTGGAACTACAATAGAGACTATCTCTATTTTTAAATACTTAATGTCAATTACAAAAATTGATAAATCAAATTTATTAATAATCACAGAAGATGATAGTAAATTAAATACTTTTGCAAAAGCAAATGATATAAACTCTTTCGATATTCCTAAAAATGTTGGAGGAAGATTTTCTGTTTTATCAAATGTTGGATTAGTTCCTTTATATCTTGCTGGATTTAATATTGATGAACTATTAAAAGGTGCAAAAAAAATATCAACATCTTTTTTTGAACAAAATGATTTATATGACCATTTAATCAAAAAAGCAAGAACTTATTATGAGTTCAAAGATATATATAATGTAAATGCAATTTTTTCTTATTCTCAATTACTTGAAGGATTTAATAAATGGTATATCCAACTTTGGGGAGAGAGTCTTGGAAAAATTGATGTAAATCATACAAACCAAGGTTTAACTCCAATTGGACTTTTAGGACCAGTTGACCAACACTCTTTTTTACAACTAATTGTTGAAGGAAGACGTGATAAAACTGTAACATTTATAAAAATCAAAGATTTTAAAGATAATACAAAAATTGCTCCAATTACTTTAGAAGGTTTAGAAGATTTAGATTATATTCATAATCTTGATTTTAAAGAACTTATCAATCTTCAAGCTGATGCTACAATTGCTTCTGTTAAAGAGTATAAAAAAGATATTCCTATAGATTTAATTGAAATTGAAGAGATTAGTGAATATGAAATTGGTAAACTACTATTTTATTATGAATTATTAACTTCTATTGTTGGTAAATTTTTAAGAATTAATACTTACGACCAACCAGGTGTTGAAGGTGGTAAAATTATTTTAAAAGAGATGTTAAAAAATAAATAGGAATTAAGATGGCACTATTTGGTACATTACAAACTTTAAAATCACAAGTTTGTAGTTCTAAGTTTGAAAAAGCTATTGCTTATATTGAAAAATTACAAGACAAAAATTCAAATGAGCATAAAACTATTTTGAATGTAAAAGTTGGAGAGTGTAATAAAATAGTGTTAGATGAAAACTGTTTTGTTTTAGAACAAGCTTACATAACAAAAGATAAAAAAGATTGTCTTTATGAGTCACATAGAACATATATTGACATTCAATATATGTTTGAAGGTGATGAAATTATGGAAGTTGAAAATGTAAATAATCTTACAGTTACAACTGAATATAATCCTGATTTAGATTATGCAAAATATGCACCAACTGCTAATAGCTCAGTTTTAAAAATCAGAGAGAGTGAACTTGCAATTTTTTATCCAAATGATGCTCATATGCCTTGTATTAAAATAGATGAAAATAAAAAAATCATTAAAGCTGTTTTCAAAATATTAGTAAATAGTTGAAAATATTATGGAACATATATTTTCAGCTTTAATTCCTGTTTTTGGACTTATTTTAATTGGCTATTTTTTTAAAAGAATAAAATTTCCATCCCATGAATTTTGGCCTCAAGCGGATAAATTAACTTATTATGTTTTGATGCCTTCACTTTTAATATATAAACTTTCAAATGCTTCTTTAGACTCAAAAAATAGTTTTGGGTTTGTAATGGCTGCACTTTTAGCAATATTTTTCACAATGATTATTCTTATGATTATAAATAAAATAAAACCAGCAAATGCAGCTTCTTTTACTTCTGTTGTTCAAGGTGGAATTAGATTTAATACTTATGTTTTTCTAGCTTTAGCTGGGGCAATTTTTGGAAATGATGGCTTGATTTTATCTGCAATTATTCTAACTTTTGCAATTCCATTTATAAATATTTTATGTATTACAATTTTTGCTTTATATATAAGTAATGAAAAATTAAATTTTTTATATTTATTAAAATCAATAATAACAAATCCTTTGATAATCGCCTGTGTTATTGGAGGAAGTATAAACTTTTTAGGAATTCATTTTCCACTTGTAATAAATAATACTTTAGAAATATTAAGTAAAGCAGCACTTCCTATGGGTCTTTTATCTGTTGGATTTGGACTTGTAATTAAAGAGATAAAATCTTCAAAAAGTGAACTTTTAATTTCAAGCATTGCAAAACATCTAGTTATGCCTATTTTTATTTATGCTTTTGGTAAATATTTTGGTTTAGATGAGATGATGATTTCAATTTTAGTTTTATTTGCTGTACTTCCAACAGCACCTAGTTCTTTCATATTAGCTCGACAACTTGGTGGTGATATTGGATTAATGTCTAGTATTATTACAGTGCAAACACTTGTATCTGCACTGTTTATAATACTTTTTTTGAAGTTTTTTCTTTAGTCTATTTATTTTCTTATATAATATTATTTATACAATTTATCATATTAGAAGAACCATCTTTCCTGTATAATTTATTATATTTATACTAAGGAATATTTTGAAAAATCTCTCTCTAATTGTTCTTATTTTTTTTATAATAATTTCTTCTTTAGTTTATAATTTATCTAATGCAAATAAAAAAATTGATAATTATTTTGAACTAAATAATCAAATAATTGCTATTTCAAGACTAAATACTCAGTTAGAACAATTTAGTAAAAATCATTTAGATATAGAAATTTATGATGAAATACAAATAAATATTTATACAATACAAACTATTTTTTCAACTATCTCAAATAATACAAAAAAAGATTTGTCTTTAAAAAATACAAAATTTTATAAAAAAATATTATCTATAAAAACTCTTATAGAAAAAGAGATTGAGATTATTGAAAAACTAAAATCTTATAATATGCAGTTTAATGACTCAATTAAAAATATACAAGTTTTAAAATCAAAAATTGACCATCATCAGTTTGATAGATTTTATAATATCGCTTTAATTTTTAACTACGAGAAAAACAATAACATTAATGATATTATCACTATTAGAGATGAGTTAAATAATATCAATTTGACTAATAACACTGAAGAAGTTTTTGTTTCAGATATAAATGTAATATTTGAATATTTTATAAAAAAAGAGAGTTTACAAACTGAAATAAATAATCTAGATTTATTTAATGAAATTGATTCTTTACGTAATATTTTCGAATCTTATATGGAAGATATTATAAAAAATATTAAAAATTCAATAATCATTTTTATTCTTCTTTTAGTTATTTCAATTCTTTTATTTATCTATTATGCCTACACTGTTTTAAAAAATAAAATAGAATTAGACAAATTTAAAAGTGCCCTTGATATTAGTGATAATATTATTATTGTAACTGATGAAAAACATGTTATAAAATATGTAAATCATGGATTTGAAAAAACAACAGGCTATACAAAAGAAGAAGCAATTGGTAAAAATCCATCTATGTTAAACTCAGGATTACTTGATAAAAAATTCTTTGATAATCTAAAAAGCACAATAAACAATGGTGAAAAATGGAATGGCGAATTTATAAATAGAAATAAGTTTGGAAAAATTACCTATGAAAAAAGTTCAATCACACCAATACGAGATCAAAATAATAGAATTGTAGAATTTCTAGCAATTAAACTTGATATTACAAAAGAGAAAGAGTATCAAAATATTCTAACTCAACAATCAAAAATGGTATCAATGGGGGAACTATTAGAAAATATTGCCCACCAATGGAGACAACCTTTATCAATCATTAGCTCTTTATCTTCAAGTATATTACTTCAATTTAAATACTCAGAACCATCTAAAGAGGAGTTAAATTCATCACTTGAAATGATATTTGAAACTACTCAAAAGTTATCAAATACTATTGATGATTTGAGAAACTTTTTTGATAAAAATGAGGAGATTGTTGCCTTTGAAGTTGGAACAACAATAGAAAAAGCAATTAATTTATTTAATATTAAACTTGATTTAAATGAAATAAAAGTTGAATTTGAAAAGGATGTAAATTGTATATTAGAAGGGAAAGAGAGTGAATTTATTCAAGTTATTATGAATATTTTAAATAACTCACTTGATGCTTTTAATACAAAAAATATTCAAAATAAAATTATAAAAATCAACACAAAAGTTGAAGAAAAATTCCTAAAAATAGAGATAAATGATAATGCAGGAGGAACAAGTTCGAATATTCTAAATAAAATGTTTGAGTTGTATTTTACTACTAAACATAAAGCTATTGGAACAGGAATGGGTCTTTATATGGTTTATCAGATTATTGTTTATCATTTAAAAGGTAGTGTTTATGCTAAAAATATCAAACTTGAAAATGAGGGCAAAGAAGATAAAGGAATCTCAATAATAATTGAGATTCCTCTAAATTAAATTATATAAATACTTTTGCAATCACTTGAATAGCTAAAGCGGAAAGTAACACTTTTAAGATAATAATGAATTTCTTTCCATCTATTTTATCTCTTAATTTTGTTCCAGCCCAACTTCCAGCAACGGCACCAATAATCATTGCAGTAATCACTCCAATATAATCAAAAAACACAAAACCAAAATACATGAATACAAACACTTTTAAAATATGTGTAATACTCATAAGTGCAGCACCAGTTGCTACTACTTTGTCTTTATCTTTGTAATCTTTTAATAAAAGTGTCATAGTAAGTGGTCCAGTAGCTCCTACAACCATTGAAAGACCTGTTTGAAAAAAACCAGCAAGAAAATAACTCTCGTATCTTTTAATTTTTTCATTGAACTTTTCTGACCATAAAGATAATAAAATATAAACTCCAATAAATAAAGGAACATATTCAAGGGAAATTAGACTTAAAACTGCCGTAAACATTCCAATACCAATAGCTGAACCTAATAAAAATTTTGGAATCACTTCATATTGAACATCTTTGTATCCAAATATTGCCCTACTTACATTACTTGACATTTGGGTTAGACCATGAACAGGTATCAAAGCATTTAAAGGTAAAAACGAAGGTAAAATTGCTATTAACATCATTCCTCCACCAATTCCAACAACTCCAGCAATTGTAGAAGTAAAAAATGTAATCAGTCCTAAAATCAATTCATTCATAAAAATCATCCTCGAAATTAATTATCGTAAAATACCCTATTAAGGCTTATTTATCAAAAAAGGGGTTATAATATTTTCTTTTAAAAGGAATAAATAATGAAAAGATTACTAATAGTTACTATATCACTAACAGGTATTTTATTTGCAAATTATAATTACACAGATGATAACGCAGGAAAAATTGATATGCATGGAGGAAAAAGTGACACACTTGTTCCTTCAAGTTTTGGAAATATGAATATTCAAAAACCAATTGCTCCAATTGCTCCTAAACAATTAATTGAAAAAGAAGAAAAGAAATTAGAAGAGAAAATTACAGAGAAAAAGGAAATCAGTAAATAATGGCAATTTATAAATTTATCTCATGGAATGTAAATGGAATCCGAGCTGTTGATAAAAAAGAGGCTCTAAAATGGGTAGATGAACATGATATTCATCTTCTAGGTGTTCAAGAAACAAAATCTATGAAAGAACAAATCCCAAAAACAATCTTTAACAAAGAGTTCAAAACAATGACGGCAAGTGCTTCTGCAATAAAAGGAAGAAGTGGAACTGCCCTATTTACAGACATAGAAACAACTTTTGAGTGTAACTGCCCTACTGTTGATGTTTTAGATGAAGGAAGAATAAACGAAGTTCATTTTACTTTAGGAGATAAAGATATAGCATTTTTTAATGTATATTTCCCAAATGGCCAAAGTAAAGAGGAAAGACTTGTTTATAAAATGGAGTTTTACGATAGATTTTTAGAACATTGTGAAAACTTAAAAAAACAAGGGAAATCAATCATAGTTTGTGGAGATGTAAACACAGCACACAAAGAAATCGACCTTGCACGACCAAAAGCAAATGAACAAACTTCAGGATTTTTACCAATGGAGAGACAATGGATAGATAAATTTCTATCTTTTGGATATGTTGATACATTAAGACACGTAGTTGGCGATAAAACTGAGCTTTATAGCTGGTGGAGTTACAGAGCAAATGCAAGAGAAAATAATGTTGGCTGGAGAATCGACTACTTTTATGTTAGCGAAGATTTAAAAGACAATATCAAAAATGCGTATATTATGAATGAAATTATGGGAAGTGACCACTGCCCTATTGCTTTGGAAATTGAATTATAATAATGGAAAACTTCGACTTCATATCATACAAAAAAATGGTAAAAACTTATCAAAAAAACAACGACCCAACAGGTTGGTTTGACTCTATTTATAAAAATGCTAAAGGAGATTTTACAAAAGTTTTTTGGGCTGATTTAGAACCAAGTCCTTATTTAGTGGATTGGTTAAAAGAAACTAATATCAAAAAAACAAATAAAACTGCTTGTGTTATTGATTGTGGAGTTGGTGATGATGCTCAGGCTTTAAGTGATTTTGGTTTTGATGTAACTGCTTTTGATATATCTCCTAGTGCTATTGAATTATGCAAAGATAGATATAAAGATACAAAAGTTAATTATGTTGTTGCTGATTTATTTGATTATCCAAAAGAGTGGTTTGAAAAATTTGATGTAATTTATGAGTGTAATACTATTCAAGTTTTACCAGATGGTTATAGAAAAAAAGCTAGAGTTGCAATGAGTTCACTCCTTGCAAAAGATGGTTATATTTTAGTTTCATGTAGAAGTAGAAATGAAGGTGAAAAAGAAGATGAAATCCCCTTCCCTCTTTCAAAGTCTGAAATGGATGAATTTGTAACTATTGATAAATTAAAAGAGATTAGTTTTTTAGTTTATGATGATGAGCAAACTCCTAGTGTTCCACATTTTTTTGCAGTTTATCAAAAGTAAAAAGAATTAAATATGAAAAATAGCATAACAAACCGATATGACAGAAACCTAGATGAAGAGTTAATATTAAATATTTCAGCAGCAAAAGTTGAAGATTTATTTGAAGATTATGATAAAAAATCTACTTTTATAAAAAAAGATTTAAAAGAGTCTTTGGAAAAATATCTAATAGAAAGTGTTGAAGAGATAGGCGAATATCCTTTTATTATAAAATTCTATTTTGATGAAACATCAGATGAAGAATCAAATCAAAAAGTACGAAATAGTATAAAAGATTATTTTAACTATTTGCAATACTGGGAACAAAAAAAGATGAAAGAGCAATTGCAAAACTCTTTTATTTTTATTGTTATAGGTTTTATTTTTGTTTCTATCTCTTTAAATCTTAGTGAAAATGGGGTTTTTATCTATAAACTTATTTCAGAAGGTGCAATGGTTGGAGGTTGGGTTTCATTATGGGAAGCATTAGCAACCATTTTAATAAAATGGTTACCTTTAAGAAAAAAACTAAAAATATTTAAAAATATTTCTAATGCAAAAATAGAGTTTAACTAAATAAAAGAGTAAGTGATTTTTGAAAGAATATTTTTCAAATCTTCTTTCTCTTTTTGAGTTAGGATACTAAATTTTTCCTCTTTTTGTTTTGCAACTTCTATCATGCAGGTTTCAATTAATTCTTTGCCTTCTTTTGTCAAACTTATTAACATACTTCTTTTATCGTTTGAAGAAGCTTCTCTTTTTATTAGGTTTCTCTCTTCAAGTTTTTTTAAAACCTTTGTCATTCCACCAGAAGAAAATACTGTTGCATCATATAAATCTGTTGGAGATAATGAGTTTCCATCAAAATATAAAGACGCTAAGACATCTACATGAGAATGAAGTAAATCATAATTTGTTTTTAAAAAACACTCTGTTTCATTAAGCATGTTTTTATGAATTAGTGTAATTGGTAAAGTAAGTGCAAAAATTTCATACTCTTTTGACTTAATTGTTGTATTATAAAATTTATCTATGTGTTTTCTTTTCATAGGGGAATTCTATCTAAATTATTATTAAGATAAATTTATCTTTCTAGAAAGATAAATTTAAGTTCTTTTATTCTAAAATCAGAAATCAAAAATTATAAGGAGTTATTTTGAAAAAATTATATTTTATTTTTTTAGTTCCTCTTTTTTTATCAGCTCAAAATTTAGAAGAGTTAATTAATTTATCAATACAAAATAAACTAATTGATTCTTCACAAAAGAGTTTAGATTCAATAAAAGATGAATATGAAAGTGTAAAAAGTGGTTATATGCCAAGTTTAGATATTGGTGCAAATCATGCTATAACAGATAAAGAAACGGCAAGTGTTCCTAAAAACTCATCAAAAGTTTACGGAAGTCTAAGTTATGAACTTTATGATGGTGGGAAAAAATCTGATACTTATGATAGTTATGAACAATCTATAAAAGGTGGTGAACAATCTGTTGAAGCTTTAAAAAATGATATTTCATTAAATGTAATAAATTATTACTACAATTATCTATCTTTTATTTCTCAAAAAGATGCAAAATTAAAAGAAATAGAACAACTTGAATCTCAAAAAACAAGATTATCAAGATTTTTAGATGCAGGAACTACAACAGAAGATGAAGTTCAAAAAATTATTTCAAGATTAGAAAATTCGAAAGTAACTTTACAAGAGATAGAACTTGAGATGATAACTATAACTCATAATTTAGAATACATCACAGGTCAAGTTGTTTCTATTGATGCTGGCTCAAATGTAAAAGAGCTTGAAAATTCTGCTCAAAGTGATTTAAGATTTGATTTGAAATCTACAGAATTTAATTTACAATCAAAACTTGCAAATGCAAGAAGTGAAAAAAGTGCATATTTACCAACAATAACACTTGATAATACATATACATATTATGATTCAAATTTTGATAATAATACTTATCAAAATAATTCTATAGATCATCAAAATATTTTATCAGCAAATTTAAAATGGAATATTTTTTCTTTTGGTGAGACTAAATATAAATACGAATCAAAATATAAAGATTATTTAAGCACAAAATCAAAATATGAGTATGAAAAAAACAAAGCAAATGTTGATTTACAACTAGCACTTAAAGCCTATGATATTTCTAAACAAAAAATAAAATCTTCAGAGGCTAATTTAAAAGCTGCAACAACAGCATATGAAGTAATTAAATCAAAATATGAAAATGGATTGATTGACAATGTATCATTTTTAACTAGTTTAAGTGAAAAATATACAGCACTAAGTCAATTAAAAACATCACAAAATGATTTAGAAATTAAAAAAGCAAAAATAATTTACTATAGTGGTAAAAAATTAGGGGAATATATAAAATGAAGAAATCAATAGTAGCAATAGCATTTATTTTTTTAGGATTAAATACATTAAATGCAGCAGATAAACCGCAACTTCCACCATTACCTGTGGAAACTTATAAAATAGCAAATAAACCAGCAACAACTATAAAAACTTATCCATCAATAATAAAAACTTTTGAAGAAGTAAATGTAATGGCAAGGGTAAAAGGTATTTTAGTTGAAAAATATTTTAATGAAGGAGATTTTGTTAAAAAAGGAACTCTATTATATAAAATTGAGCAAAATACTTATTTAGCAAATTTAAATGTTGCAAAAGCAAATGTAAAAACTGCTCAAGCAAACTATAAAAAAGCACAAAAAGATTTTGAAAGATCAAACTCTTTAATAAAAACAAAATCAATAAGTATTCAACAAGCTGATGAGTATAATTACCAATATGAAAATGCCTCAGCTTTATTAGAAAGTGCAAAAGCATCTCTACAAAATGCGCAAATTCAGTTTGATTATACAAAAATTTATGCTCCAATAGATGGGATGATTGGACTTAAGAAAAAAGATATTGGTAATTTAGTTGGTTCAAATGATTCAGATTCTTTACTTATTACAATTACAAATACAAATCCAGTTTATGCAGAATTTGCACTTTCAAAAGATGATGTAAGTAGATACCTTTCTCAAATAAAAGATAAAAGTGCAAAAGTAAATCTAGTTACAAGTAATAAAACTTATGAAAATGGAACTGTTGATTTTATCTCTTCTAAAATAGATTCAAACACAGATACACTTTTATTAAGAGCTAAATTTAAAAATGAAAATAATGAAATTTTAATTGGAGAATTTGGAAAAATCGAAGTAACAAATCTTGATTTAGGAAAAGTTTATATTATTCCTGAAAATGCTATTTTAAAAACTTCACAAGGTAGTTTTGTTTATGTAGTAACTGATTCAATCGCAAAATTAAGACCTGTAACAACTGGTATTTTAGTTAAAGAGGGAATTACAATTGAAAGTGGTTTAAATGAAAATGATCAAATTGTTATCAGTAATATGGCAAAACTTAGACCTGATACAAAAATACAAATTTTAAATAAAGAGAAATAAGATGTTTTCTTCATTTTTTATAAAAAACCCTGTATTTGCAGCGGTTGTATCTATTATCATAGTTCTAGCTGGACTTGCTTCTATGATAAATTTACCAATTGAGCAATACCCAAGGGTTATTCCTCCTCAAATTATTGTAAGTACAAATTATCCAGGAGCTAGTGCTGATACTTTAGCAAAAACAGTTGCTGCTCCTATTGAGGAACAAATTAATGGTGCAAAAAATATGCTTTATATGAACTCTGTTTCTGAAGATAGTGGAAGAGTTAGTATAAATGTATTTTTTGAAGTAGGAACTGATGCAGATTCTGCAAAAATTGATGTAAATAATAGAGTTCAAGCAGCCCTATCAAAACTTCCAGAACAAGTACAAAGACAAGGTGTAAATGTAAGAGAGAGAAGTCCAAGTATTTTACAATTTATTATGCTTAACTCTCCATCAAATACATACAACACAACTTACCTATCTAACTATGCTTTAATGAATATAGTTGATGATTTAAAAAGAATAAGTGGTGTTGGTGATGCGATGATTTTTGGAGCTAAAGATTATGCTATAAAAGTTTGGATTGACCCTTTAAAATTATCTAAATATTCACTTACAACAATGGATATTATAAGCGTTATAAAAGAGCAAAATAATCAATACTCAGCTGGTAAAATAGCAGCTGAACCAATAAAAGACAAACAGATGTTTACTTATACTATTCAGACTCCTGAAAGATTAAGTTCTCCTGACCAATTTAGTAATATTGTAATTAGATCAAATGAAGATGGTAGTTCTTTAATGTTAAAAGATGTAGCAACTATTGAACTAGGAAGTTCAAGTTATGACGTGATTACAAAATTAAATAATGCCCCAGCTATTCCTATAGGAATTTTTTTACAAAGTGGTTCAAATGCCCTTGAAACAGCAAAAGCTGTAAAAAAATCTTTAGAAGAAGCTAAAAAGAATTTTCCTGATGGTGTAGAGTATAGTGTTCCTTATGATAGTACTCAATTCGTAGAAATTTCAATAAAAGAAGTTGCTAAAACATTTGTAGAAGCTATTATCTTAGTTATTTTAATTATTTTCTTATTCTTACAAAACTGGAGAGCTACACTAATTCCTATTTTAGCGGTTCCGGTATCAATTATTGGCGCATTTGCTGGAATTTATGCATTAGGATTTAGTATAAATTTACTAACTCTTTTTGGTTTAGTTCTAGCAATTGGTATTGTTGTTGATGATGCTATTATTGTTATTGAAAATGTGGAAAGACATATGAGTGAAGGAATGACGCCAAGAGAAGCTTCATTTAAAGCTATGAAAGAGGTTTCAGGAGCAATTGTTGCTATCGTATTAGTTCTTTCATCTGTATTTATTCCTGTTGCATTTATGGGTGGATTAACAGGGGAAATGTATAGACAATTTGCCATAACAATTGTTATTTCAATTGTTATTTCAGGATTTGTTGCATTAACATTAACTCCATCACTTTGTGCATCGTTATTAAAAGATGACCATAAAAAACCAACATTTTTCTTTTTTGTATGGTTTAATAACTTCTTTGAAAAAGCAACTAAAAGTTATACCTATTTAGTTAAAAAAACTATTAGATATTCATTAATTTCTATTCTACTTTTTGGTGGATTAATTTTTGTATCTTATGATATGTTTAAAGCTATGAAAACAGGTCTTGTTCCAAATGAAGACCAAGGAACAATTTTCGTATTTAGTTTTAACCCAGGTGGTGCATCAGTTTCAAGAACAGATGATTTCACAAATGAACTAAATACAATTATAAAAAAAGACCCAAATGTAAAAGATATTATTACACTTGCAGGATATGATTTAACATCATCTTCACAAAGAACTCATGCAGCTGCAACTATAATAAAACTTAAACCTTGGGATGATAGACCAAATGCTGACCAACATGCAGATGCAATTTTAAAAAGATTAAGTGGTCAAATATTAGGAACTTCAGATGGATTCTCTTTTGGAGTTTTACCACCACCTATTATGGGTATGAGTATTGCTGGTGGATTTGAGATGTATGTGCAAGATAGAACTGGTGGAAATATTCAAGATTTAGAAAAAATCGTAAATCAGATTCTTGCAAAAGCAAAAGAAAGACCAGAATTGATGGGAGTAAGAAGCTCACTTGCAGCAAATATTCCTCAATATAAAATGGATGTAAATGTTCCAAAAGCAAAAGCAAAAGGTGTAAATGTAGCTGATATTTATAGTACTTTAAATGCAACTTTTGGTAGTTATTATGTAAATGATTTCTCTTTATACGGAAGAACTTATAAAGTAAATTTACAAGCAGATAGCCAATATAGGAAAACAGCAGATGATTTAAAATTCGTTTTTGTTAAAGGTAACAATGGGGAACTTTTACCAATTAACTCTTTTGTTAACATCAAAAAAGTTGTAGGTGCAGACTTAATAGAAAGATTTAACCTTTTCCAAGCAGCAAAAGTTTCAGGACAACCAGCTCTTGGATATAGTTCGGGTGATGCGTTAAGAGCTATTGAAGAAGTTTCAAATGAAGTTTTACCATCTGGTTATACAATCAGTTGGGTTGGAACTGCATATCAAGAAAAACAAATTTCTAGTAGTTCAAGTGTTGCATTTATCTTTGGTATTGTTTTACTATTCTTAATTTTGGCAGCTTTATATGGAAGATGGTTATTACCAATTTCTGTTGTTTTAGCTGTTCCATTTGCAATGTTTGGAGCAGTTTTAGCAACACTTTTAAGAGGTTTAGAAAACGATATATATTTCCAAATTGGACTTTTAGTTCTTGCGGGACTTGCTGCAAAAAATGCTATCTTAATTGTAGAGTTTGCCCTACAAAAACAAAAAGAAGGTTTTACATTAATGGATGCAGCATTTGAAGCTGCAAAAATAAGACTTAGACCAATTATTATGACTTCATTGGCATTTACACTTGGAACTATTCCATTAGCTATTAGTAATGGAGCAGGAGCTGCAAGTAGACATGCAATTGGAACAGGAGTAATTGGGGGAATGTTAGCTGCAACATTTATTGCAATTATATTTATTCCACTGTTTTATATTTTAATTTCAAGATTAAGCCCAGAAAAAAAAGAAGAGTTAAAAGAAGAGAATTAATTCTCTTCTTTTTGTGGTAATGCAATAATATATCTCAAACCATTTTCACTATTATTTATTTTTAAATCTCCCTGCAAACTATTTTTTATCACAAGTTTCACCATATAAAGACCAGTTCCTGTTCCTGCGGCTTTTGTTGTATAATATGGATCAAAGATTTTTTCTAAACTCTCCTCTTTTACTCCACCCGCATTATCTTCTATAATTAAAATTGTATAAAAGTGTTTTGATAAAACCTTTATATTTATCTCTCTATCTTCAATATTTCTCTCTTTAAATGCATCAATCGAATTATTTATAATATTAAGAAGAACTTGTTCTAATTCTGTCTCTATTCCAAAAATCTTTTCATCTTCAACTTCTAAATTCAATTTAATCTTATTAACCTCAAATTGATTTCCCATTAGTTTTAAAGTTTTATCAATGGCGTGTTTTATTTCAAATACTCTTTTTTGCTTATTTGGATTAAAAAAATCTCTAAAATCATCTATAGTTCCACTTAAAAATTTGATTTGTTCTTTTGTATTTTTTGAAAAATCAGCAATAAATTTATCGTCAATTTCCTCAAATTTATAAGAGTCTCCTACATCATTACAATACAAAGATAGAATATTCAAAGGTTGTTTTAATTGATGTGCTATAACACCTATCATTTCACCCATTGTTGCCATTTTTGATTGATGAATTAATACTTTATCTTTTGCAGCTATTTGCTCTTGTGCAACTTTTCTTTTCTCAAAAATATCAATATAAACTTTTAATTTTGAATTCAACAAAATGTCATGAATAGGTTTTGTAATATATTCAATTGCTCCTAGATTATAACCTTTAGTTTTATATTCATCTTTATCATAAATACCTGTAATAAAAATTACTGGAATATCTTTTGTTTTTTCAATATTCTTTAAATATTCAACAAATTCAAAACCATCAATTTCAGGCATTTGAACATCAGTTAAAATTAAATCAATATTTTCATTCATTAAAATTTCCATACCCTCTTGTGCACTTAGCGCTGAAAAAATATTTACATCAAAACTATCTTCAATCATCATTTTTAAAGAGTATATATTTTCTGATACATCATCTACTAATAAGATATTAAATTTTTCCATTTTATCTTCCTATATAATTCAAAATTTTATTCAATAATTCACTTTTAACTAATTCTTTTTCTAAATAATCATCTTCCTCAATTTTTTTAGAACTAAGAACAATCTTTTTTAACTCTTTCTCTTTACAATAATCCAAGAATTCAAATAAATCTATATCCGAATTATCTTCATCTATAACAATTAAATCATATTTATCTTCTAAAAGATTATATGCTTCTTGAAATGATTTACAATATGACAAAAGAATATTTTGTTTTTTCAATGAAACAGCTATTGGGAAAAAAGATACATAATCACTATTTATTACTAATATTTTCTCATCTTTTATTGCTGTTTCTGCTTTTACATCAAGCTCTTCCATATCAAATAAAACAATATCTTCAATTACAACATTTTCATCTCGTGAAGAGATAGAAACTTTGTCATCGGATATATTTTTGATATTTGTTTTTTTAGGCAAAATTAATTCAAAAGTACTTCCTTTTCCTAAATCACTAAAAGCTTTTATATCTCCACCTAATAAAATAGCCAACTCTTTTGAGATTGCTAAACCAAGTCCTGTTCCACCATACTTTCTTGTTGTACTTCCATCTGCTTGTTTAAATCTTTCAAAAACATAAGTTATCTTTTCTTTTGCTATTCCAATACCCTCATCAATTACCTTGATAGTAATATCATTGGCATTTTCCTCTAAAATTATTTCTATTATTCCTTTTGGGGTAAATTTAATAGCATTACTCATTAAATTTTTTATAATTTGTTTAATTCTATGTGTATCTGATAATAAAAATAACTCTTTAGAAATTGAACTATAATTTAGTTCTAATCCTTTTTCAGTAGCTAGTGGCAACATTTCTGAAACTAAATTTTCTACCAATTCAAATATATTTATTTTTGATAAATGAAGAGATATTTCTCCAGCTTCTATTTTTGAAATATCCAAAATATCATTAATAAGAATTAATAAATCATTTCCACAGCTATTAATAATTTTCATATTTCTAACTTGTTCTTCATCTAATTTTTGATTTTTATTTTTAGCCATTATTGAAGATATTACAAGGATAGAATTTAAAGGAGTTTTTAATTCATGGGACATATTTGCTAAGAAATTACTTTTGTATTTGTCAGACTCAACTAATTTATTTTGCTGTTCTTTTAACTCATTTGTTAAGTGATTTAAAATTTTATTCTTATTTTTCATCTTTTGAACATTTAAACAAGCATCAATACTAATATTTAACTTTACTATTAAATCTTGAAACATTGAAATTATAAATTCAAAATTTACATCACTATTTTGAAATACAATAAAAAAGATTCCTTTTTTCAAAGGTAAAATCAAAACTTTATTCCCAGTAAAATCAAAAATTCGTACACAAGACAAATCTTTTATTTGCTCATTTAATATCTCTTGATTACATTCAAGACTATTATCGTAAGCCAAATATTTATATAACTTATCATTTTCATCAATTAGGTAAAAAAATCCATTTATAGCATTTGTTTCTTCTACAAATGTTGTAAGAACTTCTTTTATCATAATATTTAAATCTAAACTATTACCTATTGAACTGTGACATTTATATGTCAAAGCCAAATGTTCCATAAACATATTTTCACCTTTATAATGATTAAAATAACTGTTCTAATTAAAAAAATAATACCATAAATCAAGCTCCAAGTAAAGAATTTTCAAAATTTAGTTTAGTTTTAGCTAACTTTAATTATTGAAAGTATATAATTCCGTCCACTTAAATTAATGGGGTATCGCCAAGCGGTAAGGCAACGGTTTTTGGTACCGTCACTCGAAGGTTCGAATCCTTCTACCCCATCCATTAGTTTAGGTAAAAATTTCAACGGTGAGGTTGGAGAGTGGTCAAATCCTGCGGACTGTAAATCCGCCGCCTACGGCTTCGAAGGTTCAAATCCTTCTCTCACCACCACTTTTCAAAAGTAATAATGGCTCGATAGCTCAGTCGGTAGAGCAAAGGATTGAAAATCCTTGTGTCGACAGTTCGATTCTGTCTCGAGCCACCATTTCTTTTGAAATCTTTATATACACATGTGCGAGTGTGGCGGAATAGGTAGACGCGCGGGACTTAAAATCCCGTTCCGGTTTCGGAGTGTGAGTTCGATTCTCACCATTCGCACCACGTTGTATTACACACAAAATCCCTTTAAACAAACATTTTATAAAACAATCCTTATTCGTTCCAAATTAATATTTAAGATATTTTTTATCTTATATAGTATAAAAGTATTCCTTTGATATAATAAATTCTTTTAAAAATATAAATAAGGATAAATATGTCAAAAATAGGAATATTAGTAGCTAGTTCTAATAACAACTTAAAATTAGGATTAAAATTACAAGAACTTGCACTAAGTCAAAACCATGAAACAGAATTAATAAATTTAGTTGATTTAAGATTACCACTTTATAGTACGGTTGAAGAGCAAGAAAATGGAATACCTGAAAATGCTTTGACACTAGCTTCAAAAATATTAGCATTAAATGCGTTTATTATTGTAGCTCCTGAGTACAATGGAGTAATGCCTCCTGTATTAAATAATGCAATGGCATGGACTTCAAGAGCTACAAAAGATTGGAGAGATGCTTTTAATGAGAAAATTGTTGCCCTAGCAACTCACAGTGGTGGAGGTGGAGCAAAAGGTCTTCAAGCTATGAGAATTATGTTTCAACATTTAGGTTCAAATATTCTTGCAAGAGAAATTTTAACAACTTATGAAAAACCTTTAAATGAAGAAACAGCTATTTCTATGATTAATAATCTAGCAAAACTATCAAAAGCTTAAGAGGAAACTCTTAAGCTTCTATCAAAATTTCAGGTTTTGGCTCGCAAATATAATATCCTTGGGCATAATCAATTCCTAACTCTTTAACCCTATCTAATATCTCTTTAGATGATACAAATTCAGCTATTGTTTTAAATCCTTGTCTTTTCGCAAAATCAACTATTGTTATTACAATCTCTTCATTATTTTTATTTACCAAAATATCTTTTATTAAAGAACCATCTATTTTTATATAATCTGCATTTAATTTGATTAAATATTCAAAGTTTGAATATCCTGATCCAAAGTCATCAATTGCAATTTTGCAACCTAAGCTTCTTACTGTATCTATAAAACTATTAACTTGTGAGAAATCTTCTATCCCCTCTGATTCAACTATTTCAAATACAACTTTTGAAGCAATGTTATACTTTTTTAACATTTCTATAATATAAGAAGAAATATTTTTACTTTTAATATCTTCAAAAGTTAGATTTATTGAAAACTCATAATCCTTATCTTTAAAATACTCAAACGATTTGATAATCACTTCTTTTGTTAATTTTAAATATTGTTTTGATTTTTTTGCAATATCTAGAAAATAATATGGAGAAATAGCTATTCCATTTTCATCTATTAATCTTACTAATGCTTCATATTTTTCAATTTTGTTTGTTTTTATATTAAATATTGCTTGGTAATAAGGAACAATATTATCACTTTCAAATGCTTTTTTTAATTTTATTGTCCACATAATATTTTTTTCATAAATTTTTTCAATTCCCAATTCTTGATCATATATATGAATATCTTTATTTACTTTTGAATATCGTTTTATTATATTTGCAGTTTTCTTTAAACTATCCTTTTCTTCAAAAGAGAGACTAAAACTCATTTGTACATATATCTCTTTACCTTTTATTAATAAAGGACTAGAAGAGACAAAATCTACAATAAGTTTTATAAATCTAATAAAATGTTCTCTATCTTCATTATCTGCTAAAATTGCAAATTCATCGGAATAAATTCTATATAAAGAATATTTGTTCCCCATAAACTTTCTAAATTCGTTTGCAACAATTTTTAATACTTCATCTCCTATATCATATCCGTAAAAATCGTTTATTTCTCCAAATCTATTTATATCTAATAAAGCTAATGAAGGTTTTTTTGATTTCTTAATATCTTCTAATAATTTAAATCTATTCCCTTCTTTAGTTAGAAAATCTTCCCTTAAACTTTTTTCTAACTCTACTGATTTATGAATCAAATCTGTTATCTCATGTCTAATTGCAATGTACTCTATTATTTCATTATTTTCATCTAAAATTGGCTTAATAGTAATATTTACATAATAAAATTCACCATCTTTTCTTCTATTTTTTAAAACTCCATGCCAAGTTCTTTTACTGCTTATTGTTTCCCATAAATCTTTAAAAATCTCTTTTGAATTTTCGCCTTTTAATAAATTATGTGGTTTATTTATAATCTCATCTCTTTCATATAATGTAACCTCACAGAACTTATCATTAACATAAGTTATATTACCTTTTAAATCAGCTTTTGAAATAATATTACTATCCTCGACAGCCTCTCTATATTGTTTTAATATATGATTCTCTCTTTTTAACTTCCTATCAATTTTTAATTTAGAAAGTAAATAAATAATAATTAAAATAGCTATAAATAATAAACTGTATGCAAGTGTTAAACTCAAAAATATCCTTAAATAAATTAATTTGTTATTGATTATACAATTATTCATGTAAAGTTAAGAAATTGGGAATACTCCCTTATTAAATTTATAAAAAATATCCTGAAATGTAACTTTTTTGTTATTAATCTATGTTAGAATTTCTTATGAAAGAAAAAGTATATGTCCTAGACACAAACATCATCTTACAAAATCTTCAAAATCTCTACAAAATTTCCGACAATAAAACTAACCATATCGTAGTACCTGAAACTGTACTTCTTGAATTAGAGGATAAAAAGAAGTTAGTTAATGAACTTGGGTATTATTCAAGAGAGTTTGCAAGACTATTAGCAAAGATGAAAATAAAAGAGGTTGATTATAAACTTGGCTTTAAAGTTGTGAAACTTTTTAATGATGAACTAAATCTTGATATTATTTCAAAAGACAAATACGACACTGTAATTGAGCAAATCCACATTTCTGAATCAAATGATAAAAGAATTATTGAAGTAGCTTCAATTGCCCAAGAATACTACAAAGGTTGCCAAACAATCTTTTTATCTTTAGATGTATACGCTAGAACCTTTGCCCTTTTTAAAAGTATAAAAACAGAAACTCTACATGATGATAAATCTACAGTTCCAAAATTTAATTTTGTAAAATCAATAGAGTTTGATTCTTCATTATTTAATAGTTTAGAAAATAAAGATATTACTTTAATAGATGAAAATTACGAAGCTGAAAACTTTGCTTATAGTTTTGAAAGCAATGATGGAAATGTAGAATATGCAATTATTCACGATAAAAGAGTTGATGTTTTAAAAGAGAATGACTTTAAAGCTTTAAATGTAAAACCGGTAAATCTAAAACAAAAACTATTCACAAAAGCAATTTTATCAAATATGTATGATTTACTAGTGATTGATGCAAAAGCTGGAAGTGGAAAAACTTTGATGTCAGTTGTTAGTGCCATGAGACTTATTGATTTAGGTTTATATGATAAAATCGTTTATGTTAGAAACTCTATAGAATCCCTTGATAAAGGTGCAGATATTGGATATTTATCAGGAAATGATGAGAAGTTTAGAATCTATAATATGGCACTTATGGATACTTTGGAATTTATTGCAAAAAAACATCTTAAAAAAAGTGAAAATAGAGAAAATCAAGAATCAATTGAATCAAAAATTGATGAATTAAGATCAAAATATTGTATTGAAACTTTATGGCCAGGAGAAGCACGAGGTAGAACCTTATCAGCTTCAATTGTGATAATGGACGAGTGGCAAAACTCTAGTGAAAAAACAACACAGTTGATACTTTCAAGACTTGATGAGAGTTGTATGGCTATTGTAATTGGTTCAAATAGACAAATTGATAATCTCTATTTGAATAAATATAATAATGGTTTAACAACTCTTCTAAAACAAACAAATGAAACTCATCCTGAACTCAAAATGTTTGCAATAGAACTTGAAAAAGCAGTTCGAGGTAAATTTGCTCAATTTACTGAGCGAATCTTTGAAAATAGAAAAGATTGAGTTACATAAAAAATAGAACTAAATGTTCTATTTTTTATTACATTTACTTTCACCAGAACAACCACAACCAGCATTTTTGCCAAAAGTTTTTCTATAAATAAAAAATATAGCCACTAAAACAATTCCGTATATTACATAATCTTCCATGATTATCCTTTTTGATAATAATTATTAGTATGTTATAGTAGTTATAATTAAAACAGAATTAATTTATATATTCTTTTTAAATTAAGCAACAATACAAATGAAGAGATTTATAATATGAAACAATACAATTAAGGAATATATCATACAAAATCGATTAATTAATGACACTATATATAATCATATAGAGTATACAAAACTTGAAGATAAAATTCTTCAAACAAAAATAGTAAATAGATTACAATTCATAACTCAAAATGCCTTAGCATATTTTTCATATCCATCAATTACAACTAAAAGATTTATTCACTCTTTAGGAACAATGCACCTAGCCTCTTTTATGTTTAAAAATGCTCTTCTAAATGCAGACAAAAGAACAAAAAATGATTTTTTAGCCTCTTTAAAAAAAGTAATAATTTCTATTATAAAAGAGGAAAATTTAAAAGTAAGTATTGATGATATGGAGTATTTTGATAATAAAGCCTTGTATCAGTTTACTATTCCAACAAAATCAAAAGCTCAAAGAGCAACCTATACTATTTTTTTACAAACTCTTCGAATTGTTGCCCTACTTCATGATGTTGGTCATTTACCATTTTCACACCAAGTTGAATATGCTCTAAAAAAAGTTTATGACAAAATAAAAGAAAAAGAACAAAAGTTAGAAACACTTTGTGAAAAAGAGTTAAAATTTAAAACTAATTATGAAGAGATAACAAACAATAACAAAGAAGTTTTACATGAAGCTATCGGAGAAAATCTTTTAAAACTTCTATTTGATTATGAGCTTGAAGAGTTACTTGTTAAATCTTATGAAAAAGAGTATTTAAAATTAATCAAAAGATTATCAATTTTGATTTTAGAAGAGCAAGTTTTTGAAGGTTTTGATTTTAAAGTTTTACATAATTTTATTGATAGCACAGTTGATGCAGATAGACTTGATTATATAAATCGTGATATGCTAGCAAGTGGTTATATAACTGGCCCAAATGACCATATAAGAATCACAAAACAAGCTGTATTAGTTGAGAAAGATGCAAAATTTTATTTAAGTTTTTTTGATATGAGTTTAATAGATTTAGAACATATGTTAGAAATGAGATTTAATCTATATAAAAAAGTAATATTCAATCATGGAATTGCAAAAACAGATACTCTACTTGAAAATGTAGTTCAATATTTATCGGATAAATATTTTGAATCTGGTGATATTAATGAAAAAATTTCAAATAATATCTCTATGTTATGGAATTTTAAAAATAGCCAAGATAAATTAAAAGAGCTTGATACAATCTCAATGCTTGATGAAAACTGGCTAATCTCATTGTTCAAAACAAAATATTTTGAAATAAAAGACAAAGAGAACCAAACCCAAGAAGATATAAAGTATATGTACTGCTTTGAAGAGGTTTTATTTGGGAAAAGAAGATTTAGAAGTCCATGGAAAAATCTAAATGAGTTTTATAAAGTTCTTGATTTTACAACAGTTGAGAGATATAAATTTAGAGAGAGTTTTGGATATATTACAGATAATAGATTAAAAGAATTACAACTTGCCTTGGATGAATTTATAAAAAAATGGGAGAATCAAGAAGATAATCTATTTTTCTCATATCAAATTGTTTCATTTAAACTTGGAATTGCAAAAGATTTTTATCTGTATGATGGTGATGAATTAATAAATCTTGATGAGATTTCAACTTTAAGAAAAAGATTAAAACACTCAATGAGAAATACAGTTCCTTTTTATCTCTATTCAAATAAAAAATATCTGAATGAAGAGATGAAAGTAGAACTAAGAGAGATATTATTTAAAATCTTCGAAGAATAAAACAAACACTAATTTAAAGGATAAGTTTTGGATTTAACAAGCCTAAGAGCCAAATATACAACAAGAGGTTTAGATATAAAAGATTTAAATCCAAACCCTTTTTTAGAGTTTGAAAAATGGTTTAACCAAGCAATGGATGCAAAACTAACAGAACCAAATGCTTTTTCACTAGCCACTGTTGGAACTGATATGATGCCAAGTATTAGAACTGTTTTACTTAAAATTTTTGATGAAAAAGGTTTTGTATTTTTTACAAACTATAAAAGCAAAAAAGCAAAACAAATAGAAGAAAATCCAAAAGCTGCTGCACTTTTTGCTTGGCTTGATTTAGAAAGACAAGTAAAAATCGAAGGAAATATTGAAAAAATCTCAACAACTGAATCTTTAAAATATTTTCTATCTCGTCCAAAAGGTAGTCAAATTGGAGCTTGGGTTTCTCACCAAAGTCAAGTAATAAGTTCAAGAAGTTTACTTGAGCAAAAATTTGATGAAATTAGAAGAAAGTTTGTAAAAGGAGAAGTTCCTTTTCCTGATTTTTGGGGTGGATATATTATAAAACCTACAAAAATAGAGTTTTGGCAAGGTGGACAAGATAGACTTCATGATAGATTTGTTTATGAACTCCAAAATGATAATTCTTGGACTATTTCAAGACTTGCACCATAAAAAATAATAATTTAGAAAAATTATATTTAATATACATAGGTAACTTGTATTCGAAAATTTAATATTATAAAATAACTTTTTTAAAAGGCATAAAATGGAAATAAAAAATAAATTAAAATATGGAATTGGAAGTATCTTAGGAATTTTCCTAGCTACTTCTTTACTTGTTACAAATAATATAATTCATGTAAAAGACATAAGTAAAAAAACATCTGAAGAATCAGTTCCTATGGCTATTCTAGCTGCTGATACAAAATTTCAAAGTTGTCAAATACAACAATTTCTCACAGATAGTTCTTTAACACAAGATTTAGAAGTAATAAAAGAAGCCCAAATAGCTTATAACAAATTCATGGATAATATTTCGAAATTTGAGAAAATGTTTAAAGATGAAAATCAGATAAAAGCTCTTGCTGAACTAGAGGAAATAAAAAAAAGAGCAACTACACTTTTTGAAACTGGTAAAAAAATGGTTAATAGCTATGGAACAAGTAAAGTTCAAGGCGACATCGTAATGGAAGATTTAGATGCACGAACTGAAGAATTAGCAGCGTTAGTTGATAAATTAAAAGATTCTCAAATAAATGAAGCTATTAAAAATTCAGAATTAACCTTTGAAAAATCAGATACTACACTTTATATAATAATATTCATGTCATTAATTGGATTATTTATTGGTATTCTTATTGGTACACTTTTAGTAAAACACATATCAAATTCAATCAATAATTTCAAAGAGGGTCTTTCATCATTTTTTAGTTATATAAATCGAGAAACAAATGATATTAAACATTTAGATGATAATGCAAAAGACGAATTTGGAGAAATGGCAAAATCAGTAAATGAGAATATTGTAAAAACAAAAAAAGGTATAGAAGAAGATAGAAAATTAATAGATGAAACAATAGCTGTTTTAGGTGAATTTGAACAAGGTGATTTATGTCAAAGACTGCATATTGATGTTACAAATCCTGCATTAATGCAATTAAAAAAAGTAGTAAATAACATGGCTGAACATCTCGAAACGAATGTGGCTAATGTATTAGATGTTTTAGAAGAATATTCTCAATATAACTATTTAAATAAAGTTAAAACTACAGATATTAAAAAAGATTTATTAAAATTGGCGGAAGGAGTAAATAACTTAGGTGGAGCAATAACTCATCTATTATTAGAAGATAGAGGAAATGGCTTAACTTTAGACAAAAGCTCTGATATGTTACTTGTGAATGTGGAAAATCTAAATATAAGCTCAAATGAAGCCGCTTCTAGTTTAGAAGAAACTGCAGCTGCACTTGAACAAATTACTGGAAATATTAGAAGTAGTACACAAAATGTAGCAAAAATGGCAGATTATTCAGAAAAAGTTACAAAATCTTCACAAGAAGGTGAAGTATTAGCAAATCAAACAACTCAAGCAATGGAAGAGATAAATTCTCAAGTAAATTCAATTAATGAAGCTATTAGTGTAATTGATCAAATTGCCTTCCAAACAAATATTCTTTCATTAAATGCAGCAGTAGAAGCAGCAACTGCAGGAGAAGCAGGGAAAGGATTTGCAGTTGTAGCAGCAGAAGTGAGGAACTTAGCAAATAGAAGTGCAGAAGCTGCGAGAGAGATAAAAAATATAGTTGAAAATGCTACATCAAAAGCAAATCAAGGTAAAGATATAGCTAATAATATGATAGAAGGTTATAAACAACTAAATGAAAATATTTCTCAGACTATAAATCTTATTTCTAGTATTGAAATCTCTAGTAAAGAGCAATTAAATGGAATAATACAAATTAATGATGCAGTAAACCAATTAGACAAACAAACACAACAAAATGTTCAAATAGCTACTCAAACACAAGATATTGCAATATTAACTGATCAAATAGCAAAAATGATTGTAAATAACACAAATCAAAAAGAGTTTGTGGGGAAAGAACAAGTTAAAGCAAAAGATATAAATAATAGTTCAAAAGTAGAAAAAAATGAAGAGAAAAAAACTTTTCCTAAAAAGGAAGTATCTTCAGATAATGAATGGGAAAGTTTTTAATATCTTTTTAATTACAAATTGAAATATTTTTAAAACTTCTTTTAAATTTTAAGTAAAATTCTTTTAATAAATTTTGGGAGTTTTAAAATATGATATTAGGAAAATGTCCATATTGTAAAGGTAATGTCCAAGCTATTAAAAGCACTGCAAATGGAAAAAAAGTAAATCTTTATTCTTGTGAAAATGCTAAAAAAGAGTACGATGATAGTGAGCAGTTTGTATTTACATCCGATTCAACTTGTACTTTTAGAGTCTATTCAAATGTATTTTTAAGATGGAATAAAAGAAGTTTTTCAAAATATGAGATGAAAAAATTATTAGAGGATGAACAAGTAATTGTAAGACTTCATGGAAGACGTGGAACTAGTGAATATTTTAAATATGTAATTACAGATAAAGAGTATGGAGTCTCTATTTTATGGGATGAAGAAGTTAGTGAGAATTCAAAAGAAGTCGAAGAAGAGATTTAACTAATCTCTTCTTGAAGTTGTTTCTAATAAGTGAAACCCAAAGTCTGTTTTAACAGGACCATGAACTACATTAATAGCTTCATTAAATACTACAGCATCAAATTCAGGAACCATTTGCCCTTCAAAAAATGTACCTAAATCTCCACCATTTGAACCAGATGGACAAGAAGAGTACTCTTTTGCAATATCTTCAAATTTTTCACCATTTGCAATTCTTTCTTTTAGTTCTAGACATAATTCTTCACTATCAACTAATAAATGTCTTGCTGTTGCACTTTTCATAATAATTCCTTAATAAATTTATAAGGGCGCAATTCTATCATAAACAATTAATCACTTGCTTAATCAAAGAATTCAATTGAATTTTTACCTTGTTTTTTAGCCACATACATAGCTGTATCTGCTTGTTTTATAATATCTTTTACACTTACACTTGAATCATTAAACAGGGTAATTCCAATACTTGGTGTTGATACATTTATATGTCCCTCAATATGGGTAATTGCATTTAATATCTCTTTTATTTTTTCTGCAAGATTATTAATATTTACTCTTGCATCAATTTTATCACTACCCACATTATCAAGTAAAACAATAAATTCATCTCCACCAATTCTAGCAATTGTATCTTCATCTCGAATTACTTCTCTAATTTTTTTAGCCACCATAATAAGTAATGCGTCACCAACATCATGACCTAAAGTATCATTTACTTCTTTGAAATTATCTAAATCTATGAAGATTAATCCCCCAACAATTTTATGTCTTACAACTTTTGTAATTGCACGTTCAATTCTATCAAGAAGTAATAATCTATTTGGTAATCCTGTTAGATTATCATGGGTTGCTTGATACTGTAAAACTTTCTCTTTATCTTTTTGTTCAGCAATATCTATATATTGCCCTAAGAAATGAGTAATTCTTCCTTCTTTATCTTTAATTGCAGTTATTGTACTTCTTAATGGAATTAGTTCATCATTAGCTTTTTTATTAATAACTTCTCCACTCCAGAAACCTTGAACATTTAAACTGTTCCATAATTCATCAGCAAACTTACTATCTTGATGAGCTGATTTAAATATTCTTGGATTCTGACCAATTATCTCAATTTTTGAATATCCCATAACATTACAAAATGCTTGGTTAACTTTTACAATATCACCCAGATTATTTGTAATAATCATAGGTTCACTAGATTCAAAAGCATAAGAAGATAATCTTAATTCATCTTCTTGTTTTAATCTAATATCTTCATACTCAATTTTTTCCAAACAATGTGTTACATCACTAATTAACTTATCAAATAAAATTTCAACTTCTTGATCAAAAAATCCTAATTCATTTGAATAGATTGCTAAAGTAGCTACAACCTTATTAAACTTTTTAATTGGAAAACATGCCATTGAATTAATATTTAACTCTTTTGCATCATCATAAAAAACAGAAATATTTTTTTCTAAAAAATTATTAGTAATAATATTTGTTTCCCATTTTATTGTTTTAGAGATTATATTATCTTTTGTTTTATCATTATAAAAGTGACTTTGAGTTAATAATTTTTGTTTTAATTCTCCATCTTCAGCTATTATTTCACGATTTGTTAAATCATAAATAAAAGAAAATTTAATTTTATTACTTTCAGAAAGTAACTCACAAATATTTGAAAATAATTTTTTTCTATCACTTATTTTTAGTAAAAATTTATTTGCTTTATTTAATAGTTCATACACTTCTTTATGTTTTTGTACTTTCCAAAAACTCTTTTGTTCATTAAAAATAATATTTCTTAGTACAAATAATAGACTAATCAATGTTGAAAATGAAACAAATAAGAATATAAGACTTTTTTGTTTTTCAACTTGAGCATCATTTTCAAATTTTATTACATGTTTTTCAGCAGAATAAAGTAAATTTTTATAAATATTGGTTAAAGATTCTAAATTCTCACTTGATACTTTATTCCACTCTTCAAGGTTTAATTCAAAATGTGAAAAGTTTTTATTTTTAATATTATTTCTTAAAATAAATATTTTATTAAAATACTCTTCATTAAGTTTAGAGTTATATTTTTGAACAATTTCTAGATTTGTATTATTTAGAAATTGGTCCTTATTTATCTCTTCAACAGAATAATCTTTCATTAACATATTATAAATTTTGTCATTTATTTTACCATTTATAAAATACGATATAAAAATAGTTTTTTCTATATATGTGGCTTCTTTAAAATTTAAAAAATATGTAATATTTCTGAACTCATTGTTAAAATCAAAAGCTGATTTTATAGGCTTAAATGTTGATAATGTTTCTAAAAGCATTTTATTAAAAAGATTATACTCTTCAAAAATTTCATCAAGTGTAACATCAGATTTATCAATTTTTTTTCTAAATTGCTCTAATTTAGAAAATTTATTATTTAAATCTGAATGTTCCAAAGGTTTTATTAAATCTTCAAAATTTTGATTTGAAAGAGTTCTACTTTGACTTAAATTTGTTTTATCATTTTTTTGTAAAAATTGTATTACACTTAATTCTCTCTCTTTTTGTAAAGAGTCTATCAATTTTTCGGTGTTTCTTAAATATACTAAGTTATTGTTAATTCCATCTACTTCATTAAATGATTGTATTTTTTCAAAAACTAAAACTGAGCTAAAATACAAAATTCCTAAGGCAGGTAAAGTGAATATTAAAATTATTTTTAGGAACAATGCATTTTTAAACAATATATTTTCCCTTTATTTTTTATTTCTCATAGATTCTATAATATTTACCTTTAATTTTCTCTTTTGATAATTTTTCTAAAACAAAAGAAATTTTCTCTTTGTTAATTGCTACGTAAGAAGCAAAATCTAAAATATCAATTTTTCCAATATCACTTTTATCTAAACCAATCCCTGCAGTCATTGCTCCAAGAATATCTCCAGCTCTTAATTTTTGTTTTTTTCCACCATTTATAAAAATTGTTCGCAGTTCTGAGTCAATTTTATAAGATAAATCATCTTCAATTTTTTCTATATTTTCATCTTCAATGTCACTAAAAGTATCTTTTATTAGTTCAACCCTATCAAAATCATTTTGAGTATATAAAGAAATTGCTAGTCCACCTTTCCCAGCTCGAGCTGTTCTTCCAATTCTATGGGTATGAACTTTTTCATCTAGTGATAAATCATAATTAATAACTAAATCCACGTCATCAATGTGTAAACCTCTTGAAGCCACATCTGTTGCAATTAAAATAGGATATGATTTATTTGAAAACAAAATAATAGTTTCATCCCTTTGTTTTTGCTCTAAATCAGAGTGTAAAGTTAAAACATCTAAACCTAAAGCATATAAATCATCTGCTAATTTATCACAAGTTATTTTCATATTACAAAAAATCAAAATTGATTTTGCTTTGTTTGAAGAAATAAGTGCTGGAATCAATGATGTTTTATTTCCTTCATTAACTTCATAGAATTTTTGTTTAATATGAACTTTCTCTTCATTTTCAACTTTTACAGTAATAGGATTATTTAATACATTTGAAGCTAGTTTTTCTATATTTTTTTCATAAGTTGCTGAGAAAAGTAGAGTTTGTCTATTTTTTGGTAGAGTATTAATTATTTCCATAATATCATCATAAAATCCCATATCTAGCATTTTATCTGCTTCATCTAAAACTAAAGTAGTCATATTTTCAAGGTCAATATTATTTTGTTCAATATGTTTTAAAATTCTTCCAGGAGTTGCCACAATTATATGTGCTTCATGACTTAAAGATAAAACTTGAGGTTTAAAAGGAGTTCCACCACAAAGTGTAAGAACTTTTAGATTATGAATATGTCGTGAAAGTTTTCTAATTTCTAAAGCTATTTGATTTGCTAACTCTCTTGTTGGAGCTAAGATTAAAGATTGAATTCTAAAGTTTTTGATATTTAATTTATTTATTATTGGAATACAAAAAGCTACTGTTTTTCCAGAACCTGTTTTTGCCTGAGCTATTAAATCACTATTATTTAAACTTAAAGGTAAACTTTTTTGTTGAATTGCTGTTAATTTTGTGTAACCTAGAGAGTCTAAGTTTGTTAAAAAATCTTTTGGAAGATTTAATTGTGAAAAATTTTCGATTAAAATGGGAAGGCCTTTATAGTTTTTTATATATTATATCTAAAACTATAAAGTACTATTAAATAACTACTATTTTTTTTCTATTTTCTTAAAAATATAAGAGATTGATAGTAAAATCACTACAATAATTGCTAATCCAATATATTTAAAATCATCCCCTAAACTTAATACATATTCCCCCGCTGTAAAACTTGCATATCCAATTATACAAGCCCAAAGAACCGTTGCAATTGCATTATATAGACTAAACTTCATTGCTGAATATTTTGTAAGTCCCATTGCAAGTGGAACTAATGTTTTTATTCCGTAAATATATTTTTGCACAAAAACTACAAAAGAACCATATTTTCTCATCATAAGATGGGCAAGTGCTATTTTTCTACCATATTTTTTCATCATATCTTTTGCATAATTTTTATTTCTTCTAGCTATAAAAAACAAAAACTGGTCACCTAAAAAATTTGAAATACCTGCAACTAAAATTGAGATATAAATATTTAAATCTCCTGAATATGATAAAACTCCTGCAACGACAAGACCTACAAATCCCCCACCAAATGAGTATAAAAATAGAGCTAAATAACCCCAGTCCTTAATTATGTCTTCCATATATTTACGCCTTTACTCCAAAAAATTCTAAAGATTCAATTACATCATCATCTTCAATATCAATTAATTGCTCTTTTATATTCTCTTTTGCTTTATTTATAATGTACTCTTTAAGTTTTTGTTTAACATCATTAACGTCATCTACAATTACAAAACCACTAAATTGGATCTCATTATCATAACAAAGTAAAACTCCATCACAAGATTCTTCTATAAATTCACTAATTTCTCTATAGTTAATTTCCAAAGCACTTGCATTCCAACCGTAATCTTCAAGCTCTTTATCTTCAAACATTTCTACACCATCACTTTGGTGGTCAAAATAAAGCATATTTTCTTTATTTAAATCAATTATATTTTGCCAATTTGAAACAGGTTTTATTTTACAAATTGTTCCAACGATATTTGGTTTATAATCTGCAAAAAGTTGTGAAGCTATTGCTTTAGCATCCAACATTGAAGATAATTGTGTTAGTTGCATATTTTTATAAATTACAGCTTTTTTTTCCACTTCTTCAAGTTTTGTATAGATATTTCCATCTACATCAATAATAATTGGAGTTTTTGAAGCGTACAAATTTAAAATATATGTAATATCAATATCTAGTTCTAAATCTTTTATATTTATTTTTTTCATTTTTATATAATCCTATTTATAAAATGCGCCGATTTTACCTAAAGTTATATTAAATCTAAAATTTTAGTAACTATTCTGTAATAAAATATACTATTTCAAATTTATAAAATTTTTTTTCATATTTATTAAAGTTAAATGGTATATAATTGATATACGATTTAAGTATATAAAGGGTTATATGTTGTTATTTGGGAATTTTGTAGCTTCATTTTTTAAGAAAGATCATATTAAAACTCTATTTTTAATTGATATATTATATATGAAAGATTTGAATGCTATTTATGATTTTAAAAATGGTGACTTCATAATAAAACAACTTAAACATATTCTAAAAAATAAAACTAAAGAGTTAATAAAAAAAGAACTTCAACGAAATATCTGTGTAAAAATCAGAAATACCCATGCTGATGTATTTGAAATTTTAATATATGATAATCTAAACATTGAAGAAATTAAGAATATTAAAAATCTTATTTATGAAAATATCGTATCTAAAAATTTCAGACTTATAAAAAATCACTCTACAATAAACATTGATGTGACAATTGGATGTGCAAAAAGTGATGATAAATATTTAAAAATCTATGCAGAAAAAGCTCTATATAATGCAAAAATAAACTTTTTACATTACATGTATTATGATTCTTTCTTATTTAAAAATGAATCAGTAAACGAAAATCTTCTTGATATTTTAAATTATAATGTTGATAATAATTTAGTAGAACCCTATTTTCAAGCAATTATGGATAATACAACTGATAAAGTTGTTAAATATGAAGCATTAATGAGAATATTTGATAAAAATGGGCAAATTTTAATGCCTAATGTTTTTATCCATAAAGCAAAAAAATGTAGACTTTACAACAAACTTATGGAAACTATGATTGATAAAATTATTATCTATATTTTAAAACATAAAATTCATGTAAGTATAAATCTTGATTATACAGACATCTTAAACCCTCATATAAAAAAAATTTTGATAGATAAAATAAAAAATAATAATGTTGGTCAATATCTTACTTTAGAGATATTAGAAAGTGAAAAAGTTTCTAATTATGATCTCGTAAATGATTTTATAAATACTATAAAAAAGTTTGGTGTAAAAATTGCAATTGATGACTTTGGAACTGGATTTTCTAACTATGAAAATATATTAAATTTAAATATTGACTATATAAAAATTGATGGTTCGTTGATAAAAAAAATAGATGAAGATATTTATTTAAATCTAATAAAAAGTATTGTTTTGTTTTCAAAACAACAAAATATAAAAATTGTTGCTGAATTTGTTAGTAACTTAAAAATTTTAAGATATGTAAAAAATGTAGAAATTGACTATTCTCAAGGTTACCATATTGCAAAACCTATGAGTATTCAAGAACTTTTTGGAGAAATAAATTGAAACAAGAACTAAAAAAAATAACCAACTTAACTATAAATGAACTTTTAAATAATGAGATAATACTTCCTTCTACTTATTTTAATAAGTTTAACTATCATGCAAAAGAGTTAGAAATAAATTTAGATGATGAAGATTTTAAAAAAGAACTAAATAGCATAATTTTAGAAGATTTACAAACAATAGAAAACTATATGAATTTAATTGTATCAAGTGCAACAGCTTTAAAAGAAAATACCCAAAATGCCAAAAATGCAATAATAAATAAAGATGTAGAGACATTGGGTGAAATTTATAAAAAAATGCTTGAGTTAGAAAATGAGGTTAAATCTTTAAATGGTAAATTATTTTTAGATGACCTTACAAGTACTTTTAATAAAAAATGGGTTTATAATAAGTTTTTAAATACTGAAGCTTCGTTTCAACAAAATGGTATTTGTGTTTTAATTGATGTTGTTGATTATACTTATATTCAAAAAGAGTATGGTGAACTATTATCCAATAATCTACTTATTTTCGCAACAAAATTTATTAAACAAAAACTAAAAGATGAAGATTTGGATTTTAAAATAGTTAGATATTATGAAAATAAATTTTTAGTTTTTATCATTGATTCAAATGAAAATAAAAAAGAAGTTATAAACTCTATTTTAAATCTAGAACATATTTTATCAAATACTACACTAAAAAGTAATTCAGGACTTTTTATAAAAGCAAAATATAAATTCAAAATCTCTTCATACAAAACAAATCAAGAATCTAAAGAGATTTTTGAAAGATTATTAAGCAAAGAGCAAGAAGAATAAAATTCTCTTGTTTTTTCAAGAGCTTCATTATATGAAATCTCTTGAAATCTTATTTTTGTATTTACTTTAGCTTGAGAAAGCTTAAAACAATCAATATTTAGAACTGTTCCAATTTTAGGGTAACCACCAAGTGTTTGCCTCTCTTTTAATAAAACTATTGGTTGTCCATCAGAGGGAATTTGAATAGAACCAAAAGCAATTCCCTCTGATATAATCCCATTTACATCACATTTTATTGGATTTCCTTGTAACTTACAGCCCATTCTATTAAAGTCCTTAGTAACCATATAAGTTGATGAGAAAAACTTTTTTATCTCTTGTTTTGAGAAGTTTTCATATTGATAAGAAAGAAGAACTCTTAAAATTATTTCATCTTCGTATTTTGGAATTAGCTCTTTTTTTAAAAATGTTTTATTGGATTTTTTACTTTTTTTAAAGGGTAAAATATCTGCTTTTTTTAATCTAGTTCCATCAATTCCACCTAAATTCTCTTTTGTAGTTGTGCTATTACTTCCAAACTCTTTTTCTATTAAAAAACCGCCACTTACGGCAAGATAAAGCCAATTTCCACTTAAAATTTTTCCAATTTTTATAATGTCATTTTTTTTAACTTCAAAACTTTGCCAGTTTTCTTTTTGTTCATCATTAATAAAAAACTCACAAAATGCACCAGTTATTGATATTTTTGTATTTTTATTTACTTTGAAAATAACATTTGAGCACCCTATTTCTAGGATATTTGAATCAAGAGAATTTAATAATAATTTATTAGCCATAAAATAAGCATATTCATCCATAACACCTGAGTTTGAAACTCCAATATGGGCATAAGAAAATCTTCCAAGGTCTTGAAGAGTTACAAAAAAAGGATTATTTATTAATTCTAAACTCATAAAATTCCACCTTGAGATAAAAACTCCTCTTTTGAAATTGGATTAAATTTTACTCTATTTCCAACTTCAAAAATTGATAAATTTTCTAATTTTTTATCAAATAATTCAAAAGCTGTTTTTCCAATAATATTCCAACCACCAGGTGAGTTTTGAGGATAAACAGCTGTTTGAGTATCAGCAATTGCAACACTTCCTTTTGGTATTTGATTTCGGGGAGTATTAAGTCTTGGTGTTGCAATTCTTTCATCTACACTTGCAAGATATGCAAATGCTGGTAAAAATCCTATTGCATAAATATCATATATTTTAAAAGAGTGGATTTGGATAATCTCTTCAATACTAAGTTTCTTTTCAAGGCTTATTTTTTCTAAATCCATGCCAACTTCTAAACCATAATAAACATCAATATAAATAATCTTTTCTTCAAGATTTTCTTTGATATTTAGATTAATAGAGTTTTCGAGTAAGTTTTTCAAGCTTTCATAATCATATTTAAAAATATCAAAAGAGATAAAAATAGAAGAGTAAGAGGGAATAATCTCAATTAAACCCACAAGATTAAGAGCTTTTAGAGATTTGTAGGCTTTTTTTACTTTTAAAGAAGTTTCTTCATTTATTGTATCACCAAAATATATGATTAAGGAATCAACACTAGCAATGCTAAACCTCATCAAAGAAGAGTTTTTCTCACTAATCTTATGAAATCAAGGGCTTTTTCACTATCACCATGAACACAAATAGAATCACTTTTTAGAAAAATTTTATGTCCATTTATACTTGTAACATAACTTCTCTCTTTTAGATTCAGAACCCTAGTTATTACATCTAAATCCTCATGAATAATAGAATTCTCTTCCATTCTTGAAACTAAAGTTCCATCATCATTGTAGTTTCTATCTGCGAATACTTCAAAAAGTAATTTTATATCATAAAGTTTTGCAGTGTATTCATACTCTTCATTTTTTGGACCTGATAAAACCATAAGTTTAATATTTTTATTAAAAGATGAAATTGCATTTAATATAGCTTTGAAAATGTTCTCATCTCTCATCATATCATTGTATAAAGCACCATGAGGTTTCACATAAGAGATAGCCATACCATTTGCTCTACAAAAGGCATTTAAAGCTCCTAGTTGATATAAAATAATAGATTTTATCTCTTCTAGTGAACATAACATTGTTCTTCTTCCAAAACCTAATAAATCGTTATATGAAGGATGAGCTCCAATAGATACGCTGTATTTTTTAGCTAAGATTACGCTTCTACTCATATTAACAGCGTCACTTGCATGGAAACCACAAGCTAAGTTTGCCATATCAATATAAGGCATAATCTCTTCATCATTTCCCATTTTCCAAATACCGAAACTCTCACCCATGTCACAATTCAATCTTATTTTCATTGCTTATTCCTATTTAGTATTGATACATATGATACTTTTTGTTTTCTGCTGCTTTTCGCTCTTCTATTTTTTTATAAACTTCCAAAGCTTTTTGTTTTTGTTCAATATTTACTTCTTTAGTTTTATACTCTTTTATAATTGTTTCTAAAACCAAAATATAAACAATCGAGTTTAATTTTAATGAGTCTTCATTTCTCATTAATTTATCTAAATCAATAGCATAAACAGCTTCTGAAAAAGTAAAAAATAGTCTTTGAGTAACATCTTCAAGTCTATATGAATATCCAAGAATTATTAAAAAATTCTCTTCACACTCTTTATCTAACTCTAACTTTCTTAATTCATTTGCAAAAGAAGATATTTGCCCTTCATATTCTGTGGCGATTTGTGGTGCTTCTATTATTTTATTTTTGAAACTATAAATAAAATTAGAGATTTCGTTAATTAGTTCTATCTTGAATCCTTTTTCACAATTATTGCATTAACTCTATTATATAATGTAAATCTAAAAATTACAAAACATATTAGGAAAATTCATGAAAAAATCACTTATCGTTTCATCATTGCTATTTAGTGCAACACTTACATTTGCTTTAGACTTAGGAAGTATCACAAAAAGTGTACTTGATACTACACAACAATTAACTAATACATCAACACAAACTACTACAAACAACAATCTTGATAATGCAACGGTTTCTAGTGGATTAAAAGAAGCTTTAAAAACTGGAGTAACCTATGCAACAACACAACTTGGAAGTAATAATGGTTATTTAAACAATAAAGCCGTAAAAATACCTCTTCCAAATAATTTATCTAGTGCAGAATCTGTAATTAGAAAAGCTGGTGGTGATAAAATGGCTGATGATTTAATAAATTCAATGAATACAGCAGCTTCAAAAGCAGCTCCAAAAACAGCAGAAATTTTCATGGTTGCAATTGATAAAATGTCACTTACAGATGCTCAGAAAATCTTAGCAGGTGGGAATAATGCAGCAACAGAATATTTCAGAGCAAATACAACTGAATCACTAAAAAAATCAATAAATCCAATTATTCAAGAGAGTATGAAAGAGAATCAAGTAGCTACTTATTATGATTCTGTTAATAATGTATTTAAATCAAGTACAAGTGGCCTAACTCAAAATAGCAGTGTAATGGGAATGGCAAAAAGTTTTGGAGTTGATTCATATATTCCTGGAAATTCAAAAGAGAGTTTAGATGAATTTGTAACATCAAAAGCTATTGAGGGATTATTTACAATGATTGCACAAAAAGAAGCAGAAATTAGAACTAATCCAGTTGCACAAACAAGTTCATTATTAAAACAAGTGTTTGGGAAATAAGAAGTTTTTCTTAATCCCCACTTTGTAGAGCGAAGTAACTTTTCATAGCATTATTTTTTACTAAACTAAGATTTAAATCTATTGAATTGATTGCTTTTCTCTCAAAGTTATATTCGTAAGTTTTATCAAAATTTTTCAATAAATTTTCATAAAGATCACCTTTTGCATCTACAATAAAAACCTCTTTATTCACCTCATAAATATAAATGATATTCAAAGTAAAATTGTTATCAATTTTGTAAACCATAAATTCATAATGACCAAACTCTTTTTGCTCTAACAACTCCATAGATTTTGCTTTTATTGTCTCTTTTAATAAATCTTTGAAAAAAGATAATGCTTGTCCATTCCAAGAAATATCATCGGCTGTATGAATATACTCCACATGTAAATTGTCAGCTTTTATAGTATAAGCTTCTAAAACATAAGAGTCATATCTTGTTTTTGTTTCAATGTTTGTAATTGGGAATATATAAAAAGTATCAGAATCGATTTTGAATTTCAACTCGTTTTCTTCAAGGCTGAAATAAGGTCTTGAGAGTTTTTTTATTGTTTTAAAAAATGAATCAAAAGCATCAATAATCATACCCATTTTGGAACCTTTTATTTTAGTATACTACAGTTTAGTGAGTAATTGTAAAATAATTATGTAATTAATATTATTTAATTATTAGCAAACTTTTCTAAGGCCTCACCCTCAAGTCTATAACCAATCCACTCTGTTTTTGCAAGAGCTCCAAAGCTCTCATAAAACTCTCGTGATGGAGTATTCCAATCCAAACAAGACCACTCAAATCGCCCACAATTTTCACTTAATGCTTTTTGTGCCAAATATTTAAGCATAGCCTTTCCAGCACCTCTTCCTCTTTTTGCTTCACTAACATATAAATCCTCAAGATAAATACCATTTTTCCCAAGCCAAGTTGAATAACTGTAAAAATAAACAGCATAGCCAATAGCAATTCCATCTTCTTCACAAATCAAAGCCTTAACCGTAGAGTTTGGTGCAAAAATAGCTTCACGCGTCTCATCAACTGTAGTTTTCACTTCATTTGGTAGTTTTTCATAAATAGCAAGTTCCATAATGAAATCAAAAATAGTTTGTGAATCTTCTGGTATTGCTTCTCTTATTTTTAGGGGCATTTTTGTCCTTATAAAATTTGTTTCATTAGTTTTTTATATTTAAAATAATTTGTTTTAATTTTGGTAGTTGAGTTCTAATAATATCTTCTATAATCATTTTATTTACACCTTCATAATCATGTGCAATAAAATTTCTTACATCGTAAGTTCCTTTGATAGGAAGTAAATTTGCAAAAGGCTCATCTCTTAATTTATTTAATGTTTCACCAATTTGTAGTAGTGACATAAGTGTTGCATCATATCCCATAACATCATTTAATAAATCTTCAATAGATTTGTATCTTGCTTTAAAAGATTCTATATCTTCTATCTTTTCTATTATAAAATCAAGTTTTTCAAATGAACTAGACATAAATCACATCTTTTAAAGCATATTTTTGAAAAGTCTTACTATTGTTATCAATAGAGGCAATATCAACTTTTGTATTAAGAGCTTTTTGTAAAGATTCTTTTATTTCACTAAGTTTTGAGAAGGCTTCAAAACCAGAATATTTTTGAATAAAAGTCGGTTCTATATCATATAATAAATCAATATCACTATCTTTTGTTTGAGTGTTTTTAGCATAAGAACCAAATACACCAATGATTTTAAAACCATCTTCTAAAAGTTTTTCTTTTTCTATTTTAATTTTATTTAGTAGTTCTTTTTCCATTTTTTTGCCTTTGATTGTTGATTATAACATTTTCTAATTTATGAGGATATAATACATTAATAAAATATATAAAAGGATTTTTATGCATATATATGATGATCTTAAAAAAAAATATAAATCTACTTATTCATCTCATTTAAGATTTGCAATAAAGGAAGAGATTTATCCACTTTATATTGAAAATGATGATGAATTCTATGAATGCAATAGTTTTTTTAGAATCAATAAAGAAAATATGTTAAATATTCATCATCATTTAAAAAATTCTTATGAAAACTTCCAAAAAAATAAGAAACTAACATATAAAGTAGAAAATGTAAATATCTCATATAAAGGAGCATGGGGTCAATCTCAAATTTTAAAAGCAGATGTATTAAAATATTTTTACAATAACGAAAAATTTGATAATGAATTTTGGCATATCTTTTTTGAAAATATAGATGATGAAATATCTAAAGATTATATAATGAAAAAATACTACTAATTTCTTAAAAGAGCTAGTTGTATGTAGATTCAAGGCGAAAAGAGTTTTTTTTGATTGAGCGTACATAAAGTACGTGATTGAGAAAAAAACTATTTGCAACGCCGAAGATACGTGCAAATAGTTCTTTTATTTTAAAGAGCTTTTGCTGTGATTCTTGATAATCTTTTCGCAAACGCTACAGTATCAGTAATTTCCATACCTTCACTTAGTTTCGCTTGGTCTAATAAAATCCAAGATACATCTTCGATTGTTGATTCATCTGCACAACCATTTAGTTTTTTAACGATTTCATGCTCTGGATTGATTTCTAAAATTGGAGCTGATTCAGGCATTGCTTGTCCCATTGCTCTCATCATTTGCATCATTTGAGCCATTTGTGCGTCTGCCACATCTTTTACTACACAAGATGGAGATTCACTTAGTCTGTTTGTTACTTTTACATCTTTAACAGCATCACCTAATTTATCTTTGATTTTTTTAGTAATGTCTTGGAATTTCTCTTCAACTTCTTTTTTTGCTTCTTCTGTTTGTTCAACTTTTGGAGGCTCACAAGCTGTGATGTCTTTGAATTCCCACTCTTTATATGCACCCATAGTTGGAGTGATGATTTCGTCAATTTCTTTATCATCTAAGATTAAAACTTCGATGTTATTTTTGTTATAAGACTCTAATAATGGTGAACTTCTTAATACTTTTTCATTTTCACCAACGATATAATAAATCGCTTTTTGTTCAGTGTCAGCTCTTTCTTTATAGCTTTCTAATGAAGTTAATTTTCCAGCTTCTGCTTTTGTTGATTTATATCTTAGTAAATCTAAAATAAGCTCTTTGTTCATGTGGTCTTGATATACACCCTCTTTTAAAGGTCTGATATATTCAGCTACGAACTCAGCATATTTTTCTTCATCTTTTGAAAGTTTTTTGATTTCAGAAAGGATTTTTTTAACACTTCCTTGTTTGATATTTGCAAGGATTCTATTTTCTTGTAAAATCTCTCTTGAAACATTTAAAGGTAAATCTTCAGAATCAATAATACCTCTTACAAATCTTAAATAAGTTGGTAATAACTCTTTTTCATCATCTGTAATAAATACTCTTTTAACATAAAGTTTAACACCACTTTGGAAATCTGCTCTGTACATATCCATAGGTGCAGTTTTTGGGATATAGAATAGTGTTGTATATTCGTTTACACCCTCTGTTTTTGTGTGAATTGTAAGCATTGGCTCTGATGAATCATGAGAAATTGATTTATAAAATTGATTATAATCATCTTCTTTTAATTTTGATTTTGGTTGCATCCATAAAGCTGTTGCTTCATTGATTTTTTCGTGTTTTCTCTCAGTTGTTTTTGCAGGTTCTTTTCCAGATTTTTTGTCTTCTTCACTTAAAGTTTCAGTTACTTCTTCACTATAGTTTAAGAAAATTGGGTATGCAATGTGGTTTGAGTATTTTCCAACAATGTTTTTGATTCTATATTTAGATGCAAACTCTGATACTTCTTCATCTTTTAACTTGATGTAAATAACAGTTCCATTTGACTCTTTTATTGCAGTTGTTAAATCAAATTCACCAGTTCCATCACTTGACCATTTATATGCTACATCTTCTCCAGCTTTTTTAGTGATAACATCTACTTTATCTGCCACCATAAATACTGAGTAAAATCCAACACCAAATTGACCAATAAGATTTGAATCTTTTTTTGCATCACCAGTTAAGGCTTCAACAAATGATTTTGTACCTGATTTTGCGATTGTTCCAATTGAAGCTATTAAATCAGCTTCGTTCATTCCAATACCATTATCTGAAATTGTTAAAGATTTATCAGCTTCATCAAAAGAAACGTTAATTTCACCTTTCCAATCTGCGTATGCATCTTTTAAAGACTCATCTGTTAATCTCATATAGTTTAATTTGTCAATTGCATCACTTGAATTTGATACAAGCTCTCTTATAAAAATCTCTTTATTTGAATATAAAGAGTGTGTCATTAAATGTAATAATTGTCCTACTTCTGTTTGAAATTGATGTTTTGCCATGTCATTTCTCCTATAATTTGTTTAATTTTAGAAGAGAATTTTATCACAACTTTATAAAAGGAAGCTAAAGTTTTTATTAAAATTAGCACTTTTTTATATAGAGTGCTAATTTTTTAGTAGATTATTTAAACTCTGTTTTTTCAAAGTTCTATAAATATCGAAATCACTATCGATACTTACTATATTTTTAATTTTTTCTTTATTGGCAATATACATCAAAGTTCCATCAGCTAAATCCATAGGAATATCAATATATTTTTCCATCATTACCCTAATATTTGATATTTCATCTTGTGAAATATTATAAACTTCAATTCCACCAACTTCACACCATTTTAAAAAATCAATTTGAACTTGTAAGTTAAAGTCAAGCATATGAGAAACTTCTGTAATAACAGCCCAAGAAGTAATAAGTTTACCTTTATATGATTTTAAAAATTCAACTACTTTTGAATGATATTTATCACTTCTATCAAAAAGTGCAATCAACGGACCGCTATCAATGATTGTTTTTTGCATTTATTTTATCTTTTATTTTTTGTTTATAAGTTGTAGATAAATCATCTCTTCCACTTGAATATTTTCCAAAAAATTCACTTCCTAGTTCATATGCACTTTTGTGTTCAGACTCTTTTTTTAACATATCAAAATAATAAACTAAAGCATCTTTTATTACTTTACTTTTTGGTATATGCTTTTGGTTTGAAATTAAATCGAGTTGATTTTCTATCTTTTCATCTAATCGAACAGAAATCATAAATACTCCTTTTAATTTGTATTACGTATTGTATCACAAATTAATTTAGAATTATATTTTTTAACTAACTTGTTTAATATCAATTTCATATAAATCCCATTTTATTTCTTTCAAAAAATTTTCATATTTTTGTGAAATTTCAATTATATCGTTAGAATTAAATAATTCTTCAATTTGATATTTTTTTGTAAGTAATGCTATACTAAGTATATTCAATCTATCAATTTGAGCATAATTAACATTGTTTTTTTCAAAAATATTTTTTATTTTAGGTTCATTTAATATCTCCATGAAATAATGATTAAAGAGTACTGTTCTATCAAATAATATAGGATGACTTTGTCTTGTCTTTGGTTCTTTGTTTAATAAATGAAATATATATAATAATTCATTCATAGATATAAATATAATGTAGAAAACTTCATTAATATTAAATCCTAATTTTCTAATATTTTCAAAAATTTCAAAGCTTCCTAATAAACTAGCAATAGATGCGTATTTATCTGCATCTATTTCAAGATATAAATTATCAACAATTTTTTCATGATTTTCTTCAAATTCTAAAATTATATTTAATGATTTAATGTTTTGTACATATTTTAAATGTCCTCTTAAAATATGAAAAAGTTCATGATAAAAAATATGATTAGTAAGATATTGATAAATATTTTTTTGAAGTATATCTCTTTTATTTTTATCATAAAAGATGCTTTTATTTATTTCTGAAAAATATTCTTTATATTTACTTGTTAGTTCTATACTTAATCCATCTATTAATGTAAGTAAATGAGGACAAAACACAATTTCGTATGAATCATCTTTTAATATTTTTGCATAAGCATTGTATTTTTTTACTTTTGTTTGCATTTCATCAATATCTACAGAAATATTTAAATTATTCAATTTTTCTTTTTCTAAAATATTTTTAAAATTATCTAAAATATCAACCAAATTTTCTCTTCTAACTTCAAAAGGTCTATTATCAATTGAATTTTTATATAGTTTATCTAGCATTTAAGTCCTTTTTTTATAAATTTTTAGAATTATATATAAATACTATTTTATATGAATTTTACAATCTTTATAAAAACTATATTTAATTAGTATTTTAAACTCTATTTTCATTACATTCATTTGATTATTTTTTAATAAAGATTATGATTCTGAAGTCTTCTTCTAAAAATAAAAGATTAGTTATAGCCAATATATGCAATACCAACATTTTTTCAAAAAAATTATTTAAAAACACAAAGTTCTAATCTTTTTAGTTCTTGCTTTTCTTTCTGTTTGAGTATTTTATATACCTTTTAGCAAATTAGTTATAGATATATTCATCTTATTTACTGCAAATATTTTATTTTCCAAATCTTGAAAATAGTTCAAAATGATATACAGTTTCATCACAAATTAAAAATCTATCATAAAAAAATTTAGTGATTCTTAGTTCAAAATTAGAATATTGATTATTATATTTTTGAATATCAAATATTTGTCCGTTGAAAAAAATTTCATGTTTGATTTCTAATGTATTATTTTTGAGGTGAGATATATTATTTAGCCTCTTGACTAAATTAGGTTTTCAACAAGTTCTTTTTCTTTATAAATATTTTTCAAATGTAGGCTAATATTAATTGTATCTATGAGTATTATTCGATAAAATAACCACTTACAAAAAAAATGAGGATTTATATATGAACAAAGAACAATTTTTAAACGACTTACAAAAAATATATGATTTTTTAAATGATGAAAAAACACAAACTAATAAATTAATAGCTTTTCTTGAAAATGAAGAGTTTGATAAACTAGGACTCATAGATGATTTTGCAAAATCTCTAAACCTTGAAATGGGTAGTGATTTAAGATTTGCACTTGTTACTAGACTTGTGAATTTAAGGGATGATTCTTTGGTTCAAGTTCTAAAAAAACTTGAAAAAACTGAGCTTGAGATTATTGAACTTCAAGAAAAAGCTTATGATTTTGTAAAAGAGTATTGGCACGAAAAACATACAAAATTAATAGATTTAATAGTACAAAACAATCTTTTGACTCCATTTTATCAAGAAATTTTTCTAGGTGTTTATAATGTTGGTCTTCAAATGACTGCATGGCAAACTACTTGGACAGCACATATTATAAATGGTGTAAATAAAGATTTAATGGCTAAGTTTGATGGAAAAGAAGAGAAAGTTATGAAATATTTAGAAGATGAAAAACTTCTAGACCTTGGACATAACGCTCAAATAGCTGATAGATGTTACTCTGCACTTATAAAAGATGGAAATAAATACACTTCAAAAGCATACATAAAAGCTTTCAAAAAAGAGACAACTGAGGTTGTTGATGCTTTAGAAGAGTTTGCTGATAAATTAATCGAACTTGAAGATGAAATCTATAATCAAAAATGGGATTATATTTTATATATTCAAGCACTTATCAAAGCTTTTAGTGAAGATAGAACAAATGAACTTGTTTCAAAATGGGCAGATGTAGATAGAGCTTGGATGAAAATAAAAACGCCAATTCAAATTGGACATCCACTTGAATATTATGAAGATCACTTTAGAAAAGCTGTTGCACTTGAATGGGATATTAGACTTACAAATCCTAAATTTGCACAAAATGACCATAGAGTAAATAAAATAAAATCAGCTTTTGCAAAAATCTTTAATAGTTTTGAGCCAAATGAAACATACAAAAAAACTTATGATTTCTCTTTAAAATCACTGGATAAAGTGCAACTTTATGTGGGACGACCAGCGCTATTTTTTGGAGCAGAATTTAATGGTATGTTTTCAGCTCAAGTTGTTCCAAATGATGAAATAGTATCTTTAGAAGAAGGTAAAAAAATCTTTGCATTTTCAGATGAGATTTTACAAACAAGCCGAGCTAAACCATTTTTAAAACTAAGCTCTGAAATCTTTGGACAAGATATCTTAACAAAAGATAGAACATTCCTTTTTAATGAAACTGCATCTTGGCATCAAGTTTATGACATTAGCACAGTGGGACATGAATATGGACATATTTTATGGTGTGATGACGAAACAGAATCAGTAATGAATAAAACTGGAAACTTCAAAAATATAGAAGAGTTCAAAGCAACAACTGGTGGATTAATTTCATACTTTTTAGACCAAAACACAGATGAACTTCACTTAAAATCACAAGTTTTAATTGACCTTGTAAAAAGAAGTGTTGGATTAATTGGATGGATGGAAGTTGATGAAGTTCAACCATATTATTGTGAGGGATTAATTCACTTAAATGGACTATTTGACACGGCTGTTTTAGCTTGGGATAATGAAAACAAAAAATTATCTATTGATTTAAGTGATGAAAAATATGAAGCGTTAAAAGCTTGGTATATAAAAAATTACACAGCTTTAGCAAAACATTACCTTGATAAAAAAGACGCAACTGCATTTTTAAATAACTATGCCACAAAAACTGAAAAATATTTTATGCCAAATGATGAAACTATAAACTCATTTGTAAAATATTATTTCAAAAGATACCAAGAGATTGGGCAAGAGTTAGATACTGTTGATAAAAAAAGCAATTATATTAAATGAGTAAATGTGCCTCTTCAATAAACCCAAAACTTTGTCCTTTTTGTAAAAAAGAGAACTTATGTGAGGCACATATTCCCAACAATAATTGTTGGTGTAATAGCATTGCTGTTCCAAAAGATTTAAGGGCTTTAATTCCTCAAGAGTTACAGATGAAAGCTTGTATTTGTCAGGAATGTATTTTGGCTTTTAAAGAAGATAAAGAGAAATTTATCAAAGAAATGAATCTATTAAAATAAGAGAATTTAACCTCTTATTTTATGTAGAAATAACCTCATTTAACTCCACACAATAAGCGCTAAGTTTTCCATAACCCTCTTTTGCATAACAACATCCAGTATCAACATCTATAAAATGTTTTGTTAAATCAACCTCTTTTTGGATTGTATGTCCAAAAATATTAAAAATTGGAACATCCTCTTTGGGCTCTTTTCTATTCCATAAAGCATACTCTTCAAAAACATCTTCTTTTTCATCTTTTAGATGCCAAACATTTGCCATTGAAGCGTGGGATACAACTATTGGTTTATCATTCTTTGAAGCTTTTAATTCTAAATATAAAGGAAAAGTTTCAAGCCATAAAACATCATCTAAAAGTTTTTGAAATTTCTCTTCATCTTCAATACAAACTAACTTCCCATCACTTTTATCTACTTTGATAACTTCATAAGATAGAAGTGTTTGTTTGCCTCCGTTGTGTATCCATCTGTGATAATAAACCATAGAAGGAAGCTTTGGATAAGTTTGTTTAAATTCTGTAACATACTCTATCATCATTTTTTCATGATTTCCAAGAAGACATAAGTGATTATTACTTTTTACAAAATCTATAACTTCCTTTGATTTTCTTCCCCTATCAACCAAATCTCCAACAAAAATGAGCTTTGAATCCTTGGGAAGTTTATCTGCTAAAATTCGTAAACTATCAAACTCTCCATGAACATCACCTATTATATAAGTCATTTTACAAATCCCTATTTTAACTTCATATAAATATCTTCAACTAGATAAATATTTCTTAATAAAGTTAATAGTCCAGCTTTTATTTTTTCTGCATCTTGTTTTTGGAAAGTTCCTAGATTTACTTTTTTGCCATCTTTTTGATTTACAATTAACATATTATTTATATTCTCTATACTTTCTATATTTTTATACCAAAAAATAGTTACCTCATCATTTTTTAGATTTACAAATCTAATATGAGAATATTTTATATTTACATCAGGTTGTAAATCCCAAAAATTAAAACTATAAACCACACCTTTTTCATACTCTTGTAAGATTTGATTTACTACCTCTTTTTCTTTATAAACATAAATATATGTCATAAAAGCAAATCTATATGCTTCTATATTTAAATCTTTTGTTTTTGAAGAATCTCTTTTATCAAGTTCATTAAATATATCTATTATATAATTTATATTTTCAGTAAAAGCATCCAGTGAATATAGATTTTTTAAAGTATCAAATAGCTCAATTTCAGTTGTATTTTCTAACTCTTTGTTTAATAAAGATTTATATTTTTCCTCTTTTTCTTTTGCTTTTTTTTCATTTATATATTTTTCATATTCGCTTTTGAAAAACTCAATATCTTGGCTCATCCAATAGATGTTATTTATACCATTTGAAAACCATAAAGGTTTTAAAATAAAATCATAAATTGTTAGTTCTTTATAGAGTGTTGGTGAGATATTATTTAATATATCTAAGAAGTTTTCTTCATCTTTTAACTCATCAAAAATATCAGAAATAAAGAAGTTTGAGTAAAGAGTTAATATCTGTTTATTGTTCTCTTTTTGTTTTTGTTCAACTAAAAAGTATTTACCCTCTTTTTCATACAAAGAGTAAAATTCATCATATATTTGAAACTCTTTTATTAGTTTTTCATTTTGTAAATTTAAAGCTATTGCTTTTTTTGTATCAAATCTATATTTAAAACTATCATCAAATAATCCTAGTTTAAAACTAATGAAATTTATTGCAATATTTAAAGTCATTAAAGAGAAAATAATTAAAAGAAATTTCTTTCCATAATCCAAATAGATTTTTCTATTTAACTCTTTTTGTTTTTTTAAAAGTTCTTTTTCCTCATCACTTAAATCTGCTTTTTTATTTGGGAAAAGATAAAACCAAGAAAAACTAATAGTCATAAAAACTACCATAAAAAAAAGAAAACCTTGCAAAGAGATAGGATTTAACTCTAAACTTCTTTGCAAAATCGTGGCAATTCCACCTGAAACCAAAATTCTTAGAAAGTTATTGTTTAACATTTTTTCTTCTTTATTATTTTTAGAATATTATACTATTTCATGGTTTAGTGAAACCATCTATTTTAAAAACCCAGCATTTAAAACTTTTTTACTTTATATAACTATTTCATAGCTTATATTTCTTCCAGCCAAGCCTTCAATTTGTTTGATACAGCCTATTTCTAAAAGTTCAGTTATATCCCTTGAAGCTGTTGATGAAGAACTATCTGAAATACTCATATATTTTTTCTTACTTAATTTTCCTTTGAAATTATCAATTCCAATATCAAGGATAAAGTTTAAAACTTTTGTTTGTCGTGTATTGAGATTTCTATCTCTATATTTATCCCAAAACTTAGTTTTAAAAACTATAAAATTTAGTTTCATTTTTGTATCGATTAAAGCATTATATAATGTTTGTAAAAACCACTCACACCAATATGTAATATCAAGAAAATTATCTTCTTTTTTGACATACCCTGTTGTATGCTCTAGTGCTTTGTAATAAGCTTTTCTATCATCATTTATAGCATTTGACATTGAATAAAGTCTCGAGATTGTTGAGTTTTCTATTTTTGATAAAACTAAATCTGTAATTGCTCTTGAGATTCTTCCATTACCATCATCAAATGGATGAATAATTACAAACCAAAGATGCGCTATACAAGCTTTTATTAAACTATCATTTGTATTATTAAACCAATTTAGAAAACTTTGCATTTCATTTTCAAGATTAACTCTAGGAGGTGCTTCATAATAAACAACTTCATTTCCAACATAACCACCAATTACTTGCATGGTTTCTTCACCTCTAAATGTTGCCACATTTATTGGATTAAATTTATCATACCCTTTTGGAAAAATTGCCCCATGCCAAGCAAAAAGTCTATCCAATGTTAAATCTTCATTATAGTTTGTATTTGCATCAATTAATACAGCAATTAAATATTCAATAGAATTATCAATTTTGTTATAATCTATATCTCTAAATCCAAGTTTTTTGGCAATTGAAGCTTTTACACTATCACGATTTAATATTTTACCTTCAATTGCAGATGTACCAATAGCCTCATTTTCAAGAGCTTCAATTTGTCTTTGAATAATAGTTTTATTATCCATAGTTTGAGTAAGGGCGATTAAATATCCTTGTTCTATAGATACTTTTTGAATTAATACTTCAAGTTTTTTAGAATCATAAGTAAAATTGGGATAGTTTTCTTGTTGCCAAATCCATTTTTTCATAGATTTTTCCTTTTGTGGTGCGATTATCTTAGATAATCATACCATAATTGGTGTGGTTAAAGGAGTTAATCGATTTATTTCTTAGGTATTTGAATATTTTTAATTCCATAATTCATTCTATTTTTAATAAACTTATATAAATAAAAATTCTTTTTGTTTTTTTCTTTCTTTTAATTCTTCAATATCCCAATGTTCAGCCATAAAATTCAAAAGTTTCAACCCTCTATCCTCTATTTCTTTTACTCCCCAATTATTTTCATAATTATCATAAATTTCTCGTTCAGAGTATGAACCATTTTTATATGCAATAAAATCCTCCTCATTTTTTCCATTCTTTTTTATATCAAAACAGTGATTTTGGAATTTAGAATTTTTAGCTCTACTTAAAGGTACTAAATTTCCTAGAGAATTTATTATAGATTTTTTCTCTTTGTCTGTTAATCCAGTTAACTCATCTATCCAACATTTTTCACTTGGAGTTTGTGGAAAAATATGTTCAATAGTTATATGATTCTCTTTTGAATCTAAATAAGATTTCCAGTTAATTTCCTGTGTATGATTTTTTGCTTTATCTTTAAAACATAATTCATATTCAAATAAAAAATACGATAATCCATTCCAGCTATAATATCCTTCCCTATTTTCAAATTTGTCTGCTAAATATTCATAGAAAGATTTTAATTTAAAATATTTTGTAAGCCATCCATTAATTCCATACCAATCTTTGTCATTTTCTTTATATTCTATTCCAATAATATCAATTACAGATAACTCATTTTTATAATATTGTCTTGCATAGCCATAAAATGAACTATCTCCTGTATTTGATCTTCTTTGAGAAATTTTAAAAATTAAAAATATATACTTTTCCATCAATTTTAATAATTCGTAAACTTCATCTATATCATAATTATTATCTTCTCTACTAAAAATTGCCATTAAAAGTGGAGTAAATGCCCCATAATTCAATCGATATAGTTTATCTAATAAGATTTTTATTTTATCATCATAAGGTGCTTGTTCTGGATTGTGTAAATAATACCAATGTTCGACACTTTCTTTTAAACTTAATATATATTTGTTAATTTCTTCTATAGTCAAAGGATTAATTATATCTTTCACAGTTATTCTTTTTGCTATGTATCTTTCTTTTAATAAATCTTCAATATAATCGTTTCCTTTTTCTCTACTATAATCATGATACATTATCCAATGATTTTTTAAAAATACATCATCTGGTAAAATATTGTTTTTATTTTTACCTAAATATTCATAAATTGTTTTCCAACACATATTTATATCAGTTCTTAATCTATTTTTATCTCCAATATCATCATTGAATTTTGTAGAAAGATAGATTAATCTGTTTTTCAGTAACTCTAAATTTGATAATTTTTTACCCCTATTATTCATAGTTTCAAATGCTACAAATACATCCAAATCATCAGCTATTTCATAAACATTAAATTTAAATTGTTTAGTCAATTTTTTAAATACCGTTTCAAGTTCATTAATTTTTAGATTTTTTATCTTATTTTCAAAAAAAATTTTTGCTTTTCCTAAATTTACAGTATAAAGGGTTTCTTCTTTCTCATTTGAAGCCGATTTATCCCCAAATATTTTTGTTTTTAAAAATTCATAACTTGGATTATCCACTGTATAACCAAAATAATATATAAAATAATTTGGTTTCTTCTTTCCTATATATTTTGATACTAAGTCAGTTATAAATTCTCCACAAAATGAATTAGAATTTTTACCACAATTAAGAAGTATTTCATTTAAAAGAATTATACTTGTTGTAATTCTTTGTTGCCCATCAACCACATAAAAAGATTTATCTGAATCATAAGCACCATAATCCCTTATCCAATCTGGATTTTCATCTTTTTTCTGTTTTGTAACTTTTTCTAATGTTAAAACTCCTGTATAATGGCTATGTTCTTCTTCTAGATTTTCTAAATCTTCCCAAAAATCCTTTAATTGATTTTCTTCCCAAGCATAACCTCTTTGATAGTCAGGTATTCTTAAAAATCGTCCATCAAATATATCTTCAAATGTTAATAATCTATCATTTGCCATTTTTTTTTCTTATTATTAAATATATTTCTTTCATCTAACTCTCTCCTTTAATCCCTATAAAAACCTTAACTATCCCCAAAATATAAAGTTTAAAACTCTAAGTAATACTTAAATTTTTCCTACTTAATACTAGGACTAATACTCTTCCAATCATCTCTTAATGTTTTTACTAATGCAAATTTATCTTTTGGATTTGCAATTTCTCCATATTCATAAGGAGTAACAACTACTAATCCACCTTTTAAAAGACTCGTAAAAGTATTTGATTCAACTTTTGAACCAGAGAAAATAGAGAATTTCATTTCAAAACCACTTATGTCATAAAACTCTGAATTTTTTCTAATTAATTTTTTATATTTATCATATATCAAACAATCAACTACAACTTTAGAGCCATCTTCACTTAAATCAATTTTACTTACTTTTCCTATTTGTACATTTTTATAATAAACAGGTGAATCCACATTTACACTTGAAGCTGTTGGATCTTCTACTTTAAATACTGTTCCAAAATGTGAGTTTTCAACTGAAGGTTGATTTTCTAAACCTTCAAATTTTGTTTGAGGTGTAGGGTTATCACTTTTAATAACTCCAATATTTACAGCCATTACAGTTGAACCAGCATTTGCAATCTCTTGAAATGAGATTCTAGGTTTTTTTAAATAAAATAGAGTTCCCTCTTTTGCAATTGAAGCAAAATCGTTATAAATCAAAGCTTTTACTTCTACTTGTTGTTTTTCATTTAATTTTACTTTTGTAACTTTCCCAACATTTACACCTTTGTAAGTAAGTTGTGAGAAGTTTTCTTGTAAACCTTCCACATCATTAAAAACAATTGTAATGCTATTTGTTGAGTTTCTCATCTCATCTTCAGAAGCAAAGATTCTCGGTTTATCATACTCTATATTTGAATCTATATCAAGGGTAATTGAACCATTTAAAAGTGAAGAGAAATTATCAACTTCAAATAAAATTCCACTAAGACTTGCTTTTAAATTTACAACACCTTTTTTATAGAATCTACTTTTTGTTGTGATATATTTTCTAAAATCACTATAGATAAATAAAGATACCTTTGATTTTTTATCATCAAATTTTATATCTTTGATAAAACCTATCTCTTGATTTTTATACATAATCGCCATATCAGGTTTTATTTCAAAATCATTATTAAAATCAGCATCTATTGTAAAACCATTACTTGATGCTCTTTTTAATTTTTCTACATCTTTAAATGAACTATAAAGTTTAAACTCTTTATTTGAAAGTTTTGCACCCTCTTTTTTGTCTGCAACTAGCGCAATTGCACCATTTAACATAGGTTCAACTCCTGAATAATTAATATTCAGATTTAGATTTTTCATCTCGAAGAGTTTTGAACTCATATCATAATAAAGATTATTGTCATTTATTAAATCTTTATATTTTTCATCTATTAAAAGAGAGATTTTTACATTTTTCAAATCCTCAGTTAAGACATAACTATCAACTTTTCCTATCTCAATATTTTTATAATAAACTTTTGATTTAGTGCTAATTGAGTTTAAATTCTCACTTAGAAGGTCTATTTTTATATTTGAATTGCTTTTATTTATATCTTTTTTATTTATTGCTTTAAAATTATTTTGGAAATCACCTTTTCTATACTCTAAAGATACAAAATTTCCTTTTACGATATTCCCTAAGTTTTTAACTCCATCAAATGAAATAACTGGCTCTTCAACAAAAAACTTAGTTTTATTTGTTAATAGATATTTATACTCTTCATATATAAATGCTTTTGTATTTAAACCATCTTTATTTAGTTTTACTTCTGTGATTTTTCCTATTTCTATACCCTTATAAATAATAGGAGTATTCTCTTCTATTCCATTTACATCAATAAAATTTATACTAAAGTACTCTTTATTTTTCAAATCATCTTTTTTTGCATACAAAATATATGGTTCATCTCTTATAATTTTTTCATCTTCTTTATTTGATGTAATAACTGTAATTCCACCAACTAATGCGGAATATAAAGAACCTAATTCAATATTTAATCCACTTGCTCCATAAGTAACTTTTAGAGCTTCATTCATAAAAAACTTTGAACTTTTATTTACTAAATAGTTAAATTTATCATAAATATATGCTGTGAAATATACTTTTTCATATACAAACTCTTTTGCAATAATCTCACCTATTTGAAAATTATTATAAAAAATTGGCGTTCCAACTTCCACATTATCTTTATCATTTGCAATTAAAGAGACATAATATCCATCATTTTCAAACTCATCATTTGGTTGGGTATCTAAGCCTTCAAAAAAGTATTTAGGTTTTCCCTCTTGAAACTCTTTTTGAGTTTTAAAAATTGGTGACAACTCAATTTTATATCCACTAATTAAAGTATTTAATCCTGATATTTTAGTCAATGAAATAGTTGGTTTTTTTATCCAAAATTGAGAACTTTCACTTGCTACATATTTTGCTACTTCATTATCAATTAAAAAATTTACTTTTACACTTTTTAAATCTTCATGAATACTAATTTTTGTAACTTTTCCAAGTTGTAAACCTTTGTATTCTAAAGGAGTAACACCCTCTTTTAGTCCCTCTGCACTTTTAAATACAACTGTAATATTTGTACCTTTTTTCATATAAGATTCATAGGCAATCCAACCTAAAATTCCCAAAATTATTAAAGGTAAAACCCAAATAAATGAAATTGATTTTTTATCTTCTATTTTAGGTTCATAAACTTCTTGTTTTATATCTTGTTCTATTAATTTTTTACTCATCCCAAATAATCCTTGTATCAAATCTATTTGCTGCTATCATTGTTAATATTACCATTAAAGCAAAAGAGGTTGCAGCAATTCCTCCTTTTATGTTAAAAATCTCATCAAGTTGAACTATTGAAGCCAAAAGTGCAACCACATAAATATCAATCATTGACCATTTTCCAATGGCTTCTACAAATTTAAATATTAATATTTTTCTATTGTTATGCATTTTTACATTTACTTTTAAGGAAATAAAAATAAAAAGTAAACCCGCTAACTTTACCATGGGGATTATCACACTTGCAGTGAATACTACAATTGCAATGAAATAACTTCCTTGTCCTAAAAAACTAATAACACCTTCTAAAATAGTGCTTTCAATTTTTACGCCAAGTCTTGTAACTTCCATTATAGGATAAAGCATAGCTGGAATATATAACAATATTGCACAAATTGTAAGGGCAAGGGAAACTTGTAAAGAGTCTTTTATTCGTTTTCGTACAATATGATTACATCTTGTACATACGAAATTATCAAAGTTTTCTCTTTCATACATTTTGTGGCAGTTTTTACAAGATATTAAAACCATTTATTCCTCATCAAATACACTTTTACCCTCAAATTTTCTATTTGACATATAAAAACAGAAAATATAAGCCAACATAACATAAAAACCTACATCAAATTTTGTTGAATTAACCATTCCAATTAGTTTTATATATGTAACAATCACACTTATAATAAATACTTCAATAAATCCCCAATGTCTAAAAAAATGAAAACTATCATGAAGTAAAGTATCTGTAAAAAGTCTTATATTAGTCTTATCTTGAATAAAAGCAAATATTATTACTAAAGAGTTTAAAATGGGAGCTAGGATAATTGTAAAAAAAACTATAAGTGCCACAAAAAAGAAATTTTCTTCAAATAAAATCAAAACAGTTCCAATTAAAGTAGCTCTTAATTCATTTTCATTTATATTTAATGTAATAATTGGATAAATATTTAAAAGTCCAAATAATAAAAGTGCAGAAATAGAATAATATAAAGAGTCATTGCTGTGTTTTTTTTCAGCTTTTATTTTACTATTGCATCTAGGACATCTTTGTGTAGTAGTTATTTCTTGGTGTTTTTTTATAAATAAACCACAATTATAACACTCTACTATATCATCAATATTTTTGTCCATAAAATTCTACCCTTTTAGTTTTGGCATTCTAACATAGTAAACTTTTTTTCATTCTAAAAACTCTTTAAAATTAAATATATTGTATTATACAAATGCAATTATGCAATAAACTACTATTTTTTAAAGGTTAATAAAAATGCAATTTACTATAACTCAAGCACAAATAGGAGAAAGACCTCCTGTTGTAAAACCAGTACCTGAAGTTTTAAAATTTTTAGGTGAAGAAAAAATGAGAAAGATAATCTCAGACCACTACGATTTACTAAGAGTTAGTAATATCAAAGGACTATTTCCTCCAACTGATGAAGGATTTGAAATGGCAAAAAAACACTCTGCTGATTTCTTCATTCAAATTTGTGGAGGACCTGATTATTTTAATCAAAGTAGAGGTGCTCCAATGATGGCAGGACGTCATGCTGCTTTTAAAATTACTTCAGAAGCTAGAATGATTTGGCTTGAATCTTATATCAAAGTTCTAGAACCAATTGAAATGCCAGATGATTTAAAACAATCTTTTTGGAACTATTTAGATATTTTTTCAATTTGGATGGTTAATACTCCACAAGATTAATAAAGATGGGTTTAATTCCCATTTTTATTAAATAATAATTATTCTCTCCCTATTTTTCAAGCTTTCTTTTAAATTAATAATATTTAATTACAATTTATACATCTAAATCAACTTTTTTTCGCTAATATTTTGGAATTAACTTTTTTAGGACCCAAAATATGAAAAAGACTTTCAAAAATTACATCTTTTCAAGACAGATAATATTAGTAACATTAATTTTCCTAATCTGTTTTATTTTTAGTACTTATCTACATACAACCCTCACAAAACAGGAAGCTTTAAAACATTCAGATGCAATATCAAATCAAGTTTTTTCTTCAATGTATCAAGTAATGAGAAAAGGATGGAGCAAAGATGATGTGAAACTATTTACAAAATCTTTAGAAAAAAACTTTGAAAGTAGTAATTATGAAATTAATATTTACCGAGGAGATAAAGTAAGACAACTTTTTGGAGATATTGATGAAAAAGCAAAAGATTCAACCCTTGTTGATATTTTAAATGGAAAAATAGAAAAATATGATGATTTTCAAAATAATATCGTAAGAAATATTATGCCTTTAAAAGCTACAAATGATTGTAAAGCTTGTCACGTAAATGTTCAAGCAGGTGACGTTCTTGGAGCACTAGAAGTAAAACAAAATTTAAATTCAATTTTTACAGAATCTAAATATCAATATATTGCATTTTTCCTGATAATAATTCCTATATTTTATATTCTTGCTTTTTTATCAACAAGATACACAACAAGACAGATACTTGATAGTCTATCTCTTTTTAATGATAAAGTTAGAAGTATTAATTCTGTACAAGATTTTAAAGCATTTGACTCAAAAAATATTGATTTATATTTCAAAGAGTTTAATGAAATTGTTGAAAATGTAGATTTAATGGCTGAGAAATTAAAAATAGTTGCAGTAGATAAAGAACTATTAGAGTTTGAAATAAGACTTTTAGATAAATTTATTATTACTTCTGATGTGGTAAAAGATTGGCGAGAGTATATTTGTGATTTATTAATAGAAATAAATAAAATCATGGAAACTTATACATTAATGACTATTTTTAGAGTTGGTGAAGATCAATTTGAAGTTGATATTTTCTGGCTAGGAATGCCAAAAGATCATCAAAAAGAGGTTTTTGATGCTTATATAAATAAAACAATAAAAGAGTCAGAATATTTCAAAGAGATGACAGACTTTACAATAAAACATGTTGTTGCAGATAGAAATAATTGCTTAAATGACTTAGTTGAAGAAGAGATTGAGTATCGTTCAAAATCTTTATTTTTAGATACTCCAAAAATTGGAGGAATTGTAGGAATTGGTTTACAATCTGTTTTTGCAAGTGATCCAGTTAGATATATTGTAATTGACTCAATTTTAACAACTATGGCAAATCTTGTAGGTTCAGTAAAAGCTATTCATAAATATACTCAAGATTTAGAATATTACGCAGCACGTGATCCATTAACTGATTTATTTAATCAAAGAGTTTTCAATGACATGATGAGTTATGAAATAAAAAGAGCTGCAAAACATGAATATCCATTTGCTTTAATGGTTATTGATTGTGATAACTTCAAACCTATTAATGATAATTTTGGTCATGCTTTTGGGGATAAATTCTTACAAACAGTTGCAAATATTCTTGAAGATGAAAAAAGAGATGAAGATATAGTTGCAAGATATGGAGGAGATGAATTTACAATTATTCTTCCTGAATGTGATGAAAATGGTGCATTAACTGTTGCAAATAGAATCTCAAAAAAAATTGAATCTGAAAAACTTATTGCACCAGATGGATCAAGGGTTGGTATTACTATTTCTATTGGAATTTGTGTTTATCCAACTCACACTCTATCGCAAAAAGATATGTTTATAATTGCTGATTCAATGATGTATCAAGCAAAAGAAGAGGGTAAAAACTCTATTAAAATTCCAAATGAAAATGATGTTTCTAATATTTTAAAAACAAATCAAGAAAAATCTTCTCTTTTAATTAGAGCTATTGAGAATGATGAAATTCATCCATATTTCCAACCTATAAAACCAGCTAATTCAAAAAATGATTTAGTAATTCATGAACTACTAATGAGAATAAATCAAGATGGAAGAATAGTTTCAGCTTTTGAATTTATTGAAATTGCAGAAGCAAGAGGACTTATAAATACTATGGATTTAATGGTTATTGAAAAAGCCTTTAAAGAGATTCAACGAACACAATATGAAGGTATTTTATTTATTAACTTATCTCCAAAATCATTAATTGTTGGAGACTTTATTAATAAAATAAATGGTTTTGTTAATAAATATGATATCCAAAGGGAAAAAATAGTATTTGAAATTACCGAAAGAGAAACTGTTAAAAACTTCTCATTATTAGAAAAATTCGTACATAATCTAAAAGCAGATGGTTATAAATTTGCCATTGATGACTTTGGTTCTGGATTCTCATCATTCCACTATATTAAAAAGTTCCCAATTGATTATGTAAAAATTGATGGTGATTTTATTATAAATATAAATAAAGATGAAAAAGACAGAGCTTTTGTAAATAGTATTGTAACTTTAGCAAAAGAGTTAAAAATACATACTATTGCAGAGTTTGTTGAAAATCAAGAGATAGTTGAAATTCTAGATGAGTTAGAAATTGATTATTATCAAGGTTTTCATATTGGAAAACCAAGTGACAAGTTTATCTCTTTTGATTAAGAGATAAACTTTAGTTTCCAATAGCTAAAGCGTATAGTACCATTGTATTTTCTTCAATAAACTCACAAACTTCATCATCATAATAAGCCCCTATTCCACTACAACCAATATCTAAATAGTTTGAAGCAATATAAAGTCTATGTCCAATAATTCCAGCTTTTTGATACAGTTCTTGATAGTTTTTAGCTTTTGATGTTAAGAAAAAAGTAACGGCACTTGATTTTCCCAAATCTTGCTCTAGGCATAAATATCCTGCTTTTGAGTTAAAATCACCAGTTCTAAGCAGTTCACCATTTTTATAAAGACCTAAAATCATTCCTTCAACTCTATTTATAGTGTAATAAATATCAACTTGCTCATCACAATCGCTTTTTATTGTTTGATTTACAACACCCATTATTGATTCAAATTCAAGTTTAGAGATACTTTGTTTTGTAAACTCTCGTATTGATCTTCTTTTAAAAATTGTATCTTGAAGTTTTTGTTTTTGAAAATTAAAAATAGCTCTTTTTTCTTGAGCTTTTTTATCATAGATTTTTAAACTCTCTTTGTAAGCAATTTCAACCATCTCATTTTTTTCAAAAAAACTTATGTTTTCATCAACATAACTTGCTCCATCTAAAGTTGGAAGTTCTAAGGAAAAACTCTCTTTTTTAGACTCTTTTTTATCTCCAACAATCACAATAGAAGTAAAAAATTCTTTCTCATCAAAGCTAAAAAACTCATTTAACTTCTCTTTTGAAAAATCATATAAAATCTCAAAATCTCTATCAAATAAATAAGAGCTAACTTCCATTGTTCCAATTAGATGTCCAGCATCCAATAAACAATATCTAAACGCCCTATTTTTATATTTCCAAGAAGACCTAAAATATATTGATGAAATAAAAAATATAAAACCATCTACGCTATATGAAAGATTTAAAAGATTTTCTATTCCCTCATTAGGTTCAAGTTTATAAAGTAACACTGCACTTGAACTTCCAACTTCTAAATGATAAATTCCATCATCAAAACCATCTACATTTCGCACTTGAAAATAGACTTCATTTGGATATAAAGCACCAGCACTTGGATTTACTCTTAAATAATATTCAACACCTGGATAAGTTTTTTTAGCACTTATTCCACTAATTAAATACAAAAAATTATAGTTTTTATTTTCTGAGTTTAAATGAACTCTTTTATAATCTTTTGAATAAAATTTAAATTTATTTGGTGGATTATTCCAATCTACTCTATTTGGATTTGTTCGTATTGAATTATATGAGTGTTTTGTGTTTTGGTGGTAGCTGTTTAAGGGTATTAACATAAAGTTCAACTTTTAGTAGTTGAACTTTATTGCAAGTTTTGATGTGTCATAAGTATAATCTCTTGGAGAATCATACATATCTACAGTTTTATAACTTCCCTCAAGTGATACATTTGAAGTAAGTCTATACTCTAAAGAACCACCATATCCAAGACCTAATGCTGAGCCACTATCAACACTTTGAGCAACACCAGTACCAAGTGCGAAACCAGTTAAATTCTCAATTATTTCATAACCAGCTCTTAAATCCATATCAGCACTAATTACTTCAACACCATTTTTTGCGCTACCATAAGATAAACTGTTTCCAAAACCTAAAATAATTCCATTATCTATTCTAGTATTTGATGTATATCCAATACCATATTGTGTATAACTATCTCCATCTATTTTTGCAGCAGTTGCACCAACAGATATTTTTGTATCAAATTCATTTGCAGTTAATACAGATGTTAAACCTGCTACTAATGAAATTACTACCAAACTTTTTTTCATAAATATTTCCCTTTTTATTTTTTAATATCAGATTGTTCTTGTGTTCCTACATAATCACTTGGAACAGAAGTAGTTTTTAAATAAGCAAAAATTCCACCAACAATTAAACAAAAAATCACCACAAATCTTACAGTATTTCTTTTTTGTTTAGATTCATTACCATTGTAATCATCAATTTTTTCTAAACTAGGTTCACCCTTATTTAATTTACTCATAAAAAATCCTTTTTATTTTTGTGACTATACAAAATTTATATTAATGATACCATTAACTGATTAACAGTAACCGCTATATCTTTAATATCTTTGTTTTCTTTTACCATAAATGTATCTAAATGGTCTCTTATTTTGAAAAAGACTTGTTTTTCATTAGCAATAAAATTAGCAAAAGCAACATCAGGAGCTTCATTTACCCTTTGGAAATCTAATATTTTTTTTGTATAGTGAACAACAATATATTCAACAAATTGTAAAACTTGATTTCTTAAAGCCATATCAGTTGAGTTAGCTATTTTAACCCTATTTAAAGCCACGATAATATCTAGGATATTAAACTCATGGATTAATGAATAAAACAACACAATAACGTCTTTAAATGAGTGTGGAGTGTTCTCTTTAATAATAATTGCAGCAATTGCAAATCTTAAATAATCAATTACACTATAAAATTTATTAAACTCTTCATCACCTTCAATGATAACCTCAACTTTTTCATTATGAACTTCTGATAAAAGTGCAAATAGTTCAGCTTTATGGTCAAGTATATGAACAGAATCTAACTGATTTTTTTGAAGATATTTAACCATCCATTTTGTACTAGCATATAAAACATATTCAAGTTTATTTATTAATTTATATTGTTCATCAATAGGCATAATTGCATCTTGAGCATAGATTTTTTCTCTAATTTCTTTAGAACCAAATAGTAATTTTAAAACTAAATATGATTTTATTTTTAGTAAAAATTTATCATTTCCAAGTTTTGCATAATCTGAAATAAAAGTAATTCCTTGATGATTTATAACAATATCAGCCATCATAGTTGCAATTATCTCTCTTTTTAGTGGATGATTTGCAATTTGTTGCTCATAAGCTCCAACAAATGTTTTTGGAAAATATCTAAATAGATATTGTTGGCAAAAAGCTTCATCTATAAGGGCTGATTCTAATAATATTTTTTTAATAAATATTTTACAGTATGATAACAATGAACCTAAAACAGGTCTCACGATTGAGCCATTAATATCAACAATATCACTTATGTTTTCATTTTTAGGAATATAAAAATCTCTTCTATTAAATGCCTCAACTTCGTTTTCTAAAACTTCAATAGATTTTAAATAATCATTTGGATATTTTCTTGAAAATTGTTCATCAACTGAAATCATACAAGCTTGGTCATAGTTACTTCTTAGAACTAATTGCACAACAGCTTGTGTTAAAGAGTGCAGAGTTTCGTTTGTTTGTTTTTCATTTAAAATACCTTGATTTTTAATAATATTTAACAAAATTTTTAAGTTTACTTCATGGTCAGAAGTATTAACTCCAGCTGCATTATCAATGGCATCAAGATTTATTCTTCCACCATTTAGAGCAAATTCAATTCTTGCTTTTTGTGTGAAACCTAAATTTCCACCCTCACAAACAATTTTTGCTTTTAATTCACTTGCATCAACTCTTACTGCTTCATTTTGTTTATCACCTAAATCAAGACTATTTTCATCACTTGCTTTTACATAAGTTCCAACTCCACCATTAAATAATAAATCCACATCTAATGTTAGAAGTTTTCTACAAAGCTCTTCCCCTGAAATTGTTTTTTTAGTACATTTTATTAATTCTTGAATTTGAGGAGTTAATTCAATTTGTTTATCACTTCTTTTAAAAACTCCACCACCTTGTGAAATTAAAGATAAATCATAATTTTCCCAACCACCATCTTTTGATTCAAATAATCTTTTTCTCTCTAAATATGATTTTTCTAAATCAGGATTTGGGTCAATAAAAATCTCTTTTTGTGAAATTGCCCCAAGAAGTTTAAATTTTTCAGATTCCATCATTCCATTTCCAAAAACATCTCCACTCATAGAACCAATTCCAATAACTGAAATCTCTTGTTTATGAATATCAATGCCCTCTTCTATGAAAAATCTTTGTGTTGAAATCATTGCACCACGAGCTGTAATTCCTAAATCTTTATGTCCAAAACCATTACTTCCACCACTAGCAAAAGCATCACCTAACCAATAATTTCTTCCAATAGCAATTGCATTTGCAACATCACTCATGGCAGCAGTTCCCTTATCAGCAGCAACTACAAAATATGCATCATCTCCATCATAACAAACGACATCAGGATTTTTTACGATTTTTCCATCTATCATATTATCAACTAAATCAAGGTTTGCATTGATAAATAAAGTGTAAATCTCTTTGAAATACTCTTTTGAAACTCCACTTGAATCTTTATTTATTACAAATCCACCCTTTGCTCCACTTGGAATAATAATAGAGTTTTTTCCCTCTTGGGTAATCATTAAAGATTTTATTTCTTGTCGATAGTCATCATGTCTATCAGACCATCGAAGCCCTCCTCTTGAAACCTTTGTCATTCTTAAATGAATCCCATAAAAATCCCTATGGTAAATAAAGTTCTCAATATTTGGCTGTAATCCTTTTAAATCTTTCCCAAATGTTTTTGTATCAATTTTAAAAGATAGAGTCTCTTTTTCTAAAAAGTAGTTTGTTCTTAAAAGAGATTTTAAAAACAACACCATAATATTTAAAATTTTATCATCTAAGATTTGAGGAACAAGTTTTATTTTCTCTTTTATTTTCTCTTCTATTTTTTCTAATAACTTTTCTTTTTGCACTATTTTAGTGTCAAATTTTGTTAAGAAATACTCTACAAACAGTGCTGTAATAGAGTGATGTGTTGTTAAAGTATTTAAAATTGCAGTTGTATTAACAGTTAAAATAGTTTGTCCGATATATGAAATAAATGCTCTTAAAATATATATTTTTCTAAGGTCAAAATTCTCTTGATAAACTAAAGAGAAAGTTTTAGAGGGTTTGATTGTTCTATCTTTTAAAGAGTGATTAATAATATCTTCAATATTTTGTTTTGCAACGTCAAGTTTTTCAAAATCTGTAATATTTAGATTAAATCTAGAGATGTAAATTAAATCTTTTTTATTCATTACATTGTAAGTTACTTCATCAATTATTTCAAAACCTAAACTATGTAAAAGTGGTGTTATACAAGATAAAAAAAGTTGTTCTTTTGAGAAAATTTTAATATATTTTGTATTTTTATTATCTAATATTTTTGTTACAACACCATCATCTAACACTTGTTTAAATAGTTCTTCACTAACTATCAAATCATCACTTGTTAAAATCTGTGAACATATTGCATTAATATCTTGAGTAGCCATATTCTAAATCCTTTAAAAATAGTCTTTAGTAATATACTACCTTTAATGTCTTAAATCTAGCGTTAAAAAAATCCTCTGATTTTTACAAAAAGATTTATTATAATCAAACTGTAACTTTATATATTTTAGCACTTAATAATTTTTCTAAATCTTGTGGTTTAACTTCAATATCAAGACCACGTTTGCCACCACTAATAAAGATAGTTTCAAAGTTTTTAACACTTTGATCTAGGACTGTTTTTAGTCTCTTTTTTTGCCCTAAAGGTGAGATTCCACCTAATAAATAACCAGTTACTTTTTGTGCTTCATCTTTATTTGCCATTGCTGCTTTTTTAACTCCAAAAGCAGCTGCCACATCTTTTAGACTCAACTGATTTGAAACAGGCAAAACACAAACTGCTAACTCTTTGGGAGTTAGTTCTACAAGTAATGTTTTGTAAACCTGAGCGGCATCAAGGCCAAGCTTTTCCACAGCTTCATCACCAAAATTTGTACAAGCTGGGTCGTGGTCATATTTGTGTATTTTAAAATCACATTTGTTTTTTTTAAGTAAATCAATCGCTGGTGTCATTTAAGTAAAATTCCTCTTTTAAAATCTCTTCACCATTTATTAAAATTGCAATAAAATGCTTTCCTAAATAGTGTTTTCGTGTTGTCATATTTTTAAAACTCTGTTTTTTTGTAAACTTTTTTGAAGATGATTTTATCTCATTTTGACTTATCATAAAAACTTTTTTATTATGAATATTATTTGATTTCAGGTAATAAATTACATATTCAAGTCTAACATTTCCAATAATCTCATCTGAATTTATCTCAAATGAAAAAGTCAAATTTTCATCTACATTTACGCTTTTATCATAACAAAAATCTGTGATATTTATATGATGTGATTTAGAAAAATCAAACAAGTCCAAAATCTGTTTATCTCCTTTTTTTAGTAGTGTTCGAGATGCGTGTTTACAAATCCAATCCAGCTCTTTTGAGCTTCCAAGATTTGCTTTTACAAACTCAATAACAAGCAAAGGATTGTTTTTTGAAATATCATTTAGATTATTTGCAACAGATTTTCTCACATATAAACTTTTGTCATTTTTTAGAAGTTCTATAATTTCTAAAACTTTTGAAGGATTTTGTTTGAATTTTGGTAAAGCCACAGCCCAAGGAAGTCTTGGACGACAGCCTTCAGAAGAGAGTCTTCGCAAATGCTCATTTGAACTTTGACTCCAAATTTTCATTTGCTCCATGGTTTCTTCTTCATACTTTAAAATAAACTGTCGAATAGCAAACTCACTACTAGAATCTTGCGTGAAAACTTCCAAAGCTTTCATAGATTCAGCAAAATCATCAAGACCAAAAACCTCAACAAAATCTTGAAAAACCATAGCTTCAAGTCCACCAAAATCTTTTTTTACCTCTTTTAAAATCTCTAATTGTTTTTTATATGCAAGAGGTAAATATTTATTTAAACTAAGAGCAATATGTCTCATTCTAGCTTTTAATTCTAAATCTTCCCAAGAAGTATCAAAAATAGAGTTTATAAAATTTTCTTTTTCAAAGTTTTCATAAGTCAAAAAAAGTTTATTTGCAAGTTTTAAAATAAACTCTTTTGAATATAAATTTTTTAGTTGTTCTGCCATGTTATCTCTTTTTTTAATCTAGTTTGGATGTTAAATCATTTGCACTTATATCTATCTTATAAAGTGACCTGTCGCAAAATTTGCGACAACTGATATTTTTTCAAATTTTTTCTTTTAATATATACTTAATTGTTTTATATCACTGCAAAAAATATCTTTTTAAATTAATTGATTTTGAACTATATCGTAAAAGATAATTTTGGGTTTAAAATATTGCAGATTGTTATGTTTTAAGAGTCTTTTATATAAAATCTATGTTCAATAATTAGTTAAGTAAAAAAGGAATATTTTGGCAAGATTAGATAGTAAAAATATATTTATTAAATTTAATGAGAAAATTTATAAATTCATTAATTGTAAATTAGAACAAAAGGATGGTTCATTTTATATTAGCTTTATCAGAAATGGAGAGAATGAAGAATCATATATATTAGATTCTATTAATATGAAACCAAAATTAGTACAGCATGAAGAAGCAAGAAAAAAACTAAAAAGAGTTTCATATCATGCTTCAGGTTGTGTGATTTATCATGATACAGGATTAAGTTCTAATTATTTTGAACCAATCAGTAATATAACTCAACTAAATCCATTTTCAATATGGTCTATACCTTCAATAAATGCTCTTGAAGAAACTTCTAAAGTAAACGAAGAAGATTATATTATTGACACTATTATAGATGAAGGACGAATAGACTTTCACTATATTTTAGCTCCATGGAATTATAAAGTTGAAGGTAATCATATAGCAATAAGATATGATAATTTTTTTAGTTTACTAATTATACCTATCAAACCACTATCTAATATTCCAAAAGAGATTGAAAAAGCTTTTACAGTAATGGCTCCAAATGAAGGCTTATATAAATCTCAAATAATAGGAAATGACCAAGCACTGATTAATTATCATCAAAAGTTAATGAATACAAAAGACATAATAATTTATTCTCCAAATAAAGATGGAATATATACTATTATAACATCTGTTCCAATGAGAATACCACCAAAAATAAAAGTTATTTTTTTAGACCCGACACTAAAAATAGAAGAATTTGGAGCTGCTAAAAATAATGTAGTTAAATTTAAAGTAATAGATTCAAATAATAGTTATATAAAAACTGAAAAATCTATACTCTCAATTGAACTTGATTCAGATTTTTAATTTTATTATTCCTATCATTCCTGATGTAATTGCATACTAAAATTATTTTCTCTTAAAAAATATAAAGCTCATTACTTCTTCTTACTTTGTCTGGACAAAGTAAGCAAAACCACCAACGGCTTCGAAGCCCTTTGGGTTCCTTCACTTATTGTTTTATCTTTTCTGTCTTGCAAAACTCATAAAAAAATATGCTCCCAGCATATTTTTTTACTCAAACAGTTGCAAGACTTTTCCGAAAATAGAAAACAAACACTCAGCTTCTGTAGATGTTGGAATATTGGGATAAGGACATTTTCATTTTTGATTTTTATACTTGCAACTTTACTTTATTCAATTTAAAAAAGATAGTTTGAACTGCAGGAATTTCCAGACTTTGTTGAAGCCGGAAGTTAGATGTTTATTTTCGATTACGCCCGAAACTGTTTGAGTGTTAAGAAATGACCTAAACGGTCATTTTAGCGAGTTTTGCAGGGCAGAAAATAAATATCTAACTGTAGGGTAGCTTTGCCTTCAATAATTTGTCTGGTTGCTTTTTGTCTTACTTTTTACAACTAAAAAGTAAAAAAAGCGAAGAACTTGTTCTTCAAGAGAAAAAGAAATCAAACATCCTAAAACACTATTTTCCTCTTATTCTCAATCATATACGGATACTCCATATGCTTCGCAGTCGCTTTTGCAATTTCTTCCCCAAAATATCGTTTCACCATATGCAAAGCCATATCAATACCCGCTGAAATTCCTGCACTTGTGATGATATTTCCATCTTCTACAAAGTGTTTATCTTTACACACTTTTACATTTTTGAATTCATTTTCCATTCGTTCCAAACTTTTCCAATGGGTTGTAGACTCAACTCCATCAAGTAGTTTTGCATTTGCTAAAATCAATGAACCCGTACAAACAGAAGTTAAAAGTTCAACTTCTTTTGCTTTTTTTAAAACAAAATCTAAAACATCTTTTTCATACATCAACTTTCTTGTTCCCATTCCACCAGGAACTATTAAAATATCAAGTTTTGGACATGATTCAAAATCATAATCTGGAATAACTTTCATCTTACCAGTTGTAGTTATTGACTCTTTTGTTTGTGCTATTAATTTTACATCAAAAGGTGAAGTTGTATCTGCTCTTTTTAATTCATCAACTCTTGTCACACTTAAAACCTCAAAAGGGCCACAAAAATCTAAAACCTCTATATCGTTAAATATGAAGATTCCTACAATTTTTCGCATAAGTTTTCCTTGATGTATATAAATATTAAAAGCATTATATTATTTTTTATTTGATTATAACTTTGAAATAAAAACCCAAAATTAACATTATTATTTCCATATTTATCCTATAATTCAAAATCAAATAAATACAACAGATTAGGAAAATAGATGTCTTATAGAACTTTAGAAGAAGAAATAAAAGTATTAGAATTAGGATTACCTCCTATGGAAGGTGATGGTTTTATTGGGGGAAGATTAGACCCCAAAGAAGCTAGTTTAGTTTTAGTTCCAGTTCCTTGGGAAGCTACTGTTTCATTTGGGCAAGGAACTGCTAATGCTCCTGATGCAATTAGAATTACAAGTCACCAACTTGATGTTGAAAATTTTCACTATATTAAACCTTATGTTGCAGGTATTGCTATGCTTGAAACTGATAAACATTTATTAAAATTAAGTCACAAAGCTAGAAAAAAAGCTTTAAAAGTTATCGAAGCACTTGAAGAGGGAAAAACAAATAAAAAAGCTTTAAAATTTGTAAATGAAGCATCGGCAATTTTAAATTCTTCAGTATATCAAAAATCTTTTGAGCAAATAAAAGAAGGTAAATTTGTAGCAGTTGTTGGTGGTGACCATTCATCACCTCTTGGACTTATCAAAGCTTTAAACGATACACAAGCTGAACCTTTTGGAATCTTACACGTTGATGCGCACCATGACCTAAGAAAGGCTTATGAAGGCTTTACTTACTCTCATGCTTCAATTTTTTATAATGCTATGAATGAGTGTGACAAAGTTTCTAACTTAGTTCAATTTGGAATTAGAGATTACAGTAGTGAAGAAGCAAACAGAATGAAAGAATATGGACTAAAAGGTGCATGTTTATACGATACAGATATGCAAGCACAACTAGCAAGTGGTAAATCTTTAGAAGAAGTTTATGCTCCATACATCGAGCAACTTCCTCAAAATGTTTATTTATCAATAGATATTGATGGATTAGAACCGCTAAACTGTCCAAATACAGGAACACCAGTTCCAAGTGGTTTAAGATATGGTGAGTTAGAGCATCTTATTTTTATGGTTGTAAAATCTGGAAAAAATATCATAGGTTTTGATTTATGTGAAGTTGGTGATAGCGAAGATGGATGGGATGCAAATGTTGGCTCACGTGTTTTATATCAACTTTGTGGAGCATTATTGGCAAGTCAAGGTAAAATCGAATATAAATAATCTAAAAAAGTATGGAAAACTCCATACTTTTTATCTTCTTACGCTAAGTTTTCTTCTACAAAATTCCAGTTTACAAGTTTCCAGAAATTTTCTAAATATGCAGGTCTTGCATTTCTAACATCAATATAATAAGCGTGTTCCCACACATCACATACTAAAATAGGTTTTAGATTGTCTGTTAGTGGATTTGCTGCATTTGCAGTTGTTACGATTTTTAAGTTTTGATTTTCATCTTCAACTAACCAAGCCCAACCTGAACCAAAATGTCCAATAGCTTTTGCTGTGAACTCTTTTTTAAACTCATCAACTGAACCAAAAGTTTTAACTAAAGCAGTTTCTACTTTTGAAGGAATTGCACCTTGAGCGGGAGTTAAACCATTCCAAAAAAAGTCATGGTTGTAAACTTGAGCTGAGTTATTAAAAAGTCCACCATCTGATTCTAAAATAATTTCAACTAAAGTTGAATTTTCAAATTTTGTACCAGTAATTAAATTGTTTAAGTTATTTACATAAGTTTGGTGGTGTTTTCCATAATGGAATTCTAAAGTCTCTTTTGACATAAGTGGTGCTAAGGCATCTAAAGCGTATGGTAAAGTCATTAATTCGTGTTTCATTTTATATCCTTTAATAATATTTATTCAACTACTAAAGATACTCTTTTTTTTATTTTGTTTAACTTAGTGAGAAGAAGTTTGTATCCAAATTGGAATCTTAAATTTTTTATCATATCTCTTCAAACTCAAAAACATCAACACCCATAAATCGTGTTTTTACTTTTGTTGTTTGGGTCATATCTCTTTTTTTTAGTTTTGAAGTAAAGGCTTCTTCGTAGAATTCATTTATTATATGATTTAAACTATGAGCTAAAATATTATCATCGATTTTGAAGTTTTCCACTCCAAATAAATAAGTTTTGTAGATTTGAATTGCGTTGATTTGACAACTTATAAAAAGGTCATTTTCATCTAGGATAGTTCTGATTTCTAGTTGTTTTGAGTTTGAAGGAGTTGAAACATTATCGTTTTTTGTTTGTTGAGTTGTTTCTAATTTTTGGATAAGTTTTTTGTATAAACACAACATATCAATAAGTTCATACATTTTTGAAAAATAACGTATTCCATCATATTGTGTTATATGGTCAAAATAAGAGAGGTATTTAAAAGAAGCAATTGTAGGGATTAACTCAAAATTATAAGGAGATGCATCGATAATAGTGTAGATTAATTCTTCACGGTCATCATTTGATGTAATATCATCTAAAACTTTTTTTATTGAAATTTCAAAGTTTTCAGTTGATTCAGATTTTCTTTCTATTGTTTTCATTTGCATCTCTTTATAAAATCATCACTATATAATTTTATATTGCAAATATTGTTCTTTTGGAAGAGTTAAGGAAATTAAATAGAAAAAAATTCAAACTATCCAAGAAAAAACTTGGTAGTTTGAATATTAAAATTATGCGAATGCAGGTTCTAAGAAAGGAATAATTTGTTTTTTTCTTGATAAACAACCATCTAACCAAACTTTGTTATCTTCAAGTTTACAGTTAAATGCTTTTTCAAAAATTGAATTATCATCGCTAGCAACAAGAACTTCTGAACCTTCTTTGATAATGTCAGTTAATAAAAGAGCAACTGTGTGAAGATTGTTTTCTTCTTTTACTTTTTTAATATCAGCCATTAATTCATCTTTGATGTCATCAAATACGCTCCCATCAACAACTTCAAGTTGTCCAACACCAACTTTTGTTCCATGCATATCAAAGTTTTTGTAATCTCTCATTACAAGGTCTCTAATTGGAGTTCCGATAACTTGTGATTTAACTTTGAACATTTCCATACCAAGAGCACCAAAATCTTCAATTCCACAGATTTTTGATAATTCTCTAACAGCTTTAATATCTGTATCTGTACATGTTGGTGATTTGAAAATAACTGTATCTGATAAAATCGCACACATCATGATTCCAGCTATGTTTGCAGGAATTTCAACTTTGTGAAAATCATACATCTCTTTTACAATTGTATTTGTACAACCAACTGGTCTAATCCAACACTCTAATGGAGCTGAAGTTGTAATATCACCTAATTTATGGTGGTCAACGATTCCTACAACTGTAGTTTTATCAAGCTCTTGTGGAGCTTGAGCAACATCTGAATAATCTGTGATAAATAGTTCTTCACCAGCAAATGACGTTTTTAAAACTGGTGCTTCAAATCCAAATTTTTCTAAAATAAATTTTGTTTCTGGATTTGGTTCACCTTGTCTAGCAGGAGTTGCTGGTCGTCCAATTTTATTTAGTAAATATGATAGTGAGATTGCTGAACAAATAGAGTCAGAATCTGGAATAATATGTCCACATGTATATAAAGCCATTTTATAAAGTCCTAGTTTAAATTTTACTCATTTTATCTAAAGTTAGGTTATTTTTATTTTAAAGATTAATTCTTGTATACTAAACACAATTAAAATTAAGGAGTTACTATGTTAAAAGATGAAGTTGCAAATGCATTAATAATACAGTTAAATAAGGAATTCCAATCTTCTTATATATATTTGGGAATGTCAGCATATGCTTCAAAAAGTGGTTTAGCAGGTTGTGCCAATTGGTTTCTAGTGCAATATCAAGAAGAGCTTGCCCATGCAATGAAATTGTTTAAATATTTACTAAATCATCAAGTTACTATTTCTTTACCTGAAATTAAAAAAGTTAATAGTGAATTTAAAACTATTTTAGAAACTTTCAAAAAAGCTTTAGCCCATGAAATTTCAATGAGCGCAAATTTAAATGAACTTAGTGATTTAACTATGAAATCTAAAGATCATGCAACATATAATATGCTTCAATGGTATGTAACAGAACAAGTTGAAGAAGAAGCAACATTAAACACGATTATAGACAAAATTAAGCTTATAGGAGATAATGGTTATGGTCTTTATGTAATCGACCAAGAGTTAGCTACAAGAGTTTTTGTTGACCCAACAACTAAGCCTTAAGAGTTAGATTTTTCTAACTCTTAATATCCTAGCTCTTCATCAACTAAAATGATGATGATTCTATCTTTATCATCAGCTTTTACCCATGAGAATTTGTTTGCAATATTGTCAAGATTATATTTTGGCTCTTTTCCCATTTCTATTGCTTTACTGTTTATTCTTTCTATATTTTTAACAGCAGCAACTTCCATAACTCTTTTAAAACCAGCTTCTACATCTTCAACAATTTTATTAATTCCAACAATTACTAAAACATTTTTAGGTCCATAAGAAAATGCAGCAACTCTATTTCCACTTCCATCCGCATTTACAAGTTTTCCATCTTTTGTAATTGCATTTGTGCTTGTAACAAAAATATCAGAAACTAAACCTTGTCTTCTTCTTTGAATATTTTCATCCATAGAAATGCCATCTTCATATTGATTAAAAACTGTAATATCTTTTTTATTTAATAAATAATCTAATAATCCAATCTCTTTTACGCTTTCGCTTCCACCAAGACCAACACTCATTCCAGATTTTATATATGTTTTTGCTAATTCAAAAGCTTCTTCTTTTGTTTTCACAAAATGCGCGTCATAACCACAATTTTTAAAGCTATTTATTAATTTTTCCATGTGAATAGTCCTATAATTTTAAATTGTCATATTATTCAATTATAATACTTAATTCTTAACTAAAAACTGCCCTACACTTCTATCTTTTACTAATTTTGAATGCTCAACTACAACTCCATGCATAGATAAATAAATTCCATTTTCTATTGGTGCATTTAAAAATCCAATTGCTTGAGAAAAATTCATAGTTGCTTCAACTTCATCAATACTCATAGGAACCATTGCACCTGTGAAAACTATTTTTTTACCCTCAATTTTATCTTCAATAAATTTTGAAGTTAAATCAACTGTATCAGTTCCGTGAATAATGATAATTTTGTCACTTGTACTATTTTGTATCTCTTTTAAAATAGTTTCTCTATCTTCTTGAGTAAAATCTAAACTATCTTTTGAAACAATATTTTTAATGTCAAATTCTACATTATGGCAAGATTTTACAATCTTGTCTAATGCGATATTATCAGTTGGAACTTCTAATTGTCCTTTGATTGGGTTATATCTTTTATTAAATGTTCCACCTGTATTTAATACAGTTATTTTCATTTTGTCTCCTTAATAAAGTTATTTACCATATTTTCAGGTTTTAATAATTCATCAAGTTCTTCTTTTGTAAATAGTTCTTGCTCTAAGATAATGTCATAAACTCTTTTGTTTGTTTTTAAAGCTTCTTTAGCAATTGCTGAACTTTTTTCATATCCTAAAATTGGATTTAAACAAGTTACAAGTGTTACTGAATTTAAAATATTTTCCATACAAACTTCTTCATTTGCAGTAATTCCTTTAACACATTTTTCACCTAAAGAGTAAAATGCTCTTCTCATCATGTTAATTGAAGTAAATAATTTATAAGCAATTAATGGTTCAAATACGTTTAATTGTAGTTGTCCACCTTCACTTGCCATTGAAATAGTCATATCAGCTCCAATTACTTCAAAAGCCACTTGATTCACAACTTCTGGAATTACTGGATTTACTTTTCCAGGCATAATAGAACTTCCTGGTTGTAATGGTGGAAGATTTATTTCATTAAATCCTGCCCTTGGCCCTGAACTTAAAAGTCTTAAGTCATTACAAATTTTTGAAATTTTTATTGCAATACTTTTTAGCATTCCAGAAATATGTACAAATGAACCTGTATCTTGAGTAGCTTCAATTAAATCACCAGCTGCCACATAATCAACACCTGTTACTTCTCGCAAGTTTGAAATAACTTTTCTTTGGTACGCAGCTTTTGAATTAATTCCTGTACCAATTGCCGTTGCTCCTAAATTTACTTCTCTTAAATGAGCTTGAACATCTCTTAATTTATAAATATCCGCATCAATCATAACTGCAAATGTTTTAAATTCTTGTCCTAAAGTCATAGGAACAGCATCTTGAAGCTGTGTTCTTCCCATTTTTAAAACATCTTTAAACTCAACAGATTTTTCTTCAAAACAATCTCTTAAAAATCTTAAAGACTCTTTTAATTTATATATTAATTCATGAAGAGTTAATTTAATAGCAGTTGGATAAACGTCATTTGTTGATTGACTCATATTTATATGATTATTTGGGTGAATAATGTCATATGAACTTTTTGGTTTTCCCAAAATCTCTAAAGCACGATTTGCAATAACTTCATTTGCATTCATATTTGTAGAAGTTCCAGCTCCACCTTGGATTGGATCAACAATAAATTGGTCATGAAATTTTCCATCAATTATTTCATTACAAGCTTGAACTATTGCATCTTTTTGCATATCTGATAAATCACCTAACTCATAGTTAGTTAAAGCACAAGCTTTTTTTACTTTTGCAAGTGATTTTATAAAATTTGGAAACAATGAAATATCTGTTTTTGTAATATTAAAATTCTCTTTTGCTCTTAATGTTTGAATTCCATAATATTTATTTGTTTCAATCTCTTTTTCACCTAAAAAATCTTTTTCAATTCTGTGTAACTTTTCCATTATAATCCTCTTAATTGATAATATATTTAAAATAATATTGAACTAAAGTGTATAAAAAGTAGGCTTCTTAACACTGCAAAGTATAACCCTCTTGTGGTATATTTTTGATTACATTTATTGGCATTTTATGCCTTAACTCTTTAATAAATGATTTTAAAGCGTGGGTTGTCATCTCTTTGTCATTCCAAAGTTGAAATTCTATCTCTTCATATTTCAAAAGTGCACCTTTTTTTTTGCATAAAAGCTCTAAAAAATCTTTTTCTCTTTTTCTTAAAGGAATAATTTCACTTCCTTTATAAATCAATTCCCTTTTTTGTAAATCCAAAACTAAATCATCACACAATAAAATTGGTTTTATAGCTTTAATTAAATATTTTTCTAAAGCCTCATTTAGTTTTTTTGAATTTAGAGGTTTTAAAATAAAGTGGTTAATATTTAGATTTATTAATTCTATTAAATACTCCTCATTTGAGTGAGCCGTTAACATTATTATCATAGTTTCATTATCTGTTTCTCTAATTTTTTTTACGAAATCTAAACCATTACAATTTTTCATTTGAATATCAGTTAATACAATTTTAGGTTTATAATAATCATATAATTCATAACCTTCTTGTCCATCACTCGCTTCATAAACTTCATTAAAATAGTACTTTAAAGTACTAACTATCATCTCTCTAATACCATCTTCATCTTCAACACATAATATTGAAATATCTTTTAACTCTTTTAATAATTCTTCTTGCATAATTTATCCTGCGATTATGATTTTAAAAACTGCACCCTCTTCATCATTATGAACACTAAGTTCTCCACCCATATTTCGCTCAATTATAAGTTTTGAAATATAAAGCCCAAGACCTGTTCCTTTTGATGAATCTTTTGTACTATAATAAGGGTCAAAAATCAACTCTTGATTTTTCTCATGTATCCCACCTGCATTATCTTTTATAGTAATTGTAGATAAAACTCCTTTTGAATCAATACTTATATCTATTCTTGGATTTTTAATCTCTTTTTCAACCAATATATCTTTTGCATTACTAAGTAAATTTAGAATAACTTGTGCAAATTCCGTTGGATAACCATAAACTTTTTTATCCTTTTTTACATCTATATTCAACTCTATTCCAAAGTTTTTTAATGTTGCATCTATAATATTTATAGCCTTTGAACAAGCAACTGAAACTAAAAACTCTTCTTTTATTTTATCTGGTTTATAAAAATTTCTAAAATCATCAATTGTGTTTGACATAAATTCAATCATCTTATCACTTTTTTCAATGGCATTATAAATATGATTTTCATCAACTTTTTTAAATCTTGTTGCTGTTTCTAATTCCATTAAAATACCAGATAATTGACTAAGAGGTTGTCTCCATTGATGGGCAATCATACTAATCATTGAACCAATTCTTGCAAGTTTTGCTTGTTCTAATATCTTTTTATCTTTTTGTTTTGCCTCTTGAATTCCACATTCAACTTTCATAAACAAATTATCATTTAAAGCTTTAAGTTCATCTTCTCTATATTGAACCTCTTTTTTATATTTTCTAATAACTTCTTTTACAATTGAAATCATTAGAAAAGAAAAAAAAGCCATAAAAAAAAGAACAACTAAAGAAACAACAATCATAAAATCTGAAAACATCTTATCTTGTTTTTCATGCTCTGCTATTTTTTTTTCAATTAGAGAATCTAATGTTTTATTATCTACATTAGTTTTAAGATAGAGCTCTTTGTACTCTTTTAATTCTAATTGAAAATTACTATGAGAAATTTTTTGATTGTATGAAACTGCAAGAAACGATATAAATATAATACAAAGGAAAGGGATAACAATAGTAAAAAAAGGGATTCCTTCTTTATTAAACATAAAAAACCTTCGGAGATAATTGTAAATTTATAATGTCCAAATATTACTTAAAAGTATTAGGGGAAATTTTAGATATTTCCCCTAAAAGTACAAAAAGATAGGATTTATTTAATTTTTTGATTTTTTATCATTGATATTATCAACAATCTCTTTCCAAGTCTCTTTTTCAAAATTAAACTCTACATAATCGTTATATCTAAGAACAGGAGTTTTACCCTCTTTTACTTGTCTTTCATAACCTCTGATTAATTTTAATACTGGTTTATATAATAAAGCAATAACAATCATATTAATAATTGCTAATAATCCCATACTTAAATCTGCAAAAGCAAAAATAGAACTTAAATCTTGGAATGAACCCCAAACAACAAGTAATATACAAACTATTCTAAAAATATTAAATACTGTAACATTTCCTTTACTAAAGAAATTTAAACTATTTTCAGCTAAATAGTAGTTATAAATCATTGAAGAAAAACCAAATAAAAATAGTGCAATTGTTACAAAATATCCACCTAATGGCCCAATATGTTCAATTAAAGCATTTTGAGTTAATAAAATTCCTTGAACACCTGCAACCCCTGGTGTATAAACACCTGATAGAAGAATAATAAAGGCTGTACAAGAACATAAAATGATTGTATCGATAAATACTGAGAATGATTGAACTATCCCTTGTTGAACAGGATGAGCAACATACGCAACAGCTGCAACATTTGGTGCACTTCCTAGTCCAGCTTCATTTGAGAACATACCTCTTTTTGCACCTTGTAAAATTACAGCACCAACTCCACCACCAATCGCAGAACTTGGATTAAATGCTTCACTAACTATCATAGAAATTAAGGCTGGAATTTCATTTATATTTAAAACAATTACAACAAGTGCAATTAATAAATATCCTAAAGCCATAATTGGAACTATAACCTCTGACATTCTAGCAATTCTTCTTACTCCACCAAAAATAGTAATTCCAAAAACAATAGTTAAAGCAATTCCACTTACCCAAGTTGGTAAATTAAATGAAGCTTCAAATGAAGTAGAGATAATAAATGATTGAGTTGCATTAAATGCAAATCCAAAAGTGATTAAAAGTAAAACAGAAATTACAACACCTAACCATCTTTGCCCTAAACCTTTAGTAGCATAATATGCTGGACCTCCTCTATAAACACAAGAATCTAATCCATCTTTTTCTTTGTATAATTGAGCTAATGAACACTCAAAGAAACTTGTAGCCATTCCAACTAAAGCAATAACCCACATCCAAAATACAGCACCAGCACCACCAAGAGTAATAGCAACTGCAACACCTGCAATATTACCACCACCAACACGACCAGCAACGCTCAACATTAAAGCTTGAAATGAACTAATATGTCCATCTTTGTCATGAACTGTATCTCTTAAAATATTGAACATTTTAAAAAAATATCTAAATTGAACAAATCTAGAACTAATAGTAAAAAAAACTCCTAAAGCTGGTAGTAAATATATTAAAATATTTCCCCAGATAAGATCATTTAGAAATGTGTTAATTTCTGCAAACATTTTATCTCCTTAATTTATATATAGAAAACTTTAACATCTCTTAGAGTGTTAAAAGTGTCTTTTAAAAGCTTAAAAAGAAAAATTAAATAAAAAGAGATTTGAATAAAAGAAAAACTGAAACAAGAAAAATAGTTTCAGTTTTATTGAGATTTAAAAGAGTTTATTTTTTTAACTCTTTTAAAATTTTGATTAAATAATCAGCAGAATTCTTAGCACTTGATTTTAAAAATTCATCAAAATCAAATCCAGCATCCATATCCGCACTATCAGAAATAGCTCTTAATATAAAAAATGGAACATTTAAAGCATCACAAACAACAGCAACACTTGCACCTTCCATCTCTAAAGCATCTGCATTAAAAGTATTTTGAATAAAATCTTTTCTATCAGTTGAATGAACAAATTGATCACCAGTTGCAATAGTTCCAACGATTACTTTTAAATCATTTTCATTTGCAACTTTAACAGCAAGTTCTCTTAACTCTTTTGATGTTTCAACAAATACTTTTCCACCTGGAACATATCCATAAGGATGTCCAAAGGCAGTAATATCTAAATCATGTTGGCAAAGTTTATCAGCAATGATTAAATCCCCAATTTTAAGCTCAGGATTTATTCCACCAGCAACTCCTGAAAATAAAAGAGTATCACATCCAAATTTTTCAATCATAGTTGCAGCTGTTAAACTTGCAAATACTTTTCCAATTTTTGAATATGCAATTACAATATCTAAACCATTATATGAAACTTCATAATATTTATTGTTTGCAAACTCTACAACATTTACACTATCAAAATAGGCTAAAAGAGGTTCAATCTCTTCTTCCATAGCCCCCATTATTGCTAATTTAGTCATTTAGTTCACCTGCAATTGCTTCTAATGTATTCATATCTGAAACATTAATTGTTGGAATTTTTGTGATTTTTTTATTTAAACCTTTTAAAACTATTCCATTTCCAAATTCAATAAATAAATCAACTTCATTTTCATGAGAACTAATTGATTGTTTATATTTAACTGGACTTGTAAGTTGAGCTGATAATAATTTAATAGCTTCATCTTTTGTAGTATAAGCTTCTGTAGTTACATTTGAAATAACTGGTGAGAATTCATCTTTTAAGAATTTTTCTAAATAAGGTGTTAAACTCTCAACTGCACTTTTTAGTAATTCACAGTGACTTGCAACTGACATATCTAAAACTATTGCTCTTTTCGCACCAGCTGCTTTAAATGTATCAACAAGTGATTCTAAATCAGCTTTAATACCTGCAAGAACTAATTGACCATCCATATTATAATTTGCTGGCCAAACTTGTTTTCCAAGCTCTCTTTGCTCAGTACAAACTTTTTCAACTATTTCATCATCAATTCCTACTAGTGCCATCATTCCTGCATTTCCACCAGCACAAGCTTCAGTCATAAATAAACCTCTTTTATGAACTAATTCAACTGCATCTAAATAATCAAGTGCACCAGCAGCAACTAATGCTGAAAATTCACCTAATGAGTGTCCTAAAACAAATTCAGGAGTAATATTATATTTTTCTTTGAAAATTGCATTTGCAATAGAACTAACTAATAAAATAGCAGGTTGAGTAAACTCTGTTTTACCTATATTTTCATTTTCTTCAAATAAAAGTTTTTCAAAATCAATTCCTAATCTAGCACTAGCATTTGAAATCATCTCTTTTGCTACATCACTATTATCAAAGAAATCTTTTCCCATACCTATAGTTTGACTTCCTTGACCAGGAAAAATAAAAGCAACTTTTTTCATTGTAAATACCTCTTTATAAATTAATTAATTTTAAATAAAACTATTTTTTAAAGTTAAAAGCATAACCCTAAAAAATAGTTTTGCCCAAATGTAAGAATACACTCGGGCAAAATTTATATTTTTTTAGTATAAAAAAATGATTAGTGACAACCACATCCACCATGAGAATGGCCATGACCTTTACTTTCAGTTCCACAAGAACCAGCACCATGGTCATGACCGTGATCGTGACCACCGCCACCACAACAACCACCACCCATAGCAGCCATACCACCAACAACACCAGTTTGAACTTCTTCTTCAGTTGCATCTCTTAAAGATAAAATTGCAACAGAGAACATTAAAGTTCTTCCAGCCATTGGATGATTATAATCAATTGTAACATCTGAATCAGAGAAAGATTTAACTACAACTTGTACAGTTTCACCATGTTCACCTGTACCATATAAAGACATACCAGCAGTTAACTCAATACCAGCAAATTGTTCTTTTGGTAAAGTTTGAACAGCTTCATCATTATATTCACCATAAGCATCAACAGGTTGAACTAAAACGTCTGCTTCTTCATTTGCTGACATTTCAATTAATTTAGACTCAAGACCTGGAATAATTTGACCTTTTCCTGAAATAAATTCTAAAGGAGCTTGACCTACATTTGTATCTAATTGCTCACCAGTTTTTGCATCTTTTAATGTATATTCAATACCTATTACTTTTGACATGTTTTTTCCTTATTTAATATTTATTTTAATTTCGATAAATTTTGATTTGCTACTTTTGCTTCACTTGAACTTGGATAAAGATCAATTAAAGTACTATAAAAGCTTTTTGCATTATCTTTGTCTTTTGTTTTTTCAAATGAAATAGCACTGTGCAATAATAATGTTGGCATATAAGCTGCTTTGTCATTCAACATAGCAGATTTTTTATAATGACTTATTGCAACATCATATTTTTTCCTCATATACCAATTTTGTGCCAAATAGAAATTAACCTCTGCAGGTTTATAATTTGCTTCTAAAAGCTTTTCATATTTTGGAGTTGAAGAATCATATTTTTTCGAATCAAAATCACTTTTTGCTTCTTTTAATAAACTAGCCTTATCTTCTGAAGTTGTTAACTTTTTAGAAGAAACATCAACATTTGCTGCCCCAACATCAACACCTGACTTATTAGAATCTAATTTTGTAGTAGGTGTAACTTGAGAAGTTTTAACTCCCATAGCTTTTTTTAAGGCTTCAAATTCTTCTCTTGTTATAAATTGACCCATATTTTTTTCTAATTCATTAGAAGAAACATATTCAGAGTTAATTTTATTCACAAGAGTAGATAGTTTTGTAAGTGCAATTTTTAATCCATTAACTGTATCAGCTAATTGAGCGTCTCCACCAGAAGACGAAGAGTTTGTGTTATTAGAACCTAAATCTGAAGAGGAACCAACCTTCTGCATTAAATCATCAACTTTTTTAGAAGTTGTATTTAATTTTGCAGAATCACCTTCATATGTAGACTCTAAGCCTTCTAACCTTGTTTTAATAGTCTCAAGTAAAGAATTAATATCTCCCATCTTAGATGTCAGATTATTAATGCTATCTTGATTTTTCAAGATATGTTTTTCTGAAGAAGTTAGTCCATAAGAACCACTTCCACTAGAATCACTTGATCCATAAACCGAAACCTCTTGGGCTACGGTTAATGAACTTGCTACTAAAAAAGATAGAAGATACTTAGTCATCAGAATTATTTACTTAATTCGTGTTCAACTCTTCTGTTTTTAGCCCAACAATCTTTAGTTTTTTCAGTACAAACTGGAGAACTTTCACCTAAAGAAACTAATGCAACATTAGCAGTTACACCGTTAGCAACTAAAACATCTTTAACAGAATTTGCTCTTTTTAAACCTAATGCGTAGTTATACTCATCTGATCCCCACTCATCTGTGTTACCAGATACAGTTACAGTTGTGTCAGCAGTTAATGCAGATAATTTAGAAGCATTAGAAACAGCTTTGTCATTGTTTTCTGAAGTTAAGTTATATTTGTCAAATCCAAAATATACATGCTCAATTAAAACTTTTTGACCATTGATCATATAGTAGTTACCATTTGCAGCTTTTTCTAAAGCAGAGAAGCTTCCATCAGTCATTGAAGAATCAGCAGTATTTGCAGTTTCTGCAGCAGCTGCACCATTGTCAACATTCATGTCAGCATTTTTTTCACTACAACCAGTAGAGAATAACATTGCCGCAACTAATAAAGAATAAACACCTAATTTTTTCATATTTTTGTCCTTGAAATAAAAATTTGCTGAAATAATACAAGAGTGAACCTTAATTATTGTTTATAAAAATTAAATCAATAAAAACTAAGTACTTAAAATTTAAAAAGGAAGCAAGAAAGCCTATATTATCGATGTTTAAATAAATTTTCATAAAATATATTTTCATTGAAAATAATTAAATTATATAAAAAATATCACATATTTAGTTAATAATATTTACATTTCTGAATATAATACTATTGCATTACTTAATAATTTATTTAAATGGAAATTTTAAATCAATGAATTTTAAAATTATACTCTGTTTAATCAGTGAGTTTTTATTGTAAAAGGTAAATTTTAGATGAAAAGTTAATTAGGAATAAAGTTTTATATCAAGATGTCATATGCTGAAGTATTTTTACAAAGCTTTATAAAAAATATATAAAGCTACTGTAAAAATGATTTTAAATCTAGAATTACCAATCTATAGATTGTATTCTTTTACCTTTTAATGGAAATAAAAATGACTTACTATATTCAAGTCTGATTATTCCTATTGAACTAGCTCCTCCAAAAGTTTTAACATATAATAGAGTTTCACCATCAGTTGAAAATTTAGGAAACTGATTAATACCACTAGATGTTAATCTTTTTAAACTATCTGTTTTTGTTGAAATTAAATATAAATTAAAACTTTTTTCTCCCATTTCATTTGAAGAATCTTTACTACTATATACAATATTATTACCAAATGCAGTAGCAGAAGAGTTATTATTACTATGATATACTAATCTTTCAACAGAAGTTGAATTGATACTCTGTGCAAAAATATTAGGATTTCCTAATCTATCTGAAACAAATACAATTCTTGAATCATTTTCAATAAAATGTCCACCAACATCTATTCCAGCAAATTTTGTAATTTGAGTTTGTTTTTTTGTTCTTAAATCATATATAAAAATATCTGGTTGCCCAGTAGGAGAAGCTGTAACTAACAATTTAGTACCATTTGCATTAACATCTGAACAAGCTAACATACCATCTGATTCCATAATTATTTCTTTACTTCTATTATAAATATTTAATTTAACTAATGTAGGTTTTTTATAATTATAAGTAGTATAGTAAATAGTTTTTTGCTCATTATCTGCCCATTTAGGGAAAATATTCAATCCTCCAGTAACAACCGTTTTCTTATATGTTAAAGTATAATCCCCAATCATAATATCAGCTTTCCCCGATTCAGTATATGTTGAAAATACAACGAATTTTTCCATCCAATCAATGCCTGGTGCTTTAAAGAAAGCATTAACAGATATTGCAGCTTTATGTGCTAAAAATACAAATCTATCTTCTTGAGTAGTAGCAAAATTCTTTTCTAAAATTAATGTTCTTGAATTTATATCATACAATTTTGTCATCAAAGTATAAGAACCTGCTTCTTTTTTAGCAGATATATTTAAATATAAATTAATTCCTTGATTAGATAAACCAAGAATATCCGGCATATTTTCATAAGATGTCACACTATTTACTGATGCAACTTCAAAATGACCACTTACAGATAAATCATCTGCTAAACTTTTCTTTATCTTATTTAAAGTTTCAATTTCTGAAGTATCAGTTGCAACTGAAACTAAAATTTTTGGTAAAGCATTAACTTTTTTAACTACTTCTAAATTTGCATCAACTTCTGCAAAAACTGAACTAAATACCAATGATAACAATAATAATATTTTATACATACATTTTATCCTTCTGATCTAAAATCAACATTAACTTTTATATCTTTATCTTTTGTAGGCTTTGGATAAGCCACATTTTTTTGTTCTTCTAAAAATGCTTTTAATGATGAATCAAAAGACTCATCTCCAGAATTAGTAACAACACGATAATCAAATCTACCATCTAAGTCTATCATAATTAAAACTACGGCTCTAAGTCCCGAACCAACTGGTACCCAAGCTGACAACAACTCTTGAACCTGTGAAAAGTACTCATCTGTCTCTTGACCTTTATTTGCATTTGTACTTTTAACATTAGTTGCAGTTTTTTCATCTTCTAATATTTTATCAATTTTTATATTATTAGTTCTTTTTTCTTTTTCAAATTTTGATTTAAATCTTTTTGGATCTATTGATTTCTCAACATTATTAACTTCTTCTTTTGTAACTGTTTTAGCAGTCTCTTTTACATTTGCAAATAAAGATTTAAGATCTGGTTTTTTTTCGTTTGAAGCTGACGCAACCTTTTCTTCTTTAACTGCTTCTTTCTCTATTATCTTTTCTGTCTTTTTTTCGACCATTTTTTTTTCTGCTTTTTCTGTAATCATATCAAGCTCTATAGTTGTTGATGTAGATTTAAGATCATAAGTTTTTGGAATTGGACTTGCTATATAAGCAAATAACAAAAAACATACGAAAGCATAAAACGAAAGTGCTATTATACCTGAAAGTATAAATGAAAAATTATTTTGCATTTATTATCCATCTGTTACTAAAGCAACTTTGAAAAAACCAGCTTCTTTAACTGATTTTAAAACAAAAATTATATCATCATATTTTAATTCTTTATCAGCTCTAATATGTATAGGAGTGTTTTGATCTTTTCCATTTGCAAATAAAAGAAAACTATCAGGGAAATTAGCTATTTCCACTTTATTTTTATTAAGTGTAACTATTCTATCTTTAGTAATAATAATATCGATTTTTTGAACATCTTGAACTTGTTGTGATTTACTTCCACTAGGAAGATTGATTTGCTCTTCGAATTCTATAACGGGAGCAGTAACCATTAATATGGCTAGTAAAACTAGCATAATATCAACTAAGGGTGTAATATTTAATTCTGGTTTATCATTAAAATCATACACTAATTAACCCTTAGCAATTAAAATTTGCGATTGTGCCTTAAGATAAATATTTAACTCATAAATCTTTCTTGAAAGAATTTGATGAAAAGTATAAGCAAATATTGCAACAAAAATACCACAAGCAGTTGCTACTAATGCTTCACTAATTGCTGGTGCAATAATAGAAAAAGCAACTTTTGATTGATTTGCAAACTTTGCAAATGACTCTAATATACCAATAACAGTTCCAAAAAGACCAATAAAAGGTGATGTTGAAGAAATTATTGCTAACCATGAAATTCCAGAACTTGCATCTTTAATTATATTGATTTCACAAGCATATAATAATTCTTTTGAAGCAAGGTTATTTGTACACTTATTTAGTGCAGACAATGACGAAAATCTAGCTTCTCTTGATGTTAATCCTTCAAGTGATCTTACTTCATTTTTAATGAGTGCCATCACAGCAAAGTATCTATATAAGAAAATCCAAATTGTAACGATTAGGTAAATTGACAATAGTGCTAAAACTATATAAGTTATAGCACCACTATTTGCCAAATAATTTAGTATTGTAGTTATCATGAGCTTTTATGCGAATGAATTAATTTTTGCTTCAACAGCAGCAACTGAAATGTTAGAATCTTTAACAGATTTAACTAACTCTTTTGCAGCTTCGATGTTTTTAGCAATTTCAGAGTCTTTTCCTGCAGTTAATGAAATAGCACCATCTGCTAATACATCTACTGATTTCTCATCTACTTTTACATGTCCCCAATTAATAGCGACTGCTTCTGTAGAATTTGCTTTTTCAATAACGATTACACCAACTGTTAATGAAGAAATTAATGATGAGTGTCCTGGTAGAACACCGAACTCTCCCTCTTTTCCAGGGAGAGTTACAGTTTTAACATCATCATTAAAGATTTCTCCATTAGGTGTAACGATTGATAATCTAATTGTATCCATGTTATGCCTTAATGGTTTTGTTGTTATTTCATTTTCTCAGATTTAGCAAGAACCTCGTCGATTCCACCAACCATATAGAATGCCATTTCAGGGATGTTGTCATATTTACCAGCTAAAATTCCTTGGAATCCAGCAATAGTATCTTTTAATTCAACATATTTCCCTGGGCTTCCAGTAAATACTTCTGCAACGAAGAATGGTTGAGATAAAAATCTTTCAATTTTTCTTGCTCTTGAAACAACAAGTTTATCAGACTCTGACAACTCATCCATACCAAGAATTGCAATAATATCTTGTAAATCTTTATATTTTTGTAATACAGATTGAACACCTCTAGCTGTATCATAATGTTCTTGACCAAGAATATCCGCACTTAAGATTCTTGAAGATGAATCTAGTGGATCAACTGCTGGGTAGATACCTTTTTCTGCAATTTTTCTATTAAGAACTGTAGTTGCATCTAAGTGAGCAAAAACAGAAGCAGGAGCTGGATCTGTTAAGTCATCCGCTGGTACGTAAACTGCTTGAACAGAAGTAATAGAACCTTTAGAAGTAGAAGTAATTCTTTCTTGTAATTTTCCCATTTCTGATGCAAGTGTAGGTTGGTATCCAACAGCTGAAGGAATTCTTCCTAATAGTGCTGACATTTCAGAACCTGATTGTGCAAATCTAAAGATATTATCAACGAACATTAATACATCAAGACCTTTTTCATCTCTAAAGTATTCTGCCATTGTAAGACCAGTTAATGCAATTCTATTTCTAGCACCTGGTGGTTCACTCATTTGACCATAGCACAATGCAACTTTATCAAGAACGTTTGAGTCTTTCATCTCATGGTAAAGGTCATTTCCTTCTCTTGTTCTCTCACCAACACCAGCAAATACTGAGTATCCAGAGTGTTTAAATGCAACGTTATGGATTAATTCCATGATGATAACTGTTTTACCAACACCAGCACCACCGAATAGTCCAACTTTACCACCTTTTGAATATGGTGCTAAAAGGTCAACAACTTTGATACCTGTTTCAAACATTTCAGTTTTTGTTGATTGCTCTTCAAATGAAGGAGCAGATCTATGGATTGACCATCTTTCAACATCAGCAGGAATTGCTTCACCTTCATCAACTGGATCACCAATAACATTAAAGATTCTTCCTAATACTGCTTCACCAACTGGAACTTTGATTGGTCCACCAGTAGCAATACACTCTTGACCTCTAGTTAAACCTTCTGTCATATCCATAGCAATAGTTCTAACTCTACTATCACCAATATGCGCAGCAACTTCTAATACTAATCTGTCTTTATTAGCATCTGCTAATACTACATCAATAGCTTCATTAATTTCTGGTAAGTATCCGTCGAACTCTACGTCAACAACCGGACCCATTACCTGAATAATTTTACCTTTCATACGGGCAGCTCCTTTAAATTATTTTAATGCTTCAACACCACTGATAATCTCTATCAGCTCTGTTGTAATTGCAGCTTGTCTAGCTTTATTATATTCAACTGTTAAACTATTAACTTTTTCTTTTGCATTTTTAGTAGCAGCTTCCATTGCTTGCATTCTAGCACTGTGCTCTGCAGCTAAAGAGTCAATTAAAGCATAATACATATTGAAATCAATATATTTATCTGTTAATCCGTCTAATACTTCTTGATCATCATCTGGCTCAATATCTAACATAGAATCAGAATTTACTGTTTCTACATTATCTAAGCTAATTGGTAATAATGTTCTAACTCTAATTTCTTGAGTTAACATATTTAAAAAACCATTATAAACCAAAACTACTCTATCAGTAACTTCATTTTTAAAATCTTCAACAACAGAATGAATAAACTCTGCAGCTCTATCATACTCAGGAGCAGAAGATAAATCAGAAACTCTTTGCTCTAAAGCAACACCTTGGAAAGAAAAGAAATCAACACCTTTTCTACCAGCAGCTCTTAATCTAACTTTTGTACCTTTTGCTTCATATTCAGCAATTAATTTACTAACAGTTTTAATTGTTGCCATATTAAAACCACCGCAAAGTCCTTTATCAGCAGTAACAAAAACAATATCAACTGTTTTTGGAGTAGCATTTTGAACAAATGCTCTACTAATATTTCCTTCGTCTTGAACTTTGCTAACTCTAGCAGCAATATCAGAAAGAACATCATTAATCTTTATTGCATAACTTCTAGCTTGTTCAGATAACTGTCTAGTTCTAGTAAGTTTTGCAGAAGATACAAGCTTCATAGCTTTTGTTGTCTTCTGAGTATTTTTAACACTACCTATTTTTAATTTTATCTCTTTTAAGTTAGCCATTGACTAATCCTTAGTTTGCACTAAATACAGTTTTAAACTCTTCTAATGCAGCTTTTAATTCTGCTTCTGTATTATCATCAATTTTTTGAGATGTTCTGATTGCATCTAAAATATTTGAATATTTTTGTTCGAAGAACGCATGTAATTCAGCTTCAAATCTTACAACATCACCAACAGCGATATCATTTAAGTACCCTTTAGTACCAGCATAAATAATAACAATTTGTTTTTCAATAACTAATGGTTTATTTACACCTTGTTTTAATACTTCAACCATTCTTTGACCAAGCTCTAATTCTCTTCTAGTAGCTTCATCTAAGTCAGATGCAAATTGAGCAAATGCTTCAAGTTCTCTATATTGTGCAAGAGATAATTTTAAAGTACCAGCAACTTGTTTAGTAGCTTTAATTTGTGCGGCTCCACCAACTCTTGATACTGATAAACCAACATTAATTGCAGGTCTAATACCTGAGTTAAATAGGTTTGTTTCTAAGAAAATTTGTCCATCAGTAATAGAAATTACGTTAGTTGGGATATATGCAGCAACATCTCCAGCTTGTGTTTCGATAATTGGTAGCGCAGTCATAGAACCAGCACCTTTTTCATCACACATTTTTGCAGCTCTTTCTAATAATCTTGAGTGTAGATAAAATACATCCCCTGGATATGCTTCTCTTCCCGGAGGTCTTCTTAAAATTAATGACATTTCTCTATATGCAACAGCATGTTTAGATAAATCATCATAAATAATAAGTGCATGTTTACCATTGTCTCTGAAGAATTCACCAATAGTAACACCTGTATATGGTGCTAAGAATTGTAATGCAGCAGAATCAGCAGCAGAAGCATTAACAACAATTGAATACTCCATTGCACCAGCTTCTTCTAATGTTCTAACAACAGAAGCAACTGAAGATGATTTTTGACCAATAGCAACATAAATACAAATAACATTCTCACCTTTTTGGTTAAGAATTGTGTCAATTGCAACTGTTGTTTTACCAGTTTGTCTATCACCAATAATAAGCTCTCTTTGACCTCTACCAATTGGAACTAATGCATCAATAGCTTTAATACCAGTTGTTAATGGTTCATGAACAGATTTTCTAGCCATGATTCCAGGAGCTTTTTCTTCAACTAATCTGTTTTCAGAAGCAGCAATTGCACCTTTGCCATCAATTGGTTCACCAAGAGCATTAACAACTCTTCCAACCATAGCATCACCAACTGGAGTTGATAAAAGTTTTCCAAGTCTTTTACAAGAAGTACCTTCTCTTAGACCTTCACCTTTTCCAAGAACAACAATACCAACTGAAGATTCTTCTAAATTTGAAGCAAGACCTCTCTCACCATTTTCAAATTCAACAATTTCCCCAGCCATAACATTTTTTAGACCGTAAACTTGAGCAATACCATCTGCATAAGAGATAATTTTACCTGTTTCATTTACATCTACATTTAATTCAAAGTTATCAATTCTTTCTTTAATTATAGAACTGATTTCATCAGCTTGAATTTTTGCACCCATTCAATTTCTCCTTTGTAAGTTCTAAACTGCTTTTAAAATATGATCTATTAATTGTGATTTCAATCTCTCTTTTGAAAAAGAAATTTCAACTCCCAACCCATCGATATCTACTTTAATTCCATCATAATCACAAACTTTTTGTGATAATGATAATTTAACATCAAATTTTTTACTAAATTGATCTTCAATTGAAGATACATAGTCACTTGATAACTCAAGATTTGTGTAAACAACTCCAACATAACTATTATTCATTTTTGCAAGTTGAGTGTTTAATTCATTTGCAATAAATGGTAATAATGATAGTCTTCTTTTTTCACCAAGTAATTTAATGAAATTTTTTAATGTTTCATTATTTGCTGCATCAACTAAAGAGATAATTAAATCTACTTTTGCTTTATCAGCTATTTCTGGAGAAGTTATAATTGAAATAAATTTTTCATCAGTAAATGCTGATGAAATAGTATTTAAATCACTACTAATGTTGCTTATAACTTGATTATCTCTACCGTCAATCAAAGCTTTAACGTATCTTTTTGCTACTAAATCATTCATTATGCTACCTTTTTAAGAACAATATTTGCTAACTCATTTTGAGTTAATTTAATATTTTCTGAACTTAATAGCTCTTCAAGAACTTGAGTAACAACCTCTTTTTTAGCTTTTGATGTTTCAACTTTCATCATTTCATCTAAACTTTTATTTAGATTAGCGATGTCTGAATCAACAGCAGTTGCAACTTTTTGTTTAACTGAATCTATGTCAGCTTTTGCACCTTCGATAATATCAGTAGCAATTTTTTTTGCTTCTTCTAATTTCTTTTGTGCATTTTTCACTTTATCTTGAGAAGCTTTTAAAGTATCTTGTACTTTGTCAAGTTCCCCTTGAATAGATAAAGATCTCTCAGCAAAAAATGCTTTAATTTTATCAGCAAGTATATACCATAAAATTCCAGCAAAAATTATAAAGTTAACGGTTCTTTGTACTATATCAGTCTCAACCGCACCTTCGTTTGCAAGTAATGCAACAGGAGCTAAAGCCAACCCAAGTAATAACATTCTTTTCATATTCTCTTCCCCTTAAATTGAGCTAAGCTTAGCTTTTAGGCTCTCATTAAATTGAGGCATAGAAGATACTAAAGAATCTTTTAAAGCTTTAGTCTCGTCTTGTAAGTTTTTAGCAAATTCCGCAGATTTTACTTCTAAATTAGATTTAGCACTTGCAAGTTTTGCATCAGCACTATCCTTTGCTTCCTTATAAGCTTGTTCTCTAATTGCAGCCGCCTCTTTTTTCGCTTTAGCAATGATATCATTTGCTTCGGCTAATAAACCATCCACATCAGCAGCGTTTGATTTTGCGTCTTCTAAATCTTTTTTTATAGAAGCCGTTCTATCATCCATATGCTTTAATAATGGTTTGAAAAGACAACTGTTTAGTCTAGCAACAACTAAAAGAAAGATGATACCAGAGCTAAGCAATAATACAGGACTTATGTCTAACATTCATTCCTCCATATTTTTTACAGTTTAGTTTAACTAAAACTCTATTATTTTAGCAAAACTAACTATAAAATTATATTAAAAGAAAAAATTAGGTTACAAATTTTTGGATAGTGTTACGATTGGATATTAAAGTAGCTAATAATTTTATCTACTTCTTCTTGTGAGTTAAATTCAATTTTAAAATAGTTTTTTTCTACTTTTACTTTTAGATTATTTTCCTTTAGTTTTTCAACTATATTATTAAGAGGGATAAAGTCATAAAGGTCTTTTGGCTTATCTTTTTTTGGTTTTTCAATATTCTTTTCTTTTAATTCTTTTACTAATTTTTCAGTTTCTCTAACAGAAAGTTTCTGTCCAATAATAGAATCACAAACCATTCTTTGTTCATCTGAACTAAGTCCAATCATAACTTTTGCATGCCCTGCACTAATTTTGTCACTTGCTAAAAATTGTTGTACATATGAGTTTAATTGTAACAATCTTAGTGTATTTGTAATAGATGTTCTACTTTTGAATACTTTTTTTGATAATTCTTCATGGGTAATACTATGTTCATTTAGTAACTGTGCGTAACAATATGCCAGTTCAATTATATTTAAGTCATCTCTTTGAATATTTTCAATTAGTGCTAATTCTCTTAATTTAAATTCATCAGCATCAATTATAATTGCTTTAATTTTGTCTATATTTGCAAGTTTATGAGCTCTTAATCTTCTCTCACCTGCAACTAAAGTGTAACTATTATTCCCATTCTCAATTACTACTATTGGTTGTAATAATCCATGTTCTTTAATTGATTCACTTAAATCATTTAATTTTTCTTCATCAAATATTTTTCTTGGCTGGTTAGGATTAGCTTTTATTGTTGTTACATCTATTTTTAAAACGCCAGATTTGTTACTTCTTGTTGAATTTTCATAAGCTGATTCAACTTCTCCTAATAATTCTCCTAATCCTCTACCTAATGCCATAATATTTCCTACTATTAAAAATTAACCTGCTATTGCTCTTGCTAAATGTGTATATGCTTTCGTACCACTTGAATTTGTATCATATAGCATAATTGGCTTACCAAAACTTGGACTCTCTGCTAATTTTACATTTCTTGGAATTACAACATATGAATTTTCATCTATTTTGAATAATTTATTTTCAAAATGTTGTGCTAAATCTGCAAACACTTGTTTTGATAAATTATTTTGAGAGCTGTACATTGTTGGTAAAAAACCTCTAATTTGTAAAGATTGATTTATTGTTTGTTTAACTAATTTAATTGTATTTAACAACTGCGCTAAACCTTCTAATGCAAAAAACTCACACTGAATTGGAATCAAAACAGATGTAGATGCACTTAATGTATTTATTGTAATTGGACCCAACGCTGGAGGTGAATCAATAATAATATAATCAAAATCTTTCTTAATTGGATCAATTTTTCTTTTTAATACTAATTCTCTCTCTTTTGTATTTTTATAAAACTCTTTTTCAATTCCAACAAGTCCAATATTAGAAGGAGCAACTTTTAAATTCTCTATTTCAGAATCTAAAATAATTTCACTTAACTCTTTTGTACCTAACATTACATGATAGATATTGTATTCATAAGTATCCCTATGAAAACCCAGTGAAGTTGTAGCATTTGCTTGTGGATCTGCATCAATTAATAATACTCTCTTACCTTCAAGTGCAAGGGCTGCACTTAAGTTTACAGCAGTCGTAGTTTTACCCACACCGCCTTTTTGATTAGCTATTGAAATAATTTCTGTCATCTTAAACTAAATACCTTTTTATTGTTTACTTGTATTGAACCATCATCATTTAGCGCTACATTTTCGAGAGAAACTTTTTGGCCATCGATGGTTGTTTGGAACTTTTTGCTATGTTGGAATTCTATCTTAAACTCACTAAATATTTGCTTCCAAAAAATCTTTTTTTCTAATTTAGAAAAATAATTTTTTAACATATAATTTATGTCTACATTTATATCTAATTTTCCAAAATCATCACTTACTTCTTTTAAATTTATTCCTATTCCACAATAGAGTAAATCTTTTGAAACTGTAGTTATTGTACCACCAATTTTTTTATCTTCTAAATAAAAATCATTTGGCCATTTTAACCAAACTTTTGAACCCATATCTTTTAGAACATCTTTTAAAATATAAGAAAAGTATATTGAACTACTTTGTAAAGGCAAATCTTCTGGTAAAAAACTGCTATCAACAACAAAAGAGAAAAATAGATTTCCTTCTTTACCTAACCAAGAATTACCTCTGCTACCAATTCCATGAGTTTGATAATCACATAAAACACACAAAGGTTCAAAATAACCATTTTCAATTATGTAATCTTTAATGTATCTGTGTGTAGAATCAATTTCTTTTAATTTTATTATTTTCATATTCTCATTATACATAATAAAAATAGAAGATTTTATTAAATATAATCTAAATAAAAAAGGCCATTATGCTAGATCCTGTTTTACCAATTGCAATATATTTACTATTAGGTTATACCTTTAAAATTATTTATCAAGATAATTCAAAACAATTAATTGAATTTATAATTTATTTCTCACTTCCAGCTATAGTGTTTTCTAAAATTTATCCTTTGGTTCTTGATGAAAAAATATTTGGATTAATTTTAATGTTCATTTGTTTTATTCTGTTTAACCTTTTACTTGCCTATTTCATCGGTAAAATGATGAAACTTAATAGACTTTTATTAGCAACTTTTATGATTATGGCAACTTTTGGAAATACTTCATTTATTGGATTTTCATATATTAATGCTTTTTATGGTGAAGACTATATTGTTTATGGGTTAATTTATGATTTATTTGGATCATTTTTACTTCTTGTTTCAATTGGTATGTTTATAATTACATGGGGAAGTGGTAAAAAAAATAGTATTAAATCTATTTTTAAAAGCATATTTTTATTTCCACCATCACTTATGTTTTTTATAACTGTTCTTGTAAAAAACTTTGAAATTCCAAATTTTCTATTATTAACAACTCAAACATTAGGTTCAACTTTAGTTCCAATTGCCATGATTGCAATTGGAATGAAATTAGAACTAAAACATATCTTTGCAAGATTTCATATTGTATCAATGGCAATGCTCTTAAAAATGGTAATAGTTCCAATAATTGTATTAATTGGATTTCAACAATTTTATGGAATTCATGAAACTTGGGTGAAAGTAACAATAATTGAAGTTGCAATGCCTCCAATGACAATGGCAACAGTTTTAGCAATAAAAGGTGGATTGGATGAAAAGGTAGCTATAAACTCTTTAGTTTTAGGAGTTTTATTAAGTCTTATTACAATCACATTATATACATCATACTTAGCATAATTTTATGCTAATGTGATTGTATATTTAATTCCTTTATAATCTATCTCTTTATAATTATAAGTAATATCTTTAAAAGAAATACTTCCGTTGTGATATTTTTCTATAATTAATTTACTCATAAATAATCCTTTATCATCTAAAATCTTATTTTTGTTAATAAACTTTTCACCCGTATTATCTTTTATAATTAGATATATTACTTCATTTTTTAAATATAAATTAATAAAAACATATCTTTTTTTATCTGTTAAAGTTTTTTCAATAAAAGTATCTATGACACTATTTAGAATATTTAGCATTGCTTGTATAAATTCATTTTTAAGACCATAAATCTTTAAACTTTCATCTAATTGTAAAATAACTTCTATTTTATTTTTTAGTAATGTAATTTCAGCAAATTCTAAACACTTATGAATTGTATTTGATATATTAAAATTTTCTTTTATACTTTCAACTTTATAAAAATCTTTAAAATCATCAATCATTGTAGATAATTTTTGTGTTGTACCCACTATTTGCATTAATTCAGATATTGAATTATCTTTATTTACATTATCATATTCAATATTTATTTTTAATCCACTAGCAAGTGTTGAAATCATTCCTAAAGGCTCTTTCCACTGATGGGCAATATTTCCTATTAATTCACCCATTGATGAGAGTTTAGACTGATGAAATATAATTGCAGATTTATTTTGATTATTTAAAATTTCTTCAGCAACTTTTTTTTCTAATTCTTTATTAGCTTTTTCCAACTGCTCATTTAACATTTCAAGTTTAATGACATCCGTTTGCGCTTTTGAAACTGATAATGAAATAAATGAACTGAACATTGATAAAAATTCCTTATCTTTTTTATCAAAAAATAATAATTTGCCATCAATCTTTTTATTTACTAATTGTACAACACCTAATATTTCATTATTAATTGGGTGAATTAAAGGTACGGTAATAATTGAACAAGTTTTATAATTAAATTTTTCATCAAACTCTTTTGTTCCTGAAGATTCGTATTCATTTGTATTATAAATATCGTCAACAACAATAATTTTTTCTGTTAAAAAAGCATCAACTGCAAGATATTTATTTTTAATGAATAAAGGTAGTTTGTAATCTTTAAAAAGATAAAAGGATTTGTAAATTTCTTCATATGACAAGCTATCATTTTGAAAAATGTGGAATTTTAGATAATCACCCTCTTTGATATAAATAGTACCTGCATCAGCATTTAACATATCTCTAGTACATTTTAATATCTCATGCAAAAGAATATCTAAATCACTAATATTAAATGATTTCATATCATATATTTGTCTTAACACTAAATCTTTCATAATATGTTGCTTTTAATTAAATTTGATGAATTATTGTATCATTTAAACTATTATTTTACCTAATTCTAATCTTTGACCTCGTATGTAATCAATGGCATTCATTGCTTTTTTTGAAGGAGCTTGTAAAGTTCTAATTTTTAAACTTCCTTTCGCACATCCAACAACAATAAAATCCTCATTAATCTCTAAAATCTGACCTTCATTGTTAATTGATACTTCTTCATTTAATTCAATATCTTTTAATTTTAATTCTGATTCTAAAAATACACCTGGCCAAAAAGAGTAAGCTTTATATTTTTGATATAATTTTTTTGCATTTAAAAAGTTAACTAAGCCATCTTCTTTTTTGATTTTTTTACAAAAACTTACTTCTGATTCATTTTGTTTTATTGGTTTAATATTTTCAAAGTTATTTAATGTGGTAATCGTAAGTTTTGCAGCTATTAGTGATAATTCATCAAAAGCAGCGGAAACTTCCATTTGGGGAGTAATCTTTAAATATTGTAATCCTAAAATATCTCCACTATCCAAGCCCTCTTCCATAAGCATAGAAGTAACACCTGTATAAATATCATCATTTAAAAGTGATTCTTGAATTGGACTTGCACCTCTATATTTTGGAAGTAATGAAGCGTGTAGATTTATACATGTAGCAATGTCTAAAATATCTTTTGGCAAAATTTGACCATAAGCAGCAACAATTATAAAATCAGGATTTAACTCTTTAATTTGTTTTGTAGCTTCTTCATTTCCTCTTAGTTTTAAAGGTTGAAAAATTGGAATATTAAGATTTTCATCAAGACAAAATTGTTTAATATGAGGAGGTGTTAAAACTTGTTTTCTTCCAAAAGGTTTATCTGGTTGAGTAAATAATCCTACTATTTCATACTCACTATTTATTAACTCTTTAAAAATAGTTGTCGCATAATCAGGAGTTCCCATAAATAGAATTCTTTTACTCAAATCTTTTCCTTTTATTTTTTTGCTTGAAAAATTGTTCCACTTTTATGATTTCCATCAACTAAAAAATCATAAGCATTTGTTAAATCAAAACCTGATGATAGATACATTGGAATATCTCTTTTCATTAAAAAATCTGCTGCTTTTAGTTTTGTAACTATTCCACCTGTTGCAAATTCTGAATTTGCTGAGTGTTTCATTTCAAGTTCATCAGAAGAAATTTGTGAAACATTTTTTTGTAAAATTGCATCATCAAATTCTCTTGGATTTTTATTATAATATCCATCAATGTCAGATAAAATTGCTAACATATCAGCATTAAAATAATAAGCAACGTGAGCTGCCAATTGGTCATTATCCCCAAAAACCAACTCATCTGTAGCAATTACATCATTTTCATTTATAATTGGAAGAATTTTATTTTCTAAAAGTATCTCCATAACATTTTGAGCATTTTTAGTTCTTTTTCTTGAATCAAAATCATCTGCAATAAAAAGCATTTGTGCACAAGTAATATCATGTTCTTTAAATCTTTTTTTATAGTTCTTTAGTAGTAGTGGTTGACCAATAGCTGCAAGTGCTTGTTTATTTGCAACTATTTTTTTGTCAAGTTTTAAAGAAGTATATCCAGCACCAACAGCTCCTGAAGAGACTAATATCACTTCAAGATTTTTTTCATTTTTTAATCTAGCAATTAAATTTACCAAGTTACTCATTCTCTCAAGAGCTAATTGTCCATCTTGAGTTAATACAGCAGTTCCAACTTTAATTACTAATCTTTTCATTTATCTTGTTCCAATAAATTATATAATGCAAATCCAAGTGGTTTTAAATTTAATTTTGTTAAAGATGAAATTGGTAAAACAAAATATGGTTTACTATTATCGAATCTTGAATAAATTAAATCTTGAACAAAATATGGATTTTCTCCTTCAAATTTAAACTCATTTGATTTTGTAGGTTCTAAACCAATATCTTTAATGAATTTTTCGATATCTTCATCTAAACTTTCACCAAAATATCCATCAATTTTACTTATAACAATTGCAAAGTTTCTTTTTGATAACTCACCTGAGAATTTAGCAACTTCTTCTTTTAATACTCTATATTGATCAATCATTGTTCTATAATTTGCAACATCAATTACAAATAGAAGTGTTTTAGTTCTTTCAATATGTTTTAAAAACTCTAAACCTAAACCTCTTCCTTCACTTGCACCATCAATAATTCCTGGAATATCAGCCATTACAAAAGAGTTATAATTTCCAACTTCTACAACGCCAAGTTTTGGTGTTAAAGTAGTAAATTCATAATTTGCAATCTCTGGAGTTGCATTTGAAGTTACAGAAATTAAAGTTGATTTTCCAACATTAGGATAACCAACAAGTCCAACATCAGCAATAAGTTTTAATTCTAATCTAATATTTTTTACTTGTCCTGGAAGTCCTGGTTGGAAATATGTTGGTCTTTGATTTCTTGAGTTTTTAAAGTGAGTATTACCTAATCCACCTTTTCCACCTTCAAGAAATAAAACTTTTTCTCCTAATTCTAATAGGTCAAAAATAACTTCATTTGTTTCATCATCAATAACTTGAGTTCCTGGAGGCACAACTAAAACTAATGCTTCACCTGACTTTCCAGTCATTCTTCCACCTAAACCTTGATTACCATTATCCGCTTTAAAGTATTTTCTACCTTTGTAGTTTGATAATGTATCAGTATTGTTATCTACTAAGAAGTAAACATCTCCACCTTTTCCACCATCTCCACCGTCTGGTCCACCTTTTACAACAAACTTTTCTCGTCTAAATGCTGCACATCCCTGTCCACCTTTTCCAGATGTAACTGAAAATCTAGCGCTATCTATAAACATATAACTTTCCTTTTAATAAATAATTAAAAACTAAAAGCAAAATTCTAACTTCTACTGTTAACTTTTAATTAGTTATGTTAATTTTTAAATAAAAAAAGGGTGTAGGCAAAAGCCATACACCCTTTAAAGAAATCAATTTTATCCAGAATTACGAAGCGTAAACTGAAACTTTTTTTCTTTTTTTATCTTTAATCTCAAATTTAACAACACCGTCAATTAAAGAATAAATTGTATGATCTTTTCCCATACCAACATTTTGACCTAAGTGTACTTTTGTACCTCTTTGTCTAATAATGATGTTTCCAGCTCTTACAACTTCACCACCATATTTTTTAACACCAAGTCTTCTACCAGCTGAATCTCTATTATTCTGTGTACTTCCCTGACCTTTTTTGTGAGCCATAGTTCTTCTCCTTAACTTATATTATGCTATTTGCTTATGCAGCAATTTTAATGATTCTAATTTTAGTGAAGCTTTTTCTGAAACCTCTTTTTAATTTAGAATCTTTTCTTCTTCTTTTTTTGTAAATGATTACTTTTTTAGCTCTATTTACACCAGTACCATCTAATACTACAACTGCCTCAACTTTTGCATTTGCAACAGCATCCCCAGTTTTTAATTCACCGTTGTTTACTGCTAAAACATCAGTAATCTCTAAAGTTTCTTTTGCAGCTAGACCAGTATAATCTACATCTAAGATATCACCCTCAGAAACTTTATACTGTTTTCCACCACACTTGATAATTGCGTACATCTTTCTTCCTCTAATTCAATTCTATATGCTAAGTTCATATTTTGTCATACTAACTCTATTTTTCGAACCGGAATAGTATCTTATTTTAGTTTAAACTTTCTTTAAGTCAAAGGTTTTCAATGATAATCATTTGCTAATGCAACTGCATCAATCATAATCAATGAATTTTTTGGTAAAGCTTTCGCTGCAATTGTACTACGTGCTGGCTTATGTTCACCAAAAGCTTCTGCAAATAAAACATTAACTATACCAAAATCTTCTATATTTTCTAAATATACAGATACTTTTACAACTCTGTCCATTCCACTTTCTGCATCTTCTAGTAATGTTCTTAGATTAGAAAGCACTTGTCTTGTTTGTACTTTTATATCCCTTTCTACCATTGTTCCATCTAAAGTGATTGGAACTTGTGCTGATGTGTATATAATTCCATGCACTTTTACAGCTGGAGAGTAAGATCCTATTGCTAGAGGTAAATTGTCACTTGCAATAAATTTCATTTATTATCCTTAGAGTTTTAGTTAATTTTTAGAATTCTACAAAAAATTAACTGCTAATAAAATAAATTCTGAAAATTAATTACAAATTGTAACTTATAAGTTTGCCTAATTTTAATTGATATATATTGTCTTTTATTTTTCTTATTAAATTTGCTTTTTGTTTAAAATCTAAAGTATTATCATAAGAAATAGCTGTTAATTTATTTGTATAAAATTTATAAACTAAAGTTAATAACTCTTGATTTAATCTTTCATCATCATAATTTTCAAGTTTTTCATTTAAAACTATAGTATTTAAAGAGATATTTTCTATATCAGTTAAGAGTAATTCAAACTCATTTTTATGAGCTTCAAACATTGAAGAATCAACTATATCCAAAACAGAATCTAATCTTTTTGGTTTTTCTAAAATAGATTTTATTATGCAAAGTTCAGCAATATCAATTTTTGTAAGATTTGGTTCATAACTTCTTTGTTTGTTTGAACTCATTTTTATTAGATTTTCTCTAATATTTAATTTCTGAGCTAAATATCTTTTATATTCATCTTGATTTAGCAAACTCAATGATTTTAAATATTCATTGGCTTCTGTTAGAGCTTTTTGTTTTTGATTTGGGTCATTTATCTCATATTTTGAAATAATATAATCTATTGCATATGGTATAAATGGTATTGGATTTGAAAAAATCTCATTTAATTCATTTATTCTACCATCATTTACCATATCAGCTGGATCCAAACCTCCTGCAAAAATAATAACGCCACCTTCAAATTCACCTTGACTTAACATTACTGAAGCCTTAAAAGCAGCTGCAAGACCTGCTTTATCTCCATCATAAGCTAATATTACTTTTGGCTCACCTCGTCGCAAGAGTGGCAAATGATCTTGTGTTAGAGCCGTTCCTAAAGTTGCAACTGCTGTATTAAAACCAGCTTGATGAAGCATAATTACATCTAAGTAACCTTCACAAATTATAATTTGGTTTTTTTTATATATTTGCTCTTTTGCTAAATGGTAACCATATAAAAGTCTTGATTTATTAAACAGTTTTGTTTGTGGTGAATTTACATATTTTGCATTATGTCCAGTTATAGTTCTACCACCAAAACCTACAAGTCTGCCAGTTATTGAATAAATAGGAAAAGTGATTCTTTCAATAAATCTTGAATATAAACCATTTGTTCCATTATCAATTACACCTAATTCAATAGCATCATTTAAATTATAATGATTTGATTTTAGAAAATTTATAGTATCAAGTGAAATTGGTGCATAACCTATTTCAAATTTTTCAACTGAAAATTCTGATATTCCTCTTTTGTGAATGTACTCTTTTACATTATCATTATTTACAAAAAGTTTTTGATAATATTTGTTAACTTCTTCTAAGATTTTTGTATCTTGTTTTTTTTCTTCAGTATTTTCATAATCTAAATTAAAATTATACATTGAAGCTAATTTTTCTATTGTTTCTGGATATGATAATTTTTCATACTCCATAACAAATTTTATAGAATCCCCACCTACTCCACATCCAAAACAGTGATATATTTGTTTTGCAGGACTTACTACAAATGATGGTGTTGTTTCTCCATGAAAAGGACAGCAAGCTTTAAAATTTGCCCCTGCTTTTTTCAATTCTAAAAATTGAGAGATTACATCTACAACATCAAGATGGTTTTTAAGATTTTCAATTGATTCTTTTTTTATCATAAATGGATTATATCCTTTTATTATTTTATATGAACTTTTATGTTAGTATGCAAACCCAACAATACAACACAATTGAGGTTTTTACTTGGATAATATAATATTAGAATATAGAGATCCATTATTTGGAATTATGTTACTTGTAGCACTAGTTTTCCTTATATCTTTTGTTACTTACTCATTTAGCATTTACAAAGAAAGAAATGCAAGAAAAGATTATAGAGAGCTATCTTTACGATTTGAATTAGGTAAATTAAAAGAAGAAGATTATGTTCATCTATACAAAACTTATAATCTTCCTTTTGACTCAATTTTACTTTTGGCTTCATCTTTTTTACATAAAGGTGACTACAACAAAGCAATCTCAGTTTATCTAACACTACTTGAGCATGTAAATGACAGAGTAAAAAAAGAGGAACTTCTTGAACTTTTAGGAACTACATATTTCAAAGGTGGTTTTTTACAAAGATCAAAAGAGATATTTTTAAGAATCTTAAAATTTTCATCAAGAAATAAAAATGCATTATCTCATCTTCTATTAGTTTATGAAAAATTAAAAGATTTTAAAAAAGCCAAAGAGATAACAACTTGTCTAGAAGAGCTTGATAAAGATATGAGTGTAGATAAAATCTATTTAGATTCATTAATTATTTTAAATGATTCCGTATTATCTTACGAAAAAAGAACTGAACTTTTATATGAAATTTTCAAAGAAAATAAGATAATAGAAAGAATATTTATTTCATTTTTAATTCAATTCAATAAACCATTTTTTTGGGAACATGTAAAAGAGTTTGATTGTTCTAAATATATTGATATTATGTGGTATCTAAATCCTAATGATATTGATTTTGATAAAGTAATTGAAAATCAATTTTTAGTTGAAGTTTATAATGCTAAAGGATATTTAAATACATTAAATCATAGTGGTGATTTTGACTTTGATATTTTAATCTTATTAAATCAACATGAACATAAAATAAATGCTTCATTGGATTTTGAGTTTATTTGCTCATCATGTAAACATTCTCATCCAATTTTTGATACAAGATGTCCACATTGTCATAATATTTTAACTTTAGATGTAAAATACAGACTTACGAAATCTTTTTATACTAGTAATCAATCTTTACAATAGTGCCAATACAACACTTTCATAATAAAAGATGTGCTATACTTGCGAAACTTTAAAAAATAAAAAAGGAAATATATGAGTGATTATTCAAAATTAGAAAAGTGTTTGGATTATCAGTTTAAAAACAAAGACCTGATAATCGAAGCACTTACACATAAAAGTTTTAAGAAACCTTACAATAATGAAAGATTAGAATTTTTAGGAGATGCTGTTTTAAACTTAATTGTTGGAGAGTATCTTTTCCAACAATTTCCCAAATCAAATGAAGGTGAACTATCAAAAATTAGAGCATCACTTGTAAATGAAACAGGATTTACAAGACTTGCAAATGAGATTAAACTTGGTGATTTTATTTACATTTCAACTGCTGAAGAGAGAAATAAAGGAAGAACAAAAGCTTCTATTTTATCTGATGCATTTGAAGCTATTATGGGAGCTGTTTATTTAGAATCTGGATTAGAAGTATTAAAACCAATTATTCTAAGTTTACTTGAAAGATCATATGACAAAATTAATCTTGATGTTTTATTTAGTGATTATAAAACAGCACTACAAGAGATAACACAAGCGAAATTTGCTTCTATTCCTGAGTATAAGATTGAAGGTTCTTATGGGCCTGACCATAAAAAAGAGTTTGAAGTTTCAATTTGGATTGATGGAGTTAATTACGGAAGTGCAAATGGGAAAAGTAAAAAACTAGCTCAACAAGCTGTAGCTAAAATCGCTATTGAAAAATTAAAAGAGGTATGATTTAATGAATACTTTTGGACATAGATTTAGATTTACAACTTTTGGTGAATCACATGGGAAAGCACTTGGATGTATTGTTGATGGAGTCCCAGCTGGTATAAAAATTGATGAAGAATTTATTCAAAATGAAATGGATAGAAGAAAACCAGGACAAAATAAATATGCAACAGCTAGAAAAGAAGGTGATGTAGTAGAGATTCTTTCAGGAGTTTTTGAAGGTGTTACTACAGGAACTTCTATTTCAATGATTATTTTTAATGAAAATCAAAAAAGTAGCGATTATTCAAATGTGAAAGACTTATTCCGTCCTGGTCATGCTGATTTTACTTATTTTAATAAATATGGAATCAGAGATTACAGAGGTGGAGGAAGAAGTAGTGCCAGAGAAACAGCAGCAAGAGTTGCAGCTGGGGCAATTGCAAAACTTATGTTAAAAGAACTGGGAATTACTGTTCAAAGTGGTATTTGTGAAATTGATGGAATAAAAGCTAATAATTATGATTTTTCAACTGTTAGTGAATCTGAAATTTTTGCCCTTGATTTTGAAGTTGAACAAGCTCAAAAAGATGCAATTTTAGAAGCTAAAAACTCTCACAATAGTGTTGGTGGAGTTGCTCTTATAAATGTAAAAAATGCTCCAATTGGACTTGGTGAACCACTATATTTTAAACTTGATTCTCAAATTGCAAATGCAATGATGAGTATAAATGCTGTAAAAGCAGTAGAAATTGGTGATGGAATTTTAGCTTCAAAAGTTAAAGGTTATGAAAATAATGACCAAATAAGAAAAAATGGCTTTAAAACAAATCATAGTGGAGGAATATTAGGTGGGATTTCAAATGGTGATGATATAAATGTAAAAGTTTATTTCAAAGCAACACCTTCTATCTTTATTCAACAAGAAACTGTAGATATTCATAACAATGATGTAGATTGTCAATTAAAGGGAAGACATGACCCTTGCGTGGCTGTAAGAGGAAGTGTTGTTGCTGAATCTATGATGGCTTTAGTTCTTGCTGACATGGCTTTACTGAATATGTCATCTAAAATGGAAAATGTTAAGAAGGTTTACTCTAAATAAAGATTCATTTAAAGTTTTTTATATATACTTTCAATTCAAAAGCAACTCTTTGGTCAAGGGTTGCTTTTTTATTTATACTAATGTAAAATTGTATCCAATGCTTTTTTAGCATTTGGCCATCGGTTGTTCGCATTTAACATAACCATTAAAATATCTTGATTACCTTTTTTTGCACGTGCAATTAAACAAGCTCCTGCTTTATTTGTATAACCTGTTTTAACACCTACAACATAAGGGTCATATCTTAATAATTTATTACTTGAAGAAACAACATATCTTCTATTTGTATTTATTGCTGAAAAAGCATATTTATCTAGCTTAACGATAGAATTAAATGTTGAATTTTTTATTGCATATTCTGCTAGTGTTAGTAAATCTTTTGCTGTAGTTTTATGATTTCCCATATCAAAACCGCAAGGATTAGTAAAATTAGTATTTCTCATACCTAATTTTCTAGCTTTTATATTCATCATATTTACAAATAATTGTTTATTACCTTTTCCAAGATATATTGCAATTGCATTTGCAGCATCATTTGCAGATTTAATTAATGCTGCATGAACTAAATCTCTTAAATAGAATTTTTCTCCAACTTGAAAGTTTGCAATTGTTGGTTCAACTTTTTTCATTTCTGCTGTAATTGTAACAATGCTATTCATTTTTCCACTCTCAATTGCAAGAGTAGCTGTCATTATTTTTGTCAAACTTGCAGGTGCTAATATTTGATTTTCATCTTTACTAAATATTAATTTTTTATTGGTCAAATCTTTTATTATAACGGAGTCTAAATCTTTTTCAATTTTGTGAAAAACATCTGAACTATTTGAAAATCCTAAAGTAGGAATAAACATAAAACATAAAACCATAAATAAAAATCTCATACTACACCTTGTTTGAAAATAACATTTAATAAAAAAAGTCGCGAATTATACAATAACAAAACTAATACTAAATAAAAGTTTAAATAATGATATTTATTATAATTAATTATCTAAATTAAAGTTTTGATAACGAACCTTCTTCAATAAATATCTTAACTTCTTGACCTGGATTTAATCCATATAAACTTTGTTTATTATCTGTTTCATTTGATTTTTGGTCATCTCTTTTATCTACTTCTTTTTTAGATAAATCAATTCCAACATAATTATCTTTCATTAACCAAGCTTTTATATCTCTTGATTCATACTCTTCACCATCAATAGTACAATTAATTTTTAAAATTTTTGTATTAGCAACATACTTATCTACTGATTTTGCTTCACCTAAAATTCTACAATTATCAGTAGATAAAATAATTGGTGTTGAATCGTTATTTAAACTTTTAATACCTGAAATTAATTTTGCAGATGTATATTGTAAAGGTTTAATAATATATTCACTATTTTTTTTGATTATGTCAATATTATATTTTGGACCTGTGTCTACTTGTTTTGAAGCACAGCCTACAATTAAAAAACTTACAGTTACTACTGAAATAATTTTAAACATTTTTGATTTCCTTTTATTCTCTATCATTTTTATTTTTGCGCATTATATCAAATGTTTTATTACTTACACACTCATTATTTACTCAAATTTCTCTTTTTAATTCTTCAAGTCTTGCTATTCTATCCTCAGTAGTAGGATGTGTTCTAAATAAAGAACCAAGTGTTGATTTTAATCCTGAAAATGGATTAATAATAAACATATGAGCTGTTTGCTCAGTTGCATTATGTATTTGATGTCCACTTCGAGCATAATTTTCAAGCTTTGCTAATGCACTTTGTAAACCTGATGGATTACCTGTCATTCTAGCAGAGCCTTCATCAGCCATAAACTCTCTACTTCTACTAACTGTCATTTGGATAATTGAAGCAGCTAGTGGCAATAATATGGCCATTGCTATCATCATAATTGGATTTGATCCTTGTCTATTATTATTCCCTCCAAACATAGCTCCAAATTGCATCATATTTGCAATCATCGCAATTGCTCCAGCAAAAACAGCAGCAATTGTTCCAATTAAAATATCATAATGTTTTATATGAGATAACTCATGGGCAATTACACCCTCAAGCTCTTTTTCATTTAACATTTCATATAAACCCATAGTAACAGCAACAGCTGCATGTTCATAATTTCTTCCAGTTGCAAAAGCATTTGGAGTATGATCTGGTATTAAATAAACTTTAGGCATAGGAAGTCCAGATTTAAGTGTTAATTTTTGAGTAATCTTATAAACTGGATGTTTTGTATCTTCAAGAAGTGTTGCATCATAATGTTTTAAAACTTGTTGGTCTGAATAATAATAAGCATAAAAATTCATTCCACCAGCTAATAAAAACGCTATTAGCATTCCATTTGTTCCACCAAAAGAGTAACCCATAAATACAAACAAAACCGTAAGGAAAGTAAGCAAAAAAACTGTTTTAATTTGTTCCATTTTATTCTCCTAATTTTTTTCGTATTCTAACAAATAATAGTTAATAAAAATTAAACTATATATTATTTAGAATTGATTCCTTTTTATATGGAACTTTTGCACTAGGAGTTACCTTTGATGTACTTTCTAAATGCACATCTTGATCATCAAAAAATATATCTGCTCCAAATGCTTTTACAACTTCATACTTATCAACTCCACCTAAGAAAAAAGCTTCATCTAGTCTTACATTCCATTGAGATAAAGTTCTAATTACCCTTTCATGAGCTGGTGAATTTCGGGCAGTTATTAAAGCAGTTCTAATTGGTGTTTGTTCCTGTGGATATTTTGATTGAATATTTGAGATTAATTTTAAAAGTTGTGCAAAAGGTCCAGTTTTCATTGCATTTAATGCATTTTGTTTTTCATACTCTAAAAAGGCCTCTAATCCTTGAGTTTTATAAATTATTTCTGATTCTTCTGAAAATAAAACAGCATCACCATCAAAAGCGATTTTTACTTGATTTGAGTATTCATCATCACTCTCTTCATAGGGTAAAATCCTAGCAGCTGCAATTCCTTCATTTATTGCATTTTGAACATCTTGTTCATTTGCAGATAAAAATAGATCAACTTTAAAAGGTTTTAGATATTTTGATATATCATTTCCTCCACTCCAAGCTGAGCGTTGAATATCAAGTTTATATTTTTCTATTGATTTTGTGATTCTTAAACTCGTTGCAGAATTATTTCTTGACATAATTATTACTTCAACTTGTTTATCATTTGGAAAATCATCATTTATTCTTAGAAGGTTTTTTACAAGTCTAAAACCGGTACCTTTTTTTGGTAATAAATCTTCATTTTCTATTTGATATTTATAATATTCATCAAGTCCTTTTTCTTCAAAAATTTTATTTTCATCTTCAAGATTAAATAAAGCCCTTGACGAAATAGCAATTACTAATTTTTTATTTAAATCATATCCCAAGTTTCTACCTCTTATTTGTAACAATTAGAATAAATTGTACCTATTAAAAATAATATATAGATAAAGTTACTAGTTTTATATTAAAAAAAGCAAAAATAACTTAAAATAAAACATTATTTTTTAATCAAGAGAGAAAATGAAAAAACTTTACATTGTAAGACACGCCCAAAAAGAAGATGAACTAATAGGCCAAGATGACTATGATAGACAATTAAGTCCTGAAGGTATTGAAAGTGCAAAAATAATGGCACAAAATTTTGCTTCAAAAAATTTACCTGTTGATTTAATAGTTGCAAGTCCTGCATCTAGAACAAAAAAAACTGCTGAAATATTTGCAGAAGCATTAAAATATAAAAAAACCATAATGCTAAATGAAGTTTTATATATGGCTTTCGTTAATGAATTACTAGAAACAATATCATATACTTTTGATACTGTTGATTCAATGTTATTAGTTGGGCATAATCCTTCATTAACTGCACTTGCAATTACACTTGTAGGTTTTAAAGAAAAGTTCCAAATGGGAGCTGTTATGGAGATAGATTTTGATTGTGACTCATGGATTGATATTTGTAAAGAGAATGCAAAATTGATTTGTTATGATTCACCAATTAGTAAATAATAAAATTTAAAAATTTTATTATTTATCTAAATTTCCATTTAAAAGAACTAATGAAGCTAATTGCGTTAGTTCTTTTATATTTTCTTTTGTAATTTGTGGATTTTCTCCAATTACAGAACTAAATATTTCACCAAAGTTTTCCCTTGCCCAAGTTCTAAGTTCAGGGGCAGTCATAAATTTATTTGTTGAAATAATTTTTCCTTTTTTACTTATAACACTAACTTTTGCACTATCATTATTTTCAAAATTTCCTTTTATTCCATCATTATTTGAAATTTGATATGTAACTGCTGCATCATATAACTTACCTTTTACAACGGAACCATTATCAATTACTTTTCTTGGAAAACCTGTTGCTTTAAAAAAACCATCCCATTGGTCAGCTAATAAATTAGTAATTCCAAAACTAACAAATAATAAAATTAATACAAAATATCTTTTCATTTCTTTTCCTAATTAAATTCTATTTACCTAAGCAAAATTCACCAAACATTACATCTAACATTTGGTCATTTTCATAAGGTCTAGTAATTGATGAAATTTGCTCTAATGCTTCAGTAATAAAATGAGCAAAAAATTCCAGTTCACCTGATTCTAGTGGGTTTTTAGATAATTCTATATTGTAAAGTGTATTTTCAACTGATAGAATTTGTCTTTTTGAAATCAATGTCATTTCATCACTATGAGTATTTGAATCTAAAATTATCTCTATTTTTTTTACTAGTGGATTAATATCTTCTTTAGTTGATAATTCAATAAAATTTTCTATTTTTATTTTATCAAACTGATTTTGCAAATCTGATTTATTTAAAACTTTTATAATCTGTTTAGCTGAATTCTCTTCTATTAACTCTATAATTTTCCCATCTTCATCATCACAAATTTTGCTATTATCAAATAAAGCAATTACAATATCAGCTTCTGATATTGCTTGAATAGATTTTTCGATTCCAATTTTTTCTATGACATCACTAGCATTTCTTATGCCTGCAGTGTCAACAATTTTTATGATATGTGTTCCAATTCGTACTGATTCTTCAATTGTATCTCTTGTAGTTCCAGCAATATCTGAAATAATTGCTCTATCGTAATTAAGAAGTTTATTTAGAAGTGAAGATTTACCCACGTTTGGTTTCCCAATGATTGCAACTTTAAAGCCTTCAATCATTCCTTCTCTTCTTCTACTTGCATCTAAAGTATTTGATAGTTTTACAATAATTTTTTCCATTTTATTTTTGATTTGTTCAAAAATATCTTTTGGTAAATCATCTTCAGCATAATCAATTGAAACTTCAGTATAAGCTAACATGAAAAGTAAATCTTCTCTAATCTCATTTACAAAATTTGTAAGTTCACCTTTTAATTGTCTTGCTAATAATTTTACTGCATCTTCACTTCTTGCTTCAATTATTTTAGAAATTGCTTCGGCTTTTGTTAAATCTATTTTATTATTAAAAAAAGCTCGTTTTGAAAATTCTCCAGGATTTGCAATTCTTGCACCTCTTTTTAGAGCTTCATTTATTAGCATATTTGCGATTGCAACTCCACCATGACATTGGAATTCAATTACATCTTCACCTGTAAATGAAAAAGGTGCTTTAAAATACAAAACCAATGCTTCATCAATTACTTCATTATTTGTATCATATAAAGAAGAAAGAGTTGCAAGTCTTGGTTGGAAAGTTGTTTTTTTTGAAATTTTTGTAGCAATTTCAAGAGCATTTGCTCCAGAAATTCTAACTATTGAAATAGAGCCAATTCCATTGGCTGTTGCAATTGCAACAATTGTAGCATCATCAAACAAGATTAAATTTCTCTTGCTCTATATTCATTAACAAGTACATATTTGTCACCTCTAACATTTGTTTTAACAGCAACATATTTATCAGGGAACTCTTCTCTTAATTTTTTTAAAGCAATATGAACTAAAATACCATCTAAAGGTTTAGTTTTAAAAGTACCTTTTTCTTTTATGATTTCTATAATTGGTTCAAGATATGTATAAATTGCTTCTTCTTGATTTTTCAAAAATTGTGCAACTTCAAGTCTTAACATTAAACCATATTTCTCATTTATCCAGTTGAATAAAATATATGACAATGCTTTATATCTATATCCTTCTTTTCCAATTAATAAAGCTGAATCTTCACCTAAAAACTCTATGTATAAAGTCTCTTCATCATGAAAGTCAACATTAATTTTATCAAGTTTATAACAAGTATTATCGAATAGTAAATGAATACCCTCTTCTACTTCTTTTAAGATTTTTTCTTTATCTTTTTTTATAACTATTTTTGAAATTTCATTTTGAGATGCATCTTCATGGTAAAATTTATCAAAAATTTTATCTTTTGTTTCAACTTTTGGAACATTGCAAGAAGGCTCTTTTTTCTCTTCTTTTTGAAAATTATTATTTTCTTCTTTTTGATTTGAGTATTCAATTCGTTCTGAAACTTCTTGAATTCTCACATCTTTATTTTTAAAGATTTTAGTTTCTTGAACATATGTTTTACAATTATCTTTAAAACAAACTTGAATAATCGCATTCTTTTTCCCAAAACCAAGAAAGCCTTTACTTGGTTGTTGGATAACGTCTATTTCTAATTCAGTAATAGAACAATTAAATTCTGCTGTGGCTAATTCGTATACTTTTTCTAGACAATTCGCTTCAAACTTTTTCATTTTAAGTTCCTAATTTTTTTCAGCTCTTTTTTTCTCAAATACACTATTAATGTAATATTGTTGACCGATTGTAAATAAATTATTTATAAACCAGTATAATGTAAGTCCTGCTGGGAACCATAAGAAGAAGAATGTGAAAATAACCGGTAAAAATTGGAATATTTTCTTTTGCATTTCATCTTGCATTGTATTTGGTGTAATTTTTTGTTGTAAAAACATCGTTACACCCATTAAAATAGGTAAAACAAAATATGGATCCATTTCAGCTAAGTCATGTACCCAGAACATCCAAGGTGCACCTTTTAATTCAATAGCATTTAATAAAACCCTATAAATTGCAAAGAAAACTGGAATTTGTAAAATTAATGGTAAACATCCACCCATTGGATTAGCACCATGTTTTTTGTAAAGTTCCATCATATGCATAGATTGTTTTTGTTTATCATCTTTATATTTAACTTGAATCTCTTTCATTTTAGGAGCTAAATCTTTTAACTTTTGCATTGAAACCATTCCTTTGAATGATAACGGGAAAAGTACTAATTTAATTAGTATAGTTAAAATAACGATTGTCCAACCCCAGTTTCCAACATAACCTTGGATAAATTGTAATAATAAAAACATAGGTTTTGCAATAAATGTAAACCAACCATAATCAATTACATCAATTAACTCTGGATTTAAAGCTGCCAAATCTCTATGATTTTTTGGCCCAATAAATCCTGAAAAAGTTACATCGCTTCCTCCATGAATAAATCCTTGAGGATTAGATTCAGAATCAGGCATTAAAGATATATTAAGTGATTTGTCAAAATTATAAATAACTGTCGTATAATATCTATCAAAACTTGATATAAATTTTGCACCAACAATATTTTCATTTTTATCTAATTTACCATCTTCAATTGTTTTTAATGAACTATCATTTAATTTTGAAATGAATCCATGAACAGCATACATATCAGCTAAAACATTTGGTCTAAATCCATTTGTAATAAAGAACTGTTTGTCATTTGTAGTACTAACTTTTAAATCATAATGTCCATCAGGATAAAAAGTTAATTTTTTTGTTAAAACTGTACCATTTAAATTTTGAGTTAAAACTAATTCTTGAGCAGTTGTTGTTGCATCAACATTAGATGAACTAGCGACTACGTCAACTTTAAAAGCTTCTGTATTTACATTTGTATCTGCAAATCTAACTTCTAAAGGTCTTAATTGATTTACTTCAAATAATTTAATTTGATTTAACTTATCATCTCTATATTTCTCTTCTACAAGTGTAACTTGAGCAACTCTTCCTAATGTATCTATTTCAATAGTACTTTTAGCTGTTTTAATTGTTGAAACAATTTGAGAAGTTGCTATTGTTTTTGACATATCAACTGGACTACCATTTACATCTGTTGTTACCATTTTTGTATCAAGTGTATTTACATCTGGTGCAGTGTTTTGTTTTTCTACTTGTTCTTGTTTAGCAAGAGCAGCCTTTGCTTCTTGCTGTGGTTTTAAAACCAAAAACTCATAAGCTATAAAAAATACAAAAACTACTAATGTCATAATTAACATTCGTTTTTGCATACCGTTATTTTGATTCATGTTGTTCATTCTTTTTTTTCCACTCCCGATTCTTTACTACTAAATAGTTACCATTTTCCAATGGAATATACCAATATTTTATTTTGATTTTTTCAAAATTGATATTTTGATTCGCTTTTAACTTTATGATAGGATAGTCAAATCCACCAGAAAAAAGTTGATTGCATTTTAATATACGCGTTATTGTAAAATAAATCGCCTTAAAAAAAGTATTGTTGTCTAATTGCCATAAAGCATATTGAGAACAAGTTGGATAATATCTACACGATCCAAAGGCTAAAATAGTTAAATATTTTTGATAAAATCTTATCAAATATTTAAAAATTGTTTTCATTTTAAAACTTCTAATCTTTTTAAAGCGAAATCAAAATCTTTTTTTAATTCTAAAAAACTTTTGTCATGTAGGGTAACTTTTGCAACAAATATATAATTACCAATTACTAATTGTTGTTCATAGGAAGCAAATAAAGCACGCATTCTTCTTCTTGCTTTATTTCTATTTACTGCATTTCCAACTTTTTTGGAAGTAACAAAAGCAGCTTTTAGTGTAGTGCTAGAACTAAAAAAAGCGACAAAGCTGGTGGTATGCCATCTTTTGCCGCTTTTATATAGTTTGTTAAAGTCTCTCGAACTGTTAAGTCGATGTTCTTTATTTAAACAGCTAATTTATGTCTACCTTTAGCTCTTCTTCTATTAATAACTCTTCTACCATTTTTAGTAGCCATTCTTACTCTGAACCCGTGAGTTCTTTTTCTTGGAGTATTGTGCGGTTGATACGTTCTTTTCATCTTAGATTTCCTCTATATTCACTAAATAAGTTGGGGATTATAGTTAAATTTTGCTTAAATATTCTTTAGTTAATCTTTAC
>JAQTXA010000008.1:0-106795 GCA_028689025.1 Aliarcobacter sp.
TGAGTTCTTTTTCTTGGAGTATTGTGCGGTTGATACGTTCTTTTCATCTTAGATTTCCTCTATATTCACTAAATAAGTTGGGGATTATAGTTAAATTTTGCTTAAATATTCTTTAGTTAATCTTTACAATTACTTCATTATCTTGAACATCAAACTCAATAATACTTCCCTCACCTATTTTATCTTCTAAAATTAAATCGGCTAATTTATCCTCAACTATCTCATAAATCGCCCTTTTTAGAGGTCTAGCACCATAAACTGGATCAAAACCAATTTTTGCAATATACTCTTTTGCATTTAGAGTTAAAGAAATTTGTATATCTTTTTCTTCAACTTTTTTCTTAATATTATTAAATAAAATATCTACAATATTTGTAATTGCTTCTAAATTTAATTGTTCAAAAATAACAATGTCATCTAATCTATTTAAAAATTCTGGTCTAAAATGATTTTTTAATTCATTTAAAACAGCTTTTCTTCTTTCATCTTTATCATTTATTTCAATTATTCTTGCGCTTCCAATATTTGAAGTTAAAATTATAATTGTATTTTTAAAATCAACTGTAACACCTTTGTTATCAGTTAATCTTCCATCATCTAAAACTTGCAATAAAATATTAAATACATCAGGATGAGCTTTTTCAACCTCATCAAATAAAATTACACTATATGGTTTTCTTCTAACAGCTTCTGTTAATTGTCCACCCTCTTCGTATCCCACATAACCAGGAGCAGCTCCAACTAATCTTGAAACTGCATGTTTTTCCATATATTCACTCATATCAAATCTGATAAGTGATTTTGGATCATCAAATAAGAATTTCGCTAAAGTTTTTGCACTTTCAGTTTTTCCAACACCGGTTGGTCCTAAAAATAAGAAAGATCCAATAGGTCTATTAGCTTCACTTAATCCTGCTTTATTTCTTTTTATAGCTCTACTAATTGCTTTTAGTGCTTCATCTTGACCAATAACATCTTTTTTTAGAACTTCTTCTACCATTAAGATTTTTTGTTTTTCGCTATCCATCATTTTATTAACTGGAATTCCAGTCCATCTTGAAACTATACTTGCTATTGCTTCTTCATCAACTGAGTTTCTTAAAAGAGTTCCCTCTTTTTGCATTCTTTTCCATTTTTCTTCATTCTCTTTTATTTTTGCTTCTAAACTTGGAATTTCACCGTATTCTATTTGAGCTGCTTTTTCGAAATTTGATTCTCGTTTTGCAATATTTGCTCTATTTTTTAGCTCATCAATTTTTATTTTTAACTCGCTTGTAATATTAAAAGTCTCTTTTTCATTTGCAAATCTAGCTTCTAAATTTTGTTTTTCTTCATTTTTATCTGCTAGTTCTTTTTCTATTTGAACAATTCTTTCATCATTTTTTTTACCCTCTTCCATTTTAAGAGCTTCTTTTTCTACATTTAAAGTTTGAATCTCTCTTTTAATTGATGAAAGTGCATTTGGTTCTGATTCGATTTGCATTTTAAGTTCAGCTGCTGCTTCATCTATTAAGTCAATCGCTTTATCTGGTAAGAATCTATCTGTTATATATCTATTTGATAATTTTGCAGCTGCAACTAATGCACTATCATTTATAGTTACATTATGGTGAGTTTCAAGTTTCTCTTTTATACCTCTTAAAATTTGTAAAGCTTCATTTACTGTTGGCTCATCAACTTTTACAGGTTGAAATCTTCTTTGCATTGCTGCATCTTTTTCAAAATATTTTCTATACTCTTTAAGTGTTGTTGCACCAATTGTATGTAATTCACCTCTAGCAAGAGATGGTTTTAAGATATTTGCGGCATCCATAGAACCTTCACTTGCACCTGCACCTATGATTGTATGAATTTCATCAATAAATAAGATGATATTTCCAGCTTTTTTAACTTCATCTATAACTGATTTTAATCTATCTTCAAACTCACCTCTATATTTAGCACCTGCAATCATGGCACTCATATCTAACGTTACAACTCTTTTATTAAGTAGTGAAGTTGGTACTTCTTTATTTACTATTCTTTGAGCAAGACCTTCAGCAATTGCTGTTTTTCCAGTTCCTGGCTCTCCCAATAATATTGGATTATTTTTTGTTTTTCTAATTAAAATTTGCATCATTCTATTGATTTGTTCATCTCTTCCAATAACGGGATCAAGTTCACCATCAATAGCTTTTTTATTTAAATCTATTCCATATTTATTTAAAGCTTCTAAATTCTCATCGCTACTTGAGCTATCAATAGTTTTACCAGCACGCATTGCTTCAAGTTCTTTTTTTGCTTCTCTTAAATCTAAATATTTACCTAATACATCTTTCATTATTTGAGAATCAAAATTTGAAATTAGCCATGTATCAACAGCTATAAATTTATCCCCAAAACTAGTCATTAAACCTTCAGCATTTTGTAAAGATGAGTGAAGATTTCTTGATAGTTTTATACTCTCTTTAGTTACACTTGAAACACTTGGAAGTTTTTGTGCATATGATTTTGCTTCAAGCTCAAGGGCAGCTTTATTCACATTCATTTTATTTAATAGTTGATTTAAAACAGAATTTGTATTTGTTAATAATGCCCAAATTAAATGTATTACTTCAACCTCTTGGTTTTTGTTGTGTAAAGCTAAAGCTACACCTGAGTCAATTGTTTCTGTTAGTTGATTTGTTAGTTTTTCAAAAATTTTATTCATAATTGGCACTCCTTTATTTTAACTGCTAATAAAATTATAGCACTTGAGTCATTTGTTGTCAAGTTATATAATATAATCTTCTAAATTCTTTATCTCATTTATTGGTAAAATGATAATCAAAGAACAACCTTTATAAACTTCTTTATTCTTTTTAAATTCAATATTTCTAACATTAATACTTCCTTTCATGTGTTCAACAATGATTTGATGGGACATGTATAATCCAATTCCAGTTCCTTGAGATTTATGTTTTGTTGTAAAATATGGATCAAATATTTTTGTAATTATATTTTCATCAACTCCACCTCCATTATCATTTATCTCGATAACATACTCTTTATTTTTAGCATAAGTTTTAATATTTATAAATCTTGAATTTACAGGTTGTGTCAATAGTGCATCTTTAGCATTATTTATTAAATTTATTAAAACTTGTAAGAATTCATTTGGATAACCATTTATAATTAATTCTCCATCTAAATGGGTTTCAACTTGAATACTATGATTTTGTATACTAGCTTTTAATAGCTTTAATACATGAATAATACTTTCATTTATACAAAAATCTTCTACAACTTTATCAACTTTGAAAAAATTTCTAAAATCATCAATTGTTTTTGATAAATATTGAGTATTTTCAACAATTAAATCTAATGCATCAAATAATCTATCATCTTTTTCTTCATTGAACTCTTTTTCAAATTTCACACCACTTGCGCAAGTACTAATTACGCTTAATGGTTGTCTCCATTGATGGGCAATATTTCCAATCATTTCGCCCATTGAAGCCATTTTTGATTGTTGAAAAAGTAGTCTATCTTTAGCTTTTAATTCTGTTATATCAATTAATGCAGAAAGTTTTACTTTTTTTCCATTTAATTTAATAAATTTTCCTTGTCCTAAACAAGTGTGTTTTACACCGTTTTCAATTATGTCAAATTCATAAGGTAGAGTATTTTTTTTGTAGTTTCTTACCAATAATTCTTTGTATTTATCATCAACAAACTCTAATAAGTTTTTACCTATTAACTCTTTTTTGTCATTTAGTTTTAAAAATTTTATAGCAACATTATTTGCATCTATACAAATTCCTTTATCATGTATTACGATAACTTCCATTGTTGAATTAAATAAAGATTTAAAACTATTTAAAGAAGCTCCTAAAGAGTCTTCCCTTTTATCTATCTCTATTCTCATTTTATTAAAACTATTTAAAAGTAAATTAAATTCATTGTAGTAGGATTTTCTAATATCAATATTATAATTTCCATCAGCAATATTTGTTGTTGTTTGTTGCAAATCATCTAAAGATCTAAATACTCTTTTTGAAATTTTTAATGATAAAACTACCGCTACTATAATAAAAATTAAAATACTAAAAATCATTCCGAAAACGATACTATTTAAAGATTTTAAAATTATTTCATAACTCTCCCTAACAACAATTTTCCAACCAGTTCTTTCTATTGATGTATAAGTTCCATACTGTTGTTGTTCGAAAATTTTTGAATAAAATACTGCAAATTGATAAGGTTCAAGAACCTTGATTAATTTTGTAAATACTTCATGTGTTTTTTCATTAAATCTTTGTAACACTAAATCTGGATTATTGGGATTTAAAATCATCGTTCCACTATTATCAAAAATTTTTATCATGTTACTTGAATCTTGATTTTTAAACCTTGATATAAATTCTGAAACTTCTTTTAACTGAACCATCAATACAACAACTTTATCCTGTAATCTAAAACTGTAAGAAATTGAGACTTCCTCATCAACTGTTGATAAGAATACATTTGACCAATAATCATCATTTTCTTTAATCTCTTTAAAATATTCTTGATTGGAATAATCAAAACCTTTATATATATTAAGGTTTGTAGTTGCATAAAAGTCTTCAATAATTCCATTTTTATTCAAAACTAAAATACTAGATATATTTGTATTTGTATCTACAATATTTTTCAATAAATCACTATTTTCGCCATAATTATTTTTGATATATAAAGAAATTTTGTCAATTTTTAATAAAAATTTATCAATTTCAGATTCAATTTGAAATAAAATCTGTTTTTGATTATGTTCAATAATATTTAATTTAGAGTAATAAAAATTTACCATAGCAATTAAACCTACCGAAATTGCTACAAAAATTGAAAAAGAAATTAAGATTAGTAAAATCTCTTTTTTTAGGCTTTTTTCTCTTTTCATTCTGCTTTTTCAAACTTTCCATTTATTACTTTAAATGTATTGAATTTTCTGATAACATCACCATATTGGTCAAAAATGATAATATCTTGTAATCCTTGAAACTCTTTTTTAATCAAAAGATTTTTCTTAAGCTCTGTTTGATCTCCTATTTTAAGAAGTTCAATTATAACCCTAGCTAATTCATAACCTTTTGAAGCATATAAAGAAGGTTCAATATTGTACTTTTCTTTAAATTTTTTTGAGAAATTTATAAAATCTCTACTTTTTGAATTTTCATCATAATCAATATTAAAAATAATACCTTCACTATATTTTCCACTATTTTCAATAAAAGCAGGAGTCATTGCCCATTCAGATGAAGCAATCTGAGTTTGTACACCCTTCATTTTTAGATATTGAACAACTCTTGCAGCATCTACAGAATTTGCACAAATTAAAATTAAATCAGGATTTGAACTATTTATATCTTGAACTAAATCATCTAAATTTTCATTTGTTTTTGCATACTTTATAAATTTCTCACCACCAGTTAATAGAAAACTTTTTTCAAAATTTTCTAAATAATCTTTTGTATATGTTATATTATCAGGGTCATAAATCCCATAAATTTTTTTATAACCATTATCTTTTATATATTTTGTGAAGGTTGAAAATCTTTGTTCATTATTTGCAACATGAACTCTAAAAAATTGATCATCAATTCCAGAAAATTCATTACTTGCAGATGCAGCTGAAATCATAAACATATCTTTATGTTGGTTTATAATAGACATAGAAATTTTTGACATACTACTTGTCACATTTCCTATAACTATTTTTATTCCTTGACTTATAAAATCATTTACAATTTGTCTGTTTACTTGTTCATCTTTTTTATCATCTTTAAATATTAGCTCTATTTTTTTGCCATTAATTTCATATTTTTCTTCTTCAAAAGCTAGAATTATTCCGTTCATCATAGGATTACCTAAATCAGAATATTTTGCAGTTAATGCCCCTACAAAACCTATTTTAATAAGTTCCTTAGAACTTTTAAAAAAGAATAAAAAATAAATAACTAGTATTGAAATAATTGCAAGGAGTAGATAAAGCTTTTTCATTATAATCCCACTTATTAACTTTTATCTATGATTATATAATTTTTTTCTATAAATGTTATAATAAATTATATTTTAAAAGGAAGTTTAATGTTATGTGGTATTGATGAAGCTGGGAGAGGTCCAATTGCAGGTCCTTTAGTTGTTGCTGGTGTTGTTTTAATTGAAGAGATAAATGGATTAAATGATTCAAAAGTTTTAAGTGAAAAAAAAAGAGAAAAACTTTTTGAAGAAATAACTAAAAAATCAAAATATCACATAGTTTTTACAGATGCAAAAACAATTGATGAAAAAGGATTAAGTTTTTGTCTTAAAAATTCAATCACAGAAATTATGGAAACTCTAAAAAATGATTGTAAAGAGTTTTTAATGGATGGGAATACAACTTTTGGAATACAAACTCTAAATTGTAAAATTAAAGCTGATGCAACCGTACCACAAGTAAGTGCTGCCTCAATTTTAGCAAAAGTTAGTCGAGATAGATATATGTGTGATATTAGTGTTAGATATTCTGAATATAATTTTGCTAAACATAAGGGATATGGTACAAAAGCACATGTGGAGGCTATCAAAAAATTTGGTAGAAGTGACGAACATAGAGTGAGTTTTAAATTAAAAGCATTAAATGAACAAATTGATTCACAAATGATAATTGATTATTAACTATAAAGAAAGCTTGTTTAAAGTAAAATAATTGATTATTTAATTAGGGAACTATTTAATGGAAAAAAAAACCATCTATCAATTTACAGCTGTTACATTATTAACAACCTTAATTGTTACTGTAATTGCTACGTATAACTCAAAAAACAATTCAATTAAAGATTCAATTCATGATGCAGAAATCATTTCTGAAATAGTAAAAAATAATTTAACCACTCACATGGTAAATAAAAATATGCACCAAATGGAAACATATTTATACTCTATGTCAAATGTTAAAAATATCATGAGTTTATGGACAGTAAGAGATGAATCAATAAACAAACAGTATGGCATTAATGAGAATAAAAAAGCCAAAGATGATATCGATAAAGAAGTTTTAAAAACTGGTAAAACTATTTATAAATTAAATAAAAATTCCAACTATTCTGTCATGCGTATAACTGTTCCCTATAAAGTAGTATTTGAAAATGGTATTGACTGTCTTAGTTGTCATAATGCTTCTCAAGGTGATACATTGGGTGCAATATCAATGGAATTAAATATAAATGAATTAGGGGATCCTGAATTAGAAAATATCTATATAATTCCTATTATTGTAATTATTGGTATGTTATTAATTTTATTTATATTTAAAAAAACATTTAACCAATACTCATTAATTTTTAATAATTTATCTAAAAGCTTGGATTCTGCAATTAATGGTAAATTTAGGATAATATCTTATCCTGAAAATTTATCTAGTGACATGATAATTTTAATGGATAAATTTAATAATTTAATGACAACTTTCAAAGATACAACAACAGACATAGATAAAAAATTAAAAGGTTTTATTGGAAGTAAAATAAGTAATCAAACTAATCCTTTACAAGATTCAAAAGATATAGTTTTAAATCTATCAAATTTATATCAATTTAAAAAAGAGATTGAGCTTGATAATACTAAAGAAGAAATTTATAATAGATTATCAGAAATTTTTATTAATCAATTTAAAATCACAAACTTTACTTTTATTGAAGTAGATGTAGCTAAACATAAAATGAACACAACAAAAGAGGTTGGAAATACATTTTATTGTAAAGAAAATATTGAAAATGAACCTCAATTATGTCGTGCAGCAAGAACTAAAAATGACGTAATTACAACTGCATACCATAATACTTGTCCATATTTTGAAAAAGAGAATAAATTTCATTACTGTATTAGCACAGATATTAGTAAAGATATTTATTTGATAATAAACTTTGTATTTGATACAAATGAAGAGTTAGATTATCTAAAAGAAAAAATTTCATACATTAAAAGTTATATTAATGAAGCAGCGCCTTCAATTGAAGTTAAACTTCTAATGGAAGCACTACAACAATCAGCATTTAGAGATGGATTAACAGGGTTATACAATAGAAAATTCCTAGAGGAACATACAAAAAAACTTATTCCTCAAGCAACTAGAGATAAATTTAATATTGGTGTATTATTATTAGATATGGATCATTTTAAAGCTGTAAATGATGAGTATGGACATGATATTGGTGATAAAGTATTAAAAGAGTTAGCAAGAATTTTAAATGAAACGGTAAGAGAATCAGACCTTATTATTAGATATGGTGGTGAAGAGTTTATAGTTTTATTAGTTAATATCAAATCGGAAGAAGATGCCTTAGCAGTTGCTAATAAAATTAGAACAAAAGTTAGTGAAAATGAAATTGATGTTTATGCTGGAAGCAAATTAAGAAAAACTGTTAGTATTGGACTATCAATGTTTCCAGAAGATTCATCTTCTTTAGAATCAGTAATAAAACAAGCAGATATTGCCCTTTATGAAGCGAAAAGTAAAGGAAGAAATAAAGTAATTAGATTCCAATCAGAACAAGTTTCAAGTATTGATTTATTCTAAAAAAGATAAAAAGCTTGTAAAATAAAAATAATTTTACAAGCTTAAAATAAATTTTCTAAACTCACAAAACTATTTTGAAACTTCCCCAATATGTCTCTCAATAGACTCTATTTTTGTTTTTAATCTATTATCATGACCTTTTCTAATATCAAATTTCAAAGTTGAAAAAACTCTATTACATCCTAACTCTTCCAATTTTGAATAACATTTTTCAACTAAGGATAAAGCTTCTGAAATTGTTTCTGTTTCAATTATTGTGGCCATTGCTGTTAATTGATAATTTATTCCACTCTCTCTTATTATTTTTATTACTTCTGAAACTTCTTTACTTTTACTCTCACTTTTATCTGTGGGAAACATAGACATTTCCATTAAAATTGACACATTAACTCCTTGATTATAATTTATACATATAGCTTTGAATAATATATATATTTTTTAGTAATTATTTAAAATAATTTTGATAGTATATATTATAACTAAAAAAACAAGAAGGATTAAAATGCAATTAGAAGTATCTGCTGAAGTTATATTATCGCAATTAGGATATTCAAAAGGTGAAGCTTCACTAAAACAAGCTGAAAAAATGATGGAATCTACAATAAATTTTGATAAATTTGCAAAACATATTTTTACACTAAATGATCACCTAAAAAAAATGAATGCTTATGTAGGTCTATCTAACAAATCAAATCATTTAAAAATTAAATGTGATGAAAATGACTCTGAAGAGATTTTACAAGAATTTCATGAAGAAGTTTCACATTGGGCTGATAAACACAATGTGAACCTTGAGAAAACAGATAATAAACATCTTTACTATATATTAGGAAGTAATTAAAATATCTTTCTATAACTATGACAATAAGGCATCTTTTGATGTCTTTCATAGTAATCTTGATGATACTCTTCTGCTTCGTAAAATGGCACTAACTCATGTAAAGAAGTAGCAACTTTAAAACCTTTTTCACTTAACTCTTTAATCAACTTTTCACTTATATTTTTTTGCTCAATATCTACATAAAATATTGCAGATAAATATTGACTTCCAATATCTGGACCTTGTCCATTTGTTTGAGTAAAATCATGGATTTCAAAAAACAATTTTGTTAATGTTTCAAAAGAAACAATAGTTTCATCATAAGATACTTCTACAACTTCTAGGTGTCCTGTAGAACCTGAACAAACCATTTGATAACTTGGATTTTCTATGTGTCCACCCATATAACCTGATATTGCAGAGATAACACCTTTTAATTTTTCAAAATGATATTCAACTCCCCAAAAACAACCTGCTGCGAAATATGCTTTTTTAATATTTTGATTTTGCATTTTAATTCCTATTATCTCTTATTAACATTACTGTTTTATTTTCACCTAATATTTTTATATCGAATAATTCAGTGGCTTTTATTAATTCACCCAATTTTTTATATCCATAATTGATTGGTGAGAAAGATGAATTTTGATTGATATATAAACCAACAGCAGCAATATTTGACCAACCACTATCATCTGAGGTTTGTTCTGCTGCTTTTCTTAAAAGTGCCACAAGTTTTGTATCTTTTCTTAATTGAACTTTTGTTAGTTTACTGTTATTTGAACTAGCACAGGCAACATCTTCTTTTGTATAATCAAAAAGTTTTTCCACATAAATAAACTGTGAACAAGCATTTACAAAAGACTCGGGAGTTTTTTCTTCTCCATATCCATAAACTGTAATTCCATTTGATAATATTCTTGAAACAACAGGAGTAAAATCACTATCACTTGTTACAAGAGCTAAGGCTCCAAGATTTCTAGTATATAGCAAATCCATAATATCAATAACCATTGCAATGTCACTGGCATTTTTACCTTTTGTATAGGCAAATTGTTGGATTGGTTTTATATTATATTTATGTAAAATATCTTCCCAGCCTTGAAGTCTTTTATCTTTCCAATTTCCATAGGCATTTCTAATATTTATAGTTCCATATTTTGATAAATCATTTATAATACTATCAATATATTTTGCACTTACATTGTCGCAATCTATTAGCATTGCGATATTTATTTGAGGGATAATCATGCTTTTGCTTTAAAGTTTAACGAAATAGAATTCACACAATGTCTTGTATTTTTTGAAGTTATTCTTTCACCTTCAAAAACATGTCCTAAATGTCCACCACAAGAAGCACAAACAATCTCTATTCGTCTTCCATCTTTATCTGGAACTCTTTTAACTGCACCTTTTATTTCATCGTCAAAACTTGGCCATCCACAACCTGATTTAAATTTATCATCTGATTTATAAAGTGGCGCATCACATTTTTTACATGTAAAAATTCCTTCTTCATAAAAATCATCATATTTCCCAGAAAATGGATATTCTGTTCCTTTTTTTTCTATTACATATTTTTCTTCATCATTTAATTCATTATATTTCATTATATATTCTCCTTTTATTTATCAAATCTTATTATATATTTTATTCCATCTTCTGTTTTTTCTACACTTAATAATCCAAAATTTTTCTCAACAAATACCTTTACTAAATAAAAACCTAAATCAAAATTGTCATGTTTTAAAGAACATGGTGTTAAAAAAAACTTTTCTATTTGTTCTTCATCATAAGCATCAGTATTATCTTTATAAATAATAAAAATTGATTGATTTGAATCTTCAAAATTAATAGTTATTTGTTTATTTTGCACTAGATTATTTGACTTAAAATTCTCTATTGATTTTGATATTAATTTACTAAAAATATGTTTTAATTCATCAAACACAATATTTAAAGATAATAGATTATCACCTTGGATATTAATATCTATATTTAATCTATTCATTTCATCTTTTAAAGAAAAAAGAACATTATCCAAAGAGACTTTAATATTTACATTTTCTTTATTTTTTCTATTATTAAAAAACTTATGAAAATCATCCATAACTACATCTAACTTATTTACTTCTTCCAATGTTTTTTTGAATATCTCATCAGATTTAAACTCATTAATATTTGTAAATTTAAGGTCCAAAGATTGTAAATAGAGTTTTATTTTATCAAGTGGTTGTTTCCATTGTAAAGTTATAACATCAATTATAGAAGCCATTGCACTTATTTTTGATTGTTGTACAATTATCTCATCTTTTTGTCTTATTTGGTTTACTTGTTCTTTTACTAGCACATTTAAATTTGTATTTACAAGTTCAAGCTCATTCATTACACTTGCAAGTTTTAAATGAAGTTCAACTCTTTTTAGTAAAACTTCACTGTAAAAAGGTTTTGTAATATAATCAACTGCACCTAATTCAAACCCTTTTACAATATCTTTTTCATCATCTTTAACAGTTAAAAAAATTACTGGGATTTTTTTTGTTTTTTCATTCTCTTTTATTTTTGAACAAACAAAATAACCATCCATTGTTGGCATTACAACATCAAGTAAAATTAAATCGAATCTATTTTTTTCCAATAACTCTAAAGCTTTATCTCCACTTTGGGCATAAATCACATTGTAATCTTTTAAAATACTCATAGCAACTTGTAAGTTTTTCGTATCATCGTCAACTAATAAGATTTTATTTTCATATTTTTTTTGCATATTAATTTTCCTTTGATATTTCAAATTTATCTTCTAATTGCTTTAATCTTGTATAAGAGTTTGCTTTTGTAATTAATTCTATAGTAATAAATGGTTTTACAACATAATCAATTCCACCACATTCATAGGCTTGTTCTATATCTTGAGAGGAATCTTTTCCTGATAAAAATATAACTGGGATTCTTTTAGTTTTTTCATTATCTTTTATTTTTTTACATACTTCAAAACCATTCATATCTGGCATCATTATATCTAACAATATTAAATCAAAATCATGTTCACTAACTAATTTAAGTGCCATTTCTCCACTTTTAGCATAAAACATTTTATAACCTTCATCTTTTAAAATATTCATTGCCATTTGAATATTTTTGGGTATATCATCTACAATTAAGATTTTGCTATTTGTTTCCAATTTTAGCCTTTAAATTATCTATTAAGCCTAAATAACTATTCATTAAATAATCAACTTTTTCTATATCAAAAGATTCTACATTTTTTATTAATTCATCTGCGTAATCTTTTAATAAATATACATCTTCATCTACAGATAATTTATTTAGTTTTTGAGCAAATCTTTCTATTAAAGTAAAATCTCCAGCATCTTTTATATTTAGCCACTCATCTTTAAATTCATTTTCTAATTTCCCAATCACTAAATTTAATCTACTTAGGTCAATTATTTTATCTCTATTCTCTTCTATTATATCTTTATTTATAAAATGATATTTAAGATATTTTGCCAACTCTTCAATTAAATCATCCAAAATAACTGGTTTTCTCAAATATCCATCAAAACCAAATTGTGACACTTTTTCCAAATCTTTTCCCATAACCGAGGCAGTTAGTGCAATTAATGGAATATTTTTTAATTTAGGATTATTTTTTATAATATTAGTAGCTTCGTATCCATCCATAACTGGCATTCTTAAATCCATTAAAATCAAATCTACATTAATGTTTTTTAATTTATCTATTGCTTCTTGACCATTTTGCGCCATTATTATATCTATATCAAAATCTTTTAAACTAGCAAGTACTAGTTTTCTATTCTCTTCCACATCATCTACTACTAATATTTGTGCTTTTTCAAACTCTATATTTGAAGTTAGTAATTTTTGAGTAACTATTTCCTCTTGCATTGAACTAACTGGAATATCTCTTAAAATTACAGTAAATATTGAACCTTTGTTTTTTTCACTTTTAACACTTATTTCACCATTCATCATGTGAACTAATTTTGTACAAATAGCAAGGCCTAAACCTGTTCCTCCATATTTTGCAACATCATGATTATTTGTTTGTTCAAAAGCATTAAAAATCGATTCTAAATTCTTTTCATCAATTCCTATTCCTGTATCTTCAATACTAAAAAGCAAATCAATTTTACTTTTTATATTATCTTTGTAAATATTTTCTACTTTTAATTTTATTTGACCTTTTTGTGTAAATTTAATTGCATTTCCAATTAAATTAAAAAGTATTTGTCTTATTCTTACTCCATCAATTATTATATATTTAGGAATATCTTTATCTATATCCAGAACAAAATTTATATTTTTACTTATAATTTTTGAGTGGAAAATTGACTCTATTTCTAAAAAAATATTTGCTGGATTTAAAGATTCATTTCTGATTTCAAGTTTTCCAGCTTCTATTTTTGATAAATCTAAAATATCATTTATAATTCTTAAAAGGGAATTTCCACCTTTTTTTATTGAGTCTAAGTACTCTTTATGAAGTGGATTTTTTATCTCTTTTTCTAAAATTTCAGTAAAACCAATTACAGAATTCATGGGAGTTCTAATTTCATGACTCATATTTGCTAAAAATTCACTTTTTTGTTTTGCAATATTTTCAGCTATATCTTTTGCTTTTTTTAGCTCTTCATTTAAAGAATTTATATTATTTCGTTCAGTTTCTAACTCTTTTTGTATTTTTTCTTTTTCTTTTATTTCTTGTTTTAATTTTCTATTCCAATAAAATATAACTGATAATAAAATTATTGAAATTGTTAATATTTTCCAAATTAGCTCATAATCTATTTTTTGTTTATAATCAATTTTTATCCATTTTCTATATATTTCATCTTTTTTTTGTATAGGAACACTATCTAATAATTTATTTAAAATAGAGACTAAAACTACATTATCTTTATTTATACCAAAACCATATTTATAGGTATAACCTGAGGGTCCTACAATTTTTAGATTACTTAGACCATATTTTTTACTATAAAACTCAAAAGAAGGAATATCTAAAATAAAATAATCTATTTGAGAGTTTGACAACTCTTTTAAACCTTCCAAAGGAGTCGCATATTCTTTAATACTTTTTATTTGAGGAAAATCATACTTTATCTCTTCAATTATTGAGTAACCTTTTACAGTAGCAATATTTTTATCTGTGATATTATTAAAAGAATTAACATAACTATCATCTTTATTATTAGCAATTATTACTATTTCAGCACCAATATATTTATTAGAAAAGTTTAAATATTCAGCCCTTGAAGAGGAATATGATATGGCATCAATTAAATCAAGTTTTTTGTTTTTTATTAAATTAATAGTATCAGACCAAGAATCAGTTTTTATATACTCTAAATTAAGACCACCATTTTTAAATACTTCATTTACTAAATCAGGTACTATTCCTGTATAGTTGCCTTTTTCATCATAAAAAGAGTATGGAGGCCAAAAAGCATCTCCTGCGATTTTTATTTTAGGGTTTGCTTTTATCCAATCAATTTCCTCTTTTGTAAAACTAATTGATTTTTTCTCTTCTTTTAATTGAAATATCCATTTTTTATTTATCTGCTCTTCTTCTTTTTTAATAATTAATGGCATAATTTTTTGAATAATATTAAATAGTATTTCATTCTCTTTTAAAATAGCCATTGATAAATCAATTTTGTCAAAATCTGCTTTGAATTTAACTTCAATATTTGTATATAACTCTTTTTCTACAAAGTATGAAAATACTGGCATATTTCCAATAAAAATATCAGCTTTTCCATAAGAGACTAATTCAAAGGCTTCTTTATTTGAGGTGGCAAAAATGAATTTTATATTTGGGTATCTTTTAATTAGATTTTCATATACAAAATTGCCCTTTTGAACGGCAATTGTATAATTTTTTATCTCATCAAAATTTTTAATTTGTAGCTCTTTTTTAGCAATTACAACAACATCTATATTTAAATATGGTGTAGTGTAATTTAGATAATTTTTTCTATCTTCTGTTTTTGCAACACAAGCTAACATATCAAGTTTTTTTTCTTTGATTTTTGATATTACACTATACCAATCATCTGCATTTACTTCAAATTTCAGACCTGTATATTTACTAAGTAACTCTAAATATTCAGAGGCAATTCCTTGATAATTGCCTTTATCATCCACATACTCAAACGGTGGCCAATCAGAATCTGCCCCCACTTTTACAACTGGATTATTTTTTATCCATTGCAACTCTTCAGTGCTAAACATCGATTTATCATATTCATTTACAGAAGCAAAAAGAGAACTAATAAAAAGAATTATAAAAATCAGATGTTTCATTTTAGGCCTTTGTTAAATAAAAAATATTATAACGTAATAATCATATTCCTAATTAAATAACTTTAAAATCACACTCTATAATAATTTCATTGTTCAATAATATTTTACCCACAAATTCATCACCGATAGAAAACTTTCCAACGCCACTTGGTGTTCCACTCATTAAAATATCTCCATCTTCAAAACTAAGAAAAGTTCTAGCATCACTTATAATCTCATTTGGCTTATTTATCATTAAAGAGTAATCACCTTTTTGTTTTAATTCACCATTTATATAAAGTTCTATTCCAAGTTTTGATATATCCCCATCAAAACTTACAAATTTTGAAAAAACAGCTGCTCCATCAAAAGATTTTGCTCTCTCCCAAGGAAGTCCTTTATCTTTTAATTTACTTTGAACTTCTCTTAGAGTTAAATCAAGGCCAAAAGCAACTGCACTTATTTTATTATCTTCAATTAAAAATGAAATTTCTGCTTCATAATGACAAGAGTTTTGATTTTTTGGGAAAACTAATTTATCTGAAATAGCTGAGTTTGGTTTTATAAAAAAAACCATATCTTGGGGAACTTCATTATTTAATTCTTTAATATGTTCTATATAATTTCGTCCAATACACACAACTTTTGATGGAAATATTTCACTGTTTCCTAATAATATCCTATTCATTTTACACCTTTAAAAAATTTATTATATAATCTTGGAAAATTATAACTAAAGGCTTTTTAAATGAAAGATAATTTACTAATTGTTTGGACAAATGGAGATATTGAAGTTGCTAATAAATTCCCACTTTTATACTCATCTGTAATTTTAGATAGAGGATATTGGAAAACTGCCCATTTAATGCTTTGGGGTCCATCTATAAAATTAACAAAAGATAATTTACAAATACAAGAACAACTAAAAAAAATACAAAATACAGGTGTAAGAATGAGTGCTTGTATTGTTTGTGTTGAAGATTATGAAGCAAATTCTATTTTAGAAGAGTTAAATATTGAGATAACTCACACTGGAGAGCTTTTAACAACTGCCCTAAAAGATGATACTTGGGCAGTTATGACTATCTAATATTTTTTTAATAAATCTTTTATGATAACAGAAGTAATTCCCCAAATTACTTCACCTTCATATTTATAAACCCAAACTTTGTGTCTTTTATTTCCCCAAGGTTTTCTATATGTTTCAGGAAGTCCCAACTCTTCAACTGGGAAAAAAATCTCTTTTTCACCGTTTTCATGAATTTTATATGGTTGAATTTCATGGGCTAAAGTGTACTCATCTGGTTCATTTTCTTTAAAAAAAGAAAGAGGAATCAAAAGAGTTTTTTCAACTTCATTAAAATCTATTTTCATATTTTTATAGGCTTTTTTCTTAACTCTTGCAACAAATGATTCAATTATAGTTCCAATTGGAGCCATGTACGTGTCAAGTTGTCCTAATATTTTTATATCTTTTTTTTGGATTCCTAACTCTTCGAAAGTCTCTCTAAGTGCAGTGTCTTGAAAATTTTTATCAACATCTTTTTCAAAACCACCACCTGGAAAACAAATATCTCCACCTTGTCTTATATGTATAGATCTTTTTTGAAATAAAAGATGATATTCACCTTTTATTTTTACAAGTGGAATTAATACTGCACTATTAAAAAAGTTATCTCTACCTAAAACATTTGGATGTTTTGGTAAGTTTGATACAAGTTTTTTTAAGTTGTCTTTTTTCATTTATTATCTTTTTTTATGCTTTTAATTGCATTTATCATTGTTCTTACTATTTTTCTTAAATCATCTTCATTTATAGTATATGCAACTATAGAATAAATTAATTTCCCAAATGGTCTAATCCAAACTCCATTTTTTACACAATAATCTTGAATCTCTTGGGCATAACAATCATCTTTTAGTTCTATTACTCCAATAGCTCCTATGTTTCTTGCTGAACTTACAAGTTCTAACTCTTTAGCAAATTCTAATTCTTGAGAAAATATAGCTTCAATATTTTTTACATTTTTTTCCCAAGAAGATTCTAATAATAAATCAATACTTGCATTTGCAACACTACAAGAAAGTGGATTACCCATAAAAGTTGGACCATGCATTAAAACACCAATTTCACTATTTGATATAACATTACTTACATTTTTTGAAGTAATCATTGCAGCCATTGTCATATAACCACCAGTTAAGCCTTTCCCAACAGTCATAATGTCAGGTTTGATATTCGCATGTTCAACTGCAAACATCTTTCCTGTGTGTCCAAAACCTGTTGCAATCTCATCTGCAATTAATAAAATATCATATTTAAAACATAACTCTCGTGCTTTTTTTAGATATTCAGGATTATATATTCTCATTCCACCTGCACCTTGAACAATTGGTTCTAGAATAAATCCTGCTATTTGTTCATTGTGTTCTTCAAAGTTTTTTTCTAACTCTATTATTGAATTTGAACAATCACTATCAAAGCCCATTTCTGGTGCTTTTGTAAAAATATGATCACTTAAATATGTTCCATAAATACTGTGCATAGAATTATCTGGATCACAAACACTCATGGCACCTAAAGTATCTCCATGGTAAGCATTCTTTAAAGCTAAAAATTTATACTTTTTTAAACCCTTTGCTTTTTGATAAAGTATTGCAGTTTTTAGTGCTACTTCAACAGAAACTGAACCACTATCACATAAAAAAACACTATGTAGTCCTGATAAATCTGAAAGCTTTTTAGCTAATAAACTAGCTTGTTCGTGAGCTAATCCCCCAAACATAATATGAGGCATAATATCAACTTGTTTTTTTAAGGCTTCACTTAATTTTGGATTATTATAACCATGGATTGCACTCCACCATGAACTCATTCCATCAATTAACTCTTCACCTGTTTCTAAAAAAATTGAAGTATTATTTGTACTTTTAACGGGTAATAATTTTGTTTTTGAGGGAAGTGAGTTATAAGGATGCCAAACGTGATTTTTATCAATTTCTAACCAATTCAATAATTTTCCTAATATCTATATTGTTTAAATTATATCCAAAGATTATTACAAAATTGATAAAATAGTTTTTTGCTTATTTCTCAAGATTAAGAGTAATAAGTGCTAAAGTTCCTTCATATTTTTTGTCGTTATATTCAAACTGTGTATTTGAAATATCAAAAGAGCCATTCATATGTTTAAGAATAATCTCTTGATACATATATAGTCCAATTCCAGTACCTCGTGATTGATGTTTTGTTGTAAAGTATGGTTCAAAAACTTTATCAAGTATATTTTCAGGTATTCCTCCTGCATTATCTCTTATTTTAATTATTGCCTTATTATTTACTCTTAAAACATCAATAAGAATAAGTTTTTCACCTGAACTTAATTCTAATGCATCTTTAGAGTTATTTAAAATATTTATTAACACTTGAATTAATTCTGTTTCATATCCAAAGATTTTTATGTCATCAATATTATTAATAATTTTTATATCTTCATTTAGAAAATTTGAATGTATTAAATCTATTGTTTTAGTACAACACTGTTTTAAATGAAAATATTGTTTCTCTTTTTCTGGTTTGAAAAAATATCTAAAATCATCAATAGTATTTGATAAATATTTTGATGTATTTATAACTGAGTCAATTGTACTAAACAAAAATTCATCATCTAAATCATTTAATTGTTTTTTTAATTTAATCCCACTAACACTAGTTGTAATTAAAGATAGAGGTTGTCTCCATTGGTGAGCTATATTTTCTATCATTTGACCCATTGAAACCATTTTTTGTTGCTGAGATAAAAGCCTATCTTTTTTTAGATTTTCTTCTACTTCTTTTTTTATTCTAATTTCTAGGTCGCTATTTATTTCTCTTAATTCTTTTGTTTTTTCTTCAACTTTTCCTTTTAAAGAGTCATTCAAATTATTCAAAAGTTTTTGTCTATATAAAATTGCTATAATAATTATTGAAATAACTAAAAGAACTTTCCATAAAATGTTATAGTCAAACTCTTTTTTATATTCAACAGAAATCCACTTATTAAGCATCTCATCTTTTGTAAAATCATCAATACTCAACACTGCTTTTTGAAAAATACCAAATAAAATAGAATCATCATTTCTCACAGCTATTGATAAAGTAGCTGTTTCATCAAGTTTTGCTGAAACAGCAAGTTGAGTCAAATATTTAGTTTGTAATTTATACCAAGCAGTTGCAATTGTATCAATATGACCAAAAGTTTCTTTATTTAAGACTTTATCTAAACCCTCATCAATATCTTTAACTGTAACAAATTCAATATCTTTATATCTATTTTTCAATAAATTTAAAATTGCATAATTTTCAACAATTGATATTTTTTTATCTTTTAATGACGATAAATCAGTTATAAAAGAAGTACCACTTTTTGTTAAAAGAACAAAAGGGACATTTAAATATGATTTTGAGAAATTAAAATAATTTTCACGCTCTGTTGTGTCTGTTGCAGATGATAAAATATCACATTTTCTATCTTTTGCAAACTCTAAAGATTCTGTCCAACTTTTAGTAGGAACTAAAACTATTGGTTTTTTTATCTTTTTTTCAATTAAATTTATATAATCAGCAACAAAGCCTGTAAGTTTCCCATCTTTTATATCACTATAAGGCATTGAATTTGGCATAACACACATTTTTATACTATCTTTTTCTTCAATATATTTTATCTCTTTTTCAGAAAATGAAAAATTTATCAAATTATTTATATCAAAAACAAATTTATCTAAATTTATAGGTGTTGTTACTAATCCCATAACATTATATAAATCATAAATTCTTTGAATTTTATCTCTTCTAATTTCACCTAAATTTGAAGTTTTAAAATATGAAAGTTTTTTTAACTCTTTTGCCTCATACAATAACTCTTCTTTTGATAACTTTTGAGAATTATATTTTTCAATTATTAAATCAGCGCTCTCATCCATATTTGAATAGGCATATTCCCAACCTTTTAGGGATGCCTTTTTAAATAGTAAAACTGTATTTAAATCATAATTAATAAGATTTTGATTTGTATATAACAAATCACTATACATATCAAAACCATATTTTTTTGGATCAAAAATATTATATTCTATACCCTCTTTTTCCAAAGTATAAGGTGATTTTGAAATATATGCAGAGATAACATCTGTATTTTTATTTACTAAATCGTTAATATTATGAGTATGTTTTAGAAATGTTAAATTTTCAAGTTTAACTTTATTTGAACTAATCATTGCTTTTAATGATACTTCACTTGCATCATCAATTGTTGTCATAATTCTTTTATTTGAAAAATCATTTATATTCTCAATTCCAGAATCTTTTGTACTCATTAAAATTAAAGGTGTTGATTGAAAAAGAGCATATAATGCAACGATATTGGGATTTTTTATTCTTTCTAGAATTAAAGTTTCACGTCCTACAGCAAAATCAATTTTGCCATCATTTACATTTTTAGGTATATCAATACCAAATTCAAAAGGTTTTATCTCAACATCAAGTCCTAACTCTTCATAGAAACCTTTTTGTTTTGCCATATAATAACCTGCAAATTGGAATTGATCAAGCCAAGATAATTGAATAGTGATTTTTTTTAATTCTTGTGCAAATAATAGTTGAGAAAATAGAATAATAAAGATTAATAGAAATTTGATTTTTTTTAATAAACTCAAAGATAAATCCTTTAATAAAATTACTCAGAGTATATCAAAAAAAAATGGGAAACAAGTAAAAAAATAGATTAAAAGATACTATAAACGTAAATAAGTTCATAGTATCTTCTTATTAAGACTAATGTAAGAAGTGTCTAATTCCTGAGAAATATAAAGCCATTCCATATTCATTAGCAGCAGCAATAATTTCATCATCTCTAATTGAACCACCTGGCTCAATTACACATTTAACACCAGCCTCAGCTGCAGCATCAATACTATCTCTAAATGGGAAAAATGCTTCACTAGCTAATACAGCACCCGTTACATCAATTCCCATATCTTCTGCTTTTCTTAATGCAGCTTTTGAAGCATCAACTCTTGAAGTCATACCCATACCAACAGCTACCATTGCAGAATCTTTTACATAAACAACACAATTTGATTTTGTTAATGAAGCAATTTTATATGCAATTTCCATATCTTTTACTTCTTGTTCAGTTGCAATTCTTGTTGATTTTAATTCTGAATTTCTAACTTCATCTTCTTTTACTTTATCAGCATCTTGGAATACAAATCCACCATCAACTCTTTTGAAGTCAATTGCATCATTTGCAAGTTCTAGATATTGTGTTCCTTGTTCAAATAATTTGATTCTTTTTTTAGAATCAAATACTGCAACAGCTTCAGGAGTGAAACTAGCTGCAAATATAACTTCTAAGAAAATCTCATTCATTTTTTCAGCTAACTCTTTATCAACACAACCGTTAACGGCTACAACTCCACCAAATGCAGAAACAGGGTCACATTTAAGTGCTTCAACATAAGATTCTAATAATGAATCTTTAATTGCAAAACCACATGGATTTCCATGTTTTACAATACAAACAGCATTATCTTTACCAAAAGCAGCAGCAATTCTAGCAGCTCCAGAAATATCACCCATATTATTAAATGATGCTTCACCTTTTACCGTTTTAAATTTATTTGTAAATTGTGTATCAAATTCGTATAATGCACCTTTTTGATGTGGGTTTTCACCATATCTTGTATCAAATACTTTTGAACCTACGATAAATTGTTTTGCTCCAAATCCACCGTTAAATCTTTTATTCATATAATTTGCGATCATTGAATCATAAGCAGCTGTGTGCTCATAAGCTTTAATCATCATATCACGTCTGAATTCAACTGTATTTGTGTCATTTTTAAGATTATTAAGTACTAAATCATAATCAACAACATCTGTAACAATAATAACTGAATCGAAGTTTTTAGCTGCACTTCTAACCATTGCTGGTCCACCAATATCGATGTTTTCAATTATTTCTTCAAAATCATCAGTTTTTTCAATAGTTGCTTTAAATGGATATAAATTTACGCAAACTAAATCAATACCTTCAACACCTAATTCTCTTGCTTGATCAAGGTGAGATTGTTTATCTCGTCTATGTAAAATTCCACCATGAATATAAGGATTTAAAGTTTTTACTCTTCCTTCAAAACACTCAGGAAATTTTGTAACTTCATTTGCTTCAATTACTGCAATTCCTGCATCTTTAAGTTTGTTATATGTTCCACCTGTTGAAATTATTTCATAACCTAATGATACTAACTCTTTAGCAAAATTTTCAACACCACTTTTGTCACTTACACTAATTAATGCTCTCAATTGTTTTCCTCAAGTTTTATAGTTTTTTGCATTATACAAAAAAAGCAATTAGGACTCCCTTGATTAAAAAGTGTATACTTTTTCTCTAGCTAGTAATAATTTTCTATGTTACAATAGTTTATCAGAGCATTTTAGAGGAGTTTACTATTGGAAAATTTTAAAGAATTAGACCTTTTATGGATATTAGTATGCAGTTTTTTGGTCTTTATGATGCAACTTGGTTTCTCATTAGTTGAAACAGGTATTGTAAGAACTAAAAATACTATTAATGTGGCAATGAAAAATCTTATTGATACAGTATTTAGCATTATTTTCTTTTGGCTTTTTGGTTTTGGACTTATGTTTGGTATTGATAGTTATGGTCTTATTGGCACAGATAATTTTTTAATAGATGGCAAAGATTTGCAATTAAATGGTTTTTTCTTTTTTCAAGCAATGTTTGCAGCAACCGCAATTACAATCGTTTCAGGAGCCGTTGCAGAAAGAATAAAATTTAATGGCTATATTGTTGTTGCGATTATCGTAAGTGCAATAATTTACCCTATTTTTGGCCATTGGGCTTGGAGTGAAAATGGTTGGCTTAAAACTTTAGGTTTTATAGATTTTGCAGGTTCAACAGTTGTACACTCACTTGGAGGTTGGATTGGACTTGCAGGTGCAATTGTTTTGGGGCCAAGACTTGGAAAATTTAGAAAAGGAAAAATAACTTATTTTGCGCCTAGCAATCACAACTTTGTGGTATTTGGAGTATTTATTTTATTTTTTGCTTGGTTTGGTTTTAATGCAGGTAGTTTATTAACTTTTAAAGCAGATGTAACATCTATTTTATTAAATACTTTATTAGCAGGTGTTTTTGGTGGTTTAAGTGCTTGGATAATTACCCTATTTAGTAAAGAGAAAGTAGGTGTTGAAATATTTAGTTTTGGTATTGTTGCAGGACTTGTAGGTATCACAGCTGGATGTTATGAATTTACTACAACACAATCAGCATTTGTTGGATTTCTTTCTTCTTTTATAATGCATTATGCAGATATTGTTTTAACAAAAAAATTTAAAATTGATGACCCATTAAGTGTAGTTGCAATTCATGGATTTGTTGGGGCTTGGGGAACAATTGCAGTTGGAATATTTGCTAATCTTCCTGAAAATTTTACTAGATTTGAATTAATTTGTGTACAGACATTAGGAGTAATTGTTGCTTTTATTTTCTCATTTGGTTTTGGATTATTACTCTTTTTATTTTTACAAAAAATCAATCTTTTAAGAGTAAGAAAAAAACATGAAGTTTTAGGTTTAAATAGAAGTGAACATAATGCAAAACTTCCTTGGGTTGATACAATTCAAAGTATTATTCAAATAATGAAAACAGGAAATGTTGATAAAAAAATATATGAAGAGAGAGATACAGAAATAGGAATTGTTTCAAAATTCTTTAACTATTTACTTAGTATGCTAAAAGAAAAAAATAATGAACTAAGAAAATCAAATCAAAATTTATCCGTAAAAGCATACCATGATAATTTAACAAAAATTTTAAATAGAAATGGTCTTCTTAAAAAACTTATGGAAAAAAATAATGACTATATCTTAGCAATTATTGATATTGATAAATTTAAAAATATCAATGATACTTATGGACATGATGTTGGGGATTATGTGTTAAGGGATTTAGCAGCTATTATTTCAAATAAAATTAGAGTTACTGATTTATTCGCTAGATGGGGAGGAGAAGAGTTTGTTCTTATTTTTGATACAAAAGATTTACTGCAAGCCCAAAACATTGCTGATAATTTAAGAAAAGATGTAGAAAACTCAAAATTTAAAACAGTAAATAAAATAACAATTTCTATTGGTGTTAGTGAATTTAAAAGTAAAAATGATACATTTGAAGATGTGTTTAAAAAAGCAGATCAGGCACTTTATCAGGCTAAAACTAGTGGGAGAAATAGAGTTTATGTCTATTAGGAAATTTTACTCTCCTAATAGATTTTATTTATTATAAATCTTGTTCAATTACTTGTTTGAATCTATTGAAATAAACAAAACTAGCTTTATCTAAATCTTTATAAATATCATTGATAGAAATTTTATCTCCACCAACTTGACCAATTTTTGAGCACTCAATATTGAAAGATTTTGCAACTTTTTCAAATGCTTCACAATTTTCAGGTCTTACTTCAACAATTGCTCTACTTAAAGATTCAGAGAATATATCTTTTGAATCATTTAAAGAAATAGAGATTTCAATTCCAATATTACCTACAACTGCCATTTTAGAAGCACTTACTGCAATTCCACCGATGTTAACATCTTTTGCAGATTTTAATAAACCTAATTTATTTGCTTCAATTACAGTATTCCATAAAGCTAACTCTTTTTCAAAGTTTACTTCTGGGTGAACACCAGCAACTTTTCCATACATTTTTTTCATATATAAAGATGCACCAAACTCTGATTTTGTTTCACCTAAAATATATAAAATATTTCCATTTTCTTGAACACAAGAAGGTAATACTTTATTTGCATCTTCATTTACTCCAACCATTGCAATTGAAGGTGTTGGGAAAACCCCTACTCCATTTGTTTCATTGTATAAAGATACATTTCCACCAATAACTGGAGTATTTAACTCTCTACAAGCTTTTTTAATACCTTCACAAGAAGCAGCAAATTGCCACATAACTTCTGGGTTTGTAGGATTTCCAAAATTTAAACAATCTGTAATTGCTTTTGGAACTGCCCCTGTCATTGCTACATTTCTTCCAGATTCCATAACAGCAGCTGCTGCTCCTAATTCTGGGTTAATATAACAAAGTCTTGTATTACAATCTGCACTCATAGATAATGCACGTCCTGTCTCTTTGATTCTAATAGATGAACCATCAAGTTTTCCTGGACCTTTAATTGTATTTGTTTGAACCATTGAATCATATTGAGAATAAACCCAAGATTTATCAACAACTTCCATGTCACTAAATAAATCATCAAATGCAGCCTGATTTGAAATCTCTTTATCTAATTTAATATCTTCAATACCATCTAAATATTTTGGTTTTGATGTTGGTCTATCTAATACAGGAGCTTGTTCAGATACTGGTTGAACAGGAACTTCAGCACATTTTTCACCATGCCAGAACAGTTCCATATTTCCTGTATTTGTAACTTCACCAATTACAGCAACATCTAATTCCCATTTTTCAAAGATATCAATAACACCTTGTTCACAACCTTTTTTAGCACAAATAAGCATTCTTTCTTGAGATTCTGAAAGCATAAAGTCATAAGGAGTCATTCCCTCTTCTCTAGCAGGAACTTTATCTAAATGCATAATCATTCCAGAACCTGAACGTCCTGCCATTTCAAATGAAGAAGAAGTAAGCCCAGCAGCTCCCATATCTTGAATACCAATAATTAAATCAGCTTTAAATAACTCTAAACAAGCCTCTAAAAGTAGTTTTTCAGTAAATGGATCTCCAACTTGAACAGTTGGTCTTTTTGATTCAGAATCTTCTGTGAACGCAGCACTTGACATAACAGCTCCACCTAGACCATCACGACCTGTTTTAGAACCTACGTACATTACAGGATTACCTAAACCTTCTGCTTTTCCTAAGAAAATTTCATCAGATTTTGCAAGTCCAATAGTAAATGCATTTACAAGATTGTTTCCTGCATAACACTCTTCAAAAGTAGTTTCTCCACCAATCGTAGGAACTCCCATACAGTTACCATATCCACCGATACCAGCAACAACACCTCTTAATAAAAATCTATGTTTTTGTGCAGTTTCAGAATTTCCTTCAATTGAAGCAAATCTAATTGAGTTCATATTTGCAATTGGTCGTGCACCCATTGTAAATACATCTCTTAAAATTCCACCAACACCAGTAGCAGCACCTTGGTAAGGTTCAATAAAACTTGGATGATTGTGTGATTCCATTTTAAATACAGCAGCATATCCATCACCAATGTCAATAACACCGGCATTTTCACCTGGACCTTGAATAACCCAAGGAGCTTTTGTTGGGAAACCATTTAAATATTTTTTACTTGATTTATATGAGCAGTGCTCAGACCACATAGCAGAGAAGATACCAATTTCTACATAGTTTGGTTCTCTTCCTAAAATTTCTTTGATATTTTCAAATTCTTCAAGTGTTAAAGAGTGAGCAAGTGCTATCTCTTGAAGGTTCATCTCTTGTTTTTGCATCTTTCGCCTTAAAATATGGTTGTTATTTAGGGCGATTATATCTAAAAAGAGTTAAATTTTATTTTAATCCTCAGATAGAATTTTTACTTGATTATTTGCTATTTCTAAAAACAACTCTTTTTTGCCATAAAATTTGACTGCTGGACTTAAGTATTCTTCATCCATTAAAACTTTATACATATTTTTTCCTAATGAATTTGGATAAGGAGAAACATCAATGTTTGAAAATTTGATTGATTTTTGTTCATTCTTAGAAAATATTGATCTTTTTTGTTCTGAAAACAAACTAAAACCAGTTTTGTCTGCTCTCTTAAAATCATTTGAATAAAAAGATAAATACTCTTCTATATTTGAGTATTTCCAAGCATCTTTCCAGGTATAAATAGTTGCTAAAATTATAGACATATCTTCTTTAGTTGCTTTTTTAAAATTATTATCTACAGTAAGTAAAACTGTTTTACTTAAATCAACATTTTTTTCTAAATTTTCAAGCTCATTATTATTTAAAGCTATACACCCTTTAGTAAATTTTTCTCTATCAACATTAAAAGGCATTCCATGAATCCAAATTCCTGAACCTTTTTTATCTAAACTTTGGTCAAATACATTTGGATAAGAAGTTACAAGTGCAAAAGGTCCATAAAAACTATCTAAACCTACTTTTTTTTCTACTAATTCATAAACACCCTCTGGAGTTTTTTTATCACCTTCAGTATATTTATCACCTTGATTTTCACCTACAATCACGCTATTTCTTAGGAGTAATTTATAATCATTCGCATCTTTTTCATAAAGTGCAATTTCTGCTTGCTCTTTTTGTGCTACAAGTACAAATTTTTTATATTCATAATAACCAAAATCAACATTTTTATCTTTTAAATACTCTTGCCAATATGTTATATTTTTTAACTTATTTTCTATCTCTTTTTCAACTGAATTAATACCCTCATATCTATATAATGTAACTAAATCTTGTGCATATACATTAAGAGCAAGTACTAAAAAAACTATAAATCTAAACAAATATTCCTCCATGTTAATCTTTAAGTTGCGCCATTGTATAATGTTTGCCCTAATTATTTAATAAAAAAGTGAATATGCTATGAAAAGAATTATTTTATCAATTATTATATTTTTTAATTTTTTGTACTCTGCACAAGTAGAAGAACTAACTTGGCCAAGAGGAGAAACTTTTCTAACTTTTTTAGATAAATACAAAATTTCTCAAAAGCTCTATTTTGATTTAGAAAAAGAAGATCAAGAGTTATGTTCTGAGATATCAGCAGATGGAAGATATTACCTATATACCGATGATGATGGTAAATTAAATCAAGTTTTAATTCCTATTTCAGATGACATGCAACTTCATATTTATAAAGATAGTAAAAATGAATATAAATTTCAAACTCTTCCTATAAACTACACAGAATTTACAGAAGTTGTTGCAATTGAAATCACAGAATCAGTATCTCATGACATTGCAAAAGCAACAGGTGATGTAACTTTAGCTGCATTAATAAAATCAATTTTTACTGATGGTGTTAATTTTAGAAAAATGCAAAAAGGTGATTTTATAGCTTTAGAATACTCACAAAAAGCTTATTTAGGAAAACCTCTTGGAATGCCTGACTTAAAGGCTGCAATGGTTCAAATTGATGGCACATCTTATTTTAGATTTAAAAATTCAAAAGATGATAAATATTATGATGAAAAAGGTACTGGATTTACAAAATCCTATTTTTTCCAAATTCCAATATCTTTTAAAAGAATTTCAAGTGAATTTACAAACAAACGATGGCATCCTGTTTTAAAAAGATTTAGAGCTCATTTAGGAACTGATTTTTCTGCACCTGTTGGAAGAACAATATTTGCAGCTGCTGATGGAAGAATTGAATTTGCTGGAATAAAAGGTGGTTATGGGAAAACTACTATAATTAATCATAATAATGGATACAAAACATTATATGCGCATCAAAGTGATTGGGCAAGGGGTATTAAACAAGGTAAAACTGTTAAAAAAGGCGACCTTATTGGATATGTTGGAAATACTGGACTTAGTTCAGGACCCCACTTACACTTAGGTTTATATAAAAATGGAACTGCAATTGATCCTTTAACAGTTATTAATAAACCAAGTGTTGATACATTAGAAGCAAAAGAAAGAAATATTTTTTTAGCATCTACAAAAGTTATTCAGAAAAAATTTGAAACTGAAATTAAAAATGAAAATAGAAATATAGCAACAAAGCTAGATAGAAACACAGATAGAAGTGAAATAAATATTTTCTAAATAAACCAATAGAAATTCTATTGATTTATTTATGAAGTGATTGTGCAACTATTGATAAGAACTCATCTTTAGTTGTTTTATTAGATTTAAATAATCCTCGTAAAGCTGATGTAACAGTAGTTGAACAAATCTTTTCAACTCCTCTCATTTCCATACACATATGACGTGCATCAATCATAACAGCAACACCTTTTGGTTTTAAATGCTCATTTAAAGCATCACAAATTTGCTCAGTTAACTGCTCTTGAATTTGTAATCTTCTTGCAAATACATCAACAACTCTTGGTATTTTTGATAATCCAATAACTTTTCCATTTGGAATATACGCAACATGTGCTTTTCCAATAATTGGTAACATATGGTGTTCACATTGAGAATAAAACTCTATATCTTTTACAACAACCATTTCATCATTTGTTGAAGTAAAAAGAGCTTTTTCAATTATCTCTTTTGGATCTTGTTTATATCCACTACACATAAATTCATAAGCTTTTCTAACTCTTTTTGGAGTATCAACTAAACCTTCTCTTGTTATGTCTTCTCCAACGTGCTCTAACATTTTTTTTATAGCATTTTCAAATTCTATTTCACTACTCATTAATTATAATCCTTTAAATTTTTATATTATTTCTAATATTAAATCCAACCTTTTTTCTTAAAAATTAAGATTGGTGTAATTGATGCAATTATCATAAATATTATAGATACTAAATATCCATATTCCCAATGTAATTCAGGTATAAAATCAAAGTTCATTCCATAAATACTTGCAATTAGTGTAGGAGGAAGGAAAATTACATTTACAATCGTAAATATTTTTATAACCTTATTTTGTTCAATACTTAAAATACCAATAAAGATATTTTGTAAGTAATCAAGTCTTTCAAAATTAAAATTAGTATGGTCAATTAATGACTTAATATCCTTTAACATAATTGGTAATTCATGTTTATCATCCACAAATTTTTGTGATTTTAAAAGTGAATTTAATATTCTTTGTTTATCCGTTAAGTTCTCTCTAATTTTCATATTCAAATCTTCAAATGTAGAGATTTTTTCAAGAATCTCTTCATCATCATTTGAATAATCTGTAAATACGTGTTTTCTAATTTTTGTTATCTCTTTTGATAAATTCTCAATTGTATCCGCATCCGCATCAATTCTAATATCAATAATTTGGCAAAAAATCGAATAACCAGTTTTAAATTCTCGAGGAGAAATCAAAAGTTTTTTTGTAAAAGTATTAAATGTCTCAAGTTTTTTATATCTAACAGAGATTAAAAGTGTTCCTTGTAAAATAAAAGAAACTGTTTCATTGAAAGCAGATTTATTATCATTTATCAAGAAGTAACTGTTTATCTCTATTCTATTATTCTCTTCCCAATATCTAGAACTCAGCTCAATCTCTTCTGTCTCTTGTTTTGTAGGGAATTGCATATCAAACATACTTTCAACTGCTCGAATCTCTTCAAGCGTTGGAAGAAGCATATCTATCCAGATTACGCTATTTTTATCTTCGTTACTCTCTAGAAACTCTATTCCTTCGATAACGTTAAGTTTATTCCCTTTTTTGATGTAACAGTTAATCAAAGTAACTCCTTTTCAAACTTTTATCATATTTCCCATATCCCATATGGGCATAAAAATTCCTAACACAATCCAAAGTATTAAACCCATAATTACAATCAAAAATATTGGTTGTATCAGAGATGTTAGTAAATTCATTTTATCATTAAATCTATTTTTGTAAATCTTCTTTATTTCATCTATAGTAATACCCAAAGAGTTTGAAACTTCCCCAGTATTTATTAGATTTAAAACTATATCATCGAATATTTGTATTTCTAAAAAAGAGTCATTGATACTTTTTCCATTTTGTAATAAATTATCAATTATAGATATTTTATCCAATAGATATTTGTTTTTTAATAAAATTTTTGAGGAAATGAAAGCTTTGTGAAATTCATAATTTGATTTCAACATAATATCTATAACTAAAAAGAGTTTATATAGTTGCATATTTAAATATATATCTTTTATTAAAAATATTTTTGAAATAAATAATCTATCTAAGAAGTACTTAAATCGGCTATTCTTCATGTATAAATAACTAAAAATAATAAAGAATCCTAGAAAAGTAAAAAGAATAAATAAAGAATAAATCTCAAAAATATATTGAGTTTTTAGTAACAATTTGGTTGCAAAAGGAAGCTCTTGCGTTGTTTGAGAAAAAATCATTTGAAATTTTGGAATAACAAAAGTAAAGATTGATATTAAAGAAAAAATAAATGAGATAATCAAAACAATAGGATAAGCCATTGCTTTAAAAAAAGCTTTTTTTATTTCATGATTCTCACTTAATAAACTACTCAAAGCTTTAACATTTAAAGCAATATTTCCTCTATCTTGGGATATTTTTAAAAAAGCAGGAATTAGATAATTTATTTTAAAATCATTTAAATTTTTATCTATCTCTTTTCCAGTTGAAAAACTATATTTTATAACTTCTAAAAATCCTAAAATATTTTTGTCTTTTTTATTTTTGATTAAAATATCAAGGGCATCACTGATATTTATATTTGATTGAAGCATTATATTTAATTCATAAAAAAGAAGATTTAGTTTTTTATCATCTAATCTTTTTTTTCTAAAAAATCCAAAATTAAAATGCTTTTTAAACTCTTTTATTTCAATTATATTTGAAGGTAGAGTTTCATTTGATAGATTATTTGTTTCTAAAATTAGCTCATTTATTTCACTTTTATCTTGGTATTTTATTTTATATTTTTTCATTAAAAACTTGCAACTTTATAAACTTCTTCTAGAGAAGTTTGATTTTGTTCTACTTTTTGTTTTCCATCATCTAAAATGCTTTTAAAATCAATTTTTGCAAGATAATTCTTCAATTCATTAATTTCTGATTTTCTAAAAATCATAGAAGATATTTTTTCATCAACTTTTAAAATCTCAGCAATTGTTGACCTATCATAATATTTTGTATAATTACACTTTTCACATCCAAGTGCCCCACAAAATTTACAATAATTTAAAACCAATCTTTGAGCCATTACAAGTTTTAAAGTGCTTGAGATTAAAAATGGATCAGCTTGCAAGTCTATAAGTCTAAGAATCGTCTCAACTGCATTATTTGCATGAATACTAGCAATTACTAAATGTCCAGTCAAAGAAGCTTGTAAGGCAATATCTAAAGAGAACTTATCTCTTATTTCACCAATAAAAATAATATCTGGATCTTGACGTAAGATATTTTTTAAAACCAATTCAAAACTAAGTCCAATTTTACTATTTATTGGAATTTGACAAATTGAATCAATTTTATATTCAATGGGATCTTCAACTGTAATTATCTTTTTTTCTTCACAATTTAACTCTTGTAATATTGAGTATAAAGTTGTAGTCTTTCCACTTCCGGTTGGTCCTGAAATCAAAATCAAACCTTGGGTTAATTTTAGAGTTTGATTTAAAATCTCAAGTAAGTTTAGTGACAGACCTAAAGTTTGCAGATTTTTATCTATATTTTTATTATCTAAAATTCTTAAAACTATAGATTCAGCTTCAAGTGTTGGCATAGTTGAGATTCTAAAATCATAAGTTCTATTTTTTATATTTAAAGAAAACCGACCGTCCAATGGAAGACGAACCTGAGTCATATCTAAATTTGAAATCAATTTAATATAAGAAGAAATTAGTTTAAAAAATTCACTTTTAAATGCAAAAAAAATTTTTAATCTTCCATCAATTCTAAATTTAAATAAAACTAAATCTTTATATTGCTCAATATGAATATCACTTGTTCGTAGATGTATTGAAAAAGATATTAACTCTTCTAAAAATTTATCTATATATTTTTCAAAACTATTTTGACAAATTGCTTTAAAAGCAAAGGAATATAATAAGATTTTTCTATTTATGTGACTTAAAAGGAAAAGAAGTTCTAACTCTTCAATCTCAATAAAAGTGATTAATTTATTAAAATCATCTTTTATTGTTTGTAAGTTTGAACTTTTACAAACAGCAATTTTGATACTAATTTCATTTTCACAAATGGGCAATATTCTATTATTTACAAAATAATCTTTATCATATTTTTCAAATAAAGAGTAATCAATTAAGGTTTTTAATATCGTCTTCATTATTTAACTCTAATATAATTTTATTGTTTTCATTTTCTAAGACCACAAAATTCCTTTCTATTTTAGTAAGAACAAAATCATCAATTTTTTCACTCTTTTTAAGCCATAAATCATTTATAAAAGCATATTCTGAAATGATTCCATTTATTTTGTACTTGATAGCTTTTCCCTTACTAACTAATTCATTATTTACTTTTTCATCTACAGGTTCTGCTTGTTTTACAATCTTTTTAATATAAAATTTATTTAAATCAATCTGTAATTCGAATGAATAATTTTTTAAATCTTGTTTATTTAGAATGAAAGATTTTATGTTTGTAAAGTTATTAAGATTTTCTATTTTGCCAAGAAACTTTTTTATATTTTCCAAATTTGCTTTTGCTTTTATTGAAACTATCTTTTTATTGTTTGAGATATTAAATATAACAATCTGATTTTTTGAAGCATAATCTTGAATATTTGAAAATAAATCCAAAAAAGAGTCTTTAAATTCTAAATTTGAATAATCATCAATTTTTATTTTAGTTTTTATATCAACACTATCTTTGGCGGTATATGAGAAAAGAAAATAGATAAGATACAGAAGCAATAAAGGAAGTAAATATAACTCTATTTTAGTTTTTAAAGAGCTTGAATTAAATCTATTATTTAGATAATTTAACATAAATAGTCGATTCATAAATTTTTTCATTTTCAAAATAGTTTATATCATGGGAAATTAAATTTGTTTTTAATTCATTAAAAAAAGAGTAAATATCAGATTTTATTGATGTTGAAAGAATAATTTTTACTTTATTTTCCTTATATTCAAAAGTTTTTAGGTTTAAATTATATTTTTGAGATAAACTAATCAACTCACTAAAATTAGATGAAAAAGTGTCAAATGAATACTCCTTTTTTAATTCTTCAACACTATTTATGGAATTTAGCTCTTTGTAATCTTTATTATTTTCTTTATAATTTATATAGAGATATATAAAAAAAAGTAAAAGTATTAACATATATATTAGATAAATTTGAAAAGAAAAATCTTTTTTACTGTTAAAATTTAAAAGCACATTTTTTAAAGATTTTTTTAGATAGGAATTTTTCAACTCCTCTTTATATGTTTCGTCTATTATTTTAAATATATTAATTTTTATAGAAAAAATCTTATTTATATATTCAACTAAATCATCAACAAAAATTTCAGATTCTAGATTTTGATAATAGTAGAATTTTCCATTCTTATATAAACAGAAAAACTCTTTTGTGATATATAAATCAAAACTATTTAACTCTTTTTTATCTATATAAAATTGATTAAATATTTCAAATATAACATTTTTATAATGGTTTGGGAAAATCAAAATTTGATATTGTTTTAGTTCACAAATAAAATTTATATGTACAAAATCATTTTTTTTAATTACTAGGTTTTTTAATTTTAGTGAGGTAAAAATAAATTTCTGTAGATTTTTATTCTCTATCTCTTCTGAAACATCAATAAATAGAGATTTTATTTCATTAGCTTGAGCAAAATTTAACATATAAATCCAATTTATATTATTTTAAAAAGTATATACAATTATTGCTTAAGTTTATTAATAAAGTTAAAAATTATTTTTGTTTAAATAAGTGAGTTTAAAAGAGAAAAGATTCTCTTTTAAAAAGTTACGTCGTAACCTAGTTCTTTTAGACCTTGTCTATTTTTTGTCCAACCTTTTTTGATTGAAACAAAAAGTTCAAGATAACATTTTTTGCCAGTTAGTTTTTCAATTTTAAGTCTTGCGTCTTTTCCAATTCTTTTTATTGCCGTTGCATCTTTACCAATAATCATACCTTTTTGAGTACCTTTTTGTACAATTATTGTAGCTTTGATAACATCCACACCTGGTTTTTCATCAACTTTATTTATCATAACATCAGTTTCATAAGGAATTTCATCACTAATATTTTCAAAAATTGATTCTCTAATAAACTCTTTAAAAAGATCTCTTAAATGTTCAGTTGTCATAATTTCTGGATCAAATAGATATGGATGAACAGGTAGATGTTTTACAACATCATTTAAAATATCTGCTTGTGTAGTCTGTTTTTTTATAGAAATTGGAATAATCGCTTCATATTTATCATTATATTTTTCATACTCTTTGATTTTTTCTAATACTTCTGCATTTGATACAAAATCTATTTTTGTAAGTAATAAAATATGTTTTACACCTTTTTTATTTTTTACTAAAAAATCTTCATAGTGTGAAACTTTATCTGTAACTGGTGCTAAGAATAGAATTAAATCGCAATCACCCATTGCTTTTAATGCTTCATCAAGCATAAATTGATTTAATAGTTTTTCAGTTTCATGGATACCTGGAGTATCTATAAATACAATTTGATCATCATTGTGCATTACAATAATATTTGATCTTTTTCTTGTGGCATTAGCTTTATGTGAAACCATTGCAATTTTTTCACCAACTAACCAATTAAGCAGTGAACTCTTACCTGCATTTGGTCTTCCTACTACTGATACATATCCGCATTTTGTCATTTTTATCCCTTTGTAATCAATACGAAGTTTCCCTTCGCAAAATCTAATTTTTTTACATTATACAATAAAAATGCACTTTTTAAAAACTATGGTTTAGTTTGGGTTATCTTCTTCTAAAATTCAAGCTTTGTAATAAATCATTTTTACTAATAATCTCATTATCATTTAAATCAGCTATTGTTCTTGCAACTTTTAAAACTTTGTTAATACTTCTAAATGAGAGTTGATAATTTATTCTAGCTTTTTCCAAAATCGCTTTTGATTCCTCATCTAAAATGCAATATTTTTTTATATCCTCTTCTGATAATTTTCCATTTAACTCTTTTTGATTTCTACTTTTCTGTTTTATAAAAGCTTTTATAATATTTTCATGAAGTTCTTTTGAATTTACAATATTTTTATTATCACTAAAACTATCATTCATAACTACATATAAATCAATCCTATCTAAGAAAGGTTCACTCAAGCGGTTTTTGTATCTTTGAATCTCAAGAACATTACATCTACACTCTTTTAGACTTGATAGCAAATTTCCACAAGGACAGGGATTCATAGCTGCAATAAAAATAAATTTTGTTTCATACATGATTTTACTATTTACCCTTGAGATTAATATCTTATTATCTTCAAGTGGTTCTCTTAAAGCTTCTAAAATTGATTTTGAAAAGTGCGGCAATTCATCAAAAAATAAAATCCCATTGTTACTTAAAGCAATTTCACCCATCTTTGCATTTATACTTCCACCTCCAAAAATTGAGGATTTTGTGGAACTGTGATGGGGGCTTCTAAAAGCTCTAATAGGTGAAAAATCAACCTCTTTAAAATCCAAAGCTTGAAGTTTTGCTTTTTCTAAAATCTCTTCCAAACTCATGGGAGGCATGATATATTGTAATCTTTTAGAAATCATAGATTTCCCACAACCAGGACTTCCCTCAAAAATTATATTATGATTTCCAGCAGCACTAATTAACGCTGCATATTTAGCCATTTCTTGCCCAATAACATCAGAAAAGTTATCTTTATAAATTGTCTCATAATAAAACTTTTCATCATTAATTTCTAATGTTTTATACTCTAAAATCTTCTTTTGGAATAAAAAATTCTCTTTCTTTTTTGATTTAGCAAAAGTAATTGCTTCTTCTAAATTTTTTACTTTATAAATTTCTAAATTTGGAATATTTGATAATTTTTCCGCACTTGTTTCACAAACCAAAACTTTTTTGATAATATTTTGTTTTACAAGAGATAAAATAATTGGAAAAATAGAACTTGTATCTTTTATATTCCCATCAAGTGCTAATTCACCAAAAAAATATATATCCTCAAAATCAATATTTTTCTCTTCATAAAGTGCAATTTGTAAAGCAATAGCCAAGTCAAAATGAGTTCCTTTTTTGTTTATTTCAGAAGGGGAAAGATTAACTGTAATTTTTAGCGGTGGAAATTTAAAGCCATTTGTTAGAAGTGCAGATTTTACTCTGTCTTTTGATTCACTAATACTTGTGCTTATCATTCCAACAATTGTAAATGTAGGTAAACCTTTTGTAAATGTTGATTCAACATCAATGCTAATTGCATCTAAGGTATCAAGGGAAGCTGATTTTATGATTTTCATATTTTACAACCGTTTAATAATATAATTAATTATATATTATCCTTATTTATATAAAATTCAAGTTATCAATTTATACTACTAACCATTCTTTTAACTTCACTTGCTATAATTGGCAAAAAAAATAGGAATTTACACAAATGTCATCACTTATAAATTGCCCCGAGTGCAATCATGAAATACTATCAAGATTAGGAACAGTTTGCCCGCAATGTGGTCATACAGTTGGTTATTTTGATGGAGATAAAAAAAGAAAAGTTTATGGTAAATTTTTTGCTCTAACGGTTTTCATACCTTTTATATCATTTATTACAATATTATTTGCATCACAAAACAAATACACAATGTATGTAGGAATTGCAATTTTCTTCTATTTAGCAATTAAATCTTGTCCATTATTATTTAAAGATATTTTTTTTACAAAATTTGAAAAAGGATTTTTTTGGGGAATTTGGATTCTATCAAATAGTTTGATATTTTCAATGATATTTAATGTATTAAGAAAAGGGTTTGCAGTATAAAAAGAGTTAAGGTTAAAGATAAAAATTATTTTTTATCTTTTATCTTTTTTTTCCACTCTTTTTCAAACTTCTTTCTTTTGATTATTGATAAATTTTCAATAAATAGATGACCTGCTAAATGTTCCATCTCATGTTGCCAAGCAACTGCTAGAAAATCTTCGCACTCCATACTCTGTTTATTTCCATGTCTATCAAAATATTCAACTATGATATGTTGAGCACGAGTAACATCTTCTGAAAAACCAGGAACGCTCAAACAACCTTCTGTAAATACTTGTGTTCCATCTTTATGTGTAACTACAGGATTTATTGCTTCAATTAACTCTTCTTTATCTTGAATGTCTTCTTCGTTTGGTAAACTTATAATTAACACATTTAAGGGAATTGATATTTGAATAGCAGCTAATCCAACGCCACCTTGTTCCATCATAGTATCATACATATCATCCAAAAGAGTGTGCAATTCATTATCGAATTGCTCCACATCCTTTGATTTAAATCGAAGTAATTTATTTGGATAAGTTATAACTTCTCTAATCATTAACAACTTTCTTATTTATGCTTAGCAATAACTTCGTCAATCAAACCATAAGCACAAGCTTGTTCTGCACTCATGAAATTATCTCTATCAGTATCTTTTTCAATAATTTCTAAAGCTTGTCCTGTTTGTTCAGCGATAATAGCATTTAAAGAATCTTTCATTCTTTGAATCTCTTTTGCCTGAATTTGAATATCAGTTGATTGCCCTTGAGCTCCACCTGATGGTTGGTGAATCATTATTCTAGAATTAGGTAAAGAGTATCTTTTCCCTTTTGTTCCAGCAGATAATAAAAATGCTCCCATAGATGCAGCTTGACCTATACAAATAGTACAAACATCAGGTTTGATATAATTCATAGTATCATAAATAGACATACCACTTGTAATTACTCCACCCGGAGAGTTGATATATAAATAGATATCTTTATCTGGATCTTCAGCTTCTAAGAAAAGTAACTGTGCAACAACTGTAGAAGCTACAGCATCATTTATTTCTCCACTTAACATAATAATTCTATCTTTAAGAAGTCTTGAATAAATATCGTAACTTCTCTCCCCTCTTCCTGTTTTCTCAACTACGTATGGTATATAACTCATATTTAATCCTATTTTATTATTTTCCTAATTTTTCATCTAATAATTTAGTTATAACTTTCTCTTCAATCATAGACATTTTAATTGCAGGTAGGTATCCAGCTTCTTGATATTGTTTTACAACTTCTTGTGGATTTTGTCCCATTTGCATTGCCTCATAATAAAGAACTTGCATAACTTCTTGATCAGATACTTGAACATTTTCAGCTTTAGCTAATGCATCAATAATGAATGTAGCTTTTACAGAATTAACTGCATCTTCTTTTAATTCATTTCTCATTTCTTCAACTTTTGACTCATTTTCTCTTAATACAGAAATTTCTTCTTCAGTCATAGTTCTTACTTTATTATTTAAAGCATAGTTAATCTCTTGATCAACTACAGAATTTGGTAATGCAAATTCTATTCTCTCAACTAAAGTTTCTAAATATGCAGGTTTTAATTCTTCTCTATAATATTTGCTCATGATTTCAGATTTCATTTGCTCTTTAATTTTTTCTCTTAAAGTATCAATTGTTACATTCTCTTCACCTGGTAACATTCTTTGTGCAAATTCATCATTTAATTCAGCTGCAACTTTTTCTTGGATTTCATGTAAAGTTACTTTAAATGTTGCTTCTTTTCCAGCTAAATTTTTAGCTTGGTAAGACTCAGGGAAAGTTACAACGATATCTTTTTGCTCTTCATATTTCATACCAATTACTTGTTCTTCGAATCCTGGAATAAATGAACCTGAACCTACTGGTAATGGATATTTTTCAGCTTTTCCACCTTCAAATGCAACACCATCAACAAAACCTTCAAAGTCGATAACAGCATGGTCACCATCTTTTACAGCTCTTTTTCTACTAAGTTTTTCTAAAGGAGCTGAAGATTTAGCAATTTCTTCTAATCTAGCATCAACTTCAGTTGCATCTACAGCTTTATCTTCAATAGCTGGAATTAAAGATTTATAATCACCTAAATCAATAGTTGGTTTACAAGCAACAGAAATTTCTACATCAATAGAACCATCTTCTTTTTTGTCAAATTTTGAAATTGTTGGCTCACCAATTAAATCAGCACTTGCAATTTTTAATTCTTTTAAAGAGTCATCTAAAATTTTTCTTAAAGCGTCAGCTTCTGCATCTTCTCTTAATTTATCAGCAAATCTTTGTTTTACAACAGCTACAGGAACTTTACCTTTTCTAAAACCTTGAACACTCATTGTTTTAGCAGCTTGTTTTGCTACTTTGTCTAAATTTGATTCTACTACTTCTTTTGCAATAGTTGCAGTTATAACCGCATTTGCACCATCAACTCTATTTGCGCTAAATTCCATTAAATTTACTCCGATTGTTATAATTTTAACGCTGATTTTATCTAAAATTTACTAAGTCTTTACTAAAAGATGGCTTTTAAAGAATTTTTAAAGGGAGTTTGTAGTTATTAATATAGTTTTTTATTATAAAAGAAATCAAAAGATTTAATAATCTTTTGATTTTCTCATTTGTAGAAGTTCTTTTTGAACAGAGATATTTATCTCTTCATTTGCATCAAAATCTAATGAATAATTTCTTCCATCATAATCAACAGAATTTAAAATGATTTTTAAAGCTTCAAGTCTAGCTTTGTGTTTATCATCACTTCTTACGATATGCCAAGGAGCAGATCGTGAAGTTGTTCTTCTTAACATCTCATATTTTTTTTCTGAGAATTCATCCCATAAATCTTGAGCTTGCATATCAACTTCTGAGAATTTCCATTGTCTTAATGGATCTTCAATTCTTCTTTCAAATCTTCTTTTTTGTTCTTCTTTTGAAACAGAAAAATAAAGTTTAATTAAAATCATTCCTTGTCTTACTAAATCTTGTTCAAAATTAACAATATCTTCCATGAAAATTTCATGTTCTTCTGGTGTACAAAATCCAAAAATTGGCTCAACCATAGCTCTGTTATACCAAGATCTATCAAATAAAACTATCTCTCCACCTGTTGGGAATCGCTCAATATATCTTTGTAAAAACCATTGATTTCTTTGTGTCTCAGTAGGTTTTCCTAATGCAACTACTCTATAATGTTTATTATTCATATATCTAGTAATTCGTCTAATAGCTCCACCTTTTCCAGAAGCATCTCTTCCTTCAAAAAGAATAATCATTCTTTTGTTCTCTTTTTCAAGCCAATTTTGAAGTTTAATCAACTCAATTTGATATTTTTTTAAAGCTTCTAAATCATAAATCTTTTGAACACCATCTGATAATACATGAGGATTTAATTTTTTATAATTACCCAAAATTGATTTTAAAAGCTCATTCTCTTCTTGTAACTTTTTAACAACTTCATTATCTTTAGTCAACAATTTCTTTTCCTCTGGCTTGATTTTTTCTTCAACTTTTACTTCAGTTTTTAAGACAATAGAATCTTTAAAATCTTTAAATAATTCGATTGCATCTTTTCTAGTTAAATTATCTTTTTTTGTATATCCTAAAACTTTTACATATCTCTTTTTGTCATATTGGAATCTAGCTATATATTTATTACCAAATTCAGGATGACTCTCTTTTGAAATATATAATCCACTACAATTTGTTCTTTCAAAATCACCTAAATTCATATTAAGACACCCTCGCTAATTTATGATCTTGTTCCATATTCTCGATCTCATGAGTACCACTAATTAAGATATCTTTGTCAATTTTAAATAAGTCTTTATTTTCACTTTTCTTTTCATATTTAAGATTTGATAAAATGTGTCTTATGCAATTTAATCTAGCTCTTTTTTTATCATCACTTTTGATTATTGTCCAAGGAGCATTGTCTGTATTTGAAGCCATTAACATAGAAAATTTTGCAATTGTATATTTATCCCATAAATTTTGAGATTCTTTATCTACAGGAGAGAGTTTATACTGTTTTAAAGGATCTATTTCTCTTTTTTTAAATCGTTTTAATTGCTCTTTTTTAGACACTGAAAAATAATACTTAAATAAAATAATTCCAGATTTAACTAGCATTTTTTCGAATTCAGGAACTTCTCTTAAAAATTCATGGTGTTCTTCTGTTGTACAAAATCCCATAACTGGCTCAACACCTGCTCTGTTGTACCAAGATCTGTCAAATAAAACTATTTCACCTGCACTTGGAAGAAATTTTGTATATCTTTGAAAATACCATTGTGTTCTTTCTATATCACTTGGCTTTTCTAAAGCTACAACTCTTGCACCCCTAGGATTTAGATGTTCAGTAATTCTTTTAATAGTTCCACCTTTTCCAGCAGCATCCCTACCTTCAAAAATCATTAAAATTTTAAGACCTTCTTCTTTAACATGATTTTGAAGTTTTAAAAGTTCAATTTGAAGTTTTGTTAACTCTTTTTCGTATTCTAAAGTCTCTTCTCTAACCCAAATTTGAACTTTTTTAGTTCCATCTTCTTCTTTTTTATCTAACTCTTCTCTTTTTCTATCTTTATTTTTATAATCATGTTTTATTGATTTTTTACTATCAATAACTTCCATATCTGAAAATTCATGATCAATAATATTTCTTTCGTGTCCAGTCATTTAATCTCCTATGAAAGTCTCATTTTGTAATCATTATAACCAAAGTTTTTTACAATTTGATAACTTTCTTCATTATGTTTTATAACAATTGATGGTAATTTTATTCCATTAAATGTAGTTGTTTTTACCATTGTATAATGAATCATATCCTCAAAAATGATTTTATCCCCTACTTCTAAAGGTTCATCAAAAGAGTAATCTCCAATAATATCTCCAGCTAAACAAGTATTTCCACCTAATCTATAAGTATACTTTTTTTCACCTGCAAGGCCTGAATTTCTCACCATTGCTCGATATGGCATAGCTAAAGTATCAGGCATGTGAGCTTCTGCTGAAGTATCTAAAATAACTAAATCCATACCATTATTTATTACATCTAATACTGTTCCCACTAAATAACCAGTTTGCCAACCAATAGCTTCACCTGGTTCTAAATAAACTTTTAGATGTGGGTATCTTAATTTAAAATCTTTTAAAAGTTTAATTAAACCCTCAACATCATAATCAGCTCTTGTAATATGATGACCACCACCAAAATTTACCCATTTTAGTTTGTCAAAATATTGAGAAAATTTATCTTCAAAAGCGGCTAGTGCACCTTCAAGTGCATCAACATTTTGTTCACAAAGTGCATGGAAATGGAAACCATCTAAAAACTCTAATTGTGATTCATCAAAATTTGCTTTTGTTGTTCCCATTCTTGAAAATGGCGCACAAGGATTATACAAATCTACTTCAACAGATGAGTATTCAGGATTTAATCTAATTCCTAATGATGTTTTTCCAAAAGCTTTATCTTTATATCTTTTTAATTGATTAAAAGAGTTAAAAACCACATGATTTGATATTGAAATAATCTCATCAATTTCATCATCTTTAAAAGCAGCAGAATAAGTGTGAACTTCACCGCCAAACTCTTCTTTTGCTAAGATTGCTTCATGAAGACCCGATGCACAACACCCTTTTAGATATTTTTTGCATAAATCAAAAGTTGACCACATTGCAAAACCTTTTAGTGCTAAAAGAATATTTACATCTGCTTCATCTTGAATTCTTTTTAGAAGTATTAAATTTTTTTCTAAAAGTTTCTCTTCACATACAAAACTTGGACTTGGTAGTTTGTCAAAACTATCTACTATTATATTATTAGTCTTCAAGTGGCTCAAAATCCTCTTTACTTACACCACAATCTGGGCATTCCCAATCTTCTGGTAAATCTTCAAATGCAGTTCCTGCTTCAATTCCTGAATCAGGATCACCAATTGCTGGATCATAAATATAATCACACGCTGTACAAATATATTTTTTCATCACAAACTCCTCTTATTAAAATAGATAAATTAAAAGATTTTTTTCATAATCAAGGCGAAGATTAAATTTTATGAGAGAGTTTACAAGTAGTAAACGACCGATTAAAATTTAATCTTCAACGCAGAGTATGGAAAAAAGAATTAATTTATAGTTCTACAATTTTCCAAGGAAGACCTTGAGTCATCAACTCATCCATAAATGGTTTTGCATCAAATTCTTCGATGTTAAATACACCTTTATTTTTCCAAATACCTTTATAAAGTAATTTAGAACCGATCATTGCAGGAACTCCTGTAGTATAACTTACAGCTTGTGCTCCTGTTTCTTTATAACACTCTTGGTGGTCACAAATATTGTAGATGTAAACTTTTTTTGCTTTTCCATCTTTGATACCTTCGATAATACAACCAATGTTAGTAAGTCCTACAGTTCTTGGCCCAAGGCTTGCAGGATCTGGTAATAATGTAGTTAAGAATTCAATCGGAGTAATCATCACACCTTTGTGCATAACTGGTTCAATTCCTAACATTCCAACATTTTGTAAACAATTCATATGTTGAATATATGCATCTCCAAATGTCATAAAGAATCTAATTCTTTTTAAACCTTTGATATTTTTAACTAATGATTCTAACTCTTCGTGGTATAAAAGATAAGAAGCTTTTACTCCAACTTCTGGATAATCATGGTCAACTCTAATTTCTAGAGGTGTAGTTTCAATCCATTGTCCATTTTCCCAATATCTACCATTTGCAGATACTTCTCTTAGGTTAATTTCTGGATTAAAGTTTGTAGCAAATTTGTAACCGTGGTCACCAGCATTACAATCCATAATATCTATAGTGTGAATTTCATCAAATAAGTTTTGTTGAGCATAAGCACAAAATACTCCTGTTACACCTGGGTCAAAACCTGAACCTAATAATCCCATAATTCCAGCTTCTTTGAATTGGTCATTTCTTGCCCATTGTAATTTGTATTCAAATTTTGCTTCATCAGGATGTTCGTAGTTTGCAGTATCTACATAATCAACTCCACATTTTGTACAAGCGTCCATAATTGTTAAATCTTGATAAGGTAACGCTACATTTAGTACTAATTTTGGATTTACTTTTTGAATTAATTTTGCTAATTCATCTACATTATCAGCATCAACAGAAGCTACATCAATTTGTACTCCTTGATTTTTTAAAATATCAGCAGCAATAGATTCACATTTTGAAACTGTTCTTGATGCCAATGTAATCTTTTCAAAAGTGTCGATGTTCATTGCACATTTAACAGTGGCTACTCTACTAACTCCACCTGCCCCGATAATTAAAATACCTTTTTTACTCATTATTCACTCCGATATATTTTTATGTAACTATTATACAGTTTTAAAGTATAAGAACGAATGAAACAAAATCCAATTTATCATTTAGTAACATTTTGATTACAATTAACATGGTTTTAATAATTGCTTATGTAAACTTCTTTTCGAGTTATGGGGAAGTCCTGGCTTCGATTGGAGTGTTTCGGCTTTAGTTGCATGTCGGTATGAGCATATCGTTAAAAGGCTCAAAAATGTTTAAATGCAAACAATACAAATTACGCACCTCAAAGGGTAGCAGCTTAATTGCTCTACCCCCGCTCTCTGAATAGAGGCGGGTGTTGCTTCACCTACAGATTATTCTGTTAGAGTAGGATTCGAAGTATAACAAACAAACAGATATATCTTAATTATTATCTTTTAAGTTAAGACTAACGCATAAAAGACAGTTTTATTAAAGTTTAATTGTACTTTTCTAAAATTAAATCGAACAATTAAAAAAGCATGTATAGATATTAAGGTCAAGCATTTTAAGACACGGGTTCGACTCCCGTCTTCTCCACCAATACACAATCCAAAAAAACTTACAAAGTCTAAAAAGTACCAAAAATTGGCACTTTTTACCTCTTTTATAAACAATGCCATCCAATCAACTATCATTAAATCTAAAACTTTTAGGAATATATTAATTTTGAAAACAAAAAAAAGAATTTATACTTCCACTTGCAAATCAAGTAATAGAGATACTAAAAGAAGTGCAACAATACTAACTTCAAATCTTATATTCTCCCAATGGTCACAAGTATTTGGAGGAGATAAAATAGTAACAACAGCAATATTAGATAGAGTATTACATCACTCACATGTAATTAATATACAAGGAGAAAGTTATAGGTTAAAAGAGAAAAAAGAATCAGGAATTTTAAATTCAGATATTTATAAGTTTGGAGCAAAAACTTCGACTAAAATGGTAGAAAAAACTGAGGTGGTTTAAGTTTCAGAAGGTAACTTTTTTAACAATTTAACTGCCTATTTTTAAATTAAACAATACGATAACCAAGACCTTTTATATTTACAAAGATATCTGTAGAGAGTTTTTTTCTGAGTCTTAGAATTATATTTTTTATTGAGTTCATGTTTATTTCTTTATAATTTAAAGCTTCACTAATTTGTTCATAGGTAAATACATTTTTTTTATTTTTAGTAGCTAATTGTAAGAGTTGTTGCTCTTTTAATGTTAAATCAATTCTTTTATCATCTATAATAATACAATGGTTTAAAATATCATATTGAATATTAGTAGTTATTTCAACTATAGTGGTTCTATCTTTGATATATTTCTTTCCAAATTTTATTAATACATCTTGTAAATCAGCAAAACTATAAGGTTTACTTAAAAAATCAAAAGCTTGAATTTGAATAACTTTCCTAAAATCATTTATATTTGTGCTTGAAGAGATAAAAATAAAATCAATGTTTTTATCTAATTCTCTAACTTCTTGGGCAAACTCTGTTCCAGAGATTTTAGGAAGAAAAATATCACAGATAATTAAATCAAAAGTATTTTTTTTAAATATATTTAAAGCTTCAAATCCATCTGTTGCTGTTGTAATATTTTTAAAATACATTGAGAGAATAGTAATAGTTTGCTCCATTTGAAAAGAGTCATTTTCTACATATAAAACTTTAAAATGTTTCAAATTTTGCATTATTTCAACATCATTCATTTGTTAATTCCATCCATTTTATATATTTTAATTAAAGCACCACTTGGAATATTCATAATTACAAAATTCCATCCATCTTTTGATACTATATCTTTACACATTTTCAAGCCTAAACCATTTAAACTATTATCTTTAAACTTATTTAAAATATCTTCATTAAAGCCTCTACAATTATCTTCAATTATTATTGAACTTTCTCTTATTGTAATATTTATAATTGGATTTAAAATATTCTCTTTGATTGCTTGATTAATGCAATTATTGATTAAATTAATCCAAACTTGCATCCATTGATTTCTAATAGAAACTACAGCTATATCATTTTTTATATTGTAATTTATAATTAGATTATGATTTTTTATTTTTGTGTTAATTATACTTACTGATGATTTTACAGACTCTAAAATATCAAATTCAATACGATTGTCAGATGGCTTATAATAATCTAAAAAGTTTTGCCTAGTTTGAGACATGAAATCTAAACTTTTTTCAATTTCATTTGAAGATTTTTCTAAATAGTTATTTGTAATCTCTTGTTTTAGTTGTAGTTTTGCTATGGTTGTAAGATTAATATAACTAATTTTTGTCAATGAATCTCTCCATTGATGGGAAATGTTTGCTATTAGTTTTCCTATTTCTGCCTCTTTTTCTTTTTGAAATAATAGTTCTGATTGAACAAGATTTTTTTCAAGCTCTTTTTTTACCTCTTTTCTTAAAAGATAATTCCAAAGTAATATTAAAGTCATAACAACTAATAAACCTATAAAAAACCAAAAACCAATACTAAAATAGTTAACGTTATTAATTTCTATAGAAACATGCTTATTAACAATTTCATCAATCTCTTTTTTTTTAATTGTTACAATAGCTCTATTTAATATATCTTTTAATACTTCTTCTTTCAATACTCCAATTCTCAGATAATTAGAATATTCTAAAGGTCTTCCTACCATTTTTAAATTAAATAATCCATCTTTTTTTATAGTATAAGCAGCAACAATCAATGACCTTAAAGTTAAATCAGCTTTTTTACTTTCTACTAAATGAAAAGCTTCATTTTCACTATCCACAGGAATAAATATTAAATTTGGAAAATCCTTAGAAAATCTTTCATACATTGCAGTTCCTTTAGGAAGTGCAATGGAAGCTTTAATTTTAGATAAATCTTCAATCATAGGTATTTCAGCTCTTGCAACAAGTACATTTGGATCTTCAAAAATAGGTTCTGTAAATGTAAGCCATTTTTCTCGTTGGGGTGTTTTATTTAAAAAACTTAAAATATCACACTTTTTATTTTTTGAATATTCTAAAGTCTCTTCCCAACCTTTTGTTTTTACAAGGGTAATTTCTAAATTTAATTTTTTAGCAATAAGTTTTATTATATCAGCTGCAATTCCTTCGTGTTCACCATTTTTATTTATAATTTCAAAAGGTTCCCAATCTGGATCAACGCACATAGTAATCTCTTTTTTATTTTTGAGGTACTCTTTTTGTGAATCATTAAGTTCTATGATATTTCGTTTTGATTCTACTGTTCTTTGTATGAGTAGGCTATTGATTTTTAGTAAATCTTCTTTTGATATGGAATTTATAGCTTTATTAAGTATTGATATTAAAATAGGATAATCATTTCTTACAATACTATAAATTTTAAATTCATAATCTTCAATAGTTTCTATTTTGATATTTGAAAATTCTTTACTTTTTTTCATATAATCAACAACAATAATATTTTCAATCATAGCATCAGCTTTTTTTGAATTTACTAGATTTAGAGCCTCTTCCACACCATTTGTAATAATTAACTCTTTAATTTTTCTTTTATATATTCATAAGCTGTGATACCTCTTGCTACAGCAATAGTGAGTTTTGAAGAGTTTTCTTTCAAGTTATAAATTGGCTTATCATCATTTGAAGCAATTACTAAATTAACTTGCATAAAAGGATCAGAAAAAATAGCATATTTTTCCCTATCAGAAGTTTTCCCACTTCCATCAATCATATCAATTTTTTTATTTTCTAAGGCATTTAAGACTTTTTCAAAGTTTATTCCATCACCTATTTTTTTAAACTCAAATTTTAATCCAGTTTTTTCTTCAATAAGTTTGTAGTACTCTTTGAAAATACCTTGATAACTATTAGCTTCAACTTTTGAAAAAGGTTCCCAAGTAACATCACTAAATGAAATAGTAGGATGACTTTTAATAAACTCTTTTTCTTCCTGAGTAAAATCAATAGATGCACTAAAAGCACTATTGCAATATAAAATTAATAAAATAAAATAGATAGTAAGCTGTTTCATTAAACAATCATCTTATAGCCAATATCTGGAATAGTGTGTAAAAAACTTTTTCCAAATCTTTTTCTAATTCTCATAATAAAATTGTTTAAAGCACTATCACTCATTGGTTCATTTTCATAAATAACATTTGCAATCATATCTTTTGTAATAATTTTTGTTCTATTTTCACATAATAATTCAAAAAAAAGTATCTCTTTTTTATTTAATTCAAATATTTCATCATTTTTAGCAATATTTTTTAGATTTTTATTATAAACAAAATCATCTTTTAGTATTACATTTACAATATTTTGAGAAATTAATTTCTTAGAACACTCTTGAAAAACATCCACAAGTGATTTGAAATTTACTGGTTTTACTAAATATCCAGTAAGATTTAAAGTCATGGCTCTAAATAATAGATTTTCATCTTTATAACCATTTAATACAACAATAGGTATTTTTTGGTTTGTTTCTCTTATTTTATATATAAAATCCAAACCATTTTCATTTTTGAGATGAATATCGGATACAACAATATCAATAGCCTCTTCATTTAATATTTTATTTGCACTATTTATATCTTTTGCAATAAAAGTCTTTTTAACAAACATATTAAATAAAGAGATTATATTTTCAATAAAATCATCACTATCTTCTAAAAGTAATAGATTTTTATTTGATAAATTTTCTATCATAATTTTCCTAATTGAATAATTACTGACATTATACAAATAAATAATATCAAACATATCGTAAGTTGGTCACAAAAAAGTCTCAATTAATAAAAATAAGCCTAAATTCAAAAACCTAAAACATGGGCTAGAGAGCAATTTTGGATGGGAAACATCTCCCATTCTTAGAAGCTCTATTTCAGGGCTTTTTCATTATTCTAGAATCAATTTTTTATTTACTTATTTAATATTTATTAATGTATCTTTTTGTAAATTTTAATCTTTAAATAAAACTCTTACATATCCTACTAATATATCAAAAACTATTTATATATTACTCCTCAAGGAATTTAAATTATTCAAATTTTCTAATATTTTCAATATATCTTATTATTAAAAAGTTATAATGTCCAAAAGTAATATATAAGGTAAAAATAATGTTAAAAAATGTTTCTAAAATTGTAGCTATTTCTGTTGTTGCATCTTTTCTAATAACTGGTTGTGCTGTAACTCCTCAACCTTTTTTGGAAAACGAAGTTAAAGAACAAACTCAAAAAGATATGACTCTTTTAAATGAAGTAGTAGTTCCTATTACAAAACCTATTTCTTTAGATGAAGCAATTGAAAGAGGGACTAATCATAATCTACAAAAAAGAGTAAAAGTTCTTGAAACTGCATTGTCGGAGAAACAATTAGATTTAGTTTATTATGATATGTTACCAAATTTAACAGCAGCAGCTGGATATTCAGAGAGAAATAATTATGCAGCAAGTGCTAGCACTTCTTTTACTAATGGAAATCCGCAATCTTTAGGAGCTAATCCTCAATATTCAGTTTCGCAAGATAAAGAAAGAACAACAGCTGATATTGGGTTTAGTTGGAATATTCTAGATTTTGGTTTATCATATGTTAGAGCGCAACAACAAGCAGATAAATTTTTAATAGCAAAAGAAAAAGAGAAAAAAGTTGAACAAAATCTTAGTCAAGAAATAAGAAGAGCATATTATCAAGCAGTTTCTTCACAAGATTTATTAAAAAGAATTCAACCTATGATGATTGAAGTAAATAAAGCTTTAGGTGATTCAAAACAAGTACAAAATCAAAGAGTTGCAAAATCTCCAATGGAAGCTTTATCTTATCAAAGGGAATTATTAGACATTTTAAGATCATTACATACTCTTGAAAGCAGTTTGATTTCTGCAAAAATAGAACTTGCTGAATTAATGGGATTAAAACCGGGAATTGAATTTGAATTAGCTGATAAAGTTGAAAAAGATTATCAAATACCAGAGTTTAATATGAATATTGATGAAATGGAAAAATTAGCTTTAGAAAATAGACCAGAATTAGCAGAAGGTAGATATCAAGTAAGAATTTCTGAAAAAGAGTTAACGGCTGCAAAATTAAAAATGTTACCAGGAATTAATTTGAATACTTCATTATCTTATGAAAATAGTGATTATTTATTAAATAATGATTGGTATTCTTATGGTGCAAATGTTTCTTGGAATCTATTAAATGTATTTAAAGCTAACGAATATAATAAAATTGCAAAAACTCAAATAGAAGTTGCAAAAGAACAACAATTAGCATTATCAATGGCAGTATTATCACAAGTGCATTTATCAATTGTTAAATTTAACCAAGCTAAAAAAGAGTATTTCTTAGCAAAAGATTATTTAACTGTAGCTGATGATATTTACAACTTAATACAAGTTCAAAATGACTTAAATGTTAATGGTAGATTAATTTTAATCAAAGAAAAATTAAATGATATTCTAGCAACTTTAAGATATTCATCATCGTATGCAAATGTACAAAATAGTTATGGAAGAATTTTTGCTTCTATGGGAATTGATGATAAAAAAGATGTAATACAAGCTAAATAAAAGGTTCTTTAATGAAAAAATTTCTAAGTTTTATTTTGTTGGCATCTTATTTATATGCTGAAGATTTTTCGGCAAGAGCAGTTATTATTTCACTTGATAGAACAATTTTATCAAGTGAAATAGCTGGTGAGATAATTGAACTTTCTAAATATGAGGGAGATTCTTTTAAAAAAGGAGATTCTCTAATCAAAATTGATTGTGCTGTTTATAGTGCGCAAAGAAGAAAAATCGAAGTTGAAAAAGAGATTTCAAGACTTGAACATGAGAAAAACAAAAAATTAGATACTTATGGTTCTATTGGTACATTCGAAATACAAATTTCGCAAGAAAATTATAACAAGCAAAAAGCTGAGAGTGATATTGCATCTATAAATGTATCAAGATGTAATATTCAAGCTCCTTTTGATGGAAGAATTGCTTCAAAAAAAGTATCAAAATACCAAAGTGTTAAACCACAAGATGAACTTTTAGAAATAGTTAGTTTAGATAATTTAGAAGCTAGAGTTGTAGTACCTTCTTCTTGGCTTGTTTGGTTAAAAAAAGGTATGGATTTTGATTTGAATATTGATGAAACAAAAGCAACTATAAAAGCTCAAGTTGTTCAAATAGATTCAATTGTTGACCCAACAAGTCAATCTATATCTTTAAGAGCTAAGCTTATAAAACCTTATGACAACATAATACCAGGTATGAGTGCAACTGCAAACTTTTACCAAAAAAATAACTAATCAAGGATTTGAGTTATGAAAAAAAGAAATATGAAAAAACCAATAATAAGCGCCCTTGAACAAAGAATTCTTTTTGATGGTGCAGCAGTTACTACTGCGGTTGATGTTCTTGATAATAGTAGTTTTACTACAATAACTAAAGACTCAACTGCTACAAATAATGATGCTACAAATAATAGTGCGGAAAATATTGTACATGAAGCGCAAGCAGTTCAAACATTTGAAAAAGATAGAAGAGAAGTTGCTTTTGTGGATTCAACTGTTAAAGATTATCAAACTTTAGTTGATGGAATAGGAAAAGATGTAGAAGTATATCTTGTTAGTTCACTTGATGAAATAAACTCAATACTTCAAAACCAAAAAAATATTAATGCAATACATATCTTATCACATGGAAGTACAGGAGAAATAACTGTAGGAAATGATATTTTAAATAGTGATACATTAGATGAAAATACTCTATTACTTGAAACTATAAAAAACTCTTTAACAGAAAATGGAGATATTTTACTTTATGGATGTAATGTAGCAAGTGATGGAAATGGAGAAGGATTTATAAACTCAATAGCCCAAATCACACAAGCTGATGTTGCTGCTTCTGATGATTTAACTGGTTCTTCTACACTAGGTGGAGATTGGATTTTAGAAAAGAGTATAGGTGTTATTGATACAAATGATTTAAATATTGCTAGCTATGATGGTACTTTAGCAGCTACAACATTTAATTTTTCAAGTGGAACAATAGACATAAATTATACAAACCATGTTAGACAAAATATAGGTGGAGTTGTTGTTGATGCAACTATTCTAGATTCAGGAACAAGTCCTACTGTATCAGGCGGTATTTTTACAGATAGTTCAAATCAGGGTAAAACGATGCAGTTTAACTTTAGTACACCATCTGTTGCTTCAAGTATTAAAGTTGGATATTATAGTAATACGGGAATTGTAGGTGATTTTTCAGTTAAAGGTTATGATGGTGCCACACTATTATATTCTTATACAATTTCAAGCCCTAATGTGAGTACCACTTATACTTTAGATTTGGCAACTTTAGGATGGAGTTCTAATTTAACAAAAATTGAAGTTAATAATACAGGGGCAGGAAAAGTTACTTTTTTTGCTGATGATATTGTTATTGCACCATCAAATCCAGCTCCAACAGATATTCAACTATCTTCGACTTTAGCACCACAAGATTTAACAGGAGCTAGAATAGCTAATATTAGAGCATATGATAAAAGTGGATTAGTAAGTTCACTAGGAAACTATCCTAGTTATGCTTATACCTATGCAACAGATACAGTTACTTTTTCAGAAGTAACAGATAGTAGTAATTTATTTAATGTTAGTTCTTCTGGAATATTATCACTAGATAGTGGTAAATCATTAGCAAATGGGGCAACTGCAAATATTACTATTAGAGCTACAGATAGTGCAAATAATTATTTTGATAAAACCTTTACAATAACAGGTGGCGCATATAATAGTATAACTGTTACTCCAAGTACAACAGGTACTTTTACATATAGTGGCACGACAATTGGAAATACATATACAAATACTAATTGGACTAATAATGATGATAGTTTTTATATATTAGCACCAACTGCTTCAGGATCTGATTTAAATGACCCGGAATGGGGAGATACGTTAAGTAGTGCAATCACATATGATCCTTTAAATAATGCACAAAATGTTGAATATGTTGCAGGTGCTAGTAATGGAACAGATACTTTTGTTTTGGGAAATGAATATTATGTTGTAACAGTTGGTTCTGTTGTAGATACAACTCCCCCAACATTTGATGTGACACCATCTGCTTCGAATGTAAGCTCAACTACTTTAGATTTAAGTGCAAGTTTAAATGAAGCAGGAACTATCTATTATGTAGTTGTAGCAAATGGAGCAACTGCTCCAAGTGTAGCTCAAGTATTAGCAGGACAAGACTCAAGTGGTGCATCCGCACTAAAATCAGGAAATGGTAGCGTTGCAACTACTCCTTTTACAGGAACTTACAACATCTCAGGACTGAGTTCAAATACAGCTTATGATATTTATGTAGTTGGAAAAGATAGTGCTGGAACACCAAATGTAATGACTACAGCTACAAAAGTTGATGTTACGACAGCTGGTTTATCTGCAACATTTGATTTTGAATCAAATATGACAGGAGTTGGTACAAAAACAGTAACTCAGACTGTTTCAGGTGTTACCTTGTCAATTACTTCGACAACGATATCAATTGTTGATTCAAGTACAACTTCAGGACAAGATATTCAAGGTACAACTACATTAAGTACGGATTATGGTACAGCTTTAGAAACACAGTTAGATTTTTCAGTTACTGGTTATACATTCAATTTAGATTCACTAATTATTTTTAATGTAAATACTAATGAAACCTTTACATTAACTGCAAATGGACAAACTGCTAGCTTATTAATAACATCAGGTGCTACTCCTACATGGAATATTTCTGGTTCTGCTGATGCATCAAAATTTCAAAATATTTCAAGTTTTACTTTGACAGCAACTAATCCTTATGCAATTGATTTTGATAGTATAATTCTTACAAATATTACTCCCGCAGGTCCTACTGCACCAAGTGCTCCCAATATGACAGCTGGAAGTGATAGTGGAAGTAGTTCTACAGATAATAGTACAAATGATAATACACCAACTTTTACAGGAACTGCAGATGCAAATGCAACTGTCAATTTATATGACACAGATGGAACAACAGTTCTAGGAACAACAACTGCTAATGGTTCTGGTAATTGGTCAATTACATCATCAACTCTATCAGACGGTGCTCATACAATTACAGCAAAACAAACCGTATCAGGTCAAGAATCATCTGCTTCTTCAAGTTTATCTGTAACTATAGATACATCTACTCCTAGTGCTTCTGCAACAACTGCAACATTAAAAAATAGCACAAATGCAACGGTACAAAGTAGTGAAACTGGAACAGCATATATAATTAAAGATACAGTTATTGTTTCTAATATATCAGACATAACAAGTGCATCTGATGATAACTTTAATAGTATTACAATATCAAGTGCAAACACTAATACAAATATGGCACTTTCAGGTTTAGTTGATGGAACTTATAAAGTTTATTCAACTGATACAGCTGGAAATTTATCATCTGCATCTACAAATACAATCACTATAGACACAACTGCCCCAACTTCACTAGCGGTTAGTACAAATAGTATCTCATCTTCAATCACAGGTACAAATTCAAATATTGCAACAATATCAGCAACAGATACACACACTATAACATATGCACTTGCAAGTGGAAATGGAACAAATGATGCAAATAATTCAAGTTTTAATATTTCAGGAACAGATCTTAGAACAAGTTCAGCTCTAAGCGCTGGAACTTATAATATTTATTTAAGTGCAACTGATTCTGCTGGAAATGTAACATATCAAGCACTTACCATCACAGTAAATAGTGGACCAACAGTAAGTACAGCAACAAGAACATATACAGACACCTCTGCAAATGACACATTCACTAATACAACAGGAACAATAAGCGCAACAGCTTCAAGTGGTTCAATTACTGGATATGGTATTAATACAGGAACAACTGGTGGGACTGATAATATAGGTGGGACTGTGTATGATGTGTCAAAAGCAGGAACTTATGGAACATTATATGTAAAATCAAGTGATGGAAGTTATGTATATGTTCCAACAAGCAATAGTGCAATAAATGCAACTTCAACAACTGTTACCGATGCCTTTACAATAGAGGCAACTGATAGTGCTGGAACAAAAGGAAATACTTTAACTATTACGATTAATGGTGTAAATGATACTCCGATATTAACAGCACCAAGTGCAGGAAGTTATGCAGATACAAGTGCGTATGATACATTTAGTAATACAACAGGAATTTTAAGTGCTAGTGATAGAGATACTGGAACAACATTAACTTATGGAATAAGCACCGGAACAACCGGTGGAAGTGATAATTTTGGTGGAACTATTTATGATATTTCAAAAGCAGGAAGTTATGGAACATTATATGTAAAATCAAGTGATGGAAGTTATGTTTATGTTCCAAATGCAAGTGCAATAAATGCACTTACAAATAATACAACAGATAATTTTACAGTAACAACATCAGATGTTGGATTATCTGATTCTCAAACATTTACAGTAAATATTACAGGTGTAAATGATACACCAACAGCAGTAAATAAAACAATCACAATAAATGAAGATACGCCAACACTATTAAGTGCAAATGACTTTGGATTTAGTGATGCAGATAGTGCAAGCACATTATCAAGTATAAAAATAACAACTTTAGAAACAGTGGGAACATTAGAATATTATAATGGAACAGTATGGACAGATGTAACATTAAATCAAGTAATAACAAAAGTAGATATAGATGCAAATAAATTAAGATTTAGTCCCTCTTTAAATGGGAATGGAGATAATTATTCAACATTCCAATTTACAGTAAATGATGGAACAATAGATTCTGTAAGTGCCAATACAATAACGTATAATGTAACAGCAGTAAATGATGCACCAATAGTTGCCAATGCAATAGTAGATCAAAGTGCTAGTGTATCTAATGCTTTTAGTTTCCAATTTGCTACAAATAGTTTTACAGATGTAGATACTAGTGATACATTGAGCTACACTACTCAACTTGTAGATGGAAGTGGGAATTTAGTAAATAGTGGAACACTTCCAACATGGTTGAGTTTTAACTCAGGAACAAGAACATTTAGTGGTACTCCTGCAATTGGTGATGCAGGAACTATTTATCTAAAAGTGATAGCAACTGATAATGGCACAGGCAATTTAAATGTTTCTGATATATTTTCAATCACAGTAAATAGTGGACCAACAGTAAGTACAGCAACAGGAACATATACAGACACCTCTGCAAACGACACATTCACTAATACAACAGGAACAATAAGCGCAACAGCTTCAAGTGGTTCAATTACTGGATATGGTATTAATACAGGAATAACTGGTGGGACTGATAATATAGGTGGGACAGTTTATGATGTGTCAAAAGCAGGAACTTATGGAACATTATATGTAAAATCAAGTGACGGAAGTTATGTATATGTTCCAACAAGCAATAGTGCGATAAATGCAACTTCAACAACTGTTACAGATGCCTTTACAATAGAGGCAACTGATAGTGCTGGAACAAAAGGAAATACTTTAACTATTACGATTAATGGTGTAAATGATACTCCAACTGTAGCAAATATAATTGGAAATCAAACTGCAACACAAGATAGTGTATATAATTTTCAATTTTCATCAAATGTATTTTCAGATGTAGATTCAGGAGATACTCAAACTTATACAGCCCAATTAGTTGATAGTAATGGAAATTTAGTTAATAGTGGAACATTACCTACTTGGTTAACATTTACATCAGGAACAAGAACTTTTAGTGGAACACCTACAAACTCAGATGTCGGAATAATTTATATAAAAGTTATAGTAACAGATGGATCAAGTGCAACAATAAGTGATACATTTGCATTAACAGTAAATAATGTAAATGATGCTCCAACAGGAAGTGTAATAATAAATGGAATACTAAAACAAGGTGAAACATTAACAGCAAGTAATAATATAGCTGATATAGATGGATTGGGAACAATTACTTACCAATGGTATGCTAATGATGTTCTAATAACTGGAGCAACAAATTCAACATATCTATTAACTCAAAATGAAGTAGATAAAGTAATAACTGTAAAAGCGAATTATACAGATGCACAAAGTACAAATGAAACAGTAACAAGTAGTGCAACAACTTCAATTGTAAATGTAAATGATGCACCAACTGTATCATCAGAAAATATAGATGTTGTCCTTCCTTTTGGAAATAATTATGTAAAAGATATATCTACATTATTTAGTGATATAGATAATTCAAACACTTTTACTTTTGAAGCAATAAATTTACCAGCAGGATTATCAATAAACTCTCTTACTGGAGTAATTTCAGGTAAACCTACACAATCAGGTGATTTTATTATTACTATAAAAGGAATAGACTCAGGAACACCAGCTATGAGCATTAGTAGAACATATAATATGTTAGTTCTACCAGGCGCACAAACGAGAGTAGATACACTGCCTAACATACCAATATTAAATAATACTAATCCAATAGGAACTAATACAAATATATCTTTAAATAGTTTTAAAGACAATACAAATTTAGGGGTATTAAACTATAGTGTAAATGGAGACAATGTTGATAATACAGGTGAAGGTTTCATAAAAACAAATGAAACAAACAATAGAAATACGCAAAATAATACTCCTCAAAATAATACAGACACACCAAATCAGCCTAATTATCAAACGGATAATGGAAAAGGAATGATACAATCAAATGTAAATTTAAATGTATCAACAAATGGGCAAGTATCATTTAATCAATCTAATCAAGACTCTTTTTCAGTTGTTGGAATAACAATTGAAGATATTAAAGTTGAAAATGGTAGATTAGAAATTAAAATACTAGATACAAATCTTTCTAATAATTTCATTATTACTAAAACCGATGGAACACCGCTACCTGCTGGACTATCTTTTGATCCAAAAACAGGAAGTATTTCAGGTTCAATTCCTGAAAATTTAGAGAAATTAGAAATAAGTATTAAATCTGTAAATACAGATGGAACAACTAAAATTCTAAATCTAAAACTTGATTTAAAACAATTAAAAAATAAAAATCAAGCTGATACACAAAGTTTTATAGGCTTACAAGAGCAAGTAGCATTTGAAAATCAAAAACTAGATGGTTACGGAACTTATCTTACAAAATTATTCGCGTAAATAAAGGACTGAATAGAAATTGGAAACAAATATCTCAAAACTTCTACAGTTGGAACACAACTGTAGAAATTGTGAAAGTTTAAAAGAGCTTTATTATCAAATAGTTAATGAAACAAGAAGTTTAGTTCCATATAGCCAAGGTGTTTTATTAACTACTGATGTAACTGGTAAATATAAAGTGGTATCAATATCAGATATAGCGGCTGTTGATTCAACTTCTCCTTTTGTTCAATGGATTGAAAATATAATAATAGATTTAAATAACAGTGAAAAAGCAAAAAACATTTTTATTGTTGATACAAAAAATGATTTAAAAGAGATTAATCTTAAATCAATGCATGAATATTCACCTTCAAATCTTGTATATCTTCCTTTAAAAAGTATGAAAGATTATATGGAGATCAATTATATTTTACTCCTATTCAAAGAGGAAGAATGGTTAGAAAATGATGTTTTAATATTAAAACATCTTTCATCATCTTTATCATATTTTTTATTTGCAATGAGAAGTTGTGGAATATTTCAAACATTAAAAAAGTTATCGTTTAAAAACAAATATTTAAAATATGTTCTTATTTTCATAATAGCTTTAATGTTTTTACCAGTAAGGCTCTCAGTTTTAGCACCTTTAGAAGTTGAAGCAAAAAATCCTTATGTTGTAACTTCTCCTTTAAATGCAGTTATAGAAGAAGTGAAAATTTTTCCAAATGAAAAAATAGAAAAAAATCAATTAATAGTAAAATTTGATGATGTGGATTTTAATAATAATTATTTAGTTGCAAAAAGAACTTTAGATGTGGCAAATGCTCAATTACATACAGTTCAACAAGGAAGTTTTTTTGATGCAACACAAAAAAGCCAAATTTCTCAATTAGAAAGTCAAGTTAAACTAAAAGAGGCTGAATTAAATTTTGCTTTAGATCAATTAAATAAAACAAAAATAAATGCAATAGAAGATGGGATTGCAATTATTAATAATCCAAATGATTGGAAAGGAAAACCAGTATCTACAGGTGAGAGAATTTTTCTAATAGCAAAACCTGAAAATATAGAATTAAAAATAATGTTACCAGTTAGTGAAGCTATATTTTTAGAAGAAAATGCACAAATAAAAGCCTTTTTTGATAATGATCCTACAAACTCTTGGCTTGGTAAAATTAAATATATCTCATATAAACCTGAATTAACAGAACAAAATATTTTATCATATAAAATAATTGCAAATTTTGATGATATTAAAGAGAATGGTTATATTCCATCTATTGGATTAAGAGGAACTGCAAAAATCTATTCAAAAAAAGTAACTCTATTTTTCTATTTATTTAGAAAACCAATAACTGCCACAAGACAATGGATAGGTTGGTAATGCTTGAACAAAAAATATTATTACCAAAAATAAGAAATGATTTAAAACTTTTAGAAACATCTGCAAGTGAAGATGGCTCTAAAAGATGGCTAATATTTGATCCAATTCAAAATAAATATTTTAATATAGGAATTGATGCCTTTGAACTAATTTCGAAATGGCAAAATAATATAGAAATTGAAGAGTTTATTCAAATACTAAAAGAAAAAGATTATGATATTGACAAAGAATCTTTACAAACTTTTATAGAGTTCTTAAAAAATAATAATCTAATTTTATGTGAAGAAATTCAAGATATACAAAGAATAAAAAATGTTCATAAACAATCAAAACAAAACATATTTAAATGGCTAATTCATAACTATTTATTTATAAGATTTCCTCTTGTAAAACCTGATAAATGGCTTGAAGAAAATAAAAATAGAATAAATTTTTTATACTCTAAACTTTGGCAAAATATTATATTTTTTCTTGGGTTTATAGGTATTATTTTTGTGTTAAGAGATTGGGAAAATTTTACTTCAACTTTTATGTATCTGTTTACAAAAGAGGGATTTTTTTACTATTTTTTATCTTTAGTTTTTGTGAAGAGTTTCCATGAATTAGGACATGCTTTTGCTGCTAAAAGACTAGGTTGTAAAGTTCCAACAATGGGAGTAGCTCTTTTAGTTCTATTCCCTGTTTTATACACAGATACCACAGATGCCTGGAAATTAAAATCAAAATACCAAAGATTGCAAATAGTAGTAGCTGGAATGAAAGTTGAACTATATATAGCTTTAGTTGCTACATTTTTATGGTCATTTGCACCTGTTGGAATTTTTAAAAGTATATTATTTATTCTTGCAACAACAAGTTGGATTAGTTCAATTTTAATAAATATTAGCCCTTTTCTACGATTTGATGGATATTATGCTCTTTCAGATATAACTGATAGTAAAAATTTACAACCAAGATCTTTTGCAATAGCTAGATGGTTTATACGGAAAAATATTTTGGGATTAGAAGAAGAGATACCTGAAGTTTTATCTAATAAAAAACAAAAATTCTTCATTGCTTACGCTATTTCAACTTGGATTTATAGATTCTTTTTATTTTTAGGAATAGCAATATTAGTATATTATTATGCTTTTAAAGTTTTAGGAATAATTTTATTTTTGGTTGAAATAATTTGGTTTATATTTTTGCCTGTCTATAAGGAATTAAAAGTGTGGTGGATGAAAAGAAATAGTTTAAAATTTAACAAAGAAAATAAAATCTCTTTACTTATATTTTTAGTTTTTATATTACTTATTTTTCTACCTTGGAATTCAAATATAAAAATGCCAGCCATAATTGAATCAGAAAATTATTTTGAATACTATACTCCTGAAGATGCATATATTGAAAGTATCTTTTTTACAAATGGGGAAGAAGTAAAAAGTGGACAACTTTTACTAAAACTAAAATCTCCACAATTGGAGTATAAAATTTCTCAAGTAAAAGAAGAAATTGAACTTTCACAATTAGAATTAAATAGACAAGCAGGATTCAAAGAGAATCTAGATAAAAGATTTATTTTAGAAGAGTCATTATTGAAAAAAACAAATGAACTTGAGGGACTAAAAAAAGTAACTGAAAAGTTTGAAGTAAAAGCATCTTTTAATGGAAAAATATATCTTTTTGATAGTTATAAAGAGAAACAATGGGTAAATAAAAAAGAACCTATTTTTGTTTTATATGATAATACAAACTTTAAAATAACAGGTTTTTGTAATGAAAATGATTTAAATTTATTAAAAGAAAATGCAAAAAGTAAATTCATTTTTAATTCAGGAGATTTAAGTGATATATCTTCAAATATAACGACAATTTCAAGGGTTTCTGTTCCTTATTTAGAATATTCGGAGTTGTCTTCTGATTTTGGAGGAACAATTCCAACTAGACAAGATTCAAACAAAAGAGTAAAAACAGAACAAGCATATTATAAAATCACTATGAATTTAAAAGATTATAAGTTAGATTTAAAAAGTAGAAAAGTTGGAGTTTTAGTATCTAAAGGTGAATCTACAACTATTATTTCAAAAATTATAAAGAAAAGTATTTCAGTTATTATAAGAGAGAGTGGATTTTAATTTTATATTTTTTATAAATTAAAAAGAAAATATTAATTTTTCTTATATCTTATGATTAAAGAAATTCTTTATAATTTATTTAAAAGTAAAAATGTTAATTTTTATAAAATTTAATTTGATATAAATAGAGATTAACTTCTATTTTATATCAAATATTAAAATTTATTTATAAAAACCTGAGCCTATGAGAATATTATTTCCAATGTTTTTTATAAAAGAACTTTTATCTGCATTTTGTTTAGTTTCAGGATTTGACCATTTATAATCTATCCATCCTTCACCCTTTGTTTTTGCAATATTAATAAATTCTTGAAATATCATCGTTCCATCAGGAGATTTAATATTATAAAGATTTTTCCCAACAATTGTTGGATTTCCTCCATGAGCTAATGTTATTCCTTCATAATTAATTGCAAATATATATAATGACCCTTTTACAAAATCACCTTTTTTATCATTAAATGATGACAAACACACATCAATACCCTTTTCTTTACATAGTTTCACACCATCTTCTATCAAATTCGTAACATCCTCTTTTGTTGTTGCAAAAGCATATATTGAATTGATTAATAGAAATATACCTATTTTCAATAAAATTTTCATAATAAAGTACCTTTTTTTATATAAATTTTCGATCTAATTATCATCTAACATTTAATTTTTTACTTATTAATATTTTTGTACAATAAGTGTAAATTTCAACAAAAAAGTTTGCATCGCCCTTCAATGCTTAACAAACTTTTCTGCTTAATTTTAAGAGAACGCAGTAAATTCTTTTACTGTGTTTTTAGAATAAAAATCGCAAAAAATTATTCTAAAAAGAGTAAACTAATCTTGTTCTTAAATCTGTATCTATATCTTTTTCGACAATATATTCATTATTTAACATTGAATATTGTAATTGTGCTGATAAATTCTTAGTAACATTATAAGTTGCCGTAAAATTTGTTTCAGTTACTTTTGGGACATTTTTTCTATCATAACTTGCAAAACTTCCTGATAAAATAACACTATCTATTTTGTAAGACAATCCTAGTTTATATGCATCAGTATCACTTAGCGTCGCGCTCCAAGCATCAACTGTTTCACCATTAGTATATAAAGGTATCGCTCCTGAACCTATTCCTTGTTCTACACTACTATTACCTACTGATGTAAATGCAGCATAAGTATTTAATCCAAAAAATGTTGCCCCAATTTTAATTCCATATGCATCTCCATCTTTTATACCAGTTTGATCATAAGTTGTAGTTAAATATTGTGCTGCTACAAATGGTTTCATGTCACCACCAAAATTATAAAGCCCATCTCCATAAAATATTTGTGCTCCATTATCTGCATTTTGAACTTTTTCTGATCTTTCTGCATATTGAGCTTGTAATGTTAGATTATTAATTGAATTATTTTTTGCATAAACAGTCCATGCACCATCAACACCTATTCTTCCATCTCCAAATTTTCCAGGAGAACCTGCATTGTCTGTTCTATCTGCAAATTTTGTTAAATATGCAGCAACAATTTTAGTATTATCTAAAGAAGTGTTTTCAATTGAATAACCTTCAAAAGATTGTCTAATAAATCTTGAACCTGATCCTGCAACTAAAGGCGTTCCAAAATATTGTCTTCCAGCCTTAGCTGTTGTTTTATCATAAGTATATGATAAATATATTTCTGACATTATGGCACCAGAACCATCCATATAGGGAGCATATCTATTATTTTTATCATCAATAGAAGTTACTGATGCAAATTGAGCTGTTGTACCAAATGAGAATCCATAAAATGAACCTGTTTTATAACCTAAATCAATACCATTAACCCAAATTGAAGCATCTTGATATGTATTATTATCATATGATTTTGCAAAATAATAAGATTTCAACTTACCATTAACTTTCCCATTTTCAAATGCTGTTGCTAAATTTTCATTTGCAAATGAATTTGTTTGAAACAAAACAAGTGCACATGCAGCAGCAAAAGAAACTTTTACAATATTCTTCATAATCTCTCCTAAGATATAAAATTATAGCCTTAATAAATTCTTAGATAAATTTACAATTCTATGAGATGAGTTTACATTATATATTTTTAATTTTTTCTTAAAATTTAATAATATAATACAATAATATAAAAATTTAAATATATTTTGTAATATTAATATAATAACATTAATTTATAATACATCATATAAATAGCCATATTATAGATATTTATATATAAAATTTTATAAATAATTTAACATATAAGATTTTTATAATTTAAATACTTAAATAATTAATAAATTTTGTAGTATGTTGCAAGGTAATAAAAACCTTGCAATTCTAAGAGTATTTAGGAGTATAATGCATATCACAACGCAGAGTTTCTCTCTGCATTGTTGTCTCTTTTAAAGGATTACATTTTTTTAGACTTTCTAGACAATTATATGCCAAATTAGTATAAGCTTGACTACCATCTCTTTTCCAAGCTATTTCTTCTTTTTTAAGTTCTCGCCTAACTTTTGCCGGATTTCCAAAAGCTAAATGATTATCTGGTATTTGCATTTTAGCAGGAACTAATGATGCCGCACCAACAATTGCATTCTCACCAATTACTGCTTCATCCATAATAACAGAGCCCATTCCAACCATAGCATTTTGTTTTACATGACAACCATGCAAAATTGCACTATGTCCAATATGTCCATTTTCTTCTACAATTACATCAATTGAAGGGAAAGAATGCACCACACAACAATCTTGTATATTTGCATTCTTTTTTATTATGATTCTGCCAAAATCTCCTCTAATAGAAGCCAGAGGACCAATATATACCCCCTCTTCTATGAATACATCCCCGATTATTACAGCTGTTTCGTGAATAAAAGCTTTTTCACTAATAACAGGTATTAATCCATCTATTTCATAAATATGTTGCATTATGCATCCCTTTTTATTGTAACAACAGAGTATCTTCCTGAAACAAAATTATCATTTGATAATGCACAATTTGCAGCCTTATTATCCCCTGTTGCATGGAAATCTGTAAATGCAGCTGAATGGTTCATTAAAACATGACCAGTTAAATTTACAGATAAATTTACTTTTTCATCAAGTGCAATCTCTTCTACTTTTTCTAAATAATCTTCATCAGAAGAATAAACACCTGCTGTTATTGCTCCATGAAGTTCGATTGTTTCTTGCCATACACTTAAAGTATCTTCTCTTGATTCTGTTTCAATTAATAAAATAACTGGACCAAAATGTTCATTATGATATAAATCTTTATCTTTTGCACTTACTTTTATAATAACAGGCGTTTTGATAGTTGCATTTTGAAAAATTGGGTGTTTAATAGTTTTTGATGGTAAAAGTATTTCACCTAATTTCTCTGCTTCGTCAACTCTTTTACAAATATCTGCATTTTGAATAGCACCTAAAATTTCAATTGCTCTTTCATCTACTGAAAGAAGTTTTTCAACTGCACCACAAATAGTTTTTGCAACGTCATCAAAAGAAACTTTTTCACCATTTGAAACAATTCCATCTTTAGGAATAAAAATATTTTGAGGAGCTGTACACATTTGAGATGAGTATAAAGATAATGCCATTGACATATTTCTACTCATACCTTTTAAATCATCAAAGTTATCTATTAGTAAACAGTTTACTCCAGCTTTTTCTGTATATACATTAGCTTGAGGAGCATTATCTTCCAACCAATCTCCAAACTCAGTGCTTCCTGTAAAGTCGATAATTCTTACATTTTTATTTTTTACTAATCCTTGAGTTTCAGCTCTATCATCTGATAAAATCATTGTAACTAAGTTTGCATCTATGCCATTTTCTTCTAATACTTCTCTTACTATTTTTACAGTTATTGCAATTGGTAAAATACCATTTCTATGCGGTTTATAAATAACTGAATTTCCAGCAACTAATGATGCAAAAAGTCCTGAATATGAATTCCAAGTAGGAAATGTAGAACAAGTGATAATTAAAGAGATTCCTTTTGGTTGTACTTTTATTTTTTTATTTACAACAATAGAAGGATTACTTCCCATTGGTTTTTCAAATCTAGCTTCTGTTGGAATATCTTTTAATTGTTTATAGGCATAAGTTAATGCTTCTAATCCTCTATCTTGTGCATGAGGTCCACCTGCTTGAAATGCCATCATATATGGCTGACCAGTAGTGTGCATAACTGCATTTGCAATTTCAAAACTTTTTTTATTAATTCTATCAAGCATCTCCAAACAAATACCAGTTCTTTCATCTAAAGATACGTTTTTCCATTGTTTCATTGCAACTTTTGAATCTTCAACTAATTTATCTGCTTTTATTGATGGATATGTAATACCTAAATTAAAGCCATAAGGAGAAATCTCTTTTCCTATATATTTATCAGATTCTAAACCTTTAATTTCAAATCTGTTATTTAACTGTGCTTTAAAAGATTCATTTGCAGTCTCTTTTGTACCTTCCCCATAAACCTTAGAACTTGGTATCTCAAAATAAGGTGACCAAAAGCCTCTATTTTTAATTTCATCCAATGCTCTACTTAATGTTTTATTATGCTTCTCAAAAAGTGTCATATTAATCCTTTGTGTAATATATTTTCAAAAATATTAATATACTTTTCATTAATTAAATATTAAAGACAATATAAAAACCTCACAAAATGCCTATATTAAAGAATAAATAGCAATAAAATAGCATTCTTTTTTAAGCTTTAATAAATATTACATCTGATAAAATTTTTTTAGTTTTTTTGAAATAGATGTATCATGTTGGAGAGTACAATGAATTATGAAGATATAAAAGTATCTATAGAAGAGGATAATATACTTATTATTACTATTAATAGAAATGAAGTTTACAATGCACTAAGAACTAATACTTTAAAAGAGATAGCTTTTGCACTTATTAATTGTACAGATGAAATAAAATGTGTGATTTTAACTGGTGGTGATAAAGTGTTTGCAGCAGGTGCTGATATAAATGAATTAGAAGTAAAAGGTGTACTTGAATCAATAAATGATGTTAGAACTTCTTATTGGGAAACTATTAAAGATTTTAAGAAACCAATTATTGCTTGTGTTAATGGATTTTGCTTAGGTGGTGGTTGCGAACTAGCTATGCATTGTGACATTATTATTGCAAGTGATAGCGCTACATTTGGACAACCTGAAATTAATTTAGGAATTATGCCAGGTGCTGGTGGAACACAAAGAACAGTAAAAGCAATGGGTAAATCAAATGCAATGTTAATGTTATTAACAGGATCATTCATTGATGCTAAAACTGCACAAAAAATGAATCTTGTATCAGAAGTATTACCCGTACAAACTACAATGATTAGATGTAAAGAGATTGCTTCAATAATTGCTTCAAAATCATCATTAGCAGTAACTGCCATCAAAAGTGCTGTTTTAGCATCATATGATAATGGACTAAGTACCTCATTAAAATATGAAAAAATGGTTTTCTCAGGAATTTTATCAACTGATGATAAAAAAGAGGGGATTAAATCATTTAAAGAAAAAAGAAAACCAAATTTTAAAGGACAATAATGTCATACGAAACAATAAAATATGAATTAAATGAAGGAATTGCAACACTAACTTTTAATAGACCAGAAGTGTTTAATTCTTTAAATGAACAAATGCATAAAGAGTTAAAGTCTGCAATTACAGAAATTAAAAAAGATAAAACAATTAGAGTTTTAATAATAACAGGTGAAGGTAAAGCTTTTTGTGCAGGTCAAGATTTAAATGATAGATCTGTAAATGATGGGGATACTAAACTTGATTTAGGTGAATCAATTGAAAGAAAATATAATCCATTGATTAAATCAATTTATAATTTAGAAATACCAGTAATTTGTAAAATAAATGGTGTTGCAGCTGGTGCGGGAGTTGGTATTGCACTTGCTTGTGACTTTGTAATCGCAGTTGATACGGCTTCTTTTATTCAAGCATTTTGTAAAATTGGTCTTGTTCCAGATAGTGGAAACTCATTCTTTTTACCAAAACTAGTAGGAATGGCAAGAGCAAAAGAGCTTTGTATGTTAGGTGATAAATTAAGTGCAAAAACTGCTCAAGAGTATGGGTTAATTTCAAGAGTTTATTCAAAAGAGACAATCGATGAAGAAGTTCAAAAATTAGCAGTTCATTTTTCAACAGCTCCTACTTATGGATTGTCATTAATTAAAAAAGCACTAAATGAGTCGTTAGATAATACATTAAATGAGCAACTAGAGTTAGAAAAAAATTTACAAAGAGCAGCTGGTCATTCAAATGATTATAAAGAAGGTGTTGCAGCATTTTTACAAAAAAGAACACCTAATTTTAAAGGAAATTAAAATGAGAATAGATTCAAATTCTATTATTGGTATTGTTGGGGCTGGAATCATGGGGCGAGGAATCGCTCAAGTAGCTGCTCGTGCTGGTCATCAAGTAATACTTTATGATAATTGGGACGGTGCTGTTGATAATGCCATGAAAATTAATGAAAAAGAACTTTCTAAATTAGTTGAAAAAGGTAAATTATCACAAGAAGAAAAAGATAAAACTATAGCTTTAATGAAACCAACAATGGAAATTAAAGACTTAGCACCTTGTGATTTAATAATTGAAGCAATAATTGAAAATAAAGAGATAAAACAAAATATTTTTAAACAACTTGAAGATATTTGTGAAGATGTAGTAATTGCATCAAATACCTCATCTATTTCAATTTCAGCACTTGCGAATGGATTAAAAAAACCTCAAAATATGATAGGAATGCACTTTTTTAATCCAGCACCTATTATGAAACTTGTAGAAGTAATTTCAGGTTTACAAAGTGATGCTCAAATTGTAGAAGATGTTCATGCACTAGCCACTGCATGGGGCAAAAAAGCTGTATATGTAAAATCATCTCCAGGGTTTATTGTAAATAGAATAGCACGTCCTTTTTATGCAGAAGCTCTAAGAATTTATGAAGAAGGTGTAAGTGATTTTGCAACAATTGATGAAAGTGTAAGAACAAGTGGGCAATTTAGAATGGGACCATTTGAACTAATGGATTTAATTGGAAATGATACTAATTATTCAGTTACACAATCAACTTTTGATTCATATTATCAAGACCCAAGATTTAAACCATCTTTAACACAACAGGAATTTTCACAAGCTGGACTGCTTGGAAGAAAATCAGGTGCTGGTTTTTATAAATATGAAGAAGCTAAACAAATTGGTAGAAATGATTTTAAAAAAGTGACTCCTTCAAATATTGATATATCTGAGATTACTATACATGGTAATTTAGGAATAGCAAGTTCTTTAATTTCTATGTTTGAAACAGCTGGAATAAAAGTAAATAAAAAAGAAGGAAATGGTTATATACATTTTAATGATATAAAACTATTTTTAACAAATGGAAAAATGGCAAGTGAAATTTCAAAAGAGTTAGAAGATAAAAATATTGCTCAATTTGATATAAATATTGATTATAAATCGACATCAACTATTACGATTGCCATATCACTGTTAGCACAAAAGAATGTGGCTTCAAATATTTCTGCACTTTTTGCAAAAATAGGGAAAGAAACAATAGTAATAAAAGACTCACCCGCATTAATTATGTCACGAACTGTTTGTATGTTAATAAATGAAGCATCATCCACTGTTACAAATGGTGTATGTGATGAATTTTCAGTAGATATTGCAATGGAAAATGGTGTTAATTATCCAATTGGTCCTTTTAAATGGGCTGATAAATTGGGTATTAAATTTGTACTAAAAACTTTAAATAATTTAGAAGCATTCTATAAAGATACAAGATATAGAGCTGATAGAGGATTAATAGAAAAAAATATTATTCAAGGAAAATATTATGAGTGAATTAAAACTGTCTTACCGTGTTGCTATAAAAATGATGGAAAACACTAAGTTTGAACATGAATTAGGTATAGAATTAATTGAAGTTGACGATGGTTTTGCAAAAATGAAAATGGAAGTAAAAGAGAGTTTATTAAATGGTCATGGAACTTGTCAAGGAGGAGCTATTTTTTCTTTTGCTGATGCTACATTTGCAATTGCTTGTAATTCTAGAAATATTGCAACAGTTGCTGCTGCTTGTGATATAAGTTTTGTAAAACCTGCTTTTAAAGGAGATGTTTTATATGCAACTGCAACTGAAAAATATTTAAAAGGGAAAAGTGGTATTTATGATATTTTAGTTGTAAATCAAAATTTTGAATCAATAGCATTTTTCACTGGAAAATCAAGAGCAATAAATGGAACAATAATTACTGAAGAAAAGGATGCACAATGAATGAAGCGTATATTATAGATTATATAAGAACTCCAGTTGGTTCTTATGGTGGAGCTTTATCATCAATTAGACCTGATGATTTAGGAGCTATCCCAATTAAATATTTAATAAAAAATAATCCATCTATTAATTTTGAAGATCTTGATGATGTAATTTTTGGTTGTGCAAATCAAGCAGGTGAAGATAATAGAAATGTGGCAAAAATGTCAGCTTTATTAGCTGGACTTCCGCATCAAAGTGGAGGAACAACAATAAATAGACTTTGTGGTTCAGGTATGGATGCTATTGGAATGGCAGCTAGAAGTATTAAAGCTGGTGAATGTGATTTAATTATTGCAGGAGGTGTAGAATCAATGTCAAGAGCACCTTTTGTAATTCCAAAAGCTGACACTGCATTTACAAGAACAAATGCAATTTATGACACAACTATTGGATGGAGATTTACAAATCCATTAATGCATGAATTATTTGGAACAGATACAATGCCTGAAACTGGGGAAAATGTTGCAGAAGAATTTAATATTTCAAGGGAAGATCAAGATAAATTTGCGTATAACTCTCAACAAAAATGTAAAAAAGCTATAGAATCAGGTTTTTTTAAACGTGAAATAACTCCAGTTATTGTAAAAAGAAAAAAACAAGATGATTTAATTGTTGATACAGATGAACATCCAAAACCAAATACTACATTAGAGATTTTATCAAAATTAGGAACTCCTTTTAAAAAAGTTGGGGGAACAGTAACAGCTGGAAATGCATCAGGGGTTAATGATGGTGCAGGTGCCATGATAATTGCATCAAAAGCAGCAGTGGAAAAATATAACCTAAAGCCAAAAGCGAAAATTGTTATGATGGCAGTTGCTGGTGTTCCTCCTAGAATCATGGGAATTGGACCTCTTTATTCTTCTAAAAAAATATTAGAAAAAACTGGATTAAGTGTAGATGATATGGATGTAATTGAATTAAATGAAGCTTTTGCATCACAAGGATTAGCAACACTTAGAGGATTAGGTTTAGCAGATGATGAAGCAAAAGTAAATCCAAATGGAGGAGCGATTGCACTTGGTCACCCTCTTGGAATGAGTGGAGCTAGACTTGTTATGACAGCCCTTAATCAACTAGAACTTACAAATGGAAAATATGGACTTTGTACAATGTGTATTGGTGTTGGACAAGGTATATCAATGATTATTGAAAATTTAAATAGAAAATAAGGAAAAGAAAATGGAAAATACTAGAAAAACTGTAAGTTATTATCCAAAGGTTTTAGTATCTAAAGATGAATTAATTGCTCTTCAAACAAGAAGAATGAAACATACACTTTTAAGAGCTTATTCTTTTGTACCTTATTATAAAAAGAAATGGGACGACCATGGTGTTCACCCTGATGATTTTACTTTTTTAGAAGATATTGAAAAATTTCCTTTTACTACAAAAGAAGATTTAAGACTTAATTATCCATTTGGAATGTTTGCAAATCCAATGAGTGATATAGTAAGACTTCACGCCTCATCTGGAACAACAGGGAAACCTACTGTTGTTGGATATACAAGACAAGATATTGATACTTGGTCTGATTTAGTTGCAAGATCACTAAGACTTGGTGGTGTAGGGAAAGGTGATATTGTTCATATATCATATGGATATGGATTATTTACAGGTGGTCTTGGTGCTCATTATGGTGCTGAAAAATTAGGATGTACTGTTGTTCCTGCATCTGGTGGATTTACAGATAAACAAGTTACTTTAATTAATGACTTTAAAGCTACTGCAATTATGGTAACCCCTTCATATATGCTAAATATAATTGAAGAGATGGAAAATAGAGGAATTGACCCAAAAGAAACTGCACTTAAAGTTGGAATATTTGGAGCAGAACCCTGGTCTATGGAAATGAAGAAAAAAATCGAAGATAAAGTAGGCATTGCGGCCCTTGATATTTATGGATTATCAGAAATGATGGGACCTGGCGTTGCTTGTGAAGTACTTGAAGATAGAGGAGACTTATATGTTTGGGAAGATCATTTTTATCCTGAAATAGTAGATAGAAATACTTTCAATCCTCTTGCAGATGGAGAAGAAGGTGAACTTGTATTAACAACATTAACAAAAGAAGCTTTACCTATTATTAGATATAGAACAAAAGATATTTCATCATTATATGATGGCGATTTATTAAATATGAGAAAAATGAAAAGAATTTATGCAAGAACAGATGACATGATGATTATTAGAGGAGTAAATGTATTCCCATCACAAATTGAAGAGATTTTATTGAAAATCCAAGCATTCTCTCCAAATTATCAAATAATAATCTCAAGAGCAAAAAATATGGATGATTTAGCGATTAATATTGAGCCAGATGCACATGCAAATGAAGATGAGATAAAAGAAGGTATAAAAACTTTACAACATAGAATAAAATCAGGTGTTGGAGTATCAGTAAAAGTAAATATAAAAGCTCAAGGTGAAATACTAAGAAGTCAAGGTAAAGCTCAAAGAGTTGTAGATGAAAGAAATTTATAGGAGACTGAGATGTCAAAAAAAATATTAGTAATTCTTGCCCACGATGATACTAGAAATTCAAGAGTAAATAAAAGATTTGCAAAAGAATTAGAAGGTATTGAAAATATTGAAATCAGAGATATAAAAGCTTTATATCCTGATTACAAAATTGATATACAAGCAGAACAAAATGCTATTAGAAATGCAGATAAACTAGTTTTTCAATTTCCTATGTATTGGTTTAATGCACCATCTATTTTGAAAGAGTGGATAGATAAAGTATATTCTTTAGGTTTTGCCTTTGATGTTACAGAAGATGGTTATCAAAGAAAAGAACTAAATGGTAAAGAATTTATGTTAGCTGTTTCAATGGGTGGAGCACAAGAGGCATATGATGGTGAAAAAGTTAAAAGTGTAAATGAGTGTTTAACACCATATATCTATACTTCAAAATTTTGTGGGATGAAAGTTCTTAAACCTTACTATGTATATGGGGTCATGTCAAAAGCTTTAAATGATGAAAAGTTAGAGACTGCAGCAATTGAATATAAAAATGCTGTCTTAGAATAAGGATTATTTTATGTATTATTTAGAAGTAAAAATTGATAAACAAAATAGAATAGATGATGATGCAACAAATTTTATTTCAAATGTTATTGAAGCTCAAGATAATTTAGGGAAATGGAAAAAACCCGATTATTTTGAAAATGAAAAATTACTAGAACTAGGATTTTTTTTCAATCCTAGTACAAATGGATTTAGTATTCAAAAAGAATTTACTATTAGCCAATTAAGTGAACTAGCAAAAGAAATCAGTAAACTTAAAAATCATATTTTAACCCATGGATATACAGAATTAAAAATTTATGAAGATGAACTATATTTTTGGGATAAATCATTAATTTATGAAGGTATTGATACTTTTGAATATTGTTTAAAATATCACAATTTATTAAAACTAAATGATTTATTAGTTCTTACAAAATCAGACACAATTAATGAAGATTTATTAAATCTAATAGATTTTACAAGAAGATATTCTACTCCAACAACAGAATTTATTACTCAAAATTGTATGTGGGATAAAAAAGAAGGTTATAAAATATTAAAAGATTTTATAATTAATGCAAATGAATATCTTTCAATAAATCAAGTGAAGAGTTATTAATCTACTTTCAAAAGTTCCTCTTTAAAAAAAGAGGAACAACTCAAACATTTTATATCGTAGCATTAACATAGCATTTTGATTGTATATAGTACAATATATTTTATTTTTTATATTAAAAGGAAATATATGCAATATAAGTCACAAAGAATAGTTATGTATGAGCATCTAAATTCAGCTGGAATCCTATTTGGTGGTAGAGCCATGTCTTGGATAGATGAAGAAGCAATTATATTTGCAGCTGATTTATTAGAATCAATTAATATTGCAACATTAAAGATAAGTGAAATAAAGTTTGAAAATCCTGCAAAGTTAGGTGATATTTTATTACTAGGAACAAAGTTATCAAAAATAGGAACAAGTACTATAGCTATAGAATGTGAAATAAGAAATAAAACAACTAATAAAGTAATCGTTCATGTTGAAGAAGTTGTAATTGTTGCACTTGATGAAAATAAAAAACCTACACCACATAAATTAGCAAAAAAAAATAAAGAATAATTCAGATACATACATCTTTAAAATTAATTAAAATGTATTTGCTATTCCCCATGTATTTTGTAACATTGAATGTAATCTAACTGTTTTTTTCTCATTTTCTATAAAAAAAGACAATTCTACAAAACTATATCCATCTTTATCTTTTTTTATAAAAACACTCTTTTTATTTTCTAAAATAAATTTTTTATCAATAAATTTACAAATGTTTAACATAATTTTTGGAAAATAGACTTTTATTGTAGCATCAATATTTTTATCATCACTTTTTAATATTTCCATATATGGTATTAAATTATCATCAAGTAAACTGGTTAAATTTTGTACTATTTTATCACCCATTAGAAACTCTTTTTTATGAATATTATATCTGTTTAACAAGCTATTTATCAAGCTTTTTTAATTTTTTTGTTACAATAAAACAAAAAATTTATTTAGGAAAAAAATTGAATAATTTAGAACAAAATGAAGTAGATGAATACCTAAAATCATTATTAGAAGAAATGGCTCCAAAAGCCAAATCTTTAATAATTACATTTTTTGGTGATACAGTTTTTCCTTATGGAGGAACAATTTGGTTAGGTTCTTTAGTTAAATTTATGGAAGAGTTTGAAATTAGTGAAAAATTAACTCGAACATCTATTTTTAGACTTACTAAAGAGGGTTGGCTAAGCTCTAAAAAGTTTGGTAGAGAGAGTTATTATTCATTAAGTGATTTAGCAATTGATAGATTTATTAAAGCTCATTATAGTGTATATGCTTATAATGAACAAGAAAATGACAAAGATTGGATTGTAATTCTTACAAATATGGTTGAAGTTACAAAAGAACTTGAACTTTCAAAAATACTAAAAAAAGAAGGATTTGCAAACCCTTCAAAACATGTGTATATTCATCCACATTATAAAATGGAATATATGCAAGATATTTTGTTACAGAATAAACTACAAAATGAAGTTTTATTAATTAAAGGCCCAATTCATATGCCAATGACTAAAGAAGTGATAAAAGACATGGCACATACTTATTGGGATTTAAAAGATGTTGAAGAGAGATATCAAGATTTTATTACAAAATTTAGAAAAGTTTTTACACTAAAAACTCCTATTGATCAATTTACTCCAAAACAATGTTTTATGCTTAGAGTATTATTAATTCATGAATATAGAAGAGCATTACTTTTTGATCCAAAATTAGGAAATGATTTAGTTCCTATTGATTGGTTAGGAAAAGCATCTTCTTCTTTAGTAGAATCAATATATGCATTTATTCATAATAGCGCAAATATTTATGTTAAAGAAAACTTATTAACAGTAGGTGGAAATATTCCTAAATTGGATAAATTTTATTTTAATAGGTTTGGTGGAATAAAATAGTTTTTCTAAACAAAGGGATTAACCCCTTTGTTAAATAGTTTAATTTAAATAGTATGTAGTATAAAATTACTTATTCTAAACTTGTTGAGCGAAATACTCTTCCATATGAATATAATCATCTTGAGCACCTAAGCTTTCAACAATTTTTTTACAAGCACCAACAAAAGACACTCCACCTGCGATATAGACAGAATACTTATTAAGATCAGGTAATAGTTGCGGTAATACCTTATCAATTCTTCCTTCTAATCCACCTTCTTTATTACTTTCTTGTGTTAATGTATATTTGTATTTAAAATTTACATATTTTGATTCTAAATATTTCATTTCACCAAAACTTAATAAATCTTTTTTCGTTTTTGCTGAAAAAAGTAATGTAACGGGATTCCTATGTCCTCTTTTTAAATATGCATTTAATAAAGATAGAATAGGAGCCAATCCAGAACCTGATGCTAAGCATAATATTGGAGTATCAACACTAGGGTCACCTAAAAAAGTTCCATAAGGAGCATTAATCTTAATATTATCACCAATATTTACTTCATTATGAATCCAAGGGCTAGTTTTTCCGCCCTCATCATTTGTAATAATAAAAGATAATTCTCCACTTGATTTTGGCGCATTAGCTATAGAATAAGGACGAAGAGGATGTCCAGATGACACATCTCCTATCATTGCATATTGCCCTGGCCAAAACTTAATTGGTTTTCCTAAAGGAGATAGTTTCAACTCCAATATCTTATCAGTTCTATGAATTTTATCTGTTACAATATGCCAAGAATTCTCAACAGGTGGGAATAATTTTGGTTTTGCATCGACAGTTCCAAACTCTATTTCTAATACATCTGAAATTGGCTTAGCCATACACATAAGTCCATAACCTTGCGCTCTTTCTTCTTGTGACAAAGCCATATCCATTACAAAACCTTGATCAAACTCACCACTTAAAACTTTTATTTTACATTCACCACAAGCCCCTGCTCTACAGTTATTTGGCAAAGCATATCCTTGTTTTTCTAATACTGATAGAACAGTTTCACCACTTGGACAATCAATAGCTTTTCCCGATGGTTGTATAATAATTTTTTTCATCTTAAATTCCTGAACATATTTTTTTATTAAATTTTTTAGAATACTGGAATAATATCTTCCATTTCAATATCTGTAATTTCTCTTCCTGTAATTCCAACTTCTGGAATTGCTGGGAATTCTGTATCATATTTATCAAGCACACCTTTTAAATTAAGCATAGCTTTTTTCCAGTTATCTTTTTTAGTTTCATAATCAGGAATATGGAAGCCAGCCTCTCTAGCAATTCTTTCACCTTCTCTTTGATTTTCAATAAAATCTTCTGGAATGTCCCAAAATTCCATTGGTGGCTCAAATAATACAGCTGAAAGGAATAAATATCCTGCTCTAATTTGTTTAGTAATAATTTGCTTATCTTCTTCACATAAAGTTGGATAATCTCTTTCCATTAAAGTAAGAACGATAGCCATATGTCTACCTTCATCTTTTCCAATTTTGCTAAAACCTTCTTTAAATACTAATTCTTTACATCCAGCTGCCATTTGATGGAAAATAGTTGCAGCTGCAATTTCACCCATTAAAAATGATGAAAATAATACAGCTAAAGAGTATTTAGGTACTGCATTTTTAAATCCATCCCAATATCTACCACCGTTGTAATATAACCATTTAGCATTTTTTTGTAATCTTCTACCAATATCAGTTTTTGGCTCGTATGTTAAAGGATCTGTATGACCTAACATTTTAGTAATTACTATACCACACATTTGTTCATGGTTTTGCTCATCTCTTGTTACAGAAAAGAAACATCTTCTAACAACATCTTCTTCATGTGCCTCATAAGTTTTAATTAATGCAGAAGCAAAAACAGGAGGTGCAGATGCATCAAATACAGATAGTATTGTCCACCAGTATGCAATTGATTCTCTTTCTTCCCAAGAATATTTTTCTACGTCTAAAGTATCCCAAGGTAATTTTTCTGGATCCCAATATTCTCTTTGAGCCGCTTCCCAAACTTCTTGTAGTTTAGTTGTTTTATTAACCCAACTTAATGGATAAACATTTGGTTGTGGAGTAGCTGGTGGAAATTCCATTGTTCCAGCAATTTTTTCTTTACTTGCCATTTATAATTCCTTTTTTTTATTTTTTTAATCAACTAAAACATATTTTTTATATGCTTCACTTTTTTGAATAAATTCATAATAATTGTATCACATAAATTTTAAAGATTGCTTAATTTTTTGCAATATATTACACTTTTTTATAATATTTTATATTTTTGAATCATATTATATATGTTTAAACCTTCGATATTATCGATTTTATACTATTTTTATGTAGTTTTACATGTCAACAATGAGACTTTAGAGTATTTATTTAAAATAAGCTATACGCTTTTAGACGTATAGCTATTTTTTTTGTAGTATGTTTTATTTATTTAAGAAGTTTGCTTTTCTTTTTTCAACAAAGGCATTCATACCTTCTGTTCTATCTTCTAAAGCAAGTGTAGTATAAAAAGATTTTCTCTCAGATTCAAGTCCTGCTTGTAAACTAGATTCATAAGCATTGTTAACAGATTCTTTTATAAGTCTTACAACGGGCTGACTCATTGAAGCAATTTTAGAAGCAATTTTTATTGCTTCTTCAATAACTTTTCCCTCTTCAACAACATTTGCAACAAGTCCATAATTCTTTGCTTCATTTGCATCTATCATATCACCTGTTAAACACAAATACATAGATTTTGATTTTCCAATTGCACGGGTTAATCTTTGAGTTCCACCAGCTCCTGGCATTGTTCCTATTTTTACTTCAGGTTGTCCGAATTTTGCAGTTGTATCACAAATAGTAATATCGCATAAAAGCGACATTTCACAACCACCACCAAGTGCAAATCCAGCAACTGCTGCAATAATTGGTTTAGTATGTTTTTCTAATACTTGCCACTCTTTTTTTACAAATTCATTATTATATGCACTTGCAAAATCCAAAGTTGCAAGCTCTTTAATATCAGCACCTGCTGCAAAAACTTTATTTCCACCTGTTAATACAATTGCACCTATTGATGAATCTTCATCAAAATCTTTTATAGCTTTTGATACCTCATCTAATAATGGAGTACATAAAGCATTATAAGCTTCTGGTCTATTTAATGTAATTACGCCAACACCATTTTCTAATTTTTCTACAATAATATATTTATTACTCATTTACATTCCTAAATATGCTTCTTTAACTCTTGGATCTTTTACTAAATCACAAGAATTACCACTTAAAACAATCTCACCATTTTCTAATACATAAGCTCTATCAGAAATTGTTAATGCAAAATATGAGTTTTGTTCAACTAAAAATACTGTCATGTGAAGTTTTTTTAACTCTTCAATAAAAGCAAAAATTTCCTCTACAATAACAGGTGCTAGTCCCATTGATGGTTCATCCATTAAAAGTAAATCTGGTTTACTCATTAATGCTCTTCCAATTGCCAACATTTGTTGCTGACCTCCTGAAAGATTTCCTGATATTAAATTTTTTTTCTCTAATAGAATTGGAAACTTTTCATATACAAAAGCTAAATCTTTTGCTATTTCTTCTTTATCATCTCTTGTATATGCACCTAACATTAGATTATCTTCAACAGTCAAAGACTTAAATAATTCTCTTCCTTCAGGAACTTGAGCAATTCCTAGTTTCACTCTTTTTTCAGCTTCAGTATCAGTAATAGTGATATTTTCTTTAAAAATAATATCACCTTTATTTTGTATTTTTAATCCTGATATTGTTCTCATTAATGTTGTTTTTCCAGCACCATTTGCACCAATTAATGCAACTATTTCACCTCTTTTTACATTAAGATTAATATTTTGCAAAACATGGATATGTCCATAATGACAATCAAGATTTTTAATTTCTAAAACAAAATCTCTTTTAGGCATGTAATGATCCCTCCCCTAAATATGCTTTTATAACTTGAGGATTAGATGAAATTTCAGATGGTGTTCCCTCAGCTAATTTTTGACCAAAATTAACAACAGTTATATTGTCTGAAATATTCATAATCATCTTCATATCGTGCTCAATTAATAAAACAGTAACTCCCTCTGCTGCAATCTCTTTTATTATCTCAGATATTTCTGCTGTTTCTGTTCCATTTAAACCAGCAACCGGTTCATCAAGTAATAATAATTTTGGATTTATTGCTAAAGCTCTTACTATTTCAACTTTTTTCAAAACTCCATAAGATAAATCACTACACATTTTATAAGCATGTTCTTCAATCCCTACTCTTTTTAAATGAGATAATGCAATATGAGTAAATTTTTCTTCATCATCAATAATTGATTCAAATTGAAAAGAACATTTTAAAAGACTCTTATTCATATTTATATTAAATCCAAGTAATACATTTTCCATAACAGTCATATTTTCACAAATTTCTAAATTTTGAAAAGTTCTCATAATTCTTTTATTTACAAGTTTATGAGTAGGAACATTTGTAATTTCTTCATCATCAAAATATATTTCACCACTATCAACTGTATAAATTCCTGATATCATATTTACTAAAGTTGTTTTCCCTGCTCCATTTGGTCCAATTAAAGCATGAATAGTTCCCTCTTTTACTTCAAAAGAGATATTATCAACAGCTTTTAATCCACCAAAACTTTTACTAATTCCATCAATTTTTAATAAACTCATAGTTCATCCTTTTTTACTTTTAAAGTATCAAATATAGAAACTATCCCTTTTGGCATAAAAATCATTACAAATATAATAATAGCTCCATATACCATTTGTTCATAATCATGTAATGATGTTAAAAATTGAGGTAAAGCTGTAATGATAATTGCTCCAAAAACAGCACCATAAATTCTTCCTAAGCCACCAAATACAATCATTACTACTAATTCAATACTTCTCATAAATCCTGATTGTTCGGGTGAGATAAATCCTGTGTAGTAAGAATATAAACTTCCTGCTATTGTTGCAATTACAACAGAAATTACAAATACATAAGTTTTATAATATGGAACATCTGCACCTATTGCTTTTGCAGCTGTTTCAGAATCTCTAATACATCTTAATATTCTTCCAAATGGAGAATTTACAACATTTTGTAAAGCCCAAATTGAAAATACTAAAAGAATTGCAGCTAATACATACCATTGAATATCATTTTCAAATACATAACCTAATATATGAAATTGACTAACACCCATACCATCTGGACCACCTGTTAATTGTGATTCATTTGTTAATACTATTGAAATGATAATACCAACAGCCAATGTTGCCATAGCAAGATAATGACCTTCGAGTTTTAAAACAGGTTTTGATACAAAAAAAGCAAGTACTGCTAAAACTATACAAGAAATTATAATACTCAATACAGGATCAAACTCGAATGATGTTGATAAAATAACAGCAACATATGCTCCAAGTCCCGCAAAGGCTCCATGTCCTAACGAAATTTGACCAGTATAACCAACAAGCATATTAAGTCCAATACAAATAACTGCATTAAACATACACATAATTGCTACTTCATAATGAAAACTATTTTGTAATAAAAAAGGTATTACACTCAAAATAATTATAGTTGTAACAATACCTCTATCTAAAAATACACCTTTATTTCCCATGTAACACCCTATACTCTTGTTGATTTCTTAGCCCCAAATAAACCACCTGGGAAAAAGAATAAAATTAAAAGTAATACAACAAATGCAACAGCATCTTTATATTCACTACTTAAATATCCAGCAACGAAAGATTCTAAGATACCAAGTATCACTCCTCCAAAAACTGCACCAAATGGATTACCAATACCACCAATAATGGCAGCACAAAATCCTTTTAACCCTAACATAACACCTATTTCATAATTTGTTGAAGTAATTGGTGTTAATACTATTCCTCCAATTGCTGCTATCCCTGCACTAATCATAAAATTCATAATTAAAATCTTTTTAACAGAAATACCTACAAGCTTTGCTGCATCTTTATTATCAGCAGTTGCTAACATTGCTTTTCCAACTTTTGTTTTGTTAAATAGAAAATATAATCCAAATACAATCAGAAGTGAAACAACAATTACTAATATTGCTTGAGGCGTTATAGTTGCACCAAAAATAGAAATTGGTGTATCACTTATAAATGCAGGCAATGTATGCATTTGTTTATCAAATCCAACTTGCGAAGCACCCCTTACAAAAATAGAGTAACCTAATGTCAAAATGATTAATGATGTAACTGATGAATTACTTGACATTGAAACTAATTTAAAAAGCATATATCCTACTAATGAAGCTAAAATAATAGCAAGAGGAAAAGCTAAAACAAATGGAAATTTAGCATAAGATAAAAATACTGCTGCCATTCCACCAATCATTACAAACTCCCCTTGAGAGAAGTTTATAATTTTACTTGAGTTATAAATAACTGTAAATCCTAATCCTACTAAGGCATAGATAAAACCTACAGTTAAACCTCCAAAAATGTATTGTAATAATTCAACCATATTATTACTCTGCTAATGACCAGTCATTATTTTTTATAACTAACATTTTAATCCCAGAATCTAAGTCTAATCCTAAATGATCTTCAGCAGTCATATTAAATATACCATTTAATCCAGCATAATTTTTTGTAGATTCAATAGCATTTCTTATTGCTTTTGGCTCTGATGAATTTGCAGTTTTAATTGCATCAACAATTAAATATAAAGCATCATAAGCATACCCACCAAAAGTAGATACAGGTTCATTATATTTTTCTTCATAACTTTTAATATAATCTAATGCAATATTTTTAATTGGATTTGAATCTTCTAATAATGAAGCAACAACTACAGGAGGAGAAGCAACAATTACACCCTCATTTGCATTTTCTGTTAATTCAATAAATTTTTTAGATGCAACTCCATGTGATTGAACTAGTGTTTGTGTTATTCCTAATTGTTTATAATTTTTTGTAACAATTGCAGGACCTTGACCAAAACCTGGATTTACAACAGCTTGTAAATTTGAAATTGATTTAATTTTTGTTAATTGAGGTGTCATGTCTGTATCTTTTGGCCCATATGATTCATCAGCAACAATAGAAATTCCATGTGATGGCGCAACTTCCATACATTGTTCTCTCATTGATGCTCCAAAACCATCTGTTCCTGAAATCAATGCTACATTTACTTGATTTTTAGATTTTAAGTATCCAAATATTTTGTCACAAGCCATTCTATCAGTAGCTGGAGTTTTAAATGCATATTTTTGAACAGGTTGAATAATACTAATTGCACCAGCCATTGAAACTAATGGTATTTCAGCTTTTTCAACAAATGGTAAGATAGCCATTGTTTCACCTGAAGCTGATCCTCCAATAATTGCAACTACTTCATCTTGATTTATAAGTCTTTTAACAAATGTTGTAGCTTGTTTAGGATTAGCTCCTGTATCATAAGCAACTAACTCAACTTGTTTACCTAATAAACCTCCTGATGCATTAATCTTTTCAACATAAAGTTTTAAAGTTTTTAATTCAGGATCACCAAGAAAAGATGCAGGACCAGTTGCTGCAACCAATGCTCCTATCTTAATACTATCCTTAGCACTTGCACTTAATGTAAAACCTAGAACAAATAATCCTAGCGCCATTTTTAACATTTTCTTCATAATTCATAGCCTTTTGTTAAGATGATTCAAAATGAATTTCAACTTAATTCATCCTGATATGAATAATTCTATTACAAGAAAACTTAATTATTACATAAAACAGTAGTATATTTTTTAGAAAGAATTAAATTTATAACACTTTTTATTAAAAATTACTATAAATTGTATCAAAATACTAATTTTAGGCATTAATAGCATTAAAATAGCATTGTTTTTTAGTATATATTTTGATTAAAATTAGAAGAGTTATTTACATATTAATAAAATGCAATACAAGATTGCATTTTATTAATTAAGTTTTTTTGAATGCAAGGAATAGATAATTTTTTTTATCCAAAGAGCTATTTTTCCAGAAATATTCATGCCAAAAAGTTTCCCAATTGCACAATTTGGACCACCTAAATCAATCAATATTCCTTTAATAGATATATTATTTGGGATTAATTCTATATTATTTATGGTATTTAATATATTCTTTGCAACTAGTTCCGCTTGCATTCGTGAAGCTTGTGCCGTAGGGGCTTGGATTTTATTTACTTTTATATCCATTGCTTCAGCAATATCACCAATTGCAAAAACATTTTTATATTGATTAAATCTATAAAATTCGTCTACTATTAATTGATTTCTCTGGTTTTTTTTAATATCTGCATTATTATTCACAATTAGATTTCCACTTGCTCCAATAACAAATAACAACATATCATATGGTATTTCTTGTTCATTAGATAATATAACTTTATCTTTTAAAATTTTAGAAGCAAAGTAATTATTTATAATTTTTATCCCTAGATTCCGACATCTTTCTTCTGTACTTGAAATTAGGAAAGAATCCATTCCTGGTAAAATTGAATTCATCCCTTCAATAATTGTAACTTGAATATTTGTTTGACTGAAACCTCTTTTTCTAATATTATATGCATATTCACATGCAATTTGAACACCTGATACTCCACCTCCAACAACTACAATATTTCTATTTTCAGGGCTTGATTCCAAAATTTTTTTAAACTTATATCTATAATAGTCTAAATTATCAATATTCTTTATATCTTTTGTGTATTCTAAAATATTCTCTATTTGTTTTGGAAATATTGATATAGAACCTGTTGCAATAACCAAATAATCATAGTGTTCAATCTTATTTTCTCTTGTGATAATATAGTTATCCTTATAATTTATTGTAGTTACTTCATCACATAGAAATCTAACTCCATTTTTATCACAAAATTTTTCATGATTAAAAGTAATATCTTCTTTATCATAATGTCCTGACAAATATTTATGGATATGTGTTTGAAGTAAATGCTTCTGTGATTTATCAATTAAAACTAATTCTAATTCTCTGATATTCTTTAATTTATGTAATAATGATACACCAGCATATCCTCCACCAACTATTATGATTTTTTTTATTTTTTTTATATCCATATTTAAGCCTATTTATTAATTTTATAAAACAATATATATAATTTATAATACATATTTAAATGTTTTATTACTTTTTTTGTATTATAACACAAATATTATTACATAGTTTATAAATAATTTAAACTACTAATTTTACATCTAACATTTTATTAAGTCTTTTTTCTATAGAATAACTATAATATGTAGTATAAATAAGGAATAAAATGAAAAGTTGTATCTTTGAATTAGTTGTAAACATTTTAACTTATGCAATAAAAAATAAGGATGTTAGTTTTTCTCAAAAAGATTTCAAAAATGTAGTTTATACAGAAGAATTTGAAAATTTTGATATAAATGAAAAGATATCTTATGGTTTTGAATATCTTTTAAAACGTGGTTTTTTGCAATTAGAAAATAATAAATCAACTTTCTATGAGAAATATCGGTTACCAGAAACAATTAAAATAAACACAGAAAACTATACAAAAGTGTTTAAAGAGTTATCTAAACGTATAATACTTATGCATGAAGGAAAAGAAATAATTAATGATACTTATGAAGTAAAAGATGATTATGCCGATATTATTGAAACTGTAGATGCAATTAAGTCAGATTTTTTATCTATGAAGGATAAAGAAGAATTGGGAATTACTTTATCAAAAATATTAGTTTCCTTAAATAATTCATCTACTTCTAAATATTCCCTCTTAACAATTCTTCAACTTTTAAAATTAAAATCATCTATTAGAATAGAAATTAAAAATAAAAATAGTCATTTTATTGCTAATAACATAGAATTTGATTATATAAAATTTAATGATGAATCCATAATTCTTTATTTTGATAAATGTAGTTTTGAAATTGATAATATTGCAAGTATTGTAAATATTGAATCTATAAATACAATATCATTAGATGCACATATTGAAAAATCTTTATCATTATTAAACAGTTATTCTGAAAATGAAACAAAACAAATTATTAAATTTTTAGAAAATTTTTCCTAATAATAACCATAAAAATATTTCCAATATACGAATTCCACATTGAACAAAGAATATCCTTCTTAGTTCTCGTATATATATAAACCTCAAAAAACTACTAATTTACTACATGTCAGAAAATAGATGATACTTAAATATATTAATTAAATGTAAGATATTTAAGATGGAATTCCAATCTATAAATAGGTAAAAAACATATGAACTAATCGTAGTAAATTTAATTAGTTCAAAAAACTATTTATTGTTAATTTCAATATGTTTCATTACTAATTTTTATAATCCAAATCTTTTCTAGGATCTAATTCTACAATTATAGATCCTGAAGCAACTGGCATATTAACAAATACACTCATATCATCATCTGCAACTCTTTTTTTAGATAATGAATAAAATCCTAGAAATAATCCTAATAAAGCAAATATAATAAAAATAAATTCAGAATAAAAAGATAATCCTATTCCTAGAAAGATAGGAGCAATAAAAGAGCCTAGTCCATAAGTAAAGAGTAAAGCTCTACTAATTTCTACAATATCTTTATTTTCGTCAACCACGTCATTAGCCCTTGCAAGAGCTAATGGATAAATTGAGAAAATTGTAAATCCAAATAAAATACCAATTAAATAAGTATTAAAAATTGAATCAGGCAAAAACATAAAAATCAGGCAAGAAATAAAAATATAAAAACCACTAAATGCGATTAATTTTCTTCTTCCAAATCTATCAGATAATAAACCTATAGGCCATTGAGAAAATAATCCTGCTATTATAGAAAATGACATAAATAATGAAACTACTTCTATTGAAGAGTATTTTAAAGTAACATATATTGGTAACATTGTAAAAAATCCTCCAACAAAAAATCCTCCAAAAAAGCTTCCAATTAATGCTAATGGTACAACATTATATAATTTAGGGAAACTATACTTTTCAAAAGGCTTTAAGATTGGCTCTTTTATTTTTGTAAGAGAAATAAAAAGAACTGAAGCTAAAATTAATATTGAACCCAAAATAAAAATAATATAAGTACTATTTTCATCCTCAATATTTAAAAACAATTGCCCTACGGCGGTTGCTAAATAAAAAATGATAGTATAAATTGCAAGTACTTTACCTCTATGAGTTTGACTACTTTTTTCATTTAGCCAACTTTCAATGATAATTAAAAGAGCATAAAAAGCAAAACCTGATAAAAATCGTAGAAATGCCCATAGATACTCATTAAAAAATAAGGCTTGAACTAAAAAAGAGATAACCATTAATGAAGCAAATGTAGCATAACTACGAATATGACCTACCGATGAAATAATTTTTTGACTAAATATAGAAGAAGCAATAGCACCTAAAAAAAAGGAAGCATTTATAAACCCTATTACAGCTTGGTTTACACCTAAATTCTGAAGATATACTCCTACATAAGTAAGTATCATCCCATAACCAACAGCCAAAAAAGCTATTGCAAAAAATAGTGAAGATACTGGATTTAATGAGAATTTATCTACATATGAGTTCTTGCTTATATTTTCATTCATTTTTTATAATTTCATTACTTTTTTTATTTGAGAAGAGTCTTTAAGAGAGCTTCCTGCAAACTTACATACTTTCATAGCTTATTATCCTTCATTTTTTACTGGTGTAAAATCTTTTAAACATAAAAAACTTGCTCTTGATTTTTTTGCTGCAAATGGTTTTTCAGGTTTATTTTCTACAGAGTTAAATACAAAAAAAGCATTAGTTCTATCACTTATAGATATATTATCAGGGCTTCCATGTATTATATTTCCATCATGAAGTACTAAAGTTCCTGCATTCCCAAGAGCTGCTACCATATCATCTTCAACAGAAATAGATTTAATAGAGTCTAAACTAGGCACACCATATTCTTGTTTTTTTAATGATTTTTTATAATTATCATCTGGTGTTTGCCCTTGACAAGAAACAAATTGTTTATGACTACCTTTTAAAAGATATAATGGCCCATTAAATTGAGTATTATCAGTTAACATAACCCAAGCAGACAAACATCTACAATTAGGGATTCCATCTTCACTATGCCAAGTTTCGAAATCGCTATGCCAAGGAAAAGATTTCCCTTTGTAAGCTCTTTTTATATTTATTCTTCCATGATGTATATAAACATCACTTCCTAGAATTTGCTCAACTTTATCTAAAATTCTACTATCTTTTGAAAGTTTGTCGTAAACTTTACTAAATAGATGTTGATTAAAAATAGTTCTTAACTGTTCACTATCTGGCTCACTAATCAACTCTTCTTTTTCTCTTAATTTTTGATTATTTTCTAATTCTATTAATTCATTTTTCAACTCTTCAACTTCATTTTTAGAAAACATATTGGGAAACATTATAAAACCATTTTCCTCATAATATTTTAATTCATTTTCATCTAAAGAGTGTTCTCCAACAATTTTTTTTGAGTAAATTGTTGGGTCAACTCTTGGCAATATTTTTTCTTCATTAGTTCTACTTGGATATAAATCTTCTCTCATTTTTTCTCCTATATTATTTTAATTAGTCTTCTAAAGGATATACTCCATTTTCATCATGATTTTCTGTTCCTTTTATTGGTGGATTAAAAACACAAATCATTCTCATATCTTCTGTTCCACCATACAAATTATGCTCATCATGATTATTAAGTGCGTACATAACACCATCATATAATGCATGAGTTTCACCCGTAGATAAATCTTCTATTTTTCCATTTCCACCTACACAATAAACTGCTTCAAGGTGATTTTGATAATGTATATGAGTTTTTGTATTTGCTTTTATAATTGTTTCATGGAAAGAAAAGCCCATACCTTCATCTTTTAATAACATTCTTCTACTAAGCCATTGTCCATCTTTTGCATGTATTTCTCTTGAAGTACCAATTACGTTTTTTATATCTCTTACTATCATTAGAATTCCTGTGTTAATTTTTTTTGTTTATTTTCAATTAATTGTTCAATTGATTTTTCAAATCTATCTAGACCTTCAATTAAAAGTTTTTCATCAATTAAAAGTGGCGGTAAAAATTTAACTACTTGTCCTTGTGAACCACAAGTTTCAATAATTAATTGATTATTAAATGCATAAGAAGATAATTCTCCCGCAACTGTTGGATCATTTTTTATCTCAAATCCAAAAACTAAACCTCTTCCTCTAACTTCAATATCAAAAGTATCAGAATATTTATTTGCAATTTCTTCAAGTCTATTTCTTAGAATTTTTTCTTTATATTTAACAACATTAGTTAAATCATCGTTTTGCCAATATTTTTCTAAACTAACTCTTGAAGCAACAAATGCTAAATTATTTCCTCTAAATGTTCCTGTATGTTCTCCTGGTTTCCATTGGTCTAAATCTGATTTAAATAACAATAAAGCCATAGGCAATCCACCACCAATTGATTTTGATAAAACAACCATATCTGGATTTATTCCTGCAAATTCAAAAGAGAAGAACTCTGCTGTTCTTCCGTTTCCAACTTGAATATCATCAATTATTAATAAAATATCAAATTCTTTACAAATAGTTTCTAACTCTTTTAGCCATTTAGCACTTGATACATTTATTCCACCTTCTCCCTGAATAGTTTCAACAATAATTGCAGCTGGTAAATCAACACCACTACTTCCATCCATTAAAAATTTTCTAAGATATTCAAGGGTATTGAAATCTCCAAAATAACCATCAAAAGGCATAAATGTAGCATTTGTTCTACTAATATAACTCTCATCTCTATATTCATTATTTCCAGTTACTGCTAAAGAACCTTGTGAAAGTCCATGATAACCATTTGTAAAAGCAATAACATTACTTCTTTTTTTAACTAATCTTGCTAGTTTTAGTGCTGTTTCAACAGCGTTAGTTCCAGTAGGTCCAGTAAATTGTAGTTTGTACTCTAAATTCCTTGGTTTTAAAATAAGATCTTGAAAAGTTCTAATAAACTCTTTTTTAGCAGTAGTTGCCATATCTAGACCATGGACTATTCCATCTTGTTGTAAGTATTCAATTAATGCTTTTGAAATATGTTCATTATTATGTCCATAATTTAGTGTTCCAGCACCTGCAAAAAAATCTATATATTCAACATCTTGTTCATCAGTTAATATTGCACCTTTGGCTTTTTTAAAAATAGTAGGAAAGCTTCTAATATATCCTCTTACCTCTGATTCTAAATCTTCGAAAATTCTCATTATTTATCCTTTTTATTTATTGAGCCAATTACATACATTGGTTCATCTTCATGTGAGTTTGTGAAATCTTTCATTTTAAGAAATTTATGTTTTTTTATTTTTGTGTTTAGTTCACTCGCAACTTTTTCAAAAACTCTAATTGATGATTGGTTACTTGGTGAAACTGTAGTTTTTATGAAATTGATTTTTTTGATTGATTTTCGATTTACTATTTTTAAAATCATTCTTTGAGCCAATCCTAAACCTCTATATTTTTCGTCAACAGCAACTTGCCATATAAATAAAGAGTTTTCATTTGGAATTAAATAGCCAGATACAAAGCCTATAACTTTGTCTTTTTTAGTTTCATCAAGAGCTACACAACAAAATTCATTAAAATGAATAGTTTGCAAATAGTATAAATATTCAGAATTAACATCTAATATTTTTGTATCTTTTACTAATTTTATTATCTCTTTAGTTTGAGATTTTTTAGGTTTACTAAATTTTATCTTTCTGGACAAAATATCTCCTTTTCTAATATATCTGTAATTATTTTACATAAATAATGTAAAATAATTACATAAAATGTGTTTTAGAATATCAATAAAAAACAAAAATATAACTTAAATAGGTAAATAAATTACACAAATTATTGTAATTTAAACAATAAAATTGTAAAATAAATATAAAAAAGGATAGAAATTGCCATTGATTGACAATACTAAAGATATATTGCCACTAAGTAGTATTGCAGAATTATTAAATTCTAAAATAAGAACTTTAAAAATGTATGAAGAGAAAAACTTATTACCTTTAAAAGAAGGAAAAACAAAAAAACTTTATTCTATTGATGATGTTAAAAAAATTTCTTATGTACACTATTTAGCTAGTGTAAAAAAGATAAATGCAAATGGTATTAAATATATATTAGAAATGATTCAACAAAATATGGATGAAAAAACTAGAACAGAATTTTTAAATATTGTTGAAACAAAAATGAAAGAATTATCAGAATCAGAATATAAGGATATAGAGAGTATTTAAATGAAAATCTTAATATTATTTGGATTATTCTTTTCTACTTCTTTTTTATATGCAGATATAAATAAAGAAAGTAATACTATCTCATTAGAAAAATTTCTAGCTAGAAAAAGTAGTAAATTAAATTATAATAATCCAACTAAATCAAAACAAAATGTTGTTTCAAACTACTCAATAAATGATTATAATCACAATATAAATTCTAGAAATAAAATACATACTAAAAGTAAAAATTATAAAATTTCAAAAAGAAATCTAAACTTAATAATTAATACAAATAAAAATATTTCTAATAAATCAATCTTTAAAAAAGACACCATGAACTTAATCTTAGAATCACAATTTAGACTTTTTGATTATTTAAATTTAAAAAGTAAAACAGGATTTAAATTAAATACAAATACTGATTATATAGTAGGATTCGATTATAATAAAGTTTGGAAGAATATTTATAATATCGACTACATTATAGGACAAAGTGTTATGGAGTCTTTAACAAATAAATTAGATTTAAAACATTTTATTAAATTAGATAAAAAACTAAATGAATATTATTCTATACATAATTATTATGAATATAATCTTGAGGTAAAAAATGAAAATGTAGTTAATATGCATTCATATATTTCTCTAAAACAAAAATTAAATAGTGATGAATTATTAGTTTATAAGGTAGTTCTAAATAATAATGATGAAAATACCTCTTATGGAATAAATATTAGATATAAACTTACAAATATTGTTTTATAGATTTATAGAGTTAATTTATCATTTTGTTTTGAAATATTACTCCATCTTATTTTATATTATAATATCTTCCTCAAAATCAATTAACAAAAAGGTATAAAACTATTATGATAGATTTTCTAAAAAAAGATAGTTTGAAATTAATTTTGATAAACATTTTAGGATTATATTTATTTGCTAAAATGACAGAAGATGTATTAAATAGTGAATTAATTACTAAAATTGATTTATGGGTTTATGAACATATTACAAATTTATATAGCCCTACTTTTAGCAAAATTATAGTTTTTATCTCTTGGCTAAATAATTTATCTCAAATAATATTTATATCTATTCTATTTTTAGTTTATTTATTTTATAAAAAAATGTATCCACAAATAATCTTTTTTACAATATCAATGTTAGGAAGCGGTTTATTATTTGCATTAATTAAAGAGATAGTTAAAAGAGAGCGACCTCTTTCAAATATAATAGAAATTGGTGGTTATTCCTTTCCTTCAGGACATGCTACACTTTCTACTACTTTAACTTTTTGTATATACTTAATCTTTAAAGATAAAGTAAAATATAAAAAAAGTTTTGTTCTTATTCTTATATCTTATCCTTTAGTTATCTCATTTTCTAGAGTATATTTACATGTACACTATTTAAGTGATGTAATTGCTGGTATTGGGCTTGGTTTAGTGTGGGTTAGTTTAATATATTTAATTTTTATATTTAAAAACAAGGAAAAAAATGAAACCAAAATATAGTCTTAAAAATAATTTTAAATACTCAATTGATGGTTTAAAAGAGTTACTAAAAGAGAGAGCTTTTAAGATAGAAATATCATTTTTTATAATTTTTACAATAATCTTGTTTTTATTGCCCTATCCACTTTGGAGTAAAATATTTTTATTTGCTTCTTTATTTTTACCAATAATTGCAGAAGCTTTTAATACAAGTATGGAAAAAGTTGTTGATTTGGTAAATGAGGATTATCATATTTTAGCAAAACATGCAAAAGATATATCTGCCTTTGCCGTTCTTCTTAGCATAATAATTACATTTTTAATTTGGCTTGGTTTTATAGTTTATTTTTGGGAATAACTATTAAAAGTTATAATTTATATATGCACGAAAATTATCACTATCTTCTGTGATAATATCAATATTTTTTGCAATAGAATACTGAATAGTTAAATTAAGATTTTTATTTACAATAGTATTTAAATAAATATATTTTTCTCTTGTATCTAAACTTCTATTTGATAAACCATTATTTGCACCTATATCATAGTAAATTGATGAAATTAGAAAAACACTTTTTTTACTAAAAATATCAAAATTCACCCCTGCTAAAAACTCTTTTGAAATAGTATCGGCAATAAAAGAGTGTCCAGTTTGAGGTCCTATTATCCAACCTAGTTTATTTGAAAATGGTGATATAAAAGTTCCATTTAAAACACTATCTTTATCACTTGAAGATGAAGCATACTTAAAAGTAGTAAAAACATCTTTATATCTAAATCTTAAAGATGATTGATACATACTTGCATCTATTTTTTTATGGTTATAATCATAAGAGTAGTAATTCTCACCCACATCAACTTGTTTGATATACCCTATTCTTGGAGTAATATTAAAATCTCCATATACTAAATTTAGTTTACTTGATATATCAAAAGTATCAAAAAAATCATCTACATATAGATTTTGAATATTTATATTGTTATTTAAATCACCATAGGTAATATCACTTACAATTGCTCCATTTATATCATAATCTTTATTTGAAATATGTTCAGAAACAGAAACAAATTCACCAACTTTATAACCTTTTCCATATCCCATAACACCATAATTGTGATTAAAAGGAACATTATTAGCAACAGTTGAAGAAGCCACTTTATCAAAATAGAAAGAGTTTATTTTAAATAAATCTTTTTTGTAATCTAAATAAATTCCTTCATATTGATTTGTAGTTACTCTTTTATTTAAATTAACAAGCTCATTGTTATATTTTTGTCTTCCAATTTTCAGATTTACATCATCAAATTGTTTTGATAAATAGATATTTGATAGATAAAAAAAATCTTTTCTATCATTGTCAAAATATGGAGCATTTATTTTTTCATCATCTTTTGAACGATTTTGTATGCTAGTAGTTCCACTACCTTGTAATACAAACTCTAAATCATCTGATTTAGCACTAATGCCCACATCTCCACCAAATACACTACTTGAATAGTTTAAAGACTCTTTTTGTTTAACAATTTTTCCAAGAGATGAATAGTTTTTGTCATTTTCATCAAAAAATATAGCTAAATCAACTTTTGGCAAAATTGAAAAACTTTCACTTGCTTCTAGAGATGTTAAAGATATTAATAAAAGAATATTTTTTTTTATTTTAAACAATTTAATCCTATATTTTAAATTATAGTTGCAATATAGCACTATTGTCATTATTTCTTATACTTATTTGTTTATTTAGTCTATTATTTATCAAAATCCGAACAATAATAAATACTAAAAAACAGTCCCTCTTTTCTATTTATAAAAGCATTTTCATTTTTATTATATGTATAAGATAACTCTTTTGAAACTAATCTATCTTTACAAACAATAATTTTCCCATTTGAGAAATCTTTTATTAGATTATCGTTAAAGTTTCTAATCCAAAATATCAATCCTATTAGTACTAGAACAAAAAGAATAAAACCTATTAGAAAAAAACTATTTTTCTTTTTAGGTTTCTTACTATTATTAGATTTATTTGTAGGATTATTACTCTTTTTTTTATTAGGTAAAATATTTGCATCAATTTGAAAAGTTTTATTTCCCAATCATATCTCTTTTAGAACTATTGTATTAATTATTGTTTATTTAAAAATAACAGATTTATTTCTACCGCTATTTTTTGCTTCATAAAGGGCTGTATCTGCTTTTTTGATTAAAGATTCAACGGTATCATTATCTTCAAATGTTGATATACCTAAACTTATTGTTTTATATCCAACTTCTTCAAATTTAAAACTTTCAATTGCAATTCTAATTTTTTCTGCTAATCGGAGAGCTGATTCAGCTGTGGTTTGGGGACAAATAATAATAAACTCTTCTCCTCCAAATCTTCCTTTAATATCAGATTTTCTACTATTCTCCATCATAAGTTTTGCAGTTTGTATTAAAACCATATCTCCTGTTTGATGTCCATAAGTATCATTTACTTTTTTAAAATAATCAATATCTATCATAATCACTGATAATCCATCATAAGGATTTCTTTTGTGTGTTTCAACTTCTATATTAATAAATTCATCAATCATTCGTCTGTTATACAGTCCAGTTAATTTATCTATTGAAGCTAGCTCTTCAAGTTGTTTTTTTGCAGTAATATCTACACCTAAAGTTACAAAAGTTTCTATCTCATTATCTTCATTGAGTGTTGGAATAATACGTTGTTCAAGCCAATAAGCTTCCCCATCTTTTCTTTTATTTTTAATCTCACTATTCCATGTTTTTCCATTTAAAATAGAATCCCACAACTCTTTGAAAAAGTTTTTTTCTTTATCTGGATAGTTTATTATATTCATCTTTTGTCCAATAAGTTCATCTTTTGAATAACCAGAAGATTCAACAAATGCGCTACTTACACTAATAATTGTGCTGTCTTTTTTTGTAGTTGCTGTTATTATATATTTATCTATTATTGAAGCAAATTCATTTAATTTATCATGGGCTTTTAATAGTGCATTTTGAAGTTTTATTGGACCTTTTGCAATATAAATGGCAAGTATAAAACTTAAAATAATTGTCAGAAGAAAAACGATAACTGCTGTTTTTATTTTTGCATCTATTAAACTTTTTTCATATTCACCTTTTGTTTTTAAAACAAAAATAGCATTGTCATTACTAAAAATATTCCCAAGAGGAAAACTATAAATACCTTCTGCATCTAAGCCATTTGGAAAATCTTCTTTTAAATCTCTTTTTATCTCTTTATATTTATTAAATGAAAAATGATCATTTGGATGTAAAATATAGTTATTATCTTTATCTATTATAAAATGCTCGAATGCAGAAGACTTACCAATAGAAGTTAATAAATCATCTGCAAGTAGATTAATAATAACCATACCAATAAAATCACTATTTTCAAAAAGAGGCATTGCTATTCTTATAGTTGGTTTGTGTGGAATTTCTACTTTTCCATTTTCTATATTTAAATCAAGTTTTGAATGCCATATTGTTTGTTTTGTCATTTTTGAGACTTCTTGAAAATAATCCCTAGAACTTTTATCTTGAAGTTTTTCTTTTCCTACAAGAAATGCTTGACCATTTTCTTTATTTCTATCAACTCTAATAATCTCTTTTCCATCTTTTGAAAGAAGTCTTGCTTGCATAATTTTATCTTGTGAACTTGTAATTGCTAAAAAAATCTGTTCAAGTTCCTTTTCTTTATGGGAGTTGTTTGTACACATAAATTCTAAAATAGTCTCATTATTGGCAAGTGATAGAACAACATCATTCATATTTTTAAGGGCTGGTTTTAATATTGTCTCTATTTTTATTTCAAATATTTCTTGCGCTTTTTTATTTGTACTTTTATGAATATCATTAATTTGAAACATATAACTAGTTATTGAACCAAAAGAAGATATAACTATTCCAAATATTATGAAATAAATTATGAAATATTTTTGAAAATTTTGTTGTGACATTTACAGACCTTATAATATGAGTTTATATGATTTTATTTTTAATGAATTTACGATTATACAATTTTTCAATGAAATATCAACGAATTCTTAGACATCAATAAATTTCTCTCTTATTGATAAAAACTCATCTAAATATTTAAAAAATATATCAACAAGCTCTGGGTCAAATTGTTTTGCTTTTTCTTGTTTAAAATATTCAAAAATATCTTCATCGCACCAGGCATCTTTATAACATCTTTGGCTACCCAAGGCATCAAATACATCGGCAATTGCTGTGATTCGTCCTTGAATAGAAATCTCATCACCTTTTAAATACTTTGGATACCCTTTCCCATCCCATCTTTCATGATGTTCTAGTGCAATTATTGCTGCTGTTTTTAAAAGTGGTCTATTTGAGTGATTTAGCATTGTATATCCAAGTTCAGCGTGGGTTCGCATGATTTTAAACTCTTCATTATCTAATTTTGCTGGTTTATGTAAAATATTATCAGGAATTGCAATTTTCCCAATATCATGCATTGGTGAAGCATCAACTAAAAGTTCTATCTCTTCATCACTTAAATTAGAATATTTTGCAAATATTCTTGAGTATTCCGCAACTCTTTTTACATGATTTCCTGTCTCTTTACTTCTTGTCTCTCCAATAGCACCCATTGTAAATACTACCTCTTTTTGGGTTTCGACAATTTCATGTTTTAGGTTATAAAGATCTGTTATATCATGTCGTACACTTATATACTCTTTAATATTTCCATCCAAATCTAGAATTGGCATTACTATTGCAAAAACAACATAATAACTACCATCTTTTTTTCTATTTTTTACTTCACCTCTCCAAATTTTCTTATTTTGAATAGTATGCCACATATCTTTATATACACTATTTGGTACATCTGGATGTCTTACTATATTTTGTGATTTACCTATAAGTTCTTCTTTTGTATATCCTGATGTTTTAGCAAACTCATCATTGGCATAAATTATTCTTCCTATTAAATCTGTTTTTGAAACTAAAGAACTCTCATCAACTACTTGTTTATATTGATTTAGAAGTATTATATTCTCTTCTAATGAGTGTTCTAATGTTATTTTTTGCTGAGATAATAAAAGGTGAGTATTTATTCTTGATAATACTTCTCTTGCTTTAAAAGGTTTGGTAATATAATCTACACCGCCAACTTCATAAGCTTTTTCTATTGAATCCTCATCTGTTTTTGCTGTTATAAATATTATTGGAATATCTTTTGTTTTTGGATTCTCTTTTAATCTTTCACACAATTCATAACCATCAATTAAAGGCATCATAATATCTAATAAAATCAAATCAATATGTTCTTCATTTATAATTTCAAGGGCATCATAACCATTTAATGAAGCTAAAATATCATATTTATCATCCAATAATTCCATTAAGACATGAATATTTGTATCTGTATCATCAACAATTAAAATTGTTTTTTGCGTATTCGTCATAATAATTCCATTGCCTCTTTGAATTTAAATTTTTCTACATATTCATTTATTTTATTTAATAGGATTCTATCATCTTCACTCAGTTTAAACTGCTCTATTTCTTCAATTATTGGTGTAACTTTTTTTAATCTTCTAGTTGATAAAGCCTCTTTTAGATTTTTGAAAAGTTCTATTTTTAAAAAGTCTGATAACTCTTTTTTATCATCTTGGCTAGTAATATCTTCAACAATTAATTTTGATTCTACTTCATCAATTATTTCATTTAGTTTCATTTTAAAAAGTTCAAGTTTTTCTTGCTCAAATGATTTTTCAATATCTTTTGCCAGCTCAGCCACATCTAACGCTCCAGCACTTCCACACAATCCTTTTAGGGAATGAATAGTTCTTTTTAACTCTTCATCATTTAAACTTTTAAAATCTAGATTTTTATATTTTACTAAACCTAATAAAATCTTTTTATAAGCGCTTTCAATATTTAACACTAATTTTAAACCATACTTTTTATCCACTGTTTTAAAATCTGGTAAAGTATCTGTTGTATTATCTAAAAAAACTTTATCTTCATTTGTAAGTTCTCTTTTTTTAGATAAAAATTCCAATAGAGTTTCATATAGTTTTTCTATTTCTATAGGTTTATTTAAGTGTTTATTCATTCCTGCTATTTTAGTTTTTTCGATATCTTCTGTCATAGCATTTGCGGTTAGTGCAACTATTGGAATTGTTTGATTTAGCTTTCTTATCTCTTTTGTTGCTTCATATCCATCTAATATTGGCATTTGAATGTCCATGAAAATAAGTTCATAATTATTCTCTTTAAATTTTTTAATAGCTTCTAAACCATTTGAGGCAACATCTATAAGAATTCCACTATCAGCTAAAAGGTCAATTATTATCTCTTTGTTAATTTCATTATCTTCTACTAATAAGATTTTACTACCTGACAAAGTTTTTATTTCATGAATTAATTTATTTTTTTCAATATCATGTTTTATTCTGATTGTATTTATTTGACCTAAGAAAATCTCACATAACATATCATTAAGGATTGAAGGATTTACTGGTTTATGGATATATTTATCAATTTTTGCCTCATTTAATGATTCAGATATTGTTTCTAAAGAGTATGCACTTATTAAAATAATTTTATTAGTATTAATATTTAACTCAGTTTCAATAATCTTACAAGTCGTAATACCATCCATTTCTGGCATATTCCAATCAACCAATATTAAATCAAACTCTTTAGAATTATTTTTTAATATCTCTATTGCTTCTTTTCCACTTTGTGCAAGTTGCACATCCAATCCAAAAGATTGCATTAAATGGTCAAGTATTCCTAACCAACTACTACAATCATCAACTATTAATACTTTTTTTCCATTAAACAGAGTAAATGGAATTTTCTTTTCATATTTTTGAAGTTCGATTTCAAATATAAATCTACTTCCTTTTCCCTCTTGGCTTTCTAGCCAAATCTCTCCATTCATAAGTTCAACTAATTGTTTTGTAATTGATAAACCTAATCCAGTTCCACCATATTTTTTAGTTGTTGTTAAATCAGCTTGGGTAAAAGAATCAAAGATTTTTTCCATTTGCTCTGGTTTTAGACCAATTCCCGTATCATAAACTTCAAATCTAATTTTTCCTAAAGAACCATTTTTGATAAGTAATCCTACTTCACCCTCGTTTGTAAATTTAACTGCATTTGAAAGTAAGTTTGTTAATATTTGATTGATTCTTAAACTATCTCCATAAAAGTTTTTTTCAATTTCAGGATAATAATCAACTATTACATCAAGGTTTTTTTCATAAGCTTTTAATTCAATTAAATTAACCACACTCTCTACAACTTTGAATAGTTCAAAATTCACTTTTTCAATCTCTAATTTTCCAGCTTCTATTTTACTAATATCTAATATATCATTTATTATTCCCAGAAGATTGTTTGCAGATGATTGAATTTTATTTATATAGTTTCTTTGTTTATTATCTAAATTTGTATTAAGTATCAAATGAGACATTCCTACAATTCCATTCATAGGTGTTCTTATCTCATGGGACATATTTGCTAAAAAGTAACTCTTAGCTTTTGTAGCATCTTCTGCTTTTTCTTTAGCAAGATATAATTCATTTGTTTTTTCAGCTACTTTTTGTGATAAATTATTATTTAATTCTTCAAGCTCTAAAGCTATTTTTTTTCGCTCTGTAATATCTTGATAAAGTCCTATTATTCCTATTACTTTATCATCTAAATCTCTTAGTGGTATTTTTGATGTTTCAAGGGCAATCGTATTTCCATCGGCTTGAGTTTGTTCTTCTATAATATTTACTTTTGCTATTTCACTATTCATTACAGTTAAGTCATCTGTTCTATATAATTCTGCTTGTTCTTTCCATACCATTTGATAATCATTTTTTCCAATAAGTTCAGACTCATATTTTAAGTTAGCATCTTTTAAAAATACTTTATTAGCTCCTAAATATTCACCATCTCTGTTTTTCCAAAATATTCTAATTGGAAGAGAATCTATTATAGTTTTTAAAAGCAGTTTTTCTTGATTTATTTCAATGTTTTTATTTTCTAAAAGAGTAACATCTTGAACTGTTCCTATAGATAAATAAGGTTTATCATCTAAATCGAATTTTGTTTCCCACTCTTCTTTTAGCCATTTAATACGCCCATCTTTCATAAGTAATCTATGAACAATACTATTTGACTCTTTTGAATCTAAAGAGCTTCGATATGTATCCGTAACTATTTGTTTATCATCAGGATGAGTTAGACTTAAAAAAAGTTCATAAGAAGATTTAAATTCTAATTTATCAATCTCGAAAATTTTATAAACTTGATCTGACCAAGTTAATTTATTAGTTTGAATATCAAAAGTCCAAGAACCTAATTTAGATATATTTTGGGCTTCTTCTAGTTGGGCTTTTTGTTTTTCTAATTTTAAATTTTGTTTTTCTAAGTCTTTATTTGTAGATTCGATTTTATTAATATAATAATCAAAACTAAATTTAAGTACAAAACTAAATATAATAAAAAAGACAAGAAGTATCAATAAATTTCTTTTGATAATAAAATACTGATCATCTAAATATTGCTGTATATTAAAAGCTATTAAGAATTTTCCTACAACATTTTTCTTATTATCAAATAAATTTAAATTTTGTTCTACATAATATGTTTGGTTTTCATATTCCAATTGATTTAATTCTTTATTTAAATCAATATTTTCAAAGAATAGTTCATCTCCTCTTGTTAATACCCAATTAGCTTTTTGTTTTAGATTAGTTTTATCAAGGAATATTTCTTTGTTATCTTTTATAAACAATGCTGCTTTAATATTAAAAATTTCATGAATTTCATTTATTATATATTCTGGTTCAACACCTAGTTCAACTACTCCAATGAAATTATTATTATAAAAAATTGGTATTACAACTCGAAAAGTCATACTTAGTTTTCCAACTTCAAAACCATATTGAACTTTTTGTGTCTCAATTGTATCAAATATTATTTTTCTATTACTTTCTAACTTATCTCCATACATTTCTGGTTTATGTACTCTAAGAAAAGTAGAACCATCAGTTAGTCTAAAAGTCATTATTTTTAAATAAGGATTTTGCTGAACCATCAAATCAAAATCATTTTTAATTATTGAATATAACTCTTCCCTATTTCTATCATTAAAACTTTTTTTAACGTTTTTTGAATCTAGTAACCATTTTGATTTTATGAAAATATCTCTATTAAGTTCCTCTAAAAAAAGATTATAATTTTTATGTATAAATTCCATTTTTGAATTGACATCTTTTTTAATATCATCTTCTATAAACTTAACATGACTAAATGAAATTATACCACCCAGTAAAATAATAGTGAAAAAAGATATTAAAATGATACTTCGTTTGATATTCTGTAAACTACGCATATATTTGCCTAAAAATAATTTACTGCCATTATATAAAACTTTTTAATTATTACCGCCAAATAATCTAAATACTATAATGTTAATAATATTATTTTGTATCATAAAGACACGATAAATAGAGAATTTATTTTAGTTTATTATTAAAAAAATAATCATATAATCAAAAAATAAGATTCTTACACATTATCTTTCAAAAGATTAACTTTTTTAACCATTTCCTTTATGCCAAGCCAATTTAATCGCAATAATTTAATAAGCAGATATAATTGCGCACAAAACATAATCAAAAATAAAACAAGGATTTATATGGCTAAAGCAACCATCCATAAAGCACTTTTAAATATAGCTAATATGGATTCACATTACTATAATGATCATAATTTAACTTTAGCACTTCATCCATCTGAAACAGAGCTTCGATTAATGGCTCGTGTAGTTGCATTTATACTTAATGCAAGTGAAGAATTGGTATTTTGCAAAGGTATTTCACAAGATGATGAACCTGATTTATGGGAAAAAGATTTTGATGGAAGTATTAAACTATGGATAGATTTAGGACAACCAGATGAAAAACGTATCAAAAAAGCCTGTGGTCGTTCAGAAAAAGTTATTATTTATACCTATCAAGAAAATATGGCATCTCCTTGGTTTAAGCAACTAGAAAACAATATTACTCGATTTAAAAATCTATCAGTAATTCATCTTGAATTTGAAGATGATTCATTAGAAGAGTTAGCATTAAGAAGTATTAATTTACAATGTAATATTAGTGATGAAGAACTTACTTTAATAAATCAAGATAAAAGTGTGATTATTACTCAGAAAAAGTGGAAATAAGTTATTTAAAATAGAACACCTAACTTTTTTAAAAGTTAGGTGTTTATAGTTTCTTAGTTTGTTGTGTCAATATCAGGATGAACAAGCACTCTATAAGTATCAGTCCCACTATCCTGTGTAAATGTATCATAATTAACTGCACCTATCGTAGTTGGAGCCGCTTGCGTCCATCCTCCAGTTAATTCAACTGTATCACCAACATTACCAGTAATTGTTAACGTTTTATCTGTACCATCTGTCATATCAATTACATCTTGAAGAGTTAATTTTGTAAGACTATGATTTCCTGCTGTTAAATCTATTGATTCTATATTTTTGATTATTGGATTATCCAATGCAGAAAAATCTATATTGTCATTTGAACCTAATACAAGAGTATCGTTACCAGTTCCACCATCAATGATTGTATCATTTTTATCAAATACTAGAGTATCATCCCCTGCTCCACCATAAAGTGCATCTTTTCCTGCTCCACCATCTAAATAATCATCTCCAGCTCCTCCACTTATAGAACTATCATCTGAACCTGTAGTAATAGTGTCATTCCCCTCTGTACCAGACATTAATATTACATTAAAATTAGCAGTTGCAGCATCTCCATCTGAATCTTCTCCTTCAAGATTAAATTGAAGTGGAATATCCGATGGGTCTATTGTTGTTGTATAATCCATACTAATTCCTGTTACTTTTAAACCACAATCTACTGGATCTAAAATAACATAATCTAAAACTTTAGACGTATTAATATCAAAGTCAATATTGTATGAAACTGCTTTACCATCAACTATATTACTTGTAATATCACCATATACAGATGATGAACTACCATCTGTATAATATAAAGTCAAAGCAACATCACTTGTTGTTTTTATACCTGCCTCTTTTGCATCAGCTATAATTGTAAATGATGAAAGTGTAGAATTTGAATAGCCACTTTGTTGTCTGATATCAAATTTCATTGTATCACCATTTTTATTTATAGTATTTCCTGCAACACCTATTGCATCATTTTGAATTAAATAAGTTTGTGTACCATTTCTATATCCAGTAATTAAAACATCAAATGCTCCACCAAAATTATCACTTGAAATATAGGCTTCAGTTCCAGCTGAATTTAATTCTAAACCACCAAATAATTCTCCAGATGGAGTAACAATTGTAGGTGCGGGCTGTAATAAATTGAAATCATATGTTCCATCATTATTAACTGTTACACTAAAATATGTTTGCTCTACATTATTTGCATCTAGATATGTCGCAGAAAAAGTTTTTGATGTATCCGTTGATGATGTTTCTGTAAAATCAAATTTAGCATCATCCATACCTACCCATGTCAATTTACTATCACCATTATTTATAAAGTGAACAAGATCTACACTATCTGCTCCACTATCAAATGTAATTACTCCATCAGTAGTTAATCCAATGCTTCTATTTACATATAAATCATCTACTGTAACGCTTGGAATATCATCTGTAATTTTTAATTCTAATTGTGTAGAAGTACTATCACCATCTGCATCAGTAATTGTTACAGTTACTAATCCACTAACACTATCTACTCCATCAGGATGAGTATATGCTGAATTTTGCGTAAATGTATAAGCACCTGTTGTTTCATTTATTACTAAAGTCCAAGTACCATCATTTGCTGCAATTGTAGTAATTCCACTTGTTGAAGTAGTTGTTGCAGCACCTAATGCACCATTATATGAAATAGTAACTGGATTTGTTGTTGAAGCTCCATCAGAACCAAAAGTGAAATTCAATGAACCAGTAACTTCTGTACCAATTTGTATATCTCCAGTAACAGCAGCATCTTCACCAATTTGAGGAGTTACAATAATTGGAATATTATCAGTAATTACATTCCCTTCTACTAGTTCATAATTACCACCAACTATACTGTTATATGAAACTGTTAATAAATTATCTGTAGTATTTATATATGGTGATATATCATTTATTGTTTTTGTTCCATACCCTGAATCATTTATCTCTATCCCAATTAAACTATCTGAACCATCAAGTTTTACATAAACAACTGGTTTATTATCTGGGTCATATGTAGTTGGATCTGGTACATTTGACATTTGAACAGTAATAACTGCAGATTCTGAATTTGTTATATTTACTGTTATTGTTGCAGTTGTTATATCTGAGTCATCATTAATTATATTAGAAACTACTTTCCCACTATATGTTAAATTCTCAAAGCTTCCATCTGCTCCAGCATTAGCTTCTGACACCCCTGTGATTTTATTTGTAATTGAATCTGTTTCATTATATACATCATCTCTATTTACATCGATAGTTAATGTTCCACTTAATCCATCAGCTACTCCACCACCATCTAATAATGTACCTTTTGCAAGAATTACAATATCCCCTTGTTCTGTTGTTACTGTTACATCATTTTTTGCTGCATGATTAATAGTTGCTGTATAAGTTATACTACCACCATCTTCACTTGTTGCACCACTTGTACTCAATCTTACTTTTACACTATCTGAGTCATCATTAATTATATTAGAAACTACTTTCCCACTATATGTTAAATTCTCAAAGCTTCCATCTGCTCCAGCATTAGCTTCTGACACCCCTGTGATTTTATTTGTAATTGAATCTGTTTC
>JAQTXA010000008.1:106895-107417 GCA_028689025.1 Aliarcobacter sp.
ATCCCCTTGTTCTGTTGTTACTGTTACATCATTTTTTGCTGCATGATTAATAGTTGCTGTATAAGTTATACTACCACCATCTTCACTTGTTGCACCACTTGTACTCAATCTTACTTTTACACTATCTATTGCATCAATATCCGTCACATTTGCTACTGCATTAGCATCTACTACTGAAGTTGCTTCAAAGTTCCCTCCATTAATAGAAGTTACTACTACTTCATATGATTGTGAATCATTATATACATCTGAATCTTTTGTATTTACTACTAATGTACCTTTTCCTGTCGCATCTAAATCAACTGTCTGTTCTACACCATTTAATGTTATTGTTAAACTCGCTGCTCTTCCAGCGTCTGGTGCATTTGAAGTTTGGAAATTAAATGTTACAGAATCTGCATCTTCATTTACATCTGATGTTGTTACACTTACACTTGTTGTATCTACTGTATCTGTTACCGTCACATTCGCTGTTGCTGTACTATCTACACTTGCAAATCCTCCACCACTTATTGAAGCTAC
>JAQTXA010000024.1 GCA_028689025.1 Aliarcobacter sp.
TTGATATTGATTTACAAATCCCTCTTTTTTTATCATTCCCATATCAAAAGAGATATTGTGAGCTATTAGATAATTTTCATTTGAATTTAACTCTTCAAGTTTTTTATAAAAGTTTGTTTCAATTGCTTTTGGTTTCCCTACTAATAAATCAGGTGTAATATTGTGAACTTCCATAGCTTCAAGTTTTATTTGAACATCACTTGAACATAATTCATCAAAAGCTTCAACTTTTCCTGATTTGTCAACAATCATTGCTCCAAATTGGATAACTTTGTCATCTTCTTGATTTCCTGTAGTTTCTGTATCAAATAATACATAATATGCCATATTAATTTATTCCTTTTTATATAATTAACATACCATCACCATAAGAGTAAAATCTATAGTTCTCTTTTATGGCTTCATGGTAAATTTCAAGTGTTTTTTCTAATCCTACGAATGATGCAACAAGCATAATAAGTGTAGATTTTGGTAAGTGAAAATTTGTAAGTAAATAATCAACTTTTATTGGTTTATTTGCTGGATTTAAAAACAAATCACATTCACCTTGGATTTTATTTGTTCTTGAATAGTATTCAACAGTTCTTGTAACTGTAGTTCCAACTGCTAGAACTTTGCTAGCATTGTCTAAAGCTTTTTTAGCTTCAATTCCTATTTCAAAATATTCACTATGCATTGGATGATTTAAAATATCATCAACATCAACTGGTTTAAAAGTTCCAGCTCCAACATGTAAAGTTAAATAATTCAGACTATATTTTGAATTTATTTTTTCTAATAATTCAGGTGTAAAATGAAGTGATGCTGTTGGAGCTGCAACTGCGCCATAATTTTTAGCAAACAGAGTTTGATAATCTTGTTCATCTTTTTTTTCATCACTTCTATTCATATAAGGAGGAAGTGGCAAATGACCAATTTTATTTAAAATATCAACAAGTTCTAAAAAATCTAATTTTTTATCATTTTGAAAAAATTGTACTACACGACTTCCATCTTCATTTACTTCTAAAACTTCAGCATTTAGGTTTTCATCGAAAAAGAGTTTTGTTCCAACTCTTACTTTTCCACCTATCATTACTAAGTATCTATCCATAAATAAAGGTTTGTTAAGAAGTAATTCTATTTTTCCACCTGTTTCTTTTGTTCCAAAAATTCTAGCTTTTATAACTTTTGTATCATTTAGAAAAACAGATAATTCATTTGGTAAAAAATCCATTAGATTTTTAAAAGTTGTATGGATTATTGAATTTGTAGCTCTATTGTAAACTAAAAGCCTAGCAGAGTCTGCTGGGCTTAGTGGATGAGTTGCGATTAACTCTTTTGGTAAGTTATAATCATAACTTGAAGTTTTTAATGGGTCAAGCAATTTTACTCTTCCTCATCTTCATCTTCTTCTTTAGGAGCAGGATTAAACACTTTTGCTATATAAATTGAAACACCATAAAGTAAAAGTAGAGGTACTGCCATCAAAAATTGACTTAAAACATCAGGTGGTGTTAAAAGAGCTGCAACAACAAATATAATTACAACTGCATATCTAAAAAAGTCTTTTAACATTCTATCATCAACAATACCTATTTTTGCAAGGAAAAAAGTAATTACAGGCAATTCAAAAGCTATACCAAATCCAAATAATAGTTTTGTAAAGAAATCAACATAAGCTCCAATACTAGGCAATACTGTAACAACAGCAGAACCAAATGCAATTAAAAAATCAAAACCTAAAGGTACAACAATATAATAAGCAAATGATGCACCAATTAAAAACATAATTGTTCCAAAAAGTACAAATGGAATAACTAATTTTTTTTCGTGATCGTAAAGTCCTGGTGCTAAAAATAACCATAATTGCCAAAATATAACAGGTAAGGAAATTATAAATCCACCAAAAAAAGCAACTTTTAAAGCTGTGAAAAATGTTTCTTGAATTTCAACTGCAACCATTTGAGAATTTGCAGGAAGTACAGCCTCAACTGGAACCATCATCCAGTTTAATATAGGTTCATAAAATGAAAAACATACAAAAAACATTGTAATAACAGAAAGAGCAGATATAACTAACCTTTTTCTCAAGTCCGCTATATGGGGTTTTAAATCTTCAAACATTAAGCATTATCCTCTTTTTTTTCATCTAAATTAACTTTAAATTTATCCTCTTTTTTAAATGAAACTTTTTCTTGTTTTGGTTCTTCAATTTTATTTTCTTTAGAAGAAGATACATTTAAATCATCATTCATAATATCTTTTAATCCTAAATCAATTTTTGTATCAATTGATAAAGAAGCTTTTGTTTCTTCAATTTGAGATTTAAATTTAGTAGCTTCTGCTTTCATTTCTGAAATATTAAGTTCATTGTCTAATGTAGATTTAGCATCTGCAAGACCTGTTCTAAATTTGTTGATAAACTTTGCAATTTGTACCATTGCAGTAGGTAGTTTTTCAGGTCCCAGTGCGATAATTGCAACTATTGCAATTAATAAAATTTCCATAAAACCCATTCCAAACATTTATAACTCCATTGTATAATTAAAGGAAATGATTTTATCTAAAATTTGATTAATTGTTTGTTATTTATTTTTTATATAAAAAAGTAAAGAATCTTAAAAAATCGCACTTTCTACAAAAAGTATTTTTAAAGATATATGTAAAAATATCAATGTTTTTAAAAATATTTGACACAAAAACGACACACTAAAAAGCTACCCTTTTAATACTTATACAATATAAAAATATTTATAATATTGACAAATAAAATCTACTTGTATATAATTCTTTCGTGTAATTTATTACATATTAGTATCACAGATTTATAAAGCAATAAAGGTTCCTTTCAAGATAGACTGTCTTGATAAAATAATAGTTAGTTTTTGGATTGATTACCTAAAAATTTTCTATTGACACATATCCCTTTCAGGAGTGATGACCTGAAAATAAAATGTAGAAAAGGTAGGACTTTCGGGTCTTGCCTTTTTTTTTATTTAAAATATATTGACAAATAAAATCTATTTATATATAATTCTTTCAAGTTTGAGTGCAATAAAACTACTTTTCAGGAGTGATTACCTGATAAAGGAAATACAGAGGTAAGGCTTTCGGGTCTTGCCTTTTTTTTTGCTGGGTGGTTTAGCTAGATTTTTAAAATTTAGGGTTAGGGGAATTTCTTTAAAAGGAGTTTTTATTGCACGTAAAACTTGTGATAGCGTTATTAATACTTTTAGTACTTGTTACTAGATTGTATTAATAAAAAAAGGAGGACTTAATCACTCCTCCTGCTATCACTTCTTATTGATTTTTATTCTTTAATATTTCTTTGATATTTTTTAGTTCTTCTTCCTCAGTCATTTCTTTTGGTTTATTTTCTTCATCAATTTTTTTCTTTTTATTATTTTTAATTAATTTTTCTAAGCTTTCTGCTCTCATTTGTGTTTCTTTTGATTTAGGTGTGAATGTTACATTTGTTTCAAATGGTTTATTTTTTAGATTTGGGAATTTTATTTTTATTTTTTCATCTAAGAATATTTTTAAATCTTCATTAAGTTTCGTTATATCTGATTCTTTAATTATTTTATAACTAAAATTTCCATTTTCATCTATTTTTATTTTTACATCGGCTGTTAATTTATAAACCATTTCTATTTTGTTTAGTTCGTTACCTACTAAATTATAAAATGTAATTTCATCATTTATTGTTATTGTTTTATCTTCTGCAAATAATAAACTTGATGCAATTGTTAATAATATTAAAATTCTTTTCACTTTCTATAATTCCTTTTTTGCAATTTCGCTTGAAGTCCAATGATAGAAATATTTTAACTCTTTATCATTTAATTTGTCTAAATTTTCAATAATTTTTTCTTTAAAATTTATATTTTCTTTTAAAATTTCGTTTTTCTTTCCATAAAAAACATAGTTTGGGTCTATTCTTTTTAACTCACATATTGTAAATATTTCTTCATACGGTATTTTATTTCTTGCTTTCCAATTTGGTATTGCACCTGCCGATATATTCAGGTATTGTGCTAATTCTATATCATTTTTTAAATTTAAAATTTCTTTTAAACTGTTAATTATTTCTTCTGTATTTCTCATAAAATGTTTTATACCCCTTGACATTGATTTACATATTGTGTATATTTCCATATAAATTGTTTATTTGAAAGGTTAAAAAATGCAAAATCAAACCTCACAAAATCCTTTAGGATACTTTAAAATTGCTGAAACTTCAAAATTGTTAAAAGTAATAGAATATTCAATTAATTCTTTTTGTAATTCAATTGGTTTTAAAAATGGTTTCTTTTCAAAATTTCTTCCATACTCTGAAAGTCAATATCCTAAATATATTAATCCATCTGAAACTACTCATAATTTAAAAATTACAGATTTAGAATTAATACTTTCAAACCTAGATTTGACACATAAAAAAATAATCTTAGATTCTCTTTGTCAATCATGTGGTTTTGTTTGTGTAGATACAGCAAAAGAAAAAAGCCTTTTTAACTCTATTGAAAATTTACTTTTAAATATTTCTGCAACTAATGGAGATTTAGCAAAATCTTTTTTAAGTGCTGTAGAAGATGGGAATATTAATGATTTAGAAAAAGAACAATTAAAAAAAATCTCTTATAACCTAAGAGAATTCCTAATTACCTTTGAAAATAGAATCATAGAAACTAATAAATAAAAAGTTTCTATTAGTCTAACCCAAAACATTAGATTAATAGAAGTTTTTAACTTTGCGATATTTAACAACTCAATCCGTACCAACACAAACGATGACGGACTAAAAATTCTAACCTTGATTAAGTAGGACTGTTGGATAGTCAAGGGAGTAAGTGAAATTTTAATAAAACACTTTTAAAGTGTTTCATTAAGGTTTTCTTGTGTAGTTCTTAAATTAACTATGTTTTCAAGCTCCTTAGTTGTTATGTTGTATTTTTTGCATAAAGCACCCATTTTTAAAAGTTCTAATTGTTCAGGGTTGTTTTTTTTCATTGACTTTATTCCTGCTTCTGTTTTTCCTGTTAATTCGGCAATTTCTTTGTAAATTATTTTCATATTCTTCCTTTATTTTAAAAAAGTATGATATAGCATACTTTCTTAAGCTATTATTAAAGTATGATATAGTATACTTTTATATATAGAGAGAAACCAAAACCAACAAAAAAGGCCATAAAATGAAAAGAGTTAGTATTAATGAAATTAAAAAAAATTTAGGTTTTAGACGTTTGTTAAAATCAATTAGAATGAATGAAAAGATTTCCTTTGATACTTTTACTTCATTTATTTTCACATTATTTGTTGCTGACATAATAACTCCATCAAGTTATAGAAGATTACAAGATTTGGCTCATAGAGTTTATTTCAAAGATGTATTTAATTTAAAATAAGGAAAACAAATGCCTAGCCACACAATCTACATAAAACGTAAACTATTCTTCTACTCCTCCAAAGATTGCCTAATAATAGCCGTAAGGCAAAAAGAAAAAAAAGAAAACCCAAATTAGGGCTTTGGCCCGATATTTGGAAAGAAAAAAAAGAAAAAAGAAAAAACCTCAATATTAAAAGTTAGAAGCTGAACAAATATTTGAGAGTTAGAAATGTATCGTTTAGCTAAACAGCGTCCCGACACTTGAAAATCAAATGATTATATCTTGGCTTTCTGACTATGGGGCTTCGCTTACACAATGTTATCGAGTGAATGGAAATCTGAGTAAGTGGAAATTAAATCCTCTCACCTAAACAGCAAAAAAAGGGGTGAACCCCATTTAATAAAACTTTAATTTAGGAGTAAAAAATGAAAGCAGCTTTAGTTTCTTATTGGGATTCTCATACTTTGCAAATGTATGGTTATGAAATTCCTTTATTGGTTTTTGGTTTGAAAGTTGATGATTTTGTTGTCGTTCCAGTTAAAGATTCTTTTACTGTTGCAAAAGTTAAATTAATTGTTACAAGAAAAGAATTCTTTAAAATTAATCCAACTATCAAGCTAAAAAAGATTAAGAGCAAAATTCATTTATAAAAGTTAGAAGCTGTCACCTAAACAGTAAAAAAAGGGGCGAACCCCATTTAATAAAACTTGAATTTAGGATTAAAAATGAAATTAGAAATAATGATACAACAATTAAAAGATTTAAAAAACTCTTTTGAAAAAGGAAAATCTTTAAAACTTTACTGTGAATCAAAAAAAATCTCTTATACATCAACTTCAAGAATATTAAAAAGAGGTATTAAAACTATGGAGTTAAGAACTGCTTATAATATTTTAGGATTGACTCCTGAACGCAATATAACTCAAGGTGTCTTGAGTACAAAAATTGATTATTTACTAGAACTAAAAAAAGTATTTGAAAAAGGTCTCTTATGAAAAATAAAAAACCATGGCAATCAAAAGAAATAAAATCAACTGAATTGGTTCATCTAGGATTTAAAGAAATAAATAAACTAGATGCTTCAAGAAAATTTCCTCAAAATATAAATATTCTAATTAAATTCTTTTATCATGATGCATTCAAAAAAACTCTTATTGAATCACCTCTTTTTTTATTAGATAAAACAATTTTAAAAAACTTAGAAAATATAAATAGAAATTTTCAAAAAAATAAAAGTGAATATAGTCAAGATTCTGTATATAAACAAATTACAACTTATACAGCTTTTGATTATCTGTTTACTAAATTAAAAATTCAAGAAATTTTTCCACATACAATAATGTCACATTTTATTTATACAGATAATAGAACAAAGACACCAAAACAATTTATTACTCAAAAAGTAATCCCATTAAACGAAAATCAATCTTTTTTAAATTTCAATTAAAAGGAAAAAAATGACAAATACAATTTTTTAACTTGTTTCTCTTGTTCTAGGTAGAGATATAGATTCTCTTATTGATGAAGCTATTCACGAAATACCTCGTGCTCTTTTAGTTTATTCAAAAAGAAAACATATTGAATATCTAGAGATTAGAAAAAAAAGAAAATTCAAACATAAAATTTAACTGAGCTTATTCTAATTAATAAGCTCTATTAAGTTTTTAAAACTTTAAAAAATAAACAAAACAAAAAGGAAATTATTATGGAAAAGAAAACTAACAGAGTAGCAATTCAAACTGGTTCAACAAACAATGAAGAGGTTATCGACTTCGATAAACAAGTAGAGAAAAAAGATGATTTCAAAGCTTACTTAAAAAAGCTAAACGCAAATGAAGTAAAACTAGGTGGTGAAGTTATAAATACTGAATTAATAAAAGGTAATGCAGTAATGAAAGATGGTGTTCCAGTTATGGATAACTTAGGTAACCAAAGATTCTATAAAGATAAATATCAAGTTACTATCGCATACAAAGGTGGAGAAGCTACATTCCCTATTGATGAAAAGTTGTTTGATACATTATTACCAAATGAAAATTATTTGTTTGTAGGTCGTGTAGGAGAGGTTTCAACATTCGGAAATGTTCATACTGGTATCAAAATACAATCTGCTTTTCAATTATAGATAAAAAAAAAAATCGGACGGTCGTTCCCCGTCTGGTTTAACAAGGGGGGTCAAAGTGGACAAATCACAATTCTTAAAACTAAATCAATCAGTAGACACTTTAAAACTACATTACTATCCAGTACAACAAATTACAACTTCTAATTTAAATAATTATAATACTTTAATAGATGAATTAAAAGAATTAAAACTTTCTGCTCAAAATCTAATATCAGATAATAAAGATGAAAGATTCATTTATAGAATGATAGACGGTGTTAAATTCCATCTTATGAGTTCTACTATAAGAGGATTCGCAGTTACTATCAAAAACGGTGACTTTTCAATCTCTATGAAAAGATTTAGCAGTTTTAATAATCCATGTCTTAAAGTAGAAATAAGAGCTGAATATCTAGCTCGTGAGGGTCATATTAATTGCTGTAAATTTATTAATAGCTTTGTTCAAAGAAATCTTTTAGACTTTTATAGAATCAAAATATCTGAATTACATTTATGCTGTGATATTCAAGGAGCTGACTTTAATCCTTTAGATATGTACAAATTTAAAACTCGTGCTAGAAAAAAATCAATTGAGAATGATTATGATCCGTCAAATTCAATTCACTTAGAGGGTCAAGAATTTTCAGGTCTTGTTTTAGGTTCAGGTAACTTCATGCTTAGAATCTATGATAAAACAAGAGAAATAAATAAATTCAAAGATAAAGGATTTATTAAACCTCTAAAATGGGAACAAATACCAACTTATAATGAATATAAAACAGTTTGGCGTATTGAATTTCAATTAAGAAGAGAAAAGTTAAAACATTTGGTAGATGATAAAAACGGTCTTTTAGATGGTTTCACAAACGTATTAAATGCTATTCCCTCTATTTGGGAATATTGTATTAAATCATTTAATTATCTCAATATAGATGATTACTATGTGTTTGATATGATTCGAAAATATCGTGTTTTAAAAAATGGTGTTAAAAAACCACTTACAAAATTAGCAGTTAAAAAAACATTTCAAAGAGCAGATATTAATCCAACATGGGAATTTATAGACACTTGGCATGGTTATACGGGTGCTTCAATTTCTACCTATAAAAACATCACACGCCCTGAAATAGCTTATGTAGATAATGCAATAAAAGGCGTTTTTTCTACCATGGTTAAATATGGAAGAGGTTCATTCTCCGTCGATGAATTATCCCAAAGAGTTTCTCAACTCAATCGTGAAAACATAGATAAAAAAGGTTATTCATTAGTTGATGAAGCTCGAATAAAAACCCTTGATTATGTAAATTTAGTTAATACAAATTTAAATTCTAATGGTGTGCCAGTTGATGGATTCAGCGATTTTAATAAAGATGTATTCAAACATATCTTTAATACTTTTACAATTTTTGATAATGATATTACAACTTTTGAAGCATTTGAACAATTTCACAAAAGACTACAAAAAGCAAAATCACTAAAAAAAGAAAAAAGAGAAAGAGAAAAAAGGCTTAACAATGTCGCATAATCAAATTATTTTAAAAGTTAATCCTATTCAATACGACATTATAAAAGCTGTATCAGATTTAATCTTACAAAGAGAGGGGGAAACTAATAATCATAAAACAATTACTATTAATGCAAATTCAATATCAAAGCTTACAGGTCGTAGCTATAACGCTACAAAAAAATATTTAAAATCATTAAAGGATTTATAAAAATGGATTTAAACAAATTAAAACAATCAGTAAAGAAAAGTGAAAATGTAAAGTTAAAAGTTTATCTTTGCCCAAAACAAAAACATACAATTGGTTGGGGTCGTAATTTAGATGATAGAGGAATAACAATGATTGAAGCAGACACAATGCTTGAAAGGGATTTATTAGACATTAAACTAGAGTTAGAAGATAAAATCAAATTCTTTCATAACTTAGATGATATTAGACAAAATGTCCTCATAGAAATGGCTTATAACATGGGTGTATCTCACTTGCTAGAGTTTAAAAATACTCTAAAATTTATGGAAAAATCAGACTTTATCAATGCAAGTGAAGAAATGCTTAACTCAAAATGGCATCGTGACTTCTTAGAATACGATTTAATGGACGGAAAGTCTCACAATAATGGACTTTTAAGAAGTGAGTATTTATCTAAAATTATGTGTGATGGAGTTTACTAATGGAATTCTTTACAAATAATTATCAAACTATTCTTTTAGTTCTAGCTTCTGCATATCCTCCATTATTGTTTTTACTTCCTCCACCAATTGCAAGTAAAATAGATTTAGGTATTAAAGTTTTAAAAGTTGTTGTTGAATCTTTAGATAAAGCAAAAAACACAAAAGGCGGACTTTCAACAACTCCACCAACTGAAACAAATAAAACCTTTACCCAAAAACCAAAGAGTTAAAAAATGGCTTACACTCCAACAGAAACATTAATGATGGAAGTAATTGAGAATATTAATAAAAGATTTCTTTTTCTTAATGTTCATGATTATGGAAGTTTTTTAACTCCTGAGGTTGTTAATGGCATTATTGAAGCTATGAATTATAATGATGATTATAAGTTAATAGATGGCTTTAGCATTACTCCTCTTGAATATTTTGAGGGTGTTCAAATGGGTTCATCTATTATTTATTATCCTTTTAATGTTCCTAGTGAAGATGAAGCTGTAGCAGTTCAATTGCCTTTAGATTTTGTTTTCACTTTAGATAATACAGATATATATTATTATGGTTCGGTCACTATGTCTAGAAAATTACTAGATATTGAAAAACTAAACCGAACACATAGATATTTCCATTCTTTAGGTTTTGAACCATACGCAATGAAAAATCGTGATGGAATAAATAAATTTAATGGTTTATTTTATACTAAACATGATTATTTTCCGTCTGCTACTTCTTCGAGTTGGGCTAAATCAAATTATCCAGTTAATCCAAAATATGCTTTGTTAGATGATAATCCAAATGATACTAATCTTAGAGAGCTTTTTGGTTTTGCTCCTAGAAAACCTTATAGTTCAGATCCTGGTGTATTAAATGAGGGCGAATTATTTAAAATTGGTTCTCTAAAAAATTTAGATGATGTAATTCATTCAACTATTAGATTTTTTAGAGCTGTAAGTCATGATGGTCTTATTATTAAGCCAGGTGCTGACGGTGTAATTCTACCTTATCATAATAAATCGCTTTATTATGCTAACCCTCATTATGGATACTATGATAATTATTATGAGGTTAAAACATTTTACGGTGGTGGATATGACTCAGAAACAATGAAACCTCTAATTAATGGAACTGCATACGCTTGTGGTTTTAAAGTCGTTTGGTTTACAGAAACTGAATTTTGGATTATATTAAAATATAAATTAGTTTATACAGATAAACGCCCACCTATTCAATATGACCCAACTCTTTGTTGTCTTGCCCAATGTTTTGGCATCACTCAATAAAAAATAAAAATAAAATTAAAAGGAAAAAAAATGGATGAATGTAAAGCTTTATTAGAAAGAATTGCTACAGCTTTAGAAGCAATTCAAGAAGCTCAAACTTTTATAGTTGCAGATTTATTGCTAATTAAACAAACTGTGGGAGCTTCATAATGGCATTCTTTTGGGGATATGATGAAGATGGAAATAAAAAATATTATGACACTACATCAAATAAAATAACTATGACGCCCGTTTATGATGAATCTGAAGATGTTGCTACATCTTCAACGCTTACTATAAATAGTCTTGAAGATGAGATGGCATATTATGGAATGAGTCCTGAAGAAATTCAAACTGTTATGAATAAAATCAATGGTCTTGATGATGTACAAAGTGCAACTAAGCCTATAACTATAACTGACCCATTAACTAATCAAGAAAAAACGCTTACCGATGGAACTTTAGTGAGTAATTCTGCTCAGTCTTTAAAAAATACAACATTATATCAACAATCAATGGTGGAACTAGAAAAAGGTAAATTACAAGCTATGAATTTACTAAATGAGATTCAAAAAAAACAGCTTGATATGATGGATTATAATTTAATTATGCAAAGTCAAATTCTTGGGGCTTTAAATGATTTAATAACAGCAACAAAAAACCAAAAATTAACAACTGGAACAATTAATGTTAATCCTAGTGTTCATGTAGATACTACTGCATTGTCTGAAGCCACACAAAAAATTGCTGATGGTGTTGATAATCAAACTGCAACAAATCAAAAAATAGTTGAAAATCTTACGAAAAAGAATGAACATTATGATTTTCTTAAAGGTGGACATCCTGACTTGAAAGATTCAAGTGGTAATGCAATTATACCTCGTGAAATTGAAGCTAAAAAGAACGCTGAGCAATATATTGAACAAGAAGATACAAATAAAACGACTTTTGATGAAATAGGCGATTATATAGGCGAAGCTCTAGGCGTTGTTGAAGATGGTATTGAGAATGTTTTAGGTTCGACTGATGGATTTGATATTGACTTTAATCCTATGTCTTACATAGATGAAATTTTAATGAAAGATTTTCAAGAACATAAAGATAATTATTATCCTGATAAATAGTTTTTATGACTCTCCAGGATTACAATTTATGTGACTTAGCAGCAGTATTTCTTTCTCTTTTAATTTTATTTTGTTTTTGGCTTTGTAATAAGAATAAAATTAAAAGGTAAACACATGGCTAGTAAAATAGCAGATATAGGAAAAAATGCCGTTGAAGATGGTGTTGAAGATTTTATTTCCTCTTTTCTTTTTCGTAGAATGCAGTCACTTACAAAGCCATTCTTAAAAGACTTTGAGGGTGATTCTGAATTTGATAACGCAATGCAAAGTTTTATCCAAACTTTAGCAATGGGATTACAAATGTATGCTTATACATTTATTATGAATTTCTTTTTTGAAAGAGGTGTAAAATTAACTGCAACAATGTGGACTTATATAGTTGCTGGAACAATGAAAAGAAGACTTTTAAACAAATTAAAAGCTTCTAAATTTAAAGGTAAGAAATTATTGAAAATGGCTTCCGTTGTTTTAGGTTCTGATAGAACAAGCGAACGAATTGCAGTCGCAGGACTTATCCAAAATAATGTTAATTCTTTTGATAACCACAAATTCCATTATCAAAACCAACATCAAGCTCATGAAAATAGACTTGATAAAATGTCAATGTCTGCATCAAGTTTAAAAAATGCAAATGAAAATTCTTTTTTAACAAGATTTACTCATAAGACTATAACTGGAACTTGGAAAAATACAAACACAGACAAAAGACTATATGAAAAAGCAACTGGAATTAAACTTTCTGAAACTGGTGACGGTTCTTGGTCTAGTCTTTACGTTGAACTTAATAAATATAATGATTTCGCAAAAACAGAAGCAGATGAAGTAATGAATTTAGCTACTGCACTAAAAATGGTTCTTTCAAAAAGTGGAATAGTAAGATAATAACATTAGGGCTTTAGCCCGATATAGTAAAAAGGATAAAATAAAAAATGAGTATTATTTTTCATATAACAAGTTCTCAAGGTCGTGCAGATACTTTTTATCTTCATGCTACATCTAAAAGTAAAATACTAACTTTTTTAAACTCTGTTAGTACTGCAATTGTAAGAAATATAAAAGAGGTCGTTTATTCAAAAACATATAATATAAACTATGTTTCAAAACCTCCATTCGTTCCCTCTGCTGTATTTCATAAAGTTATCATCTTTGCATATTCTGCTAGTTATTCCCAACAATTTACATTGTATAATGTAAAAACAAGTGTTACTCAAGAATTTCTAGAAACTGAATATAAAAAGATGTATATTAATGATGAGCCTATAACTGGATTCTTTGATATATCTTTTTATAATGAAGTTTCAAAAGATGAAAATATAGATAGGCTCTTTCAAGTTCAATATAAAAGAGATTCTAAAACTTACACAGAGGACTTTTATTCTGATTCTTACGAAAAAGTTAAAGACTTCTTTGATGCTGTTATAGATGGTGAATTAATAGAGATTAGAAAATATGTTCATCTTGATACTACAGTTAAAAAAGATGATGGGGATTATGTTAAAAGAGTTAATTTTTATTTTTCTTTGGATGGTGGTGCTTTTAGTTCATCAATTCCAAAAGTAAAAAAGGATGTTGGTCCTATTATGTTTAAAGAACTCATAAAGCAAAATTTAAATTATAATAATAAAAATATTGATTCAGACATAATAAAATTAACTTTTAAATAGTAGAAAAAATCTTCCAAAATTGCAAAATTTAACAAAAATATACTTATACAATTTGTATCGTTTCACAAAACGCAATTTTAACCCCCATAAAATCGAACTTTAATACCTCGATTTTAACTATTGAATTAAAAAACAGATTTTTACATAATTCTATCACTTGTTACAAAGCCAAGTAGCAAAAAAAAAATAAACTAAGGAGAAAAAGGCTATGAAAAAATATATCGTAAAACAAACTACAAACTGGAGCGGAAGAGGTGAAAAAACTTCTACTTTTGTTTTTCCATGTGGTTCAGAGGCTGAGTTAAATACTTTACTGCCTTTTTTAGATGGTAGAATTGAAGTTTATGAAAAAAATGATGTTTTATCAAGTGCAGTTGATGCTTCAACAGTTTCTACTTCTACAAATACTATTGATAGTATTAAATTCAGACTTCCAGGTGCTGAAACAGTTTATGTTGCTGCATTTAAAAGACCAATTGTTTTAAAATCTTCTGCTAGTATTGGGAATATCGGTGAAACTATGAGATGGACTGTTAAACCTTTCTCAGGTGTTTTTGCAACTGAACTTCCTTCTGATGTATCTATTGATACTGGAAATTTAAACAATTTATAAAATAATTGTTCGTTTTGTTTTAAAGGGGTGGGTTAATTCTCACTCCTTTTTTTTTATTCAAAAATTTATAATAAGGATATAAATATGCTAATTAATGCAAATGATATTTATCAAGTTTTACTTGCAAGTTTAAAGGTTCAAGCAGATAAATATAAAATAATTATTGATGCTGATATGCCACACTCAGAAAGAAAAGATTTAGATACAGAAATAAAACAAATGTATGAACTGTTATCACAAATGACAAACTCAACAATTATTTTATCTTCTGCCGAAATAGAAAGTTTAAAATCTCAATTTGATTTAAAACTCCAAGAACTTCAATCAATACTAGATAATCCAAATATTACAACTGTTAAGGGTGATAATGGTTTAAGCTCTTATGAATTAGCTTTAGAAAATGGATTTGTAGGTACAGAAATTGAATACTTAGAATCATTAAAAGGTCAAAACGGTTTAAGTCTAACTTTTGATAGTTTAACTACAGAGGAAAAGGAATTATTAAAAGGTCAAGACGGTTTGAGCTCTTATGAATTAGCTTTAGAGAATGGATTTGTAGGTACTGAAATTGAATACTTAGAATCATTAAAAGGTCAAAATGGTTTAAGTCTAACTTTTGATAGTTTAACTACAGAGGAAAAAGAATCATTAAAAGGTCAAAACGGTTTAAGCTCTTATGAATTAGCTTTAGAAAATGGATTTGTAGGTACAGAAATTGAATACTTAGAATCATTAAAAGGTCAAAATGGTTTAAGTCTAACTTTTAATAGTTTAACTACAGAAGAAAAAGAATCATTAAAAGGTCAAAGCTTCACTTATGATATGTTTACACCTGAACAACTGCAACAAATAGCAAATTTAGTAAATATTACGCCTTTTGATTCAACTTCTATTCTTGATAGATTAACAGCTATAGAAACTGCTCTTTCAATTGTTCCTCCTATTCCTGAGCCTAACTATTTTTATCCAAAACCTTTTGTAACTGATATAGTTCATGATTATGATACTTCACCTTATACAATGACTATTAGTGCAGGATATTACGAAAGTGAAATGATAGACCTTGTTGAATCTGAATATATTAATCATGTTATTAAAACAAATTGGAATGTTTTAAACTGGAATACAAACCCAATAACAGTAGATATTAGCTGTGTGGTTAGTGATGGATTACTAGAAAATCCTTTAGAGGGTAACTGTGTTGCTTGTAACTTTAGATTTGAGCGTGCTTTTGATGGAGTTGTTAGAGTTTCAGGAGGTGCACATTATATGGGTCAATATGATGAGTTCCCTCCTCAAATGGCTACGGATTTTGTTTGGGTTGAAAATGAAAATGATATGTTAAAAATTTCTTTACATACTGACCCTATGGGAATTATTAAAGATACATTTTATGAAATGTTTGGAACTGATAAATTATTCTATAAATTCGACATTATTGCTTCTTCTGTTGCTCCTTTGGTTCTTGCAGAAACTCCAATTACTGAAACTGTTGAAAGATGGTCTTTACAATGAATCCACAAACTATAGAGTTAATGAAAGATTTTTATAATTTTTTTATCTTACCTCTTTTTGTTTGGATTTGGTTTACAGATAGAAAAGTCAATAAACTTGAAGTTACAGTTATTAAAGTTGCAGACTTAAAAGATTTGTATGATAAATTACAAGAAATTAAAGATAACATTCATGCATTAAATGACAAATTTACATCTGTTAAGACTTGTGATATTAGACACACTAAAACTACTTAGTTGTATTCAAAAATCAATTTTACTCTAGGTTAGATATTCAATTATCTAGCCTTTTTTTATGCCAAAAAATAAGGATTAAAAATGTTTATAGACTTGTCAAACTTAGAATTAATTCCACAGCTCCTACAAGAATTAAAAGAACTAAAACAAGAAATTTCTAAGATTACAAATATAAATAAACCAAAATTAACAACTCATACAAAAGTAGCAAAATATTTAAATGTTTCTGTAATGACTATCTATAATATGGTAGATGATGGAAGATTAAAAGAAAATATACATTTTAAGAAACAAATGTTAAGAAATAAGGTTAAAATTGTATTTGTAGAAAGTGCGATTATAAAATATAAAAGTGAGAACTTATGACATTTTATGCTCGTAACGGTATTTTGTATATTAGATTAGGTAGTAAAAGAGTATCCACAAAGCTTGTAGATACTCCAAAGAATAGAAAACTTGTTGAATCATACAATAAAAATGGTGAGTTTTTCGACAAATTCGGATTAACCACTAAAATCCCAACTGTTTTGGAATATGCAGAACAGATTTTATTGGAAAAGGAAAAGACCCTTAAGAATAGTACAATGGTATGTTATTACTCTGTGTTTAATACAAAAGTAATACCTTTTTTTAAAGGTAAACTTGTAACAGATATTAAGGCAATTGATATATCAAATTTTTATAAGTTGTTTAAAGATAGAGGCTCACGGGCTATTTCTTGTGTTATTTTAAAACAAGTATTTGAACGCTCAATAATAGAGGATTTTATCAAATATTCTCCTCTTGTAGTTTCATATCCTAGAATAAAATCAACCTATGAAAAAAATCCTTTTTCACTTGATGAAGTTAATCTTATTTTATCAACTGAATCAAAAATAAAAAATTTGCTTGGTGTTGCTTTTACAACTGGATTGCGTGGTGGTGAAATAATAGGTTTAAGATGGGAAGATATTGACTTCTTAAATAATAAGATTTCTGTAAATAGAACCATTAAATATGGAATAGAACAGACTCCTAAAACCAAAGGCTCACTTGCTGTGATTGATTTGCCTATTGAGTCTAAAATCTATTTTCAAAAACAATTAAAATTAACTGGATTAAAAAAATCCTATGTTTTTTTAAATGATGGCAAAAGATTTAATAGCCTTAGCACTATTTCGTATCACTTTGGAAATTTATTAAAAGAATTGAATCTAAAACATAGAGGTATTCATCAAACAAGACACACATTTGCAAGTCTAAAGCTTTCTTATGGTGAACGCTTAGAATGGGTTAGTTATATGTTAAGACACGATAGTCCCGCACTTACGCAAAATGTTTATTTTAAATATATTCCACGAATTGAAGAGAAAAGAGTCGTTCTAAATTTTGATTTAGCACAAAATCGACACAGTGGTGCTTAAAAGCTCTATTTTATCGGTTTCTTAATTTTAAATTTGATAAAATCCAACCAAATCAAAAAATAGTGATATGAAGGGTGAATATGGAAATAGTTGTTTTATTGGTTGTTATAGCAATTTTGTTTTTTATTGGCAAAAACTATAAAACAGAAGAGTTTGTAAATATAAATTTAAAAAGAAAAGATAGATTTGATGGTGATTTATTACACCATGAAGCTGGGCTTTTAGTGGCACTTATGGCAAAAGTATCAAAAGCAGATGGAAAAGTAAGCGAGCTTGAAGCTGAAGTTTTAAAACATACGTTTACAGATATTTCAAGTCATTTTGAAAATCATGAGGAAATTAGAGAAAAACTTAAAACAATATATGAAAATGAAAAAGAGAATTTTAACAATTTAATAGATATTTCAAATAAATTATATGGTTTAACAAGTAATGATTATTCTAAACGCCTTAAAGTTATGGAGTATTTACTAAATTTAGCTTTTATTGATAAAGAGTTTTCAAATTCTGAAAGAATGATTACAGAAGATATTTCAAATGCCTTAAAAATTAAAATAGAAGATTTTAATAATTTAATCAAAACTTTTGAAAATTTCTATGCTCAACAAGCTTCAAATAAAGCGATAACGTTAGATAAAGCTTACGAAATTTTAGAATCAAATCCATCGGATGATGCAGCTACTTTAAAGAAAAATTATAGAACTTTAGTTAAAAAACATCATCCAGATATTATTTCAGGGCAGGGTGCAGCTCAAAATATTATAGATGAAGCTACTAAAAAACTTCAAGAGATTAATGAGGCATATGAACTTATAAAAAAAGACAGAGGTTTATAAAATTGTTAAATTTTGAGGAAAATTATGAAGTATGTAATTGTAAAAAAGTTACAATACAAGATATTACAAATGCAATTATAAATCAAAAAGCCTCAACTCTTAGGGAAATTCAAGACTTAACTACCGCTGGAACTGAGTGTAGACATTGTATTTTTCCTGAGGGTGATTTTGGAAAAATGAAAAAAAAGATTTATTGCAAAGATATTTTAAATGAAGTAAAAAAAGGATTAGAAAATGGCTAGAAATTTTCCACACTCTTTTGAAGTTTGCACTTGCAAACATGTAACATTGGGTGAAATAATTTATGCTATAAAAGAAAAAGGTGCTAAAACACTTGAAAGTTTGGGGGATTTAACAGATGCTGGAACTTGCTGTAAATCTTGTAAAAATAAAGAAAGCGATATTGGTGTAGAAAAAATGGAACTATACTTAGAAGAGATACTAAATAAATTTAATAAAGAACAATAATGAAACAACAACTAATAGAAAACATAAAAGAACTTATTAAAATAAATCCAAGTGAAACAATTGAGATAAATCCAAATTATCTAGAATATTTTGATGAAGAGGAATTATTGGATATTCAAAAACAATTAGAGTTTAAAAAAGAGAATATTATAAAAATAACTAATAATTATTTGGATGAAATTTATCAAAAAACAAAAAAAGATGAGATATAATTACTTAATAAAGGATTAAAAGTGACAGAATGGAAAAAAATTAAGGAAGATTTAATTTCGTTTTTAAAAACTGAAGTTGAAAAAACTGGTCTAAAAAAAGTTACTGTTGGGCTTTCTGGTGGCTTAGATTCAGCAGTTGTTGCAATTTTATGTAAAGAAGCTTTTGGAGATAATTTGAATTGTGTTTTAATGCCTTCTCAATTTTCTTCACAAAGTTCAACAGATCATGCTATTGAAGTTTGTGAGAAATTCAATATTAAATATGAAATTATTTCAATTGAACCTATGGTTAGTGGTTTCATAAAAAATATGGATCAAGATAAACTCAGAATTGGGAACTTTTCAGCAAGAATGAGAATGTCAGTTTTATATGATGTCTCTTCTAGAGAAAAATCATTAGTTGTTGGGACTTCAAATAGAAGCGAATTACTTTTAGGTTATGGAACAATATTTGGCGATATTGCATGTGCTATTAATCCAATAGGTGAAATTTATAAAAGTGATGAGTTTGAATTTGCTAGATTGTTAGGTGTTCCTGACTCTATTTTAAATAAAGCTCCAAGTGCAGATTTATGGGAAGGGCAAAGTGATGAAGAAGAACTTGGATACTCTTATAAACACATGGATGAAGTTTTAAAAGTAATGGTTGATGAAAATAAATCAAAAGAAGAGTTAATAAAATTAGGTTTTGAAGAAGATTTAATTAATAGATTAGAATATAGAATAAAATCAAATGCTTTTAAAGGTAAATTACCAACAATAGCAAAAATAAGGTGGAATTAATTAATGGCTAAAAATATTGCAATATACAAAGCATCTATAGATAATGAAGAATTAAATCAAATTAGATCAGTTTTAGAATCAAAAAATGATTTATCAAAAGTAATTGAATTTGAAGAGAGCATGAAAAAATTTATTGGTGCAAAATATGCAATTGCAGCAGCAACCTCAACAGCTGCTATTCATTTAGCATTAAGTGCTATTAAACTAAAAAGAGGTGACAAGATTTTGATGTCTGTTAACTCTTTTGTAAATTTACCTGAAGTTGTAAGACATTTTGATGCAGAGCCAATTTTTATTGATATTAATATGGAAGATATGAATATCGATGTAAATAAATTTGAAGAAGCCCTTGCTGAAAATGATTCAAAAAAATTAAGAGGAGCAATTATTACTTTTGTTGCAGGTCAATCTCCTGATTTAGACAGAATTTATGATATTGCAGAGAAATATGGGATTATTTTAATTGAAGATTGTAGATCATCATTGGGAGCATATTATAAAGGTAAAAGAGTTGGAAATTTAAGAGCAGATATGACAATATTCTCTACAAATCCTTCAAATTCTAAATACGCAATTAGCCGTTCAGGAATAATTGTAACTAATAATGAAGATATTGCAGCACGAGCAAAGCTTCTAAGAACCCATGCACTTACAACTACTTATGATAGTTATGGAAACTTAGATTATGTATATGATGTTGTTGATATTGGTCATAAATACGATTTATCAGAGTTAGATGCTGCTTATGCTCTGGCTCAACTTAATAAAACAGAAAAATTTATAAAAAGAAGAAAAGAGATTGCAAAACTTTATGAAAGTAGATTATCAAATGTAAAACATATTACGGTTTTAGCACATAAAGATGAACATATTTTTACGCAGTTTATTATAAAAGTTTCAAGAAATAGAGATGCTTTTGCACGAGCTTTAAAAGAAAGAGGAGTTTCAACTGGACTTAACTATATTCCTTTACATCTTTTATCTTATTATAAAACAAAGTATTCTATTAAAATTACTGCATTTTCAAATGCGTTAAATAATTATCAACAAATACTTTCTCTTCCTATGTATGCAGGACTTACAGATGAAGAGGTAAATTATGTTTGTGACCAAGTAATTAGTGTTGCATCTGAGTGGATATAAATTAAATTGAAACAAAAATTACACTTATGGATAGAAGATTACCTCTTCTTTCCAAACTCTTTCCAAAAAATAATCTCTTTTTTACTTCTTCCTTTAACTTTTATTTATATGCTAATTATTTTGATTAAAAGAGCAATGGCAAAACCAATTGAGTTTGGAATTCCAGTTATTTCAGTTGGAAATATTATTGTTGGAGGAAGTGGAAAAACTCCAATTACAATTAAACTAGCTTCAAAATATGAAAATGCTTGTGTAATTTTAAGAGGTTATGGAAGAGCTTCAAAAGGTTTATATGTAATTTCTTTAAATGGTAAAATTTTAGAAGATGTAAAAACAAGTGGAGATGAAGCTATGCTTTTAGCAAATTCTTTACCAAAAGCCACAATAATTGTAAGTGAAAATAGAATAAAAGCTATATTAAAAGCAAAAGAGCTTGGATGTAAAATTATATTTTTAGATGATGGTTTTTCTAAATATCAAATATCAAAATTTAATATTCTTTTACGACCCAAAGATGAACCTACAAATATCTTTTGCCTGCCAAGTGGTGGATATAGAGAACCAAAAGGTTTTTATTCACAAGCTGATATTGAACTACTTGAAGGAAGTGATTTTAAAAGAGTTATTAGTATCAAAAAAAATGGAATAATTAGTGAACTTCCTGCTAAAACTCTATTAATTACAGCTATTTCAAAACCTAAAAGATTACTAGAGTTTTTACCAAAAGATATTAAAATGATTAGCTTCCCTGATCATTATGATTTTACACAAGAAGATATTAGTAAAATTCAAGAAGAGTATAAAGATTATTCATTTCTAACAACTGGAAAAGATTTTGTAAAATTAGCAAAGTTCAATCTAAAAAATTTGTATTTAATGGATTTAGAGATAAAAATTGATGAAAAAGTAAATTTTTCTTTAATGGATGAATATATAGAAAGTTTTAAAGAAGGAGTTCAAAAATGATGGGTATTATAATGTCATCTTTTGTAATGGTATTTGTGATTTTTACATTTATTTTATATATCTATATTTTAATAGATATTTTAAAACATGAATTTACTGGTTACAACAAAATTATTTGGATTCTTGTTCTTATATTTTTCCCAGTTTTAGGAGCACTTTTATATCTAGTTTTTGGAAGATCTCAAAGAATAAAGTAGCATTTATAGCTACTTTATTTAGATAGTTTTAGAAAATCTTCTTTTATCTTCAGGGATTTTATTTAAATATGCATCAAAAGGCATACAAATATTTCTAATAAGCATAGTTCCTGTTTGTGAGACTTTTATCTTTTCATCGCTAACTTCTATTAGTTCTGCTTCTTGGAACTCTTTAAGAGCTTCTAAGGCATCTGCAAAGTACTCTTTGAAATTTATTTTAAACTCTTGTTCAACTCTTGTGATATTTAAAGAGAAATTACTCATTAATTCCATTATTACAAATTGTCTTAATTGGTCATCATCAGATAGTCTATAACCTTTAAATACTGGTAAATCTCCATTATCTAAAGCATTTTCCCAAGGTTCTAATTCTTTGAAATTTTGTGCATAATAATCAACACCATTTCCAATTGAAGTAAGTCCAATTCCAATTAAATCAGCTCCACCTTTTGTTGTATAACCTTGGAAATTTCTATGCAATTCACCTTTTTCAATTGCTTTAAATAGTTCATCTTCAGGTTTTGCAAAGTGATCCATTCCAACCATTTTATAACCATTTGATGTAAAGAAATCAATAGTATCTTTTAACATCTCAAGTTTTTCTTGGGGTGCTGGAAAAGTTGATTCATCAAACTTTCTCATAGTTTTCATAAGCCAAGGAACATGAGCATAATTAAATACCGCAAATCTATCCGTATTTAATGTAAGCATTTTTTCTAAAGTTTTTTTGAAACTCTCTCTTGTTTGATGAGGAAGTCCATAAATTAAATCTGTATTAACAGAGTGAATTCCTGCATCTCTTGCTATGTTTATTACATTTTGAGTTAATTCAAATGGCTGAATTCTATGAATTGTTTTTTGAACAGTTTCATCTAAATCTTGAACTCCAAAACTTAATCGATTACAACCACCAGCTTTTAAAACATTCATATGTTCAACTGTAAAATATCTTGGATCCACTTCACATGAAACTTCAGCATCACTAGCAAAATTTGGAAAAATCTCTTTTACTGCACTAATTACTTCTTGTAATTGTTCAGGAGTAAAATATGTTGGAGTTCCTCCACCAAAATGCATTTGAGTTACAACTCTTGAAGTATTCAAATGATTCTTTAAAATATTTAACTCTTTTTTTAAATATTCAATATAACTAGTTTTTTTATCTTCTTTTGAAGTAAAAATTGTGTTACATCCACAAAAATAACAAGCACTTCTACAAAATGGCATGTGAATATAAAGAGATATTGCTCTATCATCACTTTGATTTTTGTAATACTCTTTTAAATCTTCTTGGGTAAATGTTTCACTAAATTCAGGAGCAGTTGGATAAGAAGTATATCTCGGACCTGGTCGCGAATACTTCTCGAATTTTTTAAAATCTATCATTTAGGCTTCGTCTCTTTTTCTATCAAGCCAAACCATAACACCTTTTTGAGCATGAAGTCTATTTTCTGCTTCTTCAAAAATTAAACTTTGTTTGCTTTCCATAACTTCATCACTAACTTCATAACCTCTATATGCTGGTAAACAATGTAAGAAAATTGCTTTATCTTGAGCTGATTTCATCATTTCAGAATCAACCATATATCCTGCAAAATCTTTTACTCTTTTCTCTTTTTCAGACTCTTGTCCCATAGAAACCCAAGTATCAGTTGTTACTACAGTTGCACCTTTTACAGCCTCTTTAGGGTCGTTTGTTATTGTGATTTTTGCACCACTTAATTTTGCCATTTCAAGAGAATTTGCTAAAATAGTAGCATCTACTTCATAACCTTTTGGAGTTGCAATTCTAAGTTCAAAACCTAATTTTGCAGCTAAATTAAGCCATGAATGAGCCATGTTATTTCCATCACCAACATAAGCAGCAACTAAATCTTTATCTAGACCAGCCTCTTGAATAGTCATATAATCAGCCATAAGTTGTACAGGATGATATTCTGTTGTTAAACCATTTATTACAGGAACTTTTGAATATTTTGCAAATTCTTCAATTTTACTATGTTCAAAAGTTCTAATCATCACCATATCTACCATTCTAGAAATAACTCTTGAAGTATCGCTCATTGGCTCACCTCGACCTAGTTGAATATCATTTGATGAAAGAAATAAACCAATACCACCTAACTGATAAATACCTGTTTCAAAAGATACTCTAGTTCTTGTTGAACTTTTTTCAAAAATCATTCCTAATGTTTTTTTAGGCAT
>JAQTXA010000025.1 GCA_028689025.1 Aliarcobacter sp.
TTTGACTCTTTTTGAGATGATTTTGAATTACTAATAGTTTTCATATAGCCTCCATTCCTTTTCTTCTTGAGCTCCATCTTTGAAGCATATTAATTAATAACAACATTACAAATGAAATCAAAAGCATCACCACAGCAATTGCAGTTGCTCCTGCGTAATCATATTGTTCAAGTTTTGTAATAATCAAAAGTGTACTAATTTCTGTTTTAAATGGCATATTCCCAGCAATAAAAACAACCGAACCATATTCACCAAGGGCTCTTGCAAATGACAAAGCAAAACCTGTCAAAACAGATGGGAAAATAGTAGGAAGAATTACTTTATAAAATGTTTGCCATCTAGTTGCTCCCAAACTTGAGCTTGCTTCTTCTTGCTCTATTTGAATCTCTTCAAGAGCTGGTTGAATTGTTCGTACTACAAAAGGAAGTCCTATAAAAATTAAAGCTATAGTAATTCCTATTGGTGTAAAAACTACTTTTATTCCAAGTGGTTCTAAGTATTGTCCAAACCAACCTTGAGTCGAATACAAAGTCGTAAGTGCAATTCCTGAAACTGCTGTTGGCAGGGCAAAAGGTAAATCAACAATTGCATCAAAAACTCTTTTCCCAAAAAATGTGTATCGCACTAAACACCAAGCAACAATCAAACCAAAAACAGTATTTACAAGAGCTGCTATTAAAGAAGTAATAAAAGTTAATTTATAACTTGCAATTACTCTAGTACTAGTTGTTGCATCAATAAATGCTTGCCATCCCATACTAAAAGCTTCAGAAAATAGTGCAATTAGTGGAATCATAACTATGATACTTAGATAAAAAACTGTATATCCCATAGTTAATCCAAAACCTGGAATTGGGGATTTTTGTCTTTTTAATATTCCAAAATTTAGTCTCATTTTAGAACTTCTCCTTTTTTTAAATCTTTTACATTTTTTGGTTCATCAAACCAATATCCTTGAAAATAATCAATTTCTAAATCTTTACAAGTTTCATAAATTTCTTTTGAAGAAACAAACTCTGCAACAGTTTTTATTCCTACTTTTTTAGCAAAAAAAACTATTGCTTCCACTACTGCTTTTGCTGATTTAGTTTTATTTATATCTTGAATAATAGAGCCATCAAGTTTTATAAAATCTGCTTGTAATTTAACTAAATATGAAAAATTAGAATAACCCGTTCCAAAATCATCAATGGCAATTTTGACTCCAAGATTTTTTACAACTTTGATAAAGGAGATTACCTCTTCAATATTATCAATACCTTCACTCTCTGTTATCTCTATAGTTAGGAAATATCCTATGTCAAACTCATAAACTTTTTGAATTAAAAAATCAACAACATCTTTTTCTAAAATGTCACTTATTGATAAATTAATACTAAATTCTATATTTTTATTTTCAAAAAATTCAAAAGATTTTTGTATTACTTTTTTTGTAATTTCACTATATAAATTTATTTTTTTTGCCCTATTAATGAAAAAATATGGGCTAATTATTTCATCTTTTGAGTTTTTCATACGAACTAATATTTCGTATTTTTTTTCAAACTGATTACTTATACTTTGAGCAAAAATTTCAAATTTATCCCTTTTGATTGCTTGAATAATTTGAGCTTCCCAATATAAATCTTGCTCAATTGATAAAGAGTTTGGATGGCAAAAATGTTGTTGTTCTCCATCATAAATAACTAGGTTATGTTTTATAACTCTTGTTTGTTTTAAAGCAAATTCAGCACTAAATAAAAGTTCAGGATAATTTAACGCAACACCAACTCGTAAAGGAATATAAACCCTAAAACCATCTAATTCAATGGGTGAGTAACCAAAATACCAAATAATTGATTTTATAGTTTGGATAAATCTATCTTTTGAAATATCTTCACTTGAAGCAGACGCAAAAATGTCTGCTCCTAAATAATAAATTTTGCTATTTAAAAATTTATTCTCCAATCTTAAAGAGATAATTTTTAATACCTTTTCACCAAAATCGTACCCATAATAATGATTTATATTTCCAAAACCATTAATATCAAAAATAGCTACTTTATTGAATTTGTTGTTTTTATTATCTTCTAAAAAATCTTTTCTATTTGGAAGATTAATTTCATTTTCTTCATCTATTTTCATATTAAATCTAAACTCAAAAATTTATTAGCTATTTATAAATAGCGTCAAATGTTCCACCATCATCAAAGTGTGTTTTTTGAGCTGTTTTCCAGTCAACAAATACATCATTGATTTTTACAAGTTCAAGTTTTGGAAATCTTGCTAAATCTTCTTTATCTGCAAATTCTGGTTTATATGGTCTATAGTAGTTTTTTGCTGCTAATTTTTGCCCAACTGGTGAATATAAATATTCTAAATATGCTTTTGATACTTCATAAGTTCCATGTTTTTTAGCATTTTCATCTGCAACTGTTACAGGTGGTTCTGCTAAAATAGACACAGATGGAACAACGATTTCAAACTCACCTACACCTAACTCATTTATTGCTAAAAATGCTTCATTTTCCCATGCTAATAAAACATCCCCAATTTTTCTTTGAACAAATGTATTTGTAGAACCTCTTGCACCTGAGTCAAGAACTGGAACATTTTTGTATAATTTTTTTGCAAATTCAAGTGCTTTTGCATCTGCAAGTTTAAATGCCTCAGAATTTCTATCAATCTTTGTTAAATCATCTAATTCTTGTTTAAGAGCATAAGAATAAGCTGCTAAATAGTTCCATCTAGCACCTCCTGAAGTTTTAGGATTTGGAGTAATTACTTCAACACCCTCTTTTACTAAATCATTCCAATCTTTAATCCCTTTTGGATTTCCTTTTCGTACTAAAAATACAATAGTAGAAGTATAAGGTGATGAGTTATTCTCTAATCTTTTTTGCCAATCTTCAGGAAATATTTTTGTACTTTGCGAAATTTTATCTATATCATAAGCTAATGCTAAAGTTACAACATCTGCACTTAACCCATCAATTACAGCACGAGCCTGTTTTCCAGCTCCACCGTGTGACTGTTTTATTGTTACGTCTTGTCCTGTTTTTTCTTTCCAGTATTTTGCGAAATCTTTATTATATTGAGCATATAACTCCCTTGTTGGATCATAAGAAACATTTAAAATTTCCAACTTCTTTTTAGCTGTTTCTGCTGCTTTGTCATAATCTGCTGAAAAACCTAATGCTGGTACCAATAATGTTGCTAATACTAAACTTTTTATAACTCTTTTACCTGTAAACAGGATTCCACTTTGTTTCATCATTTTATTTTCTCTTTCTTTTATATAATATACACTAAATGTGTGATAATTTAAAGATTTAAAAAAATCTCACCTGTCGCTTTTTTTATTTATCTATTACACATGTCGTACATCATTAAAAATCCTTAAATAAAATATTTTTTGTAAGTTTTATTTATCACCTACTAGATTGGTGAAATTATAATAACATTATTTTCGTTTGTCAAGAGATTTTGTATTTTTTTGTAAGTTTGATTTTAACTGTTTTTTAGAAATCCCTTAATCATGGGCTTTAATGAGTAAATATTTTTTAATTAATATACATAGATTTGGTAGGAATTAACTTTTAGATTTCTATTTTTAGAACAATAAAAATTAATATTCACAATTTTTTGATACTTTTGTAACTATTTTTATTTTTACTATAAACTTGTTTAAAATTCTAAAAGTAGAATACATTAAAAAAATAATGGTTTAGATACTAAATACCTAAACCACCAATAAATTCTTCTTTAAATATATCATCTTTTGTTATTGGTTCTTGAGACAAACAAGAAGCAATAGTTGTTTTATCAAGAATTTGAGCTGTCAAATTTCTTATATTTAAAAATACTCTTCTGAAATAACATTTTCCTTCTTGACTACAAGGTTCATAACTAGAAACTGAAACACATGAAATCATGGCTATCATTCCCTCGAAATATCTTATAACCTCACCTAATGTAATTTCATTTGTATCTCTAGCTAGTGCATATCCACCATATCTACCAGGAATACTTTTAACCCACCCTGCTTTATTCATCTCAAGCATAATATTCTCTAAAAATCTTCGTGGAATATCTACTGATTCAGACAACTCACGAATTGAAATAGTGCCACCTTTTGATGCTTCTGCAATTGCAAATAAAGCTCTTAACGCATAATCTGTTTTTTTTGATATCTTCATATTTATCACCTACTATATTGGTGAAAGTATAATATGTTATTTTTAATATGTCAAATAGTTTTTGTACTTAAAAATAAGTTCATCTTCTGATTTATTTCTTATTTAACTACTCTTTTGGCATATCTTTTAATAAAATCATCCTCATCCAAGCAGATGTTGTAATTTTAACTCCAACCTCTTTTGACATTTTAGAAGCTTGTTCTTCTATCCACTCTTTTTCTATTTGATTTAATGCAACGGGAATTGCTACATTTCTCACTTCATTTTCTGTTTTTTTGGGTCTTCCCATTCTTTTGTTTTTAGTTATTTTCTCTTCTAAAACTTTTTCATCTGTTTGGATTTTTGAAGAGTTTTGTTTTAATTTATCTGCATATCCCATCTTAACTCTCCAAAGCTTTTTTTAGTGTAATCATATCTTCTATTGCATTTCTATAAATATGTCTTTTAAATCTATTTGTACCAGCTTTTGTTTCAACATATTCACAATCAAACAAACTATCTTCTAAAACTGAAGATTCTCTAACAAAAAGAATAGTTGCATTTATCTCTTTATATGATTTATTTATCTCTTCAAGTAAATACTCTTTTAGCTCTATTGCTTTATTATTATTTTTTGCTCTATTTACAACAATGATTATATTTTTATTTACTTCTGATACATCTTTTAAAGTTGCTAGTGTTGCTTGAACATCAACAATTGATGTTAGTGTTGGAATGATAATTTTATTTGATTGTTTGATAATATCATTAATTCTAGTATCTTTAAATCCACCAAAATCATATACAATATTTTCATCAAAAGGAATCTCATCATACTCTTCACTTGAAACTAAAAATCCTTTTTCTTCAGGCATTAAGTTATGGGCAGATGAATGTGAATCGTTAGTAACGTAAGTGTATTCTAACATTTGAGAAATTTGAACTGATAATGTTGTTTTTCCAACTCCACCTTTGATACTATAAACTACGAATGACAATATAGACTCCTGTAAATTAATTATATATATTTCTATATTAAATATAAAACTATATATTTTATATAAAATTATTATAACTTATATAAAATTAATTTTTAGTTATATATATTTCTATATAAATGTAGTTTCTTTATATTAAATATACATAATTAAGAGGTCACATCTAAGAATTAAGATACAATGAATACATATATTATTACTTTTTCTAAAGGAAGCTTCTATTGGAAAATACAAAAAATGAGGCCAAATCAACAAAATTATCAATAAACCTAAATAAAAGTTCTGATGATTTTTTTATTGTTGCGATTGGCGCTTCAGCTGGTGGACTTGGGGCTTTTGAGTCATTTTTTTCTGCAATACACTCAAATAGTCATATGAATATGGCATTTGTCCTTGTACAACATTTAGATCCTAATCACAAAAGTCTCTTAACGCAACTTATTCAAAACTATACAAATATGAAAGTATTTGAAGTTGAGAATGGAATGAAAGTTCGAAAAAATTGTGTTTATATAATTCCTCCAAATTATGAAATGAAAATCTCTCTTGGAGTTCTTCATCTTGAGCGTCCCACAAAAAAAAGAGGTCATCGTTTACCTATTAATCTTTTTTTTCAATCTCTTGCAAATGATAAACAAAATAAAGCTATTGGTATAATCTTATCTGGAATGGGACATGATGGAACAGAAGGGATAAAATCTATAAAAGAAGCAGGAGGAATTGCTATTGCACAAAGTATTGAATCAGCTGAATTCGATGGAATGCCAAGCAGTGCAATTACAACAGGAATGATAGATGATATATTATCACCTGATGAGATGCCTGAGAAACTTATAAATTATGTAAATGGCAATATAAAAAGCCAAATAATAGTTTCTCAAATTTCTTATGATGAAGATATACTAAAAAATATTTTTCTCATACTTCAAAATCAAACTAGTCATGATTTTTCAATGTACAAACCAAGTACAATGGGACGTAGAATTGAACGTAGATTAGCCGTAAATAAAATTAATACTATTCAAGAATATTATGAATATTTAAAACGAAGTAAAAATGAAGTTAATACACTTTTTAATGATTTACTAATAGGAGTAACAAATTTTTTTCGTGATGAAGAGATTTTTTTATCTTTAGAAAAAAATGCAATTCCTAAACTATTTTTAAAAAAAACACCTGATTCAACAATACGAGTTTGGATTGCAGGATGTTCTACGGGAGAAGAAGCTTACTCTATAGCTATTCTTATAATGGAATATATGCAAAAAACAAAAAAGAGTTTTACAATACAAATTTTTGCTACAGACATAGATGAATCAGCAATCGCAACAGCCCGAGCTGGCGTTTATTCATCAAGTATAACTGCAAATATTTCACAAGAGAGATTAGAAAATTATTTCATAAAAAATAGTGATGGTAACAGTTACCGAATACATAAAAATATACGAGACATGTTGATTTTCTCAGTGCATGATATAATTAAAGATCCACCATTTTCAAAACTAGATTTGATAAGCTGTCGTAATTTACTAATTTACATGAATATTGAATTACAACAAAAAATCATTTCTATTTTTCATTATGCTCTAAATGAAAATGCTATACTTCTTCTTGGAAATTCTGAAACTTTAGGTGAACTTGCAAATCTTTATACTGTTTTAGATGCAAAATCAAAACTTTTTGAATGTCAGAAAGATCCGGATAATAATAAAAAAACTACACTAAGTCGTCTTTTGCCTACAAATCAAATATACCATTCTTCACAACATATAAATAGATTAAGTTCTGGTGTTAAATTACCTCTGCGAGAACTGACTGAAAATGCCATACTTGAACAAATTGCTCCTTCTGCTGTACTTGTAAATGAGTAAGGAGACATTTTATATATACATGGAAGAGCAGGAATGTATTTAGAGTTACCATCAGGAGAAATAGACACAAATAATATTTTTAAAATGGCTAAAGATGGCTTAAAAAATAGTTTAATACTTACATTTCAAAAAGCAAAAAATAAAAAACAAATTGTCCATGAATATGGATTAAAAGTTAAGACAAATGGTAATTTTACAATTGTTGATATCACTATTAAAGAAGTCTCTCTTAGCTTAAAATTTAAACAAGAAACACCTTTATATCTTATTCTTATTCAAGAAGATTTGTTTACACCAATAGAAGAAATTTTAGAACAGAATCTTTTAGTTGTCAATAATCATGATATTCCCCTAACAAATGAAAGCAAACATATACAATCACTGAAACAAGAGCTACAACTTCAAAAAGCATTTTTACAAGATGCAAATGAAAAACTAGAAACTTCAAATGAAGAGTTAAAATCATACAATGAAGAGATACAATCAATGAATGAAGAGTTGCAGTCAACAAATGAAGAGCTTGAAACTTCAAAAGAGGAGTTACAATCAGTTAATGAAGAGTTATCAACTGTTAATTCTGAACTTAATATAAAAGTCACTGATTTATCTCGTTCAAATAATGACATGAATAATCTCTTAGCAGGAACAGGTATTGGAACTATTTTTGTAGATCATAAACTTAATATCTTACGTTTTACTCCAGCAGTTACTCGTATCATTAATTTAATTTCAAGTGATATGGGACGACCTGTGGGACATATTGTTTCAAATATGATTGGTTATAATAATTTGGTTAATGATATACAAAGTGTTCTTGATACTCTTGTTCCTAAAGAGATTGAAGTTGTTACAATTGACGATAAATCATACCTAATGAGAATACAACCTTATCGAACTTTAGAAAATGTTATTGAAGGTGCCGTAATATCTTTTGTAGATATTACAGAAATGCATGAAATAAGAAAAAAGTTAAATGAAGTAAATGAACTTTCTCGTTTAGCAATCGTAGTTCGTGATTCAAGCGATGCTATAATTGTTGAAGATTTAAGTGGAAAAATCATTGCATGGAATCCAGCAGCACAAAAGCTTTATGGATGGAGCAAATCTGAAGCACTTAAAATGCAATCAAAAGCTAGAATACCAAATGAACTTCAAGAAAAAGATACTAAAAAGATAGCAGAACTTTGTAGTTCTAAAATACTTCAAACTTATAAAACAAAAAGAATAAAAAAAGATGGTTCAATAATCAATATTCATATAATTTCAAGTGCCCTAATAGATAATGAGGGAAACACTTATGCAATAACAACAACTGAACGACAGCAAGAAAGTAAAGCGAAATTCGTTAAAGGAAGTTTATAATGACTAATTGGGAAATGAATAAACAACTTATTCGTAGCCGAGCTGAAGAAATTATTACATTGCAAAAGATTAAACAATCAGAAGATTCTCAAACATTTTCCTTTGATAAAACAAAAGAAATAATACATGAATTAGAAGTACATCAAATTGAACTAGAGATGCAAAATGAAGAGTTACTTATAATACAAAATGAACTTGAGAAATCAAAAAAACGTTATTTTGATTTATATGATATGGCTCCAATTGGTTATTGTACCTTAACTAATGAAGGAATTATTGAAGAAGCTAATCTTGCAATTTCAAATCTATTAGGAAAAGATAGAAATAAATTAATAAAACAACCTCTATCTAAATTTATATTTTCAGAAGATCAAGACATCTTCTACTTATACCGTAAAAAAATTTCTAACTCAGATGAACAACATGATTGTGAATTAAGAATGATAAAAGATGATCAAACATCTATTTGGGTATCTTTTACAACTATTGGTGAATCAAATAGTAAAAATGAAGCTAAATATCGATTAATAATACACAATATTAGTGAACGTAAAATATTTGAAGAAAAACTTGAACTTTCAGCTAGTGTTTTCAAAAATGCTGGTGAAGCAATAATGATTACAAATCTTAATGGAATTATTTCAGATGTAAATGAAACTTTTACAAAAATCACAGGTTATACTAAAGAAGAAGTAGTTGGTATAAAAACCAGCATACTAAGTGCAGGTGAAGAGAATAAAGATTACTATGAAATGATGTGGAAAACATTAAATGATATTGGTTCTTGGACAGGAGAACTTTGGAATAAACGGAAAAATGGTCAAAAATATGCACAAATACTTATTATAAATAAAGTATATGACAAACAAGGAAAACCAAGTCATTTTGTAGCCCTATTTTCGGATATTACAAATATTAAAGAGTATGAAAACTCATTAAAAAAAATGGCTCATTTTGATTCATTAACAAAACTCCCAAATCGGGTATTGTTAGCTGATCGTATTCAAAATGCAATGCTTCAGACAAATCGTAATAAACAACATTTAGCTGTTATATTTTGGATCTTGATGGTTTCAAAGATGTAAATGATACTTATGGACATCATATTGGAGATAAAGTACTTATATACTTAGCAAAAAAGATGAAAGAAACACTAAGAGATATAGATACACTTGCACGTATTGGGGGAGATGAGTTTGTTGCAATACTTACAGATCTTACTAAATTATCTGACGCTATACCATTAATCCTTAGATTACTCGAAGCAGCCGCTAAAGAAATAAAAATTGATAATAATAAAATACAAATATCTGCAAGTCTTGGAGTAACTTTTTATCAACAAGATCAAGTAATCTCAGCAGATTTACTATTACGTCAAGCTGATCAAGCAATGTATCATGCAAAACTTTCTGGAAAAAATCGTTATCATTTTTTTAATACTGAAGAAAATAATCTTATTCGTGATCGTTTTGAAGCTATAAAAGAGATTAAAAAAGCATTAAAAAATGAAGAGTTTATACTATATTATCAACCAAAGATTAATATGAGTATCGGTAACATAGTTGGAGTAGAAGCATTAATTCGTTGGCAACATCCAGAAAAAGGTATAGTTCCTCCATTAAATTTTTTGCCAATTATAGAAGAAGATTCCTTTTCAATAAATATAGGTGAATGGGTTATATATACAGCATTATCGCAAATAAAATCATGGCAAGAACAAGGAATAAATATTCCAATTAGTGTAAATGTTGGTGCATATCAACTATTATCAGAAGGTTTTGTAAATCGATTAAAAAGTATATTATCTCAGTTTCCTACAGTAAAACCAGATATGTTAGAACTTGAAGTACTTGAAACTAGTAAACTTGAAGATTTAGATAAAGCAAAAAATGTAATGAAAGCTTGTATCAAGTTAGGTATTTCATTTTCATTAGATGATTTTGGAACAGGTTATTCTTCACTTATATATCTTAAACAATTACCAATTAAACAAATAAAAATTGATCAAAATTTTGTATTAGGAATGCTTAATAATCCAAATGACTTATCTATATTAGAAGGAATTATTGGTCTTAGTAAGGCTTTTCATCTTAGTGTTATTGCTGAAGGTATTGAAACATCAGAACACGCCATAACTTTATTAGGATTGGGTTGCGAACTCGGACAAGGTTATGAAATTGCACGTCCAATGCCTGCTGAACTGTTTTTTACTTGGCTAAAAGAATATAAGCCCAATCTACTATGGCAAAATCAAGATTTACTTGATGCCAATCAAAGACAAATTCTATTTATAAAAGTACAACATCGTGATTGGATAGAAAATATTAAAGCTGTATTAAATAAAAAAGAGAGTCTACATAATCAGAATATAAATGGATGTACTTTTGAAAAATGGTTAAAAAATAAAGGAATAGAATATTTAGGGGATAGATATAATGAAACTTATTTTAAATATAAAAATATATGCACTTTTACTAATAAATTATTAATGTTAAATGATAATGGGCAAAATTTAGAAGCTTTAGCTAAATTTGATGAATTATATAACTTATGTGATGAGCTATATAATGATTTAGTAATAGTTAATAGTATATAACTCTTATGATAATAAGGTATTTTCTTCTATAAAAATTTATTCGAAATTTGAAGCTAAAATGCTTAATAAATATAAAAGATAATTTTCATTAAATTATTTTTTATATTATCATGTAGAACTTATAATATACTTTCCTCGTCCAGAGTTTTTCGCCTCATACATTGCAATATCAGCTTTTTTTCTAAGATAATCAAGGGGAGTTTGCCCATTACCAATGGCTATACCAATTGATACACCAAGATTTACATCATTACCTTTAATCTTTATGTTTTCATTTACGATATTAATACATTTTCTAGCTACTTCACAAGCTATAATTTCTGCTTCATCTAAATGATTTCCTAAATCACCAATAAGAATAACAAATTCATCACCACCTACTCTTGCTATAGTGTCATTTTTCCTTAAACAAGTTCTAAATCTATTAGTAACTTCTATAAGTGCCTTATCTCCTATATCGTGCCCCAGTGAATCATTTACAAGTTTAAATCCATCTAAATCCAGATATAGTAAAGCAAAATAAGTTCGATTACGATCTGCTCTGATAAATTCAAGCTGAAGCCTATCTTCTAGTAAAAGACGGTTAGGAAGACCTGTTAAATTGTCATGATGAGCAAGTCCTTTTAATGTTTCTTGATTAGATTTTAACATTATTATCAACTTATTAAAAGCAGTCATTAAGTGTCCAACTTCGTCCATCCTTTTTATGGGAAGAGTATCTAAAGGTATCTCTTCAAGTAACATTCTTTCTGTTTGTTTCACAGCAAAAAAAAGTTGCCTGAATATATACATAAATGATAAACCTATTATTATTAATATAAAAAGTAGTGAAACTATTGTTGAACGAATTATTAATTTACTCCAATTATCCATAACTTCGAATGCTTCTTTAACTGGTATTCTACTTACTACGAACCAATTTTTTACATCACGAATAGTTTCAAAGGCAACCACTTCATCAACACCTTGAGCATTTTTAGTTATACCACTGCCATTAATGCCTTTCATCGCTTCATCGTGAAGTTTATTCACGCCTTTTTTTGCTGTTTGTTTTAATATTAACTCTTTCTTACTAGCTGCAATAAATATCTCTTCGCTTTTTGAGATTAATAAATAACCTCCTGTATTCCCTATTTTTCCATCATTTATCATATCTAAAAACCCCGAAGCAGATAAAGCAGTCGCACCCACCAATATTCCAATTGTATTACCTTTTATATCTCGAATAGGTGTTGATATAGGAATAATAAATTCATTTGAAAGTCTTCCTCTTGTTGGTTTTCCTACAAAAGTATTCCCTTCTATTGCAGCCTTAAAATAATCACGATCAGAGAAATTATTTTTATTTTGCTCTGCATTAAAATATGGATAGCCAGTAATAATTATTCCAGTAGATAAAATAACATATATACCATTAGAAAATATAGGATAGATTTCTTGTCGCTCTTTTATCCATTGGCTTAGTTCTTTAGGTTTATTTAATAATTCGATAGGGATTGTTGAAGAAAGTTTATTTATAAATTCTTTTCTTTCTGTTATTTTATAACTAATATTTAAAGCCATACTTTTTGCAAGTGCAATTTGTTGTGTTTGGATAATTTTTTCAAATTCTCCTCTAAGATGTACCTGTACTACATAATATCGAATTGAAGTTCCTACAGTAACTAAAATTACTGCTAAAAATAAAAAACGAGTTACCATACTAGAAAATATTTTTGACAAATATAATTTCATACTATACTCCCGTTATAAATAAAAATTTAAATAGTAGCTAGATTTTATTTTATGCTTGCTTATTAAACACCTGCAGAACTATTTTTTCATATAATTATGAAATTTTATATAGTAGTTTAACAAACTGAAATACTTTTTGAATAGATTTTTGATTTGATAAAATATGAATAAAAATTTACTTTAGTCAGTGTTTATATACTACTTCTTTTTACATGAGCCTTTCCCAATCATAACAAGCATAATACTTTAAGAATAAGCTTTGAAAAAATTATTTGATTTTAGTTGAGACAAATTGAAACTGTAAAAAGTCCAATTTGTCCCAGTTTTGAGATATTTTAAGATAAATTGTTATTGTTTAGGAAGTAATTTCATAGGAACTATCTGAAATTCATCCATGTTCCAAACATTATTTTTTACATATGGTTCATTTTCTAACCACTCATCTAACTCATCATCTGATTCAAAATCTATATAAAGTGTAGAACCAACCATAAGATCATCTTCAATTAATGCAGCTGCATTTAAAATTTTTCCTTCAGCCATTAATTTTCTTGTACCCTCTATATGTGCTTCTCTTGATTCTAATCTTCTTTCTAGTGCATTTTCATTGTCATAAGCTATTACTAAATATTGCATATATTTTTCCTTTTTTTGTTTAATTTTAGCATTCTATCATAATAATAAAATGATAAAATTAAACTATATTAATTTAACTGCAAATAAAAATGTTAGTGGATAAATAATTACATTAAAATATCTAATTATTGGCGTAATATTCAGATTCATAGGAACAATATTTTCAACTGATATTCCATTTGATAGTTTCTTCATAATCGATAATTTAAAACTTATATCTGCAAATTTAACTATAAATATAGAACTCATCCAAAAACCAAAATTATTAAAATAAAAAGATAAAAACATAGTATAAAAAAATGATATATGTAAAATAAAATATAAGAAAATGTTTTTTCTAAAAAGTAAATAATTGTTATTTATAAGTCCATATAAAGAGTCTGATTTTTGCCAGTTTGATTCAAATAGTTCTAAAGCTATAAAAATAAAAAAAAGTAAGATAAAGTCCATGAGGGAAAATTCAATAGGGAGAATCCCTATTGATTATGATTAGTGTTCAGAAAATTTAATTTTTTGGTTTTTGTATAGACCAGTTCCTACAGGAATTGTTCTACCAATAACAACATTTTCTTTTAAGTCTTCTAACATATCCATTTTAGCACTAATTGCAGCTTCTGTTAAAACTTTTGTAGTTTCTTGGAATGATGCAGCTGAAATAATAGAGTCAGATGTTACTGCTGCTCTTGTGATACCTAATAATAAAGGTTCAGCAATTGCAGGATTTCCACCAAGTTTAATTATTTTTGCATTTTCAATTTTAAATCTTTTTTTAGAAACCATGTCACCCACGATAAATTTAGTGTCTCCACCATCTAAAATTGAAACTTGTCTTAACATTTGAGAAGTAATTACCTCAATATGTTTATCAGCAATATTAACCCCTTGAGATCTATACACTTGTTGTACTTCAGATACAATAAAGTAATGAAGTGCTTTTTCACCAAGAATTCTTAATACATCATGTGGAGATGTTTGACCATCTGTTAATGCTTCACCAGCATGAACAAACTCACCTTCATGTACTAGAACTTGTTTAGATTTTTCAACTAAATATTCTGTATTATTTCCAAGACCATCTGAAATGATTATTCTCTCTTTGTTTCTTAATGGTTTACCAAATGAAACAACACCATCAAATGATGCAAGAACAGCTATACTTTTTGGTCGTCTTGCTTCAAATAATTCAGATACTCTTGGAAGACCCCCAGTAATATCTTTTGATTTTTGTGTTGCTTTTGGTGTTTTACCAATTATGTCTGCAACTTCAACTCTTTTACCTTCGGCAACATTTAATGAAGTTTTTGGGTCTAAAGAGTATCTAATAATCTCTTTGTCATCAGTCGCTAGAATAATTGTTGGTTTATATCCACTTGGAATATACTCATTAACAACTAGTTTAGATGTACCAGTTAATTCATCAAATTGCTCAGAAACTGTTAAACCAGGGATAATATCTTCAAAAGATACCATACCTGCTTTTTCAGCAATAGTTGGATTTGCATATGGATCCCATTCTGCAATTACAACTTGTTCTGTAGTTTTTGGAACAACAATAACAGAATCTTTTTCAACTTCACTACTATCATTTAATTCGATTAAAGAACCACGTGCCACATAATGTCTTAATGCTTCTCTATCTTCACCATCAACAACAACTGCAAATACACCTTTTTCAGTTACTGTATCACCAGCTTTAATATCGTCTCTTCTTTCTAAATAATCACCAATTAGTTTGTAATATTTAACAAACCCTTTTGCGCCAGATATAATTTTTGAAGTAATTGGAGCACCATCTTCAACTTTTAATTCTGAAGCAAAAGGAATTCTATTAGGGATATTCCATCCATCTTTAATCATCTCAACGATAGATTCATTTTGTTCTACTTCAAAACCATCTTTATAAGGTAAATATAATTTACCTTCGATTTTTCCAGAAATACCTGCTAATTCATTTGCTTTAGCAACGTCATTTTTTCTTAAGAAATATTTTTTCTCTTCTTTACCATTTGTAATAGTTAAAATAGTCTCTTCATGTAAAGTTTCAACAGTTACTTTACCTTTGAATGGTGCATTAATTTTTGGTTCAACTAATAAAACACCTGCATTTCTTCTATTTGCTACAATGATTTTTCCATCAGATTTTTCATATTTTTTAATATTGTAATATCTAATAAATCCTTCTTTGTCTGCTTTTAATTCTCTTTCCGTTTGAGTTGCACTCGCAGTTCCCCCAACGTGGAAAGTTCTAAGTGTAAGCTGTGTTCCTGGTTCTCCAATTGATTGAGCTGCAACAACTCCAACTGCTTCACCTGGTTTTGCTTTTCTTTGCTCACCAAGATTTAGACCGTAACATTTTGAACATAAACCATTTTCAACTTTACAAGTTAATGGAGTTCTAATTACTACAGATTTAACTTCAGCTTCAGTTACTAATTTAGCATCTTCTTCAGTTATTAATGTACCCTCTGCAAATAAAATCTCATTTGAAATTGGATCAATAATATCTTCAGCAATAACTCTACCAGTAATTCTTTCTTCTAATGACTCAATTAACTCATTACCAGAAGTAATATCAGTAATTTCAATACCTTCATGAGTTCCACAATCTTCAACTGTAATTCTAACATTTTGAGAAACGTCAATTAGTTTTCTTGTTAAGTAACCCGCATTTGCAGTTTTAAGTGCAGTATCGGCAAGACCTTTTCTAGCTCCGTGAGTTGAAATAAAGTACTCAAGTACGTTTAGACCTTCTCTAAAGTTTGAAATAATTGGAGTTTCAATAATAGAACCATCAGGTTTAGCCATAAGTCCCCTCATACCAGATAATTGTCTAATCTGTGCAGCAGAACCCCTAGCTCCAGAATCGGCCATCATATAAATAGAGTTAAATCCATTTTTATCAGATTTAACTAATTCCATCATTTCAGAACCAAGTCTATTATTAACTTCTGTCCAAATATCAATAATTTTATTATATCTTTCTTGCTCAGTTAATAAACCTTGAGAGAATTGTTTTTGAACTTCAATAACTTCTTTTTTAGATTTAGCAATATGTCCGACTTTTGTTTCAGGAACTCTAATATCATCAATAGAAATTGAGATACCAGCAACTGTTGCATATCTAAAACCTAAGTTTTTAAGATTATCTAAGAATCTTGGAGTTACTTCATATCCACCATGTTTGTAAATATAATCAACTAATGTTCCAATATCTTTTTTCTTTAAAATTTTATTCCATAAATTTGCAGGTACAAAATCAGGTAAAATTTCATGAATGATTAATCTTCCTACAGTTGTATGAATTACTTTATCATCTAATTTAGTTCTAATTTTTGCATGTAAATCTATTTTGTTCATATCTAAGGCAATTTTTACTTCATTTACATCAGTAAATAATTTATGTTCACCTCTTACACCATCTTTTTCTAATGATAGATAATAAATACCTAAAATCATATCTTGTGATGGTACTGCAATTGCTCTACCAGATGCTGGTAAAAGAATATTCATTGAAGACATCATTAAAATTTTTGCTTCAGCAACTGCTTCTTGTGATAAAGGCACGTGAACTGCCATTTGGTCACCATCGAAGTCGGCATTGAAGGCAGCACAAACTAATGGGTGTAATCTAATTGCTTTTCCATCAATTAAAACTGGGTGGAAAGCTTGAATAGAAAGTTTATGTAGAGTTGGAGCTCTATTTAACATAATTGGGTATTCATCAACGATTTCGTTTAGACATTCCCATACTTCATTTGTTTCTGATTCAATTAATCTTTTTGCAGCTTTTAAAGTTGTTGCATAACCTTTTTCTTCTAATTTAGCCATCAAGTGTGGTTTAAATAACTCAAGAGCCATTTTTTTAGGAATACCACATTGGTCCATATTTAATGTAGGTCCAACAACAATAACAGATCTTCCTGAGAAGTCAACCCTTTTACCAAGTAAGTTTTGTCTGAATCGTCCTTGTTTACCTTTGATAATTTCTGATAATGATTTTAAAGGTCTTTTATTTGCACCTTTAACAGCATTTGCAGTTTTTCCATTATCAAATAAAGCATCAACTGCTTCTTGAAGCATTCTTTTTTCATTTCTAATAATGATTTCAGGTGCGTCAAGTTCAGTTAATCTTTTTAATCTGTTGTTTCTGTTAATAACTCTTCTATATAAGTCATTTACGTCAGATACTGCAAATTTTCCACCATCAAGTGAAACAAGAGGTCTTAAATCAGGTGGTAAAACTGGAAGTTGAGTAAGCATCATCCATTCTGGTTTATTTCCAGAATTTAAGAAGTTTTCAACAACTTTTAATCTTTTGATTATAGTTTTTCTTTTTGCTTCAGATTTTGTAGAACCCATTTCTTCTTTTAAAACTGTTAATAATTCAAATAAATCAATAGTTTCTAATAAATCTCTTACAATTTGTCCACCCATGTTTGCTTCAAAACCAGTGTGTTCAAATAAATCAGCAATAGTTCTATATTGTTCTTCATTTAAAATATCATATTTTTCAACTTTTTTAGTTTTTTCATTATCATAATAAGCTTCACCAGCTTCACTTACGATATATGCTTCATAATATAATACTCTTTCTAAATCTTTAAGTTTAACACCTAATAATGTACCAATTCTTGTAGGTAGAGAAGAAACCATCCAAATATGAGCAACAGGAGATACTAAATCAATATGTCCCATTCTGTGTCTTCTTACTTTTGATGAAGTTACTTCAACTCCACATTTTTCACAAACAACACCTTTGTATCTCATTTTTTTGTATTTACCACAAAGACATTCATAATCTTTTACTGGTCCAAAAATTTTCGCACAAAATAAACCATCTCTTTCAGGTTTTAATGTTCTATAGTTAATAGTTTCAGGTTTTTTTACTTCACCACAAGACCAAGCTAATATTTTTTCAGGACTAGCAAGTCTTAATTGGAAAGCCGCAAAATCTTGCGGTCTTTCTAATTCTTTAATTTCAATAGGTTGTAACGTTTTTATAGTCTTACTCATTGTTTTCTACCTCTCCAAAAATCTCAACATCTAAAGCAAGAGCTTTTAATTCTTTTGTTAATACGAAGAATGTCTCAGGTACACCTGAATTTGGAACATTTTCACCATTTGCGATAGCTCTATAAGCTCTAGTTCTTCCTTCAACGTCATCTGATTTCGTTGTTAGCATCTCTTTTAGTACATTTGTTGCACCATAAGCTTCAAGAGCCCAAACCTCCATCTCTCCAAATCTTTGTCCACCAAATAGAGCTTTCCCTCCAACTGGTTGTTGTGTTACTAAAGAGTAAGGTCCAGTAGATCTTGCATGCACTTTTTCATCAACTAAGTGGTGAAGTTTAAGCATGTACATATAACCTACATTTACTCTTTCCATCATTTTATTACCAGTTTTTCCATCATAAAGAACACATTTTCCATCATTATCAATTTTAGCTAATTCAAATAATTTAATAAATTCTTCTTCTTTAACACCATCAAAAATTTGTGTTGCAAATCTAACACCTTTTGTCCAGTCTTGACCATATTTAATTAAATCATCATCACTTAATGCATCCATAAATGCTTTACCATTCATAAGTTTTGCTACAGATGCAATTTCAGTCATTTTAGCTCTAAGTTCAGCGATAAAATCAGTTTTTTTAGCATCAAATATCTCTTGAATTTGTGCTCCAAGTCTTTTTCCAACTAATCCTAAGTGAACTTCTAGGATTTGTCCGATATTCATCCTAGATGGAACCCCTAGTGGATTTAAAATAACATCTACTGTTGAACCGTCTTCTAAGTAAGGCATATCAACTTTAGGAACGATATTAGAAACGATACCTTTGTTTCCATGTCTTCCCGCCATTTTATCCCCAACTTTAATTTTTCTCTTAGTTGCAATATAAACTTTTACTTGTTTAATTACACCTGAAGATAAAATATCATCGTGTTCTAATACTTGAAGTTTTTCTTCATGTTCATCTCTTAAATGAGCTTTTTGTTTAATAAAATGTTCTTTAATATCATTATAAGTTTTTTCAATCTCTTTTGGATAAGAAGAAACTACTTTTTTCATAGCAAATCTATTTACATTTAATAATACATCTTCAGGTAAAGTTTCACCTTTATTATATGTAACATCATCTAATTCTAAATCTTTAATTAGAGTTGATTTTAATAATAAATCATTGATTTTTAGAATCTCTTCTCTATCAAGCATTAATAATTTATCATGATGTTTTAAATCTAATTCAGCTTTTTCAGATGCAATTTCAGCAACTGCTCTTTCGTCTTTTTCATAACCTTTTTTAGTGAAAACTTTAACATCAACAACAGTTCCTTCCATTGAAGTAGGACAAACTAATGATTTATTAATAACGTGTCCAGCTTTTTCACCAAAGATTGCTCTTAATAATCTTTCTTCTGGAGTTGGCTTAATTTCACCTTTTGGTGTAACTTTTCCAACTAAAATCATTCCTGATTTTACAAAAGTTCCGATTTTTACAATACCTGAATTATCTAAATGAGTAATTGATTCTTCTTTAACTCCTGGTAAATCTCTAGTTATCTCTTCATTACCATGTTTTAACTCTCTACATTCAACTTCTTTTTCATAAATATGAACAGATGTAAATGCATCTTCTTCAATTAATCGCTCACTAAGGATAATAGCATCCTCATAGTTATATCCATTCCATGGCATGAAGGCAACCATAGCATTAACACCAACTGCTAATTCACCTCTATCCATTGAAGGACCATCTGCAATTACTTGACCTTTTTCAACAAATTCACCCTCAGTTACGGCAATTCTTTGTCCAAAAGATGTATTGTTATTTGTTCTTACATTTTTATTTACAGAATAATGATCAATGAAAGCACCGTTCTCATCTTCACCTCTTACATAAATATTTTTAGCATCTGCTTTTTCAACAAGTCCAGCTCGAGCTGCTTTAATTGCTTCCCATGCATCTCTTGCTACTGTTTTTTCTAAACCAGTTCCAACAACAGGAGCATTTGGTCTTAATAATGGAACAGCTTGTCTCATCATATTCGATCCCATTAAGGCTCTGTTGGCATCATCGTGTTCTAAGAATGGAATTAAAGAAGCCGCAACCCCCATAACCATTTGAGAAGAGATATCAATTAAATCAACACTACTTCTTTCCATTAGTAGGATTTCACCATCTTTTCTAGCTTCAATTAGAGATTCCATAATTTTACCATTTTCATCAACTTTTGTTGAACCTGGTGCAATTACTAATCCCTCTTCTTGAGTTGCTGTATAGTATTTGATTTCATTTGTAACTAAACCATCAATTACAGTTTTATAAGGAGCTTCAATAAATCCTAACTCATTAACTTTTGAGAAAGTTGATAATGTATTAATAAGACCAATATTTTGTCCCTCTGGAGTTTCAACTGGACAGATTCTTCCGTAATGCGTTGGGTGAACGTCCCTTACTTCAAATCCAGCTCTCTCTTTTACAAGTCCACCTTCACCAAGTGCAGAAAGTCTTCTTTTATGAGTAACTTCTGATAATGGATTAGTTTGGTCCATAAATTGAGATAATTGTCCAGATGTAAAGAATTCAGTAATTGTTGAAGTAATCATTTTAGAGTTAACTAAATCATGTGGCATAATATCTTCTAATGTACCAGATAAAGTAGTCATTTTATCTCTAATTGCTTTTTGCATTTTGATTAAACCAGCATGTAATTCATTTGCTAATAATTCACCAATTGCTCTAATTCTTCTGTTACCTAAGTGATCTCTATCATCAATATGTCCATGACCAGATTTAACTTTTACAAGGTATTGAACTGTTTTAATAACATCTTCATAAGTTAAAGTTGTTACATATTCAGGAACATTAACACCAAGTTTATGGTTCATTTTCATTCTTCCAACTTTTGTTAAGTCATATCTTTCTGGATCGAAGAATAATTTTTTAACAAACTCTTTGGCAGCTTCTTTAGTAACTGGTTCACCTGGTCTCATAACTTTATAGATTCTGATTGCAGATAAATCATTTTCATCATCAATTTGTTCTGTTTGTTTTAATAATTTTAAAGATTCAGCATCAGCTTTAAATGCATTAATAATTGAATTATCAATTCCAACAGCTAAGTCATTTGCAATATCAAATGATTCAAAACCTAAATCTAAAAGTTTTTTTAATTTTAATTCATCAAGATTAGTTAATGCATCAAATAAAACTTCTCCAGATTCTGGATCATAAATTGTATTTGCAGTTGATCTATCCATTAATTGTTCTAATGGGTATTCAATTAATTTAAGACCACCATCAATTAAAGCTTTTGCTTTTCTTGCTGTTAATCTTTTTCCTGCACCAATTACTAAATTACCTTTATCATCTTTAACATCAAATTCAATTCTTCCCATGAAATCATCAGGATTGAATTCTGTTAAAAATTTATTATTTTTAACTTTGATATTTACTATTGGGTAGAATAATTTAATAATATCTTCTTTAGAATAACCTAATGCTCTAAATAAAATAGTAACAGGAACTTTTCTTCTTTTATTAATTCTTACATATAATACATCTTTTGCATCATATTCGAAATATAACCAAGAACCTCTATCTGGAATAATTTGTCCAGTATAAATAAGTTTATTATCAGCAGTATTTGATTCTTCTTCTTTGAAGATAACACCTGGAGATCTATGTAATTGATTAACAACTACTCTTTCAACACCATTAACAATAAAAGATGTTCTATCAGTCATTAAAGGGATTTCTCTAATGAATAAAGATTGTTCTTTCATATCTTTAACACCGATTTTCTCACCAGTTTTTTCGTCTAAATCCCATAGTGTTAATCTAATATTAATTTTAAGAGGAATTGAATAAGTAAGACCTCTAACCATTGATTCTCTAACGTCATATTTAGGTTTACCTACTTCTGAACCTAGGTAGTCAAGTGTAATTCGATTTTGTACATCATGTATAGGAAAAATAGATTTAAATACTTTTTCAATTCCAGCAGTAGCTCTATCATCTTGACCAATCATTAAGAAAGTATCATATGAAGTTTGTTGTAGTTGTAATAAGTTTGGAATTTCAATTTGTTGTGGATTTTTTGCAAAATCAACTCTAAGTCTATTACCAGATTTTAAAGAGTTTAACATTGTCGGCCTTGTTATAAAATTTGGTTAAGTTTTGCTTTTTATATTTTTATAAAGCACAAAAGCATCCATAAAGGATAAGGTTAAAATTTCAAAAAATTTTAACCTTAACCCTCAAAGATGCTAATCTTTATACAGGGCAAAGCCCTGTATATCAATCATAATTACGAGTAATTATTTAATTTCTACTTTTGCACCAGCTGCTTCTAATTGAGCTTTAACAGCTTCAGCGTCAGCTTTAGAGATTCCTTCTTTAATTGTTGATGGAGTTTCTTCAGCAGCAGTTTTTGCTTCTTTTAATCCTAAACCAGTTAATGCTCTAATTTCTTTAATAACATTAATTTTTTTGTCACCAGCATCTAAGATAATAACATCAAATTCAGTTTTTTCTTCAACAGCTTCAACTGCAGCAGCAGCACCACCAGCAACTGCAACAGGTTGTGCAGATACTCCAAATTTTTCTTCGAATTGTTTTACTAATTCAGATAACTCTAATACTGATAAACCAGATATGTATTCTAATACGTCTTCTTTAGAAATTGCCATTTCTTCTTCCTTATAATTTTATTTTTAATTTATTAATAGCTTAAAAAATTAAGCTGCTTCTTCTTCTTTTTTCTTTCTAAGAGCATCAAGCCCAATAGTAAAGTTCGCAACAGGTGCCATCCAAGTAGCTGCAAGCATACCAAGAAGTTGTTCTCTTGATGGTAATTTAGCAAATGCATTAACAGTTGCAAAATCTGCAATTTGACCTTCGATAATACCAGATTTAATAGTAAATTTTTCTTTATTTGAAGTAGCAAATTTATCAGCTACTTTACAAGCTGAAATTTGATCTTCAGACCATAAGAAAATATTTGTACCAGTTAATTCAATATCACCTAATTCTGCATTTTTAACAGCAACAGTAACTAAAGTATTTTTAGCAACTTGTACTTTTGTATTATTAGCTCTTGCTTCTTTTCTTAAAGTTTCTAACTCTTTATGAGTAAGACCTTTATAGTCACATACCACAACTGCTAATGAATTTTTAAATTCAACTGTTAAAGAATCAATTATTTCTGATTTTTGTTGTTTAGTCATCTTTTTCTCCTCCCTTCAAAACATCGACTTAGGCGGGACTTACAAGAAACGGAGGTGTCTCTTACCAGCTGTCTTCAGTTTTATTTCAGTGCTTTGAATAACACTCAATAATAAAGAATAATTTCTTCATTATTGAATGCTAAAAAAAAATCAGATAAGGTTAACCTTATCTGATTTCCATTAATTCCATATTATCTAAAATAATTGATGGACTCATTGTTAATGATATAGCTGCATTAGCGATATATCTACCTTTTGCAGTTGAAGGTTTTGCTCTATTAATAGCAGCGATAAATGCAGCAGCATTTTCTCTTATTGCTTCAGCACTAAATGAAATTTTTCCAATTCCTGCTTGCATATTACCTTTTTTATCAACTCTATATGTAACTTGACCACCTTTAGCATCATTAACTGCTTTAGTTACGTCCATTGTTACTGTTCCAGTTTTAGGATTCGGCATTAAACCTTTTGGCCCTAAAATTCTTCCTACTTTTCCTACAATTCCCATACAATCAGGAGTTGCAATTAAAACATCAAAATTGATGTTTCCAGCTTGGATAGCTTCAGCTAAATCATCATTACCAACAACATCAGCACCTGCTGCTT
>JAQTXA010000026.1 GCA_028689025.1 Aliarcobacter sp.
ATCAATATTATTTATTTGCATCTTTAATTCCTATTGCTTCATAACCTTTTTCATCAAGTTCTAAAGCTAAGCTATAATCTCCTGTTTTTACAATTTTTCCATCATTTAAAATATGTACAAAATCAGGTTTAATTAACTCTAATAATCTATCATAGTGAGTAATCATTAAAATAGATCTTTTCCCATCAAGCATAGAATTTATAACATTTGCAACAGTTTTGATAGCATCCACATCAAGTCCTGAATCTATCTCATCAAGCATAATTAAATCAGGTTTAAGCATTAAAAGTTGGATTAATTCATTTCTTTTTTTCTCACCACCACTAAAACCATCATTTAAATCCCGCTGCATTAGTTTTCTATCAATACCGAATTTCTCAGTCTCTTCTTTTACAAGTTTTAAAAACTCCATTGCATCAATTTCTGGAAGTCCTGCATATACTCTTTTTGCGTTCATTGCAGTTTTTAAAAAGTAGCTATTGTTTACGCCAGCCACTTCAATAGGTGATTGGAAACTCATAAAAATACCTTCATTTGCCCTTTGTGTTACATCAAGGTCTAATAAATTTTTCTTTTTATATGTAATTTTACCTTCAGTCACAACACAATCATAATGAGCGCTTAGTGCTTTTACTAAAGTTGATTTTCCAGCTCCATTTGTTCCCATTAAAGCATGGATTTCTCCCTCTTTAATCTCTAAATTTATACCTTTTAAAATCTCTTTATCATTGATATTTACTTTTAAATCTTCTATTTTTAATAATGTATTTTTCATGATTTAGCCCACACTTCCTTCTAATGATATGTTTAATAACTCTTTTGCTTCTGCTGCAAACTCCATTGGTAACTCTTTAAGCACCTCTTTACAAAAACCATTTACAATCATAGCTATTGCATTTTCTTCACTAATTCCTCTTTGCGAGATATAAAATAGTTGTTCATCAGAGATTTTTGAAGTTGTTGCTTCATGCTCTATATTTGCACTTGAATTTCTGATTTCATGGTATGGATAAGTATTTGCATGGCATTTATTTCCAATTAAAAGTGAATCACATTGGGAAATATTTCTGGCATTTGAAGCGCTTTTTCCAACTCTTACCAATCCTCTATATGCATTTCTTCCATGCATTGCTGAGATTCCTTTTGAAATAATAGTTGATTTTGTATTATTTCCTAAATGAACCATTTTTGTTCCCGTATCTGCTTGTTGTGCTTTTGAAGCAATTGCAACTGAATAAAACTCTCCAACACTATTATCACCAGCAAGAATACATGAAGGATATTTCCATGTAATGGCACTTCCAGTTTCCACTTGTGTCCAAGAGATTTTAGAGTTATCACCTTTGCAGATTCCTCTTTTTGTAACAAAGTTTAAAATTCCACCTTTTCCATTTTCATCACCTGGAAACCAGTTTTGAATAGTTGAATATTTTATTTGTCCATTTTTCAGTGCAACCAATTCAACAACTGCTGCATGAAGTTGTCTTTCATCTCTTGTTGGAGCTGAACAACCTTCATTATAAGAGACATAAGAGTTTTCATCACATATGATTAAAGTTCGCTCAAATTGTCCAGTATCTAGTGCATTTATTCTAAAGTAAGTTGAAAGTTCCATAGGACATCTTACATTTGGTGGAATATATACAAAACTTCCATCTGTGAAAACTGCACTATTTAAACAGGCAAAATAGTTATCAACAACTGGCACAACACTTGCTAAATACTCTTGTACAAGCTGGGGATGTTTGTGTGCTGCTTCACTGATTGAGCAAAATATGATTCCTAATTTTTCAAGTTCATCTTGATATGTAGTTTTTACAGAAACTGAGTCAAACACAGCATCAACCGCAACTCCTCTAACTCCAGCTAATTGTTTTTGCTCTTCAAGGGGAATTCCTAATTTTTCATAAGTTTTTAAAATCTCTGGATCAACATCATCTAGAGAATCCAAAGCTTTTTTTGGTGCAGAGTAGTACGCAATATCTTGATAATCTATTTTTGGATAATCCAAATGTGCCCAAGAAGGTTCTTCCATCTTTTGCCATTTTTTGTAAGCTTTTAATCTAAAATCCAAAAGCCAAGCTGGTTCATCTTTTTTTGCTGATATTGCTCTTATTACATCTTCATTTAAACCTTTTGCAAAAGTATCACTTTCGATTAAGGTTTCAAATCCTAGTTTATAATCTTTGTTTATAATATCTTCTAATTGTTTATTGTCACTCATTTTAGGCTCCAATTCTTCAAATTTTTCATCTTGAATATAAATAGGATAAAAACTATCTTATTTAAAATGGTATCATAACTTAACATCTAAAGTAAAGATAGATTATTTTTAAATCATAAAAACAATCTTATCTCTTTATTTAATTATTTAAGGATATAATACCTTATCTAACAGTGAAAAGAGTTTATGAATTTTATTACTTTAAAAAATTTTCTCAAAGAATCTATCTTACTGATAATGGCCTTTATTATTATGTTGATTTCTATTTTTTCGTATTTTACTTATCAACACAATAATAGTATAGATAATTATTTAGAAGATTTAAGTAGACAGTATGAACGGCAATATAATATTATTTATGATAATTTTTATAAGTTATCTCAAAATACATTTTATGGAATAATTAATAAACCAGAAATATACAATCTTGTAAAATATGCTTATAAAAAAGATGAAAAGACTCAAAGTTTTTTCCGTCAAATACTATATGATAGACTAATTTCCGATTACAATAGATTATTAGATTTTAAATTTAAACAAGTACATTTTCATTTTCCTGATAATACTAGTTTTTTAAGAATGCATAAAGTAGATAAATTTGGTGATGATTTGACTGATTTTAGATTTAGTGTAAAAGAAGTAAATAAAAATTTAAAACCTTTAGATGGATATGAAATAGGAAAAACAGCTGATGGGTATAGATTTGTTTATCCAATATTTGATGAATCTTTGTTTCATATTGGAAGTGTCGAAATATCTGTAGATTCTGATTTCTTTGATAAAACTTTTGAACAAAATTTTGGTGTTGATTCACATTTTTTAGTTACAAAATCAATTGCTAAAAATAAAATGCTTCTTGAGAGTTTTAAAGAATTTAAAACTAGTTATGAAAACATTAATTATGTTTATTCTGAAAATACAAAAGAAGAAGATTCCCATTATACAAATATGAACTTTTATTCAGAAGGTGAAAAAAAGCTGATTTCTACAAAAATGGAAAATAGTGAAAAATTTATTATGAATAAAAAATATAAGGGTAAATATATAGCTATATATTTTTTACCTGTTCAGGATATGGAAGGTAATAAAAATGCAGCTTATATGGTTTTATATAAACATTCAGATTTAATAGAGCAAGTCCATAATAACTATTATAAAATGATATTAATTTTATTTTTGTCTACTTTATTATTTTTATTTTATTTAAGATACAAATATAAACAGCTTTTAGTGGATAAAAATAATGATTATATATTATCTCAACAGACAAAAATGGTTGCATTAGGAGAGATGATACAAAATATTTCCCACCAATGGCGACAACCTTTAAGTGTGATTTCTATATTAGCAAGTGGTTTGAAACTCAAAAAAGAGTGTGCAATTTTAGAAGATAAAGAATTTTATGAAAATCTTGATGGAATACTTAAAAATACTCTATATTTATCTCAAACTATAGAAGATTTCAGAAATTATTTTGATGAAAGTTTAGAAAAAAGCAGTTTTAATTTAAAAAATACAATAACTCAATGTATTGCAATGTTTAAAGAAGAACTAAATATAAACAATATTGTCGTAGTTGAAAATATCGAAAATATCGAACTATATACTTATGAACAAGAACTAAAACAAGTTTTGATAAATCTATTAAAAAATGCCAAAGATTTTACAGAAGAAGGAGTTATTGTAATTAATGCCCATGAAAAAAATGGTGAAATTAAAATCGAAATTCTTGATAGTGCTGGAGGAATTCAAAAGGATATTATTAAAAAGATTTTTGAGCCATACTTTACAACAAAACATAACTCTTTTGGAATTGGATTAGGACTTTTTAGTTCATATGAAATTGTAAACAATGAGTTGCAAGGTAATATATTTGTAGAAAATAGAGAGTTTAATTACAATTTTAAAACATATAAAGGTGCATGTTTTTCTATTGTATTATATAGAGATAAATTATAAAAAGGGAAGTTATAATGAAAAATAGTTTTAATTTAAAATTTTCGATTTTAGTTGGTATATTAACTTTTGTCGTTGCTATGGTTGTTGGGTTCTATTCAAATAGTATCTCAGAAAAAAATTTAGAAATAAACTCAGGTGAATCTTTAGTAAAACTATCAAAAAGAGTAAATGATATTCTTGATAGGGAAATGTTAGAGAGATATAGAGAGATAAAATTTGCAGCAACCTTGCCAGTTATGACAAGTGAAAAAAGTACTATTGATGAAAAAAGAGATTTTATTCAAAAAATAAAAGACAATTATAATCACCATGAATGGATAGGTTATGCTTTACCAGATGGAAAAGTAGAAGCTGGAACTAACGGTTATTTAGAAGGAAAAAATGTAAAAGCTCGACCTTGGCTTCCAAAAGGATTGGAAGGTCCTTATATTGGAGATGTTCATGATGCTTTATTATTAGCAAAACTTTTACCAAATAACAGTGGTGAACCAATATATTTTTCAGATGTTGCATTTCCTGTAATAAACAATGAAGGTAAAACTTTAGGAGTTTTATGTAGTCATTTAACGTGGCAATGGACAAGAGATGTTATTAGAAGTATTCAAAAGGATAATGATGTTGATGTATTTTTATTATCTAAAGATGGATTAATATTAGTTGGACCAGATAACACAGAAAGAAGTAATATTTCAGATATATCTCTTCGTGTGGCAGAAACTTTTAAAGATGAAAAATCATTATATAAAACAATTATTTGGGACAAAGAGACAAAATATTTAACAGCAAGTAGTGTGAGTACTGGTTTTGATGAGTATAAAGGTTTCTCTTGGAAAGTAATTGTTAGACAGCCAATTGAAAAAGCTTTTAAAACGGCAAATGATAATACTCTTTCTATTTTATATGTTAGCCTTCTTGCTGGATTCCTTGGAGCATTAATAGGAATAATTATTTCAAATATAATATCAACACCCTTAAAAAAACTGAGTGGAATAGTTGATAATCTAAGAGAAAATAAAAAAGTAGATTTTTTAGAAAATATTTCAAATGATGAAATAGGTAAACTTCATAATGCAATTGAAAATTTATATAAAAGTTTAAATAGTGAATCAAAACTAAAAGAAAATGCACAAAATAAAGTAGAACTGTCATTAAGAATTTTTGATCAAGCATTAGAAGGAATAATAATCACAGATAGTAAAAATAATATTATTCTTATAAATAAAGCTTTTACAGATATTACTGGTTATCAAATGGATGAAGTTTATGGTAAAAATCCAGCAATTCTTGCTTCAAAATTACAAGATGAAGAGTTCTATAAAAATATGTGGAATAGTTTAAAATCAGATGGTAAATGGGATGGTTTAATAAAAAATAGAAAAAAAGATGGGACAATTTATGAAGAGTATTTGAAAATTTCCTCTTTAAAAGATGAAAATGGTCAGATTATAAACTATTTAGCTACCTTTAATAGTGGTTTTTAAAAGTTAATCTTGATAGAATTGTGTGCTTGATTTAAATATTTAATTTAAGTTAAAAGTAATTAAGACAAAATTTATCCTATTTACATTAGAATACTGAAATGTTTTAAAAGTGCAACTATTTTTTAGGAATAGTTCTTGCATAGGATAAGATTAAAAATATAGGAACAATTATGGAAGTTTATTTAGATAATAACGCAACAACAATAGTAGATCCAAAAGTTTATGAAGAGATGAAACCATTTTTTTGTGATATTTATGGAAATCCAAACTCTTTACATAAGTTTGGAGCAGGAACTCATCCAAAAATGGTTGAAGCCTTGAATTTTTTATATGAGGGAATTAATGCAGCAGATGAAGACGATATTATCGTAACAGCTAATGCAACAGAAAGTAATAATACTGTTTTAAAAGGTATATGGATAGATAAAATTTTAAATGGTGATAAAAAACATATTATTACAAGTGAAGTAGAACATCCTTCAATTACTGCAGTTTGTAGATTCTTAGAATCTCAAGGTGTATCTGTAACTTATCTTCCTGTAAATGAAGATGGAGTTTTAGAAGCTAGCTCAGTAAGAGAATTTATAAAAGAAGATACAGCACTAGTATCAATTATGTGGGCAAATAATGAAACAGGGAAAATCTTCCCTATAAAAGAGATTGGAGCAATTTGTAAAGAGTTTGGAGTTCCTTTCCACACAGATGCAACTCAAGCAATTGGAAAATTACCGGTAGATGTTCAAGATTTTAATGTAGATTATTTATCTTTTTCAGCTCATAAATTTCACGGACCAAAAGGTGTTGGTGGATTATATGTAAGAAAAGGTTTCACATTAACTCCTCTTTTACATGGTGGTGAGCAAATGGGTGGATTAAGAGCAGGAACAGTAGATGTTGCATCAATGGTTGGAATGGGTTGGGCTATGAAATTAGCTACATCAACTATGGCAATAGCTTATGAAAAAAATCATGTTTCTAAATTAAGAGATAAATTAGAAGCAGCAATTTTAGAATTACCAGAAACTGTTGTAATTGGTGGAACTGATAATAGAACTCCAAATACAACTTTAATCTCTTTTAGAGGGGTTGAGGGTGAATCAATGCTTTGGGATTTAAATCAAAAAGGAATTGGGGCAAGTACAGGAAGTGCATGTGCATCTGAAGACTTAGAAGCAAATCCAGTTATGAATGCATTTGGATCTGATAGTGAGTTAGCGCATACAGGTGTTAGATTCTCTTTAAGTAGATTTAATACAGAAGAACAAATTGATTATGCAATTGATGTTATCAAAAATGCAGTTTTAAGATTAAGAAATATTTCAAGTTCTTACGCTTATGCACCCGCAAGTCATAAATCAGCTTTATAATAAAAAATAGAATAAAAAGGAAAATACGATGGCAAAAAATAATTTAATTAGCGGATCAATTTGGGATGAGTACTCAAATCAAGTTGTAAATAGAATGAACAACCCAAAACACCAAGGTGAAATTACAGAAGAGAGAGCTGCAGAATTAGGAGCAAAACTAATCGTTGCAGATTTTGGAGCTGAATCATGTGGTGATGCGGTAAGACTTTACTGGGCAGTTGAAGAAGCTACTGATAAAATCTTAGAATCAAAATTTAAATCTTTTGGTTGTGGTACTGCAATTGCGTCTTCAGATGTTATGGCAGAACTTTGTATTGGAAAAACAGTTGATGAAGCTGTAAAAATTACAAATATTGATGTTGAATTTGCATTAAGAGATAATGCAGATACACCAGCTGTTCCACCTCAAAAAATGCACTGTTCAGTTATGGCTTATGACGTTATTAAAAAAGCAGCAGCTGATTATAAAGGTGTTGATATGGATTCTTTTGAAGAAGAACAAATCATTTGTGAATGTGCAAGGGTTTCATTAGCAACTTTAAAAGATGTTATTAAAATTAATAAATTAACTACAGTTGAGCAAATCACTGATTATACAAAAGCTGGAGCTTTCTGTAAATCATGTATTAAACCAGGTGGACATGAAGCAAAAGATGTTTATTTAGTGGATATTTTAGCTGATATGTTAGCTGAAAGAGAACAAGAAAAATTAAAAACAGCAGCAGATGCTAGTGCAGCTGGTGAATTAACATTTGATAAAATGACATTAGTTCAAAGAATTAAAACTATTGATTCAGTATTAGATTCAGATATTAGACCAATGCTAGTAATGGATGGTGGAAATATGGAAATTATTGATATTAAAGAAAATTTACCACATTATGATTTATATATCAGATATTTAGGTTCATGTTCTGGATGTTCGTCTGGAAGTTCAGGAACTTTATTTGCTATTGAATCTGTATTACAACAAAAAATTGATGAAAACTTAAGAGTTTTACCAATTTAATTTTAATAAAATTAAGAATATTAAAGGCTCATGCAGTTTGCATGAGCCTTTTTTTTTGTAAAATAAAAGAATATAATTTGTAAGTGAAGAAATTTTATTATAAAATATATTTAAATGAGTAAAGGATATAAAATGTTTGCTATATATAACAACGGAAATGTTGATTTTAAAAGTACATCAGATAATTTATATGCGCTAAAAGATGTTGCTAGAATTCAAAAAATAGATTTAAAGACTAATGATGGATATTTTGAGAGTCTTATAAATCAAAATACAAATAATAATGATACAAAAGAAGAAGCATTAAATACTTATAAAAAGATGGCAAATATTGATACTTCAGAAATAGTTTTTCATGTAAAAGATATTATGACAAAAGATTGTATTTATATTGATTCAAAATCAACAATACAAGATGCCTATAATGTTTTAAAAGAGTTCAAAATAGGACAATTGCCAATAGTCTCTTTTGGTAAAAAAATATTAGGAATGATAGATAAAAAGATGATTTTAAATCTTTTAATGGATGATTTAGATAACACTAGTAATATTTTATCAAGAAGAATAGAAGATATCTATTTACCACAACTTATCACAGCTGATCCAAATACAGATATAAGAAATGTTGCAAAAGTAATGATTGATTTTAAATTGCATGGAATACCGATAGTTGCTGAAAATGATACTTTAATAGGTATTGTTTCAAAAACTGATATTATAAAAGCAGTATCTCATATTCAACAATTTCAACTATGGTCTTAATCATTTTCTTCAATAAAACTATTTTCGTTTAAATAATATCACTTGTGTTATAATGTCGCCTTAATTTTAAGGTACATTATAATTTTAGGGAAATCAATGGCAAATCAAAACAATCAAATTTTAAAAAATACAAATGCTCAAATATTAGATGAATTTAATGCTTCAATAATGTTTGATAAAGAACTTTATGCGCAAGATATTAGAGGTTCAATTGCTCATTCACAAATGTTAGCTGAACAAGGAATTTTAACTGTTGAAGAGCAAAAAGCAATTGAAACTGGACTTTTACAAGTAAAAAATGAGATTGAAAGTGGTGAATTTAAATTTTCCCTTGCATATGAAGATATTCATATGGCAGTTGAAACAAGACTTACTGAAATTGTAGGAGAACCTGGAAAAAGACTTCATACAGCAAGAAGTAGAAATGACCAAGTTGCAACTGATTTTAGACTTTATGTTCAAGATAAATCATTAAGTATAAAAGCACAATTAAAACAGCTAGTTGACACTTTTGTAGATGTAGCATCAAAACACACAACTACACTAATTCCTGGAATGACTCACTTACAACATGCTCAACCTCTTAACTTTGGATATCATTTATTAGCTTATGCAAATATGTTTAAAAGAGATTTTGAAAGATTTGAAAGCTCTTATGAAAGAAATAATTATTGTCCTTTAGGAAGTGCAGCACTTGCAGGAACTCCACATAATATAAATAGAGAGTCAACTTCACAAAAATTAGGATTTAACTCTCCAACAACTCATGCTATGGATACAGTTTCAGATAGAGATTTTGCCCTAGAGATTTTATTTAATATAAGTACAGCAATGATGCACATAAGTAGAATTGCAGAAGAGCTTATTTTATGGTCATCTTATGAATTCCAATTTGTAAGAATGAGTGATGAATATGCAACAACAAGCTCAATCATGCCACAAAAGAAAAACCCAGATGTTCCAGAACTTTTAAGAGGAAAAACTGGACGAGTTTATGGAAATCTTATTTCACTTTTAACAGTTATGAAAGGTTTACCACTTGCGTATAATAAAGATACACAAGAAGATAAAGAGGGAGTTTTTGATTCAGTAAAAACTATGGAAATCTCTATCTCTATTCTAAATGAAGTAATCAAAACTATGATTGTAAATGTGGATAAAATGCAAAATGCTTGTAAAATTGGACATTTAAGTGCAACAGATTTTGCTGATTATTTAGTTCAAAAACAAAATATGCCATTTAGAACAGCTTATTATCTTACAAAAGATGTTGTTGCAAAAGCAAATAGTTTAAATAAAGACATTAGTGAATTAAACATTGATGAAATAAGAAGCTCAAATGAAGAGTTAAAAGATATTAATGAAGAGATTTTAATGTTTTTAGATTTAAGAAACTCTATGAATGCACGAACTTCATTAGGTGGAACATCAACAAGTCAAACACTTAGTCAAATAGAAGTTTTTAAAGAGTGGTTAAATAAATAGATTAAAAAAGAAATAAGATGAGGAAATCTCATCTTATTTATGAAAAGTTATCTTAGTAAGAATTTTTTTGTTAATTTAAATAGATTTGAAATATCAGTTTTTCCAACAAATCCATCAACACCTACTTGACTCATTTTCCCTCTAACTGCATCTGTTGTCATTGAAGAGTTTACAATAACTGGAATATGTGATAAGTTTTTATTATTTTTTATAAAAGCAGCAACTTGATATCCATCAGTTCCTGGCATTTCAATATCTGTAATTACCATACCAATTTTATCTGGATTTAGTTCTTCTAATCTTTTTATCAAAAGTGTACCATTTGCATAGATTTCATAATCAAGGCCACTTTCTTCAAAAAATGAACTTAAAACTTCTCTAGCAACACCTGAATCTTCTGCTGCTAAAACAAGTTTACTTGAGTGAATTTTTTCATCAACATATTTTTTAATTTCATCAGAACCATCATCAGTCCAGTGAATATCTCTTAATAATTGCTCAGCATTAAATACTGTACAAAGTTCATCTTTATTATTTACTCTTACGTAAGTTGTATATGTTATTTTTGAATTTGTTTCTTCTGTATGTCTTAATTCTTGTGTAGTTTTTTCAACAATATCAAGCATATCTTTTACAAGGAAACCTATTTTTTTATGATTAAATTCACAAAATATAATTAATTTATAATCTTTTACAGCTAAAGCAGGAAGTCCAAGCCAAGCATCAAGATTTATGAGTGTTACGGGTTCTCCCCTAATTGTCGCAATTCCAGCTATTACATCTGTATCTTTTGGAGTATCGTTTATAGCAACTTCTTCAGTAATTATAAAAGCTTTAACTTTTGCTATATTGATTGCGTAAATATTACTGTGACCTGTGTAAAATACAGCTAATTGTTGAACATTTCTAAGATGTCCTTGAGTCATTTGTTCAACACTACCACTAATACCGCTCATGAGAATCCTTTTTTAAGTATAAGTTATCTATTATATATCTTTTAAACTTTGAATATCTTTAAGTTATTTTTGGAATTTATTCATCAATTTTTGAATAGTTACTGATGCCATCATTAAGCCAAATGAACCCGTCACGCCCTCAAAACTTCCCTTTTCTAAACACATTGGAAGTTCAGAAGAAAAAATTACTTTAAATTTTTTTTTGAACCCTTGTGCTTTTAATTCTGTTCTTATTTTTTTTATAAAAGGGTCATTATATGTATCCCAAATTGAGATATATTCTATCTTTGATGGATCAATTCTTTTTGCTCCACCACTTGTGCTGATTATCTTAGTGAAATGTTTTTTTATTAGATGCACTTTGGGTTTAATATCATCAATTGCATCTAAAATATAATCATAAGATGAAAAGTCAAAATCATCAATCCATTCAGGTGTGATTTTTATGTGAATTGGCGTAACTAAAGGATACTTTTCTTTTAATGCTTCAACTTTTATTCTACCAATATTTCCAAAACTTCCCATTTGTCTGTTTAAATTTGACTCTTCATAAGTATCAAAATCAACTATGGTAATATTTGTAATTCCAGTATTATATAAAGCATCTAAAGCAAAACTTCCAACACCACCAACACCTAAAAGTATCAGTTTTACATCTTTGAATTTTTCAAAAACATCTTCACCGAATAGCTTTTTTGATCTATCATATTTCATCTAAACTTCTCTTTTACTATTTTTAGGTATTATATCATAAATTAATTTATTGGAGATGTTGATGGATAAAGAACCAATGACGCTAGCTGGTTATAACAAGGTTACAGGTGATTTGGACTTTTTGAAAAAAACAGAAAGACCAGAAACTGTAATTGCTTTAGAAGAAGCTAGACAATTAGGAGATTTAAAAGAAAATGCTGAGTATCACTCTGCAAAGGATAAATTAAAACTAATTGATTTTCAAATAGCAGAATTAAATGCTGTTATTTCAAAAGCGGTAATAATTGATCCTTCAACTCTTCCTCATAACAAAGTAAGTTTTGGTTCAACTGTTAATTTAGTTGATACAAATACAGATGAAGAATTTACTTATATGATAGTTGGTGGAGTTGAGTCAAACGCAGAAAAAGGGATGATTTCATTTAATTCTCCATTAGCTAAACAACTTATGGGAAAAGAAGAGGGTGATGAAGTAAAAGCTACTCTTCCTGGTGGTGTTAAAACTTATGAAGTTTTAGGTGTGTGTTATAAGGAAATCATTTTATAATGAATGTAGCGATTATTGGTGCTAGTGGTTATACTGGATTAGAATTAATTAAGATTTTAATTAATCATCCAAAATTTAATATCTCTTATGTTGCAAATTCAACGGGAGATATAAATGTTCAAGATTTGCATCCTTGTTTGAAAAGTGTAATAAACATAAATGTTGATTTAGCGAATGCTTTAGAAGTTTCGAAAGTTGCAGATTTGGCATTTTTAGCACTTCCTCACAAAACTTCTATGGTTTTTGCAAAAGAGCTTTTAGAGCTTGGAGTAAAAGTTGTAGATTTAAGTGCTGATTATAGACTTGAACTTGAAGCTTATGAAGAACATTATTGTGAACATTCTGATAAAGAACATATAAAAGATGCTGTTTACGGATTACCTGAATATTTTAAAGAAGATATAAAAACTGCAAAATTAATTGCAAATCCAGGATGTTATCCAACAGCTTCACTTTTGGCACTATTACCTTTTATTGATTATATTGATACAGATGCTCCAATTTTCATTGATGCAAAATCAGGTGTTAGTGGAGCTGGGAAGAATCCAAGTGAAACAACTCATTATTGTCAAATAAATGATAATGTTCATGCTTACAATCCATTTAAACATAGACATATGCCAGAGATTCATGAAAAAGTAAGAATCTTAAAAGGTAAAGATGTATCAATCAACTTCGTACCTCATTTATTACCTCTAACAAGAGGAATGTTAGTATCTGTTTTTGCTACACTAAAAGATGATATTGATGTAAATGAAGTTTTAAACAATGCATACAAAGATTGTGAGTTTATAAGACTTAGAGATAAACCAGTTGATGTAAAATCAGTTGCAGGAACAAACTTTTGCGACTTATTTAGTGCAAAAAATGGTAAAGCACTTTTTGTGAGTTCTGCTATTGATAATCTTTTAAGAGGAGCATCTTCACAAGCTGTAGTAAATGCAAATCTTTTATGTGGGTATGAAGAATATGAAGGAATACCAAAAATAGCCTATGTACCTTAGTATTCAAAATGGAGCTATTTTTGTAGCTGACTCACATTACAATCAAAAAAATAGAGAATTTTTAACTTTTTTAGAAAAACTTGAAAAAAAGCAAATAGAAACAACTCAACTTTTTTTGATGGGCGATATGATAGATTTTATTTCAGGTGAAAGTAAATATTTTATTAAACAAAATATTGCTGTAATTAATCTTTTAAATAAATTATCTAAAGATATAGAGATTATTTATTTAGAGGGAAACCACGATTATAATCTAAAAAATATCTTTCCAAATATAACTGTAATAAAAAGAGAAGATCAACCACTTCTTGCAAAACTTGAAGAAAAAAGTGTCTCTATTTCCCATGGAGACAATTTTATAAATTGGAAATATGATTTATATTGTAAATTTATAAGAAATACAATATTTTTAAAATTTATGAATTTTATTGATGTGAATTTTTTCATTTCTAAAAAAATAGAAAATGCATTAGTGAAAAAGAATATATGTCATAAAATGAAAAATTTTGAAGAGATAGTTTCAAAAAGAGTAAAAAATTACAATAGTGATATTGTTATTGAAGGGCATTATCATCAAGGTGATATTTATAATTTTGATAATAAAAAATACATAAATATTCCATCTCTATGTTGCCAAAAAAAATACGTAGTTATTAAAAATACAGAATTTAAAGGAGAAACTATATGAGTATGGCCTTAATTGGTTTCATTAGTATAATAGTTATTTCATTATTGTTTATTCTATTTTATTTATTAACAATAAATGATAATAAGCCTAAAAAAATTGGAAATGAGTTTCAAAGAAAGATGAGTGTTTCTTCAATCGCAGATTTGAATACAATGGAATTCCCTAAAAATATAGAACATATGAGGTTTGATTCATTATCAAAAGCAACCAAAGTAATATTTGATTCATATAAAGCTTTAAATTATGTGAATAAATTACCAAGTAGTTTAGATAAAATTGAGTGGCATACATGGCAAGTATCTATTATTTTAAAATATTTAAAGAGTAAAAATAAGATTTTTATTACAAATGATAATATATTTCATACGGTGATTTTGGAGTTAAGTGAAAGTCAAATAGAACATGAACTACAAAAAATTTATAATAAGTATATTGAAAATGTTAATATTAAAAAAAGCAGAGATGATTTAAGTAAAGATGTAATTTGGTCAGCACGAGAAGTGTCGATTATTTTATATAAAATTATAAATTGTAAATAAGCCTAAGGAGAAACCCATCGCAAAGTTTGAAGTTGTAAGTGATTACGAACCAGCAGGAGATCAACCAGTTGCTATAAAAGCATTAAGTGATTCTATAAATGCTGGAAACCAATATAACACTCTTTTAGGTGTTACGGGTTCTGGAAAAACATATACAATAGCAAAAGTGATTGAGGCGACTCAAAAACCAACTCTTATCATGACCCACAATAAAACTCTTGCAGCTCAATTATATTCAGAGTTTAAACAATTTTTCCCAAATAATCATGTTGAATATTTTATCTCTTATTATGATTATTATCAACCAGAAGCTTATATTCCAAGAAGCGATTTATTTATTGAAAAAGATTCTTCAATAAATGAAGAGTTAGAAAGATTAAGATTAAGTGCCACAGCTTCACTTCTGTCTTTTGATGATGTAATTGTAATTGCTTCAGTTTCTGCAAACTACGGTTTGGGAAATCCCGAAGAGTACAAAGCAATGGTTCAAAGAGTTGAAGTAGGTTTTGAATACTCTCAAAAACAGTTTTTACTAAAACTTGTGGAAATGGGTTACAAAAGAAATGATAAGTTTTTTGATAGGTCAGATTTTAGAGTAAATGGAGATGTTATTGACATTTTCCCTGCTTATTTTGAAGATGAATTCATACGAGTTGAGTTTTTTGGTGATGAGGTTGAATCTATCTCAAAACATGAATATATCACAAATAGTAGAACAAAATCTTTAGATGAGGTAATTATCTATTCAGTTAATCCTTTCGTTGTTTCAAATGAAAAACTAGCAACTGCAGTAAAACAAATCGAAGAAGAGTTAGCTGAAAGACTTGAGTATTTTCAAAGTGCAAATAAACTTGTGGAGTATCAAAGACTAAAACAAAGAGTTGAGTTTGATTTAGAGATGATTGAGGGAACTGGAATGTGTAAGGGAATTGAAAACTATGCCCGACACTTAACTGGTCAAAAACCAGAAGAGACACCTTATTCTTTATTAAACTATTTTCAACAAATGGATAGAGATTTTTTACTTGTAGTTGATGAATCACATGTATCTTTATCACAGTTTCGTGGAATGCACGCAGCTGATAGGTCTAGAAAAGAAGTTTTAGTTGATTATGGATTTAGACTTCCAAGTGCTTTGGATAATAGACCTTTAAAATTTGATGAGTTTATTAAAAAAGCTCCTAATTATGTATTTGTAAGTGCAACTCCAAATGAACTAGAACTTAATCTAAGTTCAGTTGTAGCTGAGCAAATTATTCGTCCAACTGGACTTCTTGACCCAATTATTGATGTGGTTGATAGTGAGTTTCAAGTTGAAAAACTTCATGATGAAATCAAAAAAGTTGTGGCAAAAAATGAAAGAGTTTTAGTAACAGTTTTAACAAAAAAAATGGCAGAAGAACTAGCTTCTTATTATGCAGATTTAGGAATGAAAGTAAAATATATGCATAGTGAAATCGATGCAATTGAAAGAAATCAAATCATTCGAGAGTTACGTCTAGGAATTTTTGATGTACTTATTGGAATCAATCTTTTAAGAGAAGGTTTGGATATTCCAGAAACTTCACTTGTAGCTATTTTAGATGCAGATAAAGAGGGATTTTTAAGAAGTAAAACTTCACTTATTCAAACAATTGGACGAGCAGCTAGAAATGAAAGAGGTAGAGTAATTTTATACGCGAAAAAAATTACAGCTTCAATGCAGTTTGCAATAGATGAAACAAATAGAAGAAGAAAAATCCAAGAAGAGCACAATACTCTACATGGAATTACTCCCGTATCAACAAAAAGAAGACTAGACCAAAATCTAAAACTTGAAGAGTATGATGATGTTGCATGGAAAAAAGAAAAACTAGAAAAAATGCCAGCATCTGAGAGAAAGAAAATTCTAATTGAGCTAAATAGACAAATGAAAAAAGCAGCAAGTGATTTGAATTTTGAAGAAGCTATTAGATTAAGAGATGAAATTGCTAAGGTTAAAGAGATATGAAAAAAGCAACAAAAGCAGATATAGAAATAATAAAACAAGCTTTCATAGAAAAGTACAGTGATGCGGTTACTGAGTTAAATTATAAAAATGATTATGAGTTATTAATTGCAATTATTTTAAGTGCACAATGTACAGATAAAAGAGTGAATATTATAACACCTGCATTATTTGAAAAATATCCAAGTGTTAGAGAATTGGCACTTGCCGAACTTGAAGATGTGAAAGCTTTGTTAAACTCTTGTTCATTTTTTAATAACAAATCAAAAAATATTATCAAAATGGCTCAAAGTGTTTTGATGAATTATGAGGGTGAAATTCCCCATGACCAACAAAAACTTATGAAACTAGCAGGAGTAGGAAACAAAACTGCAAATGTTTTTATGATTGAGTTTGAGGGTGCAAATCTTATGGCTGTCGATACTCATGTTTTTAGAGTTTCTCACAGACTTGGGTTAAGTGATGGAAAAACTGTTGATATAACTGAAGCTGAATTGGTTAAAAAACTAAAAGGGCATGATTTACATATTTTTCATCAAGCGATGGTTTTATTTGGAAGATATATTTGTAAAGCTGTGAAACCTGAGTGTGATAACTGTTTGTTTCCACAGGTTTGCAAAACTAAACAATCTTTTAAACCTGCGTAAATCTGCTAAAAGAAGAGTTATTTTTTTAGGCACTCTTCTTTTAAATCTGCGAAATTTTTAAATACAAAATTATCTTCTATTTTATTTATTTCAACATTCGTAACTGTACATAAAAACTCTTGATTCTCTTTTTTTATAATGTAAGTAAATTTGTAGATAAATTTATCTTTTGAACTTACAACTTTATTGTTTAATAGTTCTGCTGTTAGTTTCTCAATAGAGATATTTTTCTCTTTTTCATACTTTTCTTTAAACATATTTGGGAAAAATTCTTCTTGGTTATTTTCATATAATACATAAGCAAAACTAGATATTATGATAATTAGTAAAAGGATTATAAATTCTCTTTTTTCGAATTGATTATTTACTCTATAAAGTATCAAAGTAATGGCGATAATCAATACTGCAATTGCAATTATTATTTGCATTTTATTCCTTTTTGTTTATTTTTATTATATCCTAGCTTAACAAAAAGCTTTTGTTAAAAAGCTTTTGAAATGGGGAAATTATGGAATTGAACAACGAAAAATACGATATTGTCATTATTGGTGGTGGTTGCGTTGGAAGTGGTATTGTTTTGGATGCAACATTGCGAGGATATAAAGTAATATTGCTTGAAAAAAATGATTTTGCAAGTGGGGCAAGTTCTAAAAGTTCCAAGTTAGTTCATGGAGGAGTTAGGTATCTTGAAAAAGCCATAAAAGAGTTTGACCTTGCTCAATATAATTTAGTAAAAGAGGGATTATCTGAAAGAGCAATATTTTTAAGAAATGCTCCAAATATCAGCAAAAAATTAAAAATCAATATTCCAATATATTCATATTTAAATCTACTTTATACCTATATTGGACTTCTATTTTATAAACTAATAGCCAAACACAAAAGTTTAGGGAAAAATAGTTTTGTAAATAAAGTTGTTAGTATTCTATTTTCTCCAAATATAAAACAAGAAAATCTAAAAGGTTTTTTATCTTTTTATGATGGAAGTTTTCTGGACTCTCGAATGATAATTTCACTTCTTCAAAGTGCAGTTTTAAAAGGAGCAGTTGTAAAAAACTATTGTGAAGTAAATGAGTTTTTATATGATGAGAATAATAAAATCTCAGGAGTGAGATATTTTGATAAAATTCAAAATGAAACTTATGAAATAAAAGCCAAAGTTGTAGTAAATGCAAGTGGAGCAAATGTAGATAATTTAAGAATTTTAGATGATAAAGATTCAAATGAAATTTTAGCTTTAAGCAGTGGAATTCATATCGTTGTATCAAAGGAGTTTTTAAAAGCAGAGGAGGGAATTTTAATACCAAATACAAGTGATAAAAGAGTTATATTTATTTTGCCATATATGAACCACTGTTTGATAGGAACAACAGATAATAAAACAATCTATGAAGAGAATCCAAAAGTAAAAGAGCAAGAGATAGAGTATCTCTTAAAAGAGGTAAATAATTATTTTGAGAAACACTTAACAAAAGAGGATATTTTATCTTCATGGAGTGGAATTAGACCACTTGTTAAAAATGAAAATAAAAGTGAAACACAAGAGATAGTAAGAGAACATCTAATCACAAAATCAAAAACTAACTTAGTCTCAATAGTTGGTGGGAAATGGACTACTTATAGAAAAATGTCAGAGGATTTACTCAATTTTTTAATAAAAAATAGCTTCTTAGAAAAACAAAAAAAGTGTGAAACGAAAAAATATAAACTCTTTGGAAACGATGGAGATATTAAAGAACTTGAAAAATTAATGAGTTTTTATCCAATCTCAAAAAAAACAAAAGAGTCTTTAATCACACTATATGGAACTGCTTGTACAAAAGTTTTAACTCTAGCAAATGAGAATAAAAACTTTGAGTTAATAAATGAAAATTTGCCATATTTAAAAGCTGAGATTCTATATTGTATAAATTATGAATTTGTAAAAAAGCCAATAGATTTTCTCTCAAGAAGAGTAGGGCTTTGTTTTATAGATAAAAAGCAGAGTCTTTCTTGTGTGAATGTTGTATGTGTTGAAATGGGAAAAATTCTTTTTTGGGATGAGGAACAAATTTTAAAAGAACAAATTGAGTGTACAGAGCATATCAATAATTGTTTTTAAAATTAACAAAAAATTAACACCTCTTAGCAATACTTTCATAAATTTTTTAATACAAGGTAAATTTATGAAAAAACTTATCTCTTTATCACTTATAACAACTGCTGTTTTGTTAAATGCAAGTGAAGTTACAACTTTAGACACAATCAGTGTAGTTGAAACTGCAAACTCAAAAATAGTAAAAGACGTAAGTTCAGAGGAACTAAAAAGTGCGGACTTAGCTGAAGCATTAAGTAAAAATATTCCATCAATTTCAATTGTAAGAAGAAGTGGAATTGCAAATGATATTATTTTAAGAGGGCAAAAAAAAGATAATATAAATATCTTACTTGACGATGCAAAAATTTATGGAGCTTGTCCAAATAGAATGGATCCAGCAACTTCACATGTTTTATCAAACAATGTACAAAGTGTAAAAATAATTGAAGGTCCTTATGATGTTGAAAATTTTGGAACATTAAGTGGACTTGTAAAAGTGCAAACAAAAGAACCAACAAAAGATGTTCATGGGGAAATTAACTTAAATGCAGGAAGTTATGGTTATAGAAAAGCTAGTGCAACTGTAAGTGGGGGAACCGATAGCGTTAAATTATTAATCTCTACATCAACTGAAGAAAGTGATCAGTATAAAGATGGAAATGGAAATAATTTTTATGACCAACAAGTTTTAAAAGGATTAACTGCTATTCCTGCAACAATGGGAACATCAAATGCTACTTATATTAATCCAAATCAAAAAGCTTATGAGAAAAAAACACTCTTAACAAAAGGACAGTTTAATATTAATGATGACTCAGAGATAAAACTATCTTACACAGGAAATAGAAGTGATAATGTTTTATATCCAACTGGAACTATGGATGCTGATTATGATGATTCAAATATCTATACAGTTGGATATACAGCTAGAAATTTAGGTAATTTTTCTAAAGAGTTAAATTTAGATTATTACTATTCAGATGTTGATCATCCTATGAGTACTAAACTTAGAAATAATGGTTCAGTAAATTATATGACAGCAAGATATAAAACTTCTATTTGGGGAAGTAAAATCAAAAATAGCATGGAAGTTGCAGATAGTTTAGTAACAGTTGGTTTAGATACAAGTGTTAGAAATTGGAGAGGCGAAATGTATAGAACTAATGTATCAACAGGTGTAGTTGATATGAGATCTGTTCCTTTAGCTTCTACTGATACAACAAATAAAGCAATCTTTTCAAAAGTTGAAAAATCATTTGGTAAATTGGATTTAGAGTTTGGTTCAAGATATGATTATACAGATATTGATTCATCAAGCGTGTTAAAAGTGGATAAAAAATATGCTTCATTAAATGCAAATATTTTTGGTATTTATAATGTAGATGAAAAAATGAAATATTTTGGAGGAGTAGGGAAATCTTCAAGAGTTCCTGATGCTAGGGAATTATATCAAGGTGTAAATAGTAATTTAGATGATACAAAAAATTATGAAGTTGATTTAGGATTTGATAAAACTATTGGAACTTTTAATATAAGACCAAAACTATTTTATTCTGTGTTAAAAGATTATATTTACAATACTTCTTATAATTCAACACCAACAACTGTTGTTACAAGATTTGATAATATTGATGCAAAAATATATGGTTTAGATATTTCTGGATTCTATTTTATGACTGATAGTTTATCTTTAGATTACGGAATAGCTTATCAAAGAGGTAAAAAAGATGGTACATATGCAGACAAAGATTTAGCAGAAATTCCACCATTAAAAGGAAATTTAGCATTAAATTATGAGATGGATAAATCAAAATATACAGCTGAAGTTGTAGCTGTTGATAGATGGGATAGTTATGATAGTTCTGCAAAAGAACAAAAATTAGCCGGTTATGCACTATTTAATTTAAAATATGCAAATCAATTACATAAGAATTTTGGTGTAGCTGTTGGAGTTGATAATCTATTTGATAAGGTTTATAACTCAACCAACACTTATCAGGATATTACATATGCAACAATTAATTCAGAAAGAGTACTATTTAATGACCCAGGAAGATATGGATATGTAAATTTAAAATATAGCTTTTAATAAGCTATATTTTTCTATATTTTAATCAAATTCCATTCTCACTTGAGTTTGTCCAGTTGTTCCAAACTCATAGTCTATTTGTGTGGCAATTGCTTTAAAATCAATCCCTTGAACTGTTTTTAAACCTTTTAAAATCTCTTTTTTACCACTTATTAACTCTTTTGATTTTATTCCATGGGAAATAGATAAACTAGCTTCCACAAAGGCTGATAATTTATCACATTGTTTTAAAGCTAAACCATCAATAGCATTGTATTTATTTGAGTTGTATTTTGAAACATCTTCAACTATTTGGATTTTGTCTTCATAAATTTTATTTTGAAATTCTTCTTTTATTCCATCATAAAGTCCTAGAATATAAGAAAACTCATCGTGTAAGATTTCTGGAATATTTGGCAAAATATCATCTTCTATTTTTTCTATTTCGTATTCAGCAATTATGTCTGATAACTCATCAACGCAATATTTTACAGGAGTTATAATATCTCGTGTTAAGGCTTCTGGTAAATCATGAAATAGGGCTGTGAAGAAGTTATTTTGTAATCTTTTATCACAAGCATTTACTTCAAGTGAGAAGAAATATCCAAAAATCGCAACGGTTAACATATGTCCTAAAACTGAAGTTTCAGGAATTCTAGGAGTCTGTGCCCATCTTTTTTGAAATCTTAATCTACCACTTAAATCTATAATTTTTGCTAGTTTTTTATTTAGAGCAATTTTTCGTACTCCAATTAATTCATAATAATCTTCAAGCTCTTCATCAACACTTTTTTTCACATTTTCAATATCATTTAAAAATTGACTTGTTTGATAAACAATTGAAAATTCCCATTTAGTTGCTAGATAAGAAGCAGCTTTTAAAATAAATCTCTCTTTTTTATACATCTCAGGATTTGATAAATACTCTTCAAATTTTTGTAAAAAGTTTCCATCATCTATATCTTTAATTGATGGTGCAAGTTTTGAAATAACCCAAGCATTAATCTCTTTTGATTTTTTTTGTAGAGCTTTTCTAAAAACATCAGGTCTAATATCTGTTACAACAACACGTCTTAAAAACTCAAAAATTCCAGCTTCAATTAGGTGGGTAAAATCTATATCTTTTTCAAGTTTTGCAATAAAATATGCAATAATAAATTTATGAGCTTGTTTGTCAAGTTCAACTAATTCAACCATTCTAGGATAGTCATTCCATCTTTGAATTGAAGCTGATGAAAAAATATAATCTATAATTCTTGGATTTATCAATTTTTATCCTTTGGCTCTTTTTTTGTATCATCAAAAAACATCATTTTTTTACCAAGTAACATGGCACTAACAACAAAAAACATCATCAAATATACTTGCCAGTCACTCATTAAAATGCCTTTTAAATTTTCTTTGATTATCTCATAATATTGATAAATTGGGACTTATAATAGATTTATAGAGTAGTATATATGAGGTTTTATAAAATGGTTGTTTGTAGAGTATAGGCTTTGCCTATGCTCTACAACTTCCCATTTTTCCTAAAGCGTTAACTTTTTCAACTCGACCTGCGTGTCTTCCACCTTCGAATTCTGCTTTGTCCCATGATTTAATTATAGCTTCAATCATTCCATAACCAGAAACTCTTTCACCTAAACAAATAACATTTGCATCATTGTGTTTTCTAGCCATTCTTGCACTATATTCATTATGACAAAGTGCTGCTCTAATTCCATCAAATTTATTTGCTGCCATACTCATACCAAGTCCTGAACCACAGATTAAAATTCCCATAGTTCCTTGCTCTTCTAGTACTTTTTTACAAACTTTAGCAGCATAATCAGGGTAATCAACTCTATCTTTGCTAAAAGGTCCTAAGTCTATAACTTCATGACCTCTCTCTTCAAAAAGTTCTTTTACATAATCTTTTATATCAATTCCTGCATGGTCTGCACCGATAAAATATTTCATTAATAAATTCCTTCTTGTTGTTCAATTTCTAATTTATCAAAATCTACTGTCTCTTCTAAAGTTTTAACTGTTTTTAAAACTCTATCCCATCTAATCTCTTTATG
>JAQTXA010000001.1 GCA_028689025.1 Aliarcobacter sp.
TTCTCTTTTGTTTTTTCTATTGAATCTTCTGTAACTTCTGACGTTGTAAAATACACAACTGTTATACTACTTAGCGACATTAATACAAACAATGCTACTATTATTTTGTTACTTATCTTTTTTGTTACTAGGTCAAATAGCGAATAAGACATTTTTCTCTCCAATTAAGAATTTTCTAAAATACTTTTTACATCAATTATAATTCCGATGCTTCCATCGCCTCGAACAGTTGCACCTGCAACTGAATCTACTTTTTTAAAGTTTGTTTCAATTGTTTTTAAAACCACTTGTTGTTGTTGTAAAAATTCATCTATAAAAAAGGCTGCTTTTTGTGTACCTGATTTTACGATTATCAAGATACCTTGTGTTAACTCTTTTGTTTTTGGTTCAATATTTAGGTATTCATATAATCTAATTATTGGAATAAATTCATCCCTTAACATAAGTAAAGATGAACTTCCATCACCTACTAGTTTTATCATCTCACGTGAAGGCTGAACTGATTCGATAATTGATGATGTAGGTAAAATATAAATATTATTTCCAATCTTAATATTTAAACCATCTAATATAGAGTGAGTTAAAGGTACTGTTATGGTACAAGAAAATCCTTCTTCTAAATCAGTTTTTATCTCTATCTTACCATTTAATTTTTCTACACTCTCTTTCATTTTATAAAGATTTTTTAATTGATTATCAGCATCTACAATAGGGAAATCTTCTTCAAAATCCACTTCATCTTTATCAAATCCTTTTCCATCATCCTTTACACAAACAGACATTTGTCCATTTAATTGTTCAGCAACAATTTTAATAATGGCTTCAGGTTCTTTATCGTTTGCAATTCTTTCATCTTGAGTCTCTATTCCATATAAAACACTATTCATAATCAAGGTTTTAATAGATGCATCTAAATGCTCTACTAATGATTTATCAACTTTTGTTTCCCCACCAATTATTTCTAACTTAATTGATTTATTTTGAGGTAAGAATTTTTCAATAACATCATTATAAGTAGTAAATAAACTTTCAAACTTAATCATTCTAATATCAGTTGCATAATCTTGAAGTTCAACAATATGTCTTTGAAAAAGAATGATTTTTTCAAGTAGATTCTTTTTTTCTTCACTAGCTGGCAAATTATCAACACTTTGAGACATCATAGAGTTTGTAATTACCAAATCACCAACTTTATTTAAAAGTTTTTCTAGCTTTTGTAAATCTACTGTTACATTTGAATTAGTCATTTATTTCCTTTTTGTTTTTTTACGAGTTGTATTTATTTTATATTCTGTTTTCTTTAATTTATCTATTAATTTGGAAGAGATTTTATACATATTCATCATAATATCTTTTTTTTCACTATCTAAATCTTTTTTTGAATTATCATATCTGTTTATTAAGTCAATATAATCAATATCTTTCAAATATGGATAAAAATAAGCAGTTTTTTCCTCTTCTATTATCCACTCACTCAAAAGTGAAATAACAACTAATTCAGGTATCCAAAAACTTCCATTTGACAAAGAAACTTCAATTGTTTTTATTAATGAATCATAATAAGTCATTAAAGGTTCTTCTTTTTTTGCAAGTATTTTCAAAGTCGCATTTTTATGGGCATTTTCAATCAAACTTCTTAGATATGTAGAGTTAATAACTGTATCTTGAAGATGTTCTAATAAGCCCTTTAATGAAGAGTATACAACATCATTATCTTCATCATTTCCCAATCTGAAGTTATAACCTACAGTATCTATTTGATGAAAAGATTGTTCTAGTGTGGTTCTTATAAATACTAAAAGAGCTTCTGTTTTTATATCTCTTAATAATTTTGGTTTTACCCTATTTTTACAAGTCATATTCATTTATAGTAAAAGGGAAAGTTTAAAAACTTTCCCAATCATCTCCTGCATCAGTTTTTGTTACAATAGTTTTTTCTACTTTTCTTTCAGTTGAAGAAACTGTTTTTTTATTAGATACAACATTTGTATTATTATTTGAAGTAATTGAAGTATTCATACTTTTAGCTTTAACACTATTTTTTCCTTCAAACTCTTTACTATCTACACTTTTTATAACTAATTTTGCTATTTCATCTGTAATTTTTGCTACATCTTGAGTTTGTGTTGCAACTGATGCATTTTCTTGAGTTTGTTGATCTAATTGATTTATAGCTATGTTTATTTGCTCAATTCCACTTAATTGCTCTTTTGAAGCACACTCAATATCTGAAATTAAACTAATAGTTTGAGAAATATTTTGATTTAATCCTTTATATCCCTCAATCATATTACTAGCTATTTGTTTACCTTGGTCAGCTTTTCTAGTTGCATTTTCTACTATTGTTTTTATCTCTTTAGCTGCTTCGGCACTTCTATTTGCTAGGTTTCTTACTTCTGCAGCAACTACGGCAAATCCTTTACCAGCTTCACCAGCAGTTGCTGCTTCAACAGCTGCATTAAGAGAAAGAATATTTGTTTGAAATGCAATTTGATCAATTACAGTAATTGCCTCAGTTATTGAGTTTACTTGTACATTAATCTCCTCCATTGCAACTGTAGTTTGATTTGCTAATTTTTCTCCATCACTTGCAGATTTTGTTACACTATTTGAGTATGAAGCCATTTTTGCAATATTCTGAGTATTATTTCTAATATTACTTGTAATTTGTTCTAATGCTGCTGCTGTTTCTTCAAGACTTGATGCTGCTTCATTTGAACTTATATTTAATCTATTTACGTTAGCAAGTAAAATATTTGAACTCTCATCAAGAGTTAATCCATTTGATTTATTTTCTACTAACATATCATTTATAATTTGAGCTAAATTATTTAACCCTTTTGATACTAATCCAGAATCATTTTCAACTCTATCTCTAAAATCAAATTTAGCAAAACTATCTAAAACTCTTCTTATTTTATTTATGTCTTCTGCTACATTTATACTTGTATTTTCAATCATTTCATTAAATGTATTTTTTAACTCTTCTAAACTTTGATTTTGAGTGTTTTTCATAATTCTTTGATTTAATTTACCATGTTTAACTTCATTTACAACTCTTTTTACATCTTCAATTAATTCATGGTCTTGAATAATTAGTTTTTGAGTTTTTTCAATATTTTCATTTATAACTTGAGCCATTTTTCCTATTTCATCATTTGAATCAATAGAAATCAATTTTGAGCTAGCACTCTCTTTGTTTAAGAATTTAAAGAAATCCACTAATCCGTTATCTAATAAATTAACTTTTGTAACAATATCTTTTACTATAAAATATGATGTAATACCTAATATTAAAATAATAAATAATACAACAAATACAATATTCATTAAACTGCTATTAAATTGTTCTTCAATATCATCAATATAAATTCCAGAACCTAGAACCCAACCCCATTTATCAAATTTTTTAACATAAGATAATTTTTCATACAACTCTTGAGTACTTGTTCCATCTGCTTTTGGTTTAGCCCAAAGGTATCCTACAAATCCACTATTACTTTTATTTACAACTTCAACATTTGCTTGAAAAAGATTTTTTTTACCATCTGTTTTAACTGTTTCATTATTTGCATATTCTAATTGGGTAGCACAATTGAATTTCTCTGCATTAAGTATTTTTCCGTCTAAAGAAGTTGCTATTGGATGCATAATCATATTTGGATATGGTAAAGTATCATCATTTATCCAAATATAATTTTTCCCATCATATCTAAGTTTTTTTATTGCATTTAAAGCATTCTCTTTTGCAGTTTTTTCGTCTATTTTACCTTCAGTAAAGGCTTTGTACTCTGACTCAACTAAACTATAAGGAAGATCTACAATATTTACTAATTTTGATTTCTTTTCAGAAATTAAAATGTTTTTTTCATCAACCAAAAATATGGTACTAATTACAACAAATGACAACAAAGATAAAACACCTATTATCAACATCTTTTTTAATACATTTAAATTACTTATCACTTTTACCCTCTTCTAATTCTTTTTTTAATTATATTTCATTGTTTAATAAAATTATTTATATTTTAAATAAGTACTTTATTTTAACATAAAATAAATTAATAATATTATTTATTTAATAATATCACCAAATAATAGCATTAAAATAGTATTTTTATTTAAATCCAACAAAAAAGATAATTATCTAATAATAAATTATTATCTTTTATCTTTAGTTTATTAATCTGATAATCTATCTTGTAGAGTTTGTATCGCTTTTTTTAAAGGTTCTATTTCTAAATTATAAGATGCAGCTTTTTTCAAAGCTTTTTCTATACTTTTATTACTTAATAAAGAGCTTGCATTACATGCTGTTTTAATAATATCAAGATATTGAGCTTTTTGTTTATACTCAGCTTTACATTTATTAACATCATCTACATATTCTATTAGATTTATTAATTCATCACTTAATTTCCAATATTTAAAGATTTCAGCTGTTACTTGTGAAGTTGTTATTCCTAACAACTCTCTTTCTACATCAACAACATCCATACCTGATTCTAATTTTTTAGTAAATTCTTCCAATAAACCTCTACTTATTATTAATTCAGACAAAATGAATTTACCAGTTTCCTGTAGAATTGAGGCTAGTAAAATTTCATCTTTCATATCATTATCAATTTTTCCAACCCATAAATTTACTAAATTAGAAGAAGCTGTTGAAGCATTAATAAAATCCTCTGATTTAATATTATAAGGTGTTAAATCCGTAGCCAAAAGGTTATTGATTGTTTCACTAATAGTTACATAAACTGTAAAATTAATTCCCAATAGATTAATAACTCTTCCTACTGATTCAACTTTTGATCTGAACCCAAATAATGAAGAGTTTGCTGTTTTTAAAAGTGTAGTAATAACTAATGCATCTTTTTCTATAATCTTTGTTAATTCTTCAACTTCTTTGTCTTTTTTCTTCCTAAAATTCTCAATCTCTTCAATTGTTTGAGGTAAGGGAGGTAATGTTTCTATTTTTTCTAAGATATTTTCAAACATATATATTCCTATTTATTGTTAAACTGAGTAATTAATAACATTTCTTAACTTGAATTCTATCAAGAAACAGTATCATTCTCGTATCATTCTTTACTTTCCTCTAAACTGTTTAGTACTTACTAAAACTAATAATATCTTCATATCATACAAATATTATAGGTTTGCTATAGTAATTACTCTAATTTTATATAAATTAAAAAAACTCATCTTCTTTAATGTTTAATCAGATACTTTTTTTCAGTATTAATTACATAATTGTAGCATAGTAAATCTGAGTATTCTGAGAGATTATTTAATGAAAATTTGATATAGTAAAATAACAAATTCAAATATTGGAAATAAATGAAAGAAACAAATGAAATTTTTATGGATTTAAATGAGATTATAAATAATGCTATTGAAGGTATTTTAATAATCAAAAATGGTTTTATACAAAATATGAACCAATCACTACTTGATATTTTAGGATATGAGAATAAAAATGAATTAATAGGAAATCTTGCAACTGGAATTTTAATACCAACTTCAAAAGAAAAATTTATAAAATATAACAGCAAAATCTTTCAAGAAATTTCAATAATAACTAAAAATGGAGATATCATTCCTGTTATTATAAAAATCAAAGATATAGCTTTCTCAAATGAAGAATATAAAATGGTTTCTATTCTTGATTTGAGTGAATTAAAAGATAAAGAAAAAATGGTGCTTTTACAATCAAAACATTCAGCAATGGGTGAAATGATTTCTATGATAGCTCACCAATGGAGACAACCATTAGCTTGTGTTTCAAGTATTGTAAGTAGAATAAAATTAAAAAATAATATGAATAAAGTTGATAAAGAGTTTTTAAATAATGTCTTAGATGAAATGAATGAATATATTCAATATATGTCAAATACAATAGATGACTTTAGAAATTTTTTTACTGTAGATACAAAAAAAGAGTTTACTTCTTTACCTGAAATAGTTTTAAATGTTCAAAGGCTAATTAATAAATCTTTTGATTCTCAAAATATAAATATAGATATTCAAAATACTGAATTAACAAAAATATATTTATTGAAAAATGAACTTATACAAATTATTTTAAATATCTTAAATAATTCAAGAGATGCATTTGTAGAAAGAAATATTCAAAATCCTCAAATTAAAATTTCATTTTCTGAAAATGATGAGTTTCAAAATATATTTATTGAAGATAATGCAAAAGGAATTGACGAAAAAATTATATCAAACATTTTCAACCCATATTTTTCAACTAAAAGTCAAAAAAATGGTTCTGGATTAGGTTTATATATTTGTAAAACTATTCTTGAAAAAGACAATCATGGAACCATAAAAGTTGAAAATAAAAATGATGGTGTCATCTTTAGTGTTATAATAAAAAAGTTCTAAAAACTTTTATTGACATATAACTTTTGCTTCATATTTTCCTGTTCGATAATTCAATGTTTCAGCAATATAAAATTTTTTATTATCATTTTTACATTGTTGTTTTGACTCTTCTAATGGATCAGAGTTAAAACAACCTGAAAACAAAATAGCAATACAAAAAATTTGTAAACACTTATACATAGGAACTCCTTTTGACTAAAATAATCTATATTTTCTAAATAGTATTAATCACATAACCTCTATTAGATGAGTTTTTAATAAATAATTCATCAGTTTTTTCTCTAATGTGTTTAACCACATTTCTTAACGAGTAAATTGAAAACTCTTTACCTTTCCAAACAACACTTGAAATATCTTCATAAGTAACCAAATTATTTACATTTGAAGCAAGTAAACTAATTAATCTTCTTTCAATACGTGTTAGTTTAATGATTTTTTTATCTTGAAATAAAATCTCTTTATTTATATCAAAATAAAAACCTTTTTCAAATTGAACTTTTTTGTTACTACTTAAAAAATTCAAACTTAATTCAATATTATTAACCAATATATTTTCATCAATATTTTTATCAAAAATTGAATAAGTATTAGAAAATTTATACAATGAAAGATCTTTAGACATTTCATCTTCTAATAAAATCATTGGAACATTTAAACTAGATAATCTTGTAAGTTTAAATCCTTCTATAAATTTTGGTAGCAAATCATTACTATTATCAAAAACTATCAAATCAAAACTATTAATTTCTGAATTTAATAAATAAAATCTGTCACTATCAAAAAAAACAATGTTATATTTATCACTTGAAAAAGTTCTAAATTTATTTAGACACTCAACATCCGTACTAATAAATAAAACCGAACTAATATTTTTATTATTTATAGTATTTACAAAAACACTATTCATATAAAATCTCCTTAAAATTATCTCTTAAGAGAATTTTATAATTAAATAGTATTAGAATAATATCATTTTAATAATTAAATACAAAAATTATTAAATTAGAATTTTATCTTAGCAATGCAATTATATAGTAATTTATTGAAATTATTTTTTATAATGTTAAATTTTAGTATAAGTAAGTAATTTTATGTTTTTATGTTTTAGTAGAAAAGTACCTTTTTTTATGCTATAAAAAAAGGTACTAATGAAATATTATTTTATATACTCAACAATATTTTCTAGAGGTTCTCTTAGTTGAGTTGATTGTTCATTTAATCTATATCCAAAAGGTAAAACTAACGATAATTGATATTTTTTAGTATCAAGACCTAAAATTTCTTCAACTTTAGCTTTATCAAATCCTTCGATTGGACAAGAATCAACTCCTTTTACAGCTGCTGCTGTCATCATATTTCCTGCAGCGAATGCTGTTTGTTTTGCAGTCCAAGAATAAATATTTTCATCACTACTTAAAGTATCTTTTAAATGGCCTGCATATAAACCTAAATAAAAGTCTAATTTTTCTTGAGGCATTTCTCTTCTTTTGAATTTTCGCTCAACTTCACCAGATTCTGGTTTAACACAATCAATTCCAGCTAAAATAACAACTAAATGAGAACAAGATGTAACTTGAACTTGATCCCAACAAGCAGGTCTAAGTTTTGCTTTTAACTCTTCATTTGTAATAACTAAAAACTTCCAAGCTTCCATACCAAAAGAAGATGGTGATTTTATTCCAGCTTCTAAAATATAATTCATATCTTCATCACTAATTTTTTTAGTCTCATCAAAAATTTTACACGCGTGTCTAAAATCCATAGCTTCCATAAATGTTTTTTCCATATTTTTTCCTTTTATTAATTTTAATTTGTTATTATTTTTTTCTTTCTTAAGCTTTTTATATTAAACAATAAAACAGCTAAAAAAGATAATCCACAACCTAATATTGTAGATAATTCTATTTGTTCACCATAAGCAAACATACTTGAAACTATTGCTCCTACTGGAACAATAAACATAAAAACACCAGTATTGTGAGCGCCAATTTTACTTGCACTTATAAAAAATATTGCCATTGCAAAAGTTCCTGAGAGAAGTCCCACAAATAAAATATTTAACCAAAATACCATATCAAATGAAGCAATAGCGAAAGGTTCATAAGGCAGTGCAAAAAGCATATTTACTAATGCAGTTATAGCAAATACAACCAAAGTATAAAACATAGGGTCAACTCTATGAGATACTTTTTGAGTTATGATTGTAACCAAAGACCAAACAAAAGCGCAAGCTAAAAAGTATGAACTATCAATAGTTAAAAAACCTAATCCTTCACTTGGAATACGAAGAAGTATAATAGCACCCATAATACCAATACAAAGTGCTATAACTTGTTTAGTTGATACTTTTGTACCAAATATCATAATAGATAATAAATATGTAATAAGTGGCGATAGTGAAGTCACCATCGTTCCCCCATATCCTGCATCACCATGTGAAAGTCCTGCAAAAAACAGATAACTAAAAGCTGCACTTAATAGTCCAGCCATTAACATATAAATATAACCTATTCTATCGGTTTTTAATGATTTTTTCATGTACCAAATAACTGGTACCATACCAATAAAAGATATTGCATATCTCCAAAATGAGGCAATTTGAGCATTTGAATGCTCAACTGCTGCTTTTCCAGAAGTCCAAGCAACTCCCCAAATTAACATAGCTAGAATCATACCAATAACGTATTTTGCTTTATTATTATCCATTTTTTCTTTCTTTTTATTGTTTAATGAAATGCTCTTTGATAAGAGGCAATAATTTCATCTTTTTCTTTAAACTCATTTGCAGCATAACACGCAAAATTAGGATTTCGTAATAACTCACGTCCATAAGCTACAAAATCACAATAAGCTTCTTCTAAAAGTTTTTCACCCTCAACTGCTGTTGTTACTAAACCAACTGCAATAACTGGAATATTTATATTTTCTTTTATCTGTTTTGCCCAAGAAGCCTGATAAAGTGCTTCAAGTTTTGGCGCTTTATCTGTTTTTTCTTGATTTCCACCACTTGAAACATGAATAGCATCAACACCTATTTTTTCAAGCTCTTTTGATAAATAAACTGAATCATCTATATTCCATCCCTCAATCATCCACTCATCTGCACTAATTCGTACAATCAAAGGTAAATCAACTTTTTCTTTAATCTCATGTGCTATTTCTAAAACTAATCTACATCTATTTTCTAAACTTCCACCATAAATATCATTTCGTATATTACTTAAAGGAGATAAAAACTCACACAATAAATAACCATGAGCTGCATGTAATTCAATAGCATCATAATCTGCCTTTTTTGCTCTAAAAGCTGTTTTTAAAAATAGCTTTTTTATCTCTTTAATTTCAGCTAAAGTAATAGTTTTAGGCATTTTAAAAGGTTCATTTTCACTAAATGCAATTGCACTTGGAGCTATTGGTTTTTCATCTTTAACAGTATTTTTTCTACCTGCATGGGCAATTTGTATAGCTGTTTTAGTTCCTAAAGAGTGTAAACTTTTATTTAACTTCTTATGTTTTGTTATTTGTGAATCAGACCAAAGACCTAAATCATTTGCTGAGATTCTTCCCCTTGGTTCAATTGCAGTTGCTTCAACAATAATGAATCCCACTCCACCAATTGCCCTAGCCATATAGTGACCTTTATGAAAAGTTTTTAACTCTCCACTATTATCACTTGCATACATACACATAGGAGGCATTACAATTCTATTTTTTAACTCTAAAGTTCCAATTTTGCCTTTTTTAAATAACAAACTCATGATTATTCCTTAGATATCTAATTTTTCTAACTTGTTAATTGTTAAACCATCTATTTTATTCTCTATGTTAGAAACAAAAGTTTTAAAATGCTCTTTTTCTTCATGTAAAACTAAAAATCCTGCACTTTGCCAAGTTTCAACAAAAGTAAAACTATTCTCATCAGCTAAATCTTTGTGCAAATCATATTGAATGCAACCCTCATCTAATTCATGAGTTGCCTTATGCAGTTTTACAAGTTCATTATAAACTTCATCTTTAAATCCATCTTTAACTTTTATGGTTGCAATAATTACAATATTTTTCATAGTTTTCCTTTATAAAAAGTTTTTAGATAAAACGTTTGTAAACTTTTCTAATTCAAAATCTAAATCTAAATCACCTTTAAAAATATCATGTACAGAATAAGTTTCCAATGGTTTTAATCCACAAAATTGGAAAGTTTTATGAACAGCAACATGAGCTTCATCTAAAGTCATTCCATCAAATAGACTATTTACATTTCCAAAGGCAGATGCTGGACAATTATAAGTCAAAGATAACATATATTTTTTACCTTGTAATAATCCACCACTTCCATATAATTTTGATGCATCATTTCTACTTCTTCCATCACTTGTGTAATGTCGACCTTGTGTAAATGTTTCATCTATATATTTTTTTGCAATCCATGGAAGTCCCATCCAATAAACTGGATATTGAAATAAAACATAATCAGCCCATTCAAATTTCTCTATCTCTTCTTGGATTGTATAACCTTTTTCAATATTTGTTTGTTTTACATCAAAACCATTTTTTATAAAAAACTCATTTGCTTTATCTATATAGTGCTGAGTTAACTCACCCTTTGCCACCACATCATAATATTGATGACCATTTAAAATTAAAACTTTCTTCATATTTACTCCTTTTAAACTATTTGAAAATTATATACGTAGTAAACTTAATTTACTCTTACTTTACTTTAGGTAAGTAATGGAATTTAATTTATTCTATGTTATAATATTTTTGAGAATTTAAGGAATTTAAAATGTATTACATAAATGATAAAGAATATAAATGTTCAGTAGCTGTAACGCTGGATATATTTAATGATAGATGGAAATTAGCAATTATATGGCATTTACTTGATGGAGAAAAAAGATTTAAAGACTTACATGAAATAATAAGTGAAATAACACAAAAAACTCTAACTGTAAAATTAAAAGAGTTAGAAGAAAAAAATATTATACACAGAGAAGTTTATGCGGAAGTTCCACCAAAGGTTGTTTATAGCTTAACTCAAGCTGGAAAAAATCTAAAACCTGTTTTAGAAGAGATGCATAAATGGGGAATTAATTATTCAAAAGAGTATGGAAAAGTTACTCCTGATAACTTATGTGAAGTAAATATTTGTAGCTAACATGGAAAATTTCGTACTAATTTTATTAGCAATTACAATTGGTTATGGGATAAATAGATTAAATATTTTCTCTAAAGATGCACCTGTAATCTTAAACTAATTCATCATTTAAACTATAACTTAGGACATATTCAAACAAAGGCTATGTCCCCATTAAACTACACATCACTTTGTCAATAAAATGTCAACAACTAACTGTTCGCTAATTGACATTTTTCACTTAAAATATTCCAATCCAAGGAGTAAGAAATGAAAAATTATTCAATAAAAGTTAAGTTATTTATTGTCTCAATGCTATCTGCACTGTTTATTACAATTGTTACCTCAATTATCAATTATAACGTCATACAAATATCCAATATGCAAAATATAAAAAGTGATGCCAATAATTTAAATACCAAAATACTTAATCTTATGGGATTAGAAAAAAACTTTTCATTAACCCATGATGAAAATATTAAAAAAGAGTTCGACACCCTTTTTATTGAAAACAATCAATATATTGATAACTTAATTATCGAACTTGACAATTATGCACTTCCTTCTGAGGGCGTTAAAACGTATATTACAAAACTTTCAAACTATAATTTAGAGTTTCAAAAACTTTTTCAAACCCACAAAGAAATTGGACTGACAAGAGATTTAGGTGATTATGGTGAATTAAGAAAAACCATTAAAAAAGCAACTATACTGATTCAATCAAAAAATGAACACTCACTTTTTAGCCATATACAAGAATTAAGAAAACTTGAAATGGAGTTTATCATTACACAATCAGATAAATATGCTCAAGAAACCCTCAATAAACTTAATGAGCTTATTACTGCAACCAGTCAAAGTAAAATATTAACTCAAGATGAGATTAATTCAACCCTTTCTTTTCTTAATATGTATCAAACTATTTTCGAAAAAATGGCTGTAAACATTGATAAATTAGGTCTTCATAAAAAAGAAGGGTTATATCCTCAACTCAATGCCATTATACAAAATGCACAACAACATCTTGAAGAAGCTGTAAGCAATATTGATGATATTCTTTCTCAAAAAATAAATCAATATCAAATTAATATTTGGCTTATTTCTGGATTTTTCATTGCCCTTATTCTTACTATTTTATATTATATTTCAAATAAAACTATCATTGAACCCATTAGAAATTTTGAAATGGGATTGATTGACTTTTTTAAATATTTGAATAAAGAGGTCGAGCATGTTTCATTATTAAATCACTCAACCAACGATGAAATCGGTAAAATGGCAAAAATAGTAAATGATAATATTTTAAAAACTCAAACTATGATGGAAGAGGATAAGGTCATCATCAATGATACAATTATTGTACTAGGGGAATTTGAACAAGGTGATTTATCTCAACGAATTAAAATGAATTCATCGAACCCAGCATTAAATGATTTAAAAAATGTTTTTAATAAAATGGCGGATAAATTAGAAGAAAACATCAGAAATATATTGGTTACTTTAGAGCAGTATACGCAATATAGCTATCTTGGAAAAGTTAATCATACTCATTTGAAAAAAGATTTACTCAAATTAGCCAATGGTGTTAATACCTTAGGTGATTCAATTACTAATATGCTGATTGAAAATAAAACAACAGGATTAAGACTGGATAAAAGTTCGGATATTTTACTTTTAAGTGTGGATAAATTAAATAATAATGCACTTGATGCGGCACGTTCTATTGAAGAGACTTCTTCTGCTTTAGAAGAAATTACAACAAAAATAATTCAAAATAATGAAAACGTAGAAAAAATGTCTTCTTATGCAAATGAATTAACCATTTCTGTACAAAATGGTGAAAAATTAGCACAACAAACAACCATAGCCATGGATGATATCAGTCAACGTGTTACTTCAATTAATGAAGCTATCAATGTGATTGACCAAATTGCTTTTCAAACCAATATTTTAAGTTTAAATGCTGCAGTAGAAGCAGCAACAGCTGGTGAAGCAGGTAAAGGGTTTGCCGTGGTTGCAGCAGAAGTTAGAAATCTTGCCAACAGAAGTGCCGAAGCAGCAAAAGAGATTAAAAATTTAGTCGAAAATGCAAATGAAAAAGCCAATAAAGGTAAACAAATTTCAGATGATATGATCAATGGTTATTCAAGTTTAAGCAGTAATATTAACAGTACTATTATGCTTATTAACTCTGTTTCTAAATCATCAAAAGAGCAAGAAAGAGGGATTGAACAAGTTAATTTATCGGTTTTAGAATTGGATAAAAAAACACAAGAAAATTCAGAAGTTGCACAAAGTACTTTTAAAGTTGCATCTCAAACAGATACCATTGCTAAACATGTTGTTGAAGAATCAAATAGCAAACAATTTAAAGGGAAAGATGAAATTATCATAGATGAAACTGAGTTTAATACAACCATTAATTTATAGGTACAACTCACTTTATATGAAATATGTTAGAATAGAGAACTTAAGATAAAGGGTTCTCTATAAAAAAATTTGATTTGATTATTATTGGTGGAGAAAAAGCCACAAGGTTAGGTGTTACTGCTGGTAAATTGGGCAAAAAAGTTGGATATGGGATTTTAATCTCTTTTGTTACAACTGGTATTTTATTTAAATTGATAGCTTAAAATGCACACAACAAATTTTTATAAAAACTTAAAACAAATAGATGATTTTTCAAAAATTATGGAAAATGAAAACTACTCAAAAGTTCCAAATGAGTGGTTTGTAATAGTATCTGATATAAAAGGTTCTACAAAAGCCATAGAAGAAGGAAAATATAAACAAGTAAATTTTATTGCAGCACTTACAATAATTGGAATTTTAAATATAAATAGAGAACTTGATTTTCCATATATTTTTGGTGGTGATGGCGCTAGTTTAATAATTCCCCCTATTTTATTGGAAGCTTCTAAAAAAGTACTAATTGAAGCTTCAAAAAAAGCAAAAGAGACTTTTGGTTTAGAGTTAAGAGTTGGGGTAGTTAGTCTAAAAGAGATAGAAAAAAGAGGCTCTTTTATTGAAATAACTAAATTTCAAGTAAGTAAAGATTACACCCAAGCAATTGTAAGAGGAAATGGTTTAGAATTAGCAGAAGAATTACTAAAAAAAGAGTACGAAACTTTTAAAATAGATGCTAATTTTACAAGTGACTATACTCCTAATTTTGATGGTTTAGAGTGTCGTTGGGAAGATATAAAAACACCCAAAGAGGAGACTATCTCTATTTTAATTAAAAGTTTAAATAGTAATTCAAATGAAATTTATCAAAATAGTTTAAAACAAATAGAACAAATTGCCGGTTCTTTTAAAGAAAGAAATCCTTTAAAATATGCAACTCAATTAAATCTATCTTTTAATCCAATGGTTTTAAATGCTGAGGCTTCTATTTTTGCAAAAAGTAAAATCTCTAAATTTTTTGTGATTTTAAGACTTATGTTTGAAAATTTTTTAGGTTTAATTTTAATGAAATATTCTATTGGATTATGGGGTCAATATAAAAATAGAATAATAAGAACAACTGATACTGAAAAGTTTGATGATATGCTTCGAATGGTAATTACAACCACAAAAAAAGAGTCTTTAGAACTAGAAAATTATCTACAAAAAGAGTATGAAAACAAAAACTTAGTTTATGGAATACATAGGTCAGATTCAGCACTTATGACTTGTTTAATTTTTCAAAGACATGGAAAACATATTCACTTTGTAGATAGTTCAAATGGTGGTTATGCACTTGCATCAAAAGAGTTAAAAAATAGATTAAAATTTCTATAAATTGTAACGCAAAACAGTTATAAAGTGGATACAATACGCAAAAAATTTATATTAGGAATTTTAATGTTTGATTTTGCTAAAAAAGTGATAATCAGTTCTTTACTTCTAAGTGTTAGTTTGAATGCTGACTACAAAGAAATTACAAAAAATGAAATGGCTCAAATGGAACAATTAGAATTGTTTAAAAGAGCTCAAATAAAAATAATTAAAGCTTATGATACAGGAAGTTTATATATCTTGAATATTAATGTTCAAGGAAATCCTGATGAGATTTATTTAACAAAAGATAAAAAATTTGTTCTTGCAGGTGATGTTATTGATGTTTCAAATGGAACAAAAATTACTGCACCAGCTGATTTAACAGGTGTTAGAGGGAAAGAAGCTTTTGTTTATGGACAAGGAAGTGAAGAGTATTTCTTATTTACAGATCCAGAATGCCCATATTGTAAAAAATTAGAATCTTATCTTCCTCAAATTGCAAATAAAGTAAAAATTAGAGTATTTTATTTCCCACTTGATTCTCACGTAAATGCAAAAGATTTATCTTTATATATCATGAGTCAAAAAACTAATGAGAAAAAAATTACTGCTATGTTTGATGCTTCTGAAAATCTAGAAAAAGTAAAAAGTACAAAATATTCTCAAGCAGAACTTGAAAAACTTGAAAAACAATTAGATGAACAAATTCAAGTTGGTATGAAACTAAATGTTCAAGGAACACCAACTATTTTTGATAAAGATGGGAAAAATGTTATTTGGGTAAATCTACTTGAAAAATTTGGAATTGAAGTAAAATAAGTATCTTTAAAAGATACTTATTTTAAAAAACAAATTTAACTAAAAAATACCCTACAACCATCAACCAAATAAACAAAATTAAAGATAAATAAAAAGGTTTCATTCCTACATTTTTAAACTTATCAAAACTTGTCTCCATTCCTAAAGCTGTCATTGCCATTGTTAGAGAAAAAGTATCTACAAAGTTTATACTTTTAATCATATTTTCTGATAAAAATCCAAAAGTGTTAAATCCAACAACTACAATAAACATCACAGCAAACCAAGGAATTACAACTTTTGTTTTCTCATTTTTGCTATGAAATCCAGTTTTAATCAACCACAAAGATAACAAAATCAAAAAAGGTACTAAAAATATAACTCTTATCATTTTTACAATAATCGCATCTTTAGATACATCTTCACCTAAAGCAGTTGAAGCTCCAACAACATGAGCTACTTCATGTAAAGTTGCTCCAATATAAACTCCCATTTGAGATGCACTTAAATCAAAAAAACCTAATTTATATAAAAAAGGATACAAAAACATAGCAATAGTTCCAAAAATCACAACAAAAGATACTGCAATCGCACTTTTATAGGCTTCATTTTTTAATACACTTTGAGTAGCTAACACAGCAGCAGCTCCACAAATAGAACTTCCTGCACTACATAAAATTGTAATTTCACGGTCTAGTTTTAAAACTTTTGTTCCGATTATATATCCAAAAATAAAAGTAAAAGTAACGATACAAAAAGCTATAAAAATCCCACTAAACCCTACTTCTTGAAGATTTTGAAAAGTAAGTCTAAATCCGTATAAAATGATTCCAAATCTTAAAATATATTTTGTAGAAAAGATAATTCCACTTTGCCAAAAATTTGATAGTTTATGTTTTAAAGTATTGGCATAAAAGATTCCTAAAACTATTCCAATAATAAGTGGGCTAATTGCTAAATTTTTAAAAAAATCTAATTCTGCAATAAGTGTTGCAATTAATGCAAAAAATCCTACTAACAAAACTCCATAAAAATTATTTATAGGATTATTATAATTTTTCATAATAAAACTCCTTTGATTTTTGAAGTATAACTGCTATCTTTTAATTTGTAAAATATATTATTTTTAATATAATGATTAATATTTTTAATAAGGAAATATATGACACTAAAAGAACTACATTTTTTTTATAGCTTATGTGAAAATCCACAAGTAACTCAAGTGGCACTTGAATTAAATATAAGTCAATCGGCAATTTCTCTTGCAATTAAATCTTTGGAAAATTCGTTAAATGAACAGCTTTTTGATAGGATTGGCAAAAAATTGATTTTAAATGAAAAAGGTAAATATTTTAAAGAGAAAACCCTTTCTCATTATTTAGCCCTAAGAGATGCACAAAATATTTTCCAAGAAAATAAACTTGCAGGAAATATAAAAATTGCTGCAAGTAAAACAATTTCAAACTATATAATGCCAAATATTTATTATGATTTTTTATCAAAATATAAAGATGTGAAACTAGATATCTCAACTATTAATTCAAGTAAAATTATAGATATGATTTTAAAATCTCAACTTGATATTGGCCTTATTGAAGTTGATACACTAAATTCAAGTTTAATAAAAGAAAAACTAAGTGATGATGAATTAATTGTGGTAACAAGTGATAAAAATCACCCAAAAGAGGCTTATATTGACAACATTAAAAAAAGATGGATTTTAAGAGAAACTGGATCAGGAACTAGAGAAATATTTATAAATCATATTGGAGAAATAGCAAAAGATTTAGATATTTTTATGCAATTACAAGATTTTGAAGAGATAAAAACTATAGTTTTAAATAATCCAAATACAGTAACGGCAATCTCAAAAGTAATAGTTCAAAAAGAGCTAGAAGAGAAAAAACTATTTCAAATAAAATTAAAAAATCTAGAGTTAAAAAGAGAATTTTATTTAGTTTATCATAAAGAAAAATCAAAAAATCTACTTTTTGAAACCCTAATAGAGTTTCTAAAAAGCAGATTTATATAATCTATCTTCCGTAATATGAAATCAAAGAAGCTTTAGCTAAAGAGTGAGCATTTATGTAATATCCAACAAGTGCAGGAGATGAATTTTTATCTAAAGCTAATGTTTCAACATCAAGGGCATGAACTGTAAAGATATATCTATGAGCTTTATCCCCAAGTGGTGGACAAGCTCCGCCAAATCCACTTTTACCATAATCTGTAATACTTTGAATTGCATCTTTTGATTCACTATTTCCAAAACCACTTGGAAGTGTAAATTTATCTTTTGAAATATCAAAAGCTAACCAATGCCACCAGCCAGAACCCGTTGGTGCATCTGGATCATAAACAGTTATTGCAAATGATTTTGTTCCCTTTGGTGCATCTTTCCATGAAAGCTCTGGTGAGATATTTTCACCAGTACAACCAAAACCATTAAATACTTGTTTTGATGTTAATTGTCCTTGTAAATCTGTGCTACTTAATGTGAAATTTTGTGCAAAAACTACACTTGCACTAAATAATATTGATAATGCTATCTTTTTCATTTTTCTCCTTTTGGTAAATTTAATTTATTTATAACCCTATTTCGTCCTGTTTCTTTTGCAATATAAAGCATTTCATCTGCTTTTTTATACATTTCATCAATAGTGCTAATATCATTAGCATAAGCACTGAATAGTCCCATAGATACAGTAACATATCTATTTGCTTTACTATTTTTATGCTCAATTTTTAGCTCTTCAATTGTTTTTAAAATCTTATTTGAAAACGCAAAAGCTTTCTCTTTATTTTCTGATTTGAACAATATTCCAAACTCTTCTCCACCTAATCTAAAACAATAATCATCTGATCTTAAAGTAAATTCTTTAAATACATTTGCAACTTTTTTTAAAACATCATCTCCCATTAGATGACCATAAGTATCATTATACTGTTTAAAATAATCAACATCAATAACCAAAAAAGATAAATATAAATTATCTCTTTTTCCACTATTTAGAAATTTAGGTGAGAAATCATTAAAAAATCTTCTATTATAGATGTTTGTTAAACCATCCATTATAGATATTTCTTCAATTGTTTTTTTATCTGTAATATCTTGTCGAATTGAAATATATCCAATCTTTTCATTAAACTCATTAAATTTTGGACTAATTGTTGTATGTACCCAATAATTAGTCCCATCTTTAGCTATATTTATTATCTCTCCAGTCCAAACTTTATTTTCATTAATTGTTTTCCATAAATTATTATAAACTTCTTTTGGCATATCAGGATGTCTTACAATATTTTGATTTTTACCAATTAACTCTTCCCTTGAATATTTACTAATACGACAAAAAGCCCTTGAAACATCAGTAATTTGGCCAACTAAATCAGTTGAAGAAGAGATAATATGTTCATCAATTAATCCATTAAAACTTTTTAATCTCTTTTCCATCTCTTCTCTTTTTTTTATCTCTCTACTAAGTTTTATATTTGCACTAATAAAGATATAAAGAACTATACCAAATATAAATATTGTTCCGAAAACCCATAAAACAATCCGTTTATAATCAGCTTGTTCTTCTATCTTTATAGATGTCCATTTATTAAAAATTTGCTGTTTCTCTTCAAAAGTAATATTATCAATGACTTTATTAAAAATGTCAGTTAATAATGGTTCATCTATTCTTATACCTACAGATAAATCCAAAGTTTCATGAAATTTTCCACTGATTTTCAATTGGGTGTTATATTTATCTTGAATTGTATATGCAACTGCAGTTAAAGTATCAAGAAAACCATATAACTCTTTATTCTTAACCCTATCTAAACCATCATCAATATCTTTCACTTCAACAATATTAATATTTGGATATTTACTTTTCAAAATTTCAATAAATGCATAATCTTTTACTATTCCAATTTTTTTATTCTGTATATCAGAAATATCAGAAATAAAAATCTCATCATTCCTTGTTGCAACTACTAAAGGAGATTGCAAATATGGTTTTGTAAAATTTAGGAATTTTTTTCGTTTTTCAGAAATGGTAAGTAATGAGAGCATATCACATTTTTTATTTTCAGCAAAAGATAAAGATTCACTCCAATTTATTGTTGGAATAAATTCAAAAGGAATACCTAACTCTTTTTGAAAAATTTTAAAATACTCTGCTGTAATTCCAATATGTTTCAAATTAATATTTTTTTCAAATGGCATCCAGTTTGGATCAATACAATAAGTTAATTCTTTTTTATTTTTTAAATAATTCAACTCTTCTTTAGTAAGATTCAAATTATTCTCGTACTCTTCAAAAATAAAATCTTTTATATCCAAACTATTTTGAGCAAATCCATAATCTTTATATAAATCTGAAATATATTTAAACCGCCCTTTATCCATAGTTCCTAAAGGTACTTTTTTAATATCTATCATCTCTTCAATAATATTTGCTTCATATCTTAAATGCTCAATTGATTTTTGATTATTATATTTATTATGAATTAATTCAATTATCTCTTCTTTATGATTTAATGCATATAACCAACCTTTTAATGTCGCTTTCTTAAATTTCTCAACACGATCTGGATGATTTAATGCTTCTTCTTTATTTGTAAATAACATATCTCCATATAAATCAAATCCATAAAACATTGGATTTATAATATTTACATCTATATTTTTCTCTTTAAAGTAAAAAGTTTCATTACTTAAATATCCAGAAGTTAAATCTATTTCTTTATTCATTAGTTTCAAATAATCGTCACTATTTCTTTGGGTTAAAAGATTTGGTTTAACTCCAAATTTTTTTAACATCGCTAATATAGAAAAACTGTCGATATTATTTGCATAAATAGAGATATTTTTACCCTCTAAATCATAGGGAGAATTAATTTTACTGCTTTTTAAAGAGATTAAAACATTAGGAGAGTGTTGAAAAATAGGAGCTACTATAACAACTGGCTCATTTTTCATTTTGTATAATAATAAAGCAGAATCAGCAACTCCATATTGAGCTTCATTATTTATAACTTGCTCTATATTATTAAATTTTAAATCTCTTTGTTTTATTTCAACATCTAAACCAACTTCATCATAAAATCCTTTTTCCTTCGCTGCATAATATCCAGCAAACTGAAATTGATGAAACCATTTAAGTTGAAGGATCACTTTATCTTGTGAATACACAAAAGAAAATAATAAAATTATTAATATTATTTTTGTTTTAAATAAATTTATAATTGTTCCCATATCACGAACCTTTTATCAACTAATAAAAATTATCTTCAATTAATTATATCAGAAGATAAAAAGAAATTATTATGAAATAACTAGAAATTTGTCTAAAAAATATACCTAATTAAACCAATAACTTATAAATTTCTTCTATTTCACTCTCTAAAAGCTCGAACTCAGATATTTTCAAATCTTCAATCATATGTTTTGTTGATGTTGTTCCATTTAGTGGAGTTATATTTATATGATTTAAAAACCTATAAAAAATCTCTGCAACACCTCTTTGATACTTATTTGAAAGATTTTTAACTACATCACTTACAAGTATATTTGGATTTGCTGTTAGTGACCAAAAGCTCTCATATGTAATACTGTTTTTCATACAAAAATCTCTGATTTCTTTGTCATAACCACTTTGTGCATAAAATCTATTTTGAACAATAGTTGGTTTTACTTTTGCATTGTTGTACAAATAAACCAAAACATCCAAATCATAACAGTTGCTAATTCCTAAAGCCCCTACTTCTTTTTTGTCATAAAACTCTTCCATTTTTTGCCAAACTCTTTGAAGTTTACTTCCAGGATATACAGGTGAATGTAAAATATAAGCATTTATAAAATCAGTTTTTAGATTTTTTTTAGAAGTTTCAAAAGATTTTTCCACTTGAACTTCAATCTCATCACTCTCTAAATAAGGCATATTACTTTGGTCTTGTCCATCAATTGGAGTAAATTTTGTCTGAAGAAAAATATCTTCTCTTTTTATTCCAATCTCATAAGCTTTAAGAAGACCTAGTCCAACTAAATCTTCCCTATAATGTTTTGGTTGACACGCTGCATCAACACCTTTAAATCCTTGTTTTAAAGCTTCAAAAACTAAATCTGTAGTATTTTCTTTTTTCCAAGCTGTTCCATAAATCATATTTGGTATTTTCATATTAATCTCTTATTTTTGTTTTAATAGAACTATTGTAGCAAATGTAGAGATTATAATTCCTAGTAAAACTCCTAAATTCACAACTTTCCCCTCAAATATAAACATCAATAAAGCAACAGCAATTGGATTTAAATAAACATAAGCCATCAATTTTTTTGGACCAATGGCAATTGAACCTTGTTGGTACAAATAAAGAGTAAAAAGTGTCGCTCCAATAATTAAATAAAGCATATAAAAAATCAAATCACCCTCAATTTTTTCCCACTCTAAAGGTATATCTAAAATCTCCAAAGTCAAAAACATCCAAATACAACCACCAATTAAAGTACAAAATACAAGAACAAAAAGTTCATCGTCTTTTTTATGAAGAAGTTTTAAAGTAATAGAATATAAAGCCATAGCAACAATGGCAAATAAAAAGATAATATCACCTTGATTAAGTGAGAAGTCTAAAAACAAATTTATATCTGCTTTAAATACAACAATACAAGTTCCAATAATTCCCACAAGGTAGATAAACAACTGTTTTAAACTCATCTTCTCTTTTAAGAAAAAGATACACAAAATCCCTGTTAATAAAGGAACTAAGGTAAATAAAGTTCCAGTATTTAAAGCAGTTGTTGTCTCTAAAGCCTTAAAAAGTCCAATAAAATATAATGAATAAAAAAGACTAATAATCATAGCTCGTGGCATTGTAGAAAGCACTTTTTCTCTATATTTTTTGTTAAAAAATATAATAGGTGCTAAAAACAAAGAAGCCACAAAAAAACGAAACAAAGTTAGAGAGATAGAATCAATCACACCTGAAAGTTTTGCAGAAGCAATAAACGAACCTGCAACTAAAAAAGTTGCTAATAATATCAATAAATGAGCTTTTAAATTTTGAGTCATAAATTCAATCTTCCATCCCAATTCTCAAAAATCCAGTAAAGGCTGCATTGTCAGGATGAAGAGATTTATCTACATTTTTTTTCATCTCATTTAGCACTTTTTTGTAAGAGTCATAAAACTCAAAACTAGGTTTTGGTTTGTAAACTAAATCTTTTAGGTCAAAATATTTAATTACATTTTTTGTAGTTGTGGGTTTTATAAAATACTCTTTTTGTCTATCGTTATAATATAAAATCACAGAAATTATTGTCCATTTTGCAAGATTATATTGACTTAAATATTCAACTAAACCCTCAAAGCCATCTTTTTTATTTCCATGTAGAAGTTCGTATAATTCAATACTTAACATATCTTTTTCATAAGATGTTAAACTCTCTAACATATCACGAAACTTTAATTTATCAAACAAAGAAACCAAAACAGATTTTTGAATAATCTTAAAAAAAGCATCTACAACCAAGTTTGGATTAGAAAAATTCTCTTTTTTAAAACTCTCTTTTGTAAACTCTTCAAGTTTTGATGGGTTAAATTTTTTCATAGTTGGGAAGAACTTTGCATCTTCAAAACCCTTTGGATATTGAAATAAAAACTCTGCTTCCATATCTTTTAGTTTTTCTAAATTCATATTAACTCTTTTTAAATGACATTATATATGAAGATAAAATATCTATCACATCTGTGTAATCTTGGATATTTTGAGTAGCTTTTGCCGATAAAATTGCACCCTCTATTGTTGAAGCAATATAAAGTGCAAGTTTTCTGGTATCACACTCTTTCATCTCATTTTTTTGTATTGCAATATCCAAAATATCTTTTATATTTTTTCTAAAAGATTGATAAATCTCTTCCATCAAAACTTTGAAATCTTCATCAATATTTGACATCTCTTGCACAATATTTGCAATAGGACAACCTTTGTTAAAATCCCTTTGAGTTGTATCTTTTATTCCACTGATAAAAGCTTCTAAATAGCCTGATTCTAAAGCTAATATCAAAGAGTATCGTTGCACAAATCGTTCGTAGATTTTCTCTTTTATACAAACCAATGCCATATCTTTTTTGTTTTCAAAAAAATGGTACATCGAGCCTTTGTGTACTTTTGCATTTTTTAATATTGTTGTTAAGGATGCACCTTGATAGCCATTTGAGTAAATTTCACTAAAGGCTGAATCTATTAAATTTTTTCTTGTATTATTTTCCATTTTGAATTATAACATTTTAAACTTGACAAATCGGTCAAGTTTTAGTAATATTTTACTTGACTCATAAGTCAACAATAAAAAAGGAAATAAAATGCCAATTATAAAAACATACGAAACAAATGAAGCAAGTGGTGAATTATTAGAAATTTATAATGAAATTATCAAACTAAGAGGTGAAGTTGGAAACAATGCCAAACTATTTAGTTCAAGTCCTGAGCTTTTAAAACAGCAATTAGATTTTATAAAATATTACTCAACGCACCCTACTTTATCAATGGCACTACTTGCTAGTATTAGAATTTGTGTATCAAGCAAAGAAGAGTGTAATTTTTGTATCGATTTTAATACAGCGATGTTAGTAAACCATGCAAAATGGAGTTTAGAAGAAGTACAATCAATGAAAAAAGATTTAGATAGTTCAAAACTAACTCAAAAAGAAAATGCCCTTTTAAAATTTGTAATCAACTCTATGAAAAATCCTCACAAAGTAAATGAAAATGATATGGATGAATTAAGAAAGTTAGATTGGCAAGACAAAGATATAATAGATGCTCTAAATCATGGAGCTAGAATGTTAGCAACTGATATAATATTTAACACCTTTAAAATAGAAGATTATAAGGCTTGAAAATTTTAAGAAGTTTTGAAATTCAAAACTTCTCAGTTAATTAAATTAAGATTTTTTAACAAACTCTTGTTTTAATTTAATAGCTCCAACACCTGTAACTTTACAGTCGATATTGTGACCATCATTTCCCTCAACAAGTCTAATACCTTTGATTTTAGTACCAACTTTTATACCTGAAGAACTACCTTTAACTTTTAAATCTTTGATAACAGTTACATCATCTCCATCTTGTAAAATAGTACCATTTGCATCTTTTACTACTAATGTATCGCTACTTTCAGAAGATGATGCATCCTGTGACCATTCATTGGCACACTCAGGACAGATATATAAATTTCCATCTTCGTAAGTATATTCGCTTCCACATTTTGGGCAGTTTGGTAATTGACTCATTATTTTCCTTTTAAACTTTAGATTTTGGCATTATACAATAAGTATACTTTCTTATAATTTAGCGCGTTATCATCAAAAAATTACAACTGGTTTAATTAAATCTTTTGGTTTATCTTTCATCAAAAGTAAAGCCTCTTGGATATGTTCTCTTCCATTAAATCTATGAGTAATAAGTTTTTCTGGGTTTATTCTATTTGTTTGTATCAAAGAAGCTAATTTTTCCATTCTTAGTCTTCCTCCTGGCATTAATCCACCAACAATTGTTTTATGAGCCATTCCATTTCCCCATTCAACTCTTGGAATTTTAATAAATTCACCCTCTCCTAAATAGTTTACATTTCCAATTCTTCCACCTGGTTTTACTATTTTAACAGCTTGGATAAAAGTATCAGAATTTCCACCAGCAATTATCACTTTATCAACACCTTTTCCATGTGTTTTTTCCATGATTTGCTCAACAATATCACCCTCTTTATAATTGATAATATCTGTTGCACCAAACTCTTTGGCTACTTCTATACATTTTGGACGAGAACCAATAGCAAATAATCTTGAAGCTCCTCTACTAACAGCACCAGCAACTGCCATTAATCCCACTGGCCCAATACCTATTACACAAACTGTATCACCAAATTGAACATCAGCAAGTTCAACACCATGAAAACCTGTAGGTACCATATCACACAACATCACAGCTTCAATTGGATCAACTCCCTCAGGAATGAGAGCTAGATTTCCATCTGCATCATTTACATGAAAATATTCTGCAAATACTCCATCTTTAAAGTTTGAAAATTTCCAACCAGCTAACATTCCGCCTGAATGCATAGAATATCCTCGTTGAGCTTCTAAACTATTCCAATCAGGAGTAATTGCAGGAACAATAACCTTATCACCAACTTTGAAATCTTTTACAAGTGAGCCAATTTCTACAACTTCACCAACAGCCTCATGTCCTAAAATCATATCATGTCTATCACCTAAAGCACCTGCCCAAACAGTATGAATATCAGATGAACAAGGGGAAACAGCTATAGGTTTAACTATTGCATCCATTACACCACAAGTTGGTTTTTCTTTTTCAATCCAACCTACTTGCCCAATTCTCAACATTGCAAAACCTTTCATAACCGTTCTCCCTTGTATTAAAATTTATTATAAAATATATCTTAAAGATTATTAGTTTAAGATTTTACAATGAAGTTTTTGATATAAAAAGTTTTATTAAACCAATCTTTGAAATAAGCTATTTTACTTTATAGAAATATATATTTCTATTTCATCATCTTTTGAATACTTTTCAAAATCAAAATTGTATACTCTTTCATATTCACACTCTTTTGAAGCAAAATAGTTCCAAACTTCATGCCATGCTTCTATTACAACTTTTGGAAATTCACCTTTTTTTGAAAATACCAAATATCTATCTTTTTCTATAGTAATTGCATTTTTAAATTTTGTAACTTCAACGCCAATTGTATAATCATAGTCAGAATTTACATCTTTTTCATATTTGTTATAAACTCCATACATAGCCAAATTTCTTGACTTGTTGAATGTTTTACTTTCAATATTTTCATCTACATATCTTTGCCAAAGTTGCGGTATCTGTGCCATTGTTTCATCTAATTCTATTTTGTTGTTTGTTCTTGCTGTGATTCCCGCAACATAAAATTTTTCTAAATATTTTACTTTCATCTTTTCACTTTATTAGTTAATTTTTGGAACGTATATTACTATAATATTTTTTCATTGAGATTTACTTGTTTTTGAAGATTAATTTCAAAATATTCTATAGCTTTCATATTTGTTTTATTACTTTTCATATTCATTAAATATATATTCGTTAAACAACTGCAATGTTGTTTTTTGATTATTAATAGAATGTTCATTTTTCAGCCATCTATATTTTGCTAATAATACTTTTAATTTACTTCTAATTTCATACAATTTATGTTGTTCTATTCCAAAACTATATACAAAAGTTATAGTTAATTGTTTGTAAAAATAATTACTCATTTCTGAACCATCTTTAAACCATTGATTATCTATCTCTTCTAAATTATACATTGATTGATTTAATATTAATTCAATATTACTCTTTGTTAAAAACTCTCGAATATAAACAATAACAATATCTATTACATCTGTAAGAAAAATATCTCCAAAATAATCATGATAATTTTCTATAAAATCAATCCAACGATTATGTATTCTTTGTAAAATATATTTTTGCTTTTCATCATCTTTCATCTTTAATACTAAATTATTAATTGATATTCTTGCTATCTCATTATTAAATCGTTCAATTTTTATAAACTTAATTAAAACATCAATTTTATTGTAAGACAGATTATCAATTGTACTTGCAAATGGCAAAAATAATTGAGGATTCCGTGAAGGATAAATAAAAAAATACTGCAAAAAGTCTTTCCAATTATTTTCATCTCTTGATAAGCTAAGAATAATTTCTGAAATCAATTCATTTTCATTTTTCAATAAGTTTTTACTAAATTGATTATTTGAATTAAAATATACTAAACTACGAATTACATCAAATTTTAAAAAATTATTATTTGAATTAATAGCTATTTTCAATTTATCTTCTGTAGTAAAATTTTTTATTAAAAATTGAATATCCAAAGGATTTTTATTATTAATTATATTTACAAAGTCGTCAAAAAATATTTTTACAGAAACATAAGAAAGAAACTCGATATACGGTTCAGGGAAAAAACTACCTCTTCTTTCATGTGCATCTAGAAAATCATAAATTTTCTTTAAATCATTATTTTGAATTCCTAAATAATATGATTGTGTTAATTCTTTTTCTAAATGATAATACATTGGTAAATTATCTAAATTAATATTACAATCACTACTAGATATTGTTCCAATAAAAAAATCTTTTATATGGTTAAAAGATTCAAAATATAAATTTTCATAAAGATATTTATACAAAATATTATTTATATCTTGAGCAATAGAATTGAGATAAATAATTAAAGGTATCACTTTCATTCTAGTTTTATCATTTTTTTCATGAATTACACATGATAAAAGTTTTTTAAAGATTATTACCAATTCTTCATCATCCATATGGAAATATCTTCCATAGAAATAAGCATTTTGCATGTCATTATAAATATTTTCAAAATCTTTTTCTAAATACTTTCTTTTTTCAAAAAGTATAAAATATTTATCTAAAAAACCTATATTATTTAAAGGATTAGATATTATCTCACCAAAAATATTTTCTATTTGCTTTTCCATACTATACATTCCTCTTTTTCTAATTCATCCCATAAATTGTTAAATGCATTTAAAATATGTGTAGCATGTTTAACTTCCTGTAATATATGATGAGATTTACCCAATTGATTTACTGAAATTCCTAAAGACCAAACTTTTGGTGAATCAAGAGGAAATATTAAAAATCTATCATGAAAGTCATATCCATTATTACCAATTCTACTTCTAATTTCAAAATCTAAATATAAATCTTCTTTATCTATATTAAAAGTATCAATCATGTCTTTTTTAACTTTTTCATTTTTTGTAAGATTTAAAAAACATATTAAAGTATATTGATAATCTATATATACATATTTCAAAATATTTTTTGTAATATTAAATTGCATATTTCTAAATACATTTTTTATTCTAGAAGAGTTTTGTTTTAACGCAGTTATAGCCTTTAATGGGATATTGGCATCTTTACTATAATATAAAGTATTTTTCACATCATCAGCTGATAAATATGGATCCCAAAGATAAACTCCATTACTCCCATATTTATTAATCAAAGTTCTAACAACATCTAAAGCCTTTTTGTCATCACCTTCTTTTCCAAAATATTGTTGAAAAGATTTATTTTCTTCTAAATTCTTTAATTCATTTTTCGAATTTCTATCACCAATCCATGATAAATAGTCCTTATTATGTTGAATCTTCTTTTCATTTTTTCCACTTATAGGAACTTCTATTGGATTATTATCAATTTTAAAATTTCTTTTTGACACCCCAGATGAATGCATTGACACAGAAAAATTTTTAATAATATTAAAGTTGTTTTTATAAACAAGTAAAGAAGTATTTTTATCAAAGACTTCAATAGTCGTGCCAAAACAGTCATCTAAAGGAATTATTGTTTCTTTTTTTACTTCATTCACAATTTTTTGAACTGAAATATTACCATCTATTTCTTCGTAAACTCTTATCAAAAAATTTTCTGTTTTTTGTGAGTCGATAAAAATTTTTATCCCAGAATATCTATTTGTTATCATATTCTTAATAGTTTCAAAATCAATATTTATATCATTTCTTGGAAGTTGAAAAATTACATTTCCCAATCTATCAGATAATGTTTCTAAGTTTATAGGCAAAAATTGCAATAATTTACTAGAAAATTCTTTTAAAAGATTTTCATCTTCTATTAAAAAATCACAATATTCCTTTGACTCAACAAGATAGCTCCCATGGTTAAAATTATTTTTTAGAATAGCATTTATTTGAGGACTATTAAATGAATCTTTTTTTTGAATACTTTGTGTTGGAAGAAGTTTTAACGGTGATATATTAATTTCTTTATCAAATTTAAAAATATTTTTTTCTTTTAATAAAATAAAAAAATCAAATGCATCTTTGATATTAATAACTCTTCTATTTATTCCCCAACTTATATTTTTAAACTTCTTAAATTTTTGTAGTTTATCTGTAAAAAGTTTATTTAAACAGTCTTGAGTTGTATTTTCAAATACAACTAAAGTAAAGATATTAAAAGGCGTTTTATTTTTCTCAAAACCCAAAATTTCGATTACTTCACATTTATTATATAAACCAACATTTGCTTCATTTAATAAAAAATTTAATTCATTTTCATTCATTTTTTTCCAATACTTTAAAACTAATAACTATTATATCAAAAACTATTATTACTTATTTTTCAACTCTAAACCCCATAACTTTGTCTTGTGTATTTTTACTATCTTCAAGTATTTGAGAGAGTATTTCAAAAGCTGTTTTTATATTTTCACTGTTTTGATTAGTTTGATTTTGGCTTAGTTTTACATCATCTTTTAGGTTTTTTAGTTCGATTATTATGTCTTTGTAGGTTAAAGCAAATTCTCTTAGCTTTGTGAAAGTTCGCATTATATTTATAGTAACTTCTGTGGCAACTTTACTTTTAAGTACGGTTGCTAACATATATACGCCTTGTTCTGTAAATACTTTTGTAGCTTTTCTTCTTCCACCCCAACTTGAAGTCGAAAATTTCGACTTCAAAATTTCACTCTCTTCTTCTGTAAGTTCAAAATAAAAATCATCAGGAAATTTATCGGGATTGTTTTTTACAGCTTCATTTATTCTTTTTGTTTCAACTTCATATAGTTTTGCTAAGTCACTATCTAGCATAACTTTTAAATTACGAATTTCATAAATCCTACTTTGGATAACTTCTTGTGGTAAATTTTCCATAAATTTTTCCTATGTTAATTTTTGAAAAGTTTAACTAAAATATTTATTAATAATTAAAATTATTACAAATTGCAATATTTTTATTTTTATTCATACTTAATTATATATTCTTCAATATTTTTAACATCAATTTGTTCTGCTTTCAAATATTTTTCTGCATAATCTTCAAAAACTCCACTTCTTAAAAAATAGTTAAATATCTCTTTGTCTAGATATTCTTTTTCGACCATTTTATGAAATATTTTTAAAATATCACTCAGTTTTTGCGAATTATTAAATGAAATTAATATTTCAAATACCATTAAATAATCTTCTATTTTGAAAGATTTATTAGTTTTATCAATAAAATATTCTGATTTTATTCTTAATTTCATTTTTCTTATTCTTTAATGATATATGTATCGTTGAACAAATCATATCAAAGAGTATATTATCAACAACTTAAATATATATATCGTTAGGAAATATAAAATGAATGATTTAGAACTTGAAAATTATGGTGAAAATATTTTGGATATTGTTTCTGCTAATGTAAAAAAATATAGAGAACAAAAAGGTTTAACACAAATGCAGTTGGCTTTAGAGATTGGATTAAGTGGTGGAGCATATCTTGGTCGAGCGGAAATTAGAAAAAATCATCATCATTTTAATATCAAACAACTTGCAAAAATTTCTAAGATTTTGGATGTTGATATTAAAAATTTTTTTGAGGAATGAGTAAATATCTTAAATTATTTCATAAAAATCTTGAAGTCGAAATTTTCGACCTTAAATTTTAAAATTAATTCCATACTAAAATTTATCAACTCAACATTTTCTCTTTTAACCAAATTTTCTCTAACTTCTTTAAATCCAAACTTCTCAAAAAATGGCTTTGCAGTGATACTTGCATCAACTTTGATTTTATCTATTTTATTGTTTTTTGCAAGTTCTAAAATATGAGTTAATAGAAGTTTTCCTACTCCACAACCTTGATATTTAAAATGAATATAAAAACAATCAATATAACCATCATAATACTCGCAAAATCCCACCACTTCATCTTCTAGCATACACAGATGTGGTTTTGACTTTTTAAATCTTTTTTCCCAAGTATTCAAATCATACTTTGGATTTGCCCAAGCGTTTAGTTGTTCTTTTGTGTAATCTTTTTTATTTATATTATGAACTGTATTTATAAAAAGTTCAACTATTTGTTTTAAATATTTTTTATCGTAATCAATAATAAAAAAAGATTTATTTTTAAAATTATCTAACACTTATAACTCATTGGTTGATACTTTAAACCCAAATATTCACTTTCTTCACCAGTAATTTTAAAACCAAAAGATTCATAGGTTTTGATGGCATAAAGAGAGGCATTTACACTCATATTTGAAACATCGTAATGCTCTTTTATATAGTTCCAAAGCTCTTTTGCAATTCCTTTTTTATGATGTTTTGAATCTACAAAAAGATGAAAAAGTCGATTTTTATTTTTGATTGCTATAAAACCTACAATTTCATTTTCTTGTACATATACAAAATGCTCGTATTCATCACTTAAAATTCTTTCTTTGAAACTCTCTTCTAAAAGTTCATCTTCAAACCATTTTGGCACTTCTTTTTCAAAGATATAACTTGTTAATTCATTTGTTATTTGGCTTAATCTTTTAGCATCTAAAGAGTTTACTTTTTTAATATAAAATAATTTTTCATTATTTTGTTTTTTCATATTATTCTTTTAATTTAATTTTTGAAAATTATTGTATCAGATATTGATATTACAATTCAAAAAAAGATTTTCGATTTATTCTATTTTTATCATTATTTTTTTATAACTTTCCCTTTTCAAAGGCAAATTAATCAAGTGTATTATGTTAAAATAGTTACTATTTTATTTTAACGGAGTAAATCGATGAAACTAAAACTGCAATTAATCTTCTTATTCTTTGGCTTTTTATCTTTAAATGCTGAGGATTTACGCTTACAAATGGATCAATTATATAAAGATATTTCAACATACAAAATCATAGATGTAAGACCGACAGATGAGTATCAAAAAGGGCATATTAAAAATGCTTTAACTTTTCCAATTGAACTAACTTACAATGACAAATCTGTAAATGGCAGACTAACTGAACCTAATAAAATGCAAGAAACCTTGAGAAAACAAGGTCTTGATGTAAATGACCAAGTTGTTATTTATGATGATGGTACTTTTTTTGATGCTGCTAGATTATTTTGGGGTTTAGAAGTTTATGGATTTAAACATGTAAAACTATTAAATGGTGGTTTTGAAGAGTGGAGTGACCTTGATTTACCTATTTCAAAAGAGAATACAGAAACTAAAGAGAGTGCTTATATTGCCTCTGTTGATAATAAAAAATTAGCAACAAAATTCTCAACTCAAATTGCTACAAAAAGCCCTTTTATGCTTATTATGGATGCTAGAAGTTACAATGCATATATTGGAGAAGAGTCAAATGCAAAAAGATTTGGTCATATTCCAGAAGCTATAAGTAGACCAGCTATTCATAATATCTCTTCAAGTAATAATTTTTCTAAATTAAAAGATATAAAAGAGCTTGAAGAACTTTATAAAGATGTGGATAAAAGCAAAAAAATTATCTCTTATTGTGATGTAGGTAAAAGTTCATCATCTAATTATTTTTCATTGCGTGAACTTGGATATGATGTGGCAAACTACGATGCTTCTTGGAAAGAGTGGGGAAATGATTCTGAACTTCCAATCGTTACTATTTCAAAAAAATAATACATGTGGAATAAATTTAATATAAAACTACAATTAACAATCTTTATGGTTGTTATAATTTGTGTGGTTGAATTATCTACACTTTATTTTGTAAACCAATATCAAAAAAAAGAGAATAAAGAAAATGCACTTGTAGAAGTTGATACAATTACAAAATCTTTAAATAATGATTTAATCAAAATTATCTTAAATCCAAATGCAGATGTGGTTTCAGATATTTCATATAGACTTACAGCATTTAGCAAAGTAAAAGGTCTACTTTTAACAAATGAAAATAAAAATGGCATTTTTAAATATTCAAATATTGACAAAATACAGAGTGAGCAGGATGTTATATTTTCTAAAAAAATCATATTTTCAAAAGATGATTTACTTATGAAAGAAGAGATAATTGCAGAGGGTTATACTTTTGGTTATGCACTTTTTAATATTGACCTAAGTAGCTATCAAAAAAAACAGATGGAAACTACTTATACTATTTTGTCAATTTTTCCTTTTGCTTTAGTTTTTGGTTTGATTCTTAGTCTATTTTTAAGTAGAAGTTATACAAAACCATTTATTAGTCTAATAGATGCCATGAAAAAAAGTGACCCAACAAATGACAAAATCATAAAAGTAGAAACAAGCGCAAACAATGAAATAAAAGAGTTATTTGATGGCTTTAACAACCAAATGAATCAAATATCTAGCTCTACAAAAGAGCTTCATTTTCAAGCTACACATGACCAGTTAACAAATATTTTTAATAGATTTTATATGGAAAATAGTTTGAAAAACTCTTTAAAACAAGAGAATAAAAATGGTTACAATCTATTATATTTAGACATTGACCAATTTAAATTGATAAATGATTCAGCAGGTTATCAAGCAGGTGATGAACTTTTAAAAATGATAGTTGGTTATTTTCAAACTTCCCTACCAAAAAATGCCTCTTTTGCAAGGGTTGATGGAAATGGTTTTATGGTACTTCTTAGTGATTCAACCCAAGAAGAAGGAGAATCATTTTTACAAGAGAGTTTAGAAAAACTAAAAGATTTTAGATTCTCACACCATAATGAAACTTTTAGTGTCTCTGCATCAATTTCCCTTGTTTATTTTAAAGCATTTGAATACACATTAAAAGAGCTTTTAAAAGCTAGTTCAACTGCACTTTATACAGCAAAAGAAAAAGGTAGAAATAAATCTCATATTTATAATAAAAGTGATGAAACTATCAAAAGATTTTCAAGGGAACAACAAAGCGCTCAGCTTATAAAAGAAGCCCTAAGAGATGGACCAGCAAGATTTGAGCTGTTTGCCCAAGATATTGTTCCACTACAAAAACAAAGTGATAAAATCGGTTATGAAATACTTATTCGTATGTGGGATAAAGATAATAATTTCATCGCACCTGATAGCTTTTTACCAGCAGCTGAGAGATACCAACTTATGAGTGAAATAGACGTTTATGTACTTTGGACTTATTTAGAAACTGTTACAAAAGATAGAGCGCATATTGAAAAACTGCACTCTGCACATATCAATCTTGCAGGTTCTAGTTTAAATAATCCAGATTTCCAAGCAAAAGTAAAAGAGGCAATCGAACACTTCGATTTCCCTTGGGAAAAACTTGAATTAGAAATAACAGAGAGTTCAGCAATTGGAAGTTTTAATATGGCAAATGAGTTTATAACTTGGCTAAAAAGCAAAAAAATAGGACTAGCTCTTGATGATTTTGGTACAGGAATGGCCTCTTTTGAATACTTAAAAAGTATGCCTTTTGATGTGGTAAAAATTGATGGAAGTTTTATTAAAGATATGCACAAAGACCCTATTGATAAAGCAGTTATAAAATATATTCAAGAAATTGCAACACTGAAAAATCAAGAAACAGTTGCAGAATATGTTGAAACAAAAGAAGATGTGGAAGAGTTAACAAAAATAGGAATAACTTACGGCCAAGGATATTATCTTGGAAAACCAAGAGCTCTTAGTAGTTGGCTTAGTAATTAAAGAAAAAATCAAAGAATGAATTTTCTTTGATTTCTTATCTTTTATTTTATAGAAACGTAAATCTCTATTTCATTTTCTTTTGCATATTTTTCAAAATCTACTTCAAAAGCTCTTTCATATTCGCTATTTTTTTCAAAATAATCCCAAATCTCTTCCCATAATTCAACTACAACCATTGGAAGTTCACCTTGTTTTGTAAAAACTAAATATTTTTTATCTTCAATTACAATAGCATTTTTTGGTTTTGTAACTTCAACACCAACAGTTACTTTGTAGTTTCCACTTGCATCTGATTCGTAGTTGCTATAAACTCCGTACATAAAATCACTGTTTGCTTTATCGAAAGTTTTTTTATAAACATCATTTGCAAAATATTCTTCCCAAAGTTGTGCAATTTTGCCATTTTCTTCACTCATTTCAAATTCATTGTTTGTAACTGTGCTAATTCCTGAGATCATTAGTTTTTTTACTCTTGTAACTTTCATTTTTACTCTTTATTTTGTAGATTTTATTCATTTTAAGGATTATATTAAACATTTGCTAGTAGTATCTTAAAAAACGTAAATGTTAGGAAAAAATATGAATATTATTGATTTTGAAAATATAAATGTAGGATATGACGAAAAAATTATATTAAAAGATATAACTCTAAAAATAAAAGAAAATGAACACTGGGCAATACTTGGAGCAAATGGAAGTGGAAAATCAACTTTGATGAAACTAATCCAATCAGAAATCCATCCAAGAAGAACAAATGAATTTAAAAAAGAGATTTTAGGAAAAGCAACCTACTCTATTCTTGATTTAAAAAAACAGTTAGGAATCATAACAAATGATTTACACAATTATATAGCAACTCAAGGTTATTTTTTAAGTGGTTACATAGTTGTTTTAAGTGGTCATTATAGCTCTCTTGGAGTTTTTAAACATCAAGATTTCACAGAAGCTCAACACGAAAAAGCAAGAGAGACTATGAAGTATTTGGAGATTGAACATCTAGCCGATAAATATGTTCAAGAGATGTCAACTGGGGAGCTAAGAAAATGTATAGTTGCAAGGGCATTAATCCATGACCCAAAAGCTTTCATCCTTGATGAACCAACTGTTGGACTTGATATAAAAGCTCAAATAAATTTTATTAAAATGATTCAAAAGTTATCAAAAAATTGTTCAATAATCCTTGTAACTCACCACTTAGAAGAGATTTTTGAAGAGATACAAAATGTAGCTTTGATTTATGATAATACAATCTATAAAAGTGGAAAAAAAGAAGATATTTTAACAAGTAAAAATCTATCAGAAATATTTGATACAAATGTGCATATCAATATGAAAAATAATAGATATTATGTAGAAGAGATTTTTTAGTCTCTTCTTTTGACTTACAACTCTCCACGTTCTACTTTTCCAAGGCTGACTCTACTAATTCCACATTTAAAAATTTTCTATATGTTAGTGATGCGCTATAATACTTTAATTTATTCTAAAGGCAAGATTATGGCATTACAAAAGTGGGAAATATTTCAAGATGAAGCAACAGATTTTTTAAACAATTATTTTAATGCTGACTTTACAATGGAAGGTGGATTTGACGCAACCACATCTCACATAACAGTAAGAAAGGGAATTAAACTTATAACAACTATTGAAGCTAAATTTGGCCCAACACAAGCTGGACAAATTGTATTAGAGCCAGTTGATGGCAAGTTTACATTTTGCGATAAAAGTAAAAATGAATCAAATAAATACACAGATGAGATAATAAAATATTTAAATTCAAATTATTCATCATTTAAAGGTACAAATACGGCATCTATTCATGTTGATATTTCTGATGCTACATTATTTAATTGGGTAAAAACAATTTATAGCGAAAAAAATGTTGAATGGATTATATCTTCAAATAAGTTTAATAAATTAACTTTAAAAGATTTACTTTTCATTCCAATAAAAGAGATAGAAAATTACTTTGATATTAGCCTCGTATTTAGAAGAAAAAAAACTGGAGATACACAAATTCCTGGTAAAGATATAATAGATTTTAAAACGCAATTGGACGAAATAACTAAAAACTACCAAATAAAAAAAACTGACAATAAATATTTATTAACTACTAATTCAAGATTATCAGATTTTAATATCGGAACTAAATATTTAGTAAGTATGACAAATGTTGATTGTCAGTATTATATAAAGAAAAAAGATATAAACACTAATCCTAATGTTATGTTTCAACTAAACTTAAAAGAAAATGTAGAATTTAAAGGTGGACTTTTTAAAGAAACTTATAAGTTATAGCTTTAAAAGGTAGTGTAAAAATAACTGTGTAAATTCAGAAATATCAATTTATTAGATAGAATAAAATATCTATTTAATGAATTGTTTTATTCAAGGATTTACAAATGAATATATTAAATAAAGAAGAATTAAGAAGACAAATAAGAGAAGGTAAAGAAATATCGTTAGATGGTATTTTGGATGAATTTAAATCCCTTCTTAGAGAATCACTACAAACAGCCAGTGAAGAAGAACTAACCTCCCATCTTGGTTATGATAAACATCAAGAGTCTGATAATCCAAATTATCGTAATGGACATAATAAGAAATCATTAAAAACAAAGTATGGTGAAATAGATGTTTCAATTCCTAGAGATAGAGATGGAACATTTGAACCTAAATTAGTTCCTAAACGAGAAAGACTTTTAAAAGGTAGTGAAGATTTAATCCTTTCACTTTATGCAAAAGGAATGAGTGTAAGAGATATTCAATCACACTTAGATGATTTGTATGGTTATGAGTTATCTGAACAAACAATTTCAAATATTACTAGTGCAATTTTAGAAAAAGCCAAAGAGTGGCAGAATCGTCCCCTTGAATCAATTTATCCAATCATTTTTATGGATGCAACAGTACTTAAAATAAGAGTAGATAGAGTTGTTAAAAATGTAGCTGCATATATAATGCTTGGAATTACACTTGATGGTAAAAAAGATATTATAGGAATTTGGATAGGAGAAAATGAAACATCTAAATATTGGCTAACACTTTTAAATGAATTAAAAAATAGAGGTGTTGAAGATGTTCTTATATTTGCAATAGATGGATTAAACGGCTTTAATCAAGCAATACAAGCTGTTTATCCTAAAGCTGAAATACAAAGATGTATAGTTCATCAAATAAGAAGTTCACTTCGTTATGTGTCTTGGAAAGATAGGAAAGCAGTGGCACGAGAATTAAAAACAATTTACACAGCTCCAACAGAAGAAGATGCACAACTTGCACTTACAGAGTTTAATGATATTTGGGGACAAAAATATCCTCATATTGCTCAATCTTGGTTAAATAACTGGAATGAACTTACAAATTTTTTTAAATATCCAGAAGCAATAAAAACATTAATCTATACGACAAATCCAATTGAGTCATTAAATTCAACTATAAAAAGAAAAACGAAATCAAAAGGATCATTCCCAACAATAGATTCAGCTTTTAAAATGTTATATCTTTCAACACAGGAGGTTCAAATAAAATGGGAAAGAACTAGTATGAGAAATTGGAGTGAAATTTACCCTCAACTTTGCATATTTTTCAGTGAAATTATGGAAAAATATACAAAGTGATTAAAGGTTAACTGGTGGATTTACACAGTTTATTTTACAGGCTCCTTTAAAAATCACCCATTAATTTATCATCATTACTAAAATAATCAGTCATATATTCATCTTTTATTTCTAATAAAATTTTAGGATTATGAATAACATTTTCATTTGATGTAATAATCGTCTGAATTCCAATTTTGTTTAACTCATGGATAGCACGATAAATACCATCTTCATAACTATTTTTATCTCCATCAAAAGGGCTATCAAAAGCAACAAATTTGATAAGTCTTTTTTGAGCATATGTATCAGCTAATGCAGATGCAAAGATTAAACATAAAAGTTTTTTTATACTAAGGTCATCATTTAAATTATCATTAGAGTCTTCGTCATTTTCCACATTTATACTAAACTCTATATCATTTGAACTATTTAAATCAATTAAAAAAGTCACCTCTTTAGCTAATATCATTCTCCCATATTTTGCAACACTATCTTTTAATCTATCTATAAAGTAGCTACTAATTAATGTTTTATTTTCTTCGATAACTTTTTCTAAATCACTTTGCGCATTTTTTAAAGTTGTTGCGTCAGTATCTTCTTTTTTAATTATTTCATCAAGTTCATATTTTCTTCTTATTTTTCGTCCATCAATACCTACAAGAGTTGATATAACAGTTTTGTATTCTACTTCATGAAGAGTTGTGTGTTTGTTTAATATAAATACATCATTTTGGTTTTCTTCATCTCTTAAAAAATATGTTATATATGTTCTAAATTTATTTATAGAATAATTAACTTTATTTTCAAAAAAAGATTTAGCAATACCCATACTGCCTTTTTTATCAAAATCTTTTTCATCTACAAGCATAGATTTTTGATTTTTGATTTTTAATTCGATGTTTTTACCGCTAGTTGTCGGTCTTTTAATCGTTATATATCTATTTGCAGCAATTTGAAGTTCTATATAAAAAATATAATCTTTAAAGTGCTCGTTCCCAAGAAAATGTTTATCACCTAACAAACAAAAATCTATTAGTTTAAATAGACTGCTTTTCCCAACACCATTTGTATCAGATAGGATAAAGTTTATACCGTTATCAAATTCTATGGTTTTAAAATTATCATTGTTTGAATACAATTTTGATATTTTCATTTAAAATTCCTTTTTATTTTCTTGATTAGATTTGTAAATAAAAGTTATATGTCCCATTTCTTTTGTATTAAGAGTCTAAAATGATAAAGTTACTTATCATTTATGGGATATTTTGGGAAAATGTAAAGTAACTTTATCATTTCTTCAAATCTATTTACAATTATCTTAATAAAAAACTTTTCTATTTTTAAGTAATTTATTTATAAAAAACTTTCATTAGAATAATTTTTATTTCTTTCAATATTTATAATCTCTGCACCAAATCCCCACAAATCTTTTAAATTAATTGTAAAAGTTTGATTAGTAATATTTACATTACTAACTGATAATATTCGTTGATAAGAATTCCATTCTTTACCAATATATGATGGTAAACTTTCTTCATTCAATATTTTATTTTCAGATACACCTTTTTGTATTTTATGTATCAAATCTTTCAGATTACTTTCAATAACTTTTTTATAATTAATTTTATTTCCTGAAGGTAATTTTCCAATAATACTATATAATTTTCCATATCTATTCTGTAAATTTTCATTTGATTGACATTCATTTATCATCCAATCAATTTCACTATTTAAACAGTCTCTTTTTTTATTATCATCAATATTAAACTTATTTCCATTATAGCTAGGAAAATAATTTTCAATTGCACCATCTTCTAAAATATAAATACCTATTTCTTCAAATGCTTTTATTATATTTTCCAATTGCCTTAATAATAAATCAATTTGAGAATCCTTTGATACTAAACTTTTGGCTTCTTCATAATAATATTTACAAAAAATTAATAAACTATAACTTTCTTTTTTTGCTTTTTTACTATCATTTATAATTTCATTTATATATGATTTATAAATAGAATCTTTGTTATTTAATTCTTCTTTTAAATTTGATAACGTCTTATTAAATTGTCCCCATAAATCTTGAAAATTACTTCCTATTCCCAATTGAACCAAAAATTGATTTATATCATCACTATCTTCTGCATTCACTCTTAATTGAGATGAGAAAAAAATACTATCTAAATCATAAATAAAAAGTGACTTTTTACCTAGTAGTTTTGAAAGTAAATAATAAGATGACAATTGTTCATTTCCACCTACATCAATAACTGTACTTCCACTTCCTTCTAAAGAGACACCTCTTTTTTCTTGAATAGCTTTTATAAATTGAGCATCAAATATTCCCTCAACAAAAATTGGAGTATTTGCAAAAAATAGTTGTTTATGATGTACATTTAATTTTGGAATAATTTGTTTAATTTTCTCTTCATCTGTAAAGTTTAAATTTTCTATAAATGATGGTTTTCTAAAATCACTATGAAAACATATAACTGATTTTAAATCATCAAGAGTTTGGAAATCTAAAATAAAAGGTGAATGAGAAATAAGATATACAATTTTCTTACCTTCACTTGGATTACCACTTACTTTTCTAATATGTTCTAATAAAAAAGATTGGTATTGAGGATGAAGATTTAATTCTGGCTCATCTATAATTAAAACCTTATGTGAATCATCATAAAGATGAGTTAATAATACAAGTAACTCCTTTATTCCATGTGATTCTTTTTTTAATTCATATTCTGTTGCTTGTTGAATATTATAAGTCATAGGAACAAGTTTTCCACTATCCCATTCAAGTCTAATATCCCGATGTAATACTTGAGATAAGATTGCTTCAATTTTTATCTTTAAATCCAGTTTTTCCTCAAGTAAAATAAAAGCATCTGCACCTGTATCCATATTTTCTGCACCTTGCTTATATTGTAGGAAATTTTGTTTATTAAATCCATTATGAAAATTTGATTGACTTGCAGCATATCCATCAAGGTGAGGCTTATTACTAAATCCAAAACCAGATAATCTGTCAGCAGAAAGAACTCTGCATTTCAAACCTCTTTGATTAAAGAAATTCTTTAATTGTTCTGAAAATTGAGATTTTCCACTACCATTTGCTCCAACTAGATAATTTATATATCCAATTTTTTGCATTTCAAAGTTTTGATTTTTCCACGGAATTTGTAAATTTAGTTTTAAATCTATTTCATACATAAATAATACTCTTTATAAAAAATTTGATTAATTATAGTAGAAAATTATTTTATTTTAAATTTTAATAACAATTTGTAATATTTATTTTTTGTAGTCGAGATACAACTACAATCATTAAAACTTCCTAATCAAATCCTCAAACACCGCACACAATCCCTCAACCTCTTTAACAGTAGTTCTCTCTCCAATACTATGAATAGTATCATTTATAACTCCAAACTCGATAGCTTCGATTCCAAATGCACCGAAATATCTGGCATCAGATGTTCCACCAGCTGTTGAGTGTTTTGTAGTGATTCCTAGAACTTCTTTGATTGAAGTTTCCATTGCACGTACTACTTTTGATTCTTTGTTTGTTACAAAGGGATATGAGCCTTGTGTTGTTCTTAAACTGTAGTTTAAGTGTCCGAAGATTTTTTCTATGTAGGCTTCTACATCTTCTTTTTTTGTGTTTGTTGAGTTTCGTACGTTGAACATCAAATCTAGTTTGTTTGGTGTTACGTTTGTTACTTGCATTCCACCTCTGATATCTGTGATTACTAGTTTACTTGGAGCGAAATATTCATCTCCATTGTCTAGGTCAAAGCCAGCTATTTTTTCTAAGATTGGAGCTATTTGGTGAACTGGATTTATTCCTTTTTCTGGATAAGCTGCGTGTCCTTGTTTTCCTTGAATTGTTAAATATCCATTGATACTTCCACGTCGTCCTACTTTTATGGCATCTCCAAATACTTCTTCGCAAGTTGGTTCTGCTACAACTGCGTAGTTTGGAATCATATCTATGCTTTTTAGGTGTTCAAGCATTTTGATAGTTCCGTAAGTTCCCTCACCCTCTTCATCACTTGTCATTAGAATTGACAATGTTCCATCAAAGTTTTGGGCGTGTTTACAAGCATATAAAAAAGCTGCATCGCCACTTTTCATATCTTGGGCACCTCTTGCACTTATTACTCCATCAACAACTTCTGCTGCAAAGGGATCAATTGGCCAACCCTCACCAACTGGAACTACATCAATATGTCCTGCAAAACAAAGATGTTGAGAATTTTCATTGAATTTTTTATAATAAAATCTATTTTTTACACCTTCCATATCAACTTTGATACAAGTCCAAGTATCGCCTAAATACTCTTCTATAAAATCGAATGCTCCATCATCATGTGGAGTTAGTGATTTGAATCTTAATAGTTTTTGAAATAATTCTATAATAGTCATTTATATATCCTTTTAATTACGGCAGATTTTAGCTAACTTAACTTTATTTTGTTATAATAAAACCTAATTAAAAAATTTTAAATTTTATTATTTAATTGTATAAAGGGGTTTCCAATGACTAAACTAAAGAAAATACTTTATGGCTTGGGTTTATTAATAGTTGTTTATATAGCTGTTGGGTTTAAAGTTCTTCCTATTGTTTTAAAAGATCAATTAATCAAAAATCTAGATGAGAATCTCACTCAAAAAACTGACATTGGAAAAATAGAATTTAATCCTCTAACTTTTAAAATACTAATCCATGACTTTAAAATATTCGATTCAAATAATGTAACAACAGTTTCATTTAAAGAGTTTTTAGTTGATTTTTCACTATTAAGATCAATTAAACAACAAAATATTAGATTTAAAGAAATTACCCTAACAGACGCTTTTGTAAATGTGATTCAAGATAAAGATGGGAATTTAAATCTAGCAAATCTTGCAAAACCCTCTTCAAATGAAGAAACTAAACCAGAAGAAGAAAAAAGTTCTTCAATTATTGATTTTTTAGTTTCAAAACTTACATTAGATAATGCAAATGTACAATATTCAAAAGAAGGTGAAATCCCTTACTCTTTGGATTTAAAGAATATAAATTACACTTTATATGATTTAGGAACTTATAAAAACAGCTTAACTTCAAATGATTTAACCCTTAAATTAAATGAACATACAAATATCGCTATTGGTGGAGCATTTAAACTACAACCATTTAAAGCTTATGGAAAAGTTTCAATTGAAGATTTAAGATTAAAAGAGTTTCTTACATATAAAAAAGATATGTTAAATTTTGATTTAGATGAAAAAACAAATCTAAATCTAATACTAAATTATAATATTGACACTACAAATGAGCTTGCGTTGACTTTAAGTACGGACAAATTTGAGTTAAATAATCTAAATCTAAAACAAAATAAAAATCCTTTAGTAAATCTTGAAAAGCTTAATATAGGAAATTTCATTTTTGATTTACAAAATCAAAATGTAGCCTTTGATAATGTTGATTTTAAAACTTTAAAAGCAAATATGATTTTAGATAAAAATGGAATTAACTTTGCAAATCTTATAAATACTCCATCAACAAAAGAGGAAAAAAGTAAAGAGATAAAAGTAGAAGTTACAACAGCAAAACCACAAGAAGTGTCTAAACCTTGGACTATAAATCTATCAAATATAAAAGTAAATAATAGTGATTTTGTTTTTGATGATAAAGTAAATAATTCTATCTCTCAAAGTAAAGCTTTTAATGCAAATCTTACTAACTTAGGAATTATCGGCTCTAATATTGATTTAAGTGGTTTGCTTTTAGAAAATCCAAGTCTAAGTTATGTAAATAATAACAATAATTTATCTCTAATGTCTAAAAATACAAATATAAATCTTGATAAATTGTCATTAAAAGATAATATTTTAGATATAAATAAAATCGAACTTACAAAAGATAGTTTAACTTTAGATGATAAAAAATCAGATTTTAATTTGATTTCAAAAAAAGTAAATCTTTTAGTAAATAATCTAAATATAAATGATGGAAAAACTTCAATAGGAACAACTGTTTTAAAAACTCCAAGTTTAGATTTCTATGATGTAAAATCAAAAATAAACTTACAAACTTCAAATATAAATCTAAATGTAAACTCATTTTTAGTTGATAAGGATGACATCTCTATAAAAGAGATAAAACTTTTAAAATCAACTATAAATATGAGTGATAAAACAAATAATATTGAATTACAAGCAAAAGATATTCAACTTGATGTTAATAACTTACTAAATAAAAAAGATGGTTTATCTATAAATTCTATCAAACTTCTTGAACCTAATCTTGAATTTTTAAATACAAGTGATAAAACAAAAATATTAGCTAAAAATTTAGATTTAGAAATCAAAAAGATTTCAAATACAAAAGCTGGATTCAAAATTGAAAAAGCAAATTTAAATAAACCAAATATTTCTGTTGTTTTAGCTAAAAAAGATGCAGTAAAAGAGAATGGAAAACCTATAAAACAAGAAGAAAAAGTTGTTCAAAAAGAGCAAAAAAAAGTTGTTGAAAATAAAAAAGATTCTTCTTCACAAACAAAAATTAATGTTGGACCTGTAAATATCACAAATGGAATTTTCAGCTTTGAAGATAAAAACTTGCCACTTCCATTTAAAACAACTGTAACAAAACTAAATGGGAAAATTTCAGAATTTAAAAACACAAAATCAAGTACAACAAATCTTGAAGTAAAAGGTGTTGTTGATGAGTATGGAGTTGCTAAAATAACAGGGATTTTACATCCAAATAATATAAAACTATTAACAGATATAAATCTAATTTTTAGCAATATTGCGATTAAAAATTTCACACCATATTCAGGTAAATTTGTTGGAAGAGAAATCAAAAATGGAAAACTTGATTTAGATTTAAAATATAATATTGAAGAGTCAAATCTTGAAGCAAAAAACAATATTGTAATAACTCAATTAGAGTTTGGAAAAAAAGTTGAAAGCCCTGATGCTGTCTCTTTACCTTTAGATATTGCAATATCTTTATTAAAAGACTCAAAAGGTGTGATAGATATAAATCTTCCAGTTTCTGGAAATGTTGATGACCCACAATTTGCCATTGGCTCAATTTTATGGAGAGCATTTACAAATCTGATTACAAAAGCTGTAACTGCACCATTTTCACTTCTTGGAGCAATGTTTAACTTTAGTGTAGATGAGATAAGTAGTGTTAAATATGGCTTATTAGAAGATGAAGTTGGACCTATTCAAAAAGAGACTTTAGATAAAATATCTCAGATTTTAAAAGCAAGAAGTGAAATAGCTATTGAATTAACAGCTTCTTATGATATGAATACAGAAGGTTATGCTCAACAAAAACAAAACTATTTAGCAAGAAAAGATGATGATAGAAATCTGAAACCAGAACAAATCGAAGCTTTAATTTTAAGAGAAAAAATAAAAATACCAAACCTAGAAAAAATTGCAAAAAATAGAATAACAAATATTTCTAACTATCTTGTAAAAGAAAAAGGTATTAATCCAAAACAAATAGTTATGACAGATAAAATTGAGAACAATAGTTCTGCAATAAACCTAGACATCTCAAAAAAATAAGTAGCTAAGCTTTTAAAGCTTAACTACTTTAGCACCAAAACCACCACTACTAGGATGTGCATCTTCAAAACCTCTAACTTTTGGATGTTTTTTCAAATACTCTTTTACTGCAAAGGCAAGTTTTCCAGTTCCAATTCCATGATAAACTAAAACTTCTTCAAAACCAGCTAGAAGTGCATCAGATAAAAACTTATCAAGATTTTCAAGTGCTTCATCGGCTCTTTGTCCATGTAAATCTAATTTTATATTTCCAGTTTCTGGTTTTTCAATAGTTATGGTTGCTTTTTTTACGGGAATTTTTGGAGGAGGATTCCCACTTCTACTTAAATCAGCAAGAAGAACTTGAACTTTCATTCCCATATCATTTTCAATAAAGGCTTTTGCACCTTTGATTGAAACTATTGTTCCTTTTGTATTTCTATATTTAACTCTATCCCCTGATTTAAACTCAACAATTTCTTGAACTTTTTCAGTTTTGATTTCAACTGCCATTTTGTGAGCGATGTTTAGATGTTGGTGTGATTCCCCAACAAGTTTTGCTTTTATAGCTTTTTTTGCTTCATCTCGGGCTTCACTATACTCTTTGTGAAGTTTTGATTTTTCTGAGTAGATATGTTCGTCAAGTTTCTCTTTTTGGTCTTTTAGATTTCCTGAAATTCTTTTCATATCAGCAATTTCTTCATCTAATTTTGCAATTTTTTGTTTATATTCTCTCTCTAATGAACTACTTCGTTCAATTAGTTCATTTAATTTATCTTTATCATCTCCATAAACCTCTCTAGCTCTTTTTACAACACTATGTGGAATTCCATATCTTGTAGCTGTTTCAAAGGCATAAGAACGCCCTATTGTTCCTTGTAAGAACTCATAAGTTGGTCTTTGGTTCTCTTCATCATAAAGAGCAGCTATTAGCTCAACGTTATCATTTGCAGCCATAAGTGCAGCCAATCTTTTATGGTGAGTTGTAATAATTACTTTTATATCTCTTTGGATTAAATCTTCGATTATTACTTTGAATAAACTAGCAGCTTCATCTGAATCAGTTCCAAGTTCAATTTCATCAACTCCAACAATTGCATTTTTTGAAGAGAAAAGTTTTGAGAACTCAACCATACGACCTGCAAAGGTTGAAATATCATTTTTTACACTTTGAGGATCATCTAAAACTGCATTTATTGATTTGAAATTACTAACAACTGTATCGTGGTGAGCTTTATATGGAAGTAGATATTTTGAAAGAAAAACAGCTGATAAAATAGATTTTAACATCATAGTTTTTCCCCCTGCATTTACTCCTGTAATCATAACAACTGATTTTGTAAAATCAATTGAGATTGGTTTTGCATTATGTAAGGCTGGATGGCAAAAATCTACAAGTTTATTAACATCATTTTTTGAAGGAAGAATAAAGTTTTTATCCCCTATTTTTGCAAAAAATAGTCTTGATTGATAGTGGTCAAATCTGTCAAACTCTTTGTTTAAAAACTTTAAAAATAAAAGATTCTTTTCAAATAAAGATGAAATCTCTTTACAAATTTTATATAAAATCTCTTCTTGTTTATTTCGTAAATCACTCTGTTTTTGTTTAAGTTCAGAGATACTATGAGGAATCACATAAAAAAATCCAGAGTTAGAACGGTCAATTACAGAACCATTTAACACATGATTAAATCCACCACGAACCAATAAAGATTCTTCACCATTTATATAATGAACTTGAGAATCAACTAAATATGTTCTGATTTTAGGCGAGTTGATTAGCTTGTAAAGGCTTTGTTTAATTGCTTCTTTGTTTTTTGAAATTGCATATTTAATATTGTCAAAGTCTTCATTTATTCCATCTTTTAGATTTGCTTTATCATCAAAATAGTCTGAGATTTTTATAATATCATTTGGAATAACAATTTTATCAAGCCATTCTGCGAGCTTTCCATCAAAATTAAATCTTTTTAAATATCTAAAATAGTTTATTATTTTGATAAATTCAAAAATATCATCAATTTTTAGGATACCTTGTTTTTGAATATGCATCAAAGGTGTATCAAGATTTTCAATTTTATTTGGTGCTTTTATGTCATATTTTGACAACTCATTTATAAGTTTAAAATGAAGGTTTATGTCACCTTCTAAAATAATAGATTTTTCTCTTGCCATAAGTTTTGAGAAAGTATCTATATAATCGATTAAGTCTAGTTTTTTTAATATATTTTGCATGGCGGGATTATAGCCAAAAGGCTATAATATTTTTATGAAGATTGTTAAATAAAGTATTGCCAATAAACTAAAGCAACAATTGTTACAATATTTTTTATTCTCAAGCTAAAGCTTGAGAATAAAAAATTGCTTTCAAACTAATAAATTTTCTACAATTTCCCATAAAATTCCAACAACTATTATTGTTACAGCCATTTTATTACAAAGTTCAACACCATAACCATCTTCAATCCAAGATATTGTTTTTTCCGCAAAACTTGAATTTTCTTTTAAATCTTGTTCATTTCCAAACTTCTGATTAGTTTCTTTTTTATAAAGACCTATATTAAATGTATTTATGTACAATCTACTCACGTATCCAAAAATAACTACGAATATTGCAATCAAAATAAAGATTATCATACATTCTGATATATTTAAAAACTTTCCTATAGGTTCTATTAAATGATTATTTAAATACATACCTATTAAATCTGGTAATTTCATTTTGTTATTCCTTCTTATCTCTTTTCCAAATTAAAAATTTAGGAAATGAAAAACTTTTTTATAATATGAAAAGTATAACAAAAAGGTGTCACATACGGTGTCACAGCTTTATTTTTATTTGATAATGAGAAAAATTCTAGCTTTAAAAGCTAGAATTTGATTTAGTTAGATGAAGTATTGCCAATAAACTAAAGCAACAATTGTTACCATTAAAATGGCTAGAATATTTATAAAAAATCCGAATTTTGCCATCTCTTTTACTTTAACTGCACCACTACTCATGGCTATTGCATTTGGTGGAGTTGCAATTGGAAGCATAAAAGCATAAGAGGCACATATTGTTGCAACCATTAGAATCAGAGTCATGTTTATATTTGCAACTTGTCCTAAAGAGTAAATAATAGGAAGAGCAATTGAAATAAGAGCTGTATTTGAAGTAATCTCAGTTGTAAATGTAATCATTGTAGCAATAATTAATATTAAAGCAATAACTGGTAAATCTGTTAAAGATAACATGTAATTAGCAATTACTCCAGCAAGTCCAGTTTTTGAAAATGCTGTTGCGATTGCAAAACCAGCACCAAACAAAAAGATTATTTCATAAGGGATATTTTTTGCATCTTCCCACTCAATAAATCCAATTTTAGGTACAAACATCAAAAGTCCAAAACTTAATAATATTGCTGTTTCATTTAAACCTAAACCAGAATAATAAGGCTCTATTTTTGAATTTACTAAAAGAGTAACAACTAATCCTAATAAAATAAAAAGTAATCTTTTTTGATTTGGTAATAGTTTTTCAGTCATTTCAACTTTGTTATCAAGTTTTATATCAGATAAACCAAGAGATAAAATATATGGAATTACAATTAACATCATTAAAGCCAGTGGACCGGTTAAAAATATCCATTGTATAAATGCAATTGGTTCAAGTGAGTGTTGTTGCATAAATCCTAATAAGATTAAATTTGGAGGAGTTCCAATTGGAGTTATAATTCCACCAATACTACATCCATAAGCGATAGCAAGGGCAAGTCTAGCTTTAAATCTTAAATCATGTGTTAAAAATACAGCTATTGGTATTAAAAGCAAAGCAGTAGTGGAATTTGATAAAACAGAACTCAATAGTGCAGATGTGATTGCTAAAGAAAAAATCATTCCCCTTGGAGTATTTGGAAAAATTGTTAATAACTTATTTGAAATATATTTATGAAGGTTTGTTTTTTGAGTAGCAATTGCTATCATAAAACCACCCATAAATAAAAATATAGTTGTATTAGAATAGTTTGCAGTTGTACTTTTTATATCTAAAATACCAAATGCTGGAAATAAAATTATAGGCAATAATGAAACAACACCAATAGGCAAGGCTTCATTTGTCCATAATATTACCAATAATGCTATTAAAGCAATTAAAATTGAGTGTTGCGTACTAAAAGTGGTAGTTGCAACAAAAAAGAAAACAGCAGATACAAGTAGTGAAATAATCATATTTTTCAAAATTGGCCTTTATATATTATTTTTTTGGTCTAAATGCTTTTATAACATCTTCATTACATACTAAAAATGGCCCTTCCATTAAATCAATACAATATGGAATTGCTGGAAAAACAGCATCTAAACACTCTTTGATTGATTTTGGTTTTCCAGGAAGATTTACAATAAGAGAAGAACCTCTAAGTCCTGCTGTTTGACGTGATAGAATTGCTGTTGGTACAAATTTTAAAGACTCAGCTCGCATAAGTTCTCCAAAACCTGGCATCATTCTATCGCATACAGCTTCTGTGGCTTCTGGCGTAACATCTCTTAATGCTGGGCCTGTTCCACCAGTTGTTACAACTAAACAACACTTTTCATTGTCAACTAAATCTTTTAAGGTATTTTCAATAGTAACTCTATCATCTTCTATACATCTGTAAACAGGTTCCCATGGAGTTGTTAAATAGCTATTTATTGTATCAATAATTGCTTTTCCTGATAAATCTTCGTATATTCCACGGCTAGCTCTATCACTTGCTGTTACGATTCCTATTTTTGCTATTTTCTCACTCATAATAAATGTCCCTTCTCTTTTATATAATAAACTGTAGCATAATTTTTAAAAAAATCTTTTGCTTTTGAAGCATCAATTATCTTATCAACTCCACCTAAATAAACTTCAATTTTTGTACCTCTATCTACTAAACTTTGAAGTTTTTCCTCACTCCATTTATAGTTTAGAAGTTCTTCTAATTGCTCTATTGTTCCTAATTCAAAATATTTTGAAATATCAGTTTGTAAAGGATAAATCACATTTGATAAGAAATTTTGACAATAAGCATTTGCATCTTTTTTAAAATACATAAGTTGAGTTCTTTTAAATTTATCATCAAAAATTTGGAAAAAAGCAGGAGAAAAGAGTTGAAGTTTATCAACTCTTTTTTTTGTAGAGAAAGCCTCTTCAAAGGCTTTTATAGCACCATAAGAAAAACCAGATATTGTAAAATCGTTATTTACAAGATATTCATCAAAAAGTTCTGATTCATTTTTAAAACAAAAACCAGAGAAATATCTCTTAAATGTCATCTTTTGTAATCACTTCATTTTTAATCATAATATTTTTTAATCTATTTATCTCTTGAGAATTTTGTGATAATTCACTTCTTAAATCATTTTTAATATCTGTTAGTAACTCTTCAACAGAATTTGCCATTTTATATTTATTTACAATGTCATGTGCTGTTTTTGAAGCTGATTCTAAATCTTCATGATTTATGGCATATTTCTCTTTTTCTATAACTTCTACACCAATAAATCCAGCTAAATCTCTTCTAATATTTTCACATAATTCATGATAAGATGGATATGTTGAGTTAAGTTTTTGAACACTTTCATCAAATAAAGCAACTTTAGTTTTTGAAATAAACGCTTTTGAAGCTTGATAAATAGATAAAATCTCTTTTTGTCTATTATCTAAGATTTTTAGTTGTTTTTTTCCAAATTCTAGTTTGTTTTTTGCAATTAAAATATCATCATTATTTAATATTCTTTTATTATTTTTAATCATATTTAATAAAGCTTCATTTATCAAAGTTGCTAGTGTTGCAGAACTAAATCCAGCTGTTTCATTTACAAGTTTCTCAATATTTATTTCATGATTTTTACCAGTTAAATATAACTCTAAAATCTTTTTTCTATCATTAATATTTGGAAGTCCCACATGAACACGTCTGTCAAATCTTCCTGCTCGTAAAAGTGCATCATCTAAAACTTCGATTTTATTTGTTGCAGCAATTACAATAACGCCACTATCACCATCAAATCCATCCATTTGAGTTAGAAGTTCGTTTAAAGTTGATTCTCTTTCGTCATTTGATTTTCCACTTCTTGCTTTTCCAACAGCATCAATTTCATCAATAAAGATAATTGCAGGTGCACTTTGTTTTGCTTTCGCAAAAAGTTCTCGTACTCTTTTAGCACCCATTCCCACATATATTTGAACAAAACTTGCACCACTTTGATAAAAAAATGGAACATCAGCTTCACCAGCTACTGCCCTTGCAATTAAAGTTTTTCCAACACCTGGAGGTCCAACTAATAAAACACCTTTTGGAAGTTTAACACCTTGTTCTAGATATTTTTTTGGATTATTTAAAAAATCAACAACCTCTTCAAGTTCCTCTTTTATCTCATTTATTCCTGCAACATCTTTAAAAGTAATATTTGAAGTAACAGCTTGAATATTTGAGTTTAAATCCTCATTTGAAATTTTTGCTTTTGATTTTGTAAGTTCATTATCAAAAGATGTTGTTTCTTTATTGATTTTTTTATTTTTATTAAAAAAAGCTCTAACTTTTTCTTGTTTTACTTTTAAATATAGAGCTAAAAAAAGTAAAATAAATAAAAATCCAATCCCTACATAATAAGAATTCCCAGCAATATGTGAACTACTTTTATAAATAGTATATAAAAATAAAATCAGCAATACAACTGCTGACATGGCCATTAGTTTAAAATTTTTTTCTAAATTCTTGTTATTATTATTTGAATCTTGCAACATTTTTATCAGCCTTTACTTCATAATCATCTATAAAAACCCAATCTCCAACTAAATCCACAGGAGAATCTATCTCTATTTGATTGAAAAATTGATCGAAACCTATATATTTCCCATTTTTTTCTTGTTCTATTAAAACTTCTAATATTTTGTTATTTTCTTTTCTAAAATCATAATTTTTCTGTTCAATGATTTTTGTTAATTCATTGTATCTAATTTTAGCAATGTCACCTTTTATCTGAGGTTTCATAGTAGCACTTGGTGTTCCATCTCTTTTTGAGTAAGTAAAGGCATGAATATGAGTTAAAGGAAATCTATGAAGATTTTCCATAGCTTCACGCCATAACTCATCAGTTTCTCCAGGATGTCCAACAATAAAATCTGTTCCTAAAGCATATCCATTTGAACTTAAAAACTCAAAAAGTTCTAAGTCTGATAATACTTTATTTCTTCTATTCATTATCTGTAACATCTCTTTTGAAGTGTGTTGAAGTGCAATATGAAGATGTTTTGCCATAAATGGCTCATTTATTAGCTCTTTAAATTCATCATCAATTTGAATAGGTTCAATGCTTCCCATTCTTATTCTTCGTACACCTTTAATTAAAGACATTTTTTTAAGAAGTTTTGCAAGACTCGTATGTTGTTTTTTTCCATAAGAACCAACATTTGTTCCAGTTAAAATAAACTCTCCAAAACCATTAGCTGCTAGTGTTGTAACTTGCTCTAGTATTTTATCTTCAGAATAACTTCTTGCATCTCCTCTTACATAAGGGATAATACAATATGAACATCTAAAATCACAACCCTCTTGAATTTTTATAAACGCCCTACTTTTTCCAATAAACTCTTCAACTATTGTTTCATCAATATGTGTTAAATCACCAGCATGAAAAAATCTGCTTTCATTTAATAAAAGCTCATTTATTTTCTCTTTTTCAGAGTGACCAAATAAAGAATCAACTTTATCTTCTTTGAAAAGCGCTTCACCTTTTGTCCAAACTCCACAACCTGTAAATACAACTCTTGGATCTTTTGGAAGTTTTTTTAAACCACTTATATAACCACGCGCTGTGCTATCAGCACTATTTGTAACTGTACATGAGTTTATTACAACTACATCAGCATCTTTTTCATTTTGTGTTACTTCAAAATCTTTTAGATTACTCATCATAACTTGAGTATCAAATACATTTGTTCTGCAACCAAAAGTTTTAAAATATACTTTTGGTCTGTTTTGTGAAAAATTCATTAATATCTGTTTCCTAATTTATCTTTGTATAATTTCATCTTCCAAATCTTTTGGAACTTTTTTACTTCTTGAAGCTGGCCCATAGGCATTATCTGTTCTATTAATATTGATTTGTTGTGTTGGATATGCTATATGTATATCATCTTCTTTCATAAATGCATCAAGTATTTCAGGACTTATTGTACTTCTTAAAACTAATGCAGCATAAGAATTTGTCAAATACCAAGAAGAGATAACAATACCATGAGGTTCAACAAATGTGAAAACTCTAGGTTCTACTCCTGTTGCTCGTAATTGATACTTACTTCTCATTTTTGATAACTGTTTTCTTGTGATATCCGTATAACCTTTTGAATAATGTTTTAAAATATCCCTAGCTATTTTTTGTGCTTTTTTATGGTTTGAATCAAATGTGATTGCGATATCAATTCCATCCCAAACAGTTCTAAGTCCTGAGTGAGTATAGTTAGCAATTAGTTCAGAAAAAATGTAGTTATTTGGAATAAAAAATATTCTTCCCGTTCTTCTGTTTGTTGTATAAGAAGTTAAAGTAATATCTTCTCTAATAGTTATTTTAAATAAAGAAATATCTAAAACATCCCCAACAGTTTCAACATTTCCTTTGCTAACTTTAATTCTATCTCCCACTTGAATAGAACCAGATGTTACAATTACCATCCAACCAAAAATAGACATAAACCAATCTTTTAGAGCAATGGCAATCCCTGCAGATGCGAATCCAAGGATTGTTACAAGATATGAAACATTATCTATATATGAAAATAAAACAACCATTACAATCAAAAATACTAAAGTAAAATTGATTATTTTATTAACCATATAGTAGTTTTCATTTTGTGAAAAATATCTTTTTAAAGCAAGTTTTACTAAAAAAGCAATTATTGATAAAATTACAATAATTATAAAAATAACAACCATTTTTTGAACTTGTTGAGATATTTGGTTTTTAATCTCTAAAATTACTTGTTCAATTTTTCTAGTATATACCTCTTCAGTTGTAGTAACAATCTCTAAAACCATCTCAAAATCTTTTTTCTCTTTATCTAAAAAAGTGATTTTTTCTTTATATTCAGGTTTTTGATTTAAATTAAATAGCTCTAAATATAAAAGTAACTCTTCATCAAGTTTTGTAGTTACATAATCAATATCTGTATCTAATGTTTTAAAAGTTTTTTTATTTGTTTCTAATTTTTTTATTTGAGATAAAGCATTTATTATTCCAAAAGGATTTGTAATATTTTCATATTTTTCAATTTCAGGAGGATTAATAAGCCCACCAATTGGTGAACCTTTATACTCATTAATTAATTCTAATTCATTCTCTTTAACTCTAATTTTATTATGCATTTGATAAGTTAGTTCATCTGAAATATTTGTTTTTCTTTTCAAATTTTCTTTTAAATCAGCCAATTCATTAGAAATTTTACTGTAAGAGCTATAGTTTGAATACCTTTTTAATAAAATATTATCTTTTAATTCAGCTTCTATTTTTGCAATACTTTCAAGTAAAATATTTATTCCTGCAATATCTTGCATATTTTGTTCTTTACTTTTTAAATCCTGAAGCTCTTGTTTTTTCTTTAGTTCTAACTCTTTTTGAGCCTCTTCATATTTTTCAGTTATGATATTTTGTTCAATCTTTTTTACTTCTGCTTTATCTTTTTTATCAACAGTTGATTCTACTGTGTTCTCAGCCCATAAGAAACAACTAATACATAATATAAATGCTAATTTTTTAATCAATTTAAAAACCTTTTAATATTTCTATAACATCATTTTTTGTAACTTCATTTGTGATTTTACAATCACCCAAACCAACTGGAAGAATAAATTTAATTTTATTATCTAAAGACTTTTTATCTAAGAAAAAGTGCTCATAAAAATCTTCCACATCTTTGATTTTATAAGTTGTTGGAATCTCATATTTTTCTAATAATTTTTTTACTCTTAACTCTTCATCTTTACTCATTAGGCCAATTTTTACAGCTAATGCATTTGCCATACACATACCAATTCCCACAGCTTCACCATGTAAATAGGTATCATAGTTTGTTTCATTTTCAATAACATGACCAAAAGTATGACCATAATTAAGTGCTGCTCGTATTCCTAGCTCTTTTTCATCCTGCGAAACTACATCTGCTTTTGTTTGAACTGATTTTGCAATGGCAATTCTAATATTTTCATCATCATTTAAATCGTTTTGTTCTAACCACTCAAAAAAATCTTTGTTAAAAGTTACTGCCATTTTTACAATTTCAGCAACTCCTGCACCAAACTCTCTTTTTGGCAGAGTTTTTAAGAAATTTGGGTCAATATGAACAGCAATTGGTTGATGAAATGCACCAACTAAGTTTTTACCAAATTTATTATTTATTCCTGTTTTTCCACCAACACTTGCATCAACTTGTGATAAAAGAGTTGTAGGAATTTGAACAAAATCAATACCTCGCTGATAAATTGAAGCTGCAAATCCAGTCATATCTCCAATAACACCACCACCAAAAGCAATAAGTAGGGATTTTCTATCAAGTCTGTGAGTAAAACAGTGAGCTAACATATCTTCAATTGTTTGCATATGTTTATACTCTTCACCATCAGGAATTGTACAAACACTAAGCTCACGTGCTTTTATTTTAGTTTTTAAATAATCCAAATGAAATCCACTAACAGTTGGATTTGTAATAATCACAACTTTTCTATCAAAATATAGTTCGTTTAATTCATCTATAAAAATTTCATAAGAGTTATCATGGGGTAAAGTAATTTTAACAGTCATTTTTATCTATCCAAATATTTATTTAATAAGGTCTTTATATTAGCCAAAAAAAAACTAAAAATAGATTAAAAAGTCCCTATTTATGAGTCAAAAAGTAATTAATACAACATTCTAATCTACTTTTAGATATAATTAATAAAAATTAAGATTAGAAGGAAACATTATTAAAACTTTTACATCAATGAACTTAGATGAAAAAATCATAAGTGCACTAAAAGATTTAGATTACAAAGAAGCTACGGAAATACAAAAAAAAGCTATTCCAATTGCTTTAAAAAAAAGAGATATTCTAGCAGCTGCCCAAAGCGGTACTGGTAAAACTGCTGCTTTTTTATTACCAATATTAACGGAACTATTAGCAAATAAACAACCTAACAAACCAATTCTTAGAGCTTTAATTTTAGTTCCAACAAGAGAATTAGCAACTCAAATATCAAAAGCAGTTGATGACTTCTCAAAATATATGGAAGTAGAATCAATAGCAATGGTTGGTGGAGTTTCAACAAAAGACCAAGAGAAAAAAATAGCGAAAGGTCTTGATATTTTAGTGGCAACTTCAGGAAGATTAATGGAACATTTAAAAAATGGAACTGTTGATTTATCAAGTGTTACAACAGTTGTAATTGACGAAGTTGATACTATGCTTGATATGGGATTTTTAGAAGATATTGAAAAAATTCTTCCAAGTGTTGGACCAAAAAGACAAATTATGATGTTCTCTGCAACTATGAATCAAAATGTTAAAAAACTTGCAAAAGAGTTTTTAACAGATCCAGTTGTAATTGAAGTTGCTCAACAAAGATCCGCTGTAAAAATCATCGACCAACAAATTGTTTTAGTTGATGAAGCAAATAAAGCAGCGGCATTATCATATATCATTGGTTCAAAAAACTATTCACAAGTTTTAGTTTTTGTAAATATGAAAATTGAAGCTGATACTTTAGTAGAGCATTTAGAATTAGACGGTCTTCCTGCTGGTTGTATTCATGGAGATGTTAGACAAACTGCACGGGCAAAAGTTATGAGAAAATTCAAATCAGGAGAGATTAGAGTTTTAGTAGCAACTGATATAGCTGCAAGGGGAATTGATATAGAACTTCTTCCAATAGTTGTAAATTATGCCTTACCTGAAACTGTAACTGATTATACTCATAGAATCGGAAGAACTGGACGAGCAGGAAATCCTGGAATTGCTTTGACACTTTTAAGTGTTAAGGATTATAAAATGATGATTGATATTGAAAAAGAGTTAATCATAAATATTCCAAGAACTGAAGTTGAAGGTTTTGAAGCAACAGAAAAAAAACCAAGACTATTTAAAGCAAGACCAAAACAATTAAGTGTAAAAAAAGCGGAAGCTAGAAAAGTATCTAAAAAAACAGGTTATGCAAAAACAAATGCCCCTGAAAAAAAACCAGCTAAAAAGAAAAAAATTACTAAAAGAGATGATAATAGAAGTTTTGCTAAAAAATAAGAGAAGTTAAAAACTTCTCTTAATCTATTTCATCCCCTCATAAATCTCTTTAATTGTTTCTATAAAATATCTATGATGATTTGGAGCCTTTGCAACTCTATAATCTTTTAATCCAAGTTTGTGTGCAACTTCTGCATATTCCATATCAAGTTCATACTCAGTCTCTGAATTATCAACTGTGAATGATATAGGATAGATTATTACCTTTGATTCAATCTCTTTTAACTTATCTTCCATATAAGGTCTTAACCACTCCATTGGCCCTAATCTTGATTGATATGCCACATGAATTTTCTTAAAAGTTATATTTTGAGATTCAAGCTCTTTTTTTGCACACTCAACATTTGCTAAAATATGTTTTTGATATAAATCACCTTTGTCAATGATTTTTTGAGTTAAACCATGAGCTGAAAATATAAGTTCGAAGTTTTCTGAATTTTCGCCTTTTAAAGCCTCTTTTATTCGCTCAACTATTGCTTTGTTATAGGAAATATTGTCATAATAACTATCTATTGTTTTAATTTTTTTATCAAGATTATATTTTTTTGCAACTTTTACAAACTCTTCAATTGATGATTTTGTAGTTGTACTTGAATAATGTGGATACATTGGAATTGCATAAATTTCGTCATATTTTACTAATTTTTCCATAATATCTTTTGCAAAGGGTGGTGTGTATCTCATCTCATAAAAAACATCTGCATCTAATTCTTTGTTTAATCTTCGCACCAATCTTTTTGTATGTCCAACTATTGGTGACATTCCACCTAATTTTGCATAATTTTCTTTTGATTCTTTTAATCTTTTTGAAATAATTATTTGACCAATCATTGCTCTTATTGGTTGAGGAGCTCCAATAATATATTTGTCATTAAACATATTTCTTAAAAATACTTTTACTTCATTTAAATTATTTGGGCCACCCATGTTCATTAAAACGACTGCTCTTTTCAAAATTTTTCCTTTTCTAAAATCTCTTTTGTAATTTTGTGTCTAAAATCAAACATCTTTTGTAAATCTTTTATTACAAAAACTTCTAATAATTTTCCAATAAATCCAAATGGCATTTTAAAGGTTACAACATCTTTTAACTCACTCATATTTCCATGTTTTATGAAAATATGTTTATGTTCCCAAAAAGCAAAAGGTGATTTTAGGGCTAAATCAACCAGTAAATTTGGCCCATCAATTTTTTCTATTTTCACTTCCCAATTCATTGGAATAAAATATTTTGTTGCTTTTATTTTTAATATTTGTGACACTATTGGTTTGAAATCTTTTGTAAGTAATTCAACTTTTGTATCATTTGGAGTAATTTTTTGAAGATTATTTGTATCTATATGAAAATCAAAAAGTGATTTTACATCGCAGTTAATATATGAACTTTTAATAAATGTTTGCATTTTTCTCTCCTTGTATAAATGTTTTATACAAGGATAATTTACAAGAAAATAGATAGTTTTAGTAGGTTAATTTTGTAGGTTTATAAACTTCTTCTCTCAATATACTCTCTAAAATCTTTAGCACCCTCTTTTGAACTTGTTATTATTTCAGAGATTCCTTCAAAAGATATTTCAAGTTTTGATTGTTCCACACTTCTCATAGATTTGATTTTATCTACATTTACGATATAAGATCTATGAACTCTAAAGAAATTTTTTCCACTTAAAAGTGTTTTTAAATCCCCTATTTTTCGTCTTACATAAGCATCTGCTTCTTTAATTCTGATGATAACTTCATCTAAATCAGCTTTTATGTAATAAATATCATTTATATCTATTAAGTAGAGTTTATCACCTCTTTTTCCAAGGATTTTTTTTGCTTCATCACTTGATGAACTTTTAAAAGCTCTAATTTTATCTAAAACATTTTTTATATCATTTGACTCTATTGGTTTTACCAAATATCCCATTCCACCCTTTTTAAAGGCTTCAAGGGCAAACTCTTCATAAGCTGTTTGAAATATAATAAATGTTTTTGGTTCTATTTGCATAATAGAATCAGCAAGCTCAAGTCCTGTAATATTGGGCATAGAAATATCTAAAAAAACAGCATCAAATTTTGTTTTTGTTATCTCTTTTAGAGCCTCTATTGGATTATCAAAAGCTGTTATATCTTCAATTCCATTTTCATTTAACAATCTTTTTAATCTGCTTAAAGCTAAACTCTCATCATCAACAATCATTATTTTCAACTTTTATCCTTTAAAATGTCCCATTTTAAAGGGACCATCTAATTTAATGTCTACTTTTTAACGATGAAATAAATTCATCTAAAAGTAGCAAAATCCTAAAGAAGGCAACGAGTTGCCTTTTATTTATTTTAATTCTATTATAAATAACATCCTATCATCTAAAATCAAAGATGATAAATTTCCTACTTTTTGCAGTTCCAATCTTTTTTGAAGATTTGATAAACCAGTTCCAAACTTTACAATCTTAGCTATTTTGCCATCATTTTGCACAATTATTTTATCTTTTAAAAATTTAATGTCTACATTTAAGACTTTACCCAAATATCCATGTTTTATGGCATTTTCTACCAAAAGTTGAATTGAAAATTTTGGTATTTTTATATTTTTATATTCATTAAAATCTTCAATATTTAAAACAATTTTTCCATCAAATCTTACATTTTCTATATTTACATAGGTTTTTACCATTGAAAGCTCTATTTCAAGAGTTATTAAACTCTCTTTATTTATTGCATTTCGCAAAAATTTTGATATTTCAATAACTGCACTTTCTGCTTTTTTTTGGTCTTGATAAATAAGTTCTGAAACAGAATTTAAAGCATTAAATAAAAAATGAGGATTTAATTCATTTTCTAAAGCTTTTAATTTTGTCTCTAAAATCTGATTTTTATTAAACTCATTTTTGTATTTCATAGAGATAAATTGATGCAAAATCAAACCAACTAAAAAGGTCAAAAAACCAATAGTAACAGCTATATAGTGCCAAAATGGTGAAATTATATATAAGATTTTAAAATCACTAAAAGAAAAAAGCATAAAAGAAAGACTAAATCCTAAAAAACCAGCTAAAAAAGAGAAAATAAAACTAATCAAATACCAGAACTTTTTATTTACCTTTGGAAGTATAAATTTATTTGAAATAGTGATTAAAAAAAATGCAAACAAAGAGATAGAAATTGCACTGCTTGTACTAAAAATAATAGTTGAAATATTTTGTAAATCATCACTTAAGAAATAGAAACATAAAGAGATAAAAAAGCCGAAAAATGCTCCAATAATTATTATATAAAGCCAATCTTTTGGTGCGATTTTTAGTTCAACAGTTTGCATTTAGTTCCTTTTTTATTTAGCATCAAAATAACTTATATTTTACAATTGCTTTTTCATAACAATTTTCTAAATTATTTTTCAACATCTCTATAACTTGTAAATCTACTTTTCCTTCTTTACTCATTTCATCCAAAAGATCAAAAGTATCATCCATTGATATTCCCATTCGATAAGGTCTATTTTGAATAAAGGCTTGGAAAATATCAGCGACGGTTAAAATTCTAGCTTCAAATGGTATTTCAGACTCTTTTAAATTATATGGATAACCTTTTGAATCTAAAGTTTCATGGTGTAAAGAGGCTAAATAAGCTATCTTTTTGAATCCTTTTATTCTTCTTAATATTACATAAGAATCAAAGCCATGTCGATTCATTTTCATTTTCTCTTCATCATTTAAAGTGCTTGTTTTATTTAAAATTGTATCATCAACTCTTAATTTTCCAAGATCATGTAATAATCCTGCAAGTTCAATTATTTCACAAGATTCTTCATTTAAATTAAATAATTCAGCTAAATATCTAGCTAAGGAACTTACCCCAACTGAATGTTCAGAAGTAAATTCACTTTTTGCATCAACAACTGCTGCAAACATTAAAGATATATTTTTTAAATCATTAAATTCAAAACTTTCATCTTCTACTTTGTCTATCCAATCTAAAAAATATCCTTCTAAAGCTTCACTTTCTAAGTAAAACCAAAATGAATTTTTTAAAGACAAGGAAAAAAATGCTTTAACTAATTTATCTGAAAACATATCATTTGAATATTTTTGCAAAACATCTAGAATTTTGGGAATAGCTTTAATTCCTTCATTTTTCATTTGAGCATTAAGGGCATCTACTCTATCTACTAAATAGATGATATTTGAGAGTTCTTTTTCTAATAAAGTTAAAGTTTCAGGTAAATCTTTCCAATGTGTATGATGATATTTAATATATACTGCATATTTTTCATAAATATTTGTAGATTTTAAAAGTTCAAACCCTCGAAGAGAGTGTACTTCAGAATTATTCCAGTCTAACTCTGAGACTAAATGAGTATGTACATCCGTTGAAGATACACCGCAGTCATGAAGCATTCCTAGAAATATCAAATCATCAATAATACTTTTATCAAAATTTAACTCTTTTGCAAGTTCAGCAGCCATGAAAGCCACTCTTTTGCCATGTAAAGTATCATCAATTCCCACTAAATCAAGTGCTCCTGATAATGCATATGTGACTTCTCGAATATTTAAATTATACTTCATTCTCTATCCTTACTATTGAGTTATTATTCTACAATAGCTACTATTCTTTAAAACTTAATGAAATTATTTTTATTTAATTCTTTGTTTAAAACATCAACTCCAACTGCAATTCCTGGCCAACCTTGCCCTGCAAAAACTGTATCTCCAACATTGTATAAACCCTCAAATGGTGTATTACAACTTGGTAGACTAAAGGCTGATTTTATATTTATTGGTTTTCCACCACAATTTGTTCTATTTATAAAAGAATAAAAAGTTTTTGAAGTTGCTGCAAAATTTGATGTAATATTTTCTTTTTTTATAGTGTCAAAATATTTCAAAAACTCTTGAATAATAAACTCTTTTGTTTGTTCTTTTTTTGCTTCATACTCTTCTTTTGTCAAACCTTCCCAAAAAATTGCTTTTGAGTGAGTTGAGATTGTTAGACTTAGGCCATTTTTTGACATTTTCTCATCATTTACATCACTAAAAGAGACAAAAAAAGAGTTTGATATACAGTTTGGGATATTTTGTTTTAAAACTATTTGATAGTGGTGTAAAAATTCTTTTTTTATATCTAATTTCATATACACAACAAAAGCACTTTGATCACCAAACTTAAAGCCTTGAAAATATGATTTTATATCTTCATCTATAAAAAGTTTTGAACTATCAAAAATAGTCGAATTTAATACTACTTTATTACATAAATATTCATCTTTTGTAGTTTTTAAAAGATATTGTTTTTTATTTTTTTGTATAGAAATCACTTGTTCATTTTTATTTACTTTTACATCTTTTAATAAATCTTCAATTAATTTTCCCATTCCACCATTTACATAAAATACCTTGTGAAATGGATATGCTAAACCTAAACTCATAGATAAAAGTGTCGCATTTTTTGAGCTTGTTTGAAGTGTGATTAAAAGTTGTGAATCTATAAATGCTTTATATTCTTCACTTATATTTGGCAAAGTATCATTTATAAACTTTTGAGCACTTATTAATAAATCTGTTTTAAACTCTTTTAAAAGTTCAGCTATAAAACAAGATGTTTTAAATAGTGCTTTTAGTGAATATTTTGCAAAATATATATGTTTTAATTTCCAAAATTTTTCATCTGTCTCTTTTATTTTTGTCCAAAAAGCTCTATTATTTTTGTGATAATAAACACTATCTAATTGGCTCAAAAACTCTTCAAAGTTTTGAATTCTATCTACTTTTTTATTTCCTTGAATATTTCTAATAGCGATTTTACTTTGTAAAATATCTGGCTTTAGACCAACTTTATCAAAAATATTTTTAATAATATGCCCATCTTCATATCCTACAAAAGTTGTAGCTCCTGTATTAAAAAAGTGTCCAAATCTTTTAAAAGTTGAAGCACAACCTCCAAGATTATGGTCTTTTTCAAAAACTACTATATCTTTGTTTTTATTTAATGCAGCTATCATTGCTCCACCAATTCCAGAACCTACAATTGCAATATCAATCTTTTTCATTATTTGCTCTTTTAAACTCTTCAATTGCTCTTTTTCTCGAAAATTCAATACTTACAATCTGAGTCGGATAATCTAAAAATATATTTGATTGAACACCATTTTCTTTATGTATTAGTTTTGGACTTACATCTTTTAGTTCAGATATTACTGATTTTATAAAAATAGCTTCTTTGTCAAATTTTGCTGATTGTAAATATGGATTAAAAATCCTAAAATATGGAACACTATCAGCTCCCGTACTTGCTGCCCATTGCCAAGAACCAATATTTGAACTTGCTTCATAATCTAAAAGTTTACTAGCAAAATATCTTTCGCCTTTTTTCCAATCTATTAATAAATTTTTTGTTAGGTATGAAGAGACTATCATTCTTAATCGATTATGCATAGTTCCCGTTTGGTTGAAATATCTCATTGCAGCATCAATAATTGGAATGCCAGTACTTCCATCGCACCATTTTTGAAAAACCCCTTCATCTTCATTCCAATTTACTTTTATTTCATTTAGATTTGATGTTTCACTTTTTGGGAAATGAAACAAAATATAATTATAAAATTCTCTCCAAAAAAGTTCTCTTATAAAAAACTCTTTGTTTTCAGTTCTGGCTTTTAACTCTTTTATTTTGTTAAAAGCTTGCCTTGGAGAAATAAGTCCAAATCTTAAATGAACAGCTAGATTTGAAGTTGCATTTTTATCAAAAAAATCCCTATCAACTTTGTAGTTATCAATTTTTTGTTCAAACTCTTCTAACAATTCATCTGCACTTCTTTCTAAAAACTCTGGTAATTTTTGAGTAATAAAATTCATATCTTCTAAAGTAGGAATAGACTCATAATCAAAAGAGATTAATTTTAGATTTTCATTTGTTATAAACTCTTCTAGTCTATATGAATTCCAGATAAACTCTAAGTTATTATAATATGGAGTAAATACTTTATAAGGGGTTTTATCAACTTTTAGACAATCATTTGGATGTGTTATAAAGGAATCTGTAAAAGTTTGAATTGGGATAAGTTTAGAGATTTCTTCATCTCTTTTTTTAGCATAATCATCAAAATCAACCGAACATAAAATATTTTCAAAACCTTCATCTTTTAGCTTTGAAAATACCTCTTTTGGAGTTGAATAAAATATGGCTAAATCTAGCCCTATTTCTTTCAACTGTTTTTTTAATTTTAAAACGCTTTTATAAATAAAAGTTACTCTTTTATCATCATTTGAAAGTAGATTTAAGATATTTTTATCAAAGATAAAAATAGGCAATACTTCATCTTTTGCAAAATGCAAAATTGCACTATCAATGATTCTTAAATCTCTTCTAAACCATAAAATTTGTTTCATTATTTATAAGCCTTAATATCACTTCTTAGAGCCAATTCACTTGGATATGGATTTAAAAATTTTTGCACTTTTAAGTACTGAACATCAAATCTATTTACATAAAGATTTATGATTTTCATAACTGCAATTAAAGGAATAATTTTTTGTTTATACTCTTCAAGGGTTGATAAAATAATCTCTTTTTCTTCTTTTGTGATTAGCTTTTTAAAATATCCAAACATATGAAGTAAGACATTGTAAGTTTTGCTTACGCTTCCTTTTAAACTTATTGCTTTTAAAAACTCATCTTTATACTCTTGTAAAATTTCTGGAAGTTGTTTTTTATCATGATTTGCAACTATTTTTCCAAGAGCATTGTAAGATTTTTGAGCCTTTGAGTAAATTAGATATTTATATGAAGTGTGAAATATTACAAGGTCGTTAAAACTTGGGTTTGATTTAATAAATTCATGAAAATGTTGATATGCAAAAATTTGCATCAAAAAGTTTTCCCTAAGCCATGGATCAATTAATCTACCCTCTTCTTCAACTGGCAAATATGGATATTTCTCTTTTATCTGTTTTGCAAAAACTCCAATACCATTTTTCACGCTAGGTGCATTAAAAGGTTTGTATACTTTTACTCTTTCCATTCCACATGTTGGTGATGATGATTTTAAAATAAATCCACATAAATCATCATTTTCAATTCTATTTGCGCACTCAATTGAAACATTTTCAAGCTCTTCTGTCACATCTTTTGGAGTTTTTGTTGAAGTTACAATTTTTAATTTGCCATCTTCATTTAAAGTTTGTCTGATTGCTTCTCTTGGACTTCCCCAAATTATAGTTTCTGGACAATATGCAGATGTTTCAAAATATTTTTGTAAAACATCTACTATAAATTTATCACTTGCACCCACGCCATCATAACGACATTGAGTACCAATTAAACATGCAGAAACTCCTAATTTCATAACAAATCCTTTTTTTATTTTAGTTTATAATAAAAAAGGTACAACTTGTAGGTAGAAATTAGCGATTAATAGTTTTTTTATAATTTAATATTCATTCTTTTGAGTATTTCATAGGTTTTTGTCACATCATAGGTTGCACTATGATATTTATCTCCATCAAATTCAATTCCATAATATAAACAAGTTTCATCTAGTTTTGGATTTTTTAATCTTCCACTTTTTCCATAAGCTTTTACAATATCTTTGTTTCCACTCATTGTGCAAATATGTTTTTTGAATTTAACTTTATTATCAATATGTCTTAATTCAAAAGTAATATTGTGAGCTATTAAAGTATCTGATTGTGAACAAAACTCTAAAAAATCTTCATCTTCAGTGAAATATGAACAGTAAGATTTATCTTTTCTATAATCAAGTATTAACTCAGGTGTTAATCTATGAACTGCAAATGAAAAGTAATTAACAGGATATCTTGATAAATAATACCTATGAAATTTATCTAAAACATTAAAATCTTTATCAATTCGCACAGCTGCTACTTCAATTACATCACCAATATTACTCGTATTTGTCTCAAAATCTATTATTATCATTTTATATATATTTCTCTTTTTTTATAAATTATCTCTTTAATTTTTTTATAATTTTCACTATTTATTGACTCTATTTCATCTATTAAATACTCATACTTTTTGTAAGTATTCCAAATATTTAAAGAGTGTTCATATCTTTGCATTTTATAAAGTGCTATTGTAACACTTCCATTCACAAAAGCTTTTAAAATAAATGATTCTTTTCTTGTATCTTCATTATCTTTATATTTACGCCAAAGTTTTTCAAATAAATCATGGGATTTTACAAATTCATCATTTTTAAGAAATAAAATAATTTTTTTAAGTGTTAAATTTATATCCATTTATAGCCTAATCAAGTTTAGATAGTAATATTATATTAATACTTAATAATAGTTTAATACTTAAAGGAATAAAATTTGTTAAATGATAAAAGGAGTATGTTATGCAAATAAATTCAAACTCTGCCATAAACCAAAATGTTTATCTAAATCTTAATCAGAGCCTAAATAGGATTGCAACTGGTGTTGAGTTAAATCAATCTAGTGATAATGCATCTGGTTTATCAATTGCAAATAATTTATTAACTCAATCAAATGGTTATTCACAAGCTATTGAAAATGCTAATTCTGCTGTTGCTGCAACACAAATTGCAACAGGTGCAACTAATGAACAATCTAAAATTTTAGATAATGTAAGAGAAAAACTTCTTCAAGCTTCAACTGATACTACAAGTCAAGAAGGAAGAACTGCATTATTAAAAGATATTCAATCTCAACTGGATCAATTTAATCAAATAGCTAGTGGAACAAACTATAATGGTCAGTCATTACTTCAAAAAAGTTCGACTGATAACTCAGCTTCAGATGTTCAACAATATCAAACTGGATTAAATGGTAATGATATAATTGATACTTCAAGTGTTCAATCAAATACTCAAGGATTAGGTTTAACTAACCTTGTAAATCAAGATACAACAACTTTTTCTTCAGCAGATGCAAGAAATTTCCTAGATAATGTAGATAAAGCGATGAGTGGATTGAATGATATAAGAAGTGGATTTGGCTCAACTCAGAATCAACTTGAAAGTTCAAGTAGAAATCTAGTTTCTCAACAAACAAGTACTTTAAATGCAGCTTCTTTATTTGAAACAAATTATGCAAAAGAGACTAGTAATTTTTCTAAACAAAATATTCTTTCTCAAATTGGTGCATATGGACAAGCGCAAGCTAATAATATAAATCAACAATCTGTGTTAAGACTTCTTAGCTAAAAAGATTTATGCATAAAAAAAGGTTCAAGATAAACTTGAACCTTTTTTATCTTCCATGTCCATCTCTATGATGGTGGTGATCACGACGTTCATTGTAATAATATCTGTTAGGGTATCTATCATAATTTTGATAAATAATTGTTACTGGTTGAGGAGCTGGTCTTCTTTCATATACTGTGTATCTGTCATATCCATCATAATCATCATAATAATTGTTTCTTACATAAGTTGTTGATCTTTCGTAATTGTTATTATAAGAGTTATTGTCATAATAACCATTTGAATAAGGTGGTGTTCTAGAACTATTTGCGATACCAGCACCTAAAAGTCCACCGGCAACCCTTGCAACGTCTCTTCCATTTCCTTTTCCAACTTGATTACCAATTGCAACCCCAATAGTAGCCCCAACTAATGTATCAAGACCTATTGAGTTATCCATAGCAAAAACTAAAGAACTTGAAATAATAAGTGTTGCTAATATTTTTTTCATTTTATAACTCCTGTTATATTTTATATTGAAAGTATAAATCTTGATTGTGAAAGTATTGTGAATATAAAACTATTTTAATTTACCGAAAATTTTATATTTGTCCCAATATCCATCTATCGCATTTTCTAATTTAGAATCATTTAAATTTGTCTTCTTTTTTACCCCAAATCTTGTAATAAATGATTCAGTCATTACCGTTTTTTCAGAAGATGGATTTTTTAGATAATCAAACATTGCTTTTTTAACATCTCTTTCACTACTATATTTTAACAAATATTTATAAAAATACTTATCAATACTAACTGGTAATTGTGAATGACATTGAACACAATTTAAATTATATATTGAAGAATCGTTATTATCTGCATTTAAAGACAAAACCATTAAGATAATTAAAAAAAGTTTTTTTACCATTTTATTTCCACTTTAGTCCCTACATTTATTTCAGATTTAACATCTATTTTTAAATCATACTCTTTTGCTATCAAAGAGACAATATTTAAACCAATACCAAATCCACCTACACTTTTATCAAATCTTGAATATCTTTCAAAAAGAGTTTCTAAATTCTCTTTTGCAATCCCTTTTCCACTATCTTCAATACTTAAAATATTATCATCTAAATTTACTTTTATAAAACCTGCAATTTTATTATATTTAATTGCATTTGATAAAATATTATCTATTAATTTAGTTATCTTTTTCATATCACAAATCAAAAAAACATCATCTTCAATGTTTATATCAAAGCTTATTTTTTTCATTGTTGCAATACTATTAAAATACTCAATTCTTTGTCTTAATACATTTGAAAGATTAATCTCTTCATTATTTGAAATTATTTGATTATTCAGTGTCACAAAAGTCAAATCTTCATAAATATTTGAAATTGTTTTTGCACCTATTTCAATTCTATTTATTTTTTTTAATAATCTCTCATCTAAACTACTTTTATCAATCATCTCAATATTTGTAATAATTGCAGTCACCGGTGTATTTAACTCATGGGTTGTATCTTTTATAAACCTATCCAATAGATGTAACGCATCTCTCATTGGCTTTAGAAACAGTCTTAAAATAAAATATCCTAAAACCATCATAAATATAAAAGCCAACAAAAAACTTATAGCAATTTTATGCCTGATTTGCTCAAACCAAACTCCATCATCTGGAACTTCAACAATAATAAATTTGCTTCCCAAATAGTAAGATTCTGGCTCTTTTATAAAATGTATTTGATTATGACTTAGATAAATAACTTCATCTAAACTTACATCTTTTGATTTAAGAGTTGAAAAAATCTTTTTTTTATCACTATCAAAAATAGCTGATTCAAATCGTTCATCTCTTGGATAGATATTATTTTTATCGATATTAACATGTAAATCTTTTAATCTGAAAATTAAATCATTTGAATAACTTTGTAAAATTTGCCTTTTTTCTTGCAACATTAAATCTTTTTGGAATTTGTAGTATAAAAAAGATACTACACCCAAAATTACTAAAACAAGAAAGGAATATAAAAAACTAAAACTTAAAAGAGTTCTAGTTTCACTTTTGGTTAAATCTATACCCGAGTTTTTTAAGACTAACAATTTTATCTTTTCCTAATATTTTTCTAAGATTTTTTATATAAGTTCTTAAAGAGTTATCACTATACTCTTCATCATAATCCCAAACATAATCGTAAATTCTATCATGAACTAAAAGTTCATTTGGATGTTGTAAAAAGAATTTCAGAAGTTTTGTCTCTTTTAAATTTAATTTTATTATCTCTTCACCATCTTTTAACTCACTAGATATTGAATTAAAAGTTATAGTTTCAGTTATGTTTATACTCTCACCTTTATGAGAAAATTCTCTTTTTAATATTGTTTGCACTCGTATTAAAAGTTCTTTTAACTCAAAAGGTTTTCTAATATAATCATCACAGCCACTTGAATATCCTTGCTCTAATGAATCCATAGAGTTTAATGATGTAATAAAAATAGCAGGCGTATTATTATTTTCATTTCTAACTTCTTTTAATACTTCAAAACCACTTTTAATTGGTACGTTTACATCAAGTAATAATAAATCAAAAGAGTTTTCATAAATAGATGTTAGTGCTTCTTCACCATCATAAACACAAATTACCTCAAAACCTTTTTCTTCCAAATATTCACAAACTGTTTCACTTAAATTTAAGTCATCTTCTAATAATAATATTTTAGTTTTCATTTTGTTTTAACTCTTCTATACTTTGTTCAAATTGAGCTTTTTCATCTTGACTCATAGTTGGAATTCTAGAATTCAACTCTTTAATAAATTGAGCTTTGTTTTCATCTTTTACATAACCAATAATTGCTATTAGTTCTTGAGTACTCATTTCTGAATAATCTTCTTGTTTTGCAAAAACAAAAGTGAACAATAAAAGGAATATCAGGGCAATTTTTTTCATTTTTAAACTCTATTTTTTATTTTGATTGTACCATATTAAATGTATAATAATTGTAGATAAATCCACTTTAAGCTTTCAGTAAATAATTTTTGACTAAAATCACTTCAAAAAAGAGTTTAATGTTTAAACACATATTTCTAATTTCAGGTTTTACTCTTATTCTTTGTGGTTGCTTTGGAAAAAGTAAAGAAGAAAAGTGGACTGCTTTTATCTATCCAGATAAAGAAAATAATAAAAAAAATATAAAAAGTCCAATGACTTTCCCCTCAATTGAAGAGTGTAAAAAAAGTTCTATTTTAGAAATAAAAAAACAAAACTTAGAAAATATTGCCATATTCAAATGTGGTTTAAATTGTAAATATCACGATGGAATGAAAATAGAAATATGCCAAGAGATGTTATCATCTAATGACAAATAGTAAAATTATTTAGTAGGAATTAAAATGAAAGCGTTGAGATTTTTAAATATTTGTTATGATATAAAAAGTATCAATAACGAATTTAGTGATTATATCTCCTCACATATTGATAACTTTTTAGAATATAAACATCACGATGAATTAATTGAATTAATAAATACAAATGATATTCATTTTGTTATAACTCAATATAACTTTGAACTTTTAAAAAAGATTAGAGTTTTAAATAAACAAATACAAATTATTGCTCTTCAAGATGAGTTAAATCATACACATTTATTAGAGAGTTTAGAGCTTAAACATGTAAAGTTTATACAAAATTTAGATTGCGTGAATACTTTTATTGATACATTAAAAGAGTGCGTAAAAATTACAGATTCAAATAAATCTAACATTATTAATTTAGGAAATGATTTTGTTTATGATAAATATAATAAATATCTATTCAAAAATAACAATGTTGTTTCATTAACAAAAAAAGAACTTACATTTTTAGATTTTTTACTAAATAACCATGACTGTCCAATAAGTTATGAAAAAATCAATATGAATATTTGGGATGGTTCTATGACTCATGATTCTTTAAGGTCATTAATAAAAGAATTAAGAAAAAAAACCTATAAAGAACTTATAAAAAATGTGTCAGGAATAGGATATAGAGTAGATATTCTAGCTCAATATGAATGAAAAAATCTCTTTAAAATATATTTTTAAACTTTTACTAGATAATAAAAAAACACTTATTATTGGTCAAATAATTACAATAATTGCGATATTAGTAAGTGTTCCTATTCCCCTACTTTTGCCTTTATTAGTTGATGAAGTTCTACTAAAAAAGCCTGATTTTTTTGTAAATAATATAAATGAATTTATTGGTAGTGGCAATGCTTTTTATTATATTGCTATTGTTACATTTATAGTTTTATTTCTTCGTGTGATTTATTTTGTTTTTGGTGTAATTATTACAAAACTATTTACAAAAATCTCAAAATATGTAACCTTTAAAATAAGAGAAAAACTTTTAAATCATCTTGAACTTGTTAATATGAATGAATATGAGAGTTTGGGTTCTGGTTCAATTAGTGCAAATTTAGTAACTGATGTAAATACTTTAGATAATTTTATAGTTTCAATTGCTAGTAAATTTATCTCTTCAATCTTAACTTTAATAGCTGTTGCAATTGTAATAATTGCAATTCACCCAATTTTAGGTCTTATGATTTTATTTATTCAACCAATTATTATGATTCTTTCAAAAAAAATCTCTAAAAAAACTGGTGAATTAAAAAAAGAGGAAAACAAAGCCATTGAAGAGTTTCAAAATAATATAAATGAAACTTTGGACTTATTTGGACAGATAAAAGCTAGTAATAAAGAGAGTTTCTTTTTTAATGAATCAATAAATAAAGCCACAAATATTCAAAAAACTTCCAATGAATTTAATTATAAAAGTGTAGCTTATGAGAGATTTTCTTTTACTATTTTTTTAATTGCTTTTGAGATTTTTAGAGCCGTTGGACTTTTACTTGTAGTTTATAGTGATTTATCCATTGGTTTAATGTTTGCCATGTTTGGATATATTTGGTTTATTATGACCCCTGTTCAAGATATTTTAACTATTCAATACTCATTTGCAAGTGCAAATGCAGCAATTATTAGAATAAATAAAATCTTAGATTTAAAAAAAGAGAAAAATGGAACTTTAAAATTAGACTCTACTTCTAAAAAAGTTGATATTTCTATACAAAACTTGAGTTTTTATTACAATGAAGAAAAAGAGGTTTTAAAAAATATCTCTTTTAATATAAAATCAGGTGAAAAAGTGGCAATCATAGGTGCAAGTGGAAGTGGGAAAACGACAATTGCAAATATAATTTCAGGTTTTTATTCTAAAAATTCTGGAGATATTTTATATAACAGTATCAGTATTGATGAATTAAATAGACAAAGTTTAAGAGAAAATATCTTTTTGGTTTTACAAATGCCAATTTTGTTTAATAATAGTTTACGATTTAATATTACAATGGGAAATATAAATATAAGCGATGAAGAGATTATCAAAGCTTTAAAAATTGCACAACTTTATGATACAGTTGAAAATATGTCAAATGGCCTTGAAACACTTGTTGGTAAACATGGAATAAGATTAAGTGGTGGACAACGCCAAAGATTATCAATAGCTAGAATGATTATTGCAAATCCTGCTGTTGTTATATTTGATGAATCAACTTCAGCTTTAGATGTACATACAGAAGTAAAACTATTTAGTGATTTAGAAGAGTTTTTAAAAGAAAAAACTGTTATAACAATAGCTCACAGATTAAGTACCGTAAAAAATGCAGATATGATATATGTAATAGATGATGGAAAACTTGTACAAAGTGGAAATCATAAAGAGTTAGAAGAACAAGAGGGACACTATTTAGAGTTCGTTAAGAAACAACTAATTTAAACTTTTTCAACTATAATTAAAATAAATATCTTAAAGGACTATTTTGTTAGATTCAACCAATTTAAAAAACTATTTTTTCTATTTCGCAACTTTTGTTGTAATAATTGCTGGAATAAAAATGGCAGGAGAAGTTGTAGTTATACTTTTTTTAGCAATTTTTATATCTTCAATATTCTCAACACTTTTAAATGTTTTACAAAAAAAAGGAATTGCTAGAATCTTCTCTTATTTTTTTATTTTATTAATTATTTCTATAATAAGTTTTCTATTGGTCTATGTAATAAATATCTCTTTAAATGATTTTATTCTAAATCTTCCTGAATATGAAGAAAAATTTAGAACAATAGTCTTAAATTCTATTCAATTTGCCCAAGATTCAGGTTTTGAGATAGATAAACAAAAGATATTAAATGCTTTAAGTTTCGCTTCTTTTTTTGGATTTTCAACAAATATAATAGGAATTATTGGTACTTTTTTATCAAAATTTTTACTTGTAATCATTGGAGTTGCTTTTATATTAGCAGAATCAAAATCTTTTCAAACAAAATTAAAAATAATTTTTAGATATGATGCAAAAAAGTTAGAACGATTCAACTTATTTTCATATAATATTCAAAGATATTTTGTAGTTAAATCATTTACAAGTTTTTTAACAGGTTTTATAATAGCAATTGTTTTATCATTTTTTGGAGTTGATTATCCTATTTTATGGGGAGTTATAGCAATGTTATTTAACTTTATTCCTGTTATTGGATCGATTATTGCTTCAATCCCTGCAATTTTATTAGCTTTAATGAGTCTGGATTTAAGTGCAACTATTTGGGTGGCAATTTTATATATTATAATAAATATTTCTATAAGTAATATTTTAGAGCCAAAACTTATGGGAAAAGAGTTAGGACTTTCACCTTTAGTTATCTTCTTTTCACTGATTTTTTGGGGTTATATTTTAGGAATTGTTGGAATGTTTTTAGCCGTTCCAATTACAATGACTTTAAAAATTGCTTTTGACTCAAATATAAATACCCATTGGATTGGAATATTAATGTCAGATTTATCAAGAAAAAGAGAAAGAAATAAAGAGCTTAATTAAAACCTCTTTATTTCTTTAAAACTATTAATATTTAGCCATCATCTTATCAATTCTCTCATTTGATTTAATTATTTGATCTATTGAAATCTCTTTGTTAAGAATTTGAGCATAAACAGTATTTACAATCTCTTTTAATGAGATTGGTTTTGCTAATTGATTTGCGAATAAAAGCATATTTACCCCTGAATTAATAGCTAAAGTTAAAGTCTCTTTTAAATCATAATGTTTTGAAATTGCTTGCATTTGTAAATCATCACTAATTAAAACACCTTCATATCCTAGTTTGTTTCTTAATAACTTTGTATTAATTTCAGTTGATAGTGTTGCTGGATAATTTTTGTCTAAATTTTTATTATAAACATGAGCTGTCATAATCATATCAACTCTGTTATTTTGAATAAAATATTTATAAGGCTCTAACTCTTTTGGACTCCAAGTATTTGAAATATCTACAAATCCTAGATGGGAATCACTTAAAGATGAACCATGTCCTGGGAAATGTTTTAAAACAGAGATAATTTTTTGTTTTTTTAACTCATCCACAAATATTGACGAATATTTAATAACATCTTTAGATGATTCTCCAAAAGAACGACCTCTGGTAACAATCACCTTATTTTCTTTGTTTATAGCTAAATCTACAACTGGTGCAAAATCAGCATTTATTCCACTTTGTTTTAAATCTTTTGCTAATAATCCATATGCCTCTTTTGCAAAACTCTCACCTTTTTGAGCTACATCAATAGCTTTTGGTGTATTTACAAATCCATCAGAACTTTTTAATCTTTGAACAATTCCACCCTCTTGGTCAATAGAAATTAAAAGCTTTTGTTTTGAAATAGCTTGTAATGAAGATGTTAATCTACTTAACTGCTCTTTATTTCTTACATTCTTTACTTTTTTCTTATCATTTGGATCTTTATCAAATAATATAACTCCGCCAAGTCCTGCTTTTATATTTTTATATACTTCATCATTAGAATTTACTGTTTCACCATTAAAACCTAAAACTACCATCTTTGAAATCATTTTTTCTATTTGTTCTTTTGTATATTTTTCATTTGCAAAAAGGTTATTACAAACTAACAAAAATAATAAAATTGAAATTGAAACTTTTTTATACATATTCACTCTTTCTTTTAAATTAACTCTCATCTTTTTCTTTTAACAAATATCTTTGAGATGAAATTACTGATAAATATCTTACAAATAATAAGAAAACTATTACACCTGATAAAATTAATAAGTTAAAATTAACGGGACTTGAGAAAAGAGCATCTATAGTAGTTAAATCCTCTTTATTTACCTTTACAACATTCACAATAAACTCTCTTAGAGCCAAAATGATAAAGGCATCAACAAGTAAGGTCATTGTAACTCTTTGCTCTCTGACGTAGTTAACAACAGCTCTTACAATTTCCAAGAAAATTACAAAATAAAGCATATAGATAATAAAATCCATAAGTTTATCTAAAGATAAAGCTATTAAAAATAGCACTGTTGTAATTGATAATTCAATATATAATTTATCTGAGAAAAAGTTTACAAAAGTTTTTTTCATAAATACTCCTTTAAATTTTTGCGTTAATATTCATCCACTCTTTTGGTAATTGCCCTATTTCATTATTTGCCATAAATATTATAGTTGCTATCATTGCTCGTGCACTCGTGTCTCCACCAGCTTTTGAATTAGCAATTATCATCTCTTTTAAATTATCATATTTTATTAAAAGATGAATAACTCCACTAAAACCATCATTTATATCGCAAGCTGGTCCAAAAGTTCTAATAGCTTTAAAACTATCTTCATCCTTTGAATTTAGAGCTTTTTCTATCATATCTTGGAAATGTTCATTAGATTCATCTTTTAATTTTAAGATTGATTTTGTTATATCATTTTTTTCTAAAACTAAAATCAATAATTTTGCAAAAAAATCAGCACACTCTTTTGCAAGTTGGCTATTGTGAGTGATAATTACAAAATTTTCTACATTTTTGAAAAACTCTTCTTTTGTTTTTGAAACCTTTAAAAGTGGAGCAATTCTTCCAACTATTGATAAATCAGTAGATGTTGAACCACTTGGTTCTATTTTATTTTTGATATTTTCAATTGTATTTCTTGAAGCTCCATCAACATAACCTGTATAAGTTTGCATTTTATCAAACCAAAAATCTTTAAAAGCTTCTTCATCAAAACTATCTTTGTCTTTTAAAAACTCATACAACCATAAAGTTTGGTCTCCATAATGAGTAAAATCACCTGCTATTTTTCCCTTATGCCACATCGCAATTGGTGCATTTAAACCATTCCAATCTATTGAATTATTAATCAATTGTTCTTCATCGTAAACCCAATGTGTTCCTAAACAATATGAATCAACAACTAAGGTACTTGTAACTAAATCTTTTATTTTTTCTTCAAACATTTTAATCTCCTATTTATTCCAGTTTTTATAATTTGTAAATGAAGGAAACTGGTGTTTAAACTCATCTTTATCAAATGAAAAGTAGTATGAATCCATATATGCGCATAATAAATCATAATTTTTTTTCAATTCCAAAAACTTTTCTTCACTTCCTGTTTCCATATCTGGATGGTATATTTTTGATAATTTTAAATACTTCTTTTTTAAATCTTTTTTTGAAACCCTTGTTAATATTCCAAACATATCAACAGCTTTTTCAAACTCTTCATATTCCATAAAAATCCTTTTAATATCTTCTATATTGTACACAAAAATATTTAATTTCAATTTAGAAGTATTTTATTTCAATAATGTTAGTCTAAATATCAATATACTTTAAAAGGAAATTTATGATTTACACTTTATATCATGTTCATGACCCAATGTGTTCATGGTGTTATGCCTTTAAACCAACTTTAGATGAACTTAAAAAACATTTAGCTGATAATATAAAAATAGTTCATGTGGTTGGAGGTTTAGCAAAACACAGCGACGAAGTTATGCCAAAAGAGATGCAAGAAAAAATTGAAGATATTTGGTATGAAATTGAAGATGTAGTTGGAACAAAATTTAACCACGATTTTTGGAAAGATTGCCTTCCAAGACGTTCAACGTATCTTGCTTGTCAAGCTACAATTTTAGCAAGGGCAGAAAATAAAGAGGATGAAATGATAGAAGCTATTCAAGAAGCTTATTATCAAAAAGCTAAAAATCCAAGTGATGCTTCAACACTTATTGAATTGGCAAAAAATATTGGAATGGATGAAAAAAAGTTTGAAGAGGATTTAAAATCACAAAAAATAGAAGATGATTTACAAAATGAGTTAAATTTTAGACGTTCTTTATATGTAAAAAGTTTTCCTTCTTTGATTTTAAAATACAAAAAAGAGTTATATCCAATAAACATAAAATATAATGATTATAAAACTATGTTAAATCAAATAAATGATATGGTTAAAAATAGCTATTTTTAAAAAAAGGGAAGATTTTACAATCTTCCCTTTTTTTTTATTTCATTAAAGGATCTGTTAATCCTAAATAGTACATTCCAATAAGTCCAATGATTCCCGCAACTAAACAATAATAAATTGTTGGAATAATAGTTTTTCTTAAAGTTTCACCCTCTTGATCAAGTAATCCAACAGTGGCACTAGCAGCTACAACATTATGAATAGCAATCATATTACCAGCAGCAGCTCCAACTGCTTGAAGAGCAATCATAAGTGCTGTTGAAACACCTAATGCGTCTGCAACACCAAATTGAAATTGTGATAACATCATATTTGAAACTGTATTACTTCCTGCTATAAATGCACCTAAAGCGCCAACTATTGGAGCAAATAATGGATAAACATCACCAACAGAGTGAGCAACAAAATTTGCCATTGCAATTGGCATTGAATCAAATCCTGAACCATTTACACCTGAGTTAATCAAAATTCTAACAAGTGGAATTGTAAACATTAATACAAATCCAGCACCAATCATAACTTTTGAAGACTCAGAAAAAGCCTCTTTTAACTCTTTAAATTCCATTTTATGTAAAAAATAAGTAATTAATGCAACAAATACCAAAATTCCACCTGGTAAATATAAAGGTGTCATAGTGAAATTTAATCCCTCACCTAAAATATTTTTGTAAGAAAATGCTAAAGAAGTTACAAAAGCTTTTGCATCATGACTTACTCTTGTAATTACTAAAATAATTGCAACTAAAACATAAGGAATCCAAGCTTTTGTTAAAGACATAGGAATTTTTGAAGTCATTGCATCAAATTTCATTTCAAATTTAGAAACCCATGCAACTGGCCATTTTTCTCTTGGTGCAAAATCCCAAGTTTTTTTAGGAATTAAAAATCCTTTTTTTGCAGCAAGTACAACTATTGGAAGACCAACTAATGCACCAACTAAAGATGGGAATTCAGCTCCTAAAAACACACCAGTTAGTGCATAAGGAATAGTAAACGCAAGTCCACCAAAAATAGCAAATGGAAGGATTGATAGACCCTCACTCCAAGATTTATTTTCACCAAAGAATCTTGTAAGCATAATAACCATAAATAAAGGAATGAATGTTCCAGTGATTGCATGAGTAATTGCAACTTCTGATGTAATTACTTGTAAATATACATCCCAAGATGAACCAAGATTTTGAAGAGTTGCACCAATACCAGCTGAATCTAAACCTTTATTTACTCCAATTAAAATAGGAGTTCCAACAGCACCAAAAGAGACTGGTGTACTTTGAATCATCATCCCAACCATAACAGCTGCCATTGCAGGAAAACCAATAGCTACAAGTAAAGGTGCAGCAATTGCAGCTGGTGTTCCAAATCCTGAAGCACCCTCAATGAATGAACCAAATAACCAAGCTACAATAATAACTTGAACTCTTCTATCTGAACTTATATTATTAAAACCTTCTCGAATCACAATAATTGCACCTGAGTGTTTTAGAGTATTTAAAAGTAAAATAGCTCCAAAAATAATCCATAAAACAGATACTGTTATTAAAATTCCCTCAATTGTAGAAGCTAATACTCTACTAAATGAAACTTCCCAAATTACAAATGCAACTGCAACTGTTGATATATATACCAAAGGCATTGCTTTTTTTGCAGAAATTCTAAGACCTACCAATAAAATACCTGCAAATATTATTGGAATTACTGCAAAAAATGCTTGAAGACCTAAACCCATTTAATTTCCTCCTATAAAAAATTATAGGAAGAATAGTTTACGGGTATGATATTTTTATGATAAAAAAAACATAGCAAAGAAATAGCAATAAATTATATACTTAGTGATAATAAAATGTAACAAATTTACACAAAGATTATATTTTTATTTTGAAACAAGCTCCATAATAATCTTTATTTTTATACTTAATAGCTTTATTATAAACATAAAGTTTTCCACTAAGTTGTTTTGTGACAATTTCTTCACTCATATACAAACCAATCCCTGTTCCCAAAGATTTATGTTTAGTAGTAAAATATGGTTCAAAAATATGCTCTATTATATCATCCCCTACTCCACCACCATTATCAATTATCTCAATATATTTATGATTCTCTTTTTCATACATATCAATAAATATACATTTATCTTCTATATTATTTTCAACTAACACATCTTTTGCATTATTTAAAATATTCATCATAAGTTGTAAAAATTGATTTTCCACTCCATTTATAAAAAGTTTCTCTTCACTTAAATAAATGATTTTAATATGCTCTTTTATAAAAACTGTTTTTAGTAAACTTATTGTTTTTTCTATTGATTTTTTTACATTAAAATCAACTTTTTCTAAATCATCTTTATAAAAATTTCTAAAATCATCTATAGTGTTAGATAAATAATTTGTTGAATTTAATATAGCTTCAATAAAATCTTTTGCATCTTCTTCTGAATATAAATCATCTTCTATCCATAATTTGATTCCACTTGCAGAAACACTTATAACATTTAAAGGTTGACGCCATTGATGGGCAATATTCCCTATCATTTCTCCCATTGCTGCCATTTTTGATTGTTGATAAAGAATTTTTTCTTTCTCTTTTATCAGTTTTTGTTGCTCTTTTTGTAAGGTAATATCAGAAAATAATGCAATATAATTTACAAGTTCTCTATTTTCATTGTAAACTGTACTGATTTTTAGTCTTTCAACATAAAAACCACCATCTTTTCTTTTATTTACAATTTCACCTTCCCAAAAATTATTCTTAATAAGCTCTTTCCACATATTTTTATAAAAATCTTTATCTTGTAAATCAGATTTTAAAAGTTTTGGATTTTGTCCTATAACTTCATCTAAAACATATCCTGTATTTCTTTCAAATGATTTATTCACATTTATAATATTTGCATTAACATCCGTAATAATAATTCCATCATGGGCATTTTCAAAAACCTTATATGCTTGTTTTAGCTTATGTTCTTTCTCTTTTTTTGATGTAATATCTAAGGCAATTGCTACATATTCTATTTTATCATCTACTTCAAAAGATGAAAAAATAAATTCTAAAACTCTTTTTTCGTTATTTGAATCTATACTATTCAACTCTTTTTGAATCTTTTGATTTGTTGTAACATTTTCAATAATATCTTTTAACCACCCTTTTTCATGCTCTGGCCAACATGAGTAATCCCATATTTTTTTATTTTCATTTAAAAAATCATCTTTTGATAATAAAGAAGAAAAAGATTGGTTTATTTCTAAAATCTTTCCATCAAAATCAATAATCAAAGCAAAAAAGTTACTCTGTTCAAAAAATGTTTTAAACTTTTTATGTAAAAATAGTTCTTTATTTTTCTTTTTATTGTACAAATATAATAAAGAAATAACTAAAGAGATTGAAATAACAATGAGTATAAAAACAATGAGTAAAAAGATGTACCTCTTTTTTTCCCAAGATTGTAAACTTTTTTCATAATTTAATCTTACGATTACTCCAAAAGGAGAATTTGTAGTTTTATTAAAAGCTAAAATACTTTTTTCATTATTAAAAATAACAATATCAGAAAAATTATTCTTCTCAATTAGTGTTTTAAATATCTCTTCATCACTAATAATAAGTTTATTTTTTTGTGTAAAATCATTTGAAACAAGCACTTTGCCATCTAATCTTATTAAATCAATATAACAATCATCTATATTTATAAATTCGTTATATCTATGTATTAAAAAATCTCCATTTATCGCAATTAATACTTTGTAAGTTTTATCTTTGAAAGTTATCTCTTTTAAAATAGGGAAAAAATTTATATCAAGCCTATTTCTATCATATTTTATCTCTTTCGCATTATTAAAATCTCTACCTTCAAGAATCTGCCCTACTAAAAAAATATCACTTTTGAATTGAAGTTTTGGATAAAAAGAGTTTAGATTTATATTTAAATCTTTGTTTAGTCTGTTTGAGCTATTAATGATTTTATTATTTTCATTCAAAATATTTATAGATCTTATTTCTGGATTATTTCTTAATAACTCACTTAATACATCGTCTATTTTAGAACTAGAATCTTCTGTAAAAGTTAAAAATGAATTTATATTATCTACTAATAAATCCATTCCTTTTATAGTTCTTGAGAAATTATCTACAAAAATACTTGAATATAACTGTACTAGTTTAACTTGTGTTTTTACAGCTTCTTCTTTTAACATATTAATAGAAAAAAATACACCAGAGATTATTAAAAATATAATAAAAAAACTAATAGCTAGTAATTTAACAACTAATCGAATATTCATTATTTATATTTATTTCAAATTTACGATAGGTTCTAAACCATTTTTTTTAGCTAAGTTTAAAAGTCTTCCATCATTTTTTATATCTTTTAAAAATTGTTCAACTCTGTCATAAAATTCATTGTCATCATAATTCATAGCCCACGCATAAGGAGTTTTTTGATATGTAGTATTTGGTTCAATTAACATTGCCCAAGAAGTACTTGCAAGCATTTTTTTAGCAAAAGGATAATCAGTCATAAAAACATCTGCTCTACCTGATTGAACTTCTTCTTCTCTTTGATGCATTTTATCCACAATTAAAAGCTCTGCATTTTTTAATTTTTCTTTCATAATAGGTTCATGATAAGTACCTTTTGCAACTGCAACAACATTTCCTGACTTATCAATATCCTCCCATTTTTTTACTCTTCTATTATTTTTTGTAGTTATTGCATAAACATCACTTGATAAATGAGCTGTTGTAAACCTAACTTTTTCTCTTCTTTGTGGTGTATCTCCAATAGCAAACATTGCAATATCACATTTTGAACTCTTAACATCATCAATTAATGTAGCAAATGAGCTATTAACAAATTTTAAATTCACTCCTAAATCTTTAGCTAATTCAACTGCCAAATCACTATCAATTCCAATAAATTGCTGATTTCTTGTATCAAAATAAGAAATACCATAATATTCAGGCCAAACACATACCTTTATCTCTTTTTCTTCTAAAATTTTTGCTAAGGTATTATTTTGGGCAAAAAGTTGCAACTGAAATAAAACTACTGAATAAAATAATATTTTTATGTATGACAAAAAAATCCTTTTTTTTTAATTTAACTCTAATATATACAATATTATATTAAAATCTATTGATATTTTTTATTAAAAGAAAGAAATAATTCAATTTTAATAATATAAATAATTTTTTTATATAAATAATAACTATTCTTTTATACTACCTTTAATTTACTTATTGACTAAACAATTATATAATACGCACTTTATTTAAAAAGGATATTTTTTTATGCCAAATAACACTATCGTATATATTTTTAATAGAATAATTAGATTATCAATTTTATTTTTTATTTTATATCTTATATTTACTAACTTTGGAACTTTTTTAATGATTATAGGAATTATCTTTTTAATCATTGGTTTTTTAGTTTATAACTTTAAAAAGAAGATGAGAACAAACAGTTATAACTTTAAATTTGATAGTTCTCACTTCCAAAATGGACAAAATTTTAATTTTAATGAATTTAAAAATTTTAATCAATCAGATTTTCAAGGTTTTGCTAATGCTCCGCGATTTGATGAAGTTGCAAAAGCAAAAGAGTTCTTTGGATTTACACACTCTCCAACAAAAGAAGAGATTAAAAAAAGATATAAAGAATTAGCACGAAAATATCATCCAGACATAAATAATGGTGATGATGTAAAAATGAAAGAATTAAACCATTATCGTGATGTTTTAATTAAAACAGTAGAATAATAAACTAACCAAAAGGATTTTTTTGAACATAGACATGACAAAAGTGGCAAATGTAATTTTATATATGCTACACAAACAAGTAAAACATTTAAATGATAAAAAAGTAGCTATTATGCTTTTTTTAATGGATTTTAATCATCAAAAATATTGTGGAAAAAAGATTTTCAATGATGAATATATAAAAGGTGCTCGTCATCCAGAACCTGTAGTTGTTGGTGAACTTTTTGATATTGTTGCAAATGAAGAAGATTTAGAAGAAGATGATGAAAGAATTTTTTTAATGCAAGAGTTATTGGATTATTTAGATATTGAAGTTCTTGAAAAAGATAAATTTATTGAATTAAACTTCATAAAAATGGAAGAAGATTTTGATGAATCAATATTTGATAAAGATGAAATGAAAACGATTCATAAAATTGTAACTCAATATCAAGACATGAGTTCAAGAAATATTGCGAATGAGTGTTTTAAAATAGATGAAGTAAGAGCAACAGCAAAAGGCGAAATAATTATCTAAAAAGAGAATTTTAAAAATTCTCTTTAAAATTTAAAATATCTTCAGATGTTAATACAAGATTCTCTTCTTGAGTCTTATCTAAAATAGGATTCATCAATGCATTTTTTGCTTCGATGTGAGGAATTCCAACTAAATGAGCTATTTCGTGGGCTAAAACAGCTTTTAGTTGTTTTAGATTATCAAAACCATAAATTTCAATTTTACTCATAGTTGTAGTAGTACTTTTTTCTTTTACAAGTTCTCCATCTTTATAATAAGTTTTTATTGTAGTATTTTCTTCACCAAAAGTTTTTCCCTTTATTTTTTTAAAGCTTCTATTCATAGATTCAACTTCATTATTCAATCTATTTGTATCATTTACTAAATTATTAAAAGAGAAAACTTTTTGATTATAATGGTTAAATAATTTAGTTAAATCCATCCTGTATTTTTTCTGTTTTTTAGACTCTTCTTCAATCTTATTTTTTTCTATATTAATATAATTTTGTACTTTTAAATATTCATCTTTTGATAAATTATTTCTTTTATTAATATTTCTAATGTACTCGTTTAGCGCTTCAATTTTCTTATTTAAAATAAAAGTTTGTTCGTTATAACTGTTTTGTAAAATAGTCATTTCCTCTTTTATTTTCGGAAATAATATTTTTAACTCTTGGATTTTTTCTAGTTTAGAAGTGATATTTCCCATCTTTTTTTGAATCTTTTCCTCCAATTTTGAGGGAGTTTCAAAAAGAATATCAATAGGTTTTCCATTTTGAGAATAATCAAATATATTCATATTTAATTCAGATTCAAAAGTATGCTTTATTTCATCAATAATAATTCGTAATTGTTGCTCTGTTAGTTTGTCTTTATAAAAATCATCTATTTTACCAATTTTCACTTCTTGAAATGAAGCAAAAGAGAGAGTAAATAAAGTTAATAAAGGGAATGTTATTTTGTAAATCATTTGGTATTTTAATTAAAAAGAAAAAAAAAGTAAAGCCATATAATTTTAGTTTTTTATAATTTTCTTTTGATATAGTAAAGCTAATAAAAGAAGGATTAAAATGGCAATAAAAAATAATCAAATGGTAGAAATGTTTTATGAATTAAAAGTTCAAAATGAAATAGTTGATAGTAATTTAAATAAAGAACCAATTAGTTTTAGTTATGGCTTGGGACAAATAATTTCAGGTTTAGAAAGTAGAATTATAGATATGAATGAAGGTGAAACTTTAGATATAAAAGTTCCTGCAATTGAAGCTTATGGCGAATATGATGAAACATTAACGCAAATTGTTCCAATAGAAGATTTTGATGGAATGGATTTAGAAATTGGAATGACAATTGAAGCAGAAGAGGAAAATGATGAACTAGTAAGAGCCATAGTAATTGATGTAACAAAAGAAGATGTAACAATTGATTATAATCATCCCTTAGCTGGATGTGATTTGGATTTTAAAGTTATTATTAAAAGTATAAAATAGATAAAAGAAACATCTTTTATCTATTAAGTATATTATTTCTTCTTTTTTGGTGGTGGTAATAATTTATTGAAATCATAAGGAACTATATTTCTCTCAATTTTTTCAGTAAAATCATATAACTTTAGACAAACACCAAATAAAATCGGCCATACAAATATTTGATTTATTATTAGTACATCAAAAAATAAACCAATAATAATACCAAGTATGCCTATTTGTATTAATAAAGTATCAATCTTTTTTACTTTTAATAATTTATAATATTCTATTATTTTATCTTTAATCATATAATTTTCCTTTCATGCAATATCATTATTATATATACAAAACAATTAATAAACAAATATAAAGAAGTTAAAATATATGGTTTTAATTTATTACAAAAATCTACTCTATATGTAACACAACCTTATTTCTACCTGTCTCTTTTGCTTCATAAAGTGCACTATCTGCTCTTTTAATCATAGATTCAATGGTATCACCATTTTTAAATATAGAAATACCAAAACTTACAGTTTTAGATCCAACTATTTCAAAATTATGGTTCTCTATATCTATTCTAATATTTTCAATTACCTTTATTATCTCTTCTTTTTGCGCTTCAAAACAAACAATAATAAACTCTTCCCCACCAAATCTTCCCACAAAATCAGTTTTTCTAATACTATTACTTAATATATTTGCAATCTCTTTAAGTATTTTATCTCCAATTTGATGGCCATAGGTGTCATTAACTTCTTTAAAGTGGTCTATATCTAACATCGTAAGGCTAAAGTTGCAATTAAATCTTTCACATCTATTTATTTCAAGTTGCAATAACTCTTCTAATTTTCTTCTATTAAATAAATTTGTAAGATTATCAATAGTTGCGAGTCTTTCTAGCTTTTCATTTTTTTCTTCAATATCTTTTTGGGCTTCTAAAAGTAATTCATTGGCTTTTGTAATTTTTCTATTCCAATAAATGATAAGAATAAAAAGAAAAGTAACCCCAGTAACCACTTTCCAAACTAAACTATAATCAATACCTCTTTCATACTTGATTGAAGTCCATTTATTTAAAATATCTCTGTACATTTCAGCAGGAATGCTATTGACTGCCTTTTGCATAACATTTAATAAAACTTCATCATCATTTCTTACAGCAACCCGAAGTTGTAAGGTTTCAGATAATTGACCTGCAATTTTTAACTCTCCAAAATATTTAGTTTGGAATTCATGTCCTATGCTAGCTAAAGCATCAATATAAGCAAAAATTTCGCCCTCTTTGACTTTATCTAAGCCCTCATCAATATTATTAATTTCTACAATATTCAAAAAAGGATATTTTTCTTTTAATGTTTCAACAAATCCATAATCTTTGGTAATACCAATTTTTTTACCTTTTAAATCTGTCATTTCATTGATAAAGGTATCATCTACTTTATTGGCAATTACCAATGGAATTTCCAAATAAGAGTCTGTGAAATTAAAATTCTTTTTTCGCTCTGGCGTTTCCATGATAACACTTGAAATATCACATTTTTTCTCTTTTAAATACTCAATAGATTGACTCCAACTTGAAGTTTTTACAAGGTTAAATTTAGCAGAAAGGATTTTTTCAAATAGTTTATAAAAGTCTGAACTCATCCCTGAATGTTCACCTTTTTCATTTAATCCTTCAAAAGGTAACCAATTTGGGTCGATACAATATTGTATTACCTTACTGTCTATATATGCTGTTTCCCTTTCACTTAATTCAATATGTTGATCGCCATACTGTTTAATTGAACCAATCCATTTATTTACCAATTTATTTTTTTCATCTTTACTAATTGCATCTAAAGATTTTTGTAAAATAGAAGCAAGTAGTGGTTCAGTTGAGTGTACTCCAAATCGTAAATCTTCTATGGTTTTATTAGAAACTTTAAATTCATCGGCAAGTCTTATATTTGTATAGGCATATTTTTTTATTAAATAGTTTATGGCTGTTAAGTTTTCAACGGCTGCATCAATTTTACCCAAGGATACATCTTTGGTTAATTCCAATAAACTAGTGTATGGTTTTAAATCAAAAATACCTAAATTTTGTAGTTCCTCTTGATAAAATATATCTTTTGTAATACCAACTTTTTTTCCTTTTAGACTTTGCAGACCATCATACTTTCCAAAATCATCTCTTACAAATATTATAATAGGTATATCGTAATAAGAAGTGGTAAAAAGAGTAAAAGCTGCTCTCTCTTTTGTGTATGAAATACTTGATATCATATCAACTTTATTGTCCATAAATGAGTTTAAAACCATACTCCAAGAACCCATAACTTTTTCAAAAGTAAGACCTGATTTCTCAGATATAAGTTCAAGTAAATCGTGTTCAAAACCCACAGGTTTGCCATCTTCAATAAAGGTAAAAGGAGTGTAATCTTGCATCATAGAAATCGTTATTTTAGGATGAGTTGATATAAACTCTTTTTCCTCTTTTGTAAGATTAAGAGGTTGGGCAATAGCATGTACAGCAAAATAAAAAACTAAAAGAAAGTGTAGTAATAAGGTTTTCAACTTCATGCTCCTTAACAGATCATCGTAGTATCTCAATATTAGCAAATCATATATTAAAACTTGTTATTTATTTGCAATATTTAATAAGGAAGAAATTTAAAAGTTCTTCTTCTATTTTTTATTTCGTTTATATCAAAGATTTTTCTATAAGTTGAAGTTTTTTCAATCGTGTGAGTTTTTTGATTTCATATTCACGCTTTGAAGCACTACTTCTATCAATTGAAAGTTCTTCATATAGTAGTTTTACAGGACGTCTAGATTTTGTATATTTTGCACCCTTATCCGAACTATTATGCTCTTCCAAGCGTTTTGTAACATCGGTTGTAATGCCAGTATACAAACTTCCATCGTTGCACTCAAGAATATAAACAAAATATGACACGGGGATTCCTTGTGTTTTGGATTAGGTTTGCTATTACTGAGAATTGAAAGTAGAGATTCAACCTCTGGAGTATAAAATAAAAAAGTTATTCATTTATTTTTATTCCACTTGTAAATGTATACCAATCCTGTTCAACAAAATACTTCCAATGTTCCTTATCATTTACTTTCCCTGAGGCTTTTTCTGCATTAATAAGGATATCATTTAATTTATTGAATAAATATGGGTCATTGATAATTGATTTCATTTGATTTACTTTATACTTTAATCTATTTAATAAAGGCTCTGCATGCTTTTTTGTAAACGAATATATGACTTCTTCTATATCATTCCATAACTTTTCTAATTCGTCTTTATTCACTTCGAACTTCTAATTATTTGTTATGTTAAAATTAAATTATACTACTTAAATATTTTATATTACAATAAAAGTGATGTCAGAAATATTAGATTTTTGTTTTAATCAAGGCGAAGCTTGGATTTTAAGCGGAGCGTACAATTAGTACGTGAGCATTAAAATTCAAGATTCAACGCAGAGTAAAGCAAAAAAATGATGTTTATCACATCACTTTTTAGATATGGTAGTTTGGTGCTTCGTTTGTTATCGTAACATCATGCACGTGAGACTCTCTTAGTCCTGCACTTGTGATTTCTACAAACTCTGCTCTTTCTTGAAATGTTGGAATATCTTTACTTCCTAGGTAACCCATAGAACTTCTTAATCCTCCAACCATTTGGTGAATAATATCTGCAATCGTTCCTCTATATGGAACCATACCTTCAATTCCTTCAGGTACTAGTTTATCAGCAGCTGTTCCTTCTTGGAAATATCTATCAGTACTTCCTTTTGTCATTGCTCCAATTGAACCCATACCTCTGTATGTTTTAAATTTTCTACCATGAGATAAAACAACTTCACCTGGGCTCTCTTCTGTTCCAGCTAATGCGCTTCCCATCATAACACAACTTGCACCAACAGCTAAAGCTTTTGCAACATCACCAGAGTATTTAATCCCACCATCAGCGATAATTGGAGTTCCAGTTTTTGCACCTTCAGCTGCACACTCATCAATTGCACTTATTTGAGGAACACCAACACCTGCAACGATTCTTGTTGTACAAATAGATCCAGGTCCAATTCCAACTTTAACAGCATCAGCTCCACAAGCAATTAAATCAGCAGTTGCTTCAGCAGTTGCAACATTTCCAGCAATAATTTGAACATCCATTTCAGCTTTTATAGCTTTAACTGTATCTAAAATACCTTTTGAGTGTCCATGTGCAGAATCTAAAACTAAAACATCAACTCCAACAGCTACAAGTGCTCTTGCACGATCTAGTTGTCCAACACCAATAGCAGCACCAACTCTTAATCTTCCAAACTCATCTTTATTTGCATTTGGATGTTCTCTTTTTTTATTAATATCTTTAATTGTAATTAAACCAATTAACTTATTATTAGAATCAACAATTGGTAATTTTTCAATTTTATTTGCATGCATAACATCAGCAGCTTCTTCTAAAGTTGTACCCTCTTTAGCAGTAACTAAAGGCATTACTGTCATTTTATCTTTTGCTTTTTGAGTAAAATCTTTTGTAAATCTCATATCTCTGTTTGTTAAAATACCAACTAAAATATTATTTGCATCAACTACAGGAACTCCTGATATTTTGTATGAAGCCATAATATCTTCAGCATCTTGAAGTGTTTGATCAGGTGTAACAGTAATTGGGTCAATTATCATTCCTGATTCAGATTTTTTAACTTTTTTACATTGTAAAACTTGAGTTTCAATATCCATATTTTTATGAATTATTCCAATTCCACCAAGTCTTGCCATTGCAATCGCAGCTTCATATTCAGTTACAGTATCCATTGCAGCTGAAACAAAAGGAATATTTAAATCAATTTTTTTTGTAAGTTTTGTTTTAATTGAAACATCTCTTGGTAAAACTTCTGATTTTGCAGGTACTAATAAAACATCTTCAAATGTAAGTGCTCTTTTTCTAATTCTCATTTTTTAATCCTAGTTAATATTTATTTATTATAATTTATTGCTTTTTCTAAAGATAAAGCACCGTCAAATAATGTTTGTTCATCATATGCTTTTGCGATAAATTGAAGACCAACTGGCATCCCATCTTCATCTTTATCAACTGGCAACGAAATTGCTGGTAAACCTGCAAGGTTAATTGAAATTGTGTAAATATCACTTAAATACATTTCCAAAGAAGTTTTAAATGAACCAAATTTTGGTGCAGTTGTTGGTGCAACTGGAGATAAAATCAAATCAGCTTCTGCAAAAATTTCTGCATATTCATCTTTAATTAAATGTCTTACTTTTTGAGCCTTAATGTAATATGCATCATAATATCCTGAACTTAATACAAAAGAACCTAACATAATTCTTTTTTGTACTTCTGCTCCAAAACCTTGTGATTTTGTTTGAACATACATATCTTTAAGACCAGCATCACCTTTTCTATTTCCGAATCTTACACCATCAAATCTAGCAAGATTTGCTGATGCTTCAGCTGTTGCAACAATATAGTAAGTTGATACAATTTTATCAGTATCTAACATATTTTTATGAATTATATTATGTCCAGCTTCTTTTAAAGCATTTACAGCTTTTTCAAAACCTTTTTGAATAGCAGGACTAGCTTGTGAAACAAAGTTATCAATTACTGCTATTGTTAATTTTCTATTTGAATCTAATTTTGGAGTTACTGCTTCATAATCAACATTTGCAGAAGTTGAATCCATTGGATCATATCCTGAAATAATGTCATATAAAATAGCTGCATCTTCAACATTTTGTGTTATTGGTCCACATTGATCTAGTGATGAAGAATAAGCTGTAATTCCATATCTTGAAACTCTTCCATAAGTTGGTTTCATCCCAACACAACCACAATAAGCAGCAGGTTGTCTAATACTTCCGCCTGTATCAGTTCCAAGTGCAGCAATTGCAATTCCAGCTGCAACTGCAGCCGCTGAACCTCCAGAGCTTCCTCCTGGAACTTTTTCATTATCAACCGGATTTAAAGTTTTTCCATAACAAGAAGATTCAGTTGAACTTCCCATTGCAAATTCATCCATATTTGTTCTACCAAATGGAGATAAACCAGCTTTTTCTAAATTATTAATTACAGTTGCATTATATGGAGAAATATAACCTTTTAAAATGTTACTAGAACAAGTAATTTCCCAATTTTTAACATTTATATTATCTTTTATTGCTATTGGAATACCCATTCCAGATTGTGAAATATTTGTTGAAATTAATTGTTCAACATAAGCACCTGTATTGTTTTCTTTTATTTTTGAAGTTAAATCATCTCTTAGTTTTTTTATATCATCACTAGCTAAAGTTAGTGCTTCTTTTAGTGTTATCAATCGGTTCTCCTATGATTTTACAGTTGTAATATTACGCTGGATTTTATCTAATAAATGATTAATTTTAGGTTATAAAAGGAGGTTTTGTGAAAGTTATTTTTTTATATTTAAAATAAAAAAAGGGATAGAAGAAAATCTTCTATCCCTTAAAAATATAATAGAATTTCTACTATACGAATGAAATGAATGCCATTGGTGTAGCATCACCTCTTCTGATTCTTGTTTTAATTATTGAAGTATATCCACCATTTCTACCTAGGTATTTTGGTGCAATTTCGTTAATTAATTTTTTAGTAGCTTCTTTGCTTTGTAAAGCTGCAAATACATATCTATGTGTATTTAAATCAGCGTCTCTTGCAACAGTTACTAATTTTTCAATATATCTTTTTAATTCTTTTGCTTTAGGTACAGTTGTTTCGATTTTTTCTCTTTCGATAATAGCAATTGCCATATTTTTTAACAATGCTTTTCTATGAGAAGAAGTTCTACTTAACTTTCTATATCCATGCTTATGTCTCATATTAAACCCTTAATTATGCTTTTAGTTGCTCTAATTTTCTTCTTAATGCAGAAGCAACATTTTCTGGAAGTGTATTTTCAACTGGGTAACCTAGAGATTCTAATTTCTCTGCGATTTCATCATAAGATTTTTTCCCAAGATTTTTAATATTTTTAACTTCAACTTCACTCATAAGTACTAATTCACCTAAGAATTTAAGTCCAGCTCTATCTAAAGAGTTAAAACTTCTAGCACTTAAATTTAAATCATCAATTTTAATAACTAATTCTTTAAGTTCTAATGGCTCTTCACCACTTTCACTAACTGTTACTTCTGATAAATCAAAAACTTTATTAAAAACTGACATTTGCGCATACATAACTGATACAGCTTCTTTAAAAGCAGTAATTGGAGAAATTTGTCCATTAGTTTGTATTGTAAATACAGCTTTTTCAAAGTTAGGATTATCTTCAACTAACATTTTTTCAATATCATAAACCACTTTTTTAACTGGTGTAAAGAAAGCATCAATAGGAATATAATCAGCTCCAACAATATCTCTAATGTCTTCTGAAGGCATATATCCTATACCTCTTTGAATAATTACAGAGAAAGTTAGATTACAATCGCTATTAATTGTTGCTAAGTGAGCATCTTTTGATACAATTTCAACGTCAGAGTTAATAAGGTCTTCACCTTTAATTTCTCTTGGTCCATTGAAAGAATACTCAACTACAACTTGTTCTTTATCACCATTTATTTTAAACTTAATATTCTTTAAATTTATAACAAAAATAGCTATATCTTCTAGCATACCTCTTAATGAGTCAAACTCATGCGAAGCACCTTCTATTTTTACTGCAATTGGTGCATAACCAACTGAAGAACTTAATAAAAGTCTTCTTAAAGGGTGTGCTAAAGTAATTGCAAAACCATCTTCAAATGGATATGCTGATATTTTAGCTTCATTATCACTGATAGCCTCTATTTCAACTTCAGTTGGTAAAAACGGTGTTTCTGCAAATTTTTTCATTAACTACCTTTTACTTATTATTTAGAATATAACTCTACGATTAATCTCTCTTCTACAGGAATAACAACTTCTTCTCTAGCTGGGATTCTTGTGAAAATTCCAAATACTTTTTCTTTATCAACATTAACCCAATCAACCATTCCTGTTTGATTTGTTAACTCTAATGCTCTTACAACTTGAGGATTAGATTTAGATTTTTCTTTGATTTCGATTTTTTGTCCAGCTTTTACTAGGAATGAAGGAATATCAACTTTTTTTCCATCAACTAAAACATGTCCATGAGTCGTAAATTGTCTAGCATTTGCTCTAGTTGTAGCAAATCCCATTCTAAATACAACATTGTCTAATCTTTGCTCGATTAATGTAATAAGGTTAGCCCCTGTATTACCTTCTCTTCTTGCCGCTTCTGTGAAGTATTTTCTGAATTGTTTTTCAGAAACACCATACATGAATTTAGCTTTTTGCTTTTCTCTTAATTGTAAACCATACTCAGAAATTTTAGCTCTTCTTTGTCCGTGTTGTCCTGGAGCAAATGGTCTTTTTTCTAAAGCACTTTTACCTGATAATCTTCTCTCACCTTTAAGTCCAAGATCCGCATCAAGTCTTCTTTCGATTTTTTCTACTGGTCCTCTATATCTTGCCATTATTTACTCCTTACACTCTTCTTCTTTTAGGAGGTCTACAACCATTATGTGGTAATGGTGTAACATCTTTTAACCAAGTAACTCTAACTCCGTCCATAGCTCCAACTGCTTTAACAGCTGTATCTCTACCTGAACCTGGTCCTTGAATTTTAATCCCAACGTTTTTGATTCCGTGTTCCATTGCTTTCGCCATTGCATCTTCAACTGCTGCTTGCGCTGCAAATGGAGTTGATTTTTTAGAACCTTTAAATCCTAAGTTTCCAGCACTTGACCATGCGATTGCGTTTCCTGCATTATCTGTAACTGTAACCATTGTATTATTAAAACTTGCAGCAATATGTACGATACCGTCAGCAATATTTTTTCTTACAATTTTTTTTCTAGTAACTTTTCTTTTTGCCATCTACAATCCCTTATTTAGTTGCTGCACCAACAGTTTTCTTTTTACCTTTTCTTGTTCTAGCATTAGTTTTAGTCTTTTGCCCTCTACAAGGTAAACCTTTTCTATGTCTTAACCCTCTATATGAACCTAAATCCATTAAAGCTTTAATATCCATAGCAACTTTTTTTCTTAAATCACCCTCAACCATATAGTTGTCTTGGATTTCTTTTCTGATAATTGCCGCTTCGTCTTCTGTTAATTCGAAAGCTCTTTTATTGTAATCAATTCCAACAGCATCTAAAATTAATCTAGAGTTATGTAATCCGATTCCGAAGATATACGTTAACGCATATTCCATTCTCTTTTTATTTGGTAAATCAACACCTGCGATTCTTGCCATGTGCCTTATCCTTGTCTCTGTTTATGTTTTTTGTTTTCGCAGATTACTCTTACGACACCTCTTCTTTTGATAACCTTACATTTATCACACATTTTCTTTACTGAAGCTCTTACTTTCATAAGTCTGTCTCCTCTTTTTTTGTGTTGTTTCCACTTTCAACAGGAAAAAGCCTTAAAAAATAAATATATTTTATTTTCCAGCTTTTACCAACCCTTTATAAAATAGAAAATATTTTACAAAAACTTCCTCGATGGTTGAAAAAATGGAGTTGGATTATAATTAATTTTTACTTAAAGCTAGTTGAATATGCTTTAAATATCTAATTTAATTGTAATTGTTGTAATATTTTGAAAATAATAATTATCAAAAGGATTAACATTGTCTCTAATTTACAAGAATGATTTAATTAAAATAGAAATTGAAAGCTCTGAAATACCATGGCTTAAAATATTTACCATAGAAAATATAAAAGAATTTTCACAATGCAATAATGAAACTAAACAAGAAATATTTAAATATCTTGATATTATTGAAAAAGAGATGTTAGCTTATTTCAATCCTAAAAAAATAAATATTGCATCTTTTGGGAATTATGTTCCGCATGTTCACTTTCATATAATGGCAAGATTTGAGGAAGATTCTTATTTCCCAGAACCAATGTGGGGAAAAAAACAAAGAGATGCAAATTTAAATTTGCCCTCTTTTGAAGAATTTTATGAGAATTTAAAAAAGAAGTTATGATTAACTTCTTTTTAATTTAACCATCTTGATTTATTTGTTTAATTAAATCTTCTAATACAATTTCAGCTTTGTCAACATCAATTTGACAACCACCAGCAGCTTTATGTCCACCACCATGATGTTTAAGCATTAATTCACCAACATTTGTTTTAGATGATTTATTAATTATTGATTTTCCAGTACTATAAACAATATTTTGTTTATCTTTTCCCCAAATAACATGAATAGAAATATTTTGTTCAGGATGCATTGCATATACCATAAATCTATTACCTGGATAGATAATTTCTTCATCTCTATAATCTATAATCAACAAATTATCTTTAATTGTTGTACATCTTATTAATTGTTCTTTAAAATCTTTTTCATATTTAAAGTATAATTCAATTCTCTCTTTAATATCTGGTAGTTCTAATATTTCATCAATATTATGTCTTGCACAATACTCAATTAAATCCATCATAAGCTGATAATTAGAAATTCTAAAATCTTTAAATCTTCCAAGACCAGTTCTTGAGTCCATTAAAAAACTTAACAGTGCCCAACCTCTTGGCTCTATAATATCTTCTTCACTAAAATCTGCAGAATCTGCTTTATTAGCACCATTCATCATTCCAGTAAAATATCCAGGGAAAACTTCATCGCCACCATAATATTGATAAACAACTTCTGCTGCACTTGGAGCATCTGGATTTATAATATGATTATCTTTTTTTTCATTTCTAATTGTTTCTGAAAAATGATGATCAAATGCTAAATATACACCATCTACATAAGGAAGATTTGTTGTAATATCATTTTGCGTTATTTTTACTTTTCCATCTTGCATATCTTTTGGATGAACAAATGCTATTTCATCTATAATATTTAAATATTTCAACAAAGTACCACAAACTAAGCCATCCATATCACTTCTAGTAACTAATCTGTATGTTTTTTTACTCATAAGCTATCCCAAAATTATAATTTAACTATCTCTCTTTGATTCTATCATAAAAAATTATTAATAAAAATTAAACTTTTGTTTACTATTAATTATTAATATACTTCGTAATCAAATCGCCCATAGCAGTAGTATTTAAAACTTCAATTGCATCAAATCCTGCTAAATCTTTTGTTCTATATCCATCTTTTAATGCTGCTTTTATTGCGTCTTCTATCATATCTGCTGCTTTTATTTCATTTAAAGAGTATCTTAACATCATTGAAGCACTTAAAATTGTTGCTATTGGATTTGCTATTCCCATCCCTGCGATATCAGGTGCTGAGCCATGAATTGGTTCATAGATTGCTGTTTTATCTCCTGTTGAAGCAGATGGAAGTAATCCAATAGAACCAACAACCATTGAAGCTGTATCAGAAAGAATATCTCCAAAAATATTTCCAGTTACAATAACATCAAATTGTTTTGGATTTCTTACAAGTTGCATTGCTGCATTATCTACATACATATGTGAAAGAGTTACTTCTGGATAATCTTTTGATAACTCATTCATAGTATCTCTCCAAAGTTGAGAAACTTCTAAAACATTTGCTTTATCAACAGAACAAACTCTTTTATCTCTTTTCATAGCTAATTCAAATGCTTGTTTACCAATTCTTACAATTTCAGGTTTTGTATAAACCATTGTGTTATATGCTTTAAATCCATCATTTGCTCTTGGTTGACCAAAGTAAATTCCACCGATTAACTCACGAACTACCATAATATCACAACCTTTAATTACTTCAGGTTTTAGTGTTGATGCATTAACTAATTCATCATAAACAATAGCAGGTCTAAGATTTGCATAAACACCCATCTCTTCTCTAAACTTTAAAAGTCCAGTTTCAGGTCTTAATTCTCTTGGTAATGTATCCCATTTTTCTCCACCAATAGAACCAAATAAACAAGCATCAGAATCTAAAACACCATCAACTGTTTCTTGTGGAAGTGGAACACCAGTAATATCAATAGCAATACCACCCATTAAATATTCTTTATATGATAATTCAAAGCCACATTTTTTAGAAACTGCATTTAATACTTTTATTGCTTCATCAACGATTTCTGGTCCTATTCCATCACCTTTGATTACTGATATTTTATAGTTATTCATTTATTAATTTCCTCTTCCCATTTCAGCTTTTGCATAATTTATTAATCCACCTGCTGCAATTAATTCTTGCATAAAAGGAGGAATTGCAATAAAATCATAAGTTTTATTTGTAGTATTGTTTGTAATTTTTCCATTATCTAAATCTATTGAAATTTCTTCACCCTCTTTTATCTCTAAAGACTCAGGTAATTCAAATATTGGTAATCCCATATTAAAAGCATTTCTATAAAAAATTCTTGCGAATGATGGTGCAACAACAGCAGCAACTCCTGCAGCTTTTAATGCGATTGGAGCATGTTCTCTACTTGAACCACAACCAAAATTTTCACCAGCAACGATAATATCACCTCTTTGTAACTTTTTAGGAAACTCAGGATCTGCATCTTCCATAACATATTTTGCTAAATGTTCAGGATCTGAACTATTTAAATATCTAGCTGCAATAATAACATCAGTGTCTATATTAGCCCCAAAATTCCATACTTTACCAGTAATTTTATTCATATTATATGTCCTTGAATTTAATAAATTTCAAAATTTATTAAATAAATATTTTCAAAAAGAATGCATTTTAGCTAATTTTTTAGTAATATTTGTTTAAATCCTTTTTTTTTAATTAAATGTTTAACTAATTTGGGTATAATATCCGACCATCTTAGAAAGAGGATTTCCTAATACCATGAGTGTAAAAGATATAAATAAAACTATCGAACAATTAGTAAAAGAGTACAAAGAATCAGTACTTACTTACGAAAAAATCATTAAAATCTTTCCCAAAGCACCTTCAGGTCCAAACATCAAAAAACTTCTAGCTTTAATACAATTATATAATGTAACTGTAATTAGTTCTCAAGAACAAGCAAAAAGAATGAATGCTGAAGAAGCTAAAAAAAGAAAAGAATTAAGAGAAAAGTTAATAGAGAATGAAGATGATGTTTACGATTTATTAAAAAATAAAGAGTTACTTGAGTGGTCAAGATCAGATTCTCCTGTTAGAATGTATTTAAGAGAAATGGGACAAATTCCATTACTTACTAAAGAAGAAGAGATTGAAATCTCTAAAAGAATCGAAATGGGTGAAGATATTATTCTTGATGCCATTTGTTACGTACCTTACCTAATTGATTTTATTTTAGAATATAAAGAACCATTGGTAAATAGAGAAAGAAAAGTAAAAGAGTTATTTAGAAATTTTGACGATGATGATTCTGAAACTGAAGAAGAAGATGAAATCGAAGATGAAATTGTAGAGGAAGAAGAAACTGAATCTAGTGATGACGAAGATAGTGAAAAAAATAGTGCTAAAAAATTAAAAAAACTTGATAAAAGAGCACAAACTATTATTGAAGCATTTAAAATTTTAGAAAAAGCTAAAAAAGATTGGCTTAAATTTGCTGCAAAAGAGACTGCAAAATCAGATGATGAAACAGATCAAATGACTTTTAATCTTGCTGTTGCATTCAAAAAAAGAATTTTAAAAGAGGCATTATTAGATTTAGGACCTACATCTAAGTTAATTACTGAAATTGTAAAAGCAATGGAAACAGCTTTAAAATCTGATACAGGTTTTGATGGTGAATTAAAAAGATTAGAGTATAAATTACCTCTATTTAATGAAACACTATTAAAAAATCATAAAAAGATTTTAGATAACATTGTAAATTTAACAAAAGCACAAATTACATCAATGGTTCCAGAAGCAACTATGGTTTCTTCTTATATGGAAATTAAAAAACTTTTCCAAACAAAAGAAGCTTCAAAAGGTGGATTTGATTTAGCACCTGAAGAGTTAAAAGATGTTCTTGAACAAATTAAAAGAGGTAAACAAATTACTGATACTTCTAAAACAAGAATGGCAAAATCAAATCTTAGACTTGTTGTATCTATTGCAAAAAGATATACAAATAGAGGTTTACCATTCCTTGACTTAATTCAAGAAGGAAACATCGGTCTTATGAAGGCTGTTGATAAGTTTGAATATAAAAAAGGTTATAAATTCTCTACTTATGCAACATGGTGGATTAGACAAGCAATTTCAAGAGCAATTGCAGATCAAGCTAGAACTATTAGAATTCCTATACATATGATTGAGACTATTAATAGAATTAATAAAATCATCAGAAAAGGTATTCAAGAGAATGGTAAAGAGCCAGATGTTGAAGAAATTGCAAAAGAAGTTGGATTACCAGTTGATAAAGTAAAACAAGTAATAAAAATCACAAAAGAGCCTGTATCTTTAGAAGCTCCAATTGGAAGTGATGATGATGGTAAATTTGGAGATTTTGTTCCTGATGAAAAAGCTCCAACACCAGTTGATAATATCATGAAAGAGGACTTACAAGGTCAAATTGATCAGATTTTAGGTCAATTAAATGAAAGAGAACAAGCTGTTATTAGAATGAGATTTGGTCTTATGGAAGATGCAAGTGATAGAACATTAGAAGAGATTGGAAAAGAACTTTCTGTAACAAGAGAGAGAGTTAGACAAATTGAATCAAGTGCTATTAAAAAATTAAAGCATCCAAAAGTAGGTAAAAACCTTAAAAATTACGTAGAAAGTTAATATTATGAGTTTTTTTGAAGAATGGGTAGAGTTAGATTTAAACCCTATTTTATCTTTTTCATCTAATGCAAAAATACTTTATTCTAATTCTGAGGCTCAGTTTTTATTGAATAGAATAAAACAAAAAGAACTTTTTGATTTAGCTTTAACTTATGCTCCAAAAACTTTTGGAGCACAAACATCTTATATTGATTTAAATATTAAGAACTATACTTTTTATGCTATAACTGTAATGTATGAGAATGAAGATGAAATTCATATGAAACTTTACAAAAGTGCTATGGTAAAAAAAGAGTCTAGTCTTAATATTAAGAACATTAATACAACAAATATCTTTACTTTAGTTGATTTAGCTATTTCAACAAGTAAAATAAAAAATGAAATTAATTTTACAAAAAACTATGACCCATCAATTCCAGAGTTTAAACTAGATGCAAGTACATTTATAAAAACTTTAAATAATATTTTTGAAGCTTTTAGAGATAAAGAAAATGTAACTTGTTCTATTTTATTAAAAATTGGAGAGTATATAAAAATTGATAATAAAAAGTACTCTTTAATAAGTGTAGAGATTTCATCAAACAAAAAAAGTGACTTCTCTTCAATAATTACTAAAGAAAATAACTCTTTTATTTTAACTGCAGATGAAACAAAAGTAAATATTGATTTACCTTTGATTCTTTAAATTTTCAAAGCTTTTTTTCTATAAGCTTTGAAAATAAAACTCCAAGAGGAACAACTCCCAATCCTATTATAAAAGCAATTGGTAGAAAAATCTTATTATTATTTAAAGCAAAAAAACCAAATATTAAAATTCCATAACCTAAAACTCTGTAAATTGATAAAAATCCACTTGCTGAAAAAAGAGTATTTTTAAAAGAGTTTCTTTTCACTTTTGATTTCTCATCATTTAAAATCTCTTTTATTTTTTCACTTGTTAATTCTGATTCTGGTATCTCTTCATATTCAGTATATAAATCATAAGGATCATCTATCTCATCAATTTTATCTCTATCTTCAAATTGATTATTACTTTTTGTTAAATCAAGATTTGATAATCTATTTTGTATATTGTTTTTATAAGATAAAAAAGAAGCAATTGTAATAAACAATGAAGAGAAAAATGCAACTTGTACATTTAAAAACCATAAATAGTCTTGAAATATAAATGAATATAAAATAATACAAAGGTCTAAAATAATAAAAACCTTTGCAAATTTTAGAATCTCTGGATTAATCTTCATCATCATCTTTATCAAAAGATTTATCTCCATGTTTTGCTCTGTAAGCGTATCTTGGATCATTTTCCATACCCTCAAACTCTTTTTGAGCTCTTTTATATGCTCTATAAACATTCATAATAGCAGCTGCAATTCCCCATGCAATACCAATCCATAAAGTCCACGTATATCCAGTTAATTGTTTTAAGCCATACCCAATACCAAAACCTATGATGATTGCTGCAACTATTGAAATCCCTAAAGATAAGTTATCTAAAGCGATAACTTTATCTTGGTGTTTTGGTTTAATATTATTTTGTTTATCTTCCATTTTAAACCAAAATTATGCTATAAAAGTACAACAATAATCTGTTAATTCTAATACTTTTATTTCAAAACTACAATTAGCAGGAACTTCAAAATACTCTCCACCATTTACAGTTTCCCAATTACTATCACCACAAGCGATTAAAACTTCAACTTTTCCTGAAATAATTTCCATATGTTCTGCTTCATTTGTACCAAAAGTATACTCACCTGGCATCATAATACCTAAAGATTTTTTTACACCATTTGCATCTACAAAACTTCTACTTGTAACTTTTCCATCAAAATAAACATTTGCTTTTTTTGTTAACTCTACATTTTTAATTGTTGGCATATTAATTCCTTTTTTTTATAAATTTTTCATAACTTCGTCAGCTGCATTAATGCAAGCGTCAATATCTTCATTTGTAATTTTAGTACAAATAAATCCTGCTTCATATTGTGAACAAGCAAAATAAAAACCTTTTTTTAACATTTCATGGTGAAATGTAGCAAATCTTTTAAAATCACAAAGACCTACTTCTTTAAAGTTTTTTGGTTCATTATCACAAAAGAAGAAACCAAACATACTTCCTCTTGTATTAACTTGTAAAGAAATACCATTTTTACTTGCTACATCTTTTAAGCCATTTACTAATCTTAAAGCTTTTTCACTTAATTCAGTATATACAGAAGGATTTGCTTTTAATTTTCTAAGACTTACTAATCCAGCAGCCATAGCAACTGGATTTCCACTTAAAGTTCCAGCTTGATAAACAGCTCCATCTGGACTTAAGTATCCCATAATTTTTTTATTAGCGGCAAAAGCACCAACTGGCATTCCAGCACCAATTACTTTTCCGAATGTAATAATATCAGCTTGAACTTTTAAAATCCCACTTGCACCTTTAAGTGAAGCTCTAAATCCTGTCATTACTTCATCAAATATAAGTAATGCACCATTTGCATCACATAATTCTCTACAAGCTTTTAAAAATTCATCACTTGCAGGAACTAATCCCATATTTCCAGCAATTGGCTCAATTATAATACAAGCAATATCTGAACTATCTGCAAAACATTTTTTTAGATTTTCGATGTTATTATATTCACATAAAAGTGTATGTTTTGTTAAATCAGCTGGAACTCCTGGACTACTTGGACTTCCAAATGTAGCCATTCCTGAACCTGCTTGTACTAACAGTGAATCCGAGTGTCCATGATAACAACCCTCAAATTTTACAATATCATTTTTCCCTGTAACTCCACGTGCTAGTCTAATAGCACTCATTACAGCTTCAGTTCCTGAGCTTACAAATCTAACTTTATCAATATTATCAAACATCTCAACAATTTCAGTAGCTAATTGTGTCTCAAGAACAGTAGGTGCGCCAAAAGATAGACCTTTTTTTGCAGTTTCAATAACAGCATTTTCAATATCTTTATCACAATGACCAAAAATTAGTGGCCCCCAACTTTGTACAAAATCCAAATACTTATTTCCATCTATATCAAATAGATAAGCACCCTCCCCTTTTTCAATAAAAGGTGGTGTTCCTCCAACACTTTTAAAAGCTCTAACTGGTGAATCAACTCCTCCGGGAATTACTTCACAAGCTTCTTCATAAGCTTTAATTGATTTATCAAACATTTATATTCCTATTAATCATTTATTAGCGTAATTGTATTATAATCGCGCTATGAAAATTATTATACTTGCCTTTATTATTTCAATATCTTTACATTTCTTTCTATTTAAGATGTATAAGAATGATGAATTTCCAAAAAACAGTGAAATAGAAGAAAAAACAATCAAAAAATCCGATGTAAAATTTGTAAAAATCAAAAAAGAAGAACCAAAAATAAATAAAACATTTGAAGAAAAAGTTGAACCAAAAGTTGAAAATAAAATAGAATCTCCTAAACCAAATAAAGAGATTGTAAAAAAAGAAGTAATACCAAACGAGATTCAAAAAAAAGTTGACTATGCGAAAAAAGTTGATGTTCAAAAATCTAAAGAGTTACAAAAAAAAGTATTAAATGAACAAATTGTAAATGAAAAAGAATCTATCCAAGATAAAACATTAGAAAACTTTTTAGCTCAAAAAGAACCAGTAAGTAAAGAAATTTTAAATGAACTTCAAAAATTATATGGTGAAGAGTATGATAAATTCACAAAGGTACAAAAAGCTTATTTAGAAAAGAATTTAGGTAATTTTCAAACCATTACCCAAAGGGTTTTAAATAGGTTAGGTTATCCTCCAATTGCAGCAAAACTCAAAATTGGTGGAGTAAATGTTATAGAATTTATGTTTCATCCTGATGGAAGTATTACAAATTTAAGAGTAATAAATTCATCTGGATATGCTGTTTTAGATGATTATTCTCTTGAATTAATTGAGATTGCATACAAAGATTATCCAAAACCTCAAACATCTACGAAACTAAGATTTAATGTACAATACAGATTATATTAGGGAAAACAATGACAATAAATGAAAATAAAAATTATTTCTATAGACTTTTAAAAGGAGAGAGTTCCTTTCCAATCGTATTTTGGTTTTGGTTTATATTTGTATCTTTTTTAATTGAACTCTTTTTTGAAATAATTTTCATGGATAGCATCTATGCCCAGAATAAAGAAAATTATACGGAGTTTTTTTTATATCTTGTTCTTACAATCTATTCTTTTGCTATTTTTTTAATAATTTTTAGAACAGCAAATAAATATAAAGGTCTAAAATTATGGTCATTTTTATCAAAAGTATTAGTAAGTATAAATCTATTTTTTTCTATTAATTTTTTTATTGAAGTAGGTAAATTCTATTTTTATGAAGATTATGGTCTAGAAAAAGAGATTGCAAGTTTAAAAGATAATTTACCAATGCAAATAGATATAAATAGTACTTTAATAGATATAAACAAAGAAAAGAAAAATATTTATTACAAATACCAACTTAACGAAGTTAATTTAGAAGATGATATTTTGAGAAATAAATTTAAAAAACAGATTCAAGACTCTTTATGTGAAGATCCCAATACATTAGATTTATTAAAACGAGACTATATTTTAAATTATAGCTATGTAAATGAGAAAGAGAAAGAGATTATAAATATTATTACGGATAAAAAAGCATGTGGTGATTCAATTTATGATTTAGAAATTTTAAATAATGTATTAGAAAAACAAGGAAAAATCTAACTTTTTCCTTGTTATAACTTTCTTTCATAATTGTATAAATTCATATATCTAAATGCTAATAAATTTTCTAAAATAGCAAATGTAACTATAAAATTAATAAATGAACTCCCCCCATAAGAAAACAGTGGTAAAGGAAGTCCAACAACTGGTGCAAAACCAATAACCATTAAAATATTAACACTCATGTTAAAGAAAATAAGAAGCCCTAACCCAGAAGCAAAAACCCTAATTATATAATCATCTTTAAAATAATAGTTCATACTGAGTAAATGCATGACTATGATGGCATATAAAAATATCAATCCAATTGCACCTATAAATCCATATCTTTCAACAAAATATGCAAAAATAAAATCGCTAGTAGCAATTGGTAAAAATTTAAGTTGAGTTTGAGTTGCATCTTCACTTTGTTTTCCAGTAAGTCCACCTGAACCAATAGCAATAATTGATTGCTGAACATGATAACTAGGCTCTTCTGAAACAAAATCTGTTATTCTTTTTTTCTGATAATCTTTTATTAAATATGTATAAATAAATGGTGATGAAATACCAATTACAATAATAATAGTTGCCCAAATTTTCCAGTTTACACCAACAATAAATAAGATTCCATAACCTACCAAAAGTAAAACAAGTGCTGTTCCTAAATCTGGTTCTTTTGCAATTAATACAAATGGTAATAAAATATAAAAAGAAAAATAGACAAAATCTAAAAGATTATAACCATTTTTTGGTGGTGGTTTATGTTGGATTAAAAATCCAAGCATCAAAATAAATACTGGTTTTATTAATTCAGAAGGCTGAATTGTTGTACCTAAAATTGGAACAGGCAACCATCTAGTCGCTCCTAACTTTGTAACACCAACAAATTCAACAGCTAGTAATAATATAACTCCTAACCAATATAAAATTGGAATGATTCTAATCTTTTTTCTGATTGGTAAAATAAAAACAAACATGAATATAAAAATAGAAATTGCATAATATACTAATTGTTTATTAGCTAACCTTTCGTTAGTTTCACCAATTAAATGGTATGATATAAATATCAAAGGTAAAACAAATATTATTAACAAATAATCAAAATGGGAAATAATTCTTTTATCAAATAATCGCATAGTGAAAGAGTATCTAAATATGGATAAAAATTTTATTGTTTTTGAAACAAATAGACTAGATAAATTTCTAGCATTAAATATTGATGCTTCAAGAAATCAAATTGAACAACTAATCAAAAAAGAGTACGTAAAAGTAGATGGCAAGATTGTAAGTAAAACAGGACTTAAATTAAAAGAGAGTCAAAGTATTGATGTTCATTTCCCTGATGCTGAATTAAATCCAGTTAAAGATGAAAATTTTGTAAAAGAGTCTTTAAAAGATAAAAATGTTGAAATCATTTATGAAGATGATGATATTTTGGTTATAAATAAACCATATAACTTAACAGTACATGATGCTCCAAGCGTTAAAGATGCAACTTTGGTTGACTGGTTAAAGTTAAATAATATCTCATTATCAACAATTAGTGGAGAAGAAAGACATGGAATTGTACATAGATTAGATAAAGGAACAAGTGGTGTTATGGTTGTAGCAAAAACGAATCAAGCACATTTAGGACTTTCTAGACAACTTGAAGATAAATCTATGGGAAGATATTATCTAGCAATAGTAGATATGCCTTTAAAAGATAATATTATAATTGATAAGTCAATAGCTAGAAGTCAAAATAATAGACTTAAAATGGCAATTGATGAAAATGGAAGAAATGCAAAATCTGCATTTCATAAACTTTCATTAAGCAAAAAAGAGAATTTTGAATTAATAGTAGCTAAATTGTTCACTGGAAGAACTCATCAGATTAGAGTTCACTTAAGTTCGATAAATAGGCATATATTGGGAGATAATTTATATGGTTTTAAGGGCGAATTAAATAAAATAAATAGATTTTATTTACATGCTTATTATCTTTATTTAACTCATCCTATTACAAATAAGCAAATGAGATTTAAAGCAAATTTACCAAAAGATATGGATGAATTCTTAAATACTAATTTTCAAGAGGAGAATATAAATGACAAACTTAATGAAAACAACATCATTAGCTACTTTAATACTTTTGCTTAGTGGTTGTACAAATATAATTGATACCTTAAATCCAGCAACAAAACCAAAAGTGGATAATTCTATTGAAATAGTAAATTACAGCTCTATAAAATCTATCCCCGATATGGCAAATATAGGATTTGAATGGGAAAAAGTAAGTGATCCAAGAGTTATTGGTTACAATTTTTATAGAACTGAACTAAATAAAGATTCAAATGAATTAAAACTTGTAAAAGTACTTGAAAACAAATATGCAACACATTATGTAGATAAAGGATTAGAGCCTAAAACGAGATATGCTTATCAAATTTCTTCAATAATAGAAGGAGGAATTGAATCAAAAACAACAGATGCATACATTGTTGAAACACTTCCTAGAATTATACCTGTTGAATTTGCACAAGCAATTTCTAATTTACCTCATAGTGTAAAATTACTTTGGAGACCACATCCTGATAACAGAGTAGGATATTATAGAATTGAAAAATATAATACATTCATAAATGAGTGGATACTTTTAAAAACTATAAAACAAAGACTTCAGGCAGAGTATGTTGATACTGGATTAGATAATAATACAAGTTACAAATATAGAATTAAAGCTTTCAGTTTTGATGATGTAGAAGCTGCACCTACAAAAGTAGTTATTGGAAAAACAAAAGCTCTTCCAGCAAGTCCGACAAATGTTAGAGCATCAAATAATGAATCTAAAAGAATTACAATATCGTGGAATGCTTCTCCAACAGCTGATGTAATAAAATATGAAATACATAGAAGTACATTCAAACTCTTTGGATACTCAAAAATAAAAGAAGTTAATGCAAATACTTTAGAATATATTGATACACCAGAAAATAGCGGAAAAGCTTACTATTATAAAGTTATAGCTGTTGATAAAGATGGCTTAGAAAGTAATACAGATGCAGTTCAAGGGATGAGTTTTAATACTTTTTCTAATCCAAGCTCAGCTTTAGCGAAATTAGAACAAAATAAAATTGATTCAACATTAGAAAAAATAAAATTATAATAAGAAGATAAATGCCACATATAGTATTTGAAAAAAAAGAGTTAATTAACATCCCATCACAAAAAGATGGGGTAGATTTTGAGTTTATTGCAAAGTCTTATAATTTTACTGAAAAAGTAAGAAGAATTGAGTATAAAATTGCATTAAAAAATGAAGGTAAAGAATTTTTATTATCACTAAAACCAAAAGATGATAATTTTATGATAAAAGCTGATAAAGTAACAAGAATATCGCCTGTTACGTTGGTAAAAAATGCTTTAAATGCTTATGTTAATTTAAATAATTCAAATATCTTATTTTCAAATACAAATAATCTAAAATTTAAAAATGAACCAAAACATTTATATTTAAAAGATATTAACTATTTTGTTGATGAATTTAATACAGATAAAGAGATTCAAATTGAGATTGGTTTTGGAAGTGGAAGACATCTATTACACCAAGCTAAAACGAATCCTAATATTCAATTTATTGGACTAGAAATTCACTATCCATCAATTGAACAACTACTAAAACAACTTGAAATTCAAAATATTACAAATGTTTTAGTTGTAAATTATGATGCAAGACTTTTTATGGAATTTATTGAATCAAATAAAGTTGGAAAAATATTTGTACATTTTCCTGTTCCTTGGGATAAAAAACCACATAGAAGAATCTATTCGAATGAATTTGTAAATGAAGCTTTAAGAGTTTTAAAAATTGCTGGAACACTGGAGCTTAGAACTGATAGTAGAAAATATTTTGATTTTTGTACAGAAGTTTTAACTAATCTTCCAAAAGGAAGAATTACAATTGATATAAACAAAGATTTGGCAGTATCTAGTAAATATGAAGATAGATGGAAAAAACAAGGTAAAAATATCTATGATGTAGTTTTAGAAGCACAAAATGAAGATGAAAATATAAATCTGAATTTTGATTTCTCTTTTGATTTTAAAATAGATTTTCTTAGGACTTTAAAAACTATTCCAACAAAATCAATAATAGAAAAAAACTATTTTATTCATGTGGAAGAGCTTTATACTATTGAAAATAGTGAGAATTCTGGATTAATAAAGATAACTATGGGGAATTTTGATAGACCTGTAACAAAATATCTTTATGTAAATGATGGAACTATCTCTTATTATCAAGGGAATCCACTTCCAACAAGTTCAAATATAAATGCCCACGAAAAATTAAAAGAGATTTTAAGTAAATGATTGAAGCAAAAAATATTTATCTTTCATATGATGACAATAAATATGTTATTAAAAAAGGAAACTTTTCTATTAAACCTAAAGAATTTATTTTTATAGGTGGAAATTCAGGAAGTGGAAAATCAACACTTTTAAAATCATTTTATGGAGATATTCCTCTAAAACATGGTAGTTTGAAGATAGAAAACCAAGAAGTTTTTGGAATTAGAGGTAAAAAATTAAGAGTTTTAAGAAAAGACATTGGTATTATTTTTCAAGATTATAAACTTATAAATGAGTATACTATCGAAGAAAATATCATGATTCCACTTAAAATAAATGGTTATTCAGATGACATATCAAAAGACCAAGCTAACAAACTGCTAGCTCATGTAAGACTTTCACATAGAGCTGGTTACTATCCAAATGAATTAAGTGGTGGTGAGCAACAAAGAGTAGCAGTTGCTCGTGCACTTGCACATAACCCAAAAATAATAATTGCAGATGAACCAACGGGAAATCTTGATGATTTTTCAGCTGAAGTTGTATGGAATTTATTAAAAGGTGCAAATGAGCAATTAGGAATTACGATAGTTGTTGTAACACATAGAGTTCCTAAAAACTTAGGAATTAAGTTTAGACAATTATCTATTGAAGATGGAATTATTTATGAAGTTTCTTAAAAATTTATTCGCTTTTTTAATTCCTTTACTTTCAATGTTAATTACATTTTCTATATTTTTATTAATAGATAATGTAGTTGATAATTATAAATCTAAGATTTCAAGGGATTATTCTATAATTATAGTTACAACTAATCCCGTGGAAAAAGATTCTATTAAAGAGTTAGCTGGTATTAAAGTAGAAAAGATACAAAATTTACCAAATGATAAAATTATTTCAAGTATCCAATCTAATTTATCAGAGACATCTGTTGAATTATTAAAACAAAAACTTCCAAATTTTTATCAAATTTATTTAGAGATTTTTCCAACAACTAGTGAATTAGATGATATTAAACAGACTTTATTACAAAATAAAAATGTAAGAAAGGTTGAAGTTTTCTATAAAAATCACAATCAAATATATCTACTTTTGCTTTTATTAAATAGTGTATCTTTCATACTATTTTTTATTATTACAATTTTTGCAATAATCATTATTGCAAAACAAATAAAACTATGGTTTCATGAACAAAGCGTTAAAATATCCATTTTAAGACTACATGGAGCTTCAATTTTATATAGTGCTTCCTCAATATTAAATTATGCATTGTTGAGTTCATTATTATCATTTTTAATTTCAGCTGCATTTTTATATTATGTTTCTAATAATATGACTGTATTATTCCCACTAGAATTACATGAAATAGTAGATATTGATATAAATTTATTTACTGAATTAGTAAAAATATTTTCCTTATCATTTAGTATTTCTATGTTTACAATATTTGGTGTATTACTAAAATATAAGATAACTAATGACTAACAAAATAGTTTTTTTATTAATAGTATTTATAAGCACTATTTTTGCTGCATCTAATATTGACAAAAAAATACAAACAAATACAGAAAAACTTAATTCTAGCGATGACAAAAAAGAGAGTACTTCATTAAAGATAAAAAATTTGGCTGATCAAATTGAGAGTCAAAATGCGAATATAACTAATATTGAAAAAGATATTAAGCAGATAAATTCTGATATTGATGAGCATCAAAAACTATTAGAAGAGGCAAAAACTAAATTAGATGAACTTAAATCTAAATCTTCTGAATTAATAAAAGAAAAAACTACTAGTGAAGAACAAATTGTAGATACTATTATTGAAGAGTTTTCTATTTCAATTGCAGTAAAATTAGCATCGGAAGATAGTTTACAAGAGTTAATAGATAGTGAAATTTATACTTTATTATCTCAACATTCAAAAGATAAAGTTCTAAAATTAAATACAAATTATAGTGCCTTATCTGCAAATACAAAAAATAATCAAAAAGATATAGAAAAGATTTCTTCATATATTAATGATAGGCAAAAAACAAAAGATAAATTAACTAACTTAAAAGAGAAACATTCAAGTTCTCTTTCTAGTTTAGAGCAACAACATAAATCTTATCAAGAAGAGTTAAATAAAGTTGCTAAAGAGCAAGAATCATTAAAAAATCTTCTTTCTGAATTAAATATTCTAAAACAAGAAGAGACAAAAAAAGCTGAAGAAGCAGCGGCAGCTGCTGAAGATGAGAAAAGAAAAAGATTACAAGCACTGCTATCACAAAAAAGAAATAGTAATAATAATTCAAATGTTGAAGATGAAGCTCCACAAGATGAAATTCAAACTTCTGATGTAAGAAATCAAAGATATGCAAAAACTCTAAATCTTGATGTAAGAAAAATTGGTTCATCAACAGATGGAATTACAATTATAAAATATAAAGGTGAAAAAACAATTGCCCCATTAAAGTCATTTAAAGTAGTTAAAAATTTTGGAACATATTATGACCCTGTTTATAAAATCAAACTATTTAATGAATCTATAGTTTTAAAAAGTGATGAAAATCAAGCAAAAGTTGTTTCTGTTTTAAATGGTAAAGTTGTTTATGCAAAGAAAAATGCTGGAATGCTTGATAATGTTGTGATTATTCAACACGAGGGAGGACTTCATACGATTTATTCTCACTTAGATGAAATTTCACCTACTTTAGTTGTGGGAAAATGGATAAAACAAGGATATGTGGTTGGTCGTGTTAATAATACCTTAATGTTTCAAGCAACAAAAGATTCTTCACATATAGACCCGAAAGATTTGTTTAAAATATGATACTTTTTATAGATGGTGATGCTTTCCCTAATCTTTTAAAACCAATTGTTTTAAGGGCTATTGAAAAACAAAAATTAGATACAATTGTAATTGCAAATAAAAAGATAAATATAGGTCATTCTAATTATATAAAATATATAATTGTTGACCTTGGTGCAGATGAAGCTGATAATAAAATTGTTGAAATGTTAAATTCAAACGATTTAGTAATTACAGCGGATATTCCACTAGCAGATAGAACAATAGATAAAGATGCCCATGCAATTGACCATAGAGGTTCTATGTACACAAAAGACAATATAAAACAGTATCTTGCAATGAGAAATCTAATGCAAGAGATACGCGATAGCGGAGAGATTACAAAAGGCCCTGCCCCTTTTTCTCAGAAAGATGCTCAACAATTTGCAAACTCTTTTAATAATTTTTTGCAAAAATATAATAAAAATTAAGGATTTACCATTATTTTAATAGATCAATCAACAAAAAATCAATTTAGAACTTTTTGTACGGAAAACAAAATCACAGATATGGAAACAGCTGTTCAATACTTTATAGTATTTGGTGGATTAAATATAAAAATTGATACAACAAAACCTCTACTTGAGTTAATCGAAAAACATATTCTAAATGAATATACAAATCTTAGATACGAAATAAACACAATAAGTGGTGGATATAAAGTTGACCATGCAATTTTAACAGGAATTGCCCAAGGTGACAGAAGAACAAACTCATCTTTTAAAAGAGCATTTGTTAGCTTTGAAGAGGGGATGAAATGTGTTGAAAAACTAGTAGATAGAGGAATAATAGAAATTGAATCTTCACAACATCACTTAGCAAAAAAAAGAGGTGATGATAAAATTTCTAAAAAACTTCTTTTTACAACACCTTTTTTAAGATTTTGGTTTGCTTTTGTTTCTCCAATTTATAAAGGAATCAAAGAAAAAGAATACAAGGAGTTTTATGAGCTTTATGAAAATAAACAAGCTGAATTTGGAAACTTTATTTTTGAAGAGTTAGCAATGGAGTGTCTTAGAGACTCTTTTACAGAAGATCCTATTAAACAATTTGGTAAATATTGGGATGAAAAAGTTGAAATTGATTTAGTTGCAAAAACAACATCTGGAAAAATTATCGCTGGAAATTGCAAATATGTAAATTCAAAACTAAAGAAAAATGAATTAAATAAACTAAAAGAAGATTGTAAAACAGCAGATTTAAATGTGGATACTTTTGTAATATTTAGCAAAAGTGGTTTTTCAAATGAGTTAAAATCACAAAAGAGTGAGACTCTTAGACTATTTACGCCTAAGAGCTTTAAGCTATTATTAGCTTAAACCTCATTCATTCTTATTTCAAACTCTTTATTCATAAGATCAAGTTTGATTTGTAAAGCTTCCAATTGAGAAAATTTATCTTCTATATTTTTCTCAATTTTTGGAATATCTCTTGAAAGTTTTACTCTAGCATCTTCAAGTGAATCTTCTAATTTTTCAATCTCTTCTTCTATTTCTTGCATCTGTTTTTTAATTGGTGTTGTTGCTTTAGATTTCTCAGAAACAATAGCAGCTCTAAGTTTTTTGCTCTCTTTTTTATTAACTTTAACGGCTTTTTCTTTTTTTACTTCAACAACATCATCATCCCAACCAATTTTTTCTAAGAACTCATCATAAGTTCCATCAAAACAAGTAGCTTCATCGTTTGCAAATACAATCAATCTATCACAAACTGCTCTTAATAACTCTTCACTGTGAGTTACAATAATACTAGAACCCTCAAAGGCTTTAATAGCTTTTGTTAATGCTGCAATTGAATCCATATCAAGGTGATTTGTAGGCTCATCTAGGAAAAGTAAGTTTACATCTTTTGCGATGATTTTTCCAAGCATTACCCTAGATTTCTCTCCCCCTGAAAGAAGTGTGATTTTCTTTTTAGCATTATCTCCACTAAACATCATTAAACCACAAATACTTCTTACAACTGATTCTGGTAATTTTGTATTTGTTGAATGGATTTCGTCCATGATTGTGCTATTTAGATTTAAATGAGAAATATTTGTTTGTCCAAAGTGTCCAAAAACTGTACTTCCATGATAATCAATAGTTCCACTTAAAGCTTTTAGTTCATTTGCAATTACATTTAATAAAGTTGATTTACCTTTACCATTTTTTCCTATAATTCCTAATGTTTCACCTCTTTGTAAAGCAAAAGAGATATCTTTAAATAAAATATTATCTTTTGTATATCCAAAACTTACATCTTTTACTTCAACTAAGAATTTTGCAGGTGTTTCTTTATAATTAAAATCAAATTTTAAAGTTGAGTCATAACCAATATCTTCTAAAACATCCATCTTCTCTAAGATTTTTACTTTTGATTGAGCAAGTGCAGCAGTTGAAGCACGTGCTTTATTTTTTGCAATAAAATCTTCAAGCTCTTTGATTTTTTTATCTTGAGCTATTTTTTGTTTTTCATGGTGTTCTTCATTACTTGCTAATTGCTCATAGAACTTTTCTGTTCCACCAGCAATCATATAAGCATTTCTTCTGATAATTCCCATTGTATGAGTACAAACACTATCCATAAAATCTCTATCATGAGTAATAAGGATTACTTCACCATCAAAGTTTTTAAGAAAGGCTTTTAACCATCTAATAGATAAAATATCCAAGTAGTTTGTTGGCTCATCTAGAAGTAACATATTTGGTTCAGTTAATAGTAATTTTGCAAGATTTATTCTAATTTGAAAACCACCTGAAAATGATTTTGGCTCTTTTTCTAAATCTTCTTGAGAAAAACCAAGACCAAATAATATTTTTTCAACTTTGTAAAGACTGAATTTATCATCTTCTGCAAGTGCTAGTGCTGTTTCATCAATTAAAGTTTTTTCAGTAAAATCAAAATATTGTTTTAATGCCCCAATTTTATAATTTCTTGGAATCATAACCTCGCCACTATCGGCTTGTTCTTCATTAAGAATTAATTTGAAAAGAGTAGATTTACCACTACCATTTCGCCCTACTAAACCTATTTTATTACCAGAATTTAGTCTTAAATTTAGTTCACTAAAAAGCTCATTTGGTCCATAGCTTTTTGATACATTTGAAAGTTCTATCATGTTTCTCTTTTATTATTGTGTTTTGTATTTGTTTAAGGTTGGGATTATACGATATATGTGGTTATATGTTGATTAGAGTTAAAATAAAAAGAGGCAAGAAGAGAACTTCTTACCTTTTAATTCATATAAAAATATAAAGATTAGTGTAAATCAGCGTTTAATTTAATTTCTCTAGTACTTCTCATAGCGATTGTTTGACCATTTGAAGAGTTAACTCTAAAGTGAACACCATTTACTCCTTGGAAATCACTTCCTTTCATAACTGTTGTAATCTCTTTAGTTGGATTAATCTCTTTAAGTGCAGCAACTGCTTTTTCTGATAATGCGATTTTAGTTCCTGGTAAAATTGTAACACCAGCATCTAAAATACAACCATCACCAATTGCAGTTCCTGTACAAGAGTTTGCACCTAATAATGTGTTTTCTCCAATAGAAACTGGCACTCCATCAGTTCCTGAAAGAACTCCAAGAATTGAAGCTCCACCACCAACATCAGATCCAGCTCCAACAACTGCAGAAGATGAAATTCTTCCCTCAACCATTACTGAACCTAAAGTTCCTGCATTAAAGTTAACATAAGCAGCTCCAGGCATTACAGTTGTTCCTGCTGCTAATTGTGCTCCCATTCTAACTTTTGAAGTCTCTAGGATTCTTGTGTTATCAGCAGGGATAATGTGTTGTAAGAATCTTGGGAATTTATCAACCATATCGATAATTGGGTATTTTCCTGAAAGTTTTAATACAATTTCGTTTGCTCTTAACCAGTCAAGTTCAATTGGTTGATTTCCAACCCAAGCGCAGTTGTGTAATTTACCAAATGCACCAGTTAAGTTTAAACTTCTAAGTGCTGCTTTTCCAGTTGAAAGTGCATATAGTTTTAAATATACAGCTTCAGTACTTTCAGGTGCAACATCTTCGAAAAGAAATACAACTCTATAATCATCACCTGTTAATCCAGAATCTATTGGAAGTGAAGCAAGTGTTGAAATAACTTGAACATTTTTATGTACATCACCTTTTGCTTCAGGTATAAATGGTCTAAAAGCTTCAATACAAGAAGTTAAAAAGTCATCAGAAATTTTGCATACTAATTCAGATTTTGAAGTATCAACATTCTCACCTGCAACTTTTAAAGCGTTTAATAATACTGCTGCACTTCCAAAATTTTCATTCCAATTTATTAAAGGGAAAGTTGCTTGTAGTATTTTATCTTTATTGATTTGTCCTCTATCTACTTTTGCAATACCAAATCCGATTGGATTTTTGTACCATGATTGTGATTGTATATCATCTACTAATTGTTTGAATTCTTCTTTTGTATAAGCCATTATTTCTCCTATTATTTTTTGATTTATTTTACTACAAAGAAGACTAATTTTAGGTTAATTTAGTAAATTGTATCCATATCTATTGAAGCATTTGGACTTTGAATACTATGTAAGGCATTTAAAAGTGCTTTTATATTGTTTGAGCGAACAAGGATTTCATACCTATATTTATTTGACATTTTAAAAATAGGACTTTGACCAAAACCTACAACTTCTATCTCTTTATTTGCTTTTAAAAGATGAACATAAGAATCCATTTCATCTTTTATTTTAAGTCCATTGGCATGGGAAAAAGTGATTTTTGCCATCTTTAAAAATGGTGGATAAAGCTCTTTTCTAAACTCTAGTTCACTTTCTAAAAACTCTTTATAATTTGATTCATTTAAATAGTGATTAAAAAACTCTTCATTTTTTGTTTGAATAATAACTTCACCCTCACCTTTTCGCCCACTTCGTCCTGATATTTGAATAAGTAGCGACAAAGCTTTTTCTCTAGCTTTATAAGAATTCATATTTAAAACTGAATCAATCCCTAGAACTACAGCTAGTTTTACATTATGATAATCATGCCCTTTTGAAAGCATTTGAGTTCCAACTAAAATATCAATTTCACCTTTGTTAAATTCATTTAATACAGTTTTTAACTGGGTATTTGTTTTTATTTGGTCACGGTCAAATCTTTTTATCACTTTTTGAGGGAATAATTCTTTTAATTCCTCTTCAATTTGAGCAGTTCCAACTCGAAGATTGTGAATAATTCCACTATGACATGATGGGCAAGTTTCAGGAATTTGTTGGGCATATCCACAATAGTGACACTTTAGCGCTAAATCATTTTTATGTAAACTCATAGAAACAGAACAATAAGGACACTCAACAGATTTCCCACAAGTTGTACAAATTTGATATTTAAAATTAGCACGTGTTGGTAAAAATACGATTACTTGGTTTCCACCAGCTATAGTTTTTGCTATTTTATCTATGATTTTTAATGAAAGATTTGCTTCACTTTCATCAAAACTATAAGATTTATTTGTATCATGGTAAGTTGATTCTAGTCTAAAAAATGGGATTTTATGAAAAGAGCCAGCTGAAACCGTTGCACTTCCTAAAATAAGTTGAATATCAAACTTTTTTGCCATATAAATAGCTAAATCTTTTGTATGAAATCTAGGTTTTGAATCACTTTTGTAAGACTCATCATGCTCTTCATCAACTACAATTACACCCAAATTACTAAATGGCAAAAATAGAGCTGACCTTGCACCTGCAATTAATTTTATAGTTCCCTCTTGTAAGCCTTTTAAAATTTCTTCTTTTTTCTTTTTTGTGATTTTTGAGTGCCAAATAGCTACACTTTTCCCAAAAACCTTTTCAAGTCTTTTTTCCATTTGAGGAGTTAGGGAAATTTCAGGCATTAATAAAATTGCTTGTTTGTTTTGATTTAGATGCTCTTCTATAATTTTTATATAAACTTCTGTTTTTCCAGCACCTGTGTTTGCAAAAAGTAAAGCTTGTTTTTTTTCATCTAAAAATCTTTTTGCTTTTTCTTGCTCAAAAGATAAAACTATTTTACTATCAAATTTTATTTCATCAAAACTTTTACTAATATTTTTATCAAAACAGTTATAAACACTCAAAGCTTCACCAAGAGAACAAACATAATATTGAGATACAAAGTTGGCAATTAAAAGCATTTTCTCATCAAAATACTCATTTGAAACTTCTGAAATATCTGTACATTTAAAAGTTGGTTTTTCTACTTCTTTTATTACAACTGCTTCATCTAGATTTTTTCTTTGTCTTAGTTTTATTAAAACTTTTGCACCAATATCTAATTTTTCTTCACTTTGAAAAGTTAGATTATTTAGTGGTGATTTTAAAAGAGCAAGTTCATAAAAATACATTATTCAATCTCACTACATAGCTCAACTGAACTTTTACATATAATCTTTTCATCTTCAAAAGAGAATAGAATATTTTTATCAGGCGAGAGATAAAAAGTATAAGAATTATTTGATGTTTTTGCCCACATTCCAGACTCTTTTTTAGTAGTATTTGTTGAAATAATTGAAAAATCTATTACATTAGTAAAAAGTTTTTCTCCGACACTATTCAAAGTTGCCTCATCTAAAGAGATTATTTCTTGATTATTTGAAAGTAAAATATTTTTACTTTTTTGATTTGTTATTGCATTTTGGATTAAAGCCACTTGTGATTTTAAAGTAGTTATGTTTTTATTGTAATTTAAATTTGTAAATTTAGGAATAGCGAAAGAGGTAATAATAGCTATTAAAACTATAGCAATTATCATTTCTAATAATGAAAAACTTTTAATTTTCAAAACCTTGAAAGTTTATTTGTAATTTCTTCAATATCTTTTTTTAAGCCATGATGTTCTTGAGATAATCGTAAATATGCAACTAATAAATCTTTAGTATCATTATTTTTTGCTAAATCTAGATATTTTGAAAGCTCTAAATATATATTTTCATCAATAGTTATAGTATATGCCATATTATTTATATGAAATGTTACTTCTTTATTCACTATTTCGTGCCTTTATTAACGTTAATGTACTATCTATTCTTAGAAACATATCTTGATTATTTCTAACTAGTTCATCATTTTCATTTTTCATAGAATCTAATTCTTGTTGTAATGATTGATTTTCTAATCTTAATTTATCATAATCGTGAATTAATTTATCAATTTTAGTATTTAGTGTTTCTATTATTTCCATGTATGCATTTTATCTAAAAATTCCTACTATTAGAATTTAAATTATACTAATTGTTATATTTTTTTCTCATTTACAAATATTTTAGCAACTTCATATAACATTGCAACTGATTTTCCCCATTGAGAGTAATCATTTACGTCACTTACGTCTATTCCAAAACTCTCTGATATTTTTTGTATTAATTTTTTTTCATTTAAATTAAAAGTATGATCAATATGAATTAAAATCATTAACTCTAAAATTACTATTCGTTTACTTGATTCTGATTTAAAATCTTTTAATATTTTGTCTAAACTAAAATTATCAAAATCAAAAGAATCTAAATTCTCTATTCCCATTTCAGTACAATATTCTAAAATAATCTCTTCTTCTTGTTTTCCATATTTATTGTCTATTCTTGCAAGGTAGTGAGCCAATTGTAAAAAAGAAAATTTCTCTTTTGACTCTAATTTCATTAATAACATCTTATAATTCCTATTTGTATATATTATTATTCTAATAAAAATTGGTTAACAATCAATAAATGAATACTTATTGTTTTTTCAAACTATCCGACATTTTCCCACTCTTTTTGCCTCATATAAAGACTCATCAGCTCTTGAAATTAAATCATCAATACTGTTATCTCCTGCTTGATAGTATGAAGTTCCTATACTAATTGAGAAATTATACTCTTTATCTTTATTATATTCGTTTACTTTATTCATAACTTTATTTGCAACTAATCTTGCACTTAAAATATTCGTATTAGGTAATAAAATTATAAACTCATCTCCACCAAATCTAACAACCAAATCACTTTCTCGTATACTTGCCTTTGATATTTTCACCAACTCTTTTATTACAATATCACCTATTTCATGACCAAAAGTATCATTTATAATTTTAAAATCATCTAAATCAAGTAATAATAAAGATAAATCTTTATCCTCTCTTTTTACAATTTTTAGATACTCAAATGAAAACTCATTTAAATATCTTCTATTGTATGCACCTGTTAGTGGATCTGTATTTGCTAATCTTTCTTGGTATATTCTTTTTGTCTCTTCTAAAATCAGTTTATTTGTTCTTCTATCTAATTCAACAATCATATTGTTAAAATTACTACTTAATCTATCTATTTCAAAAACACCACAAGGTTCAAGGCTTTTTATATCTTTTTTCATTCCTAAATTTTTTGTAAATTGTATTATTTTTAATAAAGGTTGATTAATTCTATCTGTAAATTCTTTTGCTTTGAAAGATACGTAAAAAAAGAATAATATAAAAAAAATCAATACAGAAAAGGCCAAAACATAAGCTAATTTCTCATAATATTTTCCTAAATTTTGAATCCCATCTAAAATCTTATCTTCGGATATAAAAGCAACAACATAGGTTGAATTTTTAGGAACTTTTATAGAAAATAGAAGGTAATTTTTTTTATTTATTACTATTTTATTTAGATTTCTCTCTTTTAGAATCTCTTTGAAGTAATTTACAATTTTTAAATCTTGATGGCTAAAAATATTGATTTTATTTTCTTGTAAATTTAGTATATTTTGAATTTGTTCATCAACAAATAATATCTTTCCTGAATTGTCGATTATAAGAATTTTACCATCATAAGGAAGTTTCATTTGAGTGAAGTGATGAATTGAAGAATCTAAGGAATCTTCAGTTATTGATTGTGTTTGATTTTCTACAATTAAGGAGATTGAGTTTTCTACATCATTTAATAAAAAGTTTGCACTTTTATCAATCATGTTTTTATTTATTATAAAATAAAAAAATACCAAAAACAACTCTATCAAAAATATTGATATAAGAGATGTTCTCAAATAATTTTTATAAAGTACTCTTTCTAAAGTTATTTTCTTCATTTTAAAGCCTTTGAATATAGCCTCTACTGGAAATTATAATATCATAACTTTGTGGGAAAATGAATACTTTTATTTGTATCTTTTAATAAATAATTTTATTCTAGTTCTAAACTCATTAAATACATATCTTCGCCATCTGTAACTTTTATATTTACACTTTGGCATTTTGGACAGCAAAATTCATTTTTTTCTAAAGTTGAAATCGTGCCACAATCAAAACACTCAATGACCACTTTTTGATGATTTATCAAAAAAACTGCATCGTGGCAGACTGTTTGTTCTTTAAAAGTATCAAAAGCAGTTTGAAGTAAATCAGGTTCAACTCCACTTAAAACTCCAATTTTTACTACTACTTTTGTAACTTTTTTTGAGTCATTTGTTCTAGCGTGTTCTTCACAACTTTCTAATAAAGATTGAACGATACTATATTCGTGCATTAACAAATCCTTGGAAGAAGTTCACCTGTTGGTGTATCTAAAAATCTTTTTGTTCCCCAAGAACTATTTAGTATTACTTTTTGAGAATATTGTTGAGTTACCTTTCCAATAACACAAGCTTTTGAAGCTTCTGGAAATGTTTGTAAAACTTCAATAGCTTTTAAAGCATCCTCTTTAGGAATTGCTAAAACAAAAGTTCCCTCATTTGCAAGATTTGTTGCTTCAAAACCTAACATCTCACAAATTCCTTTTACCTCATCGCATACTGGAATTTTTTCTTCTTCTACTTCTATACAAATATTTGATTGTTTTGCCCACTCGTTTAACACAGCACTCACTCCACCTCTCGTGGCATCTCTTAAAGCTGTTATTTTAATACCTGCATCAATCAAAGCTTTTACTTGCGGATATAAAGAGTTACAGTCGCTTTTAAGGTCTGAGTTCATATCCATACCCTCTCGTGCAGCAAAAATAGTAGCACCATGAGCGCCAATATCTCTATTTACTAGGATTACATCTTCTGTAGTTATATTGTTTGAGCTAATACCTTTGTATAGAATCTCTCCAATTCCTGTAGTGTTTATAAAGATTTTATCAACTGCACCTTTGGGAACTACCTTTGTATCTCCACTTACAACAATAGCTCCATTTACTTCAAGCTCTTTTTTCATGGAAGCTACAATTCTTTCAAGTTGCTCTACTTCAAAACCCTCTTCAATAATAACTGAGCAAGTAAGATACTTTGGTTTGGCTCCCATCATAGCTAAGTCATTACAAGTTCCACAAATGGCTAATTTTCCAATATCAGCTCCACTAAAAAACAAAGGACTAACTGTAAATGAATCTGTACTAAAAGCTAATGTTCCATTTTGAATAACAGCTGCATCTTCACTTTTTTCTAATATCTCATTTTTAAAAGCATTATAAAATACTTTGTTTATAAGCTCATTGTTTTCAGCTCCACCATTTCCATGTGCTAGTGTTATTGTTTTAGTCATTTTTCAACCTATTTTTAAATTTCTTAATTATATATCTCTTCTTCAATTTCATCTAAACATTTTTGTAAATCTTCCCTTATCAGGTTCAATAAAGATATTTGTATTATATGTTCAGTTTTTTCTGTTTTATATAGTATTAAATTTGAAGTTGTAATATTAATGAAGTAAGAAGCTAATTCACAAGGAACTTTTATTCCTAAGTCACTTGGTCCCATAAGAACCTCATAAGAATCTTCACTTGATGAACCTCTATGAGAATATAAACTAGAAGAAGCCGAATGTATATTATTACTTGATGATTTGTAAAATGGTTTCATATGTTTAACAAAATCAACTTTTGCTTCTATTTCCCAAAATTGAATCTTCTTTTTATTTCTAGGTTGAATTATATTTAATGCCCAATTATAATCACCCTCAATAAATAATTCTCCATACTGTAATGCTAACTGATTTACTTCTTTTTCTAATTCTTCAATCTCAGAATTATTTATTAAATCATCTTCAAGTATCTCATTATATTTAATAGACAATTTCGCTTCATTTAAGTCATTAACAATACTATAATCTAAATATCTTCTTGCCGTTTCATTTCCATTATCAGTAATAAAACAACTTATTACCATTGTTTCATAAAGTGTTCTACACCTAGCATATGCCCCATCTGCAAAACCTGCTCTTAAAAGTACCAATATTTCATTTGATAATAAACAAGCTCGACCTTGCAATCTAGATAAAGCCTCATATAAATCAACGTTTTCTTCATTTATATCAACATCATAGCTTATTGTTATATCAATAGCTGTAGTTATTAATAGTTCAAATAAGTCTAGTGCTTGTCCCCAAATCTCATCAATACTTTGTTTTACTGTCATACTTTCATTTCTTAGTTTTATAAAATAATCAGGAGTATTTTTATAGAGAGAAGATAATCTTTCTTTTGCAATTCGCTTACTTAAAGAAGCACTATATTTTCCTTTTTCATCATCAGATAAGTTAATGAATTTTTCTACTTGCTGTTTCTTATTTTCTATTATATTTAAGACATCAAAAAGAGTATCTTCTTCTTTAGAATATTTTGTATTTAATAATTGTTCTTCTGTAAAACTAAAAGTTATAGAACAACTTACATTTGGAGTGAACAATTGATTAACAATGCTATTTAATTGTTCTTCTGTTAAATATAAATTTAATTGACTAAATTCATAATCTAAATATAAAATCAGTAACTCTTGACTTACATTATCATTCACTTATCTTCCCTACTCTTAGAATATTTTTTACTTCCACCTTGAGATGTTTCAACTGGATATTTTTTTTCATTTTTAGTCATCTTGTTTAATATGGCATCTTCAAGGTTTATGTCAAGTTTCATACAAAGTCTAAGAAGATAAATAGCCACGTCTGCAACTTCTTCTTTTGTATGCTCTAATACATCATCAGGCAAGTTCATTGACTCTTCAAAATTTAGCCATTGAAATATTTCATTTAGTTCTCCTACTTCACCTGTTAATGCCATAACTAGATTTTTTGGATTGTGAAAACTTTCCCAGTTTCTATCATCTGAGAATTTTTGTATTCTTTGTTTTATTTGTTCTATATCCATGTTATCTCTTTATAGTAAATTTCCATATTTATAATAAGCACTACATGCACCCTCGCTACTTACCATACAAGCACCAATTGGATTTGTTGGAGTACAAACTGTTCCAAAGATTTTACAATCGTGGGGTTTTGCTATTCCTCTTAGAATATCTGGACATCTACAGGCTTTGTTGTCTTTTACTTCTTTTGTGGGAAGGATTTCTTTATATACTATTTTTGCATTGTATTTGTCATATTGTTCTTTTAGTTCATAGCCACTATTTTCAACTGTTCCTATTCCTCTGAATTTAAAAGGAACTTTTTTGAAGTATTTATTCATTAACTCTTGGGCTTTTAAGTTTCCATCATAAGATACAAGTCTTTTATACTCTACTTCTAACTCACTTCTTTTTTCTTTGAACTGTTTTACTATCATAGAGATTGATTGCATTACGTCAACTGGTTCAAAACCTGCCACAACTACTGGTTTATTATAATCTCTTGGAAACTCTTCATATATTTTACTTCCACTAATAACACTCACATGTGATGGTCCTAAAAAAGCATCTATTTTACAATCACTACTTTGCACTAATACTTGCATAACTTCTGGAACTGTAATATGGTTTATATGAAAAAGTATATTTGTAATATTGTGTTTTATTACTTGTTCAAGTAATGCACAAGTCATTGGAGTTGTTGTTTCAAATCCTATTGCAAAAAAGACTACTGTTTTATTTGGATTCTCATTTGCTATTTTTATACACTCCATTGGTGAATATACGAATCTTACGTCTGCACCTTGGCTTCTTGCATTTTGTAAACTTCCCTTACTTCCTGGAACCTTTATCATATCCCCTAAAGTTACAAGTATTACATCTTCTTGTAAACTTAACTCATAAGCACTATCAATTCTCTCTTTTGGCATTACACAAACAGGACAGCCAGGCCCATGTATGAAGTTTATTTTTTTATTTATTAATTGAGGAATTCCATATTTCATAATAGTGTGAGTGTGTCCACCACATACTTCCATGATATTTATAATTCCATCATAATCTTTTAGATCTTCATCAATTAGTTGTTTATATGCTTTTATGGTTTTAGCATCTCTAAAACCATCGTATAAATCTTTTAGTTGTAACTCTTTTTCCATGTGTTATCTATTTGGGCAATTATCAGATTGCTTAATTGCTTCTAATCTATCTTGTTCTTCCATCTTTTCTATTATCTCCGAATAGACTTTTAAAGACTCCAAAGCATCTTCTTCATCAATCTTATTCATAGCAAATCCAATATGAATTAAAACATAATCCCCAATCACTACATCTTGGTCTATTAAATCTAAACTAGCACTTCTTTCAACTCCCATTGTATCAACGATACAAGTGTTCATTTCAGTGTCTATACTTTTTATTTTTGATGGTATTGATAAGCACATATTTCTATCTCATCTTTCTTTTGAAATTAATCCAATCAATTACATTTTGAAGAGATTGTTTATCTTTTACATTTACTTCTAAAATATCTACATTTGGTTTTAGTTTTCTAGCTTCCATTTTCTCTTTTTCAATATCATATTCAAAGTATGGAAGTAAATCTGTTTTTGTAATAAGTATTAAATCAGCACATCTAAACATAACTGGATATTTAGCAATCTTATCCTCACCCTCAGGAACTGAAACAAGAACAATATTCAAATGAGTTCCAACATCATAAGAAGCAGGACATACAAGATTTCCTACATTTTCCACAAAACAAATATCAATATTGTCTAGGTTAATATCATGCAAACCTTTGTGAACCATAAAAGCATCTAAGTGACAAGCACTTCCTGTTTGGATTTGAACAGCTTCAATTCCTTTTGCTTTTAATCTATCAGCATCCCTTGAAGTTTCTAAGTCACCCTCAACAACTGCAAATTTGAAATCTACCATATCAGCGATATTTTCTAAAAGTGATGTTTTTCCACTTCCAGGACTACTCATAAGATTTATTCCTAAAACTTTGTGTGAATCAAAATGAGCTCTATTGTGTGAGGCTTCATGGTCATTTTTATCAAGAATTTTTTTGATTACAGAGATTGTTTTTGCATCGTTTAATTGGGGATTATGATTTAAAGTTTCATGAGCTGCTTGGTGAGATGAGCTCCAAGTTGTATTGTCATGTGGATGGTCATGGTCATGAACAATTCCATGTTCATAGTCATCATGATGATGGTGGTGATGTTGTTCTTGTCCTGCTATTGTACAACCGCAATCTTTACACATATTATTTCCTTTTTGTTTTAAACTATTTTTGTGAATAAATATTCATTTTAAATAGTTTAACTCAAAAAGTCTAAAGGTCGAATAATTTTAATTTGCAGTTAGGTGTTTTTAGAACAAGATTTATTTAAACGAAGCTGATGTCTCTTTTAATATCGTATTTACATCTAATGCTTCACCATTATATTTTACAAGTTTTATACCTTGTGAAGTAAAAGAGTTTGCTGTATTTTTACAAGCTTTTTTAACTACTATGTAACTGCATTCACTTAAAGCCATACCCATTTTATTGTGTTCTGCGATATGTTCTTCATCATCGTGTCCGTGGTCACAAGCATGGTCTTCTTCCGCATGGTCATGGTCAATGTCTGTTCTTGGATTTGTTATTACTGAGTCTAATTTAAATGATCTGAACATTCCTGAACCTGTTAAATCATAAATTGCGAATTTTGGAGTATGTCCTGCATTACTAAAGAATGTTAAATTCTCATCTTTTACTGGAATTGCTATTTTCATTATATGCCTTTTATTAGTTTATTGTAGAGTATACTCTCTTAACTGCCTTTATATGCAATTATTACTCCGCAACTTCAATCTTTGATTTTATATTTTTGTTTTGCATTTTCTATTGCCTTATGAAGTCGTTTTTGAAACTCTTCTTTTGGTGGTAAAATCGTAAGATATTTTGCCACATGAATATCACTTTTTTCAAGTTCGAGTAATTCTATTTGCTCTTGATTCTTATCACTACAAAGAATGATTCCCAAAGGTGTATTTTCATCTTCTTCTTTTTCATACTTTTCTAAGTATCTTAAGTATAACTCCATTTGCCCTTTATACTCTGCTTTGAATTTTCCCAGTTTCAAGTCAAAAGCAACCAATCTTTTTAATTTTCGATTATAAAAAAGTAAATCAATATAAAAATCATCTTCGCCAATTTGAACTCTTTTTTGTCGTGCTATAAAAGAAAATCCATTTCCTAGCTCTAAAATAAAGTTTTCAATATCTCTCAAAATGGCATCTTCTAAATCTTTTTCCAAATATCTATCATTGACTTCTAAAAAGTCTAAAATATATGGGTCTTTTAAAATCATATTAGGAGTTACAATGCCCTCTTTTAGTTTTTCTATTTCATAAGTGATTAATTCATCAGGTTTTTTTGATAAGGCTGTTCGCTCAAATAACATTGAATCAATTCGATTTTCTAAAACTCTTGTACTCCATTTGTCTAAGCAACACATTTGAATATAAAATTCTCTTTGTAAATCATCTTCTATATAAATAAGCTTCCTAAAATGAGTCCAACTTAATTGTCTACTCAGTGCGGAGACAATTTCAAAATCATCAAAAACTTGTGAAAATTTAATCATGTGAAAAAGATTTGCTCTTGAAAAGCCACTTCCAAACTCTTCTACCAATTGTCTACTCACTGAGTGCACAATTTGATTTCCATAATCTGCCCTTGAGTTTTTCAAAATATCTTCATTGATTTTAAATCCAATTTGCCAATACATCAAAGTCAAAGATGAGTTTACACTAACAGCTACTCGCTCTTTTGTAGATACTATGAGGTTTTTCAAATCCTCAAGTAAGGATTTGTTTTCAATAAACTTTTCCATTTTGATTTCCTTTTTTGAAAATCATAACAAAAAAATTTATTTATTATAAAAAATATTACAATTTGTTATTTTTAGTTAGAACAACTTATTTCAACTTGTCGTATAACTATAGCCAAAGCTTCCAAAGCATTTTTTGGTGGATAATCATATTTTTTAAGAAGTCGTTTTACTTCACTTCTCATTTTCGCTCTTGCATTGTCTTTATATTGCCAATCTATTGTTTTTGAATTTTGAATCTTTTTTGTAAGCTCAATTGCAAGTTCTTTTAAAATCTCTTCTTTCATAACATCTTTTACACCTTCAAACTTTGTCAGGGCATCATAAAAAGATTTTTCTTCATCACTAAGACCTAGTTCATTTCCATTTAAAAAGTCTTTCATCATATCTTTTGACATATTTAAAAGTTCATCTATAACCTCAGCATTTGTGATAGCTTTGTTATTGTATTTGTTCATTATCTCTGCCATTAGGATTGAGAATTTCTCACTTTGAACTATATTTGTTCTTTCATAGCCTTTTATCTTATCTCCTAAAAGTCTTTTTAGAAGTTCTAAGGCTATATTTTTTCTTTTCATTGAAGCTATTTCATTTAAAAAATCTTCATTAAAAATATCAAGTTCACTTTGTTTGATACCTAAAATATCATTTAACTCTAAGATACTATCTTTTTGAATAGAGTTTTGAACAAGAGATAAAACCCTTTGATTTATTTTTTGAAGGTCAAACTCTTTTCCATCAAGTTTCAATAAGGCACTTCTTAGAGCTTTAAAGTATGCGATTTCAAGTTTTGTTTTGTCATCTAACAAAGAGTTACAAAGTGTTTGAGAAGCATTTAGTTCACTAACTTTTTTATTGAACTCTTTTTTTATTTCTTCTTCCCCATAACTCAAAGCTAAAACTTCTTCTACACCCTCACCTATTAAATACAATCTATCTTTATCGCTTCCATGAAAAAAAGCACTATAATCAAGACCTGCAAATAGTTTTCTTAGATAATCCAAATTATCTTCAAGTTTATGATAAACACCATCAAGATTTAACTCAATTTTATCTTCATCCCTTTTTGTATAAGTTTGAAGTGCATCTCGCAGAGAACTCATAATCCCAATATAATCAACAACCAATCCACCTATTTTATCTTTGAAAACTCTATTTACTCTTGCTATTGCTTGCATAAGATTGTGTGATTTCATTGGTTTATCTATATACATTGTACTCATTGATGGTACATCAAATCCAGTAAGCCACATATCAACAACAATTACAATTTTTAGTTCATCTTGGGTATCTTTTATTCTTTTTGCTAAAAAGTTTCTATCATCTTTACTTGTTTCATGTTGTTTTAGGATTTCATCATCACTTGGATTTGTAGTCATTATGACTTTTATTTTTCCCTTATCTAAATCTTTGTTTTCCCATGATGGACGGATTTTGATTATTTGTTCATATAGTTTTACAGCTATTTTTCTATTCATACAAACTATCATGGCTTTATCCAAAAACTTAGGAGCTAAAATAATCTCTCTGTCTTCATAATGAGTTACTATATCAAGTGCTAACATTTCCAATCTATGAGAATCTCCCACAATCTCTTCAAGTTTTGTGAACTCTCTTTTTGATTGGTCTAGTAGTTCAGATGGAGCACCTTCATCTTCTAGTTTTTCATACTCTTTATCTATAGCTTTTAATACTTCATTATCAAGTTTTAGTTTTGCGATTCTGCTTTCATAAAATATTTTTACAGTTGAGCCATCTTCTACAGCTTGAGTCATATCATAAACATCAACTTCTTCACCAAATATTTCCCTTGTGGATTTATCACTACTTTCTATTGGTGTTCCTGTAAATCCAATAAAAGTAGCATTTGGTAGTGCATCTCTTATATGTTTTGCATAACCATAAGTAACTTTTCCAGTTTTACTATCTACTTTTGCATCTAATCCGTATTGGCTTCTATGGGCTTCATCTGCTATTAAAATAATATCTCTTCTGTCACTTAAACAATCTATTTGTATCTCATCTTCTTTTAGTGCAAATTTTTGAATAGTTGTAAATAAAACTCCACCACTTTGTCGATTTAGTTTTTCTCTTAAATCATCTTTATCTTTTATACTAATTGGTGTTTGTCTTAATATATCTTTTGCATTTGAAAAAGTTGAAAAAAGTTGTTCATCCAAATCATTTCTATCTGTCAAAACTATAACTGTTGGGTTTTTTATCTCTTTTACAATACATCCCGTATAAAAAACCATAGAAAGGGATTTTCCACTTCCTTGTGTATGCCAGATAAGACCTGCTTTTTTTGATTTTTCTATTATTGATTTTACTGTTGAATCTACTGCTTTTTTAACAGCAAAGTATTGATGATAAGCAGATAATATTTTGATATTTTTTATTCCATCATCAATAAAAAGTATAAAATTTCGCACAATATCCAAAAGTCTGTTTTTTTCAAACATTCCTAAAATCATTGTTTCTATTTGTATATGAGAATCAAGTTTTTTTCCATCTATACTTTTCCATGCTGAAAATCTTTCCAAGTTGGAGCTTAGAGTTCCTACTTTTGCATTTATTCCATCACTTATTACCATAAAAGCATTTGTATTAAAAAGTGTTGGTATTTTATTTTTATAGGTTTGTAGTTGGTTGTAGGCTTGGGTTAATCCTATTTTTTCATTGCTTAGGCTTTTTAGTTCAAAAACTACCAATGGTAAACCATTTATAAAGATGATTAAATCAGGTCTTCTCTCATCATGTTCTTTTATTGTAAATTGGTTTGAGATTAGAAAGTCATTGTTTGAAGAGTTTTTAAAATCAAATAAATAAACCTTATCGCCCTTATCTATTCCCTCATTATCTTTGTAAACTACATCTATTCCATCTGTTAAATAGTGATGAAAGGTTTTATTGTTTTCTATTAGAAGTGGAGAGTTTAGATTTAGTATTTGTCTTAAAATATCTTCTAAGGTATCACTTGGGATATGTGGATTTATTTTTTTTAGGCTTTGAAAAAATCTATTTTCTAAAATAACAGAACTATAATCACTTCTTTCAGCATTTATTCCCTCACAAGAAATATCTACGCCATTTTGATACTCATACTTTAGTTCATGTTGAAATATCTCTATAACCGCTTTTTCTAAGTTATCTTCATAAAAGTTATTCATTTTGACTCCAAATTTGGATAAGGTTAATATTTATCATACTAAACTCTAATCTCCCCGCTCATAAGTTTTGGTAATAGTGTATCTCTTTGTTGTTTTAGGGTTTGGTTTTGTTCTTTATTTAATTTTATTTGCTCAAAAATAGGCTCTACTGTTTTTTCAAACTTTTCCATGATAATACCATTATTAGGTAATGTCATTTTTACATTTGAAACAGAATCAAATGTAATTTGAGGGAATGTACCAGACCTACTTTCTGCAATTGTATTAAACAGTTCAATCGTTGAATCTAATGTTAAATAAATATATAGACAGTTATATCCTATTTTTTCATTTCTTTTTATAACCATAAATTTAGTTGAAACTACATAATCATCTACATCGATATCAACTCTTGCAAATCTTCTATTTTTAGGTCTAATCTCACTATATAAAATATCACCTTTCTTTATTGCTTTTTTTGCTTGCCCCGGTAGATTATCAGGATTTTTGTAATCTTTATGTAAAAATTCTCCATTTAAAACATCACCAGTATTTACAAAAACAACCTCTTTGTGTTCTTTTAATTTAAATCTTCGTGATATATTTTCAGAAATTTCAGAAATTTTCATTACTTCCCAATCAATAGGAATTTCACCTAATTCACTTGATTTCATTTCTCCATCATTATCTTTGTATGGTTTGTCTTGTTCATTTGGGAAATTGAAGTTTTCAAACCACTCTTTGAAAAGTGTTGTTGCCATATCTTCTAGGGTTTGGTTCATTTGATTGTTTAGTTCTATCTTATCATCAAAGGCAGATAAAATATCAGCTATTCTTTTTTGCTCGTTTATTGGAGCTAAAATTAATTTAACCTTTTCAAATTCACTTCTTTTGATACCTTGAACAGTTGTTCCTGTAGCCCTAGAAGTTAATTCATGCTGTCCAAATGAAGACTGTAAGTAATATAATAAATAACCATTATCTAATTTATTAACTTTTCCTCTAACAGTAATTAATCTTTGAGCTAAACCAACTTTATCTCTATCTAATCTTGATATACATCCTAATGGTGCTTCGGTAGTAATTAAAACATCACCCTTTTTAGGAAAACCTCTTGTCATAAAGCTTTTATAAGTTTCCTCTGAAATATAGTATGCATTGTCATATTCGATAAATCCCATTCTTACAGATTTTGCTGATAATGTTACAATTCCTGACTCCGATTTTTTTGGTGTTTTACCTCTATAATCAATTATCGAATCAAGATAATCTTTTAATAAAACTTCTTCCCACCCTTGAGGTAAAACATTACTCACTTTGCCACCTCATAGTATGTACTTCTTCCATTTCTTTTTCTTTTTAAAATCAAATCATTTAAGTTCATAACCTAAACCTTTTAAGTTTTCTTTGATTTGTTGCTCTAATATATTTGATTTTTCAAACTGCTCTTTTAACTGTTGTGATAGTGTTGTCATTTTTTCTTCAAATGAAACTCCATCATCTATTTCAGTTTCGATTCCCACATATCGACCAGGAGTTAATACAAAATCGTGTGATTTTATCTCTTGCAGGTTTGCTTTTTTACAAAAGCCTTTTATATCTTCATATTTTCCATCAATATTTCTATATGCGTGATATGTATCTGCTATACTTTTTATCTCATCAACGCTTAGTTCTCTGTGTTTTCTAGTTACCATAGTTCCAAGATTTCTGGCATCTATAAAAAGTGTTTCATTTTTTCTGTTTCTATATTTTTCGTGAGATTTATTTTGAGCTAAAATCCAAAGACAAACGGGAATACCAGTTGAGTAAAACAGCCTATCAGGAAGTGCCACGATTGCATCTATTTTGTCATCTTCAATCATGGCTTTTCTAATATTTCCCTCATTTGAAGTGTTTGAGCTTAGACTTCCATTTGCTAAAACAACACCACCAAAACCTGCACGTGTACCTAAGTGAGTTAAGATATGAGATAACCAAGCGTAGTTTGCATTTCCAACTGGTGGAATTCCCCATTGCCATCTGCTATCTTCTTTTAGTCGTTCACCGCCCCAATCAGAGATATTAAAAGGTGGATTTGCCATAGCAAAATCTGCTTTTAGGTTTTTGTGTTGGTCTGAGTGAAAAGTATCTGCATGGTGAGAACCTAAGTTTCCATCAAGTCCACGAATAGCTAAGTTCATCTTACAAAGTCGCCAAGTTGTTGGATTGCTTTCTTGTCCATAAATAGAAATATCAAGTAAACTTTGAGCGTGTTCTTCTATAAATTTTCCAGATTGAATAAACATCCCACCACTTCCACAAGCTGGGTCATAAACTCTTCCACTGTATGGCTCTATCATTTCAACTATTGTTTTTACTACAGATGTTGGTGTATAAAATTCTCCACCTGTTATATCTGCAAATTCATTTAAAAAGTATTCATATACTCTTCCCATAAGGTCTTTTTCATGGTGGTATTTTGCTGATAAATCAGATATTAAATCTATTAGTTCACCAAGTTTTGTTTTATCTAAATCAGGTTTTGCGTATCTTTTATCAAGTACACCTTTTAGTGAATCATTCTCTTTTTCTATGTGAAGAAGTGCAGTATCTACTATTTTTCCAATTTCTGGATTTCTTGCATTGTCCCTTAGTATTTGCCATCTTGAATCTTTTGGAACCCAAAAGATATTTTGCATAGTGTATTCGTCTTTGTCTTCTTCAAAACCATCACCTTCTTTTAGAAGTTCTTCATATCGTGTGTTAAATTTATCTGAGATGTATTTTAGAAAAATAAGACCTAAAACAACATGTTTGTACTCTCCTGCATCCATATTGTTTCTTAGCTTATCAGCCATTTTAAAAAGTTCTTTTTCGAATCCTACGTTTGCAGTAGTTGTCATAGAGTTGTATCCTAAAGTATATAAGTTATATTAAAATAATTATTTTATCTAAAAGATACTAGAATTTAGGCTTATCCTAATAAAAAGTTAGTCCCAACAGCAACAGAAATCACACCTGCAACTGTAAATACTTTTCTAATATTTTGTTTTGAAGTTAGTAAGTTTTTGTTAATGTATAAAATAAATGAACCAAAAGCCATAAAAATAATCATAACTCCCAAAGTAAAAGCTAAAACCATAGTAAAATCAACACTTGAACTCTCAACAAGTCCTAATGTAACTAACATTCCCCTAACTCCACCTATTCCCATAAGTGCTCCAATTGTAAAGGCTGAACTTATATCTTTTGTTGAGTGAGAGTGCTCTTTTCCAAAGTAAATATGAATATGCTCTTTTCCATGATGGATATGTTTTGTTAGATTTATTCTATTTGTAAAAACTAAAAAAAGTAGATATATTCCCATACCTAAAATAACAGAAGCTGAAATAACATCGCCATAACCTAAAATTTCATCTGAAATATGATAAGTTTCTAATAACTTTGCAAATATAAAAAGTGAAATACCATGACCTATTGCAAACATACCAGTGATAATTAATGTTTTTTTCTTATTTTTTCCAATTGAAAAATCTGCAATTGCTGTTAAATGGTCAGCTCCAAAAGCATGTAAAATTCCATACCAAAAAATTAGTAGTAAACCTATATTTTCCATATTATTCCTTATGAATAGTCGTTCAATTGTTGTAGTATATTTTGTAATATATAAACTTATCATAATTTTTCAAATCTCTTGGGTATTTTTAGAACAAAAATTATACAAATAATGTTAGAATAAAACTATGATTTGTCAAAACTGCAACAATACTACTTTTTATACTTTAGCAAATGATTACATAAAATGTAAAACTTGTGCAAAAAAGTACTCTTTAAAAAAACTTCAAAAAGATGATTTAATCATCATTAAATTTTGTGAAAATAAAAATGCCCTTGAAGTTTCAAAAGAATTGGAATTAAACTACAAAACTGTAAAAGAGAGATTTGATATATTTAGAAGAAAAATTGCTTTATATTTGGAAAATGAATACAACAACTCAATCAAAGATTACAATGAATATGAAGAGTTTTATTATATAAAAGAGCGAGAAAAAAAGAAAAAGAAAAAATCTCTAAGTGAAGCTATAAATATTATGGGCTTTTATTCAAACGAAAAAGTATATACTTTGCTAATGCCAAAAATTGGAAAACGAGCCTTTGATATTGAAGATGGTTTTATTCAATATTTAAACTGGAATAAAATTCACTCTTTAAATTCTCACAAAACAAAACTAAATGAGTTTTGGAAGTTTTTAGAAGATAATCTCAAAAAATATAAAGGTTTTGAAGAAAATAATTTTTTCTACTATTTGAAAGAGTCTGAGTTTAGATTTAATTACTCACAAAATGAGCAGATAGAGATTTTAAGAAATCTTTGAATTAAACTTCCATTTTAATTTATTTTAAATAAGCTTAACTACAATACCCAAATGAATAATATATCAAAACTTACAATTTTTACCCTACTTTTATTAGCAATGACAACAAGTATGTCAAATGTTGCGATTGTTACTATGTTGCCTCACTTAAAAGATTATTTTAAAGATGTAAATAATATTGAATTTTACTCAAGATTGATGTTAACACTTCCCTCTTTGGTTATTGCACTTCTTGCGCCAATTTTGGGACATTTTATTTTTAGATTTGGAAAGAAAAAATCAGTATTAATAGCACTGTTTTTCTTTTCATTATTTGGTAGTGCTGGCTTGTATCTTGATAGTATTGAAAGTTTACTAATCTCTAGGGCATTTTTTGGTATTTGTGTTGCAACACTAATGATTGTTTCTACTTCACTTGTAGGAGATTATTTCAAAGAAGAAGATAGACACAAATTCATGGGTTATCAAAGTGCTTTTATGGGTGTTGGTGGTGTGTTTTTTGTGATGGGTGGAGGTTTACTATCTGATATTAGTTGGAGATTTCCTTTTGCTATTTATCTAATAGGTTTGATTTTACTTCCAATGGTATTTTTAAATCTCAAAGAAGTAAAAATAGAAAAAGATACAAAAGAAGTGCTTGGACATATTAGCTCAAATATTTTATTTGTCTATTTCCTTGCTTTTTTGTTTATGTTAATATTTTTTATTTTACCAACACAAATTCCTTTTTTAATAATTGAAAAATTTAAAGCAAGTGGTTCATTAACAGGAACTATAATCGCAACTGCATTTTTTTGTAATGCCTTAGGAGCTATCACTTTTTCAAAATTAAAAACAAAATTCAATTTTCCAACCATATATCTAATTGGTATATTTTTAATGGCTATAGGTTTTTCTTTAGTTGGTTTAGTAACAAATGTTCACTATTTTTTCATTACAAGTCCAATCTTAGGATTTGCAGGTGGAATCATGATGACAAATGTTACAGCTTGGATGTTAAGTAAAACAAACCATGAAAAAAGAGTAAAAAGCTCAGGATATTTTACTTCTGCCATATTTCTTGGACAATTCTTATCACCAGTAGTATTTCATCCAATTATTAATGAAATGAGTGATATTCAAAATTTCTTTTTATTAATTGGTTCTTCTTTATTTGTGATTATATTTATTTTTGTTCTAATAAAAGTATTCATAAAATCTAATAATATTTCTTCTTAATATTTTAATTATTTCTTATATTTATTTTATAAATTTTCCTAATAAGTGCGTTTATTCCATATTAATTTTATCGGGTATAAAATTATTTAATTTAAGGTAAAGTTTTGTTTACTCTTTGTAAGATTCAGTATCATTTCTTAAAAAAGGATTAAATTTGCTAAAAAACATCTCTACTCGCAAGAAGCTTATGCTTTTACCTTTGGCTTTCATATTCATCGTAATATGTTCTGCATTGATATTTAGTTATTTTGATGGTATAACTAAAAAACATACAAATTCAGCTACTCAAACTGATTTATTTATACAACAGGTTCTAAAAGGACGAATTTCTGTTTATCAGTTCTTAAGAACTCCAGATGAAACAAAAGCTCAAAAAGTTAGAGATGATTTTTCTAATTTAACTAATTCTGTTTCAGATTTACAAAGTAAATTATCTTCAAAAGAGAATATTGATTTATGTAGTGAAATTATAAAACATTCAAAAGAGTATGTAAAAAGTTTTGATAACTTTTCACAAAAAAGAATAAATGATTATAAAAATGGCATAGAAAAAGAGACTCCTGAAATATTAACCATTATAAAAGAGATGGTAAATATTGGACTAGATTTAGAAAAAGAATTAAGTCATATAAACAATAATGCTACTGAAATGAAAAATGATGCAATTACAACAATGAATGGTGTTTTAATTGCCATATCAATAATTGCAATACTGTTTTTTGTTGCTTTTTCACTTCTTTTATCATCTCAATTAATAACTTCAATTAATAACTTCCAAAATGGATTATTAAGTTTCTTTGGATATATAAACAAAGAAACTACAACAGTTGAAATGTTAGATGATAGAAATCATGATGAATTTGGAACTATGGCTCATGTTGTAAATGAAAATATCTCAAAAACAAAAAATGCTATTGATTCAGATAATAAATTCCTTGAAGAGATAAATCAAATTGTTTTAACAATTAAAGAAGGATTTTTAAGTAAAAGACTTGATAATCAAACACAAACTGAAAGTTTAGAGAGTTTAAGACATCATATTAATGATATGTTATTAAGTCTTCAATTAAGAGTTTGTACAAATATCAATGACATTAGTCTTGCTCTTGAAAAATATGCAAATCTTGATTTTACACATAGAATAAAAGGGTGCAATAGTGGAGTAACTGTTGGTTTAAATAATCTTGCAGATATTATAAATGATATGCTAGTAGAAAATAAATCAAACGGATTAACATTAGGGGAAAGTAGTCATATACTTCTAAAAAATGTTGATACTTTAAATAGAAATTCTAATGAAGCAGCAGCAGCTTTAGAAGAAACAGCAGCAGCTGTGGAAGAGATTTCAAGTAATATCTCAAATAACACAAATAACATCGTTAAAATGTCTCAATTAGCTTCAAGTGTAACTGATTCAGCTTCAAAAGGTGAGAGTTTAGCAAATCAAACAACTGAAGCTATGAATGAAATAGATAGAGAAGTAAATGCAATTAATGAAGCTATTTCTGTGATTGACCAAATTGCTTTCCAAACAAATATTCTTTCTTTAAATGCGGCTGTTGAAGCAGCGACTGCTGGAGAAGCTGGAAAAGGATTTGCTGTAGTTGCAGCAGAAGTTAGAAACCTTGCATCTCGTTCAGCAGAAGCAGCAAAAGAGATTAAAGTTTTAGTTGAAACTGCTACAAGAAAAGCTGACCAAGGTAAAAAAATATCAGAAGATATGATTAGTGGTTACAAAATGCTAAATGAAAATATCTCACAAACAATTGAACTTATAAGAAGTATTGAGGGTTCAAGTAAAGAGCAATTAGCAGGAATTGAACAAATTAATGATGCAATTAGCGCCCTTGACCAACAAACGCAACAAAATGCAATAATCGCTTCACAAACTTACGAAGTAGCTGTTCAAACAGATACTATTGCTAAATTGGTTGTTTCAAATGCTAATGCAAAAGAGTTTATAGGAAAAAATGAAGTAACAGCAAAAGTTTTAGAGAATAAATCAACTCCACAACAAACTGCAAGTAAACCTCAAACTAAACAAACAATTTCAAATACAAAAAGTGAAACAAAAGTAGTTTCATCAAATAATAAAGATGACGATGAATGGACAAGTTTTTAAACTTGTCCTTTCACAACTTTTATTTATTTTACACTTCTTAAATTATTTTCAATCATTCATTAAATTTAATAGTATTTCTTCCTGACTCTTTAGCCTCATACATAGCTAAATCTGCACATTTAAATATATTTATAGAACTCTCTTGTTCTCCTTTAAACATACAAATACCAATGCTAGCTGTACAACAATGTTCAATATCTAAATTTCTATTCTCTTCATTTATAATATTGAACTTATATGGTTGGGCAAGAGAAAGTCTTATCTTTTCAACAACTTTAAAAATATTTTGTTTTGAGATATCTTTATCCTCATCAAATTCATCAAGAATTATTACAAACTCATCTCCACCCATTCGGGCAACTGCATCAAGTTTTCTGATACTATTTTTCAATCTATTGGAAACTTCTATCAGTAATAAATCCCCAACATTATGTCCATAAGTATCATTTAGTGGTTTAAAATTATCTAAATCAATAAAAACTAAAGCACAATACTTTTGACTTCGTTCACTATTTGACATTATGAAACTCATTTTTTCTTCTAGATAACGACGATTTGGCAGTTTTGTAAGAGTATCACAATATGCTAATTGCTCTATTTTTTCTTGTAATTCCCTACGTTCTGTAATTTCCCTTGTTATTCCATGATAACCAATAATATTTCCATTAACATCAAATTCTTGTTTTGATAAAATTTCACCCCAAATAATAGTTCCATCTTTACATTTATGTTGAAGTTCTATTTTTAAAGGAGGTAACTTAATACCCTTTTGTGATAATTCTAATCTCTCTTTTAATTTTTTATTAAGAAGAGTAATACTTTCATCTGTGAATAACTCAAAAACGCTTTTTCCTATTACTTCACTTGCTTTAAATCCTCTAAATCGTTCATCAGCAGGACTTATATAAGTAATAATAAAATTAGTATCTACTTTCCAAATTACATCATTTATATCTTCTGTTAATTGTCGATAATGTGATTCACTCTCTTTTAGTTTATTTTCTATAATTTTACGCTGTGTTATTTCACTTCTTAATCTATAAACCCAATAAATAATAATCAATAAAATAAATAGTACTCCAATAGCATAAAAAACTATAGTCTTTATATTTACTCCACGTTCTGCACTTAACCAATAATTAAAAGTATTTTGTATTTCATCTTCGGGTAAAGATTTTACAGCCTTATTTAAAATAGTTAAAAGCTCAGCATTATTTTTTGTAACGGCAAAACCTTGATCACTAAAATATTCTGTTTGACCTGAGAAACGTAGATTTGAGAAGTTATTTTTTTTGATTAGATAATCAGAAAGTCCTAAATCTCCAACATAAGCATCAACTTCCCCTCTATTTACCAATTCTAGAGCTTTTTTTGTACTATCAACAATTTGTAGTTTTATGTTTGGATAATTTTTTCTTAAAATCTCTTCCATAAAATAATTTTTTTCAACAGAAACTCTTTTATTATTTAGATATTTTAATCCACCAATAAAACCATTTTCTCCTCTATCAATAATAATTACAGGACTTTTTCTATAAAACTCTGTAAAATTAAGATATTTCGACCTTTCAGGTGTTTGCACAATACTTGTAATCATATCAAGTTCACCTTTTTTGGCCATATTTATGATTTCATTCCAAGATTTATTTTTAACTATTTGAAACTCTATTCCCACAATCTTTTCGATTCGTTTCATATAATCAACAGCAAGACCTTTATATTCACCATTTTCAAGCCATTCATAAGGAGCATAATCTCTATCAACACCTACTTTAATTATAGGATGTGTTTCTATCCAATTTTTCTCATTTTGAGTTAAAACAAAAGGAGTTGAATCTAACTTATCTAAAGCAAAAATGTTTACACTAAATAAGAAACAAAACAAAAATAAAAAGATTTGATAATTTTTTATTTTAATATTATTCAAAATAGAACCTCTCTTATTGTAGCTTTTTTTAATTATATCAATTTTATGAATAAGTATTCATTTTTATTTATAAACTTACTGTTTTCCCTGCTAAAAATCCACTTGAAAAAGACCATTGAAGATTATATCCACCGCAAGGTCCATCAATATTTACAACTTCTCCACAAAAATATAAACCAGAAACAAGCTTACTTTGCATAGTTTTTGAATCAATTTCTTTGAGTTCAACGCCACCTCTTGTAATCATGGCATTTTTAAAACCCTCATGGCCAGTTACTGTTAAAGGTGTCCAAGCTAGGGTTTTTATTAGTTTTTCTCTTTTTAATCCATCTATGTTTTTAAACTTTTCAGAACTGTTTATTTCGCAAATATTACATATTTCAGTAGCCACACTCAAAGCCAAAAGAGTACTTAGATTTTCCAAAACTGTAGCTGTTGGATTTTTTTCAATCTCTTTTTTGATATGTGTATAAATTTGCTCTTCATTCATACCTTTTAAAAAACTAATCAATAATGGTACTTCATTGTGTTTGGCTAAAATTGGAGTTAATTCTCTTGCAAAATCTAAAACAACTGGGCCTCTTATTCCATTGTTTGTGAAAATTAAATCTCCAGTTAGTTTTAGTTTTTTGTATTTTGGTAAATCAACTTTTAAAATAGCTTTAGCAATTGTATCAGCTTTGCAAGTTGCAAAGTTTTTCTCTTTTGTAAATAGTGGCATCATTGCTGGATGTAAAGAGGTAACTTCATGTCCGAAATCTTTAGCATAAATATATCCATCACCAGTTGCCCCAAGTGTTGGATAACCTAAACCTCCAGTTGCTAGGATAATATTTTTTGTTTTGTAAATATTTGATTGGCTATTTATAATAAAAACATCATCTATTTTTTGAATAGTTTGAATTTCAACAGAACAATCAACTTTTACTTTTAATCTTTCAAGTTCATCATCCAAAGCTTTTAAAATAATAGAAGAGCTGTGATCCAGTGGAAAGACTCTAAACCCATCTCGAGCAATTGTTTCAACTCCAATGCTTGCAAAAAAATCTCTTAAATCACTTGCATTAAAAGATTCTAGTGCATGGCTCATAAATCGCCCATTTTTACCAAATTTTGCCATAAACTCTTCAGTTGATAAAGTATTTGTAAGATTGCATTTTCCACCACCAGTAGCTTTTAGTTTTGCTGCAATTTTTGAAAGTTTTTCTAGTAATAAAACGCTTTTATTTTCCTTCGCTGCACTAATACTTGCCATTATTCCAGCAGGTCCACCACCTATTACAATTACATCAAAAACTCTATCTTTTTCTTCCATTAATCAACTTCTTTATTAAATTTTCATATAGTATTATTTATTATATCTATTTTGTTATAAGGAAAATCTATGAAACAATCAATTATCTTTTCTTTACTTTTAACTCTTGGTTTTACAGCTTGCGCAAACAGTGCAAGTGATAGCTATTTTATAGACCAACCAACAAAATCTAAAAAAGAGTATGAATCATTTAGAAAAAATATTGCGAAAACCTTTGAAAATCAAACTCCAAGACAATGGGGAGAAAATGTTACAGGTGTAAAAACCAACTTGGATAGCCAAGAAAAAGTAATAGTTCTAACTATGGATGCTTGTGGAAGTCCTCTTGGTATGGCTTATGATGAAAGATTGGTTAATTTTTTAAAAAAAGAGAAAATTCCAGCAACTTTATTTATAAATGCACGATGGATAAACAAGAATCTTTCAACCTTTAAAGAGTTAGCTTCAAATCCTCTTTTTGAAATAGCAAATCATGGCTTAGAGCATAAACCTGCATCTGTGAATGGAAAATCAATTTATGGATTAAATGGAACAAATAGTGTTGAAGAGTTAGTAGATGAAATAGAATTAAACGCAAGAAAAATAGAAGCAATTACACACAAAAGACCAAAATATTTCCGTTCGGGAACTGCTTATTATGATGAAGTTGCCGTTAGTGTTGCAAACAAATTAAATCACCAAGTCGTTGGATTTTCTATTCTAGGAGATGCAGGTGCTACTTTCTCAACTAAAAAAGTAGAAGAAGCATTTTTAAAAGCAAAAAAAGGCGAAATAGTAATCATTCATATGAATCATCCAACATCTGATACAGCTCAGGGAACTATAAATGCCATAACAAAACTAAAACAAAAAGGATTTAAATTTGTTCGATTGGCAGATTATAAACTAAAATAAATTTTTATAATTTTTATTTATGATAAAATAACGAAAAAAGTTAATTAAGGAATATATAAATGGCAGGATTTTTAGGATATTTATCACTATTAACAGATGATATTAGCTCCCTTGCTGGAAAAACTGTAGCATCTGCTACAAAATCATTGGCAACTTCTCTTGATGATGTGGGAGTGCTTTTTGATGATATTGCAACTTATACAAAACTTGCAAGTATAAAATCAACGGGTTTAGTGGTTGATGATTTAGCAGCAATTGCAAATTTTACAAATGACACAACATCTGATATTTTAAAAGCTGAATTAAAAAAAGCAAAAACTGTAGATGAATTTAAACACAATATCGAAAAACTAGATGAGCAATCTCAAAAAAAGATTTTAGAAGAGCTTGAAGGAATTAGACAACAAGCCATCCTTGAAGCAAAAAGAAAAGCAGCAGCAAGAGAACTTCCAATTGTTTATAAAATTGCAAAAGGAAGTTTAAAAAATAAAGTTATTATCATTCCTATTGTTTTACTTATGAGCTTTTTAGCTCCTTGGTTAATCTCTCCTGTTTTGGTTTTAGGGGGAATTTATTTAGCTTACGAGGGAGTTGAAAGTGTTTTGGAAAAACTTGGCCATCATGCTGAAGTAAGTGATGAAAAAGAGACGATAAAAGAGTTATCAACTGAAAAACTAGAAGATGAAAAAGTAAAAGGTGCCATTAAAACCGACTTTATTTTATCTTTTGAAATTATAGTAATCACACTTAGTTTAGTGGAAGGTACAAGTTTTTTAGCTAAGTTATCAGTTCTTTCATTAATTGGAATTATAACCACGGTTTTTGTATATGGAATAGTTGCATTTATCATAAAACTTGATGATATAGGTTTTTATTTACAAGAAAAAAATAGTGCAATTTCAAAAACAATAGGAACTGGATTTGTAAATGCAATGCCACATATTATAAAAACTATCGGAATTGTAGGAACTGTAGCTATGTTAGCTGTTGGTGGTGGAATTATAGTACATGAAACTCACCTATTTCATTCAGTTGATGAAATAATAAAATCTATTCCTTTTGGAGGATTTATAAGTGAGATAATACTTGGGGGAATTGTTGGATATATTGCAGTTAAAATTATGCCAATAATAGAGCCAATTTTTGCAAAATTTAAAAAAAGTAACTCTTAATAATATCTGCTAAGATATAAAGCATTAGTAAAGTAAAGATAATCTTGTTTGTATTCATGGGATTATCTTTACTAACTTTCCTAAAAATCAACAATCAAAGAAGTTAAAAACTTTTTATCAAGATTCTCTTTTTCAGTTTTATTTGTGTAATCAAGACCGTAACTAATTCCTAAAGATAAGTTTTGTGTCATATTAACTTCAAGTGCTGAATCACTTACAATAAAATATTTATCTCCATCTTCAAAAGAACCTAAATAACTAAGCATCTGTTTAAATTGTAAATTCTGAGAAAAACTATATTTATAATTTAACTCTGTTTTTCCAGCTATATAGTTATCTTTTGTTCCATTTTTATATTTGTCATTTGCATAATCTAAACCACCTTGAATATCAACAGTTTGTATATCATCTTCAAGTAGTTTGTATCCAAGTCCTGGTCCCATATTTAACCTATAATCATAATCTGAAGATTCATCTTTTATATAACTTATTCCAGCATACGAGTATAATTTTTCATTTATCATGTGATTATAATCTAGTTCAATATTATATTTATTTGCTGATGTTTTATTTTCATTTTCACTATATAACATACTTCCCTTTGCTTTTATACTTTCAGTACTGCTAAGAGCCGCTGTACCTTGAAGTTTTGAAGAAAAGGTAGTTGTATTTGTATTTCCACTTGTTTGTACATAAGATAACTCTAAATGCTTATCCACATCTATTGAATAACTAGATGTAGATAATAAAACTATAATAGAAAATTTACTTAAAAAATTCACCTATTCATTCCTTAATTGTTGTCTTTTATTTGCTTTAGATACATCTTTTTGAGCAAAATCATAATTTTGAGGAATAATTTTTTTCAAAAATGGTGGAATTTTTCTTCCTCCAACACCCATTACATCTTGTAAAATCGTGTTTGCAATTAATTCTTCATCATGTTTTGCGCTCATATATTCAAACAAAAATTCCGCCATTCTATCAAGGGAAATTTTATAAGTTGATTCACTTCTTTTGTATAACCATTTGCTTAAATCAAAGAAGTTTTCGAAAACTTTTCCATCTTCAAAAAGTAAAGCTGTAGTTTTTTGAAAATTCCCACTATTGTAAACAATATCCCAAAATCTAGCAAACCTTTTCATCTCTTGCATCAAAGAAAAATCGATTAAATCATTTTTCAAAATATCATAAGGAGGTGAATCATTATAAACCATTCCATAAACTTTGTCATGTCTAGCAAGGGTTGTTCCTGATAGTTTTTTTAAGATTCCAACTTGAATTTCACCAGTTGAAAGTGTATAAAGTTGATTTAGATTTTTTCCAAAACTCTCTATTGTTTCACTTGGAAGTCCAATGATTAAATCTATATGCATATGAGCGTGTGTCTCTTGAGATAAGAATTTTAGATTATCTTGGATTTTATCTATTTTTAAATTTCTATGAATCTCTTTTGCAACATCTAAATTTAGAGTTTGAATACCAACTTCAAGTTGTAAACACCCTTTTTTAAACTGTTTTATTAAATCCCTTAACTCTTCAGGGAAATTATCAGGAATTACTTCAAAGTGTAAAAAGTAGTCTTCTTCTTTTGCTAGAAAATAGTTCAAAATTGCTTTTGCATAAGAGATTTTTATATTAAAAGTTCTATCAATAAATTTGAAGTTTCTAGCCCCTCTAATCCATAGTTTTTCTATTTCATCTAAGAAAATATTAATATCTAAATATCTCATTCTTGTTTCAATTGAAGAGAGACAAAACTCACACTCAAATGGACAACCACGTGCATTTTCCACATAAATATGTCTGTTTTTTATATCAAAATCAGAATAATCATCGTAAGGTAAAACAATTGATTCTAAATCAACTTTTTCTGAATTTATAGTTCTTGGTTGAGTACAAGTTCCATCAAGAAGTTCTCTACAAAGATTGTAAAAACTCACCTCTCCTTCTCCACAAATAATATAATCAGCCATATCAAAATTTACTCTAAGTGGAGTATAACTAACCTCTGGTCCTCCTAAAACTACAATAGTTTCAGGTGATACTTTTTTTATTGTTTTTACAAGCTCCCCAACATCAAAAGCATTCCAAATATACGTAGCGATTCCTATAATTTTTGGTTTATGTTCAAGTATCTGTTCTGCTATTGTTTGAATTGAAGAGTTTATTACAAACTCTAAAATAGAAGCTTCTTCTTTTAGTTCTTTTAAATTTGCTATTAAATATCTCAAACCTAGTGAAGTATGAGAATATCTAGCGTTTAGTGTAGTAAGTATAATGTTTTTCATTGCGGATTGTAACACAAAAATATTGATATTAACTTTTCATAAATTAAATCTCTTTTAGATAATTTCCTACTTTTTCTTTTACACTATGGGCTAGCCATTGAGGTTCTAATACTTTTATATATGGAATATACCAAAAAATCAAAGGAATTATTTCCATCTCATGTGTTAGTTTTATTTCTATTTCTATTGAGTCATCTCTATCAACACCTATTATTGTTTGACCTCTTAAAGGTTTTCTTTCAAAATATTTTCTAATACTTTTATCTATAAATAATCTAACAATAAATTGTTCATCAAGGCTAAACCAAACAGAGTTTGCATATTTTAATCTCTCTTCTACTATTGAAGGTATTTCAAAACTAGATTCTAAAACTTGAATATTTTTTATAGTTTTTAAATGGAATTTTTTAAATACTTCTTTTTTATCTTTTATATCAAGTGCTAATAAATACCAAAACCCATCAAAGAATGCTAATTTAAGGGGTTTAACATGAAAGTTATAATTTTCATAATCAAATTTGATTTCAACTTTTTGCTTAATTGCTCTTTCTATTTGTTCAAACAAAGCAATATTCTTTTCTTCTAAATATTCACCATTAATATTTGCAAAAATTGGATGTTCGAGTTGTTGGGTTACTTGTGATAATAAAGAGTGAGCTTTTGAGTAAAATATTCCTCCAGCACCTTTTGCCATTTCATCTAAAATACCAAGAATAAGTTTTTCATTTGAAGCTAGATTATCTTGAGTTAGTTTTGGATCTATTTTCCAAGTTCTTCCTTCTTTTATAGCTCCAAAGTCATTTAGAACTTCATAGAGGTCTCTTTGAATTGTTTTTGTACTAACATCAAGTTCTTTAGCTAATTCTGTTATTGTCATACCATGAACATTGTTTTTTAGCATTTCATAGATTTGATTTATTCTGTTATATTTTGTATTATCGTTTTGTTTATGAACAATTGGTGGCACTTAAAACCTTTTTATAAATATTATTTATTTTATATTAGAGAAAGATACTCTTATCCAATTTGACTTAATTAAATTCTAAATTTACACCATAATCCAAAGCAAGATTTTTCATTTTTTCTATATCTTCTGCAAGTGTGTCATAGTATTCAAAGTAATATATTGAAGACATTTCAAAAGTATCTCTTTTCTTTATCATTCCAGAAACAAAAACATCTATTAATTCTTCATCTTTTCTAAAGTTTGGTGACAATAATAAATAAAGTTCAGGATTTTTACATATAAGTTCAAAAACATAATCTCTATTCGTTACATACTTGAAATACCTAATTAAATCAAGATTTTTCATATCTAAAAAATCAAAATGAAAATTATATTCATACCACTTAGCAAATTCAAAAAGACAAATCCCTCTTTTAGGATAAACTAAATCTTTAAAAAAATAATTTATAAGTTCTAAATCACTTCTTAGTGTATCACTAGCCCATATAAAACTTTTTGGAGATAGTTCCATCATAAGATTCATAAAAAATTTTTTATCATTTTTTAATTCCTCAGAAATATACTTTAAGATAGATCTATTAGAATTTTTAGTTAAATTAAATATAAAAATTTTATCATTTAATAAATCATTTCTTATATTTTTTGGAACAATATCTAATATATTTGTGTTATTTATATTTGTGTTATTTTCTATCAAAAGAGCTTTCTCAATAAAATTTTTATTACTTAATAAACTATCATCAATGAAACGATACGCTAATATAGGTTTCATTTCTAAAACACTTAACATAAATTCTTCATCTGATAAGTATTTTTTATCAATTTCTTGTAATATCGATGGATTATTTTCAATTTCATTTAGTATTTCTTTTCTTTGCATTAACTCTCTCCTTATATAATCTCTTTTAATTTCTCAAAAATTCTAACCATTGCCAATGTATCCAAATGACAATACGCTAATAAATCTTTTCTAATTTCATCTCTTTTTGATTTATCTTTTAACAAATAAAGATTTGCAAAAGTATCCATAGCATCGCCACCATTTTGAATTGAACCAAGCTTTTTATAGTTTAGTTCATCATTATTTGGAAACATTGCAGGAAGAACTGATTTTATAGAAAAACTTCCATTAAAATTTGGATGATAATATCCTCTTCCTCTAAATGGAACAATCAAATCTACAAATCTATCAACTAAAGCTAAAAGTTCATCTTTTCTTTCAATCTTATAATTAGCTAATTCTTTAATCCTAGTTATCTCAAAAGCTTGGTTATATGCCATAATACTTCCAGTTGGAGATATATCATTCAACATTTGATTTATCAAAGCATCCCTTGTGTCACTATTTTCATCACCTAAAAACTCTTTATGTTCTAAGGTTCCATCTTCATGTAAAATATGAAGTGAATATTGAAAAGGTATTTGCATATATGGTCTTTGCTTATCAAACCTTGGAATTGCATTTTGAAATGTTTCAAAATCAAAAAAATTAATAGGAAATTTAACAGTTTCTATAAAATCTTTTATTATTGATTTATCTATATATGGTTTATTTGATTTAGAAGTTTCAACTTGAAGTTTTTGAGTTGTATTTAGTACAAAATCAGAAGGTATATTTTCATAAGTAATCAAGCCTTTATAATACATCTCAAATTTTTTAGAACCATTCATCCAATAAAGATTAAAAACTGATGGGTTTGGAATATGTTTCCAACAATGTTCTTCGAAATCACATGAATAAGGATTACTACAATGAGTTCCTATATCAATATTTGGAATATCATCTTTAAGCATTAAATCCATTTGTTCAATATTAAAAGGTATTTGATATTGTCTATTTTGTACTTCTTCTGTTATATCAACAATTGAAAAAAGATTTTTATTATCTAAAGTTCCATTTCGTTCATAGCTATTGTTTATGTGAACTATATATACTTTATTTAGATTGATTGCATTATTTAAAGAATACCATTGAACAGAAGCATCATTTAAATGATATTCTTTTACATTAGTACTTGCTTTTACTTCATAAATATCCCAACTATCAGCATTTTTTACAAGTATATCTGCCATAGCAAAAATATTATTTTCTTTAAATGTTGCTTCATATATAACTTCACAACCATTATCTATTAGCTCTTTGGTTTTAGCAAGCATTCCATCAAAATCTGATGAATCAAACTCTATTTCAACTCCATCTGGAAATAATTGTTTTGCTAAATCTCCCACATCAAAACCTATATTAAACAATGTTTCTTGAGCTTGATTTGGAGTATCTCTAAGCTCTGGTTTATTTTTATAGAGCCAAAGAGACTTGTGGCATTGAAGTCCTCTTATGTATTGGGATTTAGAGAGAGTCATATTAAATTTCAACTTTTAAATATATCAATTTTAGAATTAAATCATTTACTTCTTCTTTTTCTATATTTTGATAATCAATTCTCATTTCACCATATACTTTGGAATAAACACTTTTAAATCTACTATCAATTTCAATCAATTTTTTTAAAATAACTTCTTTTTTTAAATTATCAACATCTTGTCCATAACCACTTTTATCAAAAATCTGAATTAGGTAACCTTGCTCATTGACAATAACTCTGATTGATAATTCTGACAGTATATCTATCATTACATCTTTGGGTAGATAATTTATAAAGCTCAAGTTTTTTTGTTCAAGTAATTTTATAATTGAATTAATTTTTTCTATTCTCTTTGCATATTTAGCTTTTTGGAATGCTTCACTAATTTCTCTGGCTAATTCATAATATTTTTCATTTTTTAATAATTCATCTTCTAATAACATTACTCTACCTTTGTATTTATTTGTAATTTTTTTTACAATATCTTTATAATTCTCAAAAGCTTCATTTAAATTAGTAATATTCTTAACTTCTTTTTGACAATTTTCTATCCATTGTAAAATATGTTTTTCAAAAGAAATTTTTACAGGTGTTACTTTATTATTATGACTATGAAAGGAAGCATCTTTTCCATTTTTCGTGAGATAATATATCTTAACTTTTTGGTTTGAATCTTTTAATGCTTTTTCTATTAAATCTTCATAATAGTGTGAAATCTGATTTTCAAGGTCAGCTGCATCAATTTTCATCTCTATTCCAACATAATAATTACTACTTTTTATAGTAAAATCAACTCTCCTATTTTCATTTGTTGATTCTTCAGCTTGAACACTTAAAATATCTCCAAAATCATTTATTTCTAGAACATCTTTAATAAATATTTTCAAGAATAAATCATCTTGATAATGTAATCCATTTGGATCAATTAAAGAATATATTACATTAGAATGCATTCCAACTTCAGCATTTTCTTTTCTTACAATATTTACCATATTGTAGTCATTTAAACCACGCTGTTTTTGTTTTTTTTGTTCTTCTTTGAAAAGCTTGATTTTTTCAAAGAAATTTATATAATTTTCATCCAACAAATTCTACTCCTATATTACTACTGTAATAATATTTAATTATTATAGCCTTTTATAAATTATTTTAAATATTTATATTTAACTTTCAACTTCAAAACTCACTCTCAATAACTTCTATTCTTTCATTATAAAATTTCAAAGCATTTCTATATAAACCTCTCATTTTTTATATGAGAAGTTTATAAATTTATATGGATAATATTATGTCTAGTTTTTAATTAACAATTCTATTAATTTGTTTTTTAATTTATAACCTACACATTTATTATAATCATCGTACTCAAATTCCAAACCAATAATATTTTCTTTTTCTTTTTCGAAATTTTTTTTAATTTCATAAAGAAGTTTTTTTGATATTCTTTTAATATGTAATGTATTTTTTAACTCTGCCATATAGATACACGTATCATCTGTTTGTATTAAAAAGTTGTAAGATTTTGGCATAGAACTCATCATTATTTCATCTTTTATATCTAAACCTTTTTTTAATGCCTCATCAACATTAAAATCCAATATACCTATTTGTACTATTTTAGACATTCATTTTCCTTATTTATTTTATAAAAAAATTTTACTTTTTTAAATGGACATTATTATGTCTGGTTTTTATCTGTTAAATTCAGATTGAGTTATTTTTTTAATTAAGCTTAAATTTTATATTTTTTGAATAACTCTTATTATTTATAAAATATAGTATTTTTTATTTCCTCTTTTTTAACTATAAATTCATCTTTCAAACTATCCAAAAAGAAATTATTAATTTCATTAATAGAAACATCTGTGTATCTATATTTGATATTTTTTTCTTTGAAAAAACCATCTTTAAAATAGCATGGATTATAGATTTTTTTATCACATTTATAACCTCTTAACTCTATTTTTTTATCTATTACTTTATTCTCATAATTTACAAATGGAATATAAATATATGGTTGAATATGATAAAAATCTTGATTTTCAAAAAGTTCAAAACTTATATTTTTTGCTTTAAAGAATTCATTATTAGAAAGAAGATTAAGAAATTCACTATTCTTACAAACTTTACAAGTATGACCACTATAATAGTTATCTTTCCCTTTTGCTAGTTTTTTTGTAATTTCAACTGTTCCACAAACTGAACAATGATAATGTTTATAAAGATGATAAGCATTATAAAATTCTGCTTTTTCTTCATTTTCATCTGAATAAACAGTTACAATCCAACTATTTCTTTTTTGAAATTCTGGTAAAAAAAGTTTTGGAAAAGTTTGAAAAAATATTGTTGTAGCCATAATAAACTCCTTTTATAAAAAAAGAAGTTTATTGTCTTTATAGGACAATTATTTGTCTAATTTATTAAATAAATATCTTAATATTATCCAACATTAATTATTCCATTTCGAATCCCTATTTCTAAAGCACAATCTTTTGTTAAAAGACACAAAGTTTCAAAATCTTCAGTAGATAGATTTAACTCATTTGCATATAAGCAATAGATTTCAAATTCTTCCTCAATGTTTTCAAACCAATATCCATCTAATCCTAATATTTTTAAAGCATCAATAACTTTATAGCTTTTTTCTTCTTTTTTTAATCCTGTACAAGCATCTTCTAAAACATTAACAAGCATTTATATTTTCCTTTTATTACTAACATAAAATTTTATTAATTTTAATGGACATATTTTTGTCTTATATTTTAAATATCATAAAAAAACAAAAAAGGAGAAACCATGCAACTTGAAATAATATATGTTAATAAATCTACAATTTTACCTGTGGATTATAAAATGAAAGAAGAGATAAATAAAATCATAAATCACTCTTTACTTTATGAGAAGCACAATAAATTAAATCAACTTAACATCTTTTTTGTTAGTGAAATTGAACTATATACTGACATAATAAAAAGGGATAAGCGCACACTTAGAATGGAAATTTTAAGTCTTTTTGAAACTGAGTATTTAGGTGTATATATGGAAAATAGTGATGAATTAAATGGGCAAATTCTCATAAAAATTTCACCTGAAAGAATATTACATTCTACTTTTGCATTTAAAAAAAAATGGAATTTAACAGAATCAAATCTTGAAATTTATAAGATATTACTAGGTCATGTTATTTTAAAACAACTAGGACATTATGCCTTAACACAATCTTATTTTCTGGAATATCCTTTTTCATCTACAATTTTAGAGGATTTAGATAGTTTTAATGAAAGTCCTGGATTACTTTATGATGCAAAGTATTATGATATATATCACATATATTATAGAGATTACTTTATTGAATATAGTTTAGTAAATAGATTTTCTCTGGAGCATAACTGGACACAAAAAGAAAAAGAGATAATTTGGAAATTTATAGAATCTGAATATGATGGAAAATCATCTATAATTTGTTGGAAAGAAACTACTAATTTTAGAGATACTTTTGAATCTTGGAAAAAAGTTAAAAATAATACTACACTAAAAGAATATTTATCTTCATTTGATAGATTTTATGAAATATTCAATACGGTTTCTGAAAAATTTAAAAATAATGAGAAGATAAATTCTTGCAATTTTGAGTCAATCTATATAGAACATATGGAGGATGTTGCTAATAACCCTGAACTTCAAAAATTAAATCCCAATATATTAACTAGCTTTTCAGGAGTTTATTCTACATTGATAGAATATTTTACTAAAAATAGTGATTCAAAAAAAGTTTTAAAATATTGTAAACAATATTTAAATAAAATTGAACCAACCCACTACACAGCTTACACAAGAACATATGTGACTATGGCTGATGCAACTAAAGATAATAATCCTATAAAATCTAAAGAATATTTAACTCTTGCCTTATCATGTGTAAAAAATACATTTCCTGAATTTAAAGAAGGTAATGAAGAAATTATTCAAAAAAAATTAAAAGAATTGGATGAATTGAATATAAAAAGTCTCGAAATATAGCGTAAAACTAACTATACAAATTTAAAGTATTAATCTATTAGATACAATTTATCTAGTAGATTTTTGAAGGATTCAGAAATAACTTTATTTTTATTGGAATTAATTATGATAACAAAAATAATAACTATCCCTATATATGAATATTTTATATTAACTTTTCATAAACCAATTTTTTATATACTAATCCCTTTATTTACCAAGGAAAACTTATGTTAAAAGACACTTTTTCAAGATTTAGACTTATCTCATTTATTGAAGGTATATCTTTTTTGATTTTGATATTTATTGCAATGCCACTTAAATACCTTGCAGGAATTCCTCTTGCTGTTAAAATAGTGGGAATGACCCATGGAGTTTTATTTATACTTTTTATAATAGCTTTGTTTATGGCAGCAAAAAGATACAAATGGAAAGTTTTAACTTTCCAACTTTTTGTTTATTCATTGATACCTTTTGGTTTTATCTTAATCGAAAAAGCAATTATGAAAGCTCCTCCAAAGAAGTTAGACTAAATGGTTTTTGAAAAAGGTTTTTTAGGAACAACTGCACCTTTTTATTTGGATTTAACAACTGTTTATTTTGCAGTTTTACCTTTTTTATTAGCTTTTAGTATCTATTTTGCCATTAAAAAAGAGTATAAAAAACATTTTGTTTCTCAAGCCATTATTTTAGGAATTACACTTATAATTGTGGTGATTTTTGAAATATGTATTAGAATTTCAGGTGGATTTTTAGAGTATTCAAAATATAGTAATGTCTCTTTTGATTTTATGCTTGTATTTTTAACTATTCATATTTTAATAGCAATTGCAGCAGTTGGTGGTTGGTTGTTTTTATTTATCTCATCTTATAAAGATTATAAAAACAACTCATTTGATGGGAAAAAACATAAAAAAATAGGAAAAGCAATATTTTTTGCTTTAACTATTAGTTCTATTATGGGAGTTTTTATTTATCTATTTTTGTTTGTATTTTAAGAATATTAACTCTTTAAAATCTTTTTTATTTGTCGTTTATGAACCATTTGATGAATTGCTGACATAACTAACCATTCATGTGGATTTAAACAACCAAACCATGGATGAGAAAGGCAATTATTTATATATTTATTCTCTATGTTTGTTTCTATAAATTTTCTATAATTATTTAAAAACATCTCATATTTTTCTACTATATCTTCATCTATTTGAACAAATGGTTTGAAATTTTCTATTTTAACTGTAAAGTCTATTTTCTCATTTTTACTTAAACTCACCATTCCCTCTTGTAAAGTAGCTCCCACATAAATTAAATGCCAAAGAACCATTGCAGGTGAGTAATATCTTGAGTTATCTTCAATGCCAAATATCTTAGGAATTAGCACTTTTTTAAACAATTTATCTTTTGGTAAATCTTTTACTAAATTTAAAACCTCTTTACCTTCATATTCAAAAAACTTCATAGCATTATCCCATGAAATAAAAGTTTTTAAAATAGGAAATCCAATATGTTTTAAAAATATTGCATCAATTTTTGGTAAACCATGTCCAGCTTTTTCTAAATTATTTTGTATTTGTATATCTTCTTTTGTTTGCATTTTAACTCTTTGTTTTAGGCTTTCATCCAAGCTCTAATATTTATACTTAAAAGTTCTGGCTCTTCTAAAGGAATATTATGACTTGTACCATCTCTTGAAATTATATTCATATTGTGAGTATCTAAAAGCAGTCTTTTGATTGCTTCTTTATTTAAAAGTCTGTCTTCCTTACTATAAAAAAACCAAATTGGAATATCTAGATTTATCAAATCTTCAAATAAATCTCTTCTATAAAAAGTGCTTGTAAGTTGAGAAATAAAACTCTCTTTTCCCAAATCCAAAAACATATCTTGGATTATTTTAATCAACTCTTCATTGTTTTGATTTTTTACTTCAAGTAGTGATTTTGCTTTTTCATAACTTAGTCCAACAAAACCCTCTTTTTCAATAGCTACAAACTTTTGTTTTCTTCTTTGTATTTCTGCTTCTGTTGTGCTTCCAGGAGTTGCTGCAACTGTAAAAAGTCTATTTACTCTATTTGGATATGTTATTGCAAAATATGAAGCTATATAACCTCCTAGGGAAAATCCTAGAAGGTTAATTTTTTCCTCTTTAAAAGAGTTAAATAAAATATCAATTATCTCGTCAAAATCTTCACTATGGGGAATAGGAATATTTATAAGTTCATAATCATTTTCTAAAAAAGGAATCAATCTACTCCAAAGTCTTTCATCTGTCATAAGACCTGGAATTAGATAAATTTTTTCTTTCATTATCTCACTCTTGATAATGGAATTTCTAAGAACTCTACAGGATAATTTTGTTGATCTAATTCACCTGCTTGCGGAACAATTTCTGATGCATCTTGATTTGCATCTTTTTCATTTAAAGCACCAGCTCTAATATATACTTCAAGTGTCTCTAGACCATTCGTGTCTATTACTAAACTTAAATCTTTTTCAGTAGAATTATCCCAATTGTCATCCCAACCTTCAACTAGTAAATATGAAGAAGCCACATTTTGTTCTAAACCACCATTCCAAATCTCTGTACCTGCATTGTATAAATTAATCTCTTTAAAACTATTTGTTGAGTTTTTAATGATTCTTGTTTTATCAGTTAATTGAGGAAAAGATAAAGAAATCCCACCACTTGAAACAACTTTTAAATTACTTTTGTACTTAATATCAAGTCTTAAAAGATTTTCATCAATCATTTTGTATGTATATTTTAGATTTTTTTGCTCTATTTTTTGAATTGGAGTAGTATCTTCAAGTACTTGATCATCTACTTGCTCATCATTTGGAAACAGAAGTTGACTCTCATCTAATACTTTTTTATCATTTACATATAAACCATCACTTTTAAGAACTGTTTCAAATCTTTTTAAATCATCACTTAAATCAATAAAGTTAATATCTAAATTTTGTTGAAGATTTAACATATTTTTTACGTTCTCAGCAGTCTGTTTATCTAAATCTATTGTTAATTTTTCACTCTCTAAAACATCATTTACTTTTTTAATATTATCTAAAGAGACATTTTTATTTAAAGCAAGTGCTAAATCAAATTTTAAAGTTTCAAAAATCTTTTGACTTCCTATTGTATAACTTGAAGCATTTCCAGTTGATTGTAGAGTTATTCCACTTTGAACAAAAGATTTAAAATACTCTTCATAATTTTGGTCAGTTAAATTTTGAGTAATTTCATCAAGTTTTTTGATTGGGAAATTATTTAGATTTACCTTTAAATAAGAATTTTTCAAATTTAATGTCTCAATACCAGCTGCTTTTGATACAACCTCATCAAAACTAAACTCACTTTGAGTATTAATATTTCCCATAACTTCTTCATAATTTGAATTAATCATTAGATTTCTTATATTAAAAGTAGTTTGTTCATTTTGAAATTCAATACCTTTTATTGTAGTTTTTGAACTCTCTTTATTTGTATTAATTTCATAATCTACATTTAAATTATCAAGTAATAAAAATCCAGTATTAGAAACATCTGCATCTGATAATTTAAAACTTGAAATAGTTAGATTTTTCTCATTTCCAGTTATACCTCGAATAGTCATAAAAAATTCATTTGGAATAACAGTATCAATATCAGCAATCTTATACTCTTTTTTCTCATTAATATTAACTTGTAAATTTCTATTTTTTAAGAAATCTAAAAGCCATTTACTAGATGAATTATCAACATCTAAAGAGAGGTCATACATCGTTTTTTTAGATAATTGAGTTAGATATATATTTGAATTAACTTTCCCATTAAAGTTTTCTAGAACAAAATCATAATCAAATTTTATTCCTTCAAAAAACATCCCTTTTTCATTTGAATCAAGAGTGTTGTATTGAGTTTCAAAAGCTTTTTTTATCTCTTCATTTTTTATATTAGCAAAAATATATGAAGCTACTTTATCAGAATTAATTACTTCAATATCTCCCTTTCCTGTAGTTTTTATATAATTTGTTGATTGTTCATGTTTTACAACAAAACCATTATTATTTAACTCGTCTATTTTACTTGTGATTTCCTCATTTATTTTACTTTGAAACCAAAAAAGTATAACAGCCACAATAACTACTAAAAATACAGCACTAAACCCAACAATCTTTTTCATATTCCTCTTCCCTTACTAATGTATTATTTATAAACTATCCCGTTGTGTTTTAACCAACCATCTTTGTGTTTTCCTCTTGGATCTTTATGTGTCCAATGAAGAACTCCACCTTTGTTATTCCATTCGTATTCACCATAAAATTCTACATTATCACCAGCTTTTAAATCTTTTATCTTATTTGCTAAATCAATATTATGTGCAACTAAAACTGTTAAATTTGAAGGTAATTTCAAAATAAATCTTTGATGACGACTTCCACTGTTATCATCACTTAAAACCTTTAGAACTTTTCCTGAACCTTGAACTTGAACATTACTTTGTTTATTCTGATAAGCTCTATCTATTTGCGGATTTGCATAAGCAAAATTACTTGATAAACAAAATATTGCAAATAGTGATAATAAAAACTTTTTCATATTTTTCCTTATGGTCTATATACTTTGATATTTGTATAATTTTCAGCATCTCTTAAAAACTGTGCATGAAGCTGACTTAAAATTCCTTTATCACAATAGAATAAATATTGTTTATCTTGTGGAAGTTTTTTAAATTCACTTTTTAATTTATAAAAAGGAATTTTTAGTGTTTCGCAAGATGTTTCAATACAATCAGCACTTTGTCTAATATCAATAACGGTGTATTCACCACTTGATAAATCACTCACTACTTCCATTTGTCCAATTTCACTAACATCTTGAGCAATTTCATCAACATTCACAAAAACTGAGTTTTTAACAGCTTCATCTAAAACTGTATAATCAAATCTTCTAGCTTCACTAGCAATCCTGTCATAATTCCCATGAGTTACTGGATTCTTTGAAATAACTCCACAATATTCAGGCATTGATTCTGCAAATCTACTTGTACCTATTTTATCTGCAATTTCGATAATATCAGGTTTACTCATCATAGCAAGTGGTCTTAAAACTAATTTGTTTGTAGCTTGGTCTATTAGTGCTAAATTTCTTAATGTTTGACTTGAAACTTGAGCAACACTCTCTCCTGTTACTAATGCATCAATCTTCATAGTATCAGCAATTTTTTCAGAAGCAATTAACATAAGTCTTTTTAACATAACTCCCATATATGGTTCACTTACGCTTTTGAATATTTCAGTTACAACATCATCAAAAGGAACAGAAATTAACTGAACTCTATGTGAACTTCCAAATTTATTCCATAAGTAATAAGCTACTTGTTTTACACCAATTTCATGTGCAATTCCACCAAGATTAAAGAAAATAAAGTGAGTTTTAATTCCTCTTTTCATAGTTAAATATGAAGCTACTGTTGAGTCAAATCCACCTGACATAAGTGATAAAATACTTCCTTGACTTCCTATTGGAAAGCCACCCATTCCCATGTGTTTGTAAGTAATAATATTTAATTGAGCAAATACAAGTTCAATATTTATTGTAACTTCTGCATTTTTTAAAGCTACACCTTTTGTGTCATTCATTGCTAACATATATCCACCAACAGTTTGTTCAACTTGAGTTGATTTGAACTCTTGAGTTCCTGTTCTTTTACATCTAACTACAAAAGATTTACCTTGTATTTCATGTGCCATCATTTCATTTACTTTTACTTTGATGTCATCTAAAGTATTCATATTGTCAAATTGCATAGCTTCTAGTATTTGTTGAATCCCTGGTGTGTCAAGAAGTTTTATTCTCACAACATCTACTACTTCTATTGGACATACAACTTCTATCTTATCAAAAAACTTTTTTACTGTTATATCTTTTGAAATTTTTGATAAAAGATTCACTAAGTTGTTATAAACCTGAGAAATCATCTGTCTTTTTGCAGTTGAGCCTTTTATCATTATTTCTGTGAAATACTTAATTATAAATTTTTGAGTTTTGATCTCGTGGTTATTCATTATTGCAAAGCCTTATCTATTTAATTGGTCGCGATTATAACATAAGAGTGCTTTTGATACTTGTTTTTGCTTAAAACCTAGGCCTTTTTATTTTTCTCTATAATATTTTTTGACATAATACGCACTCATTTTACCAAAGGCTTAATTTATGCAAGAGAACCAATACGAAAAAATAAGACTATTATTTCTAAAACTTATTGAAGAGACAAAAGAACTAAATGAAGTGGAATTTGAAAAAGTTTTAATTCAAGTTTTCAAAGAAAACGACTCATTCTCTCCTGAAATAAAAGAGAGATTAGTTATTGATATAGCTAAGATGAGAGAAAAAATAGTAAACATTTTAAATTTATAAAAGGATAAAGATATGGATATTGATAATTTAGAAGATTTATCAAAAGAGTTAAAAAATGACGAAAATGCTCACGTAATAGCACTTTTTGAAGAGTATGCTAAAACTCATAATATTACAGAAGAGAAACTAGAACAAATATTATCAAAAGAACATGACTGTTTTAAATGTGAAAGTTGTCACAAATTTTATTGTTATGATGAATACTCATTTTTTGATGAGAAATGTATTTACTGTTGTGATACAGATGATGAAGATGGGGAAGAGTTTTAATTTTATTACAAAATGCAATAAAATTAATTCAAAATAAAATAGTCCACTATAATTCATTTATATTTTAATAAGGAATAAAATGAATATTTGTGGAATTGAATTAAAAGCTAATAATACGATTTTAGTTGTATTAAAAAACAATGAATATATAGATACTAAAATCAAAAAAATAATACTTGAAGATGATGAAAAACAAGAAGATATTAGAAAATTTTGTAATGAGTTTTTAGACTTTTTACAAAAAAATGAGATTGAAAAAATCTTCATAAAAAAACGAGCAAAAAAAGGCAATTTTTCAGGTGGTGCAGTAACTTTCAAAATGGAAGGATTAATCCAACTAAATCCTCTTTGCTCAGTGGATTTAATATCAACTCAAACTGTTAGTACCTTTGAAAAGAAAAATCAGATTCAATTTCCAAAAGAGTTAAATAAATATCAAGAACAAGCTTATTTAACAGTACTTTGTAATCTTTAAAATAGAATGATATAATAAAACAAAATTTAAAGAGGTGATTATATGAGAGTAATTTGTCCTAGTTGTTTGAGTATAAACAATGTACCTAAAAAAGATTCTTATTTAAAAGCAAATTGTGGAAAATGTAAAGAGTCACTTTTAAATAATAAACCTATAAATCTAACAAATGCGAACTTTGATGAGATTATTGTAAATAGTGAAATTCCTGTAATTGTAGATTTTTGGGCACCTTGGTGTGGACCTTGTAAAATGTTTGCACCAATATTTAATGAAAGTGCAAAAAAATATCCACTAAAAGCAGTTTTTGCAAAAGTTGACACAGAGGTTGAACAAACTTTAGGTAGTAAATATCACATTATGTCGATTCCAACTTTGATTGTTTATAAAAATGGTGTTGAAGTAAAAAGAGTAAGTGGAGCTTTAGATCCATTAAGATTATCAAATTTAGTAGATGAATTTATCTAAAATTTCATATAAAATAAACTCGTAAAAACGAGTTTATTTTGATTTATAACATAGTTATTTTGTCTTCTTTTGTATTTATCATACATAAAAATTCATATTCGCTACCATAACAAGCATCATATTTATGAGCAACACCTGCTGGAATATAAATAAAATCTCCAACCTTTGCATGAAACTCTTCGTCTCCCACTATTACTTTTGCTTCACCTTTTAAAACATATTGTTGATGTTGAATTTCATTTATATGATTTGGCATAGAACCATCTTTTGCTAAACTTACTTTTCTAACGATAAAATCTTTATCTTCTTTTGGAGTTAAAACTGCAATTGATGCATTTACAGTTTTTGGAATACAGTTTGATTCATAAACATCTGAATTATTACAATATTTATTCATTTTTATCCTTTTTTTTTAATAATTATAACTATTTATTTTTTAATTTCATAGATTTTTTTTATACAGTTTTAAACTGATTCTATCTCTACTCTTATTGATTTAAATTTCGCTGTCATAATTAATTCATCTGCTTCATCACCAAAGATATAATTGATTTTTGATGTAGCATGATGAAATGTAGTAAATAGAGTTCCTGGTTTTATTGTTTTTACAAACTTCACTGGTAAAACAGCTGTTTCACCATATTGAGTTCTCATAATAATATGATCTGTTCCAATTCTATCTTTATCTTCAATTGAAGCTAAAACTACATCTTTATCATATCTTGAGTTTAATGCATCACTAATTTTCGTTTGAGCTGCATTGTTATACTGAACAATAGTTCTTCCTGTTGTTAAATAGAACTCATTTTTTGCAAACTCTTCATTGTTTACTAATTTTTTTACTTGTTCTCTTAATTGATATTGATGATAAGCGAATGTTCCTTTTCCATCTTCTGTTCTAAAATCTTCTACATGTAAAATTGGAGTATCCTCTTTTTTTATTGGCCAAAGCATTCCTCTATTTCTATTTTTTGATAACTTATGATAAGTTGCACCTGAGAATCTTGAACCAACTGCCTCTTTTGCTTCATTCCATACATCTTCACTATCTTTGTATTCAAACTCTCCATTGATTTTATTTTCAATGTCTCTTAATACTTCCCAGTCATCTGGTAAATCTGTATCAACTAAAGGTTGAGAAAGATGAAGTCTTCTCATAGCATTTACATAAACACCTGTTTTTTCATAGGCTGATTTTACACCAAAAATAATATCTGCCATTTTTGTAACTTCATTCATAAACAGTTCATTTGAAATGATTAACTCTAAATTTGCTAATCCTTTATGAACTTTATTTTGATTTGGATGAATATGAGCAATATCTTCACCCATTACATACATAGCTTTTATTTTTCCTGCAATCATTTCATCTATTAGTTGTGGAGTCATTAAACCTATTTCTTCAGGAACTGAATAATCAGGACCATAATATGGTAAACATCCAGTATCACATGCACCTTGAACATTATTTTGACCTCGAAGTGGCATAAGTCCTGTTCCTGTTTTTCCAATATTTCCAGTCATCATTGCAAGATGTGTAATTGCCATTACAGCATAACTTCCATCAAGATGTTCAGTGATTCCAAGTCCCCAAAAGAACATAGATTTTTTTGTAGCATAAAGTCTTGCAACTGTTGGAATTTGTTCAGTTAAATACTCATAACCTTTTACATTTTGCATAAATTCTGGATTTGCATATGGGTCATTTAAAATTGATTCTTTAAACTCTTCAAAACCTGTACATCTTGCTTCTATAAATTCTGTATTATAAAGTTCCTCTTTTAAAATCACATAAGCCATCATGTTTAAAACTAAAAGATTTGCTTCATAGGGAATTACTAACTGCTCACCAAATTTTGCAAGTTGTGTTTGTCTTACATCAAGAACAGATAAAGTTGCTGTTTTATCCCTAACTGCTTTAATAATTCTATTTGCAACAATAGGATGAGCTTCTGTTGTATTTGAACCCATTACAATGATATTTTCTGTTTTATAAATATCATCAAAAGGATTAGTAGCAGCTCCCTCACCAATTGTTGTTCTCATACCTTTTAGAGATGGCGAATGACAAACCCTAGCACAGTTATCAACGTGTGGAGAATCCATTGTACTTCTTACAAACTTTTGGAACATATAAGAGCTTTCACATGATGTTCTAGCTCCTCCCATTCCACAAAAAGCATGTCTTCCATATTTATCTTTTATGTCCATTAGTTTCCAAGCAGCTAATGAAGTTGTAAACTCGTAAGAAGCTTCGAAATAATTTTCATCAAATGATTTTAATGTTTTTACTCTAGCTTTTAACTCTCTTGGTAATTCATCCATATTTTTTTCAATAAAAGATTTTTTTACCCTTGCATTTCTAATTCTTTGCTCTGATGCAACAAAATCAAAACCTTGTGCACCTTTGATACAAAGTTTACCCTGAGATACATATCCATCATTTTGAGCGTAAATTTTTACTATTTTATTATCTTCAACTTGCGCAGTAATATCACATCCTGTACCACAATAGGTACAAACAGAATTTATATCAGAACCATGCATAATCAATCTCCACTGTTATATTTAATTATAAGATTTTAGCAAAATTAACTTTATGTAAAATCAAAAGAAAAAATTAACTTGAACATTTAGAGATTGAATACTAACTATACATATTTAATATTTAATCTATCATATATACTATATACTATGCACTATAAAATTTTAGGAGTTAACAATGATAGGAAAATTAGTTATTGGTGCTGTAGTTGTTGCTGTTGCAATACAGTTTGTTCCTTATGGAAAAACATACACAAACCCACCAATCATCAGTGAACCAACTTGGGATTCACCACGAACTAAAGAACTTTTTAACAATGCATGTGCAAATTGCCATTCAAATCAAACTACTTACCCTTGGTATAGTAAAATTGCTCCTGTTTCATGGCTAGTAGCAAATGATGTTGAAGAAGGAAGAGAACACTTCAATGTTTCAGCATGGGGAGCACAGAAAAAGAATAAAGGTGATGAAGCAGCTAAAGAAGTGAAAGGTGGAGATATGCCACTATGGTTCTATTTACCAACTCATCCAGAAGCTAAATTAACTGAAACAGAAACTCAAGAGTTAATTACTGGTTTAGAGAAAACTTTTGGAAAAGAAGAAGGTGAAGAGGGAGAAGAGAATGAAGGGAAAGAAGGAAAATAAAATTTTTCTATTCTTTTTTCATTAAGGCTTCAAAAGGAGATTTTATTTAGAAAATCTCCTTTTTTATTTTCTAAAATACAAAAGCAATATCAGTAATACCAATATTATAAATCTCAACTTTTACACCATCACTATCAACCACACTATAAGATATAATTAATTCATTTGGATTTTCTATTGTTTCATTAAGTTCTACAAATTTCACATACTTATCATAATCAATTACACTATAAATAAATTTTGCTTTCTCTTTAAATTTTTCATTATTGATATATCTTTCATATACTTCTTTGTATGTTGTTTCATCATATTTATCATAAAAATTTTTCTTATACATTAGTTCACAATAAGCGGCTTTTTTGAAATCTTTTGAAGAGTAAGTTAAATAATCATCTGCAATTATAGGTTCAAGATTTTCAGCTATTTCAAAGAGATTATATTTTTTATATCCATTATCATCTGATATTAGTGCGGTAGTTTTTATCATAAATTATTCCTAATTTTTTATTTGAATTTTAACATATTAATATTCATATGAATAATTTTAGATTATTTGTATAATATTTAATATAATTATATATTTATAATATTGTATAATTATAGTTAATTATATCGAACTTTTATATTGCTATATTTTAATTGTATTTTTTCAAAAAATTATTTTTTCCATAAGATGCTATACATAAGGCCTAAGTTAATATTTTTATAACATTTTGAATAATACTTATATGCTATTATTAGCTATATTTTGTATAAGATAAATAATTGAGAAAAACTCTATTTAATTGTATTTAATTAGAAATTTTAGATTTGGTGATAAATTTGCCCTACACTTATTCCACCATCGTTTAATGGAATAGTTTTATTGAAGTAAAACTCCCTACCCTGCTCTTGGAATTTATCTATCAAAATTTCAAGAAGTGTTCTGTTTTGAAAAACTCCACCACCTAAAACTATTGGTAAATCCTTATGAAGATTTGAAATATCTAAAATAATTTGAACTAAAGTATTTATAAATTTTGAGCAAATTTGTTTTTTATCTTTTTCTAAAACTATCTCTTTTATCATAGGTGTTAAATTGATTTGATTTTCGATTATTTCATAAGTATAACGTTGAGTAATAGTTTTGTCATAATTTTGCTCAATTTGTAGGCCTGTTTCACCCTCATAGCTTTGAATATGCAAAATATCAGCAAATGATGCAAGTGCATCAAATAAACGCCCTACAGAGCTTGTAAGTGGTGAATTCAAGCCTTTTTGCCACATTGTGTGAAGCATTTTTATCTCTGTCTCTTTAAAAGCTTTTACACATGGTATTTCAAGAGTTAAAATCTCATCAAGAGAGAAAGTATCAAAAAGCAGACTCAAAGCCACTCTTTTTGGCTCAAGAACTGCTTTTTCACCGCCTAAAAGTCTAAAATATTTAAAATGATTAACCCTTTTGTACTCTTTTTTTGAAGCTATAAAAACCTCTCCACCCCATATATTTCCATCATCACCGTATCCTGTTCCATCAAAAATAAAAGCCAATACCTCTTTGTCTAACTTATACTCAGCCATCACAGATAAAACATGTGCATAATGGTGTTGGATTTGAATTAACTCTATGGTTGGATTTATCTCTTTTAGTTTTAAAGCAAATTTTGTCGATTCATAATTTGGATGTTTATCACAAACTATAACCTCAGGTTCAAAGTCATAAAATCTTTTAAAACTGTTTATAGTTCTCTCAAAATATTCCATTGATTTTAAAGAGTTTAAATCTGCAATATATGGAGATAAAATTAAATTATTTTCAAAATAAATACTTATAGTAGATTTTTGATTTGCACCAAGAGAAAGTATCTTTTTTTTACTTTTATTTTCAAAGTTTAAAGCTGTTGGGGCATAACCTCTAGCATTTCTAATCTTTGTAATATCATTTTTAACAATCTGTATAACTGAATCATCACTTGCATTTAAAATATCTCTATTATAATCTAAAACAAAATCAACTATATTTGATAGTTTTCCAAGAATTTCATCTTTTGAGATAATAATTGGCTCACCCTTTAAATTTGCACTTGTTGCAACTATTGGATTATTCAAATATCTAAAAAGTAAATGATGCAATGGTGTATAAGCTATAAAGCACCCAAGATGATTAATATTTGGTGCAATTAGTTGTGATAATTCAAAATCTTCTCTCTTTTTTACAAGAACAATAGGCTTATTTCTTGAAGTTAAAATCTCTTCTTCTTTTGATGTTAAAATTGTATAATTTTTAATATCCTTTATATCTTTAAATATAATTGCAAAAGGCTTATTTAATCGATTCTTTTTAACTCTAAGCTCTTCTATGGTTTTTGTATTCTTTGTATCACAAACAAGATGAAAACCACCTATTCCTTTAATAGCTACAATACTACCTTTATTAATCAATTTTGCTACTTCTTCTATGGCTTTTATACCTGAAAACAAAACCTCGTCATTTTTATTATACAAAGTTACATTTGGACCACATTTTTCACAAGCAACTGGTTGTGCATGGTATCTTCTATTTGTTGGATTTTCATACTCTTTTTTACAATCTTCACACAATTCAAAAGATGCCATTGAAGTATTTACCCTATCATAAGGAACTGTTTTTATTATTGAATATCGTGGACCACAATTTGTACAATTTGTTAAACTATAATTGTATCTAAAGTTAGACATATCATTAATATCTTTGATGCAATCATCACAAATTCCCATATCTGGTGAGATAATTGTAGATTTATTATTTGAAGTATAACTTTGCTTTATTTCAAAGGTTTTATACTCTTCTTTAGAAATTATTTCTTCTATTTTTATGTCAGTTATAGAAGATAGTTCTGGAGGATTTTTTTGAAGTTCTTCTAAAAAGTTTTGACACTTTTTTAAAGATGAATAAATTAAAATATTTACCCCTTTATCATCATTATTAACCCAACCTTTTATCTTATATTTTAAAGCTAGGTTATAAATAAAAGGACGAAATCCAACACCTTGAACAACGCCTTTTACTTGAATAAAAAATGATTTCATAAAAACTTCCAGAATAATTAATTTATTTGCTTTGGATTATAAAAGATTATTCCTTATTCTTAGTTGTTTTAAAAAGTATTTCTTATTAATCTATTTGTATTACTGGTGTTATTTTTAAAACTATTTGCTTATTTACTGTTTCTTGTAACTTATTTTTGATTATTATATAATCCTCAAATGAGAGATGTTTATCTGAAATAAGTTCAATATTTATAAGTATTTTATTTTTCTCATTTTGTATTGTTTGTATTTTAAATTCTACTTTTTTATCTTCTAAAACTATAGATTTAACACTATTTAATTTATTGAAATAATCATATTTATCAACTACTTTCATAAATGATAAAGATAGAGGTATTGAAATAAATGCCATTAAAATAAAAGTATAAAGCAGACCTTTTTTAGCTTTTTTAAGGGGCGCAAAACCTAAAACAATAAAAGTTAATGCTGCACTTAAAGTAATCCCAACTAAGTTAGTAATAAAAAGTAAAAAAGAGCCATAAATTACATCGATATTTCCAATCCCAATTCCAATCCCAATTACACTCAAAGGTGGGATTAAAGCAACAGCAATAGCAACTCCTGCAAGAGATTTTACAACCTCCTCTTTTGAGTAGGCATAAGCACCTGCCATTCCAGAAAAAATAGCAACCATTAAATCTAATAGATTAGGATTTACTCGCCCTTGAATCTCTTGTGTTATTTGCTCTAAAGGTATTAAGAGTGTATAAATACTAGAAAATAGTAAAGCTAAAATAACACCCAAAATTAAGGTTCTTGTACTTTGGAATAATAAAAATTTATCTGCTCTTATTACACCCATTGATAAAGATATAATAGGAGACATTAAAGGGGCTAATATCATAGCTCCAATAATCACAGGTGTTGAGTTTGCAAAAAGCCCTGTAGTTGCTAATAGAGTACTTAAAATCATTAATGTGGCATAGATATAAGAAAACTTCGCACTATCTTTTAAAACAGCTAATAAATCTTTAAAATCTTCATCTGTTGCTTTTTTAATTAAAGGTAGTTTTCCCTCAATTAAAATTGTACTTAATTCAGCTTTTGGCAAAGAGTTTAATTTTATAACATCTTTTTCTTCAATTGCTTTGTCATCATTTTTTACTATTTCTAATAAATCTCTTCCTAAATGCAGATTTATACAATCTTGTAATACTTCAAGTTCAATAGTTTTAGATTGATGTAAATCTTTATTATCAATTTGATAATCTAACATTTCATTGGAAGAGACAGTTAGTTTTGAAGCTTTTATAAATCCCAAACTTTTTGGCAATGACATTAAAGAAATTTTTTGATAAAAAAAGATTGTCAATAAATACCAAACATAAGAGATTAAAGAAGTTGGAGCTAGAATATAAGCATTTAGTTTTCCATCATGAATAGATAATTCATCTCTAATTGCTGATTCTTGAGTGGCTATACTTAAATGTTCAAGTACTGTAATTCCTGAAGCTGCTGTTTGTATTGTTTGCTTTTCTGAAGTAGTTAGTGTATAACTTTTAAATCTAATATTTTTAAAATGATCAAAAAATATCTTGATTTTATTAAATCTGCTATTTTCATTATAATCATAACTATTCATTCCATGCATATCACCAATAGAGATACGATTAAAAGCAAGATAATCATTACACTTTAATAAATCTATTTTACTTAAAAGCTCAGGATTAAATGCATCATCAATAGCATCATTAATATTTTTTGAAATAGCATAGTTTTTTATTGTATCTAATGAGTTTTCATGGGGGATAATTGCAATTGATATTTGTTTATCTAAGTGATTTTGAAAAAAAGTTTTAATTTCATCATCACCTAAAAATAAAAGAAATAATATATCTTTATCTCTTTTGTCATCAAATATTTTTTCTAGGGTAAAAGTAGATATTTCACTTTTATATTTTTCTTTTATATAATTAAATATCTCATCTAGAATTTTTTTATCTTTTTCTTGGCTAATAAAATAGACATTTTTGTACACTATCTAATCCTTTTTTTAGATTATATAGTCTACTAAGTCCTTTTAATAATCTAGTGGATACTCTTTTGGCAAAATGATATTATAAGTTTTACTTAGAGTTTTATTTGTTTTTGAAAGTATTATTGAATTTGCAAACATATTTCCACATAAAACAATATCATTTGTTTTTGTATCATTTGCTATTTCATTTACATAATTACAAATAAATTCACTCAAACTTTCATAAAAAGAGTAAATCAAAGTTATATTATCAACATCTGCCATTTTATATGCCATTATTGATTGAACAATTCTTCTATAGTCCAAATAGTTTACTCCATCTAAACTTACAAGCTTCATATCAATTTGAATACCACTTGTCAAATTTGTATTTAAAGCTAAATCTTCAAACTCTTTTGCACTGTTTATTCCTAAAACTTTTGCACACATATTTATAATTGATTCAAAACCATTTGTATCTTGTGGAACTTCACCTTCTAAAACAGTTGGGAATTTTTTAGAATAATTTGCAATTAATCTTGCACAATGTTCATCAATATCTGAAATCTCTTCAAAGCAGTTTTTTATGCTATTGTGAATATTTGGAATAGAGATAATATCTTTTATTCCCTTTGTTGGGATATTCACTGAAATTGAACTTTTGTGAGAATTTTGAGAAAAATAAACTCCAATAGATGTAACTAATCTTTTTGCATTTTGAGCTAAAACTGCTTTAAAAACTCCACCATTATCATCAAAATAATCTTTTGAAGAGTTGTATTTTTTATTTGCTACAAAATCATATTTTGGAAATAAACCTTTATCTCCATGAATAATTAGATTTTGTTCTTTGAAATATGTGATTTTTAATCCATCTTGATAAACTTCATCATTTACATATAAAACTTGATTTATTCCATTCTCTTTTAAAGCTTTTGCAAATAAAACCACTTGTTTATCATCAGGAATTTTTGCATAAATAAAGTTTGTAGATGAAAACTCTTTGTTTGCATTTTTTAATATTTTAAATTTTAGTTTTACTAAAGGTCGCTCAATTGAGCAAAGTAGTTGATAATCTTTCATATTTATATCAAAAGTTTCTTCTACTTTTGTAATATCTGTAATCAAAAGTTTAACTTCAAAACCTTTGTTTTCAAAATCTTCTCTAATATTTTTATTTGGTAAAAAATAGTCTTTTAAACCATTTTGTGTTTCAAATCTTGAAACTCCGCCTTTTGTAATTTTTACAATATCATTTAAAAAGTCTATATGATTCTCTTCTATGATATTCTTTATTACATCATTTGTAAGAATTGTTAAATTTTGTTTTATTTCAAAATCTTCTACCTCTTTTAAAGTTTCATCATAAGATTCTACAACGTAAGATTTTCCTATAAAAATACTAAGTGGTAATTTTCTTTCTAACAAAGCAAAAAAATCTTCTATCTCTTGAGCAAGAGCATCTACAATAATTAGTATAAAACCATTATATTGTTTGCAAGTGGCTTTTATTTTAGCCTCTGTTATTAAACTTTCAATAATATATTTAAAATATAGATTTGTAGTGTTAAATTCTATTTTATAAATTAATTGCATGGGTAAAATCTTCTTCATTTGGGATTCTTGTTAAATGTTCACCGTTGTAACTTCCTATCATACTTTTTACTACATCACTAATTTTTATATCATTTACTTTTGTAGCTTTAATTCCAAGGCTTTCTATCTCTTTTATACCATTTAAAATAAACTCTTCAAATTTATTTTCCATCTCACTTGTTAGACCAATTTGAACAGTTTCAATATCTTTTGGAATTATTCCAATTATTGTCACATTTGCATGAGAATCTAAAACAGATACAATTTCTAACATCTCAACAATTTCAACTTCATGGGCTGTTTTTCTATAAGTTCCTAGTCCTAAAAGTACATCAGATGGAAGTCTATAAATTCCTCCAACCTCATCTTCAATAGACACAGTATCTAAAATAATAACATTGTCATACTCTTGAAAATATGCCATTAGTTTAAACCCTAATGTCCCACCATCAATTATCTCTAAATCTTTATCATCAAACTCGTAATTTTGACTAATATACTCAGAAGCGTAAATACCAATACCTTCATCTTTAAAAAGCATATTTCCAACACCAATTACAATATTTCTTTTTTTCATAAATTACACCTTTAAATGAAAAGGGGCTTTCGCCCCTTGTTTTCTCTATTTTTTTTCTTCTTCTCTTACAAACTTACTTCCGCCAATGACAATAGCAATGTCACCCTCTTTCCAGAAGATTGTTCTCCAGATTTGATAATAAATATGACACATTACCCAAACTAGAATTAAATACATTGATGTATGATGAGCAATTCTAACACCCATATTTCCACCAAATACATTTAAAGTCCAATCAGTTGTAAAGTGAAGCATCCAAGGCCACCAAGATCCAATAGAACTCTCACCTGATGCTAAACCATGAACATAAAGTTGAAGTCCAGTAAATAACATAAATATTAATAATAGATGGAATATTGTGAAAAATACAATATTATAACTATCACTATGTGATGAATCAAATTTCTTTCTTCTATTAAAAGTAATTAGATTTAAGAATACTTCACAAAATTCAACTATATTTTTTATAGTTGGTATTAGTTTTTTATATGGTTTTTCAAATCTTGAAAAGAAATATAAATAACCAATTATTACAGCAGTTACATCAAAGATAATTGCAACTATAAAATGCCCCCATCTATTCCATGCCATTACATACTTATCCACAGCAGGATCAGCAATAAATGATTGGTAATAAGGGTGACCTATATATAAACCGGTTATAACAGCAACTACCATACATATAGCATTAGCCCAATGTATGATTCGCATAGTTCCTGTCATTCTTTTAACCTCTTTAATGTTAGGCACGGCTTGTTCCTCCAATTGGATCTACTTTATAAACACCTAATTCTTTACCTTTTGTGTCAACAATATGTACAGCACAAGCAATACAAGGGTCAAAACTATGGATTGTTCTTAAAATCTCAAGTGGTTGATCCACATTTGCTACTTTTGTACCAATTAATGCTGATTCATAAGCACCCATTCTTCCTTTATAATCTCTTGGAGCTGCATTCCAAGTTGATGGAACTACCGCTTGATAATTTATTACTTTTCCATCTTTGATTTTAATCCAATGTCCTAAACCACCTCTTGGAGCTTCAGCCATTCCATAACCTTGAGCCTCTTTTGAAACATTCTCAAAATTAAATTCAGTCCATGTTGATAAATCTCCATGGGCTACATTTGAAGCTAATTCATCAACCCATTCCATCATAACATCAACCATAAGTTCTGTTTCAATTGCACGAGCTGCAGTTCTACCAACTGTTGAAAATAATACAGCTGTTGGTAAGTTTCCGTTTTTTAAGAATGTTGTTACATATTTAGAAATTCTCTCATCACCACGTGCAACACCTACTATCATTCTAGCTAGTGGTCCAACTTCCATTCTTTCGTCATCATATAATGGAGATTTAATCCAAGAATATTTTTTAGTTGTATCAAGATAAGCAATATTGTCTTCTTTTTTACCAAAACCAGTATATGCAGGTTTAGTAACACCTTCAAATGGATGTAAATTTGTATTACCTTCATACCAAGCATGAGTAACATCTTCTGTAATTTTTGTTTGGTCAATATCAAATACTTTTGATAAATCTTTGTTTTTTACAATTCCTGATGGGAATAATTTTGCTGCTTCATAGAATGGTGTATCATCAAGTCTAAAGTCTCCATAACACATATAGTTTCCTAAACCACCACCAATTCCTTCTAATGCTTCACCAGCATACATTGTTCCAGCCATATAAACATCTGGTAAATATGCTTCTTTAGTGAATTTTTGACCTCTTTTTAGAATTTGCTTAAATTCAGCAATTCTTGCAGGATTTTTAATATCTTGAACACAAGTTACTCCACCTACAACAAATGATTGTGGATGTGGATTTTTTCCACCAAAAATAGCCATCATTTTTGCTAAATCTCTTTGTAATTCTAAAGCATCTAAATAGTGAGAAAGTCCAATTAAGTTTTGCTCAGGAGTTAGTTTAAATCCTTTACTTCCCCAATATGCGTTTCCAAAGATTCCAAGTCTTCCTTGTTTTACATATCTTGTTACTCTTTCTTGAACTTGTGCATAAACATCTTCTGTTGCATTCCATGGTCTGTGACCTGAAACTGCTGCCCATTTTTGAGCTTCTGCAACTGTTGCTTTTGGATCAGCTTTTAAAGCTTCTGTAATATCAACCCAGTCAAGTGCATGTAAATGATAGAAATGAACAATATGGTCATGTACATATAAAGCACCTTGAATAAGGTTTCTTACTAATCTTGCATTTTTAGGAATAGTAATTTTAAACGCATGTTCAACTGCTTCAATACTTCTTTGATAGTGAGTTCCTGTACAAACTCCACAAATTCTCATTGCTAATAGACCACAATCTCTTGGGTCTCTTCCTTTTAAAATCTCTTCAATCCCTCTAAACATTGTTGATGAAGAATAAGCATCTACTACAGTATTGTTTTCATCTATAATTGCTTCAATTCTAAGATGTCCTTCAATTCTTGTAATTGGATCAATTACTAAGTGTTTATTTGCCATTATTTATCTTCCCCTTCATTTGATTTTTTTCCTGCAACTGCTGATGCCACTGCATGAACTCCAATACCAATAGCTGTCGCTGTTAATAATCCTAAACCAAACTCATCTACAGTTTTTTCAACTCCACCAGTTGGTGCTTTGATTTTTGCATCTGCCATTGGTCTTTCATAAGCATATTTATCCCAGAACTGTGGCTCTGAACATCCAATACATCCTCTTCCTACACCAATTGGCCAGTTTGTACCTTCGTTATATCTAATAATTGAACAGTTATTAAATGTCATTGGACCTTTACAACCAACTTTATATAAACAGAAGTTGTTTTTAGCACCTTCATCTCCCCACTCTTCAACAAACTCACCAGCATCAAAGTGAGCTCTTCTTTCACAGTTATCATGAATTCTATAACCAAATGCAAATTTTGGTCTTAAAAGTGAATCAAGTTCAGGAATTTGACCTGTTAAAACATAATGTAAAACAACCCCAACCATATTTGCAGGATTTGCAGGACATGCTGGAATATTGATAATTGGTTTACCTTTTACTATATCCATAACACCCACAGCACCTGTTGGATTTGGAGCAGCTGCTGGAATTCCTCCAAATGTAGCACAAGTACCAACGGCAACAACTGCAGCTGAATCTTTTGCCATTCTTACAAGGTGATCATGAAAAGTCTCTCCACTTGCACCAATAGTTCCATATTGACCATTCATAGCCATTGGAATTGCACCTTCAACAAATAATAAATATTTACCTTTGAAATGCTCAACTGCTTCTTCTAATTGTTTATCAGCATCATGTCCCGCACAAGCTTGTAAAGTTTCATGATACTCTAAACTTAATACATCAAATAATAAGTCGTCAACTGTTGGAGCAGAACTTCTTAAAAGTGCTTCAGAATTTCCAGCACAATCTTGTAATTCAATCCAAATAACTGGAACTCTATTCATAAGTTCAGTAGCTTCAGCAACAAGAGGGGCAAACATAGGAGGTAACATAAGTGTAGCAGTTGTTGCACTAACCCACTTTAAGAAATCTCTTCTATTTACTCCTTCACTCTCTATTACATCCATTAAATCAATATCTTTAAGTGCTGGTTGCGCTTTTAATACTGATAAACGGCTTTTAACTTTTTCAAATAATGAGTTATAGTATTCTTCACCCTTATTTGTTTCAACTTTCCCCGATTTTTGGGTAAAAACTTTTTTTACCATCTCTTGCGAATCAATCATACCTCTTGCTCCTTAAAAATGAATGTTCATTTACTTATTGTAAAATAACAATTCAAAACTTATTGTTTACTTAATTTAAAAAGCCCTAAAATAGCTTTAAGATAGCATTTATGCTCATATTTTTATAAAAAAGATTTTAGTCTATGGTTTTATGGTAGTTGAATAATTTTTGTTCTAAAAACACCTAAGAAGATATTAAACTTATAATTTTTTAAACTTGTTACTTATATACACTTTTTTTATGAATGATTATTCATTAATGTGTTGTGCAAACAGAACAAACATCAAAACTTCTTAAAACAATTTTAGCAATTTCAATATTTGGTGAGCCAATAATTGCCTTTTGAGCGATTCCTTTTTGTATTTTGTTTTGTGGTCCTAAATTCCAAACTGTTGGAGTTATTACGTCATAAGATTTAATTAAACCTTTTTCAATGGTAATATTATGCAATAAAGAACCTCGACAAGCTTCAACAACTGACATACCCTTTGCATCAACTATATCTTTTAAAGAAATTTTTGGTTTGATATATGAAAGTTCTGAAATATCAATTTGAGAAATTAGATTGTTAGTTTCAAAAAGTAGATGAGCCATTTCATCAATTCTTGAAAGAATTCTTGTAAAAGCTGAATCCTCAAAAGATTTGTGAATATCTTTGATGAATTTTCTATTTGAAATAATTGCCCTTGCAAGTGGTCCTGTTTCAAAAAAATGTTCATCATAGGATACAGATTTTGACCAAGTATGTTTTTTTGTATTATTTTCTTCTTTATTTATAGAAAAAGTGAAACTATTGTCTTCAACTATCTTTGAGAAATCTAATTTATGAACTAATCTTTGTTTTATTTTTCCACTTTTAAATAGAGTTGAATCTGCTAAAGTTATAAATCTATCATAAGATTTTCCATATTTTTCTAAAGAATATTTAAAAGACAAATCTTTAAAATATCTCAAATCACCACTTAAATTTTTCAAATTATCCACACTATCAAAAGCTAGATAATTTTCTAAACTAACTCCACTTATAGATTTCTCAAACAAGCCTATTGCTGATTGAAGATAGTTTTGCATCATAATTAAATCAAGTTTTGTAGGATCACTCATAACTCCACCTGGAATCATATATGAAGTGTGTGGCCATTGTCCACCAATTACAGCTAAAGCTTTTATAGTTTCACTAGCACTCTTTTGAGCCTCCATCCATCGTGAACCTTTTAGTGGCGTATAAATTCCTAAATCATTAGAATCTAGTTTTATAATATCAGGCAAAATAAACATATAAAACCATTTTATATGGGAATCAATTATCTCGATATTTAGACCTATTTCTCTTAAAAGTTTTGCTTTTTGTGTGATTTGTAATTTCTCATTTATATTTTCATAGATATTTTCCAAAGCTTCAACAGTTGCTTTTAGATGAGCTTGTCCACAAATTCCACAAATTCTTGGAGTATAAACTAAAGCATCTAAAGGTGATTTTCCTTCTAAAATATACTCAAAACCTCTAAAATTTAAAAAATCAATTCTTGCATCTTTAACTTTTTCATTTTCCCAAGTACAATGAAGTTTTGCTTCACCTTCGATTCTTTCAACTAAGTCTATTGTTTTCACTTTTATTCCATTAATTTTTTATGAAGTCTATCTATTTTAAAAGTTTTTGCAACTCCACTTATACTTAAATATGCTCTTTTTGAAATTCCTAAAGGAACTTCATGGGGTATTCCTATGTTTTTTTTAGTTTCTAACATATCATTTCTTGGAAAATCAACTTCTGTGCATCCAATACAAGGCATTCCAACTCTTGTTTTTGAATTAATATCATTCCACAAAATTTTATTACAAGAACTATGAGTCATAGGACCTCGACACCCTTGGTCATAAAAAAGGCATCCCTCTTTTTGCCCAAAATCTCCCTCAACTTTCCATTCAAAATACTCATTTCTTGTACAGCCATGATGGGCTAAAGTACTATAAAGTTCCTTTGGTCGCCCTATTTCATCCAATGATATTTGTCCATAACTTTTTAGAGTAAATAAAGTTTGTAAAATCCACTCAGGATGAACTGGACAACCTGTAAGATTTATGATTTGATGTTTTAGATTTTTAAGAATCTCTTCATTTATAGCATCATTTATACCTCTTACATCACTATTTTGAGTAAATTTAGCATGAATTCCACCATAAGAAGCACAAGAACCAACTGCGATTATATAGTTTGCTTTTGATGATAATTGATTTAAATGGTTAAAAGTTGAGTCTTCACAAAGTGTGAATAAATCTTTATTTGAAGAGATAGAACCTTCAATTAATAAAAAATCTATTTTTTCTTTTTGATTTAGTATATCTTCAAGTGATTTATCAATAGTCAAACTTGGATGATATATAAAATCAAAACTATTTAAAAAAAGTTCAAATCTATTTGAGTTAGCACTTAACAGTGAATGGGTATTTCCATTACAAGTGATTGCTTGGAACCAGACAACAGTTGGTTTTTTTTTAGTTATCATACTTCAAAGCACGATATATATTTTCTGCAACTGCATCTGAATAAGAGAGTAACTCTTTATCTAAAATATTCTCTCCACTTAAAAATGCAAAACCACCCAAACATCCCATTATCATTCCAAAAGCAGGAAAAAATTCTTGTTCTCTAAACTCTTTTTTACTAGCACCATCATCAAGTAAAATCATAACTTCAGTTACGAACTCTCCAACACATAAAAAGCCTTCACAACCTTGTTTGAAAACTTCTCTATTTGATAGATAAACCCTTAAAAAATACTCAATCACTTCAGGTGATTTTTGAACATTTTCTAAATATTTTCGTACAAATAGATATATTTTTTCTTTTGATGTTAGATCCATATTATTAATTTCTCTTAACTCATCAGCTATTATATTTGTAGAGTATTTTATGGCAAATTTTGCAAGTTCTTCTTTTGAAGAAAAGTAGTTATACATATTTCCAACACTCATACTCATAGCTTTTGCAATATCAGGAATGGTAGTATTATAAAAACCTTTTTGTGAGAAAAGTTTTAAAGCATTTTGTATGATGTTATTTTTTTTATTTTCTTTAATAGTAGAAATGTTTTATCCTTAAAAAATATTTCTTAATGATAATACATTTATTGTTAATTTATTATTGATATTCTATTTTTACCACTATTTTTTGATTCATACATGGCAAAATCAGCTCTATTTATTAAATCACTAGCTTTATCACCTTTTTTTAATGTTGTTAATCCAAAACTTGCAGTTATATTTCCTTGATTTAAATCTTTTAAAATATAATCATTTTCTATTAAATCTTTTAACTTTTCTGTAGTAAGTAAAGAGTCTTCAACTGAACTATTTATATAAGCAATTACAAACTCTTCACCACCCCATCTTGCTATTAAATCACTCTTTCTTATATTATCTTTTAATATACTTGCTATTCGTATAAGAACTTTATCTCCAATTGCATGTCCAAATTTATCATTAATATCTTTGAAATTATCTATATCAAGAAAAAGTAGATTTATTGGCTGATTATGTCTTTGATGAATCAAAATTAAGTGTTCTAATTTTGAATCAAAAATCCTACGATTATTTATATCTGTTAATAAATCATTATTTGCCAAATACTCTAATTTTTTATTATATTTTCTAATCATGTAAACTATAATACCCGTAACAAAAAATGTAAAAAATAAAGAAACAAAAAGATTGATATAAAATATATCTTTTACATCGTCAATAAAATCATCAAGATTAGCTTCAACTAATAGATATAAATTTAATTCAGGAATATATTTTGTGTTTAAAAGAACTTTTTTATTATTATTTTCATACTCAAAATTTAAAGGTTCTTTTGAAATAATTTCACTTTTATATTTTTTTAAATTAGATAATTCATCAATATTCTTTTCATGAATAATATCTCTTTCACATAAAACAATATCACCTTTTTCATCCAAAAAATATACTTTAAAATGATATTTTTGTCTAAACATTTTTAACATATCATTAATATATGAAATTTTTAAAGCAACACCAGTTGCTCCAATATAAGAATATTTTTTATCAAATATCTTAAAATTTATAAACATAATCAAAGAATTTGATAAATTCTGATTAAAATCTAGATTTATCTCATGATTTTCCTGAATATGCTTAAATCTAAAATACCAAGCATTATTTGGATTTTCTTTATCAATCTTTTCAAGTAATCCATCTTGAGTATAATAATTACCCGTTTTTTCTGATACTAAAAATGTTGTAAACATAGCATATTTATTTTTTACAGCATCTAAATATTCTTGAATTCTATGACCATTAAGTTCATCATTTAAAATCCAATCTTGGACAAAAGTGTCATTTGCCATCATTGAAGATACTAAATAAGGTTCTATTAAATGTTTTTGAATTTCCGTATAAATATTATCTAAAGATAGTGGTAGAGATTGATTTTTTAAATGTTTCTCTGTACTATTTAATGAAACAAAATAATTGATAAAAGTTATTGATATTGAAAGTGTTACGAGTAACAAACTAATTATAACAACAATTTTATATTTGGAATTCATCAAAATACCTCTTAATATGTTAGTTTATTTACATTATAACTATTAAAAGTTAAAAATCAAACCTCTAAATTATATTTTTCAATCTCTTTAACGCTCTCAACTGCTGCTGGAAGTATTGCTTCACTCATTGCTGGATGAATATATAACATCTCTTTTAAATGTCTTATATCATTGTTTATATGCATCACGGCTAATACTTGATGTATCATCGTTGAGCTTTCTGGGCCAATTAAATGACAACCTAAAATCTCATAATTTTTTGGATTAACTATAAATTTTGTAACTGGATATTTTAGTCTTGTTGACATAGCTTTTGCACTAGCTAGCCAAGTTGTAGTTGTTATTACACACTCTAGATTCTGTTTTTTTGCTTCTTGTTCAGTAATTCCCACACTTGCAATTTCTGGCTCTGTAAAAACTCCATGGGGCATATATTTAAATTTTAAAGGTATATTGCAATCTTCTAATAAAATTTTTCCTAAATGATTCACTTCATAAGCAGCTGCGTGTTGAAGCATATAAACTCCAGCTGCATCACCAACTACATAAACACCTTTTGCAGTGGTTTCAAAAAACTCATCTCTTTTTATATAACCTTTTTCATTGGTTTGAATTGAAGTATTTTCAAGTTTTAAACTATCTGTATTTGATTCTCTACCTATGGCATAAAGTAAAGCTTCACTTTGGTGTTCTATTTTTTTGCCATCTAAATTTTCTAAAACCATAAAAAACTGTTCATTTTTATACTCCACATCTTTTACACTTGTATCAAATACAATATCAACTTTTTGAGAAAACTCTTTTTTAAATATTGAAGCTATTTCTTCATCTTCATTTCCTAAAATATTTTGACTTCTTACAATTAGTTTTGTTTTTACTCCCATACTTGAAAAAAATCCAGCTAACTCACAAGCAATAAATCCAGAACCCACAATAGTAATAGATTTTGGAACTTTTCCTTTTAAAGGGAAAATATCATCACTTGTCCAAGCTTTTTCATGTTCAGGAGCTTTTGCTTTTGTTCCTGTTGATATTACAATTTTAGGAGCTGTTAATTTTTCACCATTTACTTCAACTACATTATTTGAAACAAAAAAACCTGTACCTTTAAAAACTTCTACATTTTCATTAAATCTGCTATTGTATCTTCCATCTATTTTTGAAATATAATTATTTGTTTCAGCAAATATTTTTTCTAAATCTATATTATTTATTGTGGCATCTATGAAGTGTCTATTTGCTTCTTTTATTGCATTTGCAACATGAGCATAACCAATTAGAAGTTTTGAGGGAACACAACCTCTATTTGGACAAGTTCCACCAAGTGTTGATTTCTCAATAATGGCCACTTTTTTCCCAGCTTTTCCCGCACTTACAGCTAAATTACTAGCTCGTCCTGCTCCAATTATTATTAAATCAAAGTTTTTCATTTTGCAGCCTTTTTTATTAATACATAATTTTTAAGATAATTTATATTTTCAACTAAAACCAAAGCAATGATACTCATAACCCAATAAAAAAACCACTGTGAAATCATTCCAATAAATCCGTCTTCTTGAATATAATCAATAACTTCAAAAACAAGAAAAATTACAATAGAAGTACGAAAAGACAAATTAGTATTTTTATTAAAATCAATCAACTCATAATCTTTTAATTTAAGCCTAAAATATAAATAAATCAATCCCATTGGAATCAAACTCAAAAGATAAAAATAGTCATTTTTTATTATTTCAATAGTTTTATTTTCTCCCAATAAAAAAATATAAACAGCAATAATAGATATCAAAGTTACAGTAAAAAGAGTAAGTTGTTTTATCAAAACATTTTCCTTTAAATTTTTTTAATAGCAATAAACTGTTTTTTCATTCTAAATAATTCATTCTCTTCATTAAAAAATTCATCATAATCTAAAAGCTCAAAGGCATCATCAAAAAAAGTTTTTAGTTCACCTTTTTTAAGTAAAAAGTCTGGATTTGAGGGTGGCTTTTCATTTTCATCATCTTCCATATAAGTTTCAATAAATAAAATACCATTAGTTTTAAGTGCATTTGAAAGTTTTGGAATAATTTTTCTATCCAAAAAATTTGTCATAACTATTAAATCATAAGAATTTTGTGGCACTTCATACTCATCTAAATCTACAAGTTTACAAGATATATTTTTATATGCTTTACTATTTAGAACATCAAGAGCAACAGAAGAAATATCCAAAGCTTCAACTTCAAAGCCATTCTTTGCCAGATAAATAGAGTTTCTTCCAGAACCAGATGCTACATCAAGAGCTTTTTTACCTTTTGCTTTTTCAACTATTTTTTTTAGTTTTTCACTTGGTTCTCTATCTCTTAGAAGTGAAGCTGTTTCTTGATATTTTTTGTCCCATTTAATTTTGTCTTTTAGTGCCATTTTGTCTCTTTATAATTTTTGATAACTAATTATAATCATAATTATCATGAAAAACTGCTTCTGTTGTATTTATTATAACTCTATTTTAAGTATTTGATTAATTTTAAATTTAGTTAGTTTTACATATTCCCAAGTAAAACTTGAGAATATATAATTAAGTATAGATTTTAGTCTAAGATTGTTTGAGTATCAAGTATTGAGAAAGTATCTTCTGAACTACCATCATCTTTATCTTTTCTCATAAAAAGAATAGTTCCTATATCTTTTGCCATGTAAATATAATATTCACCTTCAACAAAATTATCTTTACATAATACTTCAACTACATTGTCATAGTTTATATCTTTTGTAAAATATTTTCTTTTAAAATAAGTATTAATTTTATCTTTTATATTCATACTCTCATAATAATTTGTAAAAGTACAAACTAACTTTTTCCCATCTATATCTCTTTCTTCAATTACTTTATCATTGATTTTTATATTTCTTTTATAATTAGTAATTTGTTTTTTATTTAGCTCAAAATTCTTTTTTATCTCATTTTCAAAAATATTATATTTTAAATTAACACTCTCATTAGAAATCATTGTTTTGTAGTTTTCTTTATTAATATCCTCAAAAAAACTATATTTTTCTATTTGATTTAAATCTGCTTTATTTTTCTTATACACATTAAAATCCACATAACTACTTGTTTTATGACCATCATTATATTGTTCTGTAAAGTTTTTATTAATAACAACTTTATCGTTATTTAAACTTTTAATATTAAACCAATGAGTTGCTAAATCATAACCATTAACACTAAGATCTTTTTGAGCACAAGCTGTAAAAAGTGCTAAAACTGCAATTGTACATATACTTTTTTTGAACATAATTTCTTCTTTAAATTGTAAATTTGTTTAATACAAAAACCCTAAATAAAAAAAAACCGAGGTCAAAGACCTCGGTTTTTAACTCTCTTAAATAACTATTAAGAGTGAACTAAGTTAGTTAATTGCTCAGATGTAACTTGGTGGAAGTTTAAGTATTTATAAACACCCTCTTTGTTTTTCTCAGTAATTTTCTTAGGTACGATTTCCATATATTCTTCAACAGATGGTAATCTTCCTAAAAGTGCAGCAACAGCAGCAACTTCAGCAGAACCTAAATAAACTTGAGAGTTTTTACCAAGTCTGTTATCGAAGTTTCTTGTAGACGTAGAGAATACAGCAGAACCTTCAGAAACTTGAGCTTGGTTACCCATACATAAAGAACATCCAGGGATTTCTAATCTTGCACCAGCTGCTGCAAAGATTGAATAGTAACCCTCTTCAGTTAATTGTTCTTTATCCATTTTTGTTGGTGGTGCAACCCATAGTTTTGCAGGAACTTCACCCTCACCTTTAAGTACTTCTCCTAAAGCTCTGAATAATCCGATATTAGTCATACAAGAACCTACGAATACTTCGTCGATTTTTTTAATTCTTTTTGGATCATTGTTGATGTTTGTTAATGTATCAACATCATCTGGATCGTTTGGACAAGCTAAGATTGGCTCAGTAATTGTATTTAAATCGATTTCGATGATTGCTTTATATTCAGCATCAGCGTCAGGAGTTAATAATTCTGGGTTTTTAATCCATTCTCTCATTTTGTCTGCTCTTCTTTGAAGAGTTTTAGCATCTTCATAACCTTCTTCAATCATTTTTTCAATTAAAGCGATGTTTGATGATAGATATTCAATAATTGGTTCTTTAGCTAATTGAACAGAACAAGCTGCTGCTGATCTTTCTGCTGCTGAATCTGATAATTCGAATGCTTGCTCAACTTTTAAGTCTGGTAAACCTTGAATTTCAACGATTGTTCCAGCAAATACATTTTTCTTACCTTTTTTCTCAACAGTTAATAAACCATCTTGAATAGCTTGGTAAGGAATAGCATTAACTAAATCTCTTAAAGTAATACCTGGTTGCATTTCACCTTTGAATCTTACTAATACAGATTCTGGCATAGTTAAAGGCATCATACCTGTAACTCCAGCAAATGCAATAAGACCTGATCCAGCTGGGAATGAAATACCAATTGGGAATCTTGTATGAGAATCTCCACCAGTACCTACTGTATCTGGTAAACATAATCTATTTAACCATGAGTGAATAACACCATCACCTGGTCTTAATGTAACTCCACCTCTTGAAGAGATAAACTCAGGTAAAGTATGTCTTAATTTAATGTCAGCTGGTTTTGGATAAGCAGCTGTGTGACAGAATGATTGCATAACCATATCAGCACCAAAAGATAGTGCAGCAAGTTCTTTAATCTCATCTCTAGTCATTGGTCCAGTTGTATCTTGAGAACCTACAGTTGTAGCGATTGGCTCAACATACATACCTGGTTTAATACCTTCAACACCACAAGCTTTTCCAACCATTTTTTGAGCTTGAGTAAATCCTTTACCGTTATCAGCAGGTTGTGCAGCAGCAATAAATGCAGTTGAAGCACCTAAACCTAATGCAGCTCTAGCTTTTGCAGTTAGACCTTTACCAATAATTAATGGAATTCTTCCACCAGCTCTCATTTCGTCTGTTAAAGTATTTGGAGCTAAAGTAAATTTAGAAACAACAGCACCATCTTTTTCAATTACACCTGCATATGGTTTAATTGTAATAACATCACCAGTTTCTAAAGCATCAACAGAAGCTTCGATTGGTAAACATCCTGAATCTTCAGCAGTATTGAAGAAAATTGGAGCGATGATTGAACCTAAAACAACCCCACCAGTTCTTTTATTAGGAACACCTGGAATATCTCTACCCATGTGCCATTGAACTGAGTTGATCCCTGATTTTCTTGAAGATCCAGTTCCAACAACATCACCAACGTATGCTAAAGGGTGACCTTTTGCTTTTAACTCAACCATTTTTTCTAATGGTTTTTCCATTCTTGATTGTAACATTGCAGTTGCGTGTAATGGAATATCAGATCTTGTAAATGCAACAGTTGCAGGAGATAAATCATCTGTATTTGTTTCACCAGGAATTTTATATACAGTTAATGTCATTTCTTCTTCTAAAGCAGGTTTATTAGTAAACCACTCAGCATTTGCCCATGATTCAATAACTTCTTTTGCTTTTGCATTTCCAGCGTCCATTAATTCTTTAACTTCATTAAATGAGTTATAAACTAGGATAGTATTTTTTAATTCATTTGCAGCAGCATCAGCAACTTCAGCAATTTTTAATGCTTCAACTAATGGAGTAACATTAAATCCACCCATCATTGTTCCTAAAATTTCAATTGCTTGAACTTTAGAAATTACAGAACAAGTTACATTTCCTTGAACAATGTCATTTAAAAATGCAGCTTTAACATAAGCAGCATCATCAACACCTGGATTAATTTTGTTTTTAAATAAATCTAAACAGTACTCTGCTTCAACAACTGGGTTAGCTTTTAGTAATTCTACTAACTCAGCAGTTTGTTCAGCAGTTAAAGGTAATGCAGGTAAACCACCCTCATTAAGTCTTTCTTGTGAATGCGCTTTATAATTAGCTAATAAACTCATATAATATCTCCTCTTTTATTTTAGAAAGTTGCATAAATTATATCATAAAGAAAAAAATTAGTATGTACAATTTTTGTAAAGAATTGCACAAGTTTTTATTTATGTAAATAAAAGTTACACTAACGGAAAGAATAGACTTAAATTAAATTTTTTCTTAAGTTTAAGAAGAGTCTAGTACTCACAATGATGTACAATTATTGTACATATATTTTATTATTTGTTCAATTGTTTTTAAGTAACATAGATAAAGCATCCTAACTAAAGGTTATATGCAATTTTTAAAAAAATAAAGAGAAAAATAATGCTAAATAAACTTCAAAATAAACTTTATAATGAGATTCCTCTTACAAAAATAATGAAATTAAAAATTCAAGATTATAATGAATTAGAACTAATAACTAAAGCTCCACTTGAACCAAATATAAATGATAAAGGTACAGCTTTTGGTGGAAGTTTATCTACTATAACTATTATTTCCGCTTGGAGTTTGTGTTGGCTAATTTCAAAAGAGTTAGGTTTTGATTCAAATAATATTGTTATCATAAAAAATGAAACTAGCTTTAGAAAACCAGTAACTAAAGAGATAATTTGCCATACAAAAAAACCATCTGTTCAAGAGATAGAAATATTAAAACAAAAACTACTAAGTAAAAAAAGTGCTTCTATAAAAATAGAATCAAAAATAATTGAAGATGGTGAAACATGTGTAGATTTTGTGGGATATTACGTAATTAAATTATAAATAAAAGGTTTTAAAATGTTTGATTCAACTGATATAAAAATAGCAAAATTAGGTGAAAAAGTCCTAAGATTAAAGGCAAAAAAAGTAAAAGATATAAAAGGTGATGAAACACAAAAAATTATATCAATCATGTTGGAAACTTTAAAAAAATCAAATGGTGTTGGACTTGCAGCTCCTCAAATTTCTATTTCAAAACAGATTATGATTATTTCATCAAAACCAAATGCAAGATACCCAAATGCTCCATTAATGGAAGAGTTAGTTTTAATAAATCCAAAAATAATCAAAACTTCAAAGGCTAAAAACAAAGATTGGGAAGGATGTCTTAGTATTCCAGGAATCAGAGCACAAGTTCCTAGATATAGGAAAATAGAAGTAAAATACAAAACAATAGATAATGAGAAAAAAACTATAGTTTTCAAAGATTTTATAGCTAGAATTTTTCAACATGAATATGACCATTTAATCGGTCTTGCTTTTATTGATAGAGTTGAAATAACTAAAGATATTATAAGTGAAGAAGTTTATTTAAAAAAGATTTCATAATTTTTAGTTATCATTTAAAAAAACTTTAGGAAAATAGATGTCAAATATAGAAAAACTTGCAAAAATTTTAAAAGAAGAATTAATCCCAGAACTTGATGAAAATCTAGAAGAGATGATGGATATTATTGATAGTGGCGATTGTTCAAAAGATGATAGGGATGAACTTAAATATCTTGAAGAGATGAAAGCATATTTTGATGAAGTTGAACTAGATATTGCAAATAACAATCTTACAGAAGAAGATGCTTTAGATATTTTAGAAGTTCTTGAAGAGATGAGATTAGATAAAGAGTAAGAAATTACTCTTTATTTGAAATTAAAATAGTACGTGTTGGCAAACTGTTTTCAATTTTTCTATCTATGAAACAGTAAATAAAAAATAAAATCACTAAATAAATCGTATAAGTAATATCCAAAACCTCTTTATTTGTAACAAAATTTATAATAAATAAAGAACTAAATACCACAAAAACAATTGATACAAATATCCATAAAAAATATATTTTCGTATGTTTTAAACTGAACACAGTAGAACAATTTGGGCAAATATGTTTTCCTAACAGACTTTTAAAATATCTTTTTGTTGTTAGTTCAACTTCTTGATTACAGTTTGGACAGTTCATGAATTCACCTTGTTTTTTTGATTTTATCATAGATATAGTAACTTTTTTATTATCACAGCATTTTAGTAATAAAAATTAGGAGCTTACAAAAATTATTTATATTTTTTTGCTACAATTCCACTAAATTTGAATAGGATAATTTATGATTAAATATATTGTTGGAACAATTATAGCTTTAACATTTAATGGATGTATTGTAGGAGATGCTTTGGCATTACCATTTAGAGTAGTAGGTGATGTTCTGCAAGTTGTAACACCAGATCCAATTGGTGAGTCTGTTTCAGGCGTTGGAGATGCAATAGATACTGCAATTCCTTTTTAATTTTATTAAATCAACATAATTTTTATAAAATATGTTGATTTTGAATAACAAATATAATGTAAAAATATCCATCTTTAATTTAATATTCCTTTCACTCTAATATTCAAAATTATTCTTTAACCTTTTATTAACCTAAACATAATAAAATCATCTATAATAAAGGATAAACTATGCAAAGTTACAACTTCAAAACATATAGTGAACTTTTTTTACATATATCAAACAACTATGATAATGAATATTTTTTAAACTATTTATCAAATGGGAAATATACAAATATCTCAACAAATGATTTTAAAAACAAAGTTATTTGTCTTAGTCTTGCTTTGAAAAATTTGGGTATTCAAAAAGGCGATAAGGTTGGGATTTTTGCTAAATCTTCACCATTTTGGCTTATCTTTGATTTTGCTATTTTGCAAGTTGGAGCTATTAGTGTTCCTATTTTTGCAAATATTTCAAGTGAAAATCTTAATTTTGAGATAAAAGATTCTTCTATGAAGTTTATGTTTATTGATTCTCAAGAAAGATTAAATGACATAGAAAAAGAGAATTCACATCTTATTTTTATTACTCACAACTTTTGTATAAAAGAGCCAAATTTCTATAATTTTGATGAGATTTTAGTTATTGGAAAACAGATTTGTGATTCTACTGGATTTACTTCTTTTGAAGCCTTGGAAGATGATATTTTTTCTATCATTTACACAAGTGGAAACACTGGAACTCCAAAAGGTGTGATGCTTACCCATAAAAATATAGTTTCGCAACTTCATGATATAAATAGTTTGATAAATCTTGAACAACATGAAGTTTCTCTTTCAGTTCTTCCTTTGGCTCATATATTTGAGCGAACTGTGATGAGTTATTATTTAAGTCGTGGAATTAGTATCTATTTTGTGGATGATGTTCAAAATGTTGCAAATCTTATGAAAGTTGTACGACCAACAATTATGACGGTAGTTCCAAGGCTTTTAGAGAAAATATTTAACAAAATCAAACTAAATATTTCAACAAAACCATTTATTAGCAGAGCAATTGCCTCTTTTGCATTTGCTTATGCCCTAAAAGAAGATATAAATAAACACTCTCTTTTATTTAAAATTTATGACAAACTTGTCTATTCAAAATTTAGAGAAATCTTTGGTTCTAAACTTGAAAAACTAATAAGTGGAGGAGCACCTCTTTCAAAAGAGATAGCAATATTCTTTGTAAATATAAATGTTCCCGTTTATCAAGGATATGGATTGACTGAATTTTCACCAGTGATTTCTACAAATTATCCAAATGCAAACAAAGTTGGTTCTTGTGGGAAAGTGATTCCAAGTGCGCAAATCAAAATAAATGAAAACAGCGAACTGTTTGTAAAAGGCCCTGCTTTGATGAAAGGTTATCTAAATCAAGAGGAATTAACAGCTAAAACAATAGATAAAGATGGTTGGCTTCATACAGGCGATGTGGCATATTTAGATGAAGATGGATATTTATTTATAAAAAGTAGAACTAAAGAAATATTCAAAACTTCAACGGGAGAGTATGTAAATGCTGTTGAAATTGAGCAAAAATTATCTAAAAATAAATATATAGAGTTTGCAGTTATAATTTCTGAAAATAGAAAATATACCACTGCCCTACTTTTTGTGGATAGAGAAAAATATGAAAATGCAAAAAAACTAAATAAAAATTTAACAATAGAAGAATATTATAATAAAGATGATATTCTAAATAATATTTCAAACCATATAAATAGTCTAAATTCCAATCTAAATAAATGGGAAAAAATAGTAAAATTCAAAATCTTAACCAATAATATTTCAATAGAAACAGGAGAATTAACTCCATCTATGAAAATTTGTAGAGCTAAAATTGAAGAAAAATATTCAAATGTTATAAATAGTATGTATTAGGAGTTTAAAATGAAAGAAAGAATAGCCATAATAGATGGACTTAGAAGCCCCATCGCAAAAGCAAATGGAAAACTAAATGATGTAAGCGCTGACACTTTAGGTGCGATTATTACAAAAGAGTTGGTTTTACGAAATGATTTGGATTACAAACAATTTGATGAAGTAATCATGGGAAATGTAGCTCAACCTGCAAATGCTGCAAATATTGCAAGGGTTATGGCTATTCGAGCTGGCTTTCCCCAATCAACTATTGCATACACAGTTCATAGAAATTGCGCTTCGGGAATGCAATCAATTTCAAGTGCCATTGAAAAAATAAACTCAAATCAAGGGGAGTTGTATTTAGTTGGTGGAATGGAATCTATGAGTAATATTCCTTTACTTTTTAGTGATGAATTTAGAAATTTAATCACAAAATTTACCTATACAAAATCAATCATTGAAAAATTAAAACTTCTAACAACTTTTAGATTAAGATTTTTAAAACCTACTATTGGATTAATTTCTGGTTTAACTGACCCAATTTCTGGAAAAATCATGGGAATTACTGCTGAAAACTTAGCAAATGAGTTTAAAATAAGCAGAGCTGCCCAAGATGAATATGCTTTAAATTCTCATAAAAAAGCTCAAAAAGCAATAGAGGATGGAATATTCAAAGATGAAATCCATCCAATAATGACAAAAAATGCTTCTATTTCAAATGATGATGGAGTAAGATTTAATCAAACAATTGAAGCTTTAAATAAATTAAACCCAATTTTTGAAAAAGTTGAAGGAACTGTAACTGCTGGAAATTCATCACAAGTTTCAGATGGAGCTTGTAGTTTGATTGTTTGTACTGAGTCAAAAGCAAAGGAATTAAATCTTGAACCAATTGGATTTATAACAGATTATGCTTACGCTGGACTTGATGCAAATAGAATGGGTTTAGGACCTATTTATGCTACAAAAAAACTTTTTGATAAAACAGGAATTACCCTAAAAGATATTGATTTAATCGAGATGAATGAAGCCTTTGCTGCTCAGGTTATAGCAAATCTTGAAGCTTTTAAATCAGAAGAATTCTGTCAAAAAACTTTTAATAGTCCTGCCCTTGGGGAAATTGATGAATCTATTTTAAACGTAAATGGAGGAGCAATTGCCCTTGGACATCCAGTTGGAATGAGTGGAGCTCGAATTGTTTTAACAGCATTAAAAGAGTTAAAAAGAAGAAACAAAAATAAAGCATTAGCGACACTATGTATTGGTGGCGGGCAAGGTGCTGCTTTTTTATTGGAGATATAATATGAGTAATTTAATAAATAACATAAAATTTGAAATTAACCAAGATATAGCAACTATAACTTTTGATTTACAAAATGAGAAGATAAATAAACTATCTTTTGAAGTATTAAAAGAGTTTGATGAAAAACTAAATTTAGTAAAAGATGACCACACAATAAAAGCCCTCCTAATAGATAGTGCAAAAAAAGATATTTTTATTGCTGGTGCTGATATTAAACAAATTGAGCAACTAAAAGATGAAACAGAAATTTATGATGCTTTAATGGATGTTCATAGAATATTTAATAAACTTGAAAATCTTACAATTCCTACAATTGCATATATAAATGGTGCGTGTATGGGTGGAGGACTTGAACTTGCCCTTGCTTGTAACTATAGAGTATTAAGTACAAATCCTAAAACAAAACTGGCATTTCCAGAGATAAAACTAGGAATATTCCCAGGTTTTGCAGGAACTTTTAGAGCTCCTAAATTAATTGGTCTTCTAAATGCTTTAGATTTAATTTTAACAGGGAAAAATGTAGATGCAAAAAAAGCTTATAAACTAAATCTTGCAGATGAAATTTTTGATGATGCTCAAAAAGAGTTTATGTTAAATGATTTTATAAAAAAAGCTATTAATGGAACTCTAGGAAGTAGAAAAAGTTTCTATCTTTTAAACTACCCTCCTTTTAATGAAATTATTTTCAGCCGTACCCTAAAAAATCTTGAAGACAAAGTAAATCCAGAGTTTAAAGCACCTTTTAAAGCCCTTGAAGTTATAAAAGCTACAATAAATAAAGATATAGAGTTTGCTAATAAATTTGAAGCAACAGATTTTTCACAAATTGCAATTACAAAAGAGTCAAAAAATCTAATCAAACTATTTTTCACTTTTGAAAAATTAAATAAGAATTTTGAAAAAACTTTAAATCCAATATCAAATACAGTTGTTCTTGGAAATGGAGTAATGGGAAAAGGAATTATCTGGTTATTTTCAAAATATTTAAAAGATGTGAGAATAAAACTAAGAGATATTTCACAAGCCCATGACATTATCAAAGATGTCTCAAAAATTTATGCCTATTTAGTAAAAACTAGAAAAATGACAAAAAACGAGGTTGATTTTAAATTAAATAAAATTTCATATACGGATAAATTTGATGGATTTAAACACTTTGATTTTGTTATCGAAGCAATAATTGAAGATGAAAAAACAAAAAAAGAGACCTATGCACAAATAGAAAAAGTAGCTAATGAAAATGTAATAATCGCTACAAATACATCTTCTATTTCAATAGAAAAATTAGGAATTGATTTAAAAAATAAAGAGAACTTCTTAGGAGTTCACTTCTTTAATCCAGTAAATTTAATGCCTCTTGTTGAAGTAATTCCATCACCATATACTTCAAAAGAGACTATAAATAGAGTTTTTGAACTTCTTATTTCTTGTGGAAAAACACCAATTTTAGTAAAAGATTGTGCTGGATTTATTGTAAATAGAATTTTACTTCCATATTTAAATGAAGCAGCATTTATTTTAAGTGAAAGCTCAAGCGTAGAACATATTGACCATCTAATAAAAGAGTTTGGTATGCCAATGGGACCATTTAATCTAGCTGATACGGTTGGAATTGATGTTGGATATAAAGTTGCTTCTATTTTACATGATGAATATGGATATAGAATGCCAATTGCTCCAATACTTGAAAAAATGTATGATGCAAAATATTTTGGTAAAAAAGGTGAAACCGGTGGTTTTTATCAATACGATGGAAAAGATGACTATGTAAATGAACATGTTACTTCAATGCTACAAAGTAACAGTAGAATTATTTCAGATGAAGAGATAATTCAAAGATGCCTTTATATTATGATAAATGAAGCTTCAAGATGTCTTGAAGAAAATATCGTAACAGAAGCTGCAATAATCGATTTTGCAATGATTACTGGAACTGGTTTTCCTGCTTATAAAGGTGGATTATTAACTTATGCAAATGAAGTTGGATTAAGAAATATCTTAGAATCATTAAGACAATTTGAAAAAGATTATGGAAGTAGATTTGCACCTTCTAATCTTTTAATCAAATTAGTTGAAGAACATGAAGATTTTGAAACGGGAGAAGTTTTATGGAAACGCTGATTTTACTCTTTCTTATATTAGTTTTTGGATTTTATTCATTTCCACTTTATATTTATTTTGCTCTAATTGGAGTTTATTCTTTTGCATTTTGTGATGCAGGGATTATCTTTTGGTCAATATTTATAGTTTTAGGTGCTGTTTTTTTAATTCCAAGTTTGAGAATAAAATTTATCTCAAGTAAACTTGTAGCTTTTATAAATAAAAAAGGACTTGTTCCAAAAATATCTGCAACAGAAGAAGCAGCTCTTCAAGCTGGAACAAACTGGGTTGAAACAGACTTTTTTAAAGCTCAAGTTAATTTCAAAGAGATAAATGCCCAAAGAGTTACAACTCTTTCAAAAGAAGAGCAAGACTTTTTAGATAATGAAGTAAATGAACTTTGTGAGATGACTACTGATTGGGAAATCTTCCAAAATAGAGATTTAAGTCCACAAGTTTGGCAATTTATAAAAGATAAAAAATTCTTTGGAATGATTATTCCAAAAGAGCATGGAGGTCTTGGTTTCTCAGCAACAGCTCACTCAAGGGTAATTGAAAAATTAGTTTCAAGATCACAAGTTTTAGCAATTACAATAATGGTTCCAAACTCTCTTGGACCTGCTGAGCTTATTTTAAAACATGGAACTCAAGCACAAAAAGATAAATATTTAAGTGATTTAGCCCATGGAATATTAGTTCCTTGTTTTGGATTAACGGAACCAAATGCAGGAAGTGATGCAACTTCTATAACTTCAAATGGTGTAGTTTTCAAAGATGAAAATGGTGAATTAAAAATCAAACTAAATTTTGAAAAAAGATATATTACTTTAGGAAATATTGCCACTTTAATTGGTCTTGCTTTTGTATTAAAAGATCCTGAACATCTACTTGGTGATAAGGAAGATTTAGGAATTACCTTTGCTGTAATTGATTCTAAAACTAAAGGTCTTGATAACTCAAGACGACATGACCCACTTGGAATTCCATTTGTAAACTCTCCACTTTTTGGAAAAGATGTAATCATAAATATGGAAAATATCATTGGTGAAGTTGGCGGAATTGGAAAAGGTTGGCAAATGCTTGTTGAGTCTTTATCAATAGGACGAGGAATTTCACTTCCAAGTGTTAGTCTTGGTGGAAGTAAATTAGCACTTAATGTTGTGGCTTCATATTCGCAATTAAGAGAGCAATTTGGACTTAGTATAAATTATTTTGAGGGTGTTGAAGAAAAAATTGCGAAAATTGCAGCCTTTACTTATATGTTAAATAGTGCTAGAAACTTCACTTTAGATGCTATTGATGATGGAGTAAAACCAGGTGTTATAAACTCTATTATGAAATACCATGCAACTGAAAAATTCAGAACTGTAATAAATGATGCAATGGATGTTTTAGGAGGAAGTGCAATTATAAGAGGTGAAAACAATCTTTTAGCCCATGCTTATTTTGCAATTCCTATTTCAATTACAGTTGAAGGTGCAAATATTTTAACAAGAAATTTAATGCAATTTGGACAAGGTTTAATCAAATCTCATCCATATATTTATACAGAAATAACTGCATTAAAAAACAATAATATAGAGAGTTTTGACAAGGCATTTTTTGCCCATATTTCTTTGGGTTTTAACTCATTTGCAAAATCATTGGCTTACTATTTTACAAGAGCTAAGTTTAGTTACCAAAAAGGTGAATTTAAAAGATATAAACAAAAACTTCTTTGGGTAAGTAGTGAATTTACTCTTTTAACAAATGTAGCTTTAGGAATTTTAGGGCCAAGTTTGAAAAAAAGAGAGAATATAAGTGCAAGATTTGGGGATATTTTATCAAATTGTTATTTGATAACTGCAACTCTTAGAGAGTTTGAAAATAATCCAAATGAAGAAGATAGAGATTTAGTTGATTATATTTGTAACTACTGTTTTAACGAAATACAAATTGCACGTGAAGAGATTATTTCAAACATTGGATATATAGGATTTTTACTTCCACTTGTAAAAATAAATCCTTTTTCAATAAAATCAAAAGATAGATTAAATGCAAAAATAGTTAAAAATCTAAATAATCAAGATTATCTAAAAAGTTTAACATCGGCACTATTTATCTCTTCAAATGAAAAAGATAGATTAAATCTTATTCAAGAAGCTGTAAAACAAAACAAAGAGTGTGAAGTTGGATTTAAAAAACTAAAAAATGCAATTAAAAATGAAACTATAAAAAAAGATAGTTTTGAGAATATGTTGTCTCAACTTTTAGAAAAAAATATTTTAACAGCACAAGAGATAGAAAAATTAAAAAATGCCCACGCTTTAAAACAAGAAGTGATAAGCGTAGATTCATTTGAAGCAAGTGTTTATAAGGCTCAAAGATAATGCGTAATGATTTGCTAATAAATATAAATGGTTATGTTTTAAGTCTTTTAGAGAAGATTTTAAATGCTAATGTTGAAGTAAAAGGAATTGAAAATATTCCCACTTCAAATCCAAAAATATTTGTAGCAAATCACTTCACTCGAATTGAAGCAATGTTAGTTCCATATACTTTATACAACCTAACAAATAAAAAAGTTGGAGTGATTGCTGATGATTCACTATTCAAAGGTTTTTTCGGAACTTTTTTAAGTAATTTAGGAGCTATGAAAAAAAGTGCAATTAATAGAAATGAACATATAATTGGGGATTTAGTAACTTCGTGTAAAGATTGGATGATTTTTCCAGAAGGTATGATGGTAAAAGCAAAAGATCTCTCAAAAATGGATAAAAATTTTTGTGTGAAAATAGATGGAACTTGTCAAAGAGTTTATACAGGAGCAGCAGTTTTTGCTATGTCATCGCAACTTTTCAGACAAAAATATTTTGATAAGAAAATAGAAAATTATGAAGAATTTAGTAATAAATATTTCATTAATGATTGTAAAGATATAAATGAAAATGAGACTTTAATTGTTCCTATAAATATAAGCTATTCAAGACTTAGAAATGGTGATAATTTTTTATTAGATATGGCAAAAAAACTACTTGATGATTTGGGTGAAAACTTTAAAGAAGAGATAGAAATTGAGAGTAATATTATTCTAAATTCTAAGATTACAATAAGAATTTTAAAACCAATTTCAACTAAAGATATCATAAAAGATTTATATAAAAGAAATCTTCCCCAAGAAAAAATCATAAGTCAATTAAGATATGAAATTACCCATAATTTTATGGATAAAATATATGAATCTTTAACTATAAATTTTGACCATATTTTTATTTTAATACTTTTTTTATATCCAAAAAAAAGCATAGAAACAAACTATTTTAAAAGATTGATTTATCTTAGCATTAAACAAATGCAAGAAGAAAATCTTTTTTTAGATGCTCAAATAGATAAAAATTTAATTCAATTAATCTCTTATGAAAAGTTTGAAAAGTTCAATGATATTTTAGATTTAGCTGTAAGAGATAATATTATAACTATCCAAGAAGATAGATATTTTATAAATAAAGAAGTATTACTTTACTCTTACAATCAACATACAATTAGATTAAAAAATATTTTAAAAGTAATCCTAAATGAGATTTTAATAAGTGAAAAAAGTGTTTCTATAGTAAAAAAACTCGTTTCATATAGAGAAGAAAAAAACAATCAAAACTTACTTTTATTACTTCAAAATCAAGAAAAACAAGAGTTTGAAGAGTCTTATGAAAAGTACAAATATGCTTTAAAATTAAAACCAAAAGATATTGGAACTCCTAAATATTATGAAGCAAAAGATTCAGATACTTGTATAATTGCAATTCATGGATTTTCAGCAGCTCCAAAAGAGATGGAAAAACTTGCACTATTTTTAAACTCAAAAAATCTAAATGTTTATACTCCAAGACTTGATGGACATGGAACAATTGCAGAAGATTTAAAAACTAAAAGTTGGCAAGATTGGTACAATAGCATTTCAAGAACCATCACAATGGCTTCATTAAGACATGAAAAAATTTTTATTATAGGTTTTTCAACTGGTGGATTATTAGCACTTTTAAGCACAAAAAAATGTTATAAAGAGTTTTGTGGTTTAATTTGTATAAATGCAGCACTTCACTTAAATGATGTTAGAATAAAAACTCTATTACCAGCAATTTCGTTTTGGAATGATTTAGTAAAAGCTTTCAATGAAGAAGAGTATACAAAAGAGTATGTGGATAATTTCCCACAAAATCCAGATATCAACTATGACAAACACTATATTGATTCAATTGAACAATTAAGTTTATTAATGAAAAAAATTAGAAAAAGTCTTCATAAAATTCAAAAACCAATATTAATATTACAATCAAAAGATGACCCAATTGTAAATCCAACATCTGCTTATGAAATATTTGAAGAGATTAAATCTACAGATAAAACTATAAAAATTATAGATTCATCAAATCATGTTGTTGTAACACAAGAAGATACAAAAGAGTTATTTGATTTTATTTATGATTTTATAAAAAGATTAGATTTAAAAAAGAGTAATTAACACAAAATAAAATATAGGATTTTTCCTATATTTTAAAATTGATTAAGCGATATTTGTATAAACAGCTTGAACATCATCATCATCTTCAAGTTTTTCAATTAATTTACCAATATCTTCTTGTTGCGCTTCTGTATATTCCTGAGGATTATTACAAATTCTTTCTAATTTAGCTTTAGTAAGTTCAATTCCCATATCTTCAAATGCTTTATTTAAAGTTCCGAAATCTTTATAATCAGCTGTAACTAATACGATTCCATCTTCTTCTTCAATCTCTTCTAAACCAGCATCAATTAATTCTAATTCTAAATCTTCAATTTCCATACCTGCAGGTTTTGCAAATTCAAAAATAGCTTTTCTATCAAAGAAAAATTCTAAAGAACCAGTAGGAACTACTTGTCCTTGTGTTTTATTAAAGTACATTTTTACATTTGCAACAGTTCTTGTATTGTTGTCAGTAGCAGTTTCAACAAAAATCAAAACTCCATGAGGACCTTTACCCTCAAAATTTACTTCAGCAAAACTTGCAGAATCTTTTCCACTTGCTCTTTTAATTGCCGCATCAATATTTGTTTTTGGCATATTTTCAGCTTTAGCATTTAAAATAGCTGTTCTTAGTGCTGAATTCATCTCAGGATCTGGAACTCCTGCTTTTGCTGCCATTTCTATTGCTTTTGCTAATTTTGGGAAAACTCTTGACATATTTCCCCATCTTTTCATCTTAGCAGCTTTTCTATATTCGAAGGCTCTACCCATAATAACTCCAAGTTGTTTTTTCAAATTTTTTGCATTATATCAGGTTTGTAATAAATAGTTTATGAGTAAATTATACATAAAGAAGTAAAATTATAAATAGTTTAAGATTTACACTTAATCATTGTTTCTAAATATTTAGAATATAATGTTCGTTATTTAAAAAAAAGGGCTAATTTGAAGAAATTTATTATTTTAATATTATTAGTAATTTTTAGTTATGCAAATGAAAATACTAATAATGATAATTTTGAAAATGAATTTGACTCTGAATTTTCAGTAAAAAAAGAAGAAGTTTTTGACCCATTAAGTGGCTACAATAGAGTAATGACCACTTTTAATGACAAACTCTTTATGAATGTTTTAAATCCTATTTCAAAAGGTTACGCATATGTAACTCCTGAACCTATAAGAATTGGAATCAATAATTTTTTTGAAAATATTATGTTTCCAGTTAGATTCACAAATAATTTATTACAACTAAAATTTCAGAATTCTGCTGAAGAGTTAGGAAGATTTGTAGTTAATACTCTTTGGGGAGTTGGTGGTTTTTTAGATCCAGCTACAAATGAACTTAAGATGAAAGCACATAAAGAAGATTTTGGTCAAACTTTAGGTTTTTATGGAGTAGGAGAAGGTTTCCCTGTAGTATTGCCGCTTTTAGGACCATCTAATTTAAGAGATATAGTAGGAATTGTTGGAGATTCTTATGTAAGTCCATTAACAATTACAGGTGATGAAGATATAAAATATAAAATACCAAATAATATAGAACAACAAATTGGAATTCAAGCATTTGATGCTGTTAACTCAACATCATTAAAACTTGGACAATATGAATCATTAAAAAAAGATGCTTTAGATTTATATCCATTCTTGAGAGATATTTATTCACAAGCAAGAAAAAAACAAATAGAGGAATAATAGAGTGAAATTAGAGAGCTTATTAAAAGTTTTATTACTAATAATAATTACAATAACATCTGCAAATGCTATGAAACAAGATGAAATAAAAGATGTAATGACAAAAAAAATTGATGATGTTTTAACAATATTAGAACAAAAAAATCTTACAACAAGTAATAAAGGTGATCAGATTATCAAGATAATTGATGAAGTATTTGATTATGAATTAATGGCAAGAGTAGCTCTTGGGAAAGAGACTTGGGATACGTTGACAGAGCAAAAACAAAAAGAGTTTACAAAAATATTTGAAACAAAATTAAAAAATTCATATATTGAAAAATTAAAGTTTTACAATGATCAAAAAGTAAAAATTGTTGGTCTGAATCCATATAAAAATACAAGACTGCAACTTGAAACTGAATTATTGGGAAAAGAAGGTATTTACAAAATAAACTACAACTTTTACAATAAATCAAAAGATAATGAACAATGGCTAATTTATGATGTTGATTTAGTTGGAGTGAGCATCATTCAAACATATAGACAACAATTTGCAGGTTTATTAAAAGAAAAAACTTTTGATGAGATGTTAGTTTTACTTGAAAAACCAAATACAAAATAATGATTAAAAAACTATACGATACTTTTATATTTAAGTATCCAATTATTGTTTTATTTATTTTAACAATATTTGTTTCTACTTTGGGCTATTTTGCGACTAAAGTAGAAATTGATGCATCTGCGGAGACACTTCTTTTAGATGATGATAAAGATTTGAAATTCTTTAGAGAGGTGAATAAAACTTACAAAAACTCAGATTTTTTAATTGTTACCTTTTCACCAAAAACTGACTTACTTTCTCAAGAGAGTTTAAATGATATAAAAAATATCTCTGATGAATTTTTAAAACTAGAAAATGTTAAAGATATAACATCAATTTTAAATGTTCCATTACTTCAATCTCCGGTTCGACCTATTTCAGATTTAGTTTCTGGAGTTGATTCTTTACAAACTAAAGAGTTTGACAAAACTCTTGTAAAAAATGAATTTTTAACTTCACCTTTATATAAAAATGCTTTGGTTAGTGAAGATTTCACAACAACTGCCATTGTATTAAATCTAAAAACTGATACAAAATATTTTGAACTTCTTGAACGTAGAAATTCTCTACTTGTGAAAAAAAGAGAAAAAATTATTACTAAAGAAGAAAAAGAAAAATTAGATGAAGTAATTGTAGAATTTAAAAATTACAGAGATTTAATACGAAATAAAGAGACTATAAATATACAAAATATACGAAATATCATAAAAAAATATGATTCTAATGCTAAGATATTTTTAGGTGGCGTTAATATGATAGCAAGTGATATTGTAGGTTTTGTAAAGAATGATTTACTAATTTATGGTTCAAGCTTAGTTTTAATTTTAATATTTATTTTATGGTACATTTTTAGACATATAAGATGGATAATACTTCCTTTAATAGTTTGTTTTATATCTGTAATTTCAACAGCTGGTGTTTTAGGACTATTTGGTTGGGAAGTTACAGTTATATCTTCAAATTTTATCGCTCTTCAACTAATAATTACTATTTCTATTGTTTTACACCTAATTGTAAGATATAGAGAATTAAACATAAAATACAAACATGCAAGTCAATACAAACTAGTTATTAACACTGTTTTATCAAAACTTGAACCATCTTTTTTTGCAATTATCACAACTGTTATAGGTTTTGGTTCACTTATTTTATCTCATATTGAACCTGTAATTAATTTGGGTTTAATGATGAGTACGGGAATTGCTATTTCTCTGTTTTTGTCATTTATCACTTTCCCTCTTGTTTTAATGTTAATGGAAAAAAAAGATGAACATGAAAAAGAAAATACTAGATTCTCTTTTATTCAAAAATGCTCAAATATAGTTGAACATAATGGAAAAGCTATAATAATTGTTAGTATCTTAACAATTATTTTTTCAGTTACTGGTACTTCAAAACTAATAGTAGAAAATAGTTTTATAAATTACTTCAAAAAATCTACAGATATTTACAAAGGGATGGAAGTAATAGATGCGGAACTAGGTGGAACAACTCCTTTAGATATTATTGTTAAATTTAAAGATGAAGCAAAAGTTATAAAAGCAAAAAGTAAAAATCAAGATCAATATGATGATTTTGAAAATGAATTTGATGAAAAAAACGATGATAAACAATATTGGTTCAGTCAAGATAAGATGGATACAATCATGGCTATTCATGATTATTTAGAAACTATTCCTGAAGTTGGAAAAGTTCAATCATTAGCTAGCTTATTAAAAGTTGGTGAAATTTTAAATAATCAAGAGAGATTAGATGGTATTACATTGGCACTACTATACAATCAATTACCAGAAAATTACAAAGAGTTAATTCTTTCTCCTTACATAAACATTGATAAAAATGAAGCTAGAATCACGATGAGATTAATTGATTCAAATCCAAATCTAAGAAGAAATGAATTGTTAAATAAAATTAATCATGACTTAAGAGATATTATTAAAAATAAAGAGACAACTTACCAATTATCAAATCTAATGGTTTTATATAACAATATGCTGCAATCTTTGTTTAATTCGCAAGTATCAACTTTAGGATTTACAATTATTGTTTTGTTTATTATGTTCTTAATTCTATTTAGATCAATGAAAGTTGCCCTAATTGCTTTAGTATCGAATATAATTCCAATTTCTAGTATTTTTGGAATTATGGGTTGGTTAAACATTCCATTAGATGTAATGACTATTACAATAGCTGCAATTGCTATAGGAATTGGAGTTGATGACACTATTCACTTTATTCATAGATTTGAAGAAGAGTTTAAAGTAGATCACAATTACATAAATGCAATGAGAAGATCACATCAAAGTATTGGTTATGCAATGTATTACACTTCTTTAGTGATTATTCTTGGTTTTTCTATTTTAGTTTTATCAAATTTAATTCCAACAATCTATTTTGGACTATTAACTGTTATTACAATGATAAGTGTATTAGCAGCAGATTTATTACTACTTCCAAAATTATTATTGATATTTAAACCATATAAAAAATTAAAGGAGATAACAAAATGAATGTAGCAATTTATTGTGGTTCTTCTTTAGGGAATAACACTATTTATGAAGAATCAACAAAACTTTTAGCACAAAAACTATCAGAAAAAAATTTTAATATCATTTATGGTGGTTCAAAACAAGGTTTAATGGGAGTTATTTCAAATGAATCTTTGAAGCTTAACAATAAAGTTACAGGTGTTATTACCTATGATTTAGTTTCTAAAGAGTTAGAAAACAATAATATATCTAAAATATATAAAGTTGATACAATGAATCAACGAAAAGAAAAAATGGCTGAACTCTCTGATGCTTTTATAGCAATTCCAGGGGGATATGGAACATTAGAAGAGATTTTTGATGTAATTGCCTCTGCTCAGCTTGGTTATCACAAAAAACCATGTGCTTTTTTTAATATAAATGGTTATTACACCCATTTAATAGAGTTTCTACAAAATAGTGTAAAAGAGGGATTTATTAGTAATCTTTATGTAGATATGTTGATTGTTTCAGATGATATTGATGAAATAATTGAAAAAATTTCAACATATAGTGCACCAAAGGATAAGTGGAAAAAATAAAGTTTTTATCATATTTATAATCTGTTAACCTTTGATTTAATAAAGGTTAATGGTGATGGTTTATAATTGCTTTACGAGTTGATTAACTTAATTGCGATGTTAAGATTTATTTAACTTAATTTCTCCTCCTAAAATATACAAGTCAAAAAGGGAAGCTAACAACGCTTCCCTTTTTTTATAAATCACAAAAAATCTAGCTATAGGAAATATAATGAAAAAATATATTTTATTTGATAATGATGGAGTTCTTGTTCATACGGAACCTCTGTATTTTAAAGCAAATATAAAAGCATTAGAAGAGTATTTTAATATTACTTTAGAGTTTGAAGAGTATATGAAAATTATGAGTGAAGGAACTACTGTTTGGCAAAAAGCCTTTGATAAAGGCTTTTCTCAAAAAGAGATTGAAAAAGCTAGAAATCAAAGAAATATATATTATCAAGAGTATTTAAAAAGTGAAGATATTTTAATCTCAGGAGTAAAAGAAGTATTAAAAGAGTTATCAAAAGATTATAAAATGGGAATTGTTACAACTTCAAGAAGAATTGATTTTGAGATTATTCACAAAGATTTAGGAATAGTTGATTTTATGGATTTTGTTCTTTGTGAAGAGGATTATGAGTTTGCAAAACCCCATCCAGAACCATACTTAACAGGCTTAAATATCTTTGGTGCAAACAAAGACGAAGCAATTGTAATTGAAGACTCTACACGAGGTTTAACAGCTGCTTTTGCAGCTGGAATTGAGTGTGTTATCGTTAAAAATGAATTCACAATAACACAAGATTTTTCAAAAGCTAGTTATTTTATAGATACTCTATCAGAATTGAAAACTATATTAAATTAGTTTTCAATTGCTGCTTTGATATATTGTTCAAATTCTTCTTTAGCAGTTTTTCCAATAAATTTTTTTACAAATTTCCCATCTTTTGAAAATAAAAACATTTCAGGAACTTTTTGTACATTTCCTAACTCTTTAGCCAATTTAAAATTCTCTTCACCCATTGTAATTGGATAATTGATTTCATATTTTGCAATAAAATCTAAAACTTCTGATTTTGGTTTATCTTGCTCAAATAAAACAGAAACTATTTCAAAATTATCTTTATATTTCTCTTTTATCTCTTTTAATACAGGAATCTCTTCAATACATGGCGGACACCAAGTTGCAAAAACATCAATTAGAACTGCTTTTTTGCCTTTAAACTCATCAAAATCAATACCTTGTTCTGTAGTTTTAAAACTGATAATTTTTCCATCTGTTGTTGTTAAATTAAAAGTTTGAGTTTCAAACTTACTCTCTTGTAACGATTTTTTTGCAATTACACTATCATCAATAGTTGATTTATTATCACAACCACTATATAAAAATCCAATAAACATTAAACCTATTAAAAAACTCTTTTTCATTATTTTCCTAAATTTGATAATTCTTGTATTAAATTTCTAGATTCATCTTTTTCAAAAAAAATATTCATGGATAACTCATAATTTACTCTTTTTAGAAATTTTAATTTTTCTTGTAATTGTAACTCTTTATTATCTTCATATTTTTCTAGAATTTCTAGAAGTTCAACTCTATAATTTTCTATTAATTCCTCTTTTTTAATTGCCTTTGGTTTTATAAAAGTTGTTTTATTTTTTTTAAAATATAAATAAACAACTGTAAAAATAGCACTTAAAACAAGAGCAAGTATATATTCCATTTTATCTATTTTCCCTTTTATTTATAGATTTCTGATTCAACTAAATCAAATAAATCTCTTTGAGATAATCTTTCTAATCTTTTTTCATTTACAAAAATAGTTGGTGTACCTTTTACACTTAAAATTCGTGCATCTTTTGCATCATGATCTATTATTTCTTCAATTTTTGGATTTTTCATATCTTCTTTTAATTTATCAATATTCAAACCTTCAATTTGTGCTAAAAATGTCCAAATTAACTCAGGCTTTTCATTATTATGTTGTGCCCAAAGAGGTTGTTTTTCAAAAATAACACTTAAAACTTCTTCATATTTATTCTGTTCTCGTGAAGCTTCAAGAATTTTTGTAGCAAATTTAGAATTTTTATGATTTGTTAAATATCTAATAACTAACTTTATATCACTGTAGTGCTCTTTATAAACTTTTCTCATCATTGGATGAAAAACTGCGCACGATTCACACTCAGGATCTAAAAATTCAACTATTATAATGTTCTTTTTATTTTCACCAAATGAAACAGAATTTTCATTTACTAATGATTTATTACCCGAAGATACTAATAAAGTTTCTTTATGACTTTGATTATTTTTATAAAAATAAGCTACGCCTATAAATAAGACTATTAATAATAGTAATGATATTCCTACTAATTTTTTATTTTGCATTTATATTTTCCCTTTTTAAAATAATTAATAAAATAAGGATGATAGTATAAGCAAAAAAAGATAACAAAGGAATAGTAATAAATCCAAACCAATCAATATAATGAACTGAGCAAGGAACACCTTGAACACATGGAGATAAATTTTCGGGAATAATTTTAAACATCAACAAATTATGATAAATTGAAATTATCCAACCAATAAAGACCAAAGGAAAAGCATACTTAAATATTTTATCATCTGGGAAAAGTAGATTTATCAAAAATAAAAAAACTAATGGATACATAAATATTCTTTGATACCAACATAATGAACAAGGAATAAAATTCATAATTTCAGAGAAAAAAAGACTTCCAAGAGTTGCAATTAATGAGATTAAAAAAGATAAAAAAATAAAGGTCAAACTCAAAGAGTCTGACCTTTTAGATGATTCAAAAGACATCTAAATTAAGCTCCTCCACCAACATCTGAATTTAATTCAGCATGAATTGGATTTCTAGGAATTGAATCACTCAAAGCTATTGATTCATTTAAAGCTTTCATAAATTCTTCTATATTATCATAAGGAATTTCAACTTCTGAAGTTTTAGTTTTTCCATGAGAATAAACTGCAATACTAACAACTGGACTACTATATTCACCGTAAGGTTTTTCAACATGTTCTATTCTTACAGTATCATCTGTACTGTGAGCTAACTTGAAAGTTTTTACTTCAATATGTCTTGATGGCATAATATACTCCTTTTATTTTGATAAGTTAATTGTAACAAAAAAAAGTAGCATAAACATAATATTTTTTCTATTTAATTGAAGTTGCTGTTAAAAAAAGATAATTTTTTCCTGTTAGTGTAACTCTATATTTTTTTTGTTGAAGATATTTTTTACAAAAATATACATCTTTATATAAAACAGATTGCTCACTATATGAATAATTTGCAGCTTTTGCTCCATAAATTGTCTCCCCATTTATCCATCTACAGTTTGGGAAACCTAAAATTATTGAACCTTTATCTTCTAAATAATTTTGTATTAAATCCATAAATAAAAGTTTAAAATTCAATCCTGAACTTTGCAAAGTTCCTATAGAAATCAATAAATCTGCTTTTTTTAGATTTAATTCATCTAATTTATTTATATCATGAGTATAAAATGTTAAATTTTCTTGAGGAAATCTCTTTTTTGCAAACGCAATAGCACTTTTTGAATAATCAATTCCCACAAAATTAATCTTAGAAAAAGTATCTTCATCAAGCAAATTTTTAATTAGTTCAAACTCATCTGCTTTATTTATTCCTAAATTTAAGACATTTTGTTTTTCCTCAATTTTTACATTTTTCAAAGCATTCATATAAGCGTATAAAAAAGCTGGTTCTTCATTTTTATTGATTCTAAAAAAAGTTGATTCTTCTCCATATTTTTCATTTTGTTCATTATTTATATCTTTGTGAAAAGAATCAATTTTATCTAACTTCTTAAATTTTAAAATAATTGTATTTACTTTTAATTCAACAACTAAAATCTTACAAAATAATAATTCAGCTAAATCAGACCATGCTTTAAATGACCTATAAATGAACTTTTTTTCATCTAAAATAACTTTTTCTCCAGCATAATAATCTTTTTCTAAATTTGGATTTAATACTTCAATTAAAACCTCATTATCTATTTCTAACTCTTTTTCTAAATACAAAACTATTTCATACATAGTTTCATTTACAAATTTTTTCATATCTTTCCATTTATTTTTTTTAGATTATATAGTTTTTTTACACAATCATTTTAATGCAACAAAAAAAATAAGTAATTTAAAAACAAAATGATTATAAAAATGGTAATATTACGCACTAATTATTAATAAAGGAAACTGTGTTGAGATATATTATCTTAGGTCTTATGCTAGCTGGGCTATTTCAGGTGTTTTTTTGGATTACACAAGACAATAAAGTATCGTTAAAGCAAGATGCATCGGAAAGAATTGAATCGCTTTCATATTCTCCATTTGAGGGATATGATAAAAAAGTATTATCTCCTGAACAAATAGAAGAAGATATTGGTATTCTACTAAATTTTACAGGTAAAGTTAGAACTTATTCAACAGCTGATGCTAAAGTAATTTTAGAAGCAGCTTCTAAAACTACTATGATGGTTGATTTAGGACTTTGGTTAAGTGGCGATTATGCTGAAAATTATCAAGAAATTCAAAGAGCTATTAAGCTTTTAAAAAAATATCCAGATAATATCAATAATATAATTGTAGGAAATGAGACTTTACTTAGAACAGATTTAAATGAAGTTGAATTAATGGGTTATTTAGATTTTATGAGAGAGTTTACAAATAAACCAATTACAACTGCGGAAGTTTGGCATACTTTAGTTAAATATCCTGAAATTGGTAAACATGTTGATTTCATTACTGTTCATATCTTACCATATTGGGAAAAAATTCCAATTGATAGATTTAATGATTTCATGATTGAAAAATATACTCTAGTTGAAAAACAATATCCAGGTAAAAAGATGACAATTGGGGAGACTGGTTGGCCTAGTCATGGATACAATTTCAATGGAGCAGTTCCTAGTTTAAAAAATCAAGCAATCGCTATAAGAGGATTTTTAAATCTTGCAAAAGAAAAAAATTGGTCTTATAATATAGTTGAAGCTTTTGATCAACCATGGAAAGGTTATGATGAGGGAAATGTTGGACAATATTGGGGAATATTCACTTCAGATAGAGAGTTAAAATTCTATTTAAATGGTGATATTGAATTAAATCAATATTGGCTTTATCAAATGATTGCTGCAATTATTATTGGAGCTTTTTTAACACTGTTTGGATTAAGAAATCAAAGAGTAAACCTAAATCATGCATTAGCTTATGGAATTGCTGCACAAGGTATGGCTTTTGGTATTGTTATGGCAGTTACTTATCCATTTATAAACTATATGAACTTTGGTATGTGGGTTATGTGGAGTATGGGAACATTTTTAATGATTCCTCTTGTTGTAATTACCCTTGCAAAAGCAAATGAATTATTTAAATGTTCAATTGGAATTCCTCCTGAGCGGTTAGTTCCTCTTGATTTAAAATCAGACAATATTCCATTTGTTTCTATACATGTTCCAGCTTATAAAGAGCAACCTCATGTTTTAGAAGAGACATTAAGAGCTTTGGCAAACTTAAGATATCCAAATTATGAAGTTCTTGTTATTATTAATAATACACCGGAAGAGTTCTATTGGAAACCAATCGAAAAGTTATGTGAAGAGCTTGGAGATAAATTTGTATTTATGAATATTACTTGTACTGGATTTAAAGCTGGAGCTTTAAATGCAGCATTAGAGCAAACAAATAAAGATGCTGAAATTATTGCTGTTATTGATGCGGATTATGTTGTTGAGTCACCTTGGTTAGTTGATTTAGTTCCATTATTTGATGATCCAAAAGTAGCAATCGTTCAAGCTCCTCAAGATCACAGAGATGGTGATGAGTCAATCATGAAAGCAGCTATGAATGCAGAATATGCAGGTTTCTTTGATATTGGTATGATTGATAGAAATGAAGAAAATGCTATCGTTGTTCATGGAACTATGGTAATGGTAAGACTTAGCTCTATGATGGAAGTTGGTGGTTGGGGAACTGATACTATTGTTGAAGATAGTGAATTAGGTCTTAGACTATTTGAAGCTGGTTATATCGCTCACTATACAAATAGAAGATATGGTTATGGATTACTTCCTGATACATTTGAAGCCTTTAAAACTCAAAGACATAGATGGGCTTATGGAGCTATTCAAATTCTTAAAAAACACTGGAGAGAATTTAGACCATCAGCTAAAAAACTAAGTCCTAGACAAAAAAATAAATTTGTTGCTGGTTGGTTCTTTTGGTTAAGTGATGCTTTAGGTCCTGTTATGGCTGTTATGAATATTATTTGGGTTCCTGTTATTATTTTTGTTGGGGTTACGATTCCTACAATTCCATTAACAATTCCAATTATTACAGCATTTTTAGTAAATATTTTACATACATTTATTCTATATAGAATGAAAGTAAGAACAGGTATTAAAAATACTCTTTTAAGTTCAATTGCTTCTATGAGTCTACAGCTTATTATTTTCAAAGCTGTTTATGATGGATTTGTAAAAGATGGGTTACCATTTAAAAGAACTCAAAAAGGTGGAAAAGCTAAAAAAAGTGATAATCCAATTAAATATGAGACTATTTTAGGAGTTTTATTATTGATTGCATTCTTTGCTTTAATTTTTACAAACTTTACTGGAATTACAGAAATTTATGTATTTGCAGCAACTATATTTATTCAAAGTATTCCTTATATCTCAGCTATTATCATGAGATATTTAGAACTTTCTTCAATCAAAAATCAAAAGCCTTAATTTAGGCTTTTTGATTTACTCTTAATCAATAGGTACAACAGGATTTAAAGTAGATGTATTATGTAAAAAATGTCTATGCTTTTCAAACTGATCGATTATATCTGTAGCAATCACGTCTTCATCATATCCATAAATATCGTAAGCTTTATTACCATCTTGTAGATAAACTTCAGCACGAGCATATTTTTTCTGCTCTTTTGTTGGGTTTACAGATTCAGGATATGCATAACTTGGAGTATCATAATTTCTAGAACGAACTTCATAAATGAAATCAAAATCATCTGAGTGTTCAACTCTAATAGCCGAGATTCCACTTACTTTATCATTTGAAACATCAACATTCCAAGAGTAACTATTTAATTCTTCTTTTACTATATTCATAGCATTTAAAACATTTTCATTAATAAATCTTTTTGTTTCATCAACTTTTGGAAATTCTATGATTCTACTAAGTCTTGATTGCCAAGTTCCACTTATTTTTCCATGTCGTCCTGCATTCATGTGATGTTGTAAGCTCTCATTTCTAATTGACTCTAATTTAAGAGCTTTGTAGAGTCCCCAACAAGCGATTAACATAATGATTGCAAATGGTAAAGCTATTATTATTGAAGCTGACTGTAAAGCTCCTAAGCCACCTGCAAGTAATAAAGCAACTGCTACAACACCTTCAGTTACAGACCAAAATATTCTTTGCCAAACTGGATTATTATCTTTTCCACCAGAAGCAATTGTATCCACAACTAAAGAGCCAGAATCTGATGATGTAACAAAAAAAGTTACAACTAAAATAATTGCAATTACAGATATAAAACTAGAAAAAGGAAAATGTTCTAAAAATTTAAAAAGTGCAGTTGAAACATCAGCTGATACAGTTGTTGATAAATCAGAAAAACCCTCATGCATAATTGCATTTAAAGCACTATTTCCAAAAACAGTCATCCACATAAATGTAAATCCAACTGGTACAAATAAAACACCAACTACGAACTCTCTAATTGTTCTTCCCCTTGATACTCTTGCTATAAACATTCCTACAAATGGAGCCCAAGCAATCCACCAAGCCCAATAAAATAGTGTCCAAGAACTAATCCAAGAAGTCTTATCATAAGCATATTGATTAAAAGTCATAAATACAATATTTGATAAATATGAACCAATATTTTGGATATATGCATTTAATAGAAAAAATGTAGGTCCTGCTAAAAAGATAAATAAAACTAAGAAACATGCTAAATAAAGATTGAGTTCTGATAATCTTTTTATTCCTGTATCAAGTCCTAAAACAACAGAAATTGTGGCAAAGGTTGTTATGATTGCAATTAATACAATTTGAGTTGAAATTCCAACTGGAATATCAAATAAATAGTTTAGTCCTGAATTTATTTGTAAAACACCAAATCCTAATGATGTTGCCACCCCAAAAATAGTACCAAGGACAGCAATTGTATCAACACTATGTCCAATACCACCATAAATCTTATCTCCAACTAAGGGATATAAAGCTGATCTAATTGACAAAGGTAAACCATGTCTAAAAGAAAAATATGCCAATACTAAACCAACAACAGCATAAATTCCCCAAGCATGCAAGCCCCAGTGAAAAAATACAATATTCATCGCAAGTTTTGCAGATTCAATACTCTCAGGTGTTCCAACAGGTGGAGAGACATAATGCATAACAGGTTCAGCAACACCCCAAAACATAAGCCCTATTCCCATTCCAGCTGAGAAAAGCATTGCAAACCAAGATAAATTACTATAGGCGGGTTTTGACTGATCTGGACCTAACTTAAATTTACCAAAGGGTGAGATTGCTAGATACAGCACAAAAATTGTAAAAATACCTACACTTGACATATAAAGCCAACCAAATTTTTCTGCAACAAAATTTTTAATACTACTAAAAACCTCATTTGCAATTTGGGGCATTATCATTGTAAATGCCACCAATACTACTATAAATAATACTGATGGAATAAATACAGGTTTTAATATTGTTGTTTTAAAATTATTCTTCATTTTCATTTTCCTTTTTATATTCTAAATCTTGTCTTGTGTCTAATTCTACTACTGTACCTCCTAAAGCTACTGTGATATTTACGAATACACTCACATCATCAGCAATTTGTTTTTTTATAGGAAATAAAATCCTATAAAAACACCTAAAATCGAGAAAATCATAAAGATGAATTCTGAATAATAATAAAATACCTAAAATAAAAATTATATAAGTTCTATCACCTTTTATATTTAAAAAAAGTTGTCCAAGAGTAGTTGCTAAATAGAAAATAATTATATAAATAGCAAGTATTTTTCATCTGTGAGTTTGGCTACTTTTTTCATTTAACCAACTTTCTATAATAATTAGTAAAGCATAAAAAGCAAAACCAGAGATAAAATGCAATAGCGCCCATAAATATTCGTTAAAAAATAGAGCTCGAATTAAAAAAGAAATTACCATCAAAGAAGCAAAGGTAACGAAACTTCGGATATGTCCGACGGAGGATATAATCTTCTGGCTAAATATAGAGGAGCCAATAGTGCCTAGAAAAAATGAAGCATTAATCAAACCAATTACTACATCATTTAAACTTAAATCTTTTAGTTAAACTCCCATCATCCCATAACATATAGCCAAAAATGAAATGGCAAAAAAGAGTGAAGACATTGAGCCTAAAGAGAATTTATCCATATATGTTTGTGTGTTTATGTTTTCATTCATCACATCAAAGTAACATATCTGTTCTTAATTTTCTCTTTTGTATTATTATTTGTTCCTAAAAAGTAATCTAATTGTTATATAATAATTACAAATATTTAGCTATAGGAAAATCATGCAAACAAAAAAATTAATATCTTATTTGACTTGTGAAAAGTTTGAAAAAGATATATTTAAAAGCGTAGAAGAGCGATATAAATGTAATATCATAAAAGATGCCACCATAATAGATATAGAAGAAGATCAACAAATTATCCTCTTTAAATATGGTGTTTTTATATGTTGGAATGTTACCTTTGAAAATATAAAGTTTTTTATGGATTTTATAAAAAACTATGAAACAAATAGTTTTGAAATTCCCTTTGTTGAGGAGTTAAATTATACTTTTGAAAGTGAATTTAAAATTAATTTTGACACTATTTATTTAAATGATTTATCTTCAACTTCAAAAATTGCAATTTCTCAAGCTCTAGCTCAAAATGTAAAACTTGACCAGTTTGAAAAAGAACTTCAAGCAAGTATTGATGATAATTCAAAAATCCCTTTGCAGTTAGCACAAACAGGAAAAATAAAACTTACTAAAAAAGAGATTTCAAAAAAAATTGGAGAGTTATTTTTAGTAAAAAGTAAAATAAATCTACACTATGATTTACTTGATACTCCTGAGTTTTTTTGGGAATATCCAGAATATGAAAATCACTATGAAAGAATGATTAAATATTTAGATATAAAATCAAGGGTTGAAGTTCTAAACAAAAAAGTAGAAATTATTCAAGAACTTCTACATGTTTTAGGAGATGAACAAAAACATAGATATTCATCTTTTTTAGAGTGGATTATTATAATTCTAATTGCTTTTGAGATTTTAATAAATATTAAAGATCATCTTTCATAGATTTTAAATTAGGAAAATTTACTCTTAAATTTTCCATAAAACTCTGTTCTGGATCATGTTTTATTGTTCTATAGTTTGCATCCTTTTCTAAAAACAAAGGATGTTTCTCAAATTTTCTATATTCATAATGTCCTATTAAATACTCTATAGTTTTATACTTATCTTTTAAATATTTTACTAATTCAATATTTGCTTTTAGTTGCTCTGGGGTTAAAGACTTTTCATTTCCACCAACATTTTCAATTCCAATACTTGATAGATTTAAACCTATTACATGTCTTGCCATAAAAGTTTCTGGCATTAATGAATAAATTGTACCATCAGAATCTACTAAAAATTGTGCTGATACATTTAAACTTCCAGCTTTATTTATATCTGTTCTATCTGTTAATAAAATTTCAGGATAAAATCTATCAAATGACTCTTTTAAATCATCACTTGCAGTGTGGTGAATGACAATAATTTTTGGAATAATATTTATATTATCAACATCTAATCCATAGGATTTTTTTATATATTGTTTTGTAAGTTCTACTCTATTTTGAGTAAATTCTATGGGCTTTTGTTTTATTTCTATTGCATAAGAATAAAAAGTAAAAAGTAAAATTGATATAACTATTTTTTTCATTTGCTATTGTAACAAATTAACTTTAAATTCCATTTGTAAATTAAATGAAGAAAATAATATAATTATCTATCAATAAAAAGGAAACAAATGCTAGATATAAAAGAGAAGCTAAAAGACTTAGTTGAAACTGTGATGATTCCTGAAGTAGAAGCCTACTTAGAAGACTTATATAAACTTTTGGAAACAGATTCTCAGACTTTAGATGACAAAGAAGCGATGGAAGAGATGGAATCGTTTTTAGTTGAACTTCAAAATGTTTTGGCTGTTATTGAAGAGGGTAAAACTCCGGATAGTGAGTATCAAAGAATTTATGATTATATTATGAAAAATTTAGATGAACATGAGCATGGACACAATATTGAACAACAAGAAGATTAAAAATCTACTTGTTTTCCAAATTTACTAATGCTTCTTGAACTAACAATCGCCCTACTTCAAAATGGGCGTGAACAAACTTTTTAATATTCAAATCTTTAAGTTGAGATTTTTCTTCAATAGATTCTATTTTTAACAAAATATTTGCAGCTGGATGAAACTTTAAAACAGCTTCACAAATCAATCTTTTTCTATGAGTATCACTAACAGTTATAATCACACTTGAAGCCTCATCGACCTTTAATGACTCTAATACGGGTAATTTATCTAAGTGACCAAAGTATGCCATATAACCTAATTTTCTTCCTAAAATAACGTGTCTTAAATCATCTGAAATAATTACAAAAGGAATTTTTCTCTCTTTTAAATCATTTGCAATTACTCTTCCTAAAATTGAAAAACCACAAATAACCACGTGATTTGTTACCTGAATTGGTGTAATTTTATCAGATTCATAAAACTCAACTACAAAATATGAAGCTAATTTATAGATGTTATTTACTATAAATGGAGTTAAAATCATTGATAAAACAGACACTAAAATTAAAAAACTAGCTGTTTCATGGCTTAATAGATTATTACTTGAAGCAAGGGCAAATATTGCAAATGAAAACTCACCAACTTGACAAAGGGCAAGTGCTGATTTTACAGCGGTACTTTTATCTGATTTTCTTCTAATTATTAAATATACAACCAAAGCTTTAATAAGCATGATTGCTACAAAAATAGCTAGGATAATATGAACATTATGTAAAAAATATAAAGCATCAATTTTTGTTCCAACAGAGAAGAAGAATGCTCCTAAAAGTAAATCTTTATAACTTGCAATATCTGATTCAACCTTTACACTAAAGTTAGTATCAGAGATAATCATACCAGCAATGAATGCGCCTAAAGAGTACGTAAATCCCATTTGATGAGCTAAAAGTGAAGTTCCTATTACAATTGAAAGAACTGAACCTAAAAATAGCTCTTCTATTCTTGTATTTGAAGCAAATTTCAAAAGCCAAGAGATAAGTTTTTTTCCAATAGTAAACATAAATAGCACTATAATAATTGCTGAAATGAAAGTTTTTCCTAAAACTTCACCTATAGATAAAGTATCATTTGTTAAAAATGTAATCAGTAATAAAATAGGAATAACTGCTAAATCTTGAAAAATCAAAATTGCAGTTGATTTTTCCCCATAAGGTGTGTGAATATCTTTTGAATGTTTTAAATATGTTAAAACAATTGCTGTTGAGGATAAAGAAAAAGCCAATGAAACAATAAGTGAAACTTCTATCGTTAAACCAAAAACAAAAAAAGCTACCAAATAAATTAAAACAGCACTAATACTTACTTGTAAAAAACCATTTAATAAAAGTATCTCTTTCATTTTTTTGATTTTATCAAAACTCATTTCGAGACCAATTGTAAACATTAAAAATACTATTCCAAACTCAGCAATAAGCTCTAATGAACCAAGGTCAAGTCCATTAAAATTAAAAATATAACTAATCAAAGTTCCAGTTATTATATAACCAATAATGTGTGAAACTCCAAATCGTTTTAAAATAATATTTAAAATTGTTGCTATTGAAATAGTTAAAAATAGCGTAAATAAAACGTTCTCCATCGGCATTCTTTCTTTTTATATGTATAAAAATTATATCTAATTCTGCTTGTTTATTTTATAATTATTTGTATATATTTTATTCATTAAATAAATTAAGATTTTTTGCTATAATTTCACCAAAGGATTTATATGAAAAAAACATTCCAACTAATAGTTGCAAATAAAAATAAAGATAGACAAGTTGAATCTATCAAAAATGATGTAAGAAAATATATCAAAAGAGAAAGAACAAAAAGATTACCAGAAAATTGTAATTACTGGAATTTTGACTGTAAATTTGGAAAAACAGCAGAAGAAGCTAGTGAAATCAGATTTGTAGATATTACAAAATCAATAGATATTGCTGCAAGTGAAAATCTTGAAAGTTTCTATTTAGAACTAGTAGCTCGTGCTGAATTTAGAAAACCAAAAGAAAAAGAACAAGAAAATAGTGAAGATGAAGAGATAGAAGATTAATTCTCTTCTATTCTTCTAAATCTTAATTTCAAACTTCAACACTATAAAAACAAGAAAAAATCTCATCTTTTTCTAAAGTAATTAAGGCTTTTTTATCTTCAAAATTTTGTGTAGTATTTTCTTCATCTGCAACACCAAACCAAGGTTCAATACAGATAAATGGTGCGCCACTTGGTTTTGACCAAATTCCTAAATATGGAAAATTATCAAAATCTACTTTTATAAAATTTTCATTTTTTGAGTTTTTCAAATTAAGAGTTTTTATATTTAAATCATTAAAAACCAAAGCATCATTTTTAAATAATTCTTCATTTAAAGGAATTTTATTGTCTATTATTTTTAAATTTTCATTTTTATAAACAAGCCCTAAATCATTTAAAAAATATCTTTTACTCTCTTTTATATCTTCAAACTCTAAAAAATAATCCTCTTTTTTTTCATTTTCTTCCAAAGGCCAGTTAAACGCAGGATGAGCACCAATTGAGAAAAGCATTTTTTCATTTGATTTATTTACAACTTTATATGAAATTATGATTGTATTCTTTTCAAGTTTATATAAAAGAAAAAGCTCGAAAGAAAAAGGATAAATTTCCAAACTTTTTTCATCACTACAAAGTTTGAACTCTAAAAAATCAACTTCATTTTTTGCAAGAGCAAACTCTTTATCTCTGGCAAATCCATGTTGTGTCATATCGTACTTTTGATTTTTGTAAATATAACTATCATCTTTTAATCTTCCTACAATTGGAAAAAGTATTGGTGAGTTTCTATTCCAATATTTTGCATCTGCTTGCCAAATATATTCTAAGTTTTTATCCACTTTTTTTAAGCTATTTAATTGTGCGCCAAAAGAGTCAATTTTTGCTTTTATAAATTCATTTTTTATCTCATAATTCATTTTAAACCTAATTTTATCTCTCTAATATCAATTTTTGCCAATAATCGATCTAGCTTTTTCTTTTGCTCATCTAATATACTTACCAACTCTTTTACTTTATTGTTTTTTGCTTGGAATTCAGTTGAGACTTCACTAAAAGAAGAGGAACTAATATCATATTTCTCTTTTGCTTCATGTTGAGTAGAGACAACAGTTTTTATTTTTTCTTTTGCTTTAGAACTCACTTCTTTTAATTTTTCTTCACTCTCATCACTTAATTTCTCAAAATATTTAATTTGACTTAGGAATTTACTTTTTCTTCTCTCTTCTTGGTCAATGAAAAAATCCATACTTCTATAAAATTCTAGTCGTTCTTGTAATCCATTGATTTTATCTCTGGCTTGTGTATTTATTCTTCTACTTTCATTTATATTTTGAGCAACTTTTTTCTTGAAATTTTTTTGTTCTTGTTCATATTCAGTTGCTAAAAATTGTATCCAAATGAACTCTTTTATATCTTCTTTATAATCAAGAAGTGGAATTACAGTCAAATATACAAAATACTCTTCCGAGTTTTTTGATAAATATTTCATTTTTCCTTCCCAAACTTCTCCTTTATTAGTAGTTGATTCTATTTCATCAAAAATCACTCTATTCACATCACTTAACTCATTATGTTTTTTACCTATTAATTCATCTTCAGTATATTCAGAAGCTTCACAAAATGACTTATTTACAAATGTAATTTCATTATTTAAATTTGTTTTTGAAACAATTGAGACTTCATTTACAAGTTCAACAATATCTTCTAAATCTTTTTGAATTGTCTCTTTATATAGTTCATTGTATTTTACATGAGAAATTTTTTCTATTGAATCTAAAATATCATTTAAAGTAAAAGGCTCTATTAAAAAATCACTAATTCCCAGTTTTATTAAACTTAATAAATCCTCATTTTCTATATCTTTTGTAAATATAATTAATGAAATATCCTCATCAATCTTTTTTACCTCTTCTAAAATATCTATAGCTTTTTTATCTAAAAGATTCATTTCACTTAAAACAATATCAATTTTATCTTGGCTTTCTAAACTTTTTTTATAATGGTTTACAGATTCTTCAATATCATTTTTGAAAACTACACTATTAAATTTTTCAATAAAATTTTCATTAAAATAACTACAATTTTCCCTCAAAACAATCATAATATTTAGTTTTTTAAAAAAATTATCTCTATTTAACATATAAAATACCTTTTATTTTTTACCACTAGTTTGACTCTCTCTGTGTAAAAGAACATCTTCTAAATTAATGATTTTCTGACTTCTTTCTTCTACTTCTGACTCTAGTTTTTTAATAAATTCATCCCTTAATATTATTTCATGGGACATTTTACTAATCTTTTTATCTAGTTTATCACTATGTTCAACTAAATCATGGGAAGATTGAGAAATCTCTTTTATCTTTACATTAATCTCAAAAGTAAACATATCTTGACGAGCTTTTATCTTTTTTATTTTATCTTCAACCAAATGAATATCTTCAAAATAACCTGCATTTTCTATTTGTAAATCTTTTAGAATTTTCTCTTTTTTATCATAGTTTTGATACCTTGATAACTCAAAAGTTAGTTCATCGACTTTTTCTTGGGCTTTTTTAAAAATCTTTTTTGTCTCTTGAAAATTGTATAAAACTTTCTTTTTAAACTCTCTTCTTTCATTTTCTTCTTTTGTAGTAAGAAAATTTACACTTATGAAACTTTTTATTTCATCTTTCTCTTTTATAGGAATTGTTGTGCAATTAACATAAAAAACTGAATCATCTTTTGTGGAATATTTTAAATTTCCTTTGAACTTTTCAGAACTTTTCAAAGTCTCTTCTTGTTTGTCTATAAGCTCTTTTGAAATATCCAAATGATATATTTTTGTATAATTTTCACCTATTAAATCACTATCTTCATATTTTGACAACTCTTTAAAAAAATCATTTATATATAAAATTTTGCCTTCTAAATCATATATATAAACAATTGCTACTTTATTTATGGTGTTAAAATACTCTTGAACCATCTCTTGATGGTTTATTATTTCTATCTCTTTTTTATTTTTTTTACATACTTTTTCGATTTTTTCTAATAACACCATCACATCTAAAGGTTTTACAAAAAAATCACTAACCCCATGTTTAATGGCGCTTATTAAATACTCTTTGTCACTAAATGCCGTACTAAAAATAAAAGGAATATATTTATCTATTTTTCTTACATTTTGTAAAAACTCAATCCCATTCATAAAAGGCATTGAAATATCACTTACAATAACATCTATTTTAATTTCTGATTCTAAAACTTTTTCTAAAGCCTCTTTACCATCTTTTGCAATAATCACTTCTTTAAAGAAATCATTAATACTTAAAAATAGTTGCTCACGAATTAGTTCGTCATCTTCAACACATAAAATAGTAAGTTCTTTTAGAAAATCCTTATTAAACATGATAATTTTTATTATTTCCTTTTTTTATATTTTAATATAATACTATATTTTATAGATAATGTATTAAAAATAGACAGAAATTAAATTATTTATTTATTGTTTCTTTGATTTTTAAGTTTATAAGAAAGATATTTTATAAAAAATACTTATTGAAGATATTTTTCATTAATTAGTTATTTTATAATTCCTTTGATTTTTAAAGCCTCCAAAGTTAACTCTTTTCTTTTTGCTAAATCATCCTTTGATTTTGTATCAATATTTGTAGCAAAAAACCAAACATCATCTTTTGTTTCAATAAAACCCACATACCAGCCATATTTCCCTTCCCAACCAGTTTTTGCTCGGATTGTATAATCTTCATTTTTTTCATCAATCAGTATGATTTTTAAAAGATTTATGTCTTCAATTTTAAAAGGTAAATCATTTGTATATAATCGTTTTAAGAATTTTATTTGCCCATAAGTTGTGATTTTTAAACTTTCATCTAACCAAAATCTTGTTACGTCATTACCTATATTTTCATCCCCATAATCAAGTTCTTCTAAGTATTTTTTATATTTTTCAATCCCTATTTTTGAAGCAAACTCTTGATAACACCAAACACATGAAGTTTTAAAGGCAGTTTGTAAAGTTTGATTTTTATTCCAAGATTCATATTCTCTTATTTTTTTATCCCAAACAATCACAGAATCTTTGTTAACTACACCTTCATTTAAAGCAATTAAGGTGTTTGGAATTTTAAAAGTTGAGGCAGGACTAAAAAGTATTTCAGCTCTTTGGTCATTATAAATATAGATTTTTTTTGTATTTAAAGATTCAATAACTATAGTTCCATCAACTTGTTTGTTTTTAAATATATTTTCAAGCTCTAAATCTTGAGCAATCAAAAAAGAGTGAGTTAAGAAAAGTAGTGTAATAAGTAGTTTGATTTTTTTGTGCATTTTGTAGCTCCTAAATTTCAAGTAAGGTATTCTATAGAATCCTACCTTACTTAAATATTTTGAACTAATTAGTTATTTTTAAAACCTGAGTTTGTTCTTCTATTTTTTGTTACGCTAGATGCTGAATCACTTTTTTTAGAAGCAAATCTATTGTTGTTATTGCTTTTTGGTTTTGCAGATGAACTTTCTTCTTTTTTTCTTCCAAAAGGTTTTTTTGAACTAGAATTTGCATCTTTTGGTTTAGAAGTTCTATTTTGATTTGAACTATTACCTCTGTTTCCTCTATTTCCAATTGGCTCAGCTTTGATATTTGGGTCAACTTTAAATCCGATTGTTTCAATTTTTCTGATTTTTTGTTTGATTAATTTTTCAATTCCAAACAGATAATCATGTTCATCTACACAAACTAAAGATATAGCTTCACCTTCATTTCCAGCTCTTCCAGTTCTTCCGATTCTGTGAACATAATCTTCTGCAATATTTGGTAATTCGAAGTTTATTACATGTGGAAGATTGTCAATATCAATCCCACGTGCAGCGATATCAGTTGCTACTAGAACTCTTACATTTCCAGCTTTGAAATCATCTAATGCTTTTGTTCTTGCACCTTGTGATTTATTTCCATGAATCGCTGATGATGTGATTCCATCTTTTACAAGGGCTTCACTTAATTTGTTTGCACCATGTTTTGTTCTTGTGAAAACTAAAACTTGTTTCCAGTTGTTTTTATTAACTAAATGTAATAAAAGCTCTTTTTTTCTCTCCCTATCAACTAAATGAACAGTTTGCTCAACTTTGTGAGAAGTGCTATTTGCAGTTGCAGCTTCTATTAAAACAGGAGAATTCAATAAACTATCTGCTAGTTTTTTAATATCATCTGAGAAAGTAGCTGAGAAAAGAAGATTTTGTCTTTGTTTTGGAATAATTGCTAGAACTTTTTTAATATCGTTTATAAATCCCATATCAAGCATTCTATCTGCTTCATCTAAAATAAAAAATTCGATTTTTGATAAATCTAAACAATCTTGAGAGATTAAATCAAGTAATCTTCCAGGAGTTGCAATTACAATATCAACACCTTTTCTTAAAAGTGCTTTTTGTGGGTTGATTCCAACTCCACCAAAAACAACAGCTGATTTAAAAGGAAGATATTTCCCATAAGTCTCAACACTTTGTGCAACTTGTGCTGCTAGTTCTCTTGTTGGAGTTAAAATAAGCGCTCTTACATGAGATTTTTTATCTTTATTATAAGCAGTTTTTAATCTTTGTAACAGTGGAAGTGTAAATCCAGCCGTTTTTCCAGTACCCGTTTGAGCAGCTGCTAGAACATCTTTATTTGATAAAATCACAGGAATTGATTTTGCTTGAATTGGAGTTGGCGTTGTATAACCCTCTTCTTTAATTGCACGAAGAAGTTCTGCGCATAAACCTAAGTTTGAAAATGACATAAGTACCTTGTTTTGTTATGAACCTATCAAAAGTTGTAAACTTGAGTTACGATCTAGGTTATATAATTTGAGTTTAGTTGAGTTGTAAATTGACTACAAAAACGAAGTCAGGCATAGACCGATGTATGCTGAAATTGTGCGGATTATAGCATAAATATTGGATTAAAGGTGTTAAAAGAACTAAAAGAAAAATTTGAACTAAAGAATAATTATTTTCTTATCTTTTGATGATATAATTTATCCAAATAATAATCAAGGTTTTTTATGGAATTAGTTTATTTATGGGTTGATAGTTATAAAAATATTAAGAATCAGGGGTTTAATTTTTCACCTAGGTTTGAGTGTGAGTTTGATGGGGAAAATTTAACTATTACTGAAAAAGAAGATTATGTGAGTATTTTTCCTGATAATATTAATGTTACAGCTATTATTGGTGAAAATGGGAGTGGAAAAAGTAGTATATTAAATGCAATAATCAACTCTTCTGAAGATTATTTTCCAAAAGAAACAAATTATATTTTAGTTTTTAGTAATGAGAAAAGTGAATATTATACTTCAAATTTCAATATACAAACAAAGATAAGTAAATGTACTAATAATGATTATAAAAATAGTTTGGTAGTATATTTAGATAGAGGAAATAATGATAAACCAATTATAATTCAAAATATAAATAAATACAATCAAGAAGATTCTCAACAAGCTTTCAGAAATTATCAAGAAATAGACGTATCCAAAAAAAGAATAGTTAGACTTCTTACTGTGGAAATAGGGAAAATTGATTCATCTTTTGAAATATCAACTTTTATGTATCTAGCAAATAAAATTACAATGAAATTAAAAATAAAAGAAGAACTAATTGGACGATACATTACTTTTTTTGCCAAAGATAGAGAAAAAATAGAAAAGCTATTTTTGACTATTGATGATCCAATACATCAAGTATTGTTTCTTGAGGGTGTAACAAATAATATAAAAAATATAAATATTTTGAAAGACAAAGACAAATTAAAAGAACAATTGATTGAAAAAAACATAAAGTATAAAACTATTGATGCCGATATATCGAGAGTTTTACATGAACTAACATTTAATATTTCTGAACTAACTGATGATGAAAAAGATAAGTACATAAGAAAGCATAGTTATTTTTATCATTTGGATTTTGATTTAATAGATGAGAAAGAGAGACATTATAATGACTTAAGCCATGGAGAACAAATGATTTTTGGTCAATTGTTAAATTTATATTTTTATACTTTAGGAAAAGGGAATAATATTTTTTTATTTGATGAACCTGAAATATCATTGCATCCAGAATGGCAAAGAAAATATATGAATGAAATACTTAATTTATTAAAAAATACACCAAAAAATAATCATTTTATTTTTACTAGTCATTCACCATTTTTACTTTCAGATTTACCAAAAGAAAATGTGATATTTTTGCAAAAATACAAAAAAGATGAAAATAAAGACCAAAAAGAAGGTAATTGCAAAAATATAACAAAAGATATAAACATCAAAACTTTTGGAGCAAATATTCATACTTTACTATCAAATGGATTTTTTATGAGTGATGGGCTTATGGGTGAGTTTGCAAAAAGTAAAATTACTGAGATTTTAGATTTTTTAAATGACAAAGAAAAGCTAAAAACTATTCAAGAAGATCAATTAGAATCTATTATTAAATCTATTGGTGAAGATTTTTTAAGAAATAAGCTTTTAAATTTATATCGTAACAAATTTATTAAGGATGAAAAAGAAAAAGAAAAACATATATTAAAAAATAAAATTGAAGAATTACAAAAACAATATGATGAGTTAAATAAATGATAGAGATTAAACCCAATACTCTAGCTTGTGAAGAACATGCAAAATTTTTAAAACAAAAAATTGAAGGTAGAATAACAACTATACTAAAAGATAAAAAAGATATTTCAGTAAATGATGAAATAGTATCTTGTTTACTTTGTATTCAAAATAATTTAGAAATTATTCTTAGAGCAAATTCTGATGAATTGAAAAAAATCATAAAATTTTTTCAAATAAAATATCCTTGTATCGCAAAACAATATAAGGGAAAAGAATCTAAACCTCCTATTTATGAAATAGTTTATAATATTTTTGTAGAAAATGGATATGATGATTATTTATCAAAAGTAGAAGTTGTGAAGCAAAAAGATAATCAAAAATTCAAAATTGAAAAAGAATATCATGCTTATAAATTAGTTGAAAATTTAGGGATTAAAACTTGTCCTTATTGCAATAGAAGTTATATTTCATTTGTGAATGAAGATAAAGATGAAAAATCAAATAAAAAAACTCGTCCACAACTTGACCATTTTTATCCAAAGGCTATTTATCCATTTTTAGCTTGTAGTTTTTACAATCTAATTCCTAGTTGTAGTGCTTGTAATCATATGAAAAGTGCTGATGATAGTTTTGAAGATGAAAAAACTGGAGATTTAGTACATCCTTATAATGTAAAAAATAGTGATTTTACTTTTTCATATACTTTTGATAACCTTGATATTTTAAAATCTATTGACAAAAAAAATATCAGATTTGAAGATGAAGAAAAAATCAAAATAACTCTTAATACAAAATATAAAAAAAATAATGAGTATTTTCAGATTGAAACTATTTATCAAAATCATAAAGATATAGTAATTGAACTTATTTTAAAAGAGATAAATTATCCAAAAAGTTACATAGATGAGCTTATAAAAAATGGCTTTGGCACAGAAGAAGAGATTTATCGATTTATTTTTTCAAACTATTTAGAAAATGACAAATTACATCAACGACCACTTAGTAAACTAACTCGTGATATAGTCGAAGAATTGGGGATTTCTTATAAAATAGAATTAGCTATAAATGAGAAAGACCTCATTTAATAGCTTTTTTGAGTGTTTTATTTTACGCTTCTTCCGTCACATAAAATGTAGTTTTACCATTTTTAGGGTCAAAATTTACACCATCTTTTGAAATATATGTATTTATGATTTTTCTAGCTTTTACAAATGAACTTGCATTTCCTATCTCTTCTCTTTTATCTGCTGGTGTGATTACTGTTTTGTCATAACCTTTTGCAAATTTTTTAGCAACACTTGGGTCTTGAAATGTATATTTAACAATATCAATATCTCTTTTTACATCGATTGTTGCTTTTTTCTTTTCATCTTCAAATCTTAAAATTCTGTTTCCATTTGATGAGATTTTCATTGTAGTTGCAGTTTCAATATTTTCTGTATCTTCAACAATTACATACTCTTTTCCATTTATTAATAATATTTCATCATCTATTTTTTTAATCTCTTTGATTATTGTTTTTTTGCCTTTTGCCATTTATAACCCTTTGTATATTTTCTATTGATTTCGTATTGTAGCTAATATTTACGCCCTATTCTTGGAATATAAAATTTTCAGCTATAATGAATACCTTTTATAGAAAAATCAACAAGAAGAAAGAACAAAATTAAATGAATTTATTATCAAAAAATAGCCCAGTAGAACAATCAATTAATAAAATGAAAGCTGTATTAAAAGATGTAGGTTGTGAAGCCTCATTTTCACAAGAAAAACACCCTTTAGAAAACTGCTTTTCAGTAAACTTAGCTTCAAATGAAGCACCAAATTATATCTATTCAAATGGAAAAGGAGTAATTTCAGACGCTTCAATTGCAAGTGCTTATGGAGAATACATCGAAAGATTACAAACTAACAACTTTTTTATAGATTTCCATTTACCAAATAGAAAATATTATCCAGATGAAGTTGCATTTGATTTTGGAGGAGATTATTTAAATCCTGAATTAAAAAAGATTTATGATGCAGATGGAGAATTAGAACCAAAAGATTTAGTGGATTTTAACAGTGATTATATGGATAAAATCGTGGCACTTCCTTTTATCAAAGAATCAACAAAAGAAAAAACATATATCCCAATAAATATCTTAAGTAACCTTTTTGTGAGCAACGGACTTGCAACTGGAAACACAGCAAATGAAGCAAAAGTTCAAGCACTTAGTGAAATCTTTGAAAGATATGCAAAAATTGCTATTATCAAAGAGGGATATGCACTTCCACAATTTCCTGATGAAGTTGTAAAATCATTTCCAAAAGTTTATAAAGATGCTCAAACTTTAAGAGATTTAGGTTATATAATTGAAATCTTAGATGCAAGTTTAGGTGGAGTTTTCCCTGTAACTGCAATTTCACTAATAAACACTAAAAACAATACTCTGTTTGTATCTTTTGGAGCGCACCCTATTTTAGAAGTTAGCCTTGAGCGAACTATGACAGAACTTATGCAAGGAAGAGATTTAACAAACCTTGATGCTTTTGAAATTCCTACTTTTGATATGAGTTTAGTGGCTGATAGTTTTAACTTAGAAGCTCACTTTATTGATTCAAATGGAAAATTAGGTTTCCCATTTTTAAGCTCTAAAAAAAGTTTTGAATACGCTCCTTGGAAATATGAAGGGAATGGAAGTGATGATGAATACGCATTTTTACTTGATATTTTAAACTCTCAAAATAGAGAAATGTATGTAAGAGAATATACATATTTAGACTTTTATTCTTGTCAAATGATTGTTCCAAATTTCTCAGAAGTTTATCCACTTGATGACATGGTTTACAACAATAAAAACAATGGAAAACTTATCCGTGATATGGTTTTAAACTTTGAAAAATATGATACAAACGAGATTTTAGACACTCTTGATAGTTTAGATGATTCATTAAATATGCAACTTTACATTGGTGTAATTTTTGAAGAAAACTTCACAATGGGAGATTTCAAAGCTCAAATGTTACTTCTTTTAGAAGAGTATGATGATGCTTTAGAAATTTTAGAGTTTGGAAACAATAAATTAGGTCATTTAGTATGTCAATTAATCAGAATGAATAATGATGGATTAGAATGGGATGATTATGAAACAGCTTTAAATAATGTTTATGGAAAAGAAAAAATCCAAAAAGCAGTAAATATTTTAGAAGGGAAAGATTTTTTAATCAATAGAACTTTACACAAAGATTATAACAATATGTTGTCAATGTTTGATAAATTAGAAGTAAAAAAATTGGCTTTTTATAAAAATTAATTAGTTATAATCAACAAAAATTTAATACATTAACAAAGGAAATTATATGCAATATATGGAAGTGACAAATAAAAGTGTACAAGAAGTTATCGATTCTCTAAAAGAAGTTACAGCTAAATATAAATACGGAATTCAACATATTCACAATGTAAAAGAGACTTTAAAATCAAAGGGAATAGATTTAGGAAATGAGTGTCAAATAGTTGATATTTGTAATCCTATTGTTGCTGAAAAATTTTTAACTGAAGATATGTCACTTTCAATTATCATGCCTTGTAAAATCTCTGTTTACACTCAAGATGGAGAAACTATGATTGCGATGAACTCTTTAGTTCAATTGGTTGATGATATAAACCCTGATTTAATTGAACTAGCTCAAGAAGTTCAAGAACAATTATTAGAGATGATTGACGAAGTAAAATAAATGTTTACAATGATAGAAGCAAGTAGTGTAAATAGTGTTTCTCAACTAATACAACTCTCAGTTGCACCTGTATTTTTACTTGCAGGTGTAGCTGGATTGTTAAATGTTTTTACAGGAAGACTTTCACGAATTATAGACAAAGTTGATAAATTAGATAAATATGAAGATGAAAATCAAAAACTTTTAAATAATGAAGAGAGCATATTAAAATTTAAAGAGCGTAGAAAATTTCTTACAATGAGAATGAAAAATACAAATCTTGCCATACTATTTTGTACAAGCACAGGGCTATTAATTGCAATGGTGATAGTTACTATGTTTTTAAGTGCAATATTTCAATTTAAAGACTCTTTATTGATAGTTATTCTATTTATTGCAGCAATGCTTTGTTTGATTACATCTTTATTTTTATTTTTAAGAGAGATTTTTTACACAACTTCTTTTATAAAAAGCAAAAAAACTTATATCCCATAAAAGGAAAATAACACCTATGTACACTCCAATTTCATGCGAATTTTTTGACCAATTAAATGTGGCAATGCAAAGAAAAATTCCCTCAACTGTTGTTTATTTAGAAAATGATGAAAAAAAGACTACTAAAGGTTTGATAGAAACTATGAGTGTAATCGATGGAATCGAATATTTGATTATGAACAAAAAAGAGCAAATAAGACTTGATACTGTTTTAACTTTTAATGGAAGACGACATAGAGAAGAGTAAAAGAGCAAAAGCCCTTTTACTTTTGTATTAAAATGAATTTTTACCGTTAAACTCTTTTGCATCAGCTTGAACGATTATTGTGTTAGAAATATCTAATGTCTCTTTTGCAATATCATTAGCTTCTGAAGCATTTTGTGCATTTTGTTGAGTAATTTGATCTAAATTATTAACAGCATCATTTATTTGAACCATACCAATTGATTGCTCTTTACTAGCTGTCGTAACATTTTCAATTAACTCTAAAGTTGTTGATATATTTTTATTTAATTCTGAATATCCCTCTATCATATCTGAAGCAATATTTTTACCCTCTTGAGTTTTTTTCTGTGCATTTGAAACTAACTCTTTAATTTGTTTAGCTGCTTCTGCACTTCTACTTGCAAGGGTTCTTACTTCTCCTGCAACAACAGCAAAACCTTTTCCAGCTTCACCAGCAGTTGCAGCTTCAACGGCTGCATTTAAAGAAAGAATATTTGTTTGGAATGCAATTTGGTCAATAACAGTAATTGCTTCAGTAATCGCAGTTGTTTGTGCATTAATATCTTCCATTGAAAGAACTGTTTTATTAGCTAATGCTTGTCCTAAAGAGATTGATTCTTTTACTTTATTTCCATAATTAGCCATATTTATTGCAGTTTGAGTATTGTTTTTAATATTTGAAGTTATCTCTTCTAAAGAGGCCGCTGTCTCTTCTAAAGATGCTGCTTGAGAATTTGCAGCTTTTGCAATTCCTTGCATATTTTTACTTAAGTGATTTGCATTTTCACTTAAAACAATTCCTGTTTTTTTATTTTCTAATAAAGTTTGAGTAATAACTTCACCTAAAATATTTACATCTTTTTCAAGTTCTTTTATTATTCCCTCCAGATTATTTTCTGCTAAATTTGGTCTAAAATCTAGTTTTGAATAAGAAGTTAATACTTTTAATATATTTGAAACATTACTATTTAGAGTTCCTAACATTTCATTAATAATATTTTTTAATTCATTTAATGATGGATTATTTGAACCTTGTTCAATTTTTGAATCTAAATACCCTTTATTTATTTGATTTGCAACTCGAATTGTATCTGCAATTAAAGCTCTATCTTTTTGAATATTTATTTTAGTATTTTCAATATTCTTATTTATAATCTCAGACATCATTCCTAATTCATCATTTGAATGTACTCTAATTAATTCAATATCATCTCTTTCAAAATTTATAAATGCAAAGAAATTTTCAACTCCTCTTTTAACAGAATCAACATCTATTAAAATTGTAAAAGCAATAGTTCTTGCTAAAATCATAGTTAAGGCGATACCTAATACACTTAAAAATCCAAAAACAATCATATTACTTTGAGAATCATTCATTTCATCATCAATTGTAACTATTAAATTATTTGCAATAAAATCTTCAACTTTTTTTAATAAATTAATTTTCTCAGTAATTTTCGTAAACCAATATTGAGGTTCAACTCCAAAATTTGAATCAACATCACTATAAAGTGCAATTTTTCTCATTCTTTCAACTTCATCAATTGATTCACCTTTCATACTATCTGTATAAAATTTCATTATAGAAGAATCACTAACTTTTAGAAATGAGTCTAAATATGCATTTTGTTCTGCAATTAATGTATAGAATTTTGATTTCATACCAGCAGCAAAGTTATTTCTAGCAAATGTATTTGTACCAATTGCACGTTCAATTCCAGCTCTTTCTTTTGATAATAAAAAGTTCATATAAGATACTAACTCTTGAGATACTTTTGCATTTGTTGATAGTTTTGTAATTGTTCCAATAACATTTAACAATAATTTATTAGCTTCTGTGTAATAAGTAATTGCTGGTGTAGTTTCTATTGAAAGAGAAGAGACATTAGTTCTTATATTTGATAGATTTGAAAGTTGCTTTAATCCATTGTTTAAGTTTTCACTAAACTCTGAACCATAAGCATCTTTATTGAATTCGTTTAAAAAAAGATTTAAATCTTTAATTTTTTCATCTACACTTATTCTTTGTGTAGGTAATTCTGATTTAAACTTTTCACCTTTACTTCCTAAAAATCCTGCTGTCATACCTCGCTCTTTTTGAGTTTCATGAACTAAAGCACCAATTTTTGTTGAAAGATTTACTACAGCATCTAAACTTCTTAAGTTTTTAGATATGTAGAATGAATCAAAAGCAAGTTTTGCTGCTAATAATATAACAACCGTTAAAGGTATCATCATAATTAAAATTAGCTTTTGTTTTATAGATAGTCTATTTAGCATTATTTCTCCGCTAGTATTTTTTTTAATACTATCAGAATTTATTATTATTTTTTTTGACTCATATCAATAATTGTTTTTTAGGTATTATAGAAGAATAAATATATTATTTTATATCAGAAAGTATTAATCTTGTTTTTTCTATATCTAATCCAGCTTTTGAACTTGCGTCCTCTAAACTTTCATTGTTTTTTAAAAGTCTTAATAAAACTTCGATTTTTTTGTTTGTTTTTATATGTGTAATTGACATATGATTTCCTTTTTTTTTCTTCATTTCGATGAAGTTAATAAAAAAGATAAAAATGAGCTTGTTGTCTAGATGAGTAATATTAACGCTGTGGGTAATCAATAAAAGGCAAATAACAGATGAAACTCGATTCATCTTTAGTGCCTACAGTCTAACAGAATAAAAAAATAAAAGCAAGGGTTATAGTATATTTAAGTACAATTCTTTTCAAATTAAAAAATATAAAGAAAATAAAATATGAAAATAGACAATAGTTTTATCCAATTAATTTCCCATAAAGATACACTAAATAAAGAACAATTTAAGATTTTAGGTTTGGCTTATCCAGCGGATGAGAACTGGAAAAATAAGGCTTTAGATAAAGAAATTTCAAAAAATGATATGAATTTACTTATGCTTTTAAAAGGTGATTTAGCACTAAAAGCACAAGAGCAAATAATAAAAAATTATCACATGGTTTTAGAGTTTAATAATATAAAAACAAAATCAGTTTATGAACTTCCAAAAGAGCAAATAAGTGAAAAAAAAGTTGAAATAAATGAAGATGATGAGTATATTAGAATTTATTGTGATGGAGCATGTTCTGGAAATCCAGGAAATGCTGGAAGTGGATTAGCTATTTATTCAAACAAAAAGAATCCTGTTTTACTTTATGGAGCTTACGAAGAAGAGGGAACAAATAATATTGCTGAATTAAATGCACTTCATCAAGCTTTAGTAATTGCAAAACAAACAAGCAGTGACAATATTATCTCTATTTTTTCAGATTCAAAATATGCAATTGATTGTATTACAACTTGGGCATTTGGTTGGAAAGCAAATGGTTGGAGCAAAAAAGGTGGAGAGATTAAAAATCTTGAACTAATAAAAGAGTCTCATAATTTATTTTTACAATTAAAAGATAAAATTGAAATAAATCATGTAAAAGGCCATGCTGGCGTTGAAGGAAATGAACTAGCAGATAGAATGGCAGTTTATACAATAAAAGCTAAAAATAAGAATTTTGCTTTTTATTCTTACAATAAAGTAGAAGAAGTTTTAGGCATGAAATCTTATTAAAGATGAATTTGAGTGCCTTTTAGGTATTATATTAACAATTATTTAGAAGAAAGAACAAGGAACAATAATGATTGAAAAAAAAGGTTCAATACTAACAGTTAGAGAAGATATAAAAGTTTTCGATTGTACAATCAGAGATGGTGGATTAGTAAATAACTACCATTTCAGCGATGCTTTTGTAAAAGCACATTATGAAACTTGCGTAGCTGCTGGTGTTGATTATATGGAAATCGGGAAAAATGTATCTCCAACTATTATGAGTGTTGATGAATATGGTCCTTGGAATTTCTGTAAAGAAGAAGATATTAGAAGAATTGTTGGAAATAATGATACTAATATGAAAATTGCTGTAATGGCTGATATTGGAAGATCTTTAAAAGAAGAATTAAGACCAAAATCTGAAAGTGTTGTTGATATGATTAGAATTGCAACATACATTCACCAAATTCCAGCAGCAATTGAACTAATCGAAGATGCTCATGCAAAAGGTTATGAAACAACTGTAAATATTATGGCTATTTCAAAATCATTTGATGATGAATTAGATGAAGTTTTAGCACAATTAGCAAAAACTAGCGTAGATGTTATTTATATAGCTGATAGTTTTGGTTCTTTTTATCCTGAACAAATCAAAAAATTAACAGACAAATATTTAAAAGTGGCACAAGAATCTGGTAAAAAAATCGGAATTCACGCACACAATAATCTTCAATTGGCTTATGCAAATACTTTAGAAGCTATGATTTATGGAACAAGCTTTTTAGATGTTACAATTTCTGGTTTAGGAAGAGGTGCAGGAAATTGCCCACTTGAATTATTAATTGGTTTCTTAAAAAATCCAAAATATAAATTAATGCCTGTATTAAAATTTATTGAAGAGTTCATTGTTCCACTTGAAAAAGAGTTAGATTGGGGATATAGTATTCCATATATGCTAACTGGTCAATTAAATGAACATCCAAGAGCTGCTATGAAAGCTAGGGATGAAAAAGATACTAAATATAGAGAGTTTTATAGAACTTTATTAGTAGACTAAAAAAGAAAAGGCAAAAGCCTTTTTCTTTTATCTTTTTATTCCTCTTTTATCAAATTAATTTCCCCTACTTTTTCATCTTTTTTTGTTATAATCAAAACAAAAAGGAATCATTATGTCAGGTAAAATAGTAAAACTTCTTATTTCTAAAGATCCACAAAGTCCTATGTTAAATGTAAATCAAATGGTTTTAGAATTTGAAAAAGGAATCTTTGGTGATAGATATTATAATCAAGTAGGAACTTTCTCAAATAAAGGAGAAATTGAACCTGATAAAGATGTAACTTTAATAGAAATAGAAAAAATCACTGCGTTAAATGAAGAACATAATTTAGATATTACAGTAGAAGATTTTAGAAGAAATATTGTAGTAACAAATTGTGATTTAAACTCACTTGTAGGAAAAGAGTTTCAAATAGGAGAAGTTGTACTAAAAGGTATAAGACTTTGTGAGCCTTGCAAATATCTAGCTGATAAACTAAGTGAGAAAAAAACATTAACTGAAATGGTTCATAAAGCAGGACTTAGAGCTCAAATAATTAAAGGTGGAAGTATTGATTTAAACTCACAAGTTGAAATCTAATTATTACTAAAAAAAAGGGATTATTTTCCCTTTTTTTAATTCAAGAAACTAGCCTTTGTAATCTTACTTAATGGTTCATTTACACTAAAAATCTTTGCTCTTATGTTTTTATATCCAAACGATTCAAGTCTTTTTGTGTGTTTTTCTAAATATCTTTTTGCATCAAATTCATTTGAAAATAGATAAATTCCACCTGCTTCTTTTGTCTCTTTATTTTCAGTCCAAATTTTCCATAATAATCCATCTTCGCAAGCTATATCATTTGCTAAATCAACAAAAGCTTTTGAGAACTCTTCACCGAATATTCCATCATGTGGGAAATCTACTTGTAAAATATATATCATAAAATATCCTTTTATTTTCTACAATTTTATAGCTTATAAGCTTTATATTTAAATAAAAGTTAAATAAAATTATCATTCTCTGAATTCAACTAAAAATATAATTTATACTAAATTTGGAATTAACATATTTATTTTTTAAATCATTGAAAGAAAAACTTTTTCATTATCATTATATTGTTTGATTTCTTGAATATATTGTTCAATTTGATTCTCAATTTGAATTACTAGTTGATTTATGTCACTTACAATTTTTTCAATATTAATATACTCTAAATATTCTATATCTAGAATTTTAGGAATAATAAACATATGTCCTCTTGAAGTAAGTCCTTTCGCTATAAAATATTTATGGCAATTATATATGTTCAATTTTTTCTCAATTTTATATTTTATCTCTTCAAAAATTTGCTTTATATCTAATCCATCATAATTATAAAATACTTTTGTATTTAAAATTAATGAAAATTCTTTTGTAAACAAAATTCTAACATGTCCAATATCTGCATGAATTGAATCAAAAAGTAAGTGTAATTTTTCATTTGTATTATATTCATGTAGAATATTAATAATATCTTTTAAATTACCTAATAGAAAAAATTCTATAAAAGAGGTTCTATCCATTTCAGAGCACAATGTTAGTAAATTTTTTATATCTAAATCATTATAAAGATTTTTCTTTGTATTTATATCATTTAGCTTTAAATATACTTTCTTTTTATTATCATAACTTAATTGCTTTATGTGATTTGCAACAAAATATTCCTGTATTGATTTATGTGCAAAAGAAATAATTCCACCATCTTCTGTCCATAATCCAACTGATAATATCATATCACTAATAAAATCATTATTTGAAAAGTTATATTTCTTCAATTCTGTTTTAATAGTAGATAAAATATTTGATATAAAATTTCTTTCCATATTAAATTGGCTTTGAAAGAAACTTAAAAAACTAAATATTGTTAAAATTTCTTCAAAATTTTCTTGTGATAATAATGATTTTCTTTCTCTTTCATAAGAGTTTTTAGTTGCGGAATCATGTTCAATAAATAAAACTTCAAATACTCTATAGTAAAATCTGCTTTTTTTATTAGGCAATTTATTATTTTTATTAAAAGTTAATATATACAATGTCAATAATAAATTATTTGTTATAAAATCATGTACATAGCTGTTTTTTGTCTCAGCTATAGATAGAATAATATCATTGGCTTGTTTTCCATCAGAAACTTGTTTTCTTATAAATTTAGGTATATCTTGTAAGCATAAATCAGAAATGTAATAATTATTAAATTTATAAAAATATTCTATGTTTGAACTTGGTCTTGAAGTAATTAAATAATCATTTTTGAAGTATTTTTGAATAAATTCTTTTAAATGAGATGTAATTAAACTCTTTTTATCAGATTTTATTTCATCATAACCATCAAGAAAGAAAATAAATTCACCAGAATTTAATGTTTCTTCTAGTATTTCTTCACAATTACTTAAATTATTTCGAAGAATAATATTTTTAATATATTCCTCTATAGTATTTTTTTCAGTATCAATATCTCTTAAAAAAATTATAATAGGAGCTTTGTATGCTTCATATATAGAATTAATAAATAAATGTTGAACTAACATACTTTTCCCACTACCTGCATCACCAATTACGGTAAGATAATGCTCGTTATTAAATAATTCTTTTACTGATTTAGTTTCAATAAATTCATTATCATAAACTTCTAATTTAGAAGGAAAATAAATATCGTAAAAATATGTTGGTTGTCTATGTAAAAGTGTTTTAGTTTTTTCATACTTATTTAACATATTTAAGTAGTAATCTAAATAACCATCATTCATGTAATATTTAAAACGATTCTTTAACATTTTGAATATTTTAAGATTATTCAATAATTTAGTAGTAGTTAATATCTCTTTAAATTGTCCATACTCAATCATTTTATATCCTTAAAAAAATTTCTACATTATATTTAAATCTTATTAAAATAATATTTTACTTCTTTATCTCAAAAGCACTCTTAACAATATCAATACCATATTTACTTCTTAGTTTTTGCATCTGATTTGTTAAGGCTCTTTTTTTTAAGTCTGTTTCATATTCAAAAAGATTATAGGTGTATTCATTTACTTTTGCGAAGTTTAAAACGGTGATATTTAACTGTATTACTCCATGGGTTTTATGGTTATCTGTTTCTTCAAAGAGTTTTACCATTTCAGCTTTGAAATCCATTTCATTAAAAATTCTATTTACATTTATATAATCTTTTGATTTTATTCTATATTCATATCTTATTTGTATGGCGTAAGTTAGGGGATTTACATTTGCTTTTTTTACTAGAAAACACAAATATCGGCAAAGAATCATTACTCTTCTTTTTAGTTCCTCTCTGTCAAAAATAACATCAAAGGTTCGCCCTATTCCTATTGATTTTTTTTCTCTCTCAAAGGTTAGTTTATTATCTCGTATTCCACAAACACGATTGTATAAATCAATTCCTGATTTTTGCCATGAATAAAAAAGTTTTTGGTTTTTTTTAATATCACCTAGTGTTTTTATTCCATAACCTTTGAGTTTTTCTTGAAATGCTTTTCCAATTCCTGGGAACTCTTTGATTGGAATATCTTTTATGAAATTTCCAATATTATCAACGCTTACATACTTTACACCATCTGGTTTTGCGTATTCTGTTATTAGTTTTGAGAGATATTTTGTGTTTGATATTCCTATTGAAATAGGCAATTTTAGCTCATCAAAAATCTTCTTTTTCAAATAATATGCAAATTGCACTATTTCATCTTCTTCAATATATCCAGAAACATCTCCGAAAAATTCATCTATTGAATACTGTTCAACCAAAGGAATCTCTTTTATTAAAAGCTCTCTTAGTTTTGTTGATAAATCGTGATACAAAGGATAGTTTGGTGGAAGCATTTTTAAGTGTGGGCATAAAGTCAAAGCTTCATTTACACTCATGGCTGTTTTTACTCCAAAGGCTCTGGCTTCATAAGATGATGTTGTTATTATTCCTCTTATTTTTCCATTTTCATCTACGAAATACTCTTTGAAACTTTTCATTCCCTCATTTGTAAGAATAGAACTTACAAAAGCTCCACTATTTGAAGATATTTTTCTAATCTCTTTTTTTGAAGAAAAAATATTAAGATTACTTCTTCCTCCAACCGCGACTGGAATATGAAACAAACTATCATCGATAGTTCTATGAGCAGAAACAAAAAAACAGTCTAGGTCTAGGTGTATGAACATTTAAAAACTTTATTTTATAGGATTTTTATAATTGGATGAGGAAGTATACTTTATTAAAAAAGTTTCTATTTATAATATGTCAAATTGTAATATTTTATTTAAAAGCAGGAAATAAACAAGCCTTTTGGGCTTATTTATTTGTAATGTATTGAATGATTTTTTTAGGAGCTTCACCAACTTTCACTACAGTTGGAGCAGCAACTAAATCTCTTTGTTCCCTTTTTGTTTCATAAGTAACTTCATAATCTCCACTAGGACAAGAGATCATACTTTTTGATTCACTTAATTTTAACTCTTTACAACCCTCGAAACCATTTGAAGCAAAAAGTGTTGAAGTGGCAAGTAATAAATATAATGTAATTTTTTTCATCTTATTCCTTTTTTATTTTCTGTAAACAAGATAGCTAAAAAAAGTGGAATTATAAAGTAAAAACTTACGAAAATGACTTTATCTGCTTATACTTCAAATAAACAGTATTCACAAACTTTGTTATCTCTTCTTCATTCATATCATCCACAAAAGAGAAACTTATGGCATTACGGCTTGTTTGCTCATCATATCCCATGTTTTGAATGATTCTTGAGGGTTTTGATAGTCCTAGTGAGCAACCCTCTCCATTTGTGATGAAGATTTTATTTAGGGCTAGGGTTCGGATTAATTCTCTGGCTTTTATGCCTTTTAATCCAAAATGTAAAGAATACTCTAAAGTATCATTTGGATCTACAAAAAAGTAGATGTTTTCTTGGAATTTTTCTTTTAGTTTTTCTAAAAAAATGGCTTTTGATTTATAGTTAAATTTTTGATTTTTTAGGGCATCTAAGCAGAGTTTTAGAGCAATACTATCAATTTTGCCAACTTCTAACAAGGGAAAAACCTCATCATTAAATAACGCAACTCCTGAAGTATTAAAACCTATTAGTTTATAGTTATCAAAAAATATTACTTCACTATTTTTATCAAAATGGGCACTTGCATTTGAGATTATTTTTGCTGATGTTAGTTCTTTTGCTTCTTCTATTGAAGTTTTTACAAAAGTATCCATAACATAAGAAGATAAAAAAAGAAAATCTATATTTTTATTTTCAAGCTCATATAAATTTACTTTTCCATCTTTGTTTAAACTTATCCAAGTTATTTCAAATCCTAAAGATTCGTAAAATTTTCCTGCTTCTATTAAAATTTCACATTCACCACAACTTATGGCAATTTTTCCTTTTAACTCTAAAAAAAGTCCTAAAAATCCCTCTTTTGAAAAGCTAAATGTTTTTAATTTATTAAATCCAAATATTTTTTTGTACTCTAAAGTTAAAACTTCAAAGGCATCATTTGGTCTTAGTGCACTTAGTGAAAAGTCGTTTGATATTTCTATATTTTGTAATTTTGAGTATTGTAGATTGTTTAATTTAATCATTTCTTTCTATTTTTTTCTCTAAAACATCCAAGTTGGCAATGGCTTACTTCAATATCAGAATTTTTAACAGTAGAACCCACTGTTTTTAATGAAGATATTTTAGCTTCATCCCATAATACTCTACACTCTAAAGTAGTATTTTCCATGTAGTTTTGTTTTAGTCTATTATAAACTTGAATATTTGGGTCTTGAAATCTTAATTTTCCAAAAACTCCAAGTTCACAATTTGTAATTTCTATACCTAAGTTTTTTGTAATTGCATTCATCTCTTTTGGATTTCTACCAATTAATCTTGCAACTTTAAAGGCTTTTAGACAAGATAGTTTCCCCTCTTCATCTAAATTTGTCATCAAAAATTCTTTTTGAATATTATCCAATTCTATACTTGTATTATCATTTAAGCTAGACATCTATTCTTCCTGAGTGAGTATATATATTCATTTTATTATTTCTTGCAAATCCCACAAGTGTAATTCCATGTTCATTTGCTGATTTTATACCTTGAAAAGTAACTGCTGCTTTTGAAACAACAATTGGGATTTTGTGCATTACACACTTTACAACCATTTCCATTGATAATCTTCCACTTGCGTATAATACTGACTTTTTAACATCTTTATTATTCATACTTGCAAGTCCAATAACTTTATCAATTGCGTTATGTCTTCCTATATCTTCAGCGATGAAAATAGTACCATCTTCTAAAATAAGTTCTGCTTTATGAACACAACCTGTATTATCAAAAAGTTCTGATGGTCTGTTAAACTCTCTCATATTTGCCAATATTTCTACTGCTTTTACATGATAATCTGTATTTACAAAGGCACAATCAAAAACTTTTTCTGCATTTCCAGTAACTCCAACACAACAACCTGATGTTAGGGTTTTTTCTTTAAAAAGGTTTTCATAACCCTCTTCACTTACATCTGCAATAACTTCTACTTTTAAACCGTCTTCACTTACTTTTATAGATTTTATATCTGCAAAATCTTTTATTACAGCTTCACTTAATAAAAATCCAACAATATGTGCATCTTGATGTTTAGCTATACTCATAACCGATAAAAATTTCTTTCCATTTAAATGGAACTCAACTTTATCCTCTTTTATAACATAATCTTCAACACTATTTATCCCATTCTCATCAACTTTTTCAATGATTACTTCTTTTATGTAATCATTTAAATCATTATAAGAAAGGGAGAAGTTTTCACTTCTCAAAGGCCTTGTCATGCCATTTTTCCTTTTCTATTTTCAATTTCTACTAAAATATCAGGAGCTAACTGTTCTAAATATTCTTTAGGATATTTTCCTGTAATTAAACCTTTTAAATTACCTTTTACAGCAACTAAAGCTGAATATACAAAATCCATTAAGAAAAACATAATTAATACGCTAGATCCAAAATGTACATAAAGTAATGCTCTTTTAAACTGAATAAAGTGTGCATTAGTATAAGCATCTGGACGAAGATACCAAATTATAGAACCGCTTGTCAATAAACCCGCACCCATTAAAACAAATACAATGAAAATTATTCTTTTCATTGGTTTATATTTCCCTGGTAAAATTATTTTTGCTAATAAACTATTTTTTGATAATAATTTAATATCTTTAAAGGCAATAATACTCATTAATAACCATACTGGAAACCAAATAAGACCTGTCATTTCATGTGTTCCTCTTAGGATAAAAGGTATAAATCCACCTTCACTTCTAAGACTCCACGTAATATTAAATCCTGTTATTACTAAAGTAATTACAATAATAACATTCAACCAAATTATAGCTCTATGAAATAATGAAAATACTTCTACTTCATCATTTGGTCTTGTAATAACTGCAGCTTTTCTTCCACTAATTGTGTACATAACACAAAAAATGGCAATTTCAGCAACAAAAACCCACCAAATGTACTCTTGTCTTTCATTACTAGCTCTTATAATCTCAGGTGCTATTGCTTCATAGTTTGGTCCAAAAGCTGTGTTTACCATAGCTTTGTAAGTAGAATCTGGAGGAGTTATAACTCCATCCAAACTTCCACCACTAATAACATGAATAGTGTATTTGAATAAATATTCCCAATCCATAATCATCATGAATTTAACAAATATAAATCCCACTATTGATAGCCCTACAAGTGTAAAGATATATGCTTTATTTCTTGTGAAAAATGAGCTATTTTCCATGATTATTTCCTACCATCCATAAGATTCAGTTGCGATACCTTTACCTTGTGAAACTGCTCTATATGTTTTAATTAAAGCAACCTCATCGGCATCACCAACAAGTAAAGCTTTTGTTGAACACATTGCTGCACACATAGGTACTTTACCTTCTGAAATTCTATTTTGTCCGTATTTTTCAAACTCTTCATGAGAGTTAGTTTCTTCAGGACCACCTGCACACATAGTACATTTATCCATTTTCCCTTTTGTACCAAATGCACCATTTTTTGGAAATTGTGGAGCACCAAATGGACAAGCAAATAGACAATAACCACAACCAATACATATATCTTTGTTGTGTAAAACTATACCATCTGTTCTAATATAAAAACAGTCTGTTGGACAAACTTGTTGGCAAGGTGCATCAGCACAATGCATACAAGCCATAGAAAGAGAAATCTCTTTTCCTACAATACCTTCATTTACAGTAACTACTTTTCTTCTATTAACTCCAACTGGAACTTCATGAGCCTCTTTACAAGCTACAACACAACCATTACAATCAATACAAAGATTTTCATCACAGTAAAATTTCATTCTTGAAAAATCTACATTATTATTACTCATTTTGCTCTCCTATGCTCTTTCAATTCTTACAAGAGAACATTTAGTCTCAGGGCAAGAAGTTTGTTGGTCAAAACCGTAACTTGTAACTTGGTTAGAACTTTCACCATGACCATAAGGAGCCGTACCTTTAGGGTATCTATCTAAAAGACTTTCACCTTGCCAAACTCCTGAGAAGTTTTGAGGTAAAAATACTGAGTTTTCATCAACTCTGTAAGAGAATTTACATTTAATTTTGATTTTCCCCTCACCAGTTCCATAAACCCACATCATTTCACCATCATTAATTCCAAGTTTTCCTGCAAGATTTGGATGTAGTTCTCCATACATTTCACCTGATAATTCAGATAAATATTTTGATGCTCTTGTTTCGGTTCCTGTTCCCATATGTTCAACAATTCTTCCAGAAACAATATTGATTGGATAATCTTTTACCCAAACTTGTGCATTTTGTTCACTCTCATATCTTACATTTGTTCTAAAGTGGTTAGGTTTATCTTTAATTGCTGGATATTTAGCTATTAAATCTGGTCTAAATGAATGTAGAGGTTCTCTATGTTTTGGCATTGGATCAACAAATTCCCATACAATTGTTCTAGCTCTTGCATTTCCATAAGGAGCAAGTCCAGCTTGTAGTGCATATTTAACTAAAAGACCACTATCATCAGTTTTCCAGTTTTTACCTTCTACTGTTTTTTTCTCTTCTTCAGTTAAAGTAATACCAGATAATTCTTCTATATTTTTAGAAGTAATTTCTGCATATCCACCTTTGATTCTTGAACCAACTGGTGCACTTCCCTCTGCTGCTAATAGACTAACTCCTTCTCTTTCAAGACCAAATCTATTTCTAAATCCCATACCACCTTGAGAAACTGGTAAATTAATATTATATAAAACTGGGCTTCCTGGATGTGATTCCGTCCAACAAGGCCAAGGTAATCCGTAATACTCTTTTTCTACTATTCCTCTTCCTTTTAAAGAAGTTGAATTAAATAGATGCCAATTTTCAGTATGTCTTTTGATTCTTTCTGCTGTTCGTCCTTGCATACCAATAGTTTTTAAACTTCTTGCAATTTCATTTGTAGCATCTTCAGGCCAAACAAATTTATCACCTTTACCCATACCAGCGATATATTGTTCATAGAAGCCTAATCTTTTTGCAAAATCAAATAAAATTTCATGGTCAGGTCTTGCTTCATATAATGGTTCTACAACTTTACTTCTCCATTGTGCAGTTCTTGAAGTATTAACAACTGTTCCTGAAGTTTCAACTTGTGAAGCAGCAGGTAATAAGAATAAATTATCCTCTCTTGTTGTAATAACAGCAGCATCATTTACATATGGATCAATAAATACAACCATTTCTAATTTATCTAATGCTTCTTTTACTTTATGTGTTTGAGTAATAGTTGAAATACCATTACCAATACATACTAAAGCTTTTAGTGGAGTATCTGCATTATTTTTTTCATTTTCTTTATCTAAAACACCATGAATCCAAAGACTTAAACTAAATCCTTTTGCTTGCATCATCTCAGGAGTTTTAAATCTTCCTTTTAACCATTCGTAATCAACATTCCATTGTTTTGCAAAGTATTTCCAAGAACCTTCAGCTAAACCATAATATCCAGGGAGTGTATCTGATAAACATCCTAAGTCTGTTGAACCTTGAACATTATCATGACCTCTTAAAATATTACATCCACCACCTGGTTTTCCTAAGTTTCCTAAAGCTAATTGCATAATAGAACCAAGTCTAGTATTTGATGAACCTACTGAGTGTTGTGTCCAACCTTGATTCCAAATTAAACATCCAGGTTCTGCTGTTGCAAAAACAGTAGCAGCTTGAATTAAAACTTCTTTTGGGCATCCAGTAACATCTTCTACGTGTTCAGGAGTAAACTCTTCACACTCTTTGAAAATATCTTCCATACCATAAACTCTATCTTCAATAAATGATTTATCATACCAACCATTTTCTCTTGCAAGTCTAATAATTCCATATAAAAATGCAATATCTGTACCTGTTCTAATTCTACAATAGATGTCAGATTTAGCAGCAGTTTTAGTATATCTTGGATCTACTACAATAATTTTTGCACCATTTTGCTCTTTTGCTTTCAATATATGTTGCATAGCAATAGGATGGTTAGAAGCAGGATTTGCTCCCATAATTATAATAGCTTTCGAGTTTTGCATGTCACCTAGATGATTTGTCATAGCTCCATAACCCCATGTATTTGCCACACCGGCAACTGTTGGACTATGTCAAATTCTAGCTTGGTGATCTATGTTGTTTGTTCCAAACATAGCTGCAAACTTTCTAATATATAAAGCTTGCTCATTACTTACTTTTGCTGATCCTATAAATTGAACTGAATCTGGACCAAATTTTTCTCTTAAATCATTTAGTTTTGAAGAGATTTTCCCCATAGCATCGTCCCATGAAACTCTGTTCCATTTTCCAGCTACTTTTTCAATTGGATATTGTAATCTATTAGTTGCTCTGATTTTATCAATCATATCAGCACCTTTACAACAATGTCCTCCGTGACTAATTGGGTGATCTTGAGCAACTTCTTGTCTTACCCACACACCATTATGAACTTCAGCTAAAACACCACAACCAACAGAACAATGCGTACAAATAGTTTTTATAAGTTTTGAACCAGGAAAAGGATTTTTAATCTCTTCTTCTTTCGCATCCCTTAATACACCATTATTACTTGTACTAGCAAAGGCTGATGTTGCTGTTAGAGCTGTTGCAAGTGAAGCCATCTTAACGAAACTTCTTCTTCCAAAGCTTTTTAACATTTCCATCTTTATCCTCCTTTATATTTATTTTGCAGCGCTGTAAAATTCGCTCCAAGCCGCGGTTTTTTTGTAAAGAATCTCTTTTTTCTTAGCTTTACCAGTTACAACACCATTCCCCACGTTGCTTCCACCACCTCTGTGTTCGTTTTCCATTGTTGCAGCAGTTGCAACTACAGAACCCGCAACAACAGTTGCAGCGATACCAGCTCTTTTGATAAAGTTACGTCTTTCATTTAACTCATCAGCCATGATAACTCCTTTATTTTATTTGGGTAAAAAAGCCCCCTTAAAAACTCTTTGAATCTTTAAGGGGACTCTTTTTTATCCCTAAGCTTTTATTTTAGGAACATCTAAATAAGCTCTTTCAAAATTACAAACATTTGCTAAAATCACTCCAACTTGAGAATAAATCGCACTTGGACTTGCAATTAATTTATAAAATAGCTCATCACAATATTGATTTACAACACTTTGAAATAACTCTTTTTGTAAATCTTCTTTTATCTCATTTTTCATTTGTTGGTCAATCAAATATGCACTTAAAGTAAAAATAAATCCATAATGATCTTCAGGTGCAGTAAAAGCTTTTTCATCTTTTCTAATTTTTGTTTTAGCTAAAACATCTTTTACTTTTAACTGCATAAGACCACCTTCTCTTTGTTCGTGATACCAAGAAGCACTCAAAGAGATAAAAGTTCCAAAAGGAACTATAAAAAGCTCTTGATAATCTAAATATAACTTATCAACACCATTATCTTTTAAATAATTTACAATATTTTTGGCAGCAATTGCCACATCTTCATCAAATGAGTTATTTGAAAGAATCTCTAAATCATTAACAAGCTGTTGAGTATTATTTTTCACATACTCTTCAACAAATAAAAAAGATAAGATGTTATATAAAAATAGTCTTGATTGATCGATTTCTAATTTATGCATCTAATAATCCTTGTTTTATCATCAATTTTGCTTTACAATCTTCACAGCAATAAAGTGTTCTTTTTTTAGTTTCACTTGATAGTGCAAAAATTGGAGCTAATATTGCAGCTATTTTTTCAACAGCTTTTGTTGTAGCAAACTCTTTTCCACACTCAACACAAGCAAAAAGTTTATCTTTAGCTAAAATATTCTCTTTGAACCACATAGGTTGTAGTTGAATTTCATCCCTTTGGATTGTTAAACAATCTTTTTCTGGACATGAAAGTTCACAATAACCACAAGCTGTACAAAGTGATGGATTTACTCTTAATGTAAAGTCACTCTCATTTGCGAATATTGCATCCACATTACAAGCTCCAACACAAGATAAACATAAAGTACAATTATCTTGGTTTACTTTTACAGTTCCATAATGAACATGTTCACCCGTTGTAACTATTCCTAAATTTTCATTTCCTACAATTTTTTGTAATCTTTGTGAAAAGACTTCTCTTTTTTTAAGACCACTTTGATTGAAATTAAAATAAGAATCCTCAACAAATGAAACCTCAGATAAAACTGACTCTAAAGACTCTTTATCACTTGCAACTAAAACAGCATCAACTCCAAATCTTTTTTGATAAATATCATTTAAAATTCTAATTGAATCAGCTGTACCTTTTGAAAGAAAATCACAATAAAAAATAACTTGTGAACCACTAAGTTGAAGCAGAGTTAATAGTGATGATTCATCTAAAAACTTTTCACCTTCAATTGCAAAAGGTAAAATATTTTCTTTTAAATCTATATTTAAATTTTCAATATCCATTTTTTGAGGAATAATTAAAGGGTGTGTATCTTTGTAAAACTTACTAACTTCAAATAAAGAGTTTCTATTTGTAGGAGCATAATCAAGTGAACCACTTGGACAAACTGAAACACAACCACCACAACCATGGCAATCAATTTGAGAAAAAGTTAAAGTTTTAGTTTTGTCATTTTTTGTAATTGCAGTTGTTGGACAAACATCTTCACATTTAGAGCAGATTACTTCTCTTCTTCCATGATATTGACAGATATTTTGGTCATAAGTTATAAACTTTTTGTATGAATATTCATTGATATTTTGTTTTAAAAGTTGGATAACTTCATCAATATTTGATAAATTTAGATTATAAACACCAATTCTTTCTTTTTTACTTGCTTTTAAATCAAAACAAACAATTTGAGAAACATTTAATTTTATCTCTTCACCTTCATCATCCACAAGAACTTGGAAATTTCCAATATGTCCACTTATATCTTTTAAAATATTTTCGTTGATTGAAAATAATTCAAAGTTTTCACCTTTTACTTTTGATACAAACTCTTCGTACTCTTCTTGAGTATTTACTATTAATAAAACTTCATTTGAGATTTCAACAGAGTTGGAAATATCTTGGGCAAAATCGTATTTTGTTGCAGCTATTTCATAAAGTTTTGATACATTTTTGATTTTATTTGATAGATTATCTTGAGAATTTTTGATGTAAAAATTAATTTCAGATGCGCTTAATTCACACGGTATTTCATTTGTGTTAGAAATTAAAAAATTTTTGTTTTTAGTATCTTCGATATTTGTTGTAACAAATATCTGCTCACTAACGGGAAAATCTAACCCTGAAGCACTGTAATAAATAAACTCTTGCATAACCTATGCCTTTTTTTGGTAAAAAATATTTTACTTTTATTTTATATATTTACAAGTTAATTATACCTTAAAAGTTAAATTTTTTTTTACCTTTTATCTACCTTATCTTACTAAATTCAAATCCTTTTTTGTTATATTTATGTACACTTACTTATGTCAAAAAAATTATCAATTATAATGATTATATTTATTGTTTTTTATATCTATACTAAAAATAAAGTTTTTAATGAAAGAACTTTAATAATAGGTTCATCACTTCCTATAACAGGGATTATAAAATCTTGGGGTGAATCTGTATCAAATGGTGTAAATGCTTACTTTAATTATGCGAATGATAATAATTTAATATCTAATAAAAAGTTAAAATTCTTAGTTTATGATGATAAATATGAACCTGAATTAACATTTGAAAATACTAAAAAATTAATTCTTGAAGATAAAGTTTTTGCTCTTTTTGGTTTTGTGGGAACTCCTACTGTAAAAAGAATTTTACCCTTTTTATATGATGAAAATGTTCCATTCTTTTCAGCATTTTCAGGAGCATCTTTTTTAAGAAACAATAAAAATGAAAACTTCATAAATTTTAGAAGTTCATATTCTCAAGAGATTGAAGATTTAATTAATTATCTAGATGTAGAAAAAAAACTAAATAAGATTGCTGTTTTTTATCAAAATGATGATTATGGAGAAGAAGGATATATTTCACTTGTACATCTTTTAAAAACAAGGAATTTAAAACTTGTAGCTGAAGGTTCATATAAAAGAAATACTTTATCTATAAATCATGCTTTTAATGAGATAAAAGATGCTAAACCAGAAGTTATTTTTATTATTGGGGCATATAAAACAAACTCTTTATTTATAAAAAGAGCCAAAGAAAATGAAAATCTAAAAGATGTAATATTTTGTAATATCTCTTTTGGAGATGCGAATTCAATGGTAAAAGAGCTGGAAGCTTTAGGTTCAAACAGTGAGAATCTAATTTTTTCACAAGTAGTTCCAAGTTATTTAGATAGAAATATTCCTGCTGTTAAAGAGTATCAAGATGTTATGATTAAATATTTTCCAAAGGAATCTTTTGGATTTTTATCCCTTGAAGCTTTTTTATCTTCAAAAATTTTAGTAAATGCAATTTCTAGAATTAAAGGTGAAATCACAAGAGAAAAACTAATTGAAAATATAATCTCAACACCAAATGATTTATTAGGTGGAATTCCATTGGAGTATAAAAACTCTCAGCTTCTAAATAAAATTTTTCTTTTTGAATATAAAAATAATCAATTTGTAGAGATAATAAATGAAAAATAGATTTAACTCATTATTATCATATTTTGATAATTTAAACTTCAATTATAAAACATCATTTTTAGTTTTCATAATTGCAGGTGGAATGACTTGTATTATTATCCTATCTCAAATATCTATTTTTGCAATGAAACATGATTTTGATATTCTGTTTGATAAAAGAACAAAGAGTTTGATGCAACTTGAACAGATAAAAGATTCATACAAAGTAAACATCCAAGATACTATGTTCGATTTTGAGAAAAAACAGATTACTTATTCTCAAACAGTTGAAGTTTTACAATTAGCAAAAGAGATTATAGATAAAAACTGGTCTTTATATAAAGAACAAATTGCCTTACAAAATAAAGAGTTTTTAACAACTTTTATTGAAAATTTTATTATAAATGAAGAGGATTATAATGAGAATAAAGATTTAAAAAACTCAATTATGCAAAATATCAATAAAAAAAGAGAATCAATAAAAAAAGAGATAGATAACATTAAATTAGTAAATACAGATACCTATTTTATTGGTGTAAATTTTGAAATAAATGCTATTTCAATCTATCTTACAAGTTTAATAAACTATGATTTATCCCTCGCAATTAATGAAAAAAGAAATACTGATAAAATTTTCAATACTATTATCATTTTTTCTATAATCTCTATTTTCATAGTATTTCTATTTTCTGTTATTTTGTCTTTATTAATTATCAATAATTTTAAAAAACTACACAACTCTCTAGAGCAAAAAGTAAAAGAAAAAACAAAAGAACTTCAAGAGTTAAACAACTATCTTGAGATAAAAATTTCAAAGGAAGTTTCTCAAAATAGGAAAAAAGATATTATCATGTTCCAACAAGCAAGATTTGCTAGTCTTGGAGAGATGTTAAATAACATCGCTCACCAATGGAGACAACCCCTTGGTGCAATTACTATGATTATTCAAAGCTTTCAAACTAAGATGTTTTTAAACAAATTAACCCCAGAATTTGTAGAAGAAAAGGTAAATGATGCCCTACTTTTAGCAAAAAATATGTCAAATACCCTTGATGATTTTAAGAATTTCTTTTCACCAAATAAAATAAAAAGTGAATTTAGTATAAAAAATTGTATAGAACACTCTATTGAATTATCAAAATATTTATTACTTCAAGAGAATATTGAAGTTAAATTAACAATTAGAAAAGATGTAATTATAAATAGTTATTATAATGAATTATCCCATGTATTTTTAAACATAATTTCAAATTCAAAAGATGCTTTATGTTCTAATGTTGACAAAAATGATAGAATAATTAAAATACTTGTAAATAAATTCCAAAATCATCTTGTTGTAAATATAGTTGATAATGGGGGAGGAATTCCACAAGATATTTTACCAAAGATTTTCGAGCCATATTACACTACAAAATACAAAAGTGCAGGAACGGGAATTGGGCTTTATATGTCAAAACAGATAATTGAAAAACATATAAATGGTGAAATATCTTGTAAAAATATTGTCCATAAAATGAAAAATGACAAGATTTTCAATTGTTCATTATTTATAATAAAAATACCTTTACAAAATGAAAATAGTGAGAATAAAAATGACAAATAAAGATTTAACCATACTGCAAAATTTCAATGTTTTATATCTTGAAGATGATGAAGATTTATTAAAACATACAAAAGATATTTTAGTAGATTTCGTAAATAATATTTATGCGGTTAAAACTTCAAAAGAGGCCATGGATATTTTATTACATAAAAAAATTGATGTGATTATTTGTGATATTTTACTAAAAGATGAAAATGGAATTGATTTTTTAAAACATATAAAAAACAAAAATATCAATACTCCAATAATTTTAACAACTGCCCACACCGACACACAATATCTACTTGATGCAATAAAATTAAAAGTAGAAAACTATATTGTAAAACCTATAGATGTAAAAGAGTTATTAAATAATTTGCATGATATTTTACTTCCAATAGTACAAAAAAAAGAGATACAAAAAAACAATAATGTTATAAAAACTATCTCTGCCATAACAGATGGAAAACAAGTTGCAATTATAAAATATATAATAAATAATCTAGATAATGAAAACCTTTTTTCAGCATCATATACAGATATTATGGATGAATTTACTATTTCAAAACCAACACTTATAAAACTTTTTAAAGAGTTAGCAGAAAAAAATATTTTAGTAAAAATTCAACATAAAACTTATAGATTTAATGAACAAGCTTTAGAGAGTTTGTAAAGTCTGTTTTTTTAAATTAGTAAAAAAACAATAACTTCAATAATTAACTAAATAACTCAACGTTCTCATATAAAAAATTCTAAGATTTTAGAAATAGATAGAAAAATAAAAAATCAATCTAATATCTCTAAAATCTCTTCTATTTTAAAGATATTAGCTTGTAAAAATTCATCTCTATTTTCTTCATATTTAGTTTTATTTAACTCCAATAAGTTTACTAGTTCTTCTCTTAGAATAAACTCTTTTTCACTTACAATTCTATGTTTGAAAGTCTCTTTCAAATCAAAATCTACATTTGATTGAATATCTATTAAAAAATTTAAACTATAGTGAACTTCTTTTTGATCAATATAAGATCTTGAAGCCACAAGATAAGCTGCGTTAAAAAATACATCATCCATTTCTCTTGATGTATATGTCATTTTAATTAGAGCTTTTGCATTTTCAATTAAGTCATCTTTTGTGAAGTTTTCACCTAATTTTGTAAGGATTTCTAAAACTTTTTCGAAATCAAAATCATTTATTAGTTTTTCTTGTATTTGCTCTAAATTCATTTAATTTAGCCTTTTTTTAATCTTTTCTGATTGGAAAAAAGATTATAGCAATATAAGTTTAGAGAAGATTTTATTTTTTTGAACTTGAAAGAACTACACCTTCGTATGAAGTGGTTTTTATAGCTTCTAAAATTTGATTTAGATTTGTTTTTTCATTGTAAGTTACAGTTACTTCTTTTGTATTTAAAATAACACTTACTTTTTCAATTCCATCTAATGCTTTTATAGCTTTTTTTACAGCAGTTGTACATAAAGGGCAATGCATTCCTTCAACTTTTACAACACTTGTATTTGAAGCAAAACAAGAGCAAATAAATAAAAAAGTAATAAGAAATATTTTCATAAGTTAGTCCATAAAATAAGGTATAAATTCAGGATAAAAAAGTAGGCTTATTATCAACACAAAAAAAGATGAGAAAACAAAATATTGTTTATAAATCTCTTTTGTTGAACATTTACAAGATACTCTTTTTTTCAGATTTTTAAAGGCAATTATAAAAAATATAATAGTTAAAATAGCAAGGGGAACTCTTGTATTTTCAAAAGTTGTAAAGTATGTTAAAACTCCACTTGATACTCCAAAAAATAGAAATAAAAAAGCAGGTAAACAACATATTGTTGATAATAGAGCAGTAATAACTGCTCCAATTATTGGTATTGATTCTTTTCTCATATTCTTTCTTGAGAAGTGTAAGTATAAGTAAATGCTTTTGCATTATAATAATCTAAGGCATCTTCTCCAGTTTCAGCATATGGATAACCTAACATATTTAATGGATATTGAGTTGGTTTTGGTGTTAAGATAAAATCTCTTGCACTGTTAAATGCAACCCAATTCATTTCCCAAGAACCAAAGAAATATTTTTTAACATCTTTGATTTTTTGATCTTCATTTGTTAATTTCTCTGCAAGTCTTACTTTTGTAACATCAGCTGGATCTGCTGGAACCCAACCTAATCCATCAATATAAAACTCAGCTCTACAGTGTTGTCCTCCAGTTACATCAGCAAAACCTTTTTCGTCAGCTTTTCCGCAAGCTTTTGAGATTTTAGATTGACCTGCACGAATTCCAAATATTTCCCTTGCTGGAATTCCACTATTTCTTAATAAACATACAAAAACAGAACTAATATCTGTACATTTTCCACCATAAATTTTCTCTTCAATAGATTTTTTAGCATCACCAATTCCACAACCAATAACACTATCATCTCTATACATAGTGGTAACCGTCCAGTCGTAAATAGCTTGTGCTTTTTCTAGAGGTGTTTTTTTATCTTTTACTATTTCTTGAGCGATTTTTTGTAAGTTAGTTGTTATTGGAATATGAGTTGTTCCTTTTAAATAAACTTTTATATCTTCAGGATAATTCGTACTTGAAGTTGCTTTTGAGAAATTTGTTGTTCTTTCTTGCATAATTACATCAAATGAAACTTCTAATTCTCTTTTTTTATCACCTTTGTTCCATTTTACATATAAAACTCTTGTATCATAATCATTTTTTACAACTTTTGCTTCATCAAAATTACCTTTGTAAGAAAAGTCTACAACCTTATGATAACTCTCATCTTTTGGAAGTGGAATCCAAAGTTGTGTTAACTCTTCACTTGGATTAATTGAATAATTGTTTTTAATTGAGAATTTTCGGGGTTTACTCGTAATTCCAAATGGATTTTCTTCTTCATTTGCAAAAGTAAAATTTGGAGCTAATAAAACAGCAGTTGATAGGATTGCTGAACCTTTTAAAAATGTTCTTCTTTGCATGGGGAATAAACCTCTAATAGTTTTTTGTTCTATTGTAGAGATAAAGTGAGACTTAGTCATCTTTATGTCAAACCATAACCTATGGTCTTGAACTAATTTAATGAATCTTAATATATCATTTATAAACTAATGCTTAAATAGTAAAATATTTTTTACTACTAAACTTCTTTTTAATGAAACCTAAGTATAATCTCCATAAAAAAGTTGCAATATTGCAAGGATATATTTTATGAATAATGAATATAAACTAACAAAATTCGTTCAAGCTGCTGGTTGAGCTGCAAAAATGGGTCCGGGTGATCTCAAACAAACTATTTGCAGTTTAACGCCAAATGATGAAAGAATTTTAGTAGGTTTTGATACAAGTGAAGATGCTAGTGTTTATCTAATAAATGAAACACAAGCAATAGTGCAAACACTTGATTTTATTACACCAGTTGTTGATGATCCATATATTTATGGACAAATTGCTGCTGCAAATGCATTAAGTGATGTGTTTGCTATGGGAGCTGATGTTAAAACAGCTATGAATATAGTAGGTTTTGATAAAAAGAATATCTCAAAAGAGGCTTTAGGTCTTATTTTAGAAGGTGGAAATGAGAAAATCAAAGAGTGTGGTGGTGTTCTTTTAGGTGGACACACTATTGAATCTCCTGAAATGTATTATGGATTATCAGTTACAGGAATGATTCATCCAGATAAAATAATCAGAAACAACACTCCACAAATTGGTCATGTTTTAGTTTTAACAAAACCTTTAGGAATGGGAATTTTATCAACAGCTATAAAAAGAGATTTATTGCCTTTAAATATCATGAAAGATTGCGCAAAAATAATGGCAAGTTTAAACTACTTGCCATCAAAAATAATGAGAAGATATGAAGTAAGTTCTTGTACAGATATTACAGGATTTGGGCTTATGGGACATGCTTTAGAGTGTACAAATGAATTAGTTACTTTTAGTATAAATTGTAATTCTGTGCCAATTGTTTTTGAAGCAATAGATTTAGCAAATGATGATGTGATTCCAGGTGGAACAAAAAGAAATATGAAATATGTAGAAGATAAAATCACTTATATGAATAATCTGCCTACACACTGTAAAGCCTTACTTTGTGATGCGCAAACTTCAGGTGGATTATTAATAGCGATGAAAGAAAAAGATGCTCTTGAATATATAAAAGAGATTGAAGAGTTGAGTTTTGGATATGCAAGTATTATAGGACATGTGATTCCAAGGGGAATTACTCCTATAATTGTACACTAAGAAGGAAAAAGTTAAAGCTTTTTCCTAAAACTATTTACAAAGAGTTGAATCTTCTTCACATAATGCTTCAAGATTATTTTTTGCTTCTGCATGTCCTTGAGCTGCTGCTAATTTGTAATATTTAACCGCTTTTTTAAAGTCTTGGTCAACACCTATAGCGTTTTGATACATAGTTCCTAGATTATATTGAGCTTCTGCATATCCTTGATTTGCTGATTTCTCAAACCATTTTAAAGCTTCATTATCAGATTGAACTGGTGCAGAACCAGTTGCAAACATATTTCCCAATTCATTTTGAGCTTTTGCATTACCTTTTGAAGCTGACTCTTGTAAAACTTCAAATTTTGATTTTATATCAGCTGTTTCAGAACTTGTTGGAGTTGTTGATGCTTCTGTAGTTGTTGAACTTGAAGGAGTTGAAGTTTGGGTAGCTGTTGAATCTGCAGGAGTTATTAATGTTTCTCCCGTTACAAAAGTTTCCGAATTAGATGATTGAATAAAAAATACAATTCCTATTAAAACAACTAAAACTATCAAACCTAAAACTATTTTTTTCATTTATTTTCCTAAATTATTTATATGAGTTGTGGAATTATACATCTTTATCACTATATTTTGTACATAATTTTATTATTGAACTTTTTTAAACTCCAATAAATCTATTTATGATAAAAAAGTTTATGGAGTAACGGATTGTAAGTATATTTCAAATTAACTATTGTGATAATGTACTATCAATGAAGATTTTAGACCTAAATCGAAATAAATATTATTGATATGATGGAAAATTGCAAAAAAATTATCATATTAACAGATAAAGAGAAATTACTTTTATTTAAAATCTTTTATTTAACATTACTTTGTTACAATTAACCAAAAAATGGAGTATGAGGCTGATTAATATTCTTATTGCAGAAAATGCAAAATTATTATCAAATATTATTTCTACTGTATTGAGAAAATATAATTACAATTGTACACAAGTTTTTAGCTTAAAAGAGATTAAAACTGAAGTTTCAATCCAAAATTATGATTACATTATTTTAAATTTATATTTGCCAGATGCAGAAGAAAAAGATTTAATTATTAATGTAAGAAAACTTACTGATAGTAAAGTTATTGTTCTTACTTCTAAAGATAATGATGAATTACGAGACTATTTATTTAAGTATGGAATTATAGATTATTTAAATAAAGAAAATATCGAACTTACAATCAAAAATATTGATAAGTTAATAAGACTTATTGAAGAAAATAAAAAAAGTAATATTCTGATTATTGAAGATTCAAATGTTATTAGAGCCCAAGAAGCTGAAGTATTACGCCAACGAAATTATAATGTTTTTGAAAGTGACACAGGAAAAGGTGGAATCAAAATTTTCAATGAAGAGAATATTGATTTAGTAATTTTAGATTTAGAACTAAATGATATGAATGGACTACAAGTTCTAGAAGAAATCAAAAGAAAAAATGCAAATGTTCCAGTATTAATAGTATCAGGTACAGGAAATGCTACTACTATTAGTAAGTCTTTAAAAAATGGTGCTTCAGATTTTATGAGGAAACCTATAATTTTTGAAGAATTTTTATTAAAAACTGATATGTTGATTGATTACTTTAGAAAAAGTAAAGAATTAGAAGATTATAAAAATAATTTAGAGGTAAAAGTTAAAGAAGCTGTAAAAGAGATAGAAGGATTAAGTAAAGAAATTGAAGATACACAAAAAGAAGTTGTTTTTACAATAGGTGCTATTGTAGAAAATCGTTCAAAAGAAACTGGCAATCATGTTAACAGAGTTGCAGAATATTCAAAACTTCTTGCTTTATATTATGGATTATCTATGGAAGAGGCTGAAATGTTAAAACAGGCTAGTCCAATGCATGACATAGGTAAAGTAGCTATTCCAGATGCAATTTTAAATAAGCCAGGTAAGTTTGATGATGAAGAACGTAAAATAATGGATTCTCACGCTCAATTAGGTTACCAAATGCTCAAACACTCAAATAGAAAACTATTAAAAGCAGCAGCCATTATTGCATATGAACATCACGAAAAATGGAATGGAAAAGGATATCCTAGAGGATTAAAAGGTAAAGATATTCATATCTATGGAAGAATAACTGCATTAGCTGATGTGTTTGATGCACTAGGTAGTAATAGATGCTATAAAGATGCTTGGACTGATGAAGAAATATTTGATCTATTTAAAGAAGAAAGTGGAGAACATTTTGACCCTAAACTTGTTGATATCTTTTTTCAAAATTTAGATGAATTCTTAAAAATAAGAGATTCTTTAAAAGATAAATTTTAATACTACAAATACTGATATATCAAAGAAATTCAAAAATATAATTTGGATGCTTGTTCATATACTTCGCATAAAAATGGAGTAATACTTTTTTAATCAGGACCAAATTCATGATGAAAATGTATCTCATTATAAAGAAGCTCTAGATTATGTAATGTTATATATTAAACCTGAACTATTTTAGAAAGATTAGAGAAATAAAATATTGTTAAATTCCCAAGTAACTACTACAATGTACTATCTATAAAAATTCTAAAACTGTATTATTTTAAAAATATAATAGAAAATAAATGATAGTAAAAAAAGAAAATATAACTAATAAACAGTTTTTAGAAGTAGATATTATAGTTTTAGTTATTGGTGAAAAGTCTATGGTTACAAAAATGCTTTATAAAATCACAGATGATGTTACAACTCACTCAAATCATAATGAACACAATAGATATATTGTTTCAGGAAAATTTAGATTAAAATTTATAATTTTGATGAAATATTGCTATCTGAAGATTCATATTCAATTCCTGAAAATATTGAACATAGTTTATAAATACTTGAAGCTGGTGAAGTTATTGATGTATTTACACCAATAAGAGAAGATTAAATAGTAAAATATTTTTTACCATTTATTAAGTTTAAATCAATTTTCCTTTGGATAAAATTTGTGAATTAAAAAATAATATAAAGTCCCAATTAAAGGGATTTTCAAGTGGCGAGAAGGTGTAGGAATCGAACCTACCACGGCGTATTACACATAAACCGTCAATCAGGGTTGAAGCCTGTGGTGCCCACCAGGTACACTAACCTCCCACTTTGTAAGAAGCAAATATTACATAAAACAATTTTAAAACCATCTGAAAGGGTAAAAATGATTTTACTAAAATCCATTCCAAAGGTTGATAAGTTTATCACACACAAAGCTTTTGAAGGATTATCTACGAGTTTAATTACTAAAATTTCAAAGGAAGTTATAGGAAAATTAAGAGAAGATATACTAAATAATAAGATTCAAAACATAGATGAAAACACTCTAGTTTCTGATGTGCTAAAAGAGTATGAAACAATCATAAAACCATCATTGCAAACTTTGATAAATGCAACAGGAATTATAATTCATACAAATCTAGGAAGAAGTTTAATAAACAAAAAAAGCCTAGAAAAAGCTATAGAAATAGCAACATCATATAACAATCTTGAATATGATTTACTTGAGGGCAAAAGAGGTGAAAGATATTCTCACATTGTAAAAACACTTCAAAATTTAACAGGCTGTGAAGATGCAATTGTAGTAAATAATAATGCAAGTGCTGTTTTTTTGATTTTAAATACCTTTGCAAAAAATAAAGAAGTTATAGTTAGTCGTGGAGAGTTGGTTGAAATTGGAGGAAGTTTTAGAGTTCCTGAAGTCATGAACCAAAGTGGAGCAATACTTAAAGAAGTTGGAACTACAAATAAAACCCATTTAAGTGATTATGAAAACTCTATCAATGAAAATACCTCAATGCTTATGAAAGTTCATAAATCAAACTATTCAATTGAAGGATTCACAAGTGAAGTAGATTTTGAAGAGATTGTAAAAGTTGCGAAACAAAACGATGTAATTGATTACTACGATATGGGAAGTGGACATATTATTGATTTACCTTTTAATCTATCTCAAAAAGAGCCATCTATTTTAGAAATTATGAAATATAATCCTTCACTTTTGAGTTTTTCAGGGGATAAACTTTTAGGAAGTGTGCAAGCTGGAATCATAATAGGGAAAAAAGAGTTAATTGAAAAAATCAAAAAAAATCAGCTTTTACGAATGTTAAGAGTTGATAAAATAACTCTTAGTATCCTTGAAGACACTCTAAATTCATATTTAAAAAATGAGCTTAATGATATTCCAACATTAAAGATGCTTTTTACTTCTATTGAAACTTTAGAACAAAGAGCAAATAATCTTTTTGAAAAAGTAAAAACTCTTTGTAAATGTGAAGTTATAAAAACCCAAACTTTAATTGGTGGAGGAACAACTCCAAATAAAAAAATTCCATCAATCGCCCTTTGTATTGAACATGATAATTACAAACCAAATCAACTAGAAAAACTTTTAAGAAAAAATAATCTAATAACAAGAATAGAAAATGAAAAACTACTACTTGATTTTAGAACCATTCAAGAAGATGAAATGGAAAATATAGCTGATATTCTAAAAAAGGTATTTAACTAATGTCTAATATCATCATAGGAACAGCAGGTCATATTGACCATGGTAAAACAGCTTTAATCAAAGCACTTAATGGCTTTGAGGGTGATAGTACAGATGAAGAGAAACAAAGAGGAATCACTATTGATTTATCTTTTTCAAATATGACAAAAGGTCAACAGAACATAGCTTTTATTGATGTTCCAGGACATGAGAAACTTGTAAAAAATATGATTGCAGGTGCTTTTGGATTTGATTATGTAATGCTTGTAGTTAGTGCTGCTGAGGGAATAAAACCTCAAACTGTTGAACATATAGAGATTATTAATCTTTTGGGATTAAAAGAATTAATTGTAGTAATTACAAAAAAAGATTTGGTTAGTGAAGATGAACTGAATATAAAAAAAGAAGAGATTTTAGATTTTTTATCTAATTTTGATTTTGAAATAAAATTTGTAAGTTGCGTATCAGTTTATGATGAAAGTTCAATAGAAAGACTAAAAAATCAGCTTTTTACAATAAATAATAGTATAAAACAAGAAGAAAATTTCTTTAGATTTTATGTGGATAGAGTTTTTTCTCCAAAAGGAATTGGTACAGTTGTAACGGGAACTGTTTTAGGAAAAAAATGTGAACTAGATGAAAAATTATATATTTGCCAAAGCCAAAAAGAGACAAAAATAAAAAATATCCAAGTTCATAACCAAAATGCCCTTGAATCAAATATCTCTTCTAGAGCTGCTTTAAATCTTCAAGGTGTAAATATTTCCCACATAAATAAAGGTGATTTAATCACAAAAAAAGGACATATTAGAGGATTTGATGGAATTGATATATCTTTTAAGTGTCTAAAAAATAAGAAACTAAATCATAATCAAACCTACTCTTTATTTATTGGAGCAAAAAGAATAGAGGTAAAAGTTTTACTTTTTGATTGTATTACAAACCTTGAAGAGGGTTTTGCAACAATAAAAGCAAGTGAGAATCTTTATACAATTTTTGGTGAAAAAATTATATTAAGAAATGGAAATGATACGATTAGTGGGGGAATTGTTTTAAATCCAATAATTGATCCTATGAAAAAAAATCAAAAAAGAAATCTTTTAGAAGCATTAGATAAAAAAGATTTTGCAAGTGCTTACAAAGAGCTACTAGAAGCTCATAAAAAAGGCTTAGGTATCATCTCTTCAACCCAAAGATTTGCCCTTTCTCATAGTGAAGCAATTGAATTTGCAAGAAATATGCAAGATGTTTTTATAGATGAAAAAGAGTTAGTTATTTACCCTCTTTCTACAAAAGAGTTTGTAAAAGATTTTATTAGAGGAATTTATACTAAAAATACTTATGCTCTACTTTCAAATGCTTCAATTGCATTACGATTAAAGTGGGCTAGTACTTTATTTATCCAAAGTGCTTTGGATGAACTAGAAGCTGAAAACTTTTTAATAAGAGATGTTTCTTTATATAAAAATGCAAATATCAAAGAGGATTTTGCAAAAGATTTAGAAGATATTGTTTTAAATAGATTAAAACAAGAAGATATAACTCCAACTGCTCCTTATAATATTTATGATGATTTAGATATTGATAGAAAATTAGGTGATGATATTTTAAAATCATTAACTGCAAAAAAACAAGTAATGAGACTTCAACACAATCTATTTATTCATTTTGAAAGTTTAAATAAAATAGTAAAAACTATGAGAGAAATCATCAAAGAAGATGGATATGTTAATCTTTCAAACTTTAAACAAAGATTTGATTTAAGTAGAAAATATCTGATTACTTATCTAGATTATTTAGATAATTATTCCGATATTAAAAAAGTTGAAGATAAAAGATTATTTAATCAATAATCTTTTGTTTATACAATAAATTTATCTTATAAATATTTTATGGATAATTTAGTCTGTATTGCTACAATTCCAAGATGATATTAACCAAAGAACAAGAAGAGATAATCAATAGTGATAAACTCTCATTTAAAATCAATGCTGTTGCTGGAAGTGGAAAAACGACAACACTACTTGAGTATGCAAAAAAAAATTCCCATTTAAAGATTTTATATCTGGCATATAATAAATCTTTACAAACTTCACTGCAAGATAAATTAAAAGAGTACAACTTACCTTATATGCATATAAGCACTATTCACTCCCTTGCTTATAATAAAATTGAAGCTTATAACTACACTCTTGCCCATGATTTAAAAAATCAAATTATAGAAAATCTACTAATTAAACATGAACTTACAGTAAATCAAAAAGCCTATTATCCAATTCCTGAATATGTAGCTTTGATAAAAGATTTGGTAAATTTTTATTGTAATTCTTCACTGATTGCCCTTGATTCAAAACTAATTGAGTCTTATAAAAAACAATCAGAACTAGGTGCGAAAATCCTTGAACTAATAAATAAAAATGAAACAAGGGTAATTGAACATCTAAAAACAATTTTAAGTGCCATGAAAAACAAAATCATAGATGCAACCCACGATTTTTATCTAAAGATGTTTTATCTAAATAAAAAAGTATCAGCAAATCTACCTTATGATTTAATCCTTGTAGATGAAGCTCAAGATATTAGTGATGTTATGATTGGAATTGTTGAAAATCAAAGTTGCAGACGAATTTATGTTGGTGACTCATTTCAGCAAATTTATACTTTTAGATTTGCAACAAATGCCTTAAATAAAATAGATTTACCCTCTTATGATTTAACTCAAAGTTTTAGATTTGGAGATAACTTTGCCAAAGTTTTACAAAATAATTTAAATAGTTTATATGCAATAAATTCATCTAAACCTCTTAAAATATCAGGTTTAGAAAAAACAACTCAAATTGGAAAAAATCATATAGATTTTAATAAACAGTTTTGTGTGATTGCCCGAAGTACTTTTGGTTTGATTCAACAATTAGTCTATTTTATCCACGATAAAAAGAAAGTCTATTTTGAAGGTGGTTATAACTCTTATTCATTTATGAACCAAACTGTTTATTCGATTTTTTATCTAAAACAGAAAAAAAATGACAAAATCACAATAGATGAAATAAAAGATTTTGAAACAATAAGTGAGCTTGAACAGTTTGCAAAAGATACAAAAAATCAAGATTATCTAAATATTATTAAGTTTATCAATACTTACGGAGATAATATTTTTGAGATAAATAAAAAGATAAAAGAGTTTTTAGTAACAGACAAAAAAGATGCTGATATTATTTTTACAACTACCCATAAATCAAAGGGTTTAGAGTATGAGCAAGTAATAATGGCTGATGATTTTATTTCCAAAAAAGAGATAGTAAATACAAAAAATAAACTCTCATATCTAAGAGTAAATGAAGAACTAAATATCTATTATGTAGCAGCTACAAGAGCCAAAAATGCAATACAATTGGCTGATTTAAATCTAACATATACTTACAATGAAAATGATGACTCAACAACTCATGTAAAATCAAGATTTATAAGTAAACGAGCTGATAATAAAAAAAGTAAAGAACTGCAAGAAGAATGGTTGAAAAAAAATAGAGCCAAAAAGATAATATAAGCGAGGTATTCACTAATATTTGATAATATATTACTATAAATAAATAAGGGAATTTAATGCAATATTTTGGAACAATTGAAACTAAATATGAAGAGATTTTTTTAACTGAAAGTTATATGTATTTTAATGCAGAAGATGAAGAGATAACAGTTAAAGAGTTAAAAGAAAAAATAAAAACAGCAAAAGATAGAAAAAAAAATATAATCGGAACAGTATTTTTATATAGTCCAATGGTAACTCCGGTTGGATTTGATTCAAACAAATACTTACTTGAACAAGATTTTGAAGATTTTGGAAGAATGGTTGAATTAAAAGGTGAAGGATATATTACAGTATTCAAACAAGCAATGAGAGAACATTGTGCAGGAAAAATTGTAGAAATAAGAAATCTATTTAATTTAATTGAAAGAAGTATTGATATTCCTGTTTTATTAGAAAAATTCAACAGTGATTTAGAGAGTTATAACTCTTATCAAACAACACAATTTGACAGAGATATTATGTATTTAGATGCAGCAAATTTAATCCCAAGTGGTAAGTTTGTATTCTTTTGTTGGGGAGATAAAATCAAAGAAAAAGAGTTCCCATATATAAATGATTATGCAAGACTTCTTTATGAAAATAGCGTAAAACTAGGTAAAAAAGTAGTTTTTGTTTATAAGAAAGAGAAAACTCAACAAGGAGCTGTTGATTATTTACAATTTTCAAATCCAATGCAAAATTATAAATACAAAAATTCAATTATCAGTTCTATAAAAAAAGCTTTTGAAGAGTTTCCACCATCAATAACTCCTTACGAATAAAGGCAAGATTATGTTAACACCTGATTTTTTAAAAAACCTAAGAGTACTTTTTGTTGAAGATGAAGAGTTAGCTAGAGAAAAACTAGCAAAACTTTTAAGTAAGCTTTTTAAAGAAGTTATTTTAGCTTCAAATGGCCTTGAAGGTTTAGAAAAATATGAAAAATCAAAGATTACAGATGAAAAAATAGATTTAATCATTTCTGATATTAATATGCCAATTATGAGTGGTCTTGAAATGTTAGAAAAGATTAGAGAAATAGATACTGAGATTCCTTTAATTTTTACAACAGCTAGGGGTGAGGCTGATAATTTGTTAAAAGCTATTGATTTAAATGTAAGCAATTATATTATGAAACCAATTGATACAACTCTATTAGTGAGAAAAATAACTGAAGTTTGCGAAAAAACATTTTTTGAAACACAACTTCAAGATAAACAAAATGAACTTCAAAAATATTTAGATGCCGTTGATAGTGTAGCTTTAATTTATAAAATGGACGAAAATGGAAATATCTCTTTTGCAAATAAAAGTTTATTAGAAACTTCAAAATATACTCTTGATGAGATAAAAACTTTAAATTTTAATGACTTAATTCATCAAGATGTTCCTAAAGAATCAATTGAAGATACTTGGGAAATATTAAGAAGTGGAAAGATATGGACTGGAAATACTAAATTTATTGCAAAAGATAAAGAGAGCTTTTATTTAAAAAATACTGTTTTTAAATTGGAATCAACTCATAATGAAGATGAATATATAACGATAGGTTTTTCAACGACTCAAGAAAACAATGAGAAAAGAGAGTTTCAGAAAAAAGTAATAAAAAGTATTCAAGAGTTTCATAAAAAAGAGTATACATACAAAAAAGTTGTTTTAGAATTAAATGATAGAGTTAAACAATTAGAATCTTATGTTCCAAGACTTCAAGAAGAGTTAGCAGAACAAAAAGAAAAAACTCAAAGTAGACAAAGACAACTTGACCATTATGAGATGCAAATGCATAATGTTGATGAAAAATATCATGGACAGATGACCGTAAAAAGTAAAGAAGCTGAAGAGTATTCAAGAACACTTGCAATGATTAAACAAGAAAAAAATGTACTTGCTGAAAAAAATAGAGAAGCAAATAATGAAATAGTTGCAACTAAAAAAGAGTTAGCTTTATTAATGAAAACAAATGCTGAAAAAGTTAAAAAGATAAATGACTTAACAGATGTAATTAAATCATTAGAAGCAAAAATTAGGGATTTAACCTAATAAAGCCTCTATCCACGAAACTACTTGAGTTAAACTCTCTTTATCTTTTTTTGAAATAAATACTGAGGGTTTATTTTTTCTATTATTTGCAACATCACTTCTCATTAGTTCTAAATCCACATCCACATAAGGTGCTAAATCTATTTTATTTACCACAAGTAAATCAGAAAATAGTAAACCAGCTCCTTTTTTTCGAGGAATATCAGCACCTTGTGCCACATCTATAATATACATATAATAATCAATCAACTCATAAGAAAAGGTAGCACTTAGATTATCTCCACCACTTTCCACAAAAACAATATCAGGATTAAACTTTTCTTCAAGCTCAATAACTGCTCTCTGATTCATAGAAATATCGTCTCTGATTGCAGTATGTGGACAACCACCTGTTTCAACTCCTGTGATTCTATTTTCATCTAAATCAAGGTGTTGTTTTAGGTAATTTGCATCTTCTGTTGTATAAATATCATTTGTTACAATTCCTAAAGAGTATTTGTCTTTTAGAATATTTGTTAAGCTTTCAATTAAAGAAGTTTTTCCACTTCCAACTGGTCCTGCTATTCCTATTTTTAGTGCCATTCATTACTCCATCTTTAAAATATTCTCGATTAAGATTTTTATTCTAGTTCAAGGCAAAAATTAACTCATTTACTAATAGTAAACTTCGTTGATTTTTAACGCAGAAATAGGATAAAAAGAAAATCGAGTTATGTTGTGAACATCTTTGGTTCTAGATTCTTATGAGAGAAGATAATTTCCTCAAATAGTGGATTAAAATTTGTGATTTTATTTTCTATATTTTCAAATCCTAAATCTTCTAAAATCTCATCAAACTCAAACAACATTTGTTGTATTTGTGAGGGTTTTATTCTTGATATTTTAAGTGTTGTAGCTGCTATATTTATTAGATTCTTTTTCGTCCACATCACGATAAAATCTTCCATACAAATATCTAAATCATATGCCAAAACACTTAAAACTATTATCTCATTTGATTCACTTTTCTTTTCTTCTATGCCTTGAAAATACTCTTTTACAATATCTTTTGAAGCCAGATTTTTTATTTGGGCGAAATAGTTATCTCCCATATTTTTAGAAGCTTTTGCATACTCAAAAGTAAGATATGAAGCATATTGATTATCGAGTTTTTTTACTAAATTTAGTTTGTTATTTTCTAAAGCTTCATAAACTTTTTTTATATAAACAAACTCCATTTTTAAGTATTGGTCAATAATTAGATTTTTTAGATAAATTTTTAAACCATCTATATCTTTTACATTCTCTTTTATAATATGTGGTTCAAGGCCAAAAGAGTGTACAAAAACACCTGAGGGAAAGGTTCCATCAAGTATTTGTAAAAATCTGCTTAGGCTTTTTAGATTTGTTTTTTTAGTCATTTTAGTGGCTATGGTGTGCTTTACCATTTGGTTTAAAGTAGCCTTTTGTTTTCTCACACTTTACGGCTGTGTTTGCATAACAATCTTTGATAATATCAGCAAGTGAAATATCATCTAAAACAATGATTTTAAACTCTTCAATCATCAAAGGTTGATGACGATTTCCAATCTCATAAGCAGTTTTTGCAAATGACAATGCATCACTAAACTCTAAAGTAAAAATCTCATCTTCACTTCTTTTTACTTTAATTGCATAACCATCATCACAAACTAAAACATCATTTTCATGTAGGTGTGTAAACTTAGCTTTAACAACTAAATTTACACCATTTTTACTAACAGCTGTTAAATTTGGTTTTTGCATATCAAACCAAGAGAGTTCAACCTCATCACATGTTTCAATATCTTTTTTTATCTCTATTACTTTTTTTATTACGCTAAATGTCAAAACGATTCCTTAAAACATAAAATATTTTTTAGCCATTGGAACTACTGATACATAGTTTGACTCTATTAGTTCACCATTTACTGTTACATCATAAGTTTCTGGATCTACTTTTATATCTCCTATGAAGTCATTTAACTTCATATCTTTTTTACCTATATTTCTTGTGTTTTTAACGGCTAACATTGATTTACTGATTCCAAGTTTTACATCTAAATCATCTTCAAGAGCTACTTTTGAAGTGAATATTACACTTGTTTTCGCCGATGCCTTTCCTAGACTTCCAAACATTTTTCTATACATACTTGGTTCTGGTGTTGGAATAGAAGCATTTGAATCACCCATCAAGGCAAGTGCTATAAATCCACCTTTGATGATAATTTCAGGTTTTACTCCAAAAAATGCCCTATTCCATAAAACTAAATCAGCCATTTTCCCAACTTCTACACTTCCAACATATTCATCAATTCCTGAAGCGATTGCTGGATTTATTGTATATTTTGCGATATATCTTTTGATTCTATTGTTATCACTTTTTTCATCATCACATTCTAATATTCCCCGCTGTTGTTTCATAGAGTCTGCAACTTGCCATGTTCGTATTAATACTTCTCCAACTCTTCCCATTGCTTGTGAATCTGAACTTGTGATTGAAATTGCACCCATATCGTGAAGTACATCTTCAGCTGCAATTGTTTTTCCTCTGATTCTACTTTCAGCAAAACTTACATCTTCTGGAATTTTTGGACTTAAATGGTGACAAACCATAAGCATATCAAGGTGTTCTTCTATTGTATTTTTTGTGTATGGTAATGTGGGATTCGTACTTGATGGAAGTACATTTGCCATACCTGCTACTTTTATAATATCAGGGGCATGCCCACCACCAGCTCCTTCACTGTGGAAAGTGTGAATTGTTCTGTCTTTAAAAGAGCCAACTGTAGTTTCCACAAATCCAGATTCATTAAGTGTATCTGTATGAATTGCAACTTGTACATCATACTTTTCTGCTACACTTAAACAAGTATCTATAGCATTTGGAGTACTTCCCCAATCCTCGTGGAGTTTTAGCCCCATTGCTCCTGCTTTTATCTGAACTTCTAAAGCCTCTTTTGATGAGCTATTCCCTTTTCCCATAAATCCAAAGTTTAAAGGTAAATCATCCACACTTTGAATCATTTTTGCTATGTTCCAAGCCCCAGGTGTACAAGTTGTAGCATTTGTTCCTGTGTTTGGTCCTGTTCCTCCACCAATCATGGTAGTTACTCCACTTGTTAGTGCTTCATCAATTTGACCAGGACTTATAAAGTGAATGTGAGTGTCAATTCCACCTGCTGTAATGATTTTCCCCTCAGCTGAAAGTATTTCAGTATTTGCTCCAATTTCTAAGCCATGTGTTATTCCATCACATAGATTTGGATTTCCTGATTTTCCAATGGCAACTATAATTCCATCTTTGATTCCAATATCAGCTTTGTAAATACCTGTGTAGTCAATGATTATTGCATTTGTGATAATCAAGTCAGCCACTTCAACAGCAGTTGGACTTTGAGCCATTCCATCACGGATAGTTTTTCCACCACCAAATTTACTCTCTTCACCATAAGTTGTATAATCTTTTTCAATTTTTGCGATTAATGAAGTATCGGCAAGTCTAAATCTATCACCAACAGTTGGTCCATACATTGAAGCATATTTTTCTTTTGACATCTTCATCTTATACTCCTAAAAACTTATTTAGATTTTCCATTGCTTTGGCTTTTACATTCTCATCATCTAAAAAGCCCTCAACCAAACCATTAAATCCACTAACATATCTTCTTCCACCAAAATCTATTAAGTTAATACTTTTTATAGAACCTGGTTCAAATCGTACAGAAGTTCCAGCTGCAATATCAAGTCTTTTCCCATAAGCTTGGTTTCTATCAAAACTTAAAGCACTATTTACTTCAAAGAAATGATAATGTGAACCAATTTGAACTGGTCTATCACCTTTGTTTTCCACTTCAATAGTAATTATTTGTTTATTTGCATTTAGTTCTATTTCACCCTCGTCTATTAAATAAGCACCTGGTAAATCTGAACTATTTTTATATGGGATTGGATTATGAACAGTAACAAGTTTTGTTCCATCATCAAAAGTAGCTTCCACTTGAACCATATGCATCATTGAAGCCACTCCATCCATAACATGCTCTTCTTTTAGAACTTTTGTAGCATCAACCATAAGTTGGGCAACACTTTTTCCATCCCTTGCACCTTCAATTATATATGAACTTAAAATTGCAGTTGCTTCTGGAAAATTTAGTTTTAAACCTCTCTCTTTTCGCTCTAAAGCGAGTTTTGAAGCTGTATAAAGCATTAGTTTTTCTTGTTCACGATTTGTAAGAAACATTCTATTATCTCCTTTTATTGTTTACCTAAATTAAAACTCTTTTTATTTAATTCTTTTCTATAAAGTTCCCAAACTTTAAAGATTTTTGTTTTCAGTTCAAACATATTATTTGAACTAATAGAACCTAAAATGATTTTTTTATTTCTACTATATGAAAAACTCTCAAAATTTTCCATATAAAGACTTTTTAAAAACTTTTCATTATTGTTGGTTTTCATATAAAACTTTGCAAAAATGAAATTAACACTACTTTTTCTAATGATATAATCTTTTAATTCATCACCTAAAATATCAAATTTTTCCATATATTCTAAACTATTTTCACAATAAAATCTATTTTTTATCATCATTTTTGAGAAATCAAAATTCTCAAAACTTCTTCCACGACTCAAAATATCTGTATAAAAAAAAGTTGAATTTTCATCACTTTTTAGATTAAAAAACTGAATATATCGTGAGTCTTTATATAAAATCAACTCATCATTTATAAACTCTAAATTTGAGTTATTAAAAAGTTGCACATCTATTTTATTTATTCCATACTCTTTTTTTGAGGGATAGATTTTTGTAGCAGATTCAGTTGTGAGTATCAAGTTTGAATTATCAAGTTTTACAGATGTTCTAAGTCTATCTTTTGGAAAAATTCCCTCACCAATATTTAGCAACTTTATGTAATTTTCTTGCTCATTAAAATGATAATGTCTTGATGGAAGTTTCAAACTATCTAATGAAAAAACTTCATCTTTAAAACTAAACTTAATGCTCATTTTTCTCCTAAAAATCATGCTTTAATCTATAAATATTTTATCCAAAAAATCATAGATTACTTTTTTTTCACCTGTATAAATTATATATAGAATTTGACTCTTGTTTTTTGGTTATTGAAAGAAAAACAACACTAAAGCAACACTTTTATTTTTTTAAATAATCTAATATCTTTAGATTTTCTATTTCAAACTTAGAAAAAGCGAACCACTTTTTACCCAAATCTTTAAGACTAGCTCCCAGATGATAAACTTCTTTTTTATCAATAATTAAAAATCTATCGTGGGAATTTTTGAACTCAAAAAGTTCTATATTTTGATATTGAGTTTGATATTTTTGAAAATCTAGTTTGAGTTGTTTTGAAATAATTTTTGTATAGATTTTGATTTTAATATTTAGGTATTTTGAAAAAAGAGTAAAAACGCTTTCATCTATATAGTTATCTATTAGGATTATTTCATTAGTCGTAAGTTTTAATAAATCATTTATAAAAACATAAGCATCAAAAACTTCTCCATCATAAAATATACCTTGTTTTGGTTTTAGAGTTTTATCTTCTAAAGCATCGAAAAGTTTGTCAAAATTTTTATCATGGATAGTTAATCTTTGTTCTATTCTTTCAAATCGTTCAAACATAGGAATATTTTGAGATATTAGTTTTCGCATATCTGCAAAGGTTTTTATAATATAAACTGTAACTTGAGAAGCAACTTTACTTTTTAGAATAGTTGCTAACATATAAATACCTTGTTCTGTAAAAACTTTTGGATTTGCTCTAGTTTTAGAGAAATTTGCAGTCGAAAATTTCGACCGCAAATCTTCAAACTCATCATTTGTCAATTCAAAATAAAAATCATCCATAAATTTATCTTGATTATTACGAACAGCTTCATTGATTCTTTTTGTTTCCACGCCATAAAGTTCTGCTAAATCTCTATCTAACATAACTTGATGATTTCTTATTGTGTGGATTTTATCTTTTATGTTATTTTCATTTATAATCAAATTTTGCATTTTTTAGCCTTTTGAATTTATATGAAGAATTATATAAATTTTTTTGATTAATAATTAAAAATATTACAATCTGTTATTTATTTTTAGAAATGAATTTGAATTACTGAGAACAACACTTATATGCATTCCCAACGGGAACGTTGGGAAGGAGGAAAGACAACACTTTTATTTTTTTAATTCTTATAATTATAATGATACAATTTAAATAAAATATAGGATACAGTTATGTTTGAAAGTTTTACATCATCCGCAAAAGATTTAGCAAAAAATCCTTTAGGAATTATTGCCCTTTTTATAGTTTTAGTATATGGATTTGCATGTCTATTATTTGGTTTTTCTGCCGAAAAATTAATTAGCGAAGAAAGAATGCCTATTATATATTTTGTTATACTATTTCCTATAGCCATTTTAATTTTATTTGGCTGGTTAGTATCAAAACATCACGATAAACTTTATGCTCCTTCTGATTTCAAAGATGATAAATCTTTTTTAGCAACACTAAATCAGAATAAAATAAAAAATATAAATAATAATGAACTTAATATTGAAGATTTAATTAATTATGGACGTGATTTTGAAATTGTGACTGAAAATGAAGAGAGTATAAAAAGATTACTTATAGAAAAAAATTTAAATACAGACTTTGAAAATCCTACTATTAAAGTTTTAATTAGACAATTAGCTGCGAGTCAAGGGCTAACTTGGTTTGAAAAAACATATAATATAATATTTGGTAGCCAAATTAGAATTTTATTACATGGACAAAATAATATAGATTTTATAATAGATAAAGATTATATTTTAGGAACATTTGAAGCTACAAAAGAAATACACAAAGAGATATATAAAGATTGGCAGATTAATGATTACTTAAGATTTTTACTAGAGAGCAATTTATTAGAGAAGAAAAATGGAGATTTTCTACTAACTACAAGAGGTAGAGAATTTTTAAGAATGATGAAAAATTCAAATTACTCAGAATATAAAAGTCTTTAATTTTAATTCTTAGCTAAGTAGTGAATATATAAATCATATATTCACTACTTAAATTTTTAACAAATAAAAATCTAAACCGACATATACTTCCTAATAATCTCATCACTAAGTTGCCCTATTTCTCCATTTGCAACTACACTTCCCCTATCTATTACATAAAAGTCATCCCCATGACGTCTTGCAAATGGTAGTTTTTGCTCTACTAATAACACTGTGATTTGCTCTTCTTTTGTTAGATAATCGATTACTTCTCCAATTTGAGCTACGATATTTGGTTGGATTCCTTCACTTGGTTCATCTAATATTAGAAAGTTTGGGTCAATACACAAAGCTCTTCCAATTGCAAGTTGTTGTTGTTGTCCTCCACTTAAATCTCCACCTTTTCTATTTGCCATATCTTTTAGAACTGGAAATAAGTCATAGATTTTATCTGGGATTTTTGTGATTTTATTTCTATTTGACATCACTCCAATTTCTAGATTTTCTTTAACTGTTAGTTGTGCAAAAATCTCTCTTCCTTGGGGAACATAACCTATTGCAATAGAAGCTCTTTGATAATCTGAAAGTTTTGAAATATCATTTCCCTCGTAGATTAATTTTCCATCTTTGATTGGAAGTAAACCCATGATTACTTTACTAATAGTTGTTTTTCCAACTCCATTTCTTCCCATAAGGCAAGTACAACGACCTTTTTTTATCTCTAAATCTAAATCCCACAAAGTATGACTTTGTCCGTAAAATTGGTTTATTTTTTCTAGTTTTAACATTCTATTCTCCTAAGTACACACGTCTAACTTTTTCATTATTCTGAATGGCATCCATTGAACCCTCAGCCAAAACAGAACCCTCATGTAAAACTGTAACTTTTTTTGCGATACTTCTTATAAATTCCATATCATGTTCTACCACTACAACTGCATTTTCTTTTGCAAGACTTGTTAAAATCTCTGCTGTTTTTTCCACTTCTTGTGGTGTCATTCCTGCAACTGGTTCATCTACAAGGAGAAGTTTTGGCTCTTGCATGATTAACATTCCAATTTCTAACCACTGTTTTTGACCGTGAGATAGAATTCCTGCTTCTTGTTTATACAGTTCTTTTAGACCAATTAGTTTCATTGTCTCTTCAATTTTATCTTTTTGCTCGCTACTTAATTTTGAAAAAAGTGTTTTGAAAAATCTTTTATCATCTTTCATTGCAAGTTCTAGGTTTTCAAAAACCGTATGGTTTTGAAAAACTGTTGGTTTTTGAAACTTTCTTCCTATTCCGATTTCGGCAATTGCTGGTTCATCCATACTTAATAAATCAACTGAATGTCCAAAAATCACAGTTCCAGAATCTGGTCTTGTTTTTCCAGTTACCACATCCATCATTGTAGATTTTCCAGCGCCATTTGCTCCAATAATACATCTTAATTCACCATAATCAATAGAAAAACTTAGATTATTTAAAGCCTTAAATCCATCAAAACTAACACTTACACCATCAACAAGGAGAATTCTGCTTCCTATTTTAAGCTCACCAATATCAGTTTCATTATCTCTTTTTAATCTTTCCATCTTTAAGCCTTTTTCATCTTGATTTTGCTTATAAGCCCAACAACACCTGCTGGAAGATATAAAGTTACAACTACAAATAATCCACCCAAAGCATATAACCAAACTTCAGGAAGTGCAGAAGTAAAATATGTACTTGCAAAACTCACAATCATAGCTCCAATAATCGCGCCATACAGAGTTCCCCTTCCTCCAATAGCAACCCAAATTACCAACTCAATAGAAAATAGTGGACTAAATACATTTGGATTTATGATTGCAACTTGTGGCACATATAAAGCTCCTGCGATTCCTGCAAGAACTGCTGAAACCACAAAAATAAAAAGTTTATATTGCTCAACTTTATAACCCAAAAATCTCACCCTACTTTCAGCATCTCTTATTGAAATTACAACTCGCCCAAGTCTTGAGTTTATGATGAATCTGCAAACTAAATATCCTAAAACCAAAGCAAAAAAAGTGATTATCAAAAGCCCTACTCTTGTGCTATCAGCTGATAAATCAAAACCTAAAATATCTTTGAAGTCTGTCAAACCATTGTTTCCACCAAAACCCATATCATTTCTAAAAAATGCCAACATTAGTGCATAAGTTAAAGCCTGAGTTATAATAGATAAATAAACTCCCGTTACCCTACTTCTAAAAGCAAACCAACCAAAAATAAATGCCAAAATTGCTGGAACTATCATCACCATTAAAATTGCAAATAGTGGATTATCAAAACCCATCCAAAACCAAGGAAGTTCTTTTAGGTTCATAAATACCATAAAATCTGGAAGATCAGGATTTCCATAAACTCCTCTATCTCCGATTTGACGCATTAAATACATGGCAAAGGCATATCCACCAAGTGCAAAAAAAGCCCCATGACCAAGTGACAAAATTCCTAAATATCCCCAAACCAAATCCAAAGCCAATGCCAAAAGTGCAAAAGCTAAATATTTTCCCAAAATCGTAACTGTAAAAGTTGAGATATGAAAAATCGAACTCTCAGGAATAAACAAGTTACAAAAAGCAACCACAAACACTACAATACTCAAAGATGATAAAACTATTTTTCCACCTTTGTCATTTTCTAGAATTTTAAAAATTATTGATTTATTTTCCATCTCTTAATCCTGTGCATCTCGACCTTTTTGAGGAAATAATCCTCTAGGTCTTTTTTGTATAAATAAAATAATAAATACCAATATGATAACTTTTGCCAAAATCGCACCTGCTAGTGGTTCAATAAATTTATTTATTTCCCCAAGTGAAAAGGCAGCGATTAGCGTTCCCCATAAATTTCCAACTCCACCAAAAACAACAACCATAAATGAATCTACAATGTACGCTTGCCCTAAATTTGGCCCAACATTTGTAAGCTGAGAAAGTGCAACTCCTGCAACTCCCGCGATTCCTGAACCAATACCAAAAGTTATGGCATCAATCTTGCTTGATTGAATTCCCATGGCTCTGGCTATTGGTCTATTTTGTGAAACAGCTCGAACTTTTAGTCCTAAAGATGTTTTTTTCATCACATATAAAATGGCAAAAAACACTATAAAAGCAAAAATCACAACGTACAATCTATTGTAAGTTAAAGATAAAGCTCCATTTATTTCCCAAGCTCCACTCATCCAAGATGGTGTTTTTACCTCTTGGTTTAGTGGAGAAAATATTGTTCGCACCACTTGTTGTAAAATCAAACTTATCCCAAAAGTTGCTAATAGTGTTTCAAGTGGTCTGCCATAAAGGTGACGAATTACCAATCTTTCAATGGCAATTCCCACCAATCCACTCACGATAAACGCAGCAGGAATAGCGATGATTACAGAATACTCAATCATATTTGGCATTAATTGTTGGATTGTATAAGTTGTATACGCTCCAATCATTATTAATTCCCCATGAGCCATGTTTATTACTTTCATAACTCCAAAAGTAATAGCTAAACCAATGGCAGCTAAAAGTAAAACCGAACCTTGAGAAAGTCCAAAAAATGCAGTTTCTATAAATGAATAAAAAGTTTTACTTGTTTCGATTTCATTTAGGGCATTTTTAACTGCAAGTTTTACTTTTTCATCACTTGAATCTTTTAAACCATTTAAAGTTTCTAAAGATTTAGAAGATAAAAAACCACCAAGTTCAGCGATTGCATCAAGTTGCTCTTGACCTGTTAAAAACTTTGCCTTTAAGTTTGCATTTGCTTCAAGTAAAATATCTTTTATTGAAGACTTTTTTTCTGTTTTTAAGGCTTCAACTATTATCTCTTTATCTTGTTCGTCAAGATTTTCTAGGATATTTTTTGCAGCATTTAATCTTTTATCACTATTTTTTGAGAAAAGATTTATCTTTGCAAGACTTGCTTTTATAACACTTCTTAATTTATTATTTATCTTTATTTTTGAATAATCATCTTCATTTGGATTTCCAATAGAGTTATTTGTAAACAAAGATTTAAAACTATTATCTTTTTCTAAAAGTACAATTTCATTAGTTTGATTTTGAAAATATAAATTTCCCAAAAGCATACTTTGTAATAAAATCTCTAATTTTTCTTCATCTTTATAATTTATTATTAACTCATTTAAAACTTCTTCTTTTACTTTAAAACTGTTGTCTGATAATTTGCTAGATAATTCTTCAAAGTTTGAAGCGAAAGAGAATGAGAAAATCAATAAATTAAGGAGTATTATTTTTAAAATATTCATTTTTATTTCCTTAAAGAAATATGGAAGAAGAGCTCTTCCATATTTTAGTTTTTATTTAGTACCTACACATTTTTTAGTAACTGTGTTGTAGCTTCCACAATTAACTGGTTTTGTCCAATCAGAGATTAAATCTTTTGATCCTGGTAAGAAATCAGACCAAGCATCACCTGCAATCTCTTTTGTTGAAGAAACAGTTTCAAATTGTCCATCTTCTTGAATCTCACCGATTAATACAGGTTTTGTAATGTGGTGATTTTTAAGCATAGTTGCAGTTCCACCTGTTAAGTTTGGAACACTTAAACCAATAATCGCATCACTAACTTTTGAAACATCTGTAGTTCCAGCTTTTTCAACAGCTTTTACCCATAGATTAAATCCGATGTATGTAGCTTCCATTGGGTCATTTGTAACTCTTTTGTCATCTTTGATAAATTTGTGCCATGTTGAAATGAAATCTTTGTTAATTTTTGTATCAGCACTTTCGAAATAATTCCATGCAGCTAAGTGTCCAACAAGTGGTTTTGTATCAATTCCTGAAAGTTCTTCTTCACCAACTGAGAAAGCAATAACTGGAATATCTTCAGCTTTTACACCTTGGTTTCCTAACTCTTTATAAAATGGAATATTTGCATCTCCATTGATAGTTGAAACAACTGCTGTTTTAACTCCAGTTGAACCGAATTTTTTAATATCAGATACGATTGATTGCCAATCAGAGTGACCAAATGGCGTATAATTAATCATAATATCTTCTTTTTTAATACCTTTTGAGATTAAATAAGCTTCTAAGATTTTGTTTGTAGTTCGGGGATACACATAGTCAGTTCCTGCAAGTACAAATCTTTTTACACCCATCTCTTTCATTAGATAATCAACAGCTGGAATTGCTTGTTGGTTTGGCGCAGCACCTGTATAAAATACATTTTTACTTGATTCTTCACCCTCATATTGAACAGGGTAAAATAGTAAACCATTTAACTCTTCAACAACTGGAAGAACTGATTTTCTTGAAACTGATGTCCAACAACCAAATGTAACATCAACTTTATCTTGTGTTAAAAGTCCTCTCATTTTTTCAGCAAAAAGTGGCCAGTTTGAAGCAGGGTCAACAACCACAGGTTCAATTTTTTTACCTAAGATTCCACCTTTTTTATTTTGCTCATCAATCAACATTAAAACAGTATCTTTTAGTGTTGTTTCAGAAATAGCCATAGTTCCAGATAAAGAGTGTAAAACCCCAACTTTGATAGTATCAGCAGCATGAACTAACATTCCACCAAGTAATGCAGAAGTAACAATTGCTTTTGCAAATAATCTTTTCATAAAATCTCCTTTTAGTTTAAGTCCTTTTGACTTCTAAGCGAAGTATAAAATAGAAGTGTTGTTTAAGTGTTGCTTTTGGTGTTAGTTTGGAATGGTTGGTGTATAGAATTTAGACAGTAGAAATTTATAAATTAATTAATGTTAAAAACAAAAATATTAAAAAAATAAACTATTACTTATATATTTTAATCAATAATTTATTGTTGAATCATTTTTTATAATAATTTCTTCACAATTACAATCTTTAAAATAATCTTTTAGACAATCATAAAGTTTTCTAGAATATTCACTACATTCATAATTTTCTTTATTTTTTATAATTTCAAAATTTTTAGTAAAAGACATTTTAAGTATTAATAAACCGAGATTTGAAAATCTATTCAAAGAAATACTAATAATTTCTTTTTTCTTATAATGATTTACACGTATTTTAGGATTCTTTTTATCGATGAAATTATCTTTAAATAAACAATAAAATATTTTAAAATCATCTTCTGATAATGTATTTATATTATAATAAAGTTTCTTTTCATAATAATCCAAATCATTATTCTTAATATATTGCTCTGTTAAATAACTCATAACATATAATTGTAAGTTATCATTTAAATCTATAATTTTACTTACTGTTTCTGCAAAAAAAGGTTTTACTTTATCATCTAAATTATTTATAAATTGAATTTTTTCTTGTTCTGTTTTTTTATTTAAAGTATTAAAAAAATTGTTAATTTTACTTTTTATTAATTCATTTTTTATAATTACAATAGGCTTAATAAATTCATTATCTAAAAGAATCTCTTTTGTAACACTTATTAATGGTAATATCATAGTGTTTACACTTTCAATTAAAACTTCTTTTGTAGTTTCAGAATAAGTCATTATTTCCTCTTTTTATCTATAATTTTGTTTTTCTTCGTTCTCAAGCTCTCAAGTGGAATGTATATTTTAATTTCAATAAATTTAATTCCTCAATTTTAGCCAAAAGTACATTCTTATTTAAATAAAATGTAAAAAAATAACAATTTGCAATATTTTTAAAGCAAAATTAATTTTTTTGATAAAGTTATAAAACAACTTTTCAAAGGTGATTTTATGGATAATATTTCAAATATTGTACTTTACAATGATGGAGAATTAGAACTAAAAGTTTCTGTAAATGAAGAAACAATTTGGCTTACACAAAAGCAACTATCAGAGCTTTTTGATGTAACCAAACAAAATATAAGTTTACATATCAACAATATTTTTAAAGATAAAGAACTTAATGCAAATTCAACTGTCAAGTTTTTCTTGATAGTTCAAAAAGAAGGGAATAGAGAGATTCAAAGAAATATTGAACACTATAATCTTGATATGATTATATCAATAGGATATAGAGTAAACTCAATTACAGCTACAAAATTCCGTCAATGGGCAACATCTATTTTAAAAAATTACATTAAAAATGGCTATGTAATAAATGCAGATAAAATCACTAATGAAAGATTTGTAAATTTAGAAAATGATGTAAATATTTTAAAATCTCAAATGAATGATGTCAAATCACTTATAAAAAATAATACTTTAGAAACAACTCAAGGCATTTTCTATGATGGTCAAATTTATGACTCTTATAGTTTTATTTCTGATTTATTGAGAAGTGCAAAAAGTGAAATTATCTTAATAGATAACTATATTGATGATACCATTTTGACTCTATTTTTAAAAATTCCAAATATAAAAGTAACTATCTATACAAATACTATTTCAAAGCAATTAAAACTAGATTTTGAGAAATATTCAAAACAATATGATAATATCACATTAAAAATATTCCCAAATTCCCATGATAGATTTTTAATTTTAGATAATAAAGAGATTTATCATATTGGTGCTAGTTTGAAGGATTTGGGTAAAAAATGGTTTGCTTTTTCTAAGATAAATTTGGAAATATCAGAGTTATTAGAAAAACTAAAATAACAACAGAAATAATGTTTTAAAAAGTATGGTAAAATATGGTAAAGGAGTTATTATGACAAGAAAAATGACTATAACTTTAGAAGACGAACTACTTACAAATCTTGATGAAGTTGCCCTAAAAAGTGGAAAAAAGAAAACTCAAATTATAAGAGAAGCCTTAACAAATTACCTAAATATCTCTTCAAAAGATGATAAAAAAAAGCAATGGGAAAAAGAAAATAAGGAAGCAATAGAATCTTATAATAAAATGATAGATGAAGATGGGCTTATTTTAAAACATAGTAGGATATTTTAATGGCTCAATTTGATGTATATAAAAATGAAAATGAACTAACAAATGAAAAAGTTCCTTATCTTTTGGATATTCAAAATGATATTTTAGATTCTATAAACACAAGAGTTGTAATTCCTCTTGTAAAAGATAAAAATGATTTCAAAGGTTTAACAAAAGAGTTTGTTATAGAAAATCAAAAAGTTTATTTGACAACTTCTCAAATGGGTGCTGTCCATAAAAATGAGCTAAAAACAAAAATTACAACTTTACAAAATCAAAAAGAAGAGATAAAAAACTCTATTGATTTTTTGATTTATGGATTTTAAAAAGGAAAAAACAAATGATAAAAACACCATTTCTAGCAGTTGATGGAATAATAAAACTATACGATGAAAATGAAAATTTCCAAGGTATTGTTTTAATTGAAAGATTAAATAGACCTTTAGGAGTTGCCATTCCTGGTGGATTTGTTGATATTGGTGAAACTGTTGAAAACGCAGTTATTCGTGAAATGAAAGAAGAAACTTCACTTGATATTACGATTGAATCACTTCTTGGAGTTTATTCAGACCCAGCAAGAGATGAAAGATTTCATACAGCATCTATTGTTTATGTTTGTAAAGCTTATGGAAAACCTATTGCTCAAGATGATGCAAAAGAGGTTTATGTGTATAAACTAGATGAAATTCCACTAGATAAATTGGTTTTTGACCATAAAAAAATCATTTTAGATTTTTTAGAAAGGGAATAACTACATATACTTTTTTATAAATTTAATAAAAAAGAGTCATTTGTGAGTCATTACTATTGTTATAATTTATAGAAATTATACTTATTTTAAATCGGGATAGATTATGGCAACAGAAAAAAAAAGAATTATATATGTAGATGCAGGTGAAAATGGTAATAAAGAATTTCAAATTGCATTATATGACCCAGAAATTAATTTAACTTCAATAATTAAACTAATAAATATTACAAATAATCATATAGCAGAAAGATATGCTGTTTTAAATGCAATAACTTATATTAAATCTAAAACACTTAAAAAAACAGTGATATTATCAGATAATGAGCAGGTTATAAGAGAGGCACATATTGTCAAATTATGTGAAAAATATAAAATTAAAATTGCATGGATTCCAAGGGAGATAAATATAATAGCTGATAAAGTTGCAAAACTCCAGCCTACAAAAAAAGATGATATGTTTTACACTTTGGAATTTATACATGATTTAATTTATCCGCATAAAGTGGAAAATAATCCAGCTAATAAAGAAAAAAAAGTAAATACTCCAAATGAAGTTAAAAAATAAAAGACTTAAAAAAAGTCTTTTATTTACACTTCTCATGTAAATCTTTCAACTCTAAATTCAAAGCATTTGAAGAGATATAAACTTCCCACAATGAAATACATAAAGACAAACACATTGTAAGTAAGCTCAATCCAAATATCTTTTTACCTACGTCATGAAATCCTAGAAAAAGAGAAAACATTGAGATTGTACACATTAGCATTGAAACTACTCCAAAAAATTGCATCCATTTTGTAAGTTCCAATCTTTTTTTTAAGTTATCGATTTGTCCTGCAAGTTCTTGTCCACCATGTTCTCGTGCTTGATGACTGATTGAGCGAATAAGTTGTCCAGTTGTTAAAAAACGGTTTGTATATGCTAAAAGAAGTAGTGAAATAGCTGGGAATAATAGTGCAGGTGTTGAAATTTCTATTTCCATAAAAGGCCTTTAATAATTTTAGGCATTGTAACAAAAAAAAGAAAAAGGAAGAAGTGACTTTTCCTTTTCCTCTACTATTATTATTTAAAAAATCCAAAAAATTTAAGTATAGTTCTAGTTCCACCAGCTGCGATTGTTTGTTCTGCTCTAAAAGTTAAATCTGAAATATCTTTTAATAAACCATCAAAAAGTTCATCGTAGCTATATTTTGGATAATCACTTTGAAGTGCGATTCTATTGTAGTCTGTGTTAGTTATTCCTTTTTTAGTCCAATCTTTTAGGGAATCATGAGAAACTGAATATGCAAAGTTTGTAAGTCTATTATCACTCTCTTTTGCATTTAAAATCACACCTTTTATTCCACTATTGTTTAAAATATTTATAAATTCATCATTTAAATTATCTGAATCTATAACTAGAGGTAAACCTTCTACTAAGTTTAATTCTTCTGGTTTTGTGATTCTCATAGCAACACAGTTTTTATCTTTTTGATTTTTAAATTCAATAGGTAAAGTGTATTTAAATCTTTCAAACTCTTCACATAACTTTTGGGTTTTTTCTAAATCCTCTTTGCTTCTTGGATTTATTATAAAATACTCCACTCTTGTATCTTCAATTAATTCAGCTAAGTTATCCAAAAACTCTTCATCTATTCCTGATAACTCAATATTCATATCTAAAACCATCTGTTTCCTTTTTCTATTTAACGGTGAATTAAACTTGCAAGAAAAATTCCCTCTAGATAAAAACCATCAATTTAGAGCTCAATTCTTAGATAAATCCATCAATTCTTGATATTTAAACTCACTTATTAGATTTTCAATATGATTTTGTAGATTGTTTGACAAGTTATACTCTTTTATCAAAGATAAAATTTGTTCATTGTTCATCAATAAAACTTGCTCATTTAGTTTTTCAAAAAACTCTTTTGGAAGATTTTTTAGCTCTTTTGATAAATCAATTTTTTCCTCTTTTTCTTCATATTCAAACTCAATATTTAGATATTTTTTGAGTATTAACAAAATATCTTTCTCTTCAACTGGTTTTGGTAAGAAGTCATTTGCTCCTGCATTTATTGCTTCTTTTTTATCCTCTTCAAAAACATTTGCTGAAAGTGCAATGATTGGAATATCTGAATTTATCTCTTTTTTTCTAATAATTTCCATTGTTTCTAAACCATTCATCTCTTCCATCAAAATATCCATAAAAATCAAATCTATTTTTTCATTTTCATTATCAAAAATTTCAAGGGCAACTAATCCGCTATTTGCTTCTCTTGTTTTAAAACCATAAAAACCTAAAATCTGAACTATTAAGTCCCTATTCTCTTTTATATCATCAACAACTAAAATTGTTTTTTCATCTTGGGATTTTTTTATTCCAATAATCTCTTTTTCTTGGGATTTTATCTCTAACTCTTCTAGATTTGCTTTTTCATAATTTATACTAAAATAAAACTCACTTCCTTTGTTTATTTTGCTTTTTAGATAAATAGTTCCACCCATTAAAGTGATTAACTCTTTTGTAATTGCAAGACCTAAACCTGTTCCTTGTTGACTGTAATTATCAAGTTTTACTTGCTCAAATGGCTTAAAAATCTTCTCTTGATTTTTTATATCAATTCCAATTCCCGTATCTTTTACTTCAAAAAATAGCTTATTATTTAAAGCATAAATATATAAAGAAATCTTTCCTTCATTTGTAAACTTTAAAGAGTTTCCTAGAAGATTTATAAGAATTTGTCGAAGCCTTTGCTCATCTGCTTTTATAAATTTTGGTAAATTATTTGCTAGATTTATATTAAATTTTAGATTTTTCCCTTCACATCTAAAAGCAAAACTATCTTCTATCTCTTTTATTAACTCAAAGAAATCAAAGTTTTTTGGGTAAATCTCTATTTTTCCTGCTTCTATTTTTGAGAGTTCTAAGATTTCATTTATGATATTTAAAAGATGCTCTCCACTTTTTTTGATGATGTTTAAATTATCTTTTTCTTGAGTTGTTGCATTCATAGATTTTTTTAGAATATTTGCAAAACCTAAAATTGCATTTAATGGAGTTCGTAACTCATGGCTCATTCGAGCAAGGAAAATTGATTTTGCTTTATTTGCATTTTTTGCATCTTCAATTGCAAGTTTTAGTTGCTGTTCACCACTTATTAGCTTTTCTGTATTTTCTTTAAAAATCTCAACAGCTCCAATCATATCACCCATTTCATCATCAAATTTATTCTTTTCAAGTTCAATATCCATATTATTTTGAGAAAGTTTTAACATCACTTTTCGCAAAAAATCAATCGGATAAATAATTCTAAAAAGAATAATAAAAAATGACATCAAAAATAAAATAATAGAGAGTAAAACAATCACATTTACAGTAAACTCTTGCTCTTTTAGACTCTGTTTTGCTTCAATAACTTTTTGTTTTGTTCTGTTTTCAAAGGCTTTATAAAACCTATCAAGTGGTTCCATAATTCTAATTTTTGCCAAATGATAAGCGCTTGAGTGCATAAGTTCTCTAGCCATTGCAAAATCTGGTTCACCTGTTATTGTGTAGTTTCCATCTTTATCTTGAAATTTACCTTTTATTGCATTCATAGCTTTATGTTCAAGATTTGTTAAATCATCGGACTCATTTTGTGAAGTAAAAAGCAGATTTAACTCTGATTCTGGGAAATTTGCTTGAATCATTAGTTCTCTAAGAGGTATTTTTTCTCCATCAAGTAAAGGTTTGTTATTATCTTTTAGGGTTAAAAAATCCCAAAAAATCCCATTGTATCTTTTAGGTCTTGGTATTTCTCCATTTCGAATAGCCAAGACTGTTTTATACTGCTCTTCAAATAATGGATCACCAGTTATTACATAAGTTCGTGCCATTCTTGTTAAATCATCACTACTTTGTCTCAGTTCATCAGCAAGAATGAGTGATTTATACTGCATATTATATGCATCATCAAGTTTTATTGTAGCTTTTTGGTATTTATTTATGACAACTGCAACACTAATAAAGGAAACTGTATTTAAAATGAACAGTAACATAAAAAGTTTCTTTAATTTCAAACTAAATCCTAATTAATTTTTATCTATAATCTTAACAAACTACATTATGTAAAAAGAATAACTATATGGATAAAAAGTACACAATACTGATAATAGACGACAAAACTGAGAATCTACACTACTTAAATACCCTTTTAAAAGAGGAAGATTATTTGGTTCGAGCAACTACGGATTCAAGTTTTGCTCTAAGCTCTTCAAAACTAAATCCACCAAACTTAATACTTTTAGATATAAAAATGCCAAATCTTGATGGTTTTGAGGTTTGTAAACTTTTAAAAAAAGAAGAAAATTTAAAAGATATTCCTATCATTTTTATTAGTGCCTTAGATGATGTACAAAGTAAAGTAAAAGCCTTTGAAGAAGGTGGAGTTGATTATATTACTAAACCTTTTGAGAAAGAAGAAGTAAAAGCACGAATAAAAACCCAATTAAATATTTTTGAGAGTAAAAGAACTATTTCAAAACTTTTGGAACAACAAGATTTTTTCCTAAAAAAAATCATCCATGAAATGAATACACCACTTAGTATCATAAGTTTAAATATTGATAATTTAGAATCAAATTTGGGACATAAAGAGGAGTTTGAAACAATAAAAGCTTCAAGTAAATCTCTATCTTCAATCTACAATGATTTATATTATCTAAGTAAAAAAGAGAAAAGAGTTTCGCAAATTGCTGATATTAATTTGATGAGATTTTTATCTTCAAGATTGGCTTTTTTTGATGAAATGGCAAATGTAAAAAATATTGATATGAGTTTAGATATTCATGAAGAGTTTGATGTTTCTATGGATTCTTATGAGTTAGAAAGAGTTATTGATAATACTTTATCAAATGCTATAAAATACTCCTTTGAAGATTCAAATATAGATATTATTTTAGAAAAAAAAGACGACATTTATAAACTTGAAATAAAAAATGAAGGAATAGAAATCGCTGATACAAAAGCGATTTTTAATGCCTATTATCAACAAAAAGATAAAAATGTAGGTTTTGGATTGGGATTAAATATTGCAAAAGAGATTTGCGATAAATATGAAATAGAAATCCTTGTAACTTCACAAAACAACCAAACATCATTTGCTTATATATTTCCCAAAAATCTAATAACAAAGGAAACTAAGTAATGAAAATATTTTTACTTGAAGATGATTTTGCATTAAATAAAATCATAAAAATCTCTTTACAAAATAGAGGTTTTTTTGTGGATAGTTTCACCGATGGTTATAAAGCTGTTGATGCAATATTAAATAGTAAACATGACTTGTATATTTTGGATTTAAATGTCTTAGGATTTGATGGACACAAGGTTTTAGAGTTTATTAGGAAAGATGATTTAACTGTTCCTATTATTATGATTAGTGCTGAAATTGATATTGAAAATATAAAAAAATCTTACACTTTAGGATGTAATGATTACATAAAAAAACCCTTTGATTTTGAAGAGTTGTTTTTGCGAATTCAATACCATTTAAGTCATATACAAAAAGATGAAAATAGTGATTTTTTAATAGATTTAGGTTATGACTTTTCCTTTAATCTACTTGAGCAAACATTACATAAATCAAAAAATGAAATAGAACTAACAAGCAAAGAAAAACTGCTTTTAAGTCTACTTGTAAAAAATATAAATAACACAGTTACAAATGAGATGATTCACGAATATGTTTGGGATAGCAAAGAGATGGAAGCTGTAAGTATGAGAACGATAGTACATAAACTAAAGAAAAAACTAAAAAATGGAATGATAATAAATTTAAGAGGTGTTGGCTATAAATTGATTAAATAGCCAACAAAAGTGTTTACTTGATACTTCCAAGTTTATGAATATTTGAAAGTGAAATTAAATGAGCTGTGATTAATGCATAAGCATTTTTTGCACAAATATCATCTTTTTTCTTTTTACTTAAATGTTTTAATTTCTCTTCATTTACAATAAAAAATCCATTTAAACTATATTTTTCATTTTTACTATTAACAACAGTTGCCACTTTTTCTTCTAATAATTCCCAACTCTCTAACTGTTTTATAAACTCAGAAGTTGCTATTGTATCACTATAAAATTGATTTAAAAAACCTAAAACACCATTTAAAAACTCGCTATTATTTCCATTTTCATCAAACAGTTTTTTTGAATTTTTATTTTCAGTTAAAGACTCTTTTTCAACTGCTAATAATAACTCTTTTTTATCTACATTATTTGATAAAATAAATGGATAACTTCTTACAAAAGCTGGAATATAATGTAACTCTTTCCAAACACCTTTTTTATCTACAAATATATTTTCATTCTCTTTGTAACCTAAAAGAACCGTTGCAAACCATTTTTCATCTTTGTCTTTACTAAAAAATATTGGATAGTTTTTACAAGCCTCAAAAAATTCCGATATTGCAATAGGTGCATTTATTAGATTTTTTGAATATAAAAAATCAGTAACTTCAGATACACCTTTGTTTTTATGGTCAATCTTATTTAATACTTCTAACTTTTTGTACACAGTATTCCTTTTTATTTTGGATTTATTCTAGCTAAGAATTAAAAAATATTTATCAGAAAACTGTATAAATAAAGACATTTAAGCTTTTATATCTTTTGCTCTAACATCATCTTTACCTTCAAACTCTTTTTCATTTGCATCACTAACTATTAATTTTGCTATTCTATCTGTTATTACTGCCACATCATGAGTTTGAGATGCTACTGCTGCATTTTGTTGTGTTTGTTGGTCAAGTTGCGTTACTGCATCATTTATTTGCTCAATTCCCATCAACTGTTCTTTACTTGACATCTCTATATCTGAAATTAAATTTATAGTTTGAGAGATATTTTGATTTAACTCTTTATATCCACTTATCATATGATTTGCAATCTCTTTCCCATCATTCGCTTTTTTTGTTGCATTTTCAACAATACTTTTTATCTCTTTTGCAGCTTCTGCTGAACGAGATGCTAGATTTCTTACTTCTGCTGCAACTACAGCAAATCCTTTTCCTGCTTCTCCTGCTGTTGCTGCTTCAACAGCTGCATTTAATGAAAGTATATTTGTTTGGAATGCTATTTGGTCAATAACACTAATTGCTTCATTAATTAGATTTACTTGATTATTTATTTCATCCATTGACTGAGTTGTTTGGTTTGCTAGTTTCTCTCCATCATTTGCTGATTTTGTTACACTATTTGAGTAAGTAGCCATTTTTGCAATATTTTGAGTATTATTTCTTATATTTGAAGTAATTTCTTCTAATGCTGCTGCTGTCTCTTCTAGACTCGCGGCTGCTTCATTTGAGCTTATATTTAACTTATCTACATTAGCAAGTAAAATATCTGAGCTTTCATCTAGTGTTAATCCATTTGATTTATTCTCTATTAGCATTTGTGTTAATGTTTGTTGTAGATTATTTAGACCATTTACTAAAGTTTCAAATACTCCACCTTTTTCATCATTTTCTTCCATTTTAAAAACAGTTCTAAAATCATTATTAGAATATGAATCTAAAACCTTATTTACGTGAACAAATCTAGTTCTTGTATTTTCAATCATTTTATTTACATTATTTTTAAACTCTTCCAATGAAGCATTTGAAGTTTTCTTTTCTATAAATTGTGAATACCAACCATTGTTTACTCTACTCATTACTACTTTTGCATCTTCTATTAAGTGATTATCTTCTTCTATCAATTTTTTTGTTTTAATGATATTTTCATTTATCACGGTAGCCATTTCACCAAATTCATCTGTTGAATTAATATCTAAAAGTGTTACATCTGATTTTTCTCTATTTAAAAATGAGAAGAAATTTAATAATTCAATTTTTAAAATATTTAATTTTCCAGTAATATCTGAAATAATCAAATATGATAAAACTAAAATAATTAAAAAAGAGGCAAATATTGTCACTATTATTATAGTTCTACTTGTATTATAAATATTTTCAGCTATTTGTGTTTCTTTTTTTGCAACATCTAATTGTAATGAGATTAATGCCGAAATTTTTTCACCAATTGGGTCAATCTTTGGATAAAGTTCATTAAGTGTAATTTTTGTAATTGAATCTAAATCTTTATCTATACAAGTTTGTTTGATTTTAGCAACAACAGTATTACCAACTTTCATAAGTTGACTAGCATCTTTTGATAAAACTTCTTCTTCTTTTGTTAAAGATGTTGATAAATATTTATCCCAATTAGTTTTTATTTTGTTTTGTGCATTTTCAATGTTTGAAATACATTTTTCAAACTCAAAATTTCCATTTCTTGTTTGATGTGTTGTATCAACAATGTTCACAGCATACTCATCAGCAATAATTTTTAATTGTTCTAATGGAACAACTCTATCGTTATAAACTCTTACTAAACCGTTGTCTACCTCTTTTAATTGAATAATTCCTAATATTCCTAATATTAATATTCCAATTAAAGCAACAAAAGAAAGCAATGAAAGTTTTGATTTAGTTTTCAAATTTTGTAGCACTTCTACTCCTGATTATTTTTTATTCACTTGTATAATTATAACTAATAAATAGTATTAATCTAATATCTTTTTTTTAAAACTACAAATTAATAACAAACTTATTATAAAAAAATTATCTTTATAAACTAACATAAAACTATTACAAATCAACAACAAAATTGGATAAAATTACTCTTGTTTAAAATTAAAGCAAACAAAGGAATAATATGTTTAATAAGATTCTATTTTTACTTTTACTAATTTTTAGTTCAATAAACGCAAAGGAAAACCAAATGAATATCTACGACTTTAACGTAAAAACAATAGATGGACAAGAAATTTCAATGTCAAAGTACAAAGGAAAAGTTCTTTTAATTGTTAATGTAGCTAGTAAATGTGGATTTACTGGTCAATATGAGGGATTGGAAAATCTTTTTGAAAAATATAAAAATGATGATTTTATGATTTTAGGATTCCCTTCAAATCAATTTGCCAATCAAGAACCTGAATCAAATGAAAGAATCAAAGATTTTTGTACATTAAATTATGGTGTAAATTTTGATATGTTTGCAAAAATAGATGTAAATGGAGAAAATGAATCACCTTTATATACATTTTTAAAATCAAATCAAAAAGGGATTTTAGGAACTGAAAATATAAAATGGAACTTTACTAAGTTTTTAGTAGACAAAGATGGAACAGTTGTAGATAGATATGGAAGTGCGTCAAGTCCAGAATCTATTGAAAATGACATCAAAAAACTTTTAAAATAAGGATAAATAATAGAAAATTTTATAAATAATATTCAAGAAGCAATAGGATATATGACTTCTTGGGAGATGTTAGCTGTATTTTTATCAGTTACATATCTTATATTAGCCATTAAACAAAGCTTGTGGTGTTGGCCTGCTGCATTTATAAGTACTTTGATTTATAGTATTTTATTTTTTGATGCTTCACTTTTAATGGATAGTGCTTTAAATATTTTTTATTTAGTAATGGCTGTTTATGGTTGGTATTCATGGAAATATGGAAATATTAAAAATCAAAATGTTGAATTAGAAATATCTACTTATGGTTTGGCTAAAAATATACAAATTATTTTAGGACTGATAGTTTTATCTTTTGGATTAGGCTACATAATGGCAAATTATACAAGTGCTGATTATGCTTATTTAGATACATTTACAACTGTATTTGCAGTATTTACAACTTATACACTTACAAAAAAAGTCTTAGAAAACTGGCTTTATTGGATTGTGATTGATAGTGTTTCTATCTATATTTATATAAATAAAGGTTTTTATTTAACGGCTGTTTTATTTGCTTTATATACTATTTTAGCTTTTGTTGCCTACAATAACTGGAAAAAAGAGTACGAAAATCTTGAACCTAGAATCGCTTAGAAGTTACAATATATTTAAAGAAGAGTTATTAAGCCTTGATTTATTAAAAAATCAAGGTTTTAATAATATAAGTTATCTTCTAAAAACATCATCAAAATCCTATGTAATTAGAGTTTTCAAATCAAATGAGAGTGTAAATATAAGCCGTAAATTTGAGTATGAAATCCAAAAAAAAGCTTATAAAAAAAATATAGCTTCAAAACCTATTTTTTTAAATGAAAACTTTATGATTTATGAGTATGAAAAAGGTATTCATAAAACTAAACTATCAACTTTGGAACTAAAAAACTTAGTTCTAAAAATAAAAAAATTCCATAATTTTAAAGTAAAAACAAAAGCTTATGATATAAAAAAAGATTTACTAAATTATGATAAAAATTTAAATGACTTCAAAAGTAAAAAACTAATAAATGAATCAAGAAGAAACTTATTTTTGTTAAAAAGATTTAAAAAAGATTTGGTACTTACACACCATGACCTAAATCCTAAAAATATAATATTTAGGAATAACAATATTGCGATAATTGATTGGGAATATGCTGGGTTAAATGATTGTTTTTTTGATTTAGCCTCAGTTTGTATAGAATTTTCTTTAAATGAAAAAAATGAAAAATTAATATTGAAAAACTATTTTAATCACTACAAAAAAAATCATATACAAAAATTAAATCATTTTAAAATCATATACAAAAATCTTTGTGACTTATGGTTTAGATGTTATTGACCACTAAATACTGCTGATTGAAACTCTTCAAATCTTTTTTCTTGTGTACGTAATTTTTCAAATAATAAAGTATTTTGTTTTTTTAATTCATATAATTCAAAAAGATATTTCTGGGTATTTTCAACACTTTTATCAATCTCTTTTTGTAAATTATTAGATAAGTCTACATAAAATTGATTTTCACTTTTTAAATCTTTATGCGCTTTAAAATTCTCTGTTTTTAGTAATAGTATATGTTTTTTTAAAGCTAAAATTTCATTTTCATATTTAGAGATTAAAGTTGCAAATTCAATAAATTTTTTTACTTTTCCATCATTATGAAAAATTGGTAATATTGTTGAATGTGTGTAATAAAAAGTTCCATCTTTTGCAACTCTTTTGCTAAGTCCTATCCAAGTTTTACCTTTTAATAAACTATCTTGGATTTTTAGCTCTTGGGTTTCATAATTACATAAAATAGCTTTATCATTAATCTTTTTACCAATTACTTCACTTAATTCATAACCTGAATTTACTAAAAAAGAATCATTAGCAGATAAAATATTAAATTCCAAATCCATTTCACATATAATATTTGAAGCATCCAAAATTGATATAAATTGTTTTAATTCATTATCTTTTCTAGCTATCTCTTTTTTTTGCTCTTTTACTTCCATTAGTTGTGAAATGATTTTTAGTGTAGTATTTAATTGCATTGGTTTTACAATATAGTTTGTAATATTGTATTTTATAGATTTTAACAAAATCTCAACTTCTGTAAATGCAGCGACAATTATAACGGGGATATTCCAATCAATTTTTCTGATTTCTTCTAATAACTCAAGTCCTTTTGAATTGGGCATATTTATATCTAATAAAATAATATCAACTTTTGACCTATTTTCAATAAAAACATTAAGGCCTTCTTCTGCATCTTTTGCAATCAAAACTTTTTTGAAAAAGACAGCAAAAATTTCATTGGCTTCATTTCTGGTGAGATCTTCACTTTCAATATATAAAAGTTTTGCTCTTTCTAGATATGCTTTATTAAAGCTACATTTTACTAATTGAGACATGGAATACCCCCTGAATTAGTAAAATTCTATAAGAAAATAATTTAATTACAACTTAGATGAACTATTATTTTTATGATTTAATTATTATATTTCAATATGACACAATAAGTTACTATTTTATTATTAGAAATAATAATATAGATTTATAATCCATATTATTAATTAATAAATCAATAAATTATGGATATTTAGAATATTATCTTTAAAATTATTTATTTTTGAATTTATTTTGTTTTCTATTTTTAAATATTTAAAAAAGAGAGGTTATTAAATAAAAAATAATTTTATACACTTGCATATATCTAATACAATTTATAAAAAATCTAAACTATTTTTCAATATCATCAACTCTTTCTTGAAGCAGATTAAAATGATATTTCCCTTCTAGTTTGTCTTTTAATTCTTCAAACTTATCAAGCATTTTTTCTTCAACTTCTGTGCCATTATTTTTAAGTTTTTCATAAATTTGCATAATTCTTTCATCACTTATTTCAGTTAGTCTTGAATCTTTTACAATTTGAGGAATTTCACTTATATCTAAAAGAGGCATTTTAAAATCGCAATAATATTGAGATAAATCATTAATTCCCCAATACTCTAAGCCTAATTTATTATAAAAATCCAAAGAAGAACTAACACAATTCATTTTGAATCTTCTAATTTTATTATCAGCTAAATGGGCAAAAAGATGTTTTAAAAGTTTATAGGCATAACCAAAACTTCTATGTGTATTTGGTGTTAAAAGGTTATGAATTGTTAGATATTCATTATCTTTTGAAATAGTGTAAAACAGATAACAAACATGTTTTCCTTTATCGTTTACTAAACATAAAGGTGGAAATTTTTCCCAACTGTAGTAATTATCCCACCATTCTAAGGCATTTTTAGAAAATGACAAACTTTTAAAATCTGCTATTTTTTTCACTGAAATTAAATATTCATCTCTATTTAGTTCTATCACTTTCATTTTTAATCCTTCACCGTTGGGTTCATTGTAGTCTTATTAATCACTTATCAAAGGTTTTAGCTGTTTATATTCTAACCATTGGAAATTTTAAAAAATTTTAAACAGTTTCGGGTATTATTTCACAATGAATCTACAAGACAAACTCAAACAACTTCCAACTGATGCTGGTGTTTATCAATACTTTGATAAACAAGGTCATTTACTCTATATAGGAAAAGCAAAAGTCCTTAAAAATAGAGTTAAATCATATTTTAAATTTACTCCAAAACTATTACCTGCTGATAAGTTGGGGCCAAGAATTTACAAAATGATTAGTGAAGTAGAAACTCTTGAATGGATAGTTGTTCCAAATGAACATGATGCTTTGATTTTGGAAAACTCTTTAATCAAACAGCTAAAACCCAAATACAATATTTTGCTAAGAGATGATAAAACCTATCCTTATATTGTAATTGATTATGGTGAAGATTTTCCAAGACTTGAAATCACAAGAAAAATTCATAAGGGAAAAAATATCAAATATTTTGGTCCATACTCAACTGGTGCAAAAGATATGCTTGATAGCATCTATGAAATAGTTCCTCTTGTGCAAAAAAAATCTTGTGTTAAAGGTAAAACCGCTTGTTTATTCCATCAAATAAAAAAATGTTTTGCACCATGTGAAAATAAAATTTCAAAAGAAGAGTATTCAAAAATTGTAGAAAATGCCCTAGAATATATTTACAATAAAACAAAATTAATTTCAAAACTAAATGAAAGAATGTTGCAATACTCAAATGATTTTAGATTTGAAGATGCAATGATGATAAGAGATAGAATAAAAACAATAGAAAAATCTCAAATAAAATCAGGAATTGATTTAACAACAAATGAAGATATAGATATTTTCACAATTACAGCTTCAAATAAAAAAGCAGTAATTGTACGAATGTTTATAAGAGATGGAAAAATTGCATCTTCAAGTCATGACTTTTTAAAGGTTGATGCCTTTGATGAAAGTTTTGATTTTGATTATGAAGAGGCTTATAAAAGAGCAATTATTAACTACTATGATAATGAAATTCCACTTTTACCAAAAGAGATTTTAGTAGGAATTGAACTATCTGATACTGTTGAGCTTGAAGAGTTTTTACAAATAAAGTTTGGTAAAAAAATCAAAATAATAAATCCAAAAAAAGATAAGAAAAAAGATATTGTTCAAATTGCCCTTAGCAATTGTGAAGAGCTTTTACGAATTGATTCAAGTAAAAATCAAACAACGATTTATGAAGAGTTAAAAGATTTATTTACTTTGCAAACTCTTCCTTTTAGAGTTGAAAGTTATGATAACTCTCACATGATGGGACAAGCGACAGTAGGAGCTATGGTTGTTTGGAGTGAAGAGTTAAACTCTTTTGAAAAAAAATCTTTTAGGCACTATAACCTTGAATCAAAAGATGAATACTCACAAATGAGAGAGATGTTAATAAGAAGAGTTGAAAGTTTTGAAAAAAATCCTGCACCTGATTTATGGATTATTGATGGTGGAGAGACTCTTTTGAAATTAGCCTATGATATTGTTTCATCAGTTGGAGTAAATCTTGATATAATTGCAGTCGCAAAAGAGAAAGTTGATGCCAAAGCTCACAGAGCCAAAGGTGCAGCAAAAGATATAATTCACTATAAAGATAAAAATGGTGAATTTAAAAATCTGAAATTATCAACAAGTGATAAAAGACTGCAATTTGTACAAAGACAAAGAGATGAAGCTCACAGATTTGTAATCAATTTTCACAAAAAACAAAAAAGAGTGGAAGACAAACAAATTTCACTATTACAAATCAAAGGAATAGGAGAAGCAAAAATCAAAAAACTTCTTTTATATTTTGGTGAGTTTGAGAAAATCAAAAATGCATCTGTTGAAGAATTAAAAAATGTTTTAAATGAAAAAGATGCAATTATCATATCAAATTATTTTATTCAACCAAAGGATTAATTTTGGCAAAAATCTTATTAAATAAAGAAAATCTATTTTACAATTTTGGTGTTATTTCAAAACAAGCAGGTTCAGTTGAAAAGGTCGCTGTTGTTTTAAAAGATAACGCTTATGGCCATGGACTTTTTGAAATTGGTTCACTTGCACGTGAGTTTGGAATCAAAAAAGCAGTAGTAAAAAGTCTTGAAGAAGCAATTATTATTGAAAAATTATTTGACGATATTTTAATACTTGCGCAAAAAGATATTCACACTTATTCACATGCTTTTCACATAGCAGTTAACAGTTTAGATGTTATTGAAACTTTACCCGAAAATATAAAAGTTCATATTAAGGTAGATACGGGTATGCATAGAAATGGCGTATCTCCAGAAGAGCTAGAAGAGGCTATTTCAGGGCTTTGTAGAAGAAATATACAAGTGACTGGAATCTTTACACATCATAAGTGTGCAGATGAATTAACAACTGATTTTTACTGGCAAAAGGCCGTTTTTTCTAGGGTAAAAGAGGATGTGAAAAAAATATGTGAAAAACTTTTATTACCAATTCCAGCCTTCCATTCTTGTAATTCAGCAGCACTTTTTAGAACCTCAAATTTCGATGAAGATTTTGCTAGAGTTGGAATTGCCACTTATGGATATTTAGATGATGCGGGAATTTTTAAATTCCCAAAATTAAAACCTGTTATGTCACTTTGGGCTTCAAAATTAGCATCAAGAGTTTTAAAAAAAGGACAAACTGTTGGTTATGGTGGAACATACAGAGCGAGTGAAGATATGAGCGTTTCAACTTATGATGTGGGATATGGAGATGGCTTTTTAAGATTAAATGAAAGAAAGCCTTATACAACACCAAAAGGTTATAAAGTTCTTGGTCGGGTTTCTATGGATAACCTTTCATTAAACACACAAGATGAAGAAGTCTGTATCTTTGATGACGTTAATGAATTAGCAAAAATTCATGATACAATAACTTATGAAATAACAACTACACTAAGTCCAAATATAAAAAAAGAGATTGTATGAAAAAAAGCCTATTCTTTTTAATCTTCTTAGGAACTTTTCTAAATGCCCTAACTTTTGAAGAAGTTTATACTACTCAAAAAGTTCAAGGAAGCATGAAAGCCCTTAGTGGTTATAAAGAGTTGGCAAATGAGAATGATCCAAAAGCAATGCATGAGCTTGCACTTATCTATCTAAATGGTGATGGAATTGCTAGAAATATAAATAAAGCACAAGAGCTTTTCCAAAAAGCCTCAGAACTAGGAAATAGCGAATCAACATATCTTCTAGCTAAATTATATCTTTCAAATAAAACAATATTTTATGATGAAAAAAAAGCCTATAACACATTTGTAGATGCAGCAAATCAAAATAATGCAAAAGCACAACTTATGCTTGCAAAATTCTTTTTATTAGGAGGAATTGTTCCAAAAGATTATGAAAAAGCCTTGTACTATTTCAAACTTGCCTCTAAACAAAAAGAGTACGAAGCAAACTGTTATATTGCCTATATGTATGCAAGTGGAACAGGTGTTTTCCCAAATTTTGGAAGAGCTAATGCCTTTGCAAAAGATGAATATGCAAAAGGTAATAAACTTTGTGTAAAAGTATGGAAAGATTATAATTTAGCGAAATATCCAAAAGATGATGGATTTAGAATTGGGGATTATAATGTACCGGTTAAATAAAACTATAAACTAATATCCCTCAAAACAAACTCTATCCCATTCTCTTCACAAAAATCAATAAAAAGTTGAAAATATTTATCAACCTCATCTTTATCATATCCAGCCAAAGAAATCACTACTTTTCTCGTATCTCCTATAAATCTAGGTAAAGATCCAAAATCTAAATGTTCTGGCATTTTTTTCATAGTATCTATTAAGTCATTTTCACTGCAAGTGGCAGTTAGAACTCTTTTATATTTTTCTATTGATTTTGGATATAGTAAATCTAGGGCTTCAACAACCATAGCTTGGCTCATAGATGGAAATCCGGGAGTGAAGAAAAATCTATCTTCTAGGTAAAATCCTGCTACGTTATTTACTACATTTGTAAGAAGTTTTGCATTAAGTGGAAGATAGGCCATGTTTATTCTGTGAGGATAGGCTTCAGAAGCAAATTGATTTATGATTCTAGTTTTTGCTTCTTCATGGAACTCTAAGATACCATTTGTGAAAGCCTTTGCAGCAACCTCTCTTGTATAATCATCGGGAGTTGCACCAATTCCTCCAAAACTAAACATTACAGAATTTGGGTCAGATTTTATTAGATTAAACACATCTAACATAAGTTTTGTGTCATCACCTATTACAAACGAAGCTTTTTGTTCCCAACCTCGACTTAAAAGTTGTTGGTTCAGAAATGCAAAATGGGCATCTTTGCGACGCCCATTTAAAAGTTCAGTTCCGATTATTACGCTATAAAAATTTACTTTTTTTTCAAGCATAATTTAGATTTTTGATTGGATATATTCATCCATTTCAGTTACAATTTTTTCAATTGTTCTTTCACCATCTATTTTTTTCAATAAATTTTTTGCTGTGTAAAACTCTTGAATTTGCTCCAACGGTTCAGCATAAACTCTCATTCTATTATTGAATACTTCAACACTATCATCAGTACCTCTTGCTCGTCCTAAAACTCTATCCCGTGCAACTTCTTCAGATACATCAACTTCAATACAGTTTACTAATTTTACTTCACTCTCATTTACTAAGTATTTATCTAATTCAACCATTTGTTCAACACTTCTTGGATACCCATCAATAATTATTACATCAGTTGGTGCATTTTTAATTGCTCCCAAAATCGTCTCAATTGCAATATCAATTGGTACGATATTCCCAGCACTAATGTAAGTCTCTATTATTTGACCTCTTTGGCTTCCGCTTGAAACCTCTGCTCTAAACATATCTCCAGTTGAATAGTGAGTAATATTATTATGTCTTACAGCAATTAGTTCTGCATCAGTAGTTTTACCACTTCCAGGTGCTCCAATAATTAAAAATAATTTTTTCATTTATGCCCTTTTGAATTTACAAGGCGTAATTGTATCAAAAATCATTTAAATTCTTCATGTAGTATTATAACCTTATGTAGTATTAAAACCTTTTTCTATACAATACGAAAAAAACTAAGGAAACGAAATATGAATTTAATGCTATTTGGTGCACCAGGTGCAGGTAAAGGGACACAAGCAAAGTTTTTAATTGAAAAATATAATATTCCACAAATCTCAACTGGTGATATTTTAAGAGCAGCAATTGTTGATAAAACAGATATGGGAATGGAAGCAAAAAAATTTATGGATGAAGGAAAATTAGTTCCTGATTCAACTATTATTGGTATTATCAAAGATAGACTTGCTGAGTCTGACTGTAAAGATGGTTTCATTCTTGATGGTTTTCCAAGAACTTTAGCTCAAGCTGAGGCTTTAAATGAACTAATGAAAAATATGGGAATCTCTTTAGATAAAGTAATCTCTTTAAATGTTCCAGATGAATTAATCGTTGGAAGAATTACAGGAAGAAGAGTATGTTCTAAATGTGGAGCTTCTTTCCATGTTGAATTTAATCCTTCTAAAAAAGAAGATGAGTGTGACTACTGTGGTGGTGAATTAATCATCAGAAAAGATGATAATGCAGAAACTGTAATAAGCAGACTAAATGCATATCACGAGCAAACAATGCCACTTATTGATTTTTATACAAAAATGGGTGTATTTATTGAACTTGATGGAACAAAAGATGTTTCTGAAGTTACAACAGATATGTTATCTGCACTTGCATAAATCTTTTTTATAAAATAAAAAAGGCAACTATTTATAATAGTTGCCTTTTTTTAACTCTCAATTTTTAAAAACTCTAACCTTGCATTCCTGTACTTGAACCTGAAGCACTTTTATTTTTTCCACCAAAACTATTTTTTGCAACAACAATCTCTTTTTGTTTCTCTTTTCTTCTTTGGTCTTTTTCAACAAAGATTTTTTTCTTTGTAAATGGGTCAAGTTCTGTGTAATACATTACAGCTGAATAAGTTCCAGGAGTTGGCGTGAAAACTTGAGCTTGTTCTGGATTCATTTTTAATTCATGGGTTGTAAATTGTTTTAACTCATGCATATGCTTTTCTTCGCATCCAGGATGGGCTGCAATCAAATAATATGTTAAAAACTGTTGTTTCCCTGACTCTTTATTAAGTTTGTCATACATAGCTTTAAAATCAATCAGTGTTTGTTTTCCTGGTTTTCCCATATGATGTAAAACTTCATCATTTGTATGTTCTGGTGCAACTTTCATTTGCCCTGAAATATGATGGTCAACCATCTCTTTTAAATACTCATATCCATGTTTTTTATCAGCTGTTATTAAATCGTATCTAACACCTGAAGCTACAAAGGCTTTTTTAATTCCAGGAACTGCTCTAATATCTTTTAGTAATTGAATATTTCTACTATGGTCAACTTTCATTGTTCTGCAAAGTCTGTGAGCATCTACGCATCTTTTGTTTTCGATACAAGTTCCAAGATTTATCTTTTTCTTACACTCATAACCATACATATTCGCAGTTGGTCCACCAACATCTGAAATAATTCCTTTAAAATCTTTCATTGTTGTAAAGTGTTTTGCTTCTTGTAAAATATTTGCTTCACTTCTTGTACGAATAGTTCGGCCTTGATGAGCTGCAATTGCACAGAAATTACACTCTCCCCAACATCCATGATGTGTCATAATAGAGAATTTAATAGTTTCAAGACATTTAACTTTTCCATCTTTTGCATTATATGGATGAGCATCCCTTTGATATGGGAAAGAGGCGATTTTATCCATCTCATTTTCTTCCATATGACGGCTTGGTGGATTTTGAATTAAATATCTTCCATCAACTTCTTGATATAAACCTTTTGAATAAATAGGGTCATTATTGTCATAAAAAGCTTTGAAAAGGTCAATATACTTCTCTTTATCATCTAAACATGCTTGATGTGATGGAATTTCTAAAAATGTTTCTTCAGTAGGAGCTTCTTTTGAAATATAACAAAGCCCTCTAATAGTTCGAGGATCTTTCCCCTCTTTTAGGTAATTTCCTAAATCAATAATAGCTTGTTCACCCATACCATAAACCATATAATCCGCTTTTGTATCAAATAAAATTGGTTTTCTAAGCTTATTTGTCCAATAATCATAGTGAGTAAGTCTTCGTAAACTAGCTTCAATTCCTCCAAGAACAATAGGAACTGTTCCCTTAAAATATCTTCTGATTAGATTTGTATAAACTAAAGTCGCTCTATCTGGTCTTTTATTATTTTGTCCACCTGGCGTGTAATCATCGCTATTTCTGAACTTTTTAGTTGCTGTGTAGTTTGATACCATAGAATCAATACTTCCACCACTAACTCCCCAAAATAGTTTTGGTTCACCTAGTCTTTTAACATCAATATCACTATTAACATCTGGTTGGCCGATAATTCCCACACGAAGACCTATATCTTCAAGGATTCGTCCAACAACTGCAATTCCCATAAATGGGGAATCAATATATGCATCTCCAGTGATTAGGATAACATCTAGTTCATCCCAACCCCTTTGATTCATCTCTTCTTTTGTAGTAGGTAAAAATTTGTTTGGTTTATTAATATTACTCATTTTTCTTCTTTAAAATATATTAGTTTTTTCGTATTGTGCCCAAATATATTTTAACCCCTACTATGAAAGAAATTAAACTCTTTTTGTTAACTTTTCATCCATTTTTTTAATATCTAAAACCATTGCAACTTTTGATACTTCTAAGTCAGTAATTTCAACAATACTTTCAACTAAAGTTCCACTTCCTAAAAAGTGATTTTGAATATGTTGGATTGATTTTTCTTCTACAACACTAACAGTTTCTAAAGAAGAGACTAAAATTCCCACACAATGTTCTATATTATCTTTATCATATTCAACTAAAATTATATTTGTAAGCTTCTCATCTGTAATCTCTTCATTCACAAAATCTCTAATGTCTAAAACAGCAACCAATTTATCTTTATGTAAAACCATTCCTTTAAAATGGTTCTTTTTATCCATATCAATAGATGCTTCTAACTCTTCAATTCCTGTTGATTCTATTACATTTTTTGCATTTACTGCTAAAAATTTTTTACCTAAATAGAAAGTTGCTAATTCTACACTTGTTGGTGTAAACTTAGATTTTGTAGTTGTTAAAAATTTAGATTTTGAACTATCTAAAAAGACATTACAATCTTTTTTTCCAATATAAATAAATACAAAACATAAAACGTCATTTTTATAATCATCAACCCTACTTTTATACTCTCTATATCCATTTGAACATTTAACGGCAACAGCATAATAGTTATTATCCATCTCTATTATTTCACTTTTTTGTTGGGCATTTTTTAAAGTAAAAAAATTATCATCTATATTTAGATAAGAATCTACTTGAAAGTTATCATCTGTAGATGAGATTATTTGTTTGTTTTTATTAGTAAAAAGTGCAAAAAATCCTGGAATTTTATTTCCTTCCACATCTCTTGGTAAACTTTCATCAAGCATTGCATTAAATTGAGGAGTTGAGTCAAATACAACAGCAATTCCACCTGTAATAATTTTTTCATCTTTAAATGATCTAATTGCACTACTATAAATATATGTTGGTTCATTATCATACAATGGAGTTTTTCCAAATTTTGAAACACTATATTTTGAAGTATCTTGTAACATTAGAGTTTTACTTACCCACTCTTGTGTTAGAACTTTTCCAACTAAATATTCATAATTTCTATTTGATACTTCTATTACTTTTCCATTTTTATCGAAAACTAAAATATTTGTATAAACTGTATATAAACCATTTATATAATGTAAAATACGTCTTATCTCTTCTTTTTTATCAGGTAAGCTATTATAATTATCAAAAGCTTCTCTAAAATATGAAGTTAAAGCCCACCATCTGCAATCATTTGCTCTTTCATATAAATTTCTATCCATAATATCAATAGCAAGAGAAGATAAAAATTCACTATCTTTTAAAATAGATGAGATAATTGTTTGATTTAAATTACTAAGTGATGAATTTGCTTTATTTCCCGTAACTCCAATTTCATTTAATAAAGATTTAGAAAACTCTCTATTTACTGAATTTAATTTACTTTGAGCAATATTTCCATTCCAAATTACTCGACCTAAATTATCTTGAATAGTTTTACTTTTATAGAAAACTTCTTTTAACTCTTTTGAAAAATGTTGTTCATTATCCATCATAGAGTTTATAATATTGTAATCAACATTCGAAGAGTTTAACTCATCACTTAAAAAAGCATAATCTAATGGAATCATTATATGTCCATACCATTTAAGCCCATTAAAGCCTTGATAACCATTTGTATTACAAGTTTTTCCTAAATAATCTCTTCCTCTAAATGATACGATCTTATAATTTTCATTTAAAACTATTGGTAATTTTGTGCCTAAATCAATATGATCTTTATCACTAGAAGCAATTACAAAACCATCTTCATCTAAAATAGTAAGACACTCTTTATTTTTTGTATCTACTAAATTATTAAAAATTCCATTCATTTCATCTGTAAATCTAAAACAAAGAGCTAAAACTCCTAAATTATCAGAATTTGAATCATTAGTTTTTGTAACTTTACATGAGTAAACAAGTGATTTTTTATATTGTGGAATAAAATCATGATATTTATATGTTTCCACATAATCTTCATTTGAATTTAATACTTTTTGAACAAATGATAAATCAACTTTTTCAACTTTTATATCATCATTTAATCGCACTAAAACTTTTCCATGATTATCAAGTAAAACAACATCAAAATAAACAGAATATTTTGATACATACTCTTTAAATCTTTTTTGTATATTTTGTCGTAAGATTAAACTTTCATCATTATATTTTGAAACATAACTTTGTGTAAAAGTTCTAATATCATCATCTGTAGCAAGAAAACCAATATCAGCTGTTCTTTCAAAAAGATTTCTAATAAGTACATCAATAGCTACTTGAGCTTTAAATTTCATCTCTTGTGTAACTTTTTTTATTTGTTGTTCACTTAGGTGATTTAATAACGTAGAAGTTAAATTTAAAAAATTATCTTTTGTTTTTCCTATATCAATATTTATATCACCAAGTTGTCCCAAAAGGGCTAACATATCCCAAGAAGAATTTAATGTTCCTAATTCATCTTTATATTTATCTACATCTTCAATATATTTAATAATGGGATATAACTCTTTTTTTATATTTATACCCTTATAATTTACTATATCTTTTAACATAATTATTTCCTAAACCTTTTAATATTTGTAATTATATAGCTTAATAAATAAATCAACTTTATACAGATGTATAAAAAATATTCATTTAATAAATATAATTTTTTTATGGATTTAATTAGCTAAATTTTGTGTTAGATTAAGAAGATTTAATTGCCATGTATTATTGAAAATATCATCTTCAATTGCAGCAATATTTAAGTTATTTGTTAATGAAAGCGTATATTCATGATTATCGTTCTTTGAAAATAATACTTTTCTGATATTTTTGTCTTTTGTAAATGCACTAATTTGTGGAATTTCGGAAACATTTAAATATCTTTTTTCCCGCAGAATTGTAACGATTCCAAATCTTTTTGCAAAATAGTCCCAATAATTATCAAAAACATAGATATATTGAGTATCACAAGTATTTAGTTTTTGTTTTATTCTTAAAAAAGTTTGATCAACTTCATCAAGAAATTTCTCGTAATTTTCTTTATAGTAACTTTCATTCTTTTTATCATATTTTACAAAAGTATCATAAATATTTTTAGCAACTACTCTTAAGTTTAATGGATCTGTCCAAATATATGGATTTGCATCTATTCTATTAACATTTAATGAAATATCTACAACTATTAAAGTGGGATTTTGTTCTAATAAAACTTGTGCATATTTTTTTTCAACATCTAAACCAAAATGAAAAAATATTTTAGAATTTGATAATCTCGAAATCTCTGATCGAGGTAATTCAGTATAATTTTCTAAATACCTACTTGAAATTTCTCTTGTTTTTATCTCATTTTGTGCTATTTTTTTTAAAAGATGAGTTTCTAAAGGAAAATAAGAGAGTACTTGTGTTTTTGAGAAAAGAAAAAGTGGAAGCACTAAAATAAAAATAATTCTTAGCATTTTATTACTTCCACAATTTATTCAAAACTATTATAAATCAGTAACAGTTTTTCTTAATCTAATGCTTAACTCTTTTAATTGCTCTTCATCAACAGCTGATGGAGCTTGAGTTAATAGACATTGAGCTTTTTGCGTTTTAGGGAATGCTATTACATCTCTGATTGAATCAGTTCCAGCTAATAACATAATCATTCTATCAAGACCCATTGCAAATCCACCATGTGATGGAGCTCCATATTGAAGTGCATCAAGTAAGAAACCAAATTTCTCTCTTGCTTCTTCGTCTGAAATTCCCATAAGTTTAAATACTTTTGATTGAATCTCTTCTTTATGAATTCTGATACTTCCACCACCAAGCTCTGTACCATTTAAAACAATATCATAAGCAATAGATTCAATAGCTTCTAAATCAGAAGTATCTTCAAGTGATTTTGGCATAGTAAATGGATGGTGTAAAGCTTTTGTTCTTCCATCTTCAACTTCGAACATTGGGAAATCAACAACCCATAAGAATTCTAAAGCATCAGCTGGAACAATATTCATTTCAGATGCAAGGAATAATCTAAATCTTCCCATATAATCCCAAACTACTTTTTTAGCTCCAGCTCCAAAGAATACAATGTCACCAACTTCAAGTTCAGTAACTTTTACAATTTCTTCTAAATCAGCTTCTGAGAAAAATTTAGTTAATGGACCTTTTAATCCATCTTCTTTCATTTGGAAGTAACCTAAACCTTTAGCTCCAAACTTTCTAACGTAATCTTCAAAACCTTTCATTTGTCTTTTAGAGAATATATTATCTCCATTTTTACATTTTAAAGCTTTGATTCTATTATTCTTTTTATCTTTTGCAATATCTGCAAAAATTTCATTTGTTGAGTTTGCAAAAATATCAATAACATCAACAAGTGGCATATCAATTCTTAAATCAGGTTTATCAGAACCATATTTTTCCATAGCTTCAGAGTATTTCATTCTTCTAAAAGTTGAAGGGATATTTTTTCCACATTTTGTAAATACATCATAAATTAATCTCTCAGCAACTGCAATAACATCATCTTGCGTACAAAAAGACATTTCAACATCTATTTGAGTAAACTCAGGTTGTCTATCAGCTCTTAAATCTTCATCTCTAAAACATTTTGCAATTTGGAAATATTTGTCAAATCCTGCAACCATTAAAAGTTGTTTAAATAATTGTGGAGATTGAGGTAACGCATAAAATTCACCTGGGTGAACTCTTGATGGAACTAAATAATCTCTTGCACCTTCAGGAGTTGATTTTGTTAAAATTGGAGTTTCAACATCTAAGAATCCTAAATCATCTAAAGTATTTCTTACTTGAATAGTTGCTTTTGATCTTAATTGGAAAATTTCAAATGATTTTCTTGATCTTAACTCTAAAAATCTATTTCTTAACTTAATTTCATCATTAACTTTTTCATCATTAATATCAAATGGCATTGGTTTTGATCTATTTTCAATTACTAAATCTTTTAATACGATTTCGATTTTACCAGTTTTTAGATTTGGATTTTCAAGACCCTCACCTCTAGCTCTTACAAGTCCAGTTGCTATTAAAACAAACTCATCTCTAACTGTTTCAGCAATAACTAATGCGTCTTTGCTATCACTTGGATCTGCTACTAGTTGAACTAATCCACTTTTATCTCTTAAATCTATAAATATAATTCCACCGTGGTCACGTCTACTGTTTACCCAACCAGCAACAGTTACAGTTTCACCAATTTTTGCTTCAGTTACATCTGTACAATAATGTGTTCTCAAATTCTAATCTCCATTCACATAAATATTCGCGATTTTATCTAAATTTTACTTAATTTCTAAAAAGCCAAATTCTGTACAACTAAATAACTTAGGATTATAAATTGCCTGATTATCTTCTATTTTCGTTGGAACTAAACTTGAGTTTTTTCCATAATATAAATAATTTATTCCAACTAATGTTGAATAATCAACCCATTCATACTGGATATTACCACCAAAAGTTGATATTTCATCTCTTAACTCTTTATCAACAACATCAATTGAATTAGCCACAATTAATTTTTCTCTATCTTGATTTTGTGTTAATGTCATTAATAAAGGGTCGTAATTAAGTTGTGTAGATAAAACAACTTTTGGATAAACATCATAAGCTCTTAATTGCGATAAAATCATTGATGTTTTTACAATATCAGTATTTAAAAATAGTGTTGAATTACTCAATCCTGAACCTGTAACTATACCTTTAAATTTATTCTCATTTTTACTTATCTCTTTTCTGTATCTAACATCTGAAACTAAAGAATCATAAGATCTTTTTAATTTAGAACCTAAATATGAATCTTGGTAAAACATAACATTATTACTACTTGAATAATCAGTTAATTTTCTAATTTGATCTTCATAAGAAATAGATCCAAAAATCAAACTATCGCTATTTGAAGAAACATCTCGTTTTTCAATTAATGGCAAATAAACTTTTAAATCATTTGAAACAACACTATTTAATGTCCCAATTGAACTTGGAGTAAATAGTGCAATTACATTTTTAATATTAGCATTTCTAACTTTTTCAAATGCAGAGCTAATACTTGCAGAACTTTCACTTTCTGTATCAATAACCATTAATTCATAATCAGAATTTTGGTGCGATAAATACCCTGAAACGGTACCTATCGACGATTTAGCATATTTTGACACTAAAGAAGAAGGATACAAAAAAGCAACTTTCATTTTAACTTTTGTTATATCAATTTCAATTTGATTATCTACTACCTTATTATCTGTTGGATTTTCTATCTGATTTTCACTTGAACCTTTAGGTTTTAAACTATTTTGATTTTCGATTTTGTCACCCTCAATTATTGGTGCAACCTCGTACTCAACTGGCTCATCTTTATTAATTGCTTGACCTTTATTATCAGATTCAACAATATCCATTGGTGCTAATTCTTGAACAACAGTTGTTTTATCTTCCTTAACAACATCTTTTTTTGCAGATTTTGCAACATAACTTTGTTTATTTGGCATTTTTAACTGTACTGTTTGTTTTGGAGTACAACCAAAAAATAGAAATACAAGTACTAGTAGGGCTATTATTTGCTTCAATTTAAACTCTCCATGTAATTTTTTATTTTTAACATATCATAATATGCATCTTTTTTAGAAGATGGATTCCTTAATAAAAAAGTAGGTGAAAATGTAGCTATTAATGTAATTCCATTAAAAACCAACTCTTTTCCTCTCATTTGAGAAAAATTATCACTATTTTTTAATAAGTACGAATAAGTTTTTTCACCAAGGGCAACAATCAATTTGGGTTTTATTAACTCAATTTGTTTTAGTAAATAATCATGACAAGTTTCAATATTAGAATTATTTAAACCATTTGAACTTTTACATTTTACTAAAGTGGTGTAATATACATCTTCTTTAGTAACATTTAGTACATTCTCAATCATCTTAATAAGTAATTCTCCACTTTTCCCTACATAATGAAAGCCTATTTCATCTTCACTATTACTTGGCTCATCCCCTATAAACATAATATCTGAATTTGAATTACCATATCCAAATAATACATTCTTACGACATTTTGAAAGTTCACATAAATAACAATGACTAACACTAATACCTAAGTCATTTATATTATTTGGCAACTTCACATTTTTAATATTATTTGAGAAGAACACAAAAGGTTCATGATATTCATAACCAAATGATTTTAAATAATTTAAATGTTTTAACACACGATTTTTTACTAAATTTGTCATATGAAATTGTACATAAATCTTTCTTGAAAAAATATTTGTTCCAATATTTAATACAAATTTATAAAAAAGCTTGACTTTTGTTCCAATATTTTATAAAATGTCAGAATATTTTTAAATAGGAAGTGAAATGACTGCACCTAGTTTAAGAAAACTTGAATTTGATTTAGATGTAAATAAAACGACTTTGCATAATTGGAAAAAAAATAGACCTAAGCTTTATGAGTTTATAATTGAATCTTATAAAGATAGAGAGATATTAAAAAAACATTTAGAATTATTGATTGAACAAAAAGAATTAATTCAAAAAGAGATTGATATAACAAAAGATAGAATTAATTAGTATGCAAAGTTATGGAGCTAAGTATATAGTATAACTTTTTTAAAGTGTGCGAAGTATTATAAATTTTGGCTTCATAGTTTTTTATATTTAAAAGTTTTTAAATGAAAGTTTTTAGATTTGTTTGAAGAATAAATAAGGAAAAAATTCCTTATTTAATTTAGTATAAATATTACTATTTATATCTATGAGTGATTCTACCTTTATCTAACGAATAAGGTGTTATTTCTACTTTTACAGTATCATTAGGTAAAATTTTAATGTAGTGCATTCTCATTTTTCCTGAGATATGACATAAAACTACATGTCCATTATCTAATTCAACTCTAAACATAGCATTTGGTAAAGCTTCAATTACTTTTCCATCAATTACTATTACATCATCTTTTGCCACTTTTTATCTCCCTTAATCTTCCGAATTACTTAAAATAACTGCTTTCCCATCGATTACAGCAACTGTGTGTTCATAGTGACTACCTCTTAATCTATCAGTAGACACAACATCCCAACCATTATCTAAAATAACGGGATTTCTCTCTTTAGAACAAATCATAGGTTCTATACAAAATACCATTCCATTTTTGATTTTTGGACCAGATTTTGTATTTCCATTTTCTAAGTAATTAGGAATTTCTGGTTCTTCATGAGGTCTTCGTCCAATACCATGCCCACAAAATCTAACAAGGGGTTGGTATCCTCTTGATACAATAAAATCTTCGATTGCTTTTGATAGTTCTTTAAATCTCATACCTTCTTGAATAATATCAATAGCGTAATATAAAGAATCTTTTGCACAAGCAATTAAATCTTCATCCTCTTTAGATATTTTTCCAATAGGCATAGTAATTGCAGAATCACCATACCACCCATCTATTTCAGTACCAATATCAAGACCAAGGATGTCACCTTCTTTTAAAACAACATCACTTGGAATTCCATGGATAATAACTTCATTCAATGAGGTACAAATAGCAGCTGGAAAACCATATAAGCCTTTAAATGAAGGTCTAGCTCCTAAATCTCTTAAGAACTTTTCCCCCATTGTATCAACCTCTTTTAAAGTCATACCAGCTTTAACTGATTTACTTAAAAAGTTTAAAGTTTTCGCAACTACAATATTTGCAGTTCGAAGTTTTTCTATTTCGTTTGGTTTTCTTAATGGGATTGCCATTTTTATAATCCAACCGCACTTAGTGTTTGATATTTATTCATATACTGTTGAGCTTCAATTTTTCTCATAGTATCAATAGCAACTTGTACAACAATTAGTACAGCAACCCCTCCAAAATAGAAAGGTACTCCCATAGCTTTTACAACAAGCCAAGGTAAAGTTGAAATTAATCCCATGTAAATCGCACCCCAGAAAGTTAATCTACTTGCTACTTCATTTAAAAATTCAGCTGTACTTGCTCCTGGTCTTACACCTGGAATAAATCCACCTTGTTTTTTTAGGTTTTCTGAAATATCTTTTGCATTAAATGTAATTGATGCATAAAAGAATGCAAAGAAAACTACAAATAAAAACATAAATAAATTAAATGTATATGATTGAGGGCTTAAATAATCTGCAATCATTACTAAATACTTATTTTGACTTCCTTGCAACACAGTTGCTGGGAACATTAAAATAGCACTTGCAAAAATTGCTGGAATAACTCCACTTAAATTTACTTTAATAGGAATGTAATTCATAACCCTTTTTTTCTGATTTTCGATCATTACTTTTCTAGAATATGAAACAGGAACTCTTCTTTCACCTAATTCAACATAAATAATTGCTCCAACAGTTGCAATGATAATAAGTAAAATTGCAATTACTGTTAAAAAGTTCATTTGTCCATTATTAACTAAGTCAATAGTTCCACCAATTGCACTAGGGATTGCAGAAACAATACCAGCGAAAATAATTAATGAAATACCATTTCCAATACCTTTTTGTGTGATTTGTTCACCAATCCACATTAAAAGCATAGTACCAGTTAACATTGAAATTGCAGAAACAGCAATAAATGTATTCATATCGATTGAAATCGCACCTTGTCCATTATGACCAGTTAATGAATTAAGACCAACTGAAACACCAATAGATTGAATTAATGTAATAACAATTGTTGTATATCTGATGATTTGCATGTATTTTTGCATCCCATCTCTCTCTTTTTTCATTTTACCAAGTGCTGGGAAAGTTGCTGCTAGAAGTTCCATAATAATAGAAGCAGTAATGTAAGGCATAATTCCTAGTGAGATAATACTTAGTCTTGAAACTGCATTACCACTAAACATATTAACAAGACCTAGTGCATTGTTAGCATTAGAGTCGAAGAATTCTTTAACTACGTCTATATTAACTCCAGGTACTGGCACGTATGCCAGTAATCTGTAAAGAAAAATAAAGCCTAATGTAATAAGAATCTTATTTATTAGATCTTTACTCATAATTATTTTCTCGTAGTTGAAACGTTTTCGTCTTTAATCTTAGCTACTAAATCTTTTGCAGTTGAACCAATTAATTTAACTTTTTCAACTGATTTTGATAATTTATACACAGATTTAATAGAATCTAATGTAATTTCATCAAGAGTTGCAATTTGAGATACTTTATCAACATTAATTGAATAAGGTTTAACTACTCTTGAAAAGAATCCAACTTTTGGAAGTCTTTTGTAAAGTGGTTGTTGACCACCTTCAAATCCTCTTTTCATTGAGTAACCAGATCTAGCTTTTTGACCTTTGTTACCTTTTCCAGCTGTTTTACCAGTACCGCTTCCTTGACCTCTACCAATTCTTTTAGTATTTTTAGTACTACCAGCTGCTGGTTGTAAGTTATTTAATTCCATTGTTCTATCCTTTAATTCTAGCTAATGCTTCAACAGTAGCTTGTACAAGGTTGTTTGGATTATTAGAACCTAAAGATTTTGCAATAATATCTTTAACTCCAGAAAGCTCAAGAACAGGTCTTGCAGCTCCTCCAGCGATAAGTCCAGTACCCTCAGATGCTGGTTTTAATAATATTTTACTTGCATTGTATTTATGTTCAATATCATGTGCGATTGTAGTTCCTTTAATAGAAACAGTAACTAAGCTTTTGAATGCGTCATCTAATGCTTTTTTAATTGCATCAGGAACCTCTTTAGCTTTACCAGTTCCAAATCCTACTGTACCGTTTTTATCACCAACAACAACTAAAGCTGTAAATCTGAATCTTCTACCACCCTTTACAACTTTTGTTACTCTTCCGATTTTAACGATTGCTTCTTGAAAGTCTTCTCTATTTACTGCCATCATTAACCCTTATAATTTGATACCGTTTTCTCTTAATGCGTCAGCAAATGCTGCTACAACACCATGATAAAGATAACCATTTCTGTCATAAACAACTGATTCAATTCCAGCTGCTTTTAAGTTTTCAGCAAGTTGTGCTGCTACTTTTACTGCATTTTCTTTATTCACATTTAAACCCATAGCTTTTGAGCTAACTGCTGCTAAAGTTACACCTTCAACATCATTGATAGCTTGTGCACTAACGTATTTGTTAGATTTGAAAATTGATACTCTTGGCTTTTCAGCTGTACCAAAAATTGAACCTCTAACTCTTTTTTTTCTTTTGATTCTTAAAGCATTTTTTTTAGCTAAATCTTTTATTCTACTCATAGTTACACCTTACTTCTTAGAAGTTTTTCCGGCTTTTCTGATGATTTTCTCATCAGTATATTTAACACCTTTACCTTTGTACGGTTCTGGTTTTCTAAAGCCTCTAATAATTGCAGCAGCTTGACCAACTTGTTGTTTGTCAGCACCTTTTACATGGATTATGTTTTTTTCAACAGTAACTTCTAATCCCTCAGGAATTTCATAGTTAATTGGGTGAGAATAACCTAATTGTAACTCTAATACTTCACCTTTTACAGCAGCTCTGTAACCAACACCATTGATTTCTAAAGATTTAGTAAAACCTTCAGTTAAACCATTAATAGCATTTGCAGTTAAAGCTCTATAAGTTCCCCAAAATGCAGAAGACTCTTTTGTTTCACCATTTCTAGTTAAAACAACTTGTCCATCAGCGATTTCAATACCAACTCTACCATGTGTTTCTACAGTAGAAACTTTGTTCCCTTTTTTAACACTAATTAAAGAACCATTAGCTGTTACTTCAATTCCAGCAGGAATTGCGATAGGTTTTTTTCCAATTCTAGACATTACACTCTCCTACCATACAGTACAAAGTACTTCACCACCAACATTAGCAGCAAATGCTTCATCATTAGCAATTACACCTTTGTTAGTTGAAACGATAATAGTACCGTACCCATTTTTAAAGTTTTTAATTTCAGAAGCGTTTTTATAAACTCTTCTTCCTGGTTTAGAAACTCTTGTGATTTCATTGATTACTGATTTCTCATTATCATCATATTTCAATTCAACTTGAATTGTTTTCTTATTGTTTTGTCCATCGATAACTTTGAATCCAGTAATATACTCTTTTTGTAATAAAACGTTTAAAACACCTA